>NC_009464.1:1200000-2400000 GCF_000063445.1 Methanocella arvoryzae MRE50
TCGTTCCTGTTCACTCTAGTCAACGGTCAACAGCCTCCTGCAAACCTTCAGGATATCGTAGCGGTCGACGATTCCCGTGAGCTTGCCATTCTTGACTACAGGCAGCCTGCCGATGCCCCGCTCAGCAAAGATCCCGGCTGCCTTTTTCACACGGTCGTCTTCGCTCACGGTAATGGCGGGGGTGCTCATGATCATCTGGACGATGCTGGAGGGCTTCCGCATGGCCTCATCCTCCCGCTGGAACCGTACGTAGCCCCGCTTGAGGATGTCTTCCCTGGTGATCATTCCTATGACCTCCATGCCTGACCGGACCACGGGAAAGCCGTAGAGGCCGAACTCCGTCATGTTCCTCCACACCTTTGAAATGGGGTCCCCGGGCTCGCATACGACCACTTTCCTGGTCATGACCTCGCTCACCGGCATGTCCGGCAGGCCGAGGTCGTCCACGCCTTCGAACATGTCCACGATGCTCAGCATGCCGACGATCCGGCCGCCGTCCAGGACTACGGGCAGCCGGCCCTCGTCAGTGCTGATGATCTTTCTGGCGGCGGTGGCCAGGTCGGTATCGGGGGTGACCGTCGGCACGTCCAGCCGCACGTAACCGTCGATGGTGACGTTGGACTTGGTCGAGGTCACGTTGATGATGTCCTGTACAGTAATCATGCCCGCGTACTTGCCGTTCTTCACCACAGGCAGGCTCTGAATATTATTGTCCCTCATGAGTTCCCTGGCTTTAGTAACGAACTCCCCAGGGCTTACCCACACGGGGTTTACCGACATAACGTCTTCCACTTTCATACTATCACACAGCAGTCACTGGTAAAATGGCAGCTCTTCCCTGCATCTCGAGCACACGTAAGTGCCATCGATGTTGATCAGGGACTCTTTGAAGTTCTGGCAGACCTCACATATGCCCTGCCTGAAGGAGTCAGGCGAGACCACGGCCTCGTTTCCTCCTGAAAACTCTCCGGGGGGGTTGTTCTGCTGGATCAGGTCCCGGAGGATCCCGCTCAACTCTGAGGATATAGAGAGCAGATCAGAGTCGGTAACTATACCAACTAACTTTCTACCCTGTACCACAGGCAGCCTCCGGATCCTGTGCCGCACCATCTCCCGGGATGCCAGCTCGGTGCTTTTATCCGGCGTGACAGTGATGAGCGGAGTCGACATGAGCTCTTCTGCCTTGACAGTAGAGGGCTGCAGGTTCTTCGAGACCACCTTGACGACCAGATCCCGCTCCGTCACGATGCCCACGGGCTGAGTGTCCCGGACGACGATGACACAGCCGGTCCTGGCTGCGGCCATCTTGCCTCCGATCGTTTCCGCCGTCTCAGACACGTCGGCGGTGATGAGCTTTCGCGACATCACGTCGCTAACTGATATGTCCGTCTCCATGGGCATGCTCCTTCCATATTCTAACATGATTCCATCATAAATTTATAATGTAGCATTGAATAAAATATTATCTATAATAAAACCACGGCACTTCCCGTATATCATGCTCACCCATTTTAATTGCGGGCAGAGGCATCCCTGCCGACGATCGACACGAAGGTAAGCGCAGCGTCGGCTACTGCACAGCGGACACTAAAGGCATATGATACAAAAGGGTCACTTGTGGCCGCAGCATATGGATTAATATAGGTACAACAGCATAATGAAAAATGGCAGGGGAAAGGATGTCAATATTTACCAGTATCAAGGGCAGCCTGGCGAAGGTGAAGAGCCTGTTCGCCCGGCGCAAGATGGCCAGAATAGGGATCTACGGCCCGCCGAACGCGGGCAAGACTACCCTGGCCAACCGGATCGTCTCAGACTTCACCGGTGAGGAGATGGGCAGCGCTTCTGCTATCCCCCACGAGACCCGCAGGGTTAAAAAGCGGGAGGGCGTGACGATCAAGGCGGGCGGGGCGTCGATTACGCTCGACGTGATCGATACGCCGGGCCTGGCGACCCGCATAGACTTCCACGACTTTATGGCTATGGGCATACCTGAGGAAGAGGCCCGCCGCAGGGCGAAGGAAGCGACAGAAGGCGTGATCGAGGCCATCAAGTGGATGGACAACCTCGACGGAGTCCTCCTCGTCATGGACTCCAAGGAGGACCCCTACACTCAGGTCAACGTGACTGTGGTCGGCAACATGGAGGCCAGACACCTCCCGATGCTCATCGTGGCCAACAAGATGGACCTGGACGGCGCCTCGGTCGAGCGCATCAAGGGTGCGTTTCCTCAGCATACCGTCGTACCGGTATCAGCCCTGAAAGGCACCAACATCGAGCTGCTCTACGAGACTATCGCCCACAGGTTCGGGTGAATGCATGGACGTCCAGATCAACATGATTTCCGCCGACCGGCTGAGCGCCCTCAGCTCAGCGGATAAGATCTCGCTGATCCTGGAAGACGTCAAGCGAGGGCAGATCGTCATCCTGGAAAACGGCCTGGACCCCTTCGAGGAGGCCAGGCTGATCGAGTCCACCATGGCGCAGATTGGAGAAGTCTTCTCCGGCATAGAGATCCAGAGCTACCCCCACCAGCAGCAGAGATCGTGGCTGGAGAGACTGGTGAAGAAAGACATCAGGCGGATGACGGTGATCGGCCCCGCCGACAGAATGAAGACAATCCGCTGCGAGAAAGACATGATCTCCGCGCTGATCTCCTGAGGTAAGCCCATGCCACACCGGTGCACCGACTGCAAGAACATCATCGAAAGCGGCTCCATCGACCTGAAGATGGGCTGCCCCGTCTGCGGCTGTAAAAAATTCCAGTACGTCCGGCCCAAAAAAGTGGCAAAGCCTGCTTCGACCGCTTCGTCACCGACAGTGGCAGAATATGTCGCCCAGGCGGAGAAGCTGGCCAGGGCAGAGCTGGAGGCCAGCCAGGCCGCCAGGGAGAACATAGAGAAGTCGGTAGAGCCGACGGCGAAGCCCGGGGAAAAACAAGCGGAACCCTCACCCTCAGCGCCCGCAGGCCGCCAGGAAGGGCCCCGTATAGAGAGTGTCCGGATCATCGAGCCCGGCACCTACGACATCAACCTCCCGGTCCTAATGAACCGCAAAGAGCTGGTCATGTCAAAAGAGGAAGGCAGCTACTTCGTAGACCTGCCTTCGGCACTCAAGGCGGGCAAAAAGAGCTGGCGAAAGAAGAAATAATTTTTTGGGTTTATACGATTTCGAGATCGTACCCGGTGGGGGCTACTGGTAGAAGAAATCCGGCACTTCAGTAGCGTCGTTAATGATAATAGGCCTGTCGAGTGCCTTGCCGCTAATCTCCAGCTGATCGACCTGGACCGGCAGCTTTGCGTTAGCATCGTACATGTACCAGCCGTCAGAACAGGAAGACTGGTTGTAGGCTATGAAACTGGCGACCTCGTTCGAGGTATCCAGGCTTTGCAGTTCGATGTCCCCGAAGCCCGCCACTTCGGCAGTTATGGCAGCTTTCAGCGACCCTGTGCCGAACAACAGGGAGAATACCCTGGTCATGAAGCCCGTGTTATAATAGACGGTCACATGAAAGTCCGGCCCTTCCGGCTCTACGACTATTTTAGTGTAGTGGATCCCGGCATCGCCGGAAGCCGCCTGTGCAGGAGCTGCTGCTACCAGCACAGAGAGAAAGATGACGGATGCTAACACTTGTAACTTGACCACTATATACCCCTGGCCTTTGATCGAAGATGCATTAATACAGTTCAACGATATAAAGCTTATCAGTAGCGAATAAAACCAAAATTATACCGTGTTTGGGGGCATGACAACTATAATATAAACTTGTACCGCACCTTTATATAGTGCCATTGCCATTATCGTGTGAACGTGCCGCTACGCCCGGTACGTATCCACGAGAGGCAGGAACGAACCATGAAGATCGTAGTAAAGGTGGGAGGCTCAGCCATTGTGCAGGGCCTGGACGCACAGCGCTTTAAGGATTACGCGGACGTGATCAAGCAGCTTGCTGAAGATCACACGATCCTCATCGTGATCGGCGGAGGGACGCCGGCACGGGACTACATCAACGTCTCCAAGCAACTCGGCGCCAACAACTCGATTCTGGACTATATCGGCATCGGCGTATCCCGCCTGAACGCCAGGCTACTCATCTCGGCGCTCGGCGACATCGCATACCCCGAGCCCCCCTATGACTACAAAGATGCAGGGCTGGCCATGTACTCAGGTAAAGTAGTGGTCATGGGCGGCGTCGTCCCTGGCCAGACCACGGATGCAGTCGCGGCCATACTCGCCGAATACGTGCACGCAGACCTCCTGATCCGCACCACCTCCGTCGACGGCGTGTTCACCGCCGACCCGAAGCTCGACCCGAAGGCGACCAAGATCGACAGTATGACACCACAGGAACTGGTCGACATGGTCACCAAGATCGAGATGACCGCCGGAGCGAACAACATTTTCGACCCGCTGGGCGCCCAGATCGTAAAGCGCTCGAGGATACCGACAGTAGTCGTCAACGGCAAGCAGCCGGAGAACCTGATCAAGGCCGTCAAAGGCGAGCCCATCGGCACCATCATCAAGGAATGAAAACGAGGTATCATGAAGAACATTAAAGTCTTAGGCATCGGCAACATCCTGGTCGGGGACGACGGGTTCGGCCCCCGGGTCCTGGAGGAGCTGCAGACCCGGGAGATACCGGAAAACGTAGAGCTGATCGACGCGGGCGTGGGCGGCATGGCCATTCTCTCGTGGATCGAGGACGCAGACAAGATCATCATCATCGACTCAGTCCAGACGGGCAACGAGCCGGTAGGCACCATATACCGGTTTACGGACAAAGAGATGCCCCCCTCGGACATGTTCATGCTCTCCCTCCACGACCTGAACCTGGTCGACACGATCAACATCGGCAGGGTAGTACAGAAGATGCCTGACGAGATCATCATCTACGGCGTTGAAGTCGTCAGGCTGGCCGAGTTCACCAAAGAGATGTCCCCGGAAGTCGAAGCGGCAGTCAAGGAAGTCGCCGACCTGGTCATCGAAGAAATCAAGAACAGCTGAGCCAGAGTTTCCGAAGATACGCCGCAATCGCCGGCTGACGCCGGTTTTCTTTTTACCCCGTTTTATCGGCCCGCTCTCCGACACTCTGACCATGTCGATGTTCAACGTGGGCCGGGCATACTGCTCAGTCACCTTTGATCAGGAAGAGCTACGGGTGATACGTATCGCCTGCGCTGTCGTAGCAGCCAGAGAACAGTCGGCGGCAGACGAAGCCACAGAGGCCGGGCCTGAGGAGTACGCGGACCTGGTGAAAAAGGCGAATACGGCCGTTGTCGCCGGCAACCTCGCAGCGCTATTCAAGCCAGGGCAGGAGATCCTGATCGAGAGGGAGGATCTGGAGCCGCTGGCAGAGGTCATCCGTAAAGGCAGCGACTGTATATCCGGAGAGGAGGAGCTGATCTTGCGCCGGGGGCTGGCGAGGATCGACAGCGCCCTTGCCGCCGGCGAGACAGATGCCCGCTCCGCTATCGAGGCAGGAAGGCCACAACCTCGAAAGCGATGAGGAGGATGATGATGATCTCCGTGATGATCGCAATCTTGCTGTAGGAGATCTCCTGCGACGTGGAGTACAGGTCCTCCAGCGCGTCGATCTTGTGGGTGACGATCCCCTCGTAGTCCTTTACTTTGAGCAGCCGGAGGATGTGCTCGTAGGCGCTCTGGTAGTACCAGTCCGAGGTCACCTTCAGCGGGTTCATCAGGTCCTCGAGGTTGTCCAGGATGTCCAGCTTGAACTCGCTGACCTTGAGCAGCGACCGCTCCAGCCGCCGGGGCGCCTGGGTAAACATGGTAGACTTCTGCGCAGTCTTGATCGCTTTGAACGCCTGGCTGATCTCGGCGTCGATCTTCCAGTCGTAGACGTGGAACAGGAAAGACAACGCCAGCCCCAGCTCGAGGTACAGCCTGATGTCGTTGAAGTAGTCGTCGCACCCCTGAACTACAGCAGCCTCGTAGGAGACGAGGAACATATCTTCGTCGTAGTACGAGATGTCGCGGGACAGCTTGTCCGCAATTTCCTTGCTGTGCAGCCGCCGCTGAGACGACTCCCCGGACAAAAACCGGGTTATGTCCGTGCCGAACTGAGTCTTCAGGTCTCCCGGATCCAGGGAGGGGTTGCATTTCTCCAGCTTGAGCAGGCTGTACTTTTTGGTGTGCTGGTAAAAAGCCCTGGCCTTCGCCGTCGACCCCGGCCTGATCTGCTCCCGGACCTCATTCATCTTGCGAGCGATAAAAGCGTTCAGGTCAAGGCCGTCGACATAAATGCCATTGATGTGCATGGCCATGATGACGTCGCTCACGGTCATGCCCTCCGGTATGTCGAAGTCGACCCTGATGATCCCGACGCCCATCGCGTAGAGGTCCGCGGAGCCAGTGACGGTGCAGATCTTGTTCAGCTTCTCCTTCTCGGAGACCAGCAGCCCGGTAAGGTTACCGAAGCCCACCTCGACAGGCTTGCTGTACTCGCTGCCGGACTGGACTTTGAAGAGGGCGGACAAGGTCGGCTTATCCATTTCGCCGCCGGTGTCGAACGATACCAGAAAAGTGAGCCTGCCCTTTAAAATCGTCAAGCTCATGTCAGGCTGAGACACAAATATCAATCATCCTAAGTAATCTGAGTATGTATTATAATATAAGCAACATACCGTAAATATCTTTTGTTTTTCCACAAAAACGGCATATGTAAAAGGCATTAGAGTGACAGGCAGCGATTGTCCCCGAAAGCCCGCCGGTGGCACTCCGCCCCGCCTGTCAGATAGTCCCCAGAGTATGGTGTAACCATAGCAATCTTTAATCACGAGAGGAGCGTTACTTGTTTTCATGAATAACGCGTCGCTGCCGATCATGGACGACCACATGCACCTCAACCTCCGCACAGGGCGGGGCATCGAGGCCGTCAAAGAGTTCCGCAACGCAGGCGGCACCCACGTGATCATCGTATCGCTGCCGGCCGGGGAATGCGGGCTCACGATTACGAGTGCCAGAGATTACGAGGCAGTCTACGACCTGACCGTCGAGGCGGTCAGGCAGGCGAACGAGATCGTGAAAGCCTACGCCGTCGTAGGCGTCCACCCCGCGGAGTTTGTAGGGCTGGCCGAGACGAGGGGCATCGACGAGGCGTACGCCATCGTAGAGAAAGGGCTGGACATAGCAGCCCGGTACGTGGCAGAAGGCAAGGCAATAGGCGTCAAGTCCGGCAGACCCCACTACCCGGTTTCCCCGGAGATATGGGAGCAGTCCAACATGCTCATGCGCCACGCCATGGACCTGTGCAAAGAGCAGGACTGCGCCATCCAGCTCCACACCGAGTCGGAGGACAACACCATGGAGTCCCTCTCCGACATCGCAGCCATGGCCGGCCTTCCCCCGTGGCGGGTGATCAAGCACTTCTCCCCGCCGCTGGTTAAAAAGTGCGAAAGCCTCAACATCTTCCCCTCGGTCATCGCCTCAAAAGGCGCCCTCGAAGAGGCGGTCACCCAGGGCTCCAGATTCATGCTGGAAACCGACTACATCGACGACGCCAGCCGCCCCGGCGCTGTCCTCGGGCCCAAAACCGTGCCCCGGAAGACCAGAGAGGCGATCAGGAACGGCACCCCCGAAGAGTTCTTCTACAAGGTACACAAGGACAATCCTGAAAAGTGCTATGGTATCAAAGTGGAGCTTTAAGATCTTGCCAACGCCGTGCTGTACGTTTCTGGTTGCTCCTGTGCGGTGAGACAGCAATACGAACGCTGCGCTGTGCTAGTCCTCACAGATTTCACAGATTGAAACAGATTCCGCAGATTTCTATTGGATTGCACAGATGACGCTTGATTCCACAGATAACAAAAATATTCTGATCGACTGTCGTATGATTGCTATCGATGATCGATTAGTACTAGTGTGTTCCTTCTGTGATATCGAGTAGTAATCAGTGGATTCAGCAGAGAAATCTGTGGAATCAATCGTAATCTGTGGCATCTGTGAGGATTGGCACAGCGCAGCGTTCGTTTTAATGCCTCACGTTATCTGAGCAATCCAGGTGGGCACAGCGCAGCGTTAATGTTGCTGGATCACAGGACCGGCTCCAGTGGCGCCAGCTGAAAATATTAGAAACAAGCATACAGAACCTATTTATATGATTCTGGATAATACTTTCAGCACGCATTTAGGATAGTTTTTAAGCAAGGACTTACAATACAAACCTAATTGAAAGTATTTCAGCCGGTGGCTCTGTATGAACAAGGACTTACTACTCTGGGACCAGACGATCTTCCGGGAGGAGCAGTACTTCGAGCTCGATTTCCTGCCCGAGAACCTGCTCCACAGGGAGTCGCAGATAAGATCATTGCAGTTCAGCATAGGGCCGGCTCTGCGCGGCGCCACGCCGCTCAACGCGTACTGCAGAGGTGCTCCGGGCACTGGTAAAACTTCGGCGGTGCTGAAGGTTTTCGAGGAAGTGGAGAACGCCACCCAGAAGGTCCTTCCTGTGTATATCAACTGCCAGGTGGACTCGACCCGGTACGCGATCTTCGCCCAGATCTTCAAGAAACTGTTCGGCTATCCCCCTCCGTCCTCGGGCATCTCGTTCAAGAAGCTCTTCTCCCAGATCGCCAAGCACCTCGTGGAGAAGAAGAGAGTCCTGATCGTCGCGCTGGACGATATCAACTACCTGATGATGAGCAAGGAGATCGACGACGTCCTGTATTCGCTGCTCCGCATGCACGAAGTGCAGCCCGGCGCCAAAGTGGGCGTGATATCCATCCTGAGCGACATGACGCTGGACATGGCGAAAGACCTGTCGCCGCAGGTGCAGTCGGTATTCCTGCCCGAGGAGATCGTGTTCCCTCAGTATTCCGTGGACGAGATCAGGGACATCCTCAAGTACAGGATCAAGTACGGCTTCTTCCCCAACGTAGTGTCGGACGAGGTGCTGGAGAAGGTCACCCAGTATACGTGCGAGGCCGGCGACCTGCGGGTGGGCATCAACATGCTCAAGCGGGCCGGTTTAAATGCCGAGCGCCGGGCCAGCAGGAACGTCTCCGTCGAAGACGTCGAAAAAGCCTACGAAGGCTCGAGATACGTACATCTGAACTACGTGGTGCGCAGCCTCAAGAAAGAGGAGAAGATGATCCTCAAGTGCATCGTGGACTCGGGCAAGCAGGAACTCATGTCCGGCGAACTCTACGACTGCTTCAAAGAGAAGACTAACCTGGGGTATACGTCTTTTTACGAGATGGTGAACCGGCTGGAAACTCTAAAATTAGTGACCCTGAGCAGCACCGGCAAAGGCACCCGCGGGCAGAGCAGGATCATATCCCTGCCTTATGACCCCAAAGAGATCGAGCGGCGGATCGATCTGTAACATCTTTTTTCACCGGGGCATTTTACCACAGCGAACTGTTCACCACAGAGACACAGAGGTGCACAGAGAAACACAGAGAACGGTTCACCACAGAGACACAGAGAAACACAGAGATTTTTGATATAATGATATAGACCGATGACCAATAATTAAGTAAATCTCTGTGAGCCTCTGTGCGTCTCTGTGCCTCTGTGGTAAACCGTTTCTCTGTGAGGCCCTGTGGTGGATAGTTCCTGCACCTGTCGGGGTAAGATCGAAGTCTAATTGTTCTTGACGCCGCAGATGTTGTCGCCGGCGCAGGGCGTCTGGCTCTTGTTCACGGCAGGCTTCAGCTCTCCCTTGAGGAACCGTTCGAGGATGGTGTCGACCATGCCGATGGCGTCCGGGTAGACTTCTATGCTTTTTTCGTGGAAGATGCCGACGGCCTGGGGCCCGATGGCGGCTGCGACGACGTGGGTGGCCTGGTGTTCGATGATCAGGTGGGGCACCTGGCCCTTTTCTCTGCCCGGGTTAGGGACGAACTCAGTGCAGGTGACCTTGCCCTCTTCAACCGTGTAGAACGCGAACTCCGGGGCCTTGCCGAAGTGACGGGAAACCTTGGCGTCACTCTTCGGGATGCAGACTTTCATGGCGGGACTCATATGAACAAGTTTGACTCGGCGGGATAAAAACCTTTAGCAAGAGCGAGAGGCGATTGCTGCAGGCTATGCTTATTGCCCGTACTCCCTCTGCAAAATAGTATCCGAATACCAGGCATCTACTTCCTCATACTGCCCGGTGACGCTGGCTATCCTGACGGCGAGAGAGTGGTAGCATACGCCGTCCTGTTTGGCCAGCCTGTAGAGATAGTCCCGGCAGGTGCAGAAGTCGCCCTCTACGACGTACTGGTTTTCCCGGCCCTGGACGACGAAGAAGTCCCGGTACTTCTTGACTTTGCCCGCGAGCACCAGCTCGACGGCGTTCTTGCCTCTGGTGCCGTACTCCCGGATGATGGCGCTTACGGCATCGCTGTCCATCTGCCCGGTGCTTAGCGTATCGATGGCGCTCACGACCGGATCACCCTGAGCTCCGGGGGATCGTCCACGAACTCCGCCCGGACGTTTTTGCTGTTGAGCACATCTGCGAGCCGCTTCATCGCCGGGGCCTCGGTGAAGTAGTGGGGCGCCGAGATGAGGGCCACGTTACCCCGGTCCCGGATGACGTCGTGCCTGAGCTCAGAGGAAACCAGCACGTCGGCGTTGAGCTGTTTGGCGATGGGCAGGGCTTCCCTGAAAGCGCTCCCGGCAGCCGTGACTATTGTGCAGACGTCCTTGTTCAACCGGCCGACCACTTCTACGTCGACCTTCAGGGCTCTGGAGGCGGAGGCGGCGAAGTCCGCCAGGCTCTGGGTTTCTACGACGCCTGCCCGGCAGAGGTCTACGGCCACGGTATCTTTCAGGCCCAGCAGATCGGCAAGCGTGTCGTTGACGCCCCCCGGCGCCCGGTCGTAGTTCGTGTGCATCGAGTAGAGAGAGATGTCGTTTTCCAGCAGTAACTTCAGTACGCCCGCCATATCGGGGGTGAGGGCTGTCACGGGGTTCCAGATCAGCGTGTGGTGGACGACGATGGCTTCGGCGTGCATGTCGATGGCCCGCTCGATCACGAAAGGAGTGGGGTCCAGGGCCGTGGCTACCTTGTTTACCCTGTGGTAGCCCGGGACGATCAGGCCGATCTTGCCGTGATCGAAATCTTCCGCAAGATCGGGCGGGGCGATGGCCTCGAGTAACTTGACTAAATCAAAAAGCTCCATGCGTAGGTACGACCTAATATAAATGGGCCGTCATGGTTCATATATTTTATACGGCTGGCAGACCTTCGCCGTTTCGGACTTGAAAAAGGGCTCTCGCGCACCCACGGTCTTAATCAGCACAGCCTCGACTTCCGCATCGCTCAGGCCCCGGACGCTGACAAGATTGTCATTTTTCAGCAGGCACGGCTTGAGCTTGTAGTCGGACGTGATGCGGAGGCGATTACAGTTCATGCAGAATTCCGAGTTGTCTATCGGCCGGACGATCTCGACCTCTGCGCCGCCGAGGTAGTACTTGGTCCGCCGGTGCATTTCCCTGCACACGGCCTTGTCCGCCTTCTCTTTGATCCGCTGCTCCAGCGAGGCCACGTCCGCGTGGTATTTAAAAGCCCCGTGGAAGTTCATGAGCTCGATAATCTGCAGCACCAGCGGCTTGCCTCTCACGTAATCGATCATGCGGTCGACTTCGTCCTCGTTGATGCCCTTTAGGTAGACCATGTTGATCTTCACCGGAGTCAGGCCGACGGAGAGTGCGGCATCGATTCCGTCGAGCACTTTGTCGAACTGCCCTTTGCACTGGGTGATAAAGGTGAAGCGGTCCCGGTCCATGGAGTCCAGGCTCACGTTGACCCGGTCCAGCCCGCTCTCTTTCAGGGATTCCGCCCTTGCGGCCAGCAGGGTGCCGTTGGTGGTGACGGAGACGTCCCGCATAGGGGGCAGAGCTCTTAAAATTTCGTCGAAGTCCCGGCGCAGCAGCGGCTCGCCACCGGAAAACTTGATCTTGTCGACGCCGTACCTGGCGCAAATCCGTGCTATCTGGGCGACCTCTTCCACAGTGATCTCGCTGCCGCTATCCTCTTCTCCCTCATTGTGGCAGTAGATGCACTTGAGGTTACAACGATTAGTCAGCGAAATCCTGAGGCTGGAAATTCTTCGTCCGTATGCGTCGATCAGCACGTTCTGCATTAGCAGAACATTTACTATCTACATGCATATTAACTTTATGTAGTAACTGGCATTATAAAAGTTAATCGAAATGAGTTGCGTATTCGCCGGATGTTCACATTATTTAGTAACGGTATACTCGCCCATTTAAGCCGGTTTTATGCTCCGGTTGCCGGCAGCTATATAGTACATCCCGAACACACGCGGCAACGACATTTAATCTATAACAGCCAAACTTGAAGCAGGTTTTCAGAGGTCTGTCAATCATGCGAAGTGACAAGGTCAAGAAGGGAATGGAGAGGACGCCGCACCGGGCGCTGCTCAAGTCGGTGGGCGTTACGGACAGCGACATGGACAAGCCGTTCATCGGGATCGCCAACGCCTGGAACGACATCGTCCCCGGTCACAAGCACCTGCGGGCACTCGCGGAAAAGGTCAGGGAAGGCATCAGGGAAGCCGGCGGCGTGCCGTTCGAGTTCGGCGTCATCGGCATCTGCGACGGCATTGCCATGGGCCACGAGGGCATGAGCTACTCGCTGCCTTCCAGGGAGATCATCGCCGACTCGATCGAGGTCATGGCTCAGGCCCACCGGTTCGACGGCATCGTCATGCTGGGCACCTGTGACAAGATTGTCCCGGGCATGCTGATGGCGACGCTCAGGATGAACATCCCCACAATTGTGGTGACCGGCGGCCCGATGCTGCCGGGCAGGCTGGACGGCAAAGATCTCACCCTGATCTCGTCCTTCGAGGCCATCGGCAGCGTCCGGGCAGGCAGGATGACGCCTGAAGAGCTCAAGGAGATCGAGGACCTCTGCTGCCCGGGCTGCGGCAGCTGCCAGGGGCTGTACACAGCTAACACTATGGCCTGCATGACTGAGGCGCTGGGCCTGTCTCTGCCGGACTGTGCCACGGCTCACGCGGTCAGCGGCAAGAAGGACCGAATCGCCAGGGAGAGCGGCCGCCGCATCGTGCAGCTCGTCAAAGAGGACATCAAGCCGCTGGACGTCGTATCGAGAGAGTCGTTCGAGAACGCGATCAAAGTTGACATGAGCATCGGAGGCTCGACCAACACAGTGCTGCACCTGACCGCCATCGCTGCGGAAGGCGGCATCGAGCTGAAGCTGGACGACTTCGACAGGATCAGCAGCGAGACTCCCCACATCTGCCACATGAGCCCCGGAGGACCGTACACGATGAAGGACCTCGACGAGGCGGGAGGAATACCTGCGGTCATGAGCCAGATCGCTGGGCTGAAAGACCTGCCCACGGTATCGGGCAAGACCATCAAGGCCATCGTGAAGGATGCCAGAGTGGAGAGGCCCGAAGTCATCCACGCCCAGGCCGACCCCGTTCACAAGACTGGCGGCATCTCGATCCTGTACGGCAGCCTGGCACCGGAGGGCGCGGTCGTCAAGAGCGGCGCCGTGAGCGATAAGATGCTGAAGTTCTCAGGCAGGGCGAGAGTGTTCGATACTGAGGATGATGCCATCAAGGCCATCCTGGGCAAAGAGATCCAGCCAGGCGACGTGGTCGTGATCCGGTACGTAGGCCCCAGGGGAGGCCCGGGCATGCCGGAGATGCTCAGCCCGACATCCGCCATCGCAGGCATGGGCCTGAGCGAATCCGTAGCCCTCATCACCGACGGCAGGTTCTCGGGCGGCACCCGCGGGCCATGTATCGGCCACGTCTCCCCTGAAGCCGTGGACGGCGGCCCCATAGGCATGCTGAAGGACGGCGACCGCATCGAGATCGACATACCGGCGAAGCGGATCGATGTCATCCTCACCGAGGGAGAGATGTCAGCCCGGAAGAAGACGTTCAAGCCCAGACAGAAACAGCTGAAAGGCTACCTCGCCCGGTATGCGAAGAACGTCACTTCGGCCTCTACCGGCGGGCTGATCAGATAAGATTTAGTGAGCAAGGCAAATAACTCCGTGCCGAGATGTTCGCCTGTTGAACGCCTGCGAATGCAGGCGTTCTCAAGGCGATTCCTGACATCCGATTTTCCCTCCCCAATCCTCCGGCTCCTCACCTTCCTCCTCTCAGACCTCCTGACCTCCCTGACCTCCCAGCTTGAAAAGTCTCCCTGACCTCCGGGCACTCCCCAACCCCCCATTTTCTCCGGTACGTGTGCGTAAGCCGGGCAACAGGGAGGTTTCGGAGGCGCCGTAGATCAGAGAGAACGATCTCAGGGGGAGGTCAGGGAGGTCAGGAGATCAGAGAGGAGGACAGTGAGGGACCGGAGGCCAAGGAGGTTTTGAATGACGAATATCAGAAAAGTTTTAAGAATAAGTTACTTGCCACCATCAAGCGGACACTTTTTTCGCTTCTTCATCGATGTTGCGGAGCAAATCTTTTAACGAGATAGGCTTTTTCAAAAACTTGGTCGCCCCGGCTTCTATGGCTTCTTTTTCCACGGCTTCGTCGGCGGATACGAAGATGATGCGAGTGGCGGGAGTCGTGGCGAGGATTTCCTTGGTGGTTTCCACCCCGTTCTTAGTGGGCATCCGGTGGTCAATGATGACGATGTCGGGCTTATGGTTGGCCTTGCTTTGCTTTTCCAGAGCGTCGGTGCCATCGCTGGCTATGTACGATATAGGATAGCCTCTGGAGGAGATAGCCAGCCTGTAAAGCTTCTGGAGGTCAGGCTCATCATCCACTATAGCTACAAATGGTTTTTTATCGTCCCCGTCGCTCATGTTGTTTATCCTTGTCTTCGTGCTGGTATACGCGCCGGAAAGGTATATCTTCTCGCCATATTTTCCGACACAATCTTTAGTATTAGCCCTCTTATTGACTACGGTGTGGGACTTCGAGAGATAGTATGTCCCCGGATGCAATTGCTTTTACATCTTTTGGCATATAAATATGTTGCTTAGCACATGGACAATACCGGAATGCTTCGGGTCAGATACCCATTCCCGCAAGCACCGGAAACGCTTTCAGGAGGCCGTTGACCATCATCTCGATGGCTATCGTGGCCAGCACGATACCCATGATTTTGGTCAGCACTCTCGATCCGTCTTTCTTAATGACGGAATATAAGAGCTCCGAGTTTATCAAGATGAGGAAAGCCGCCCCCATGGCAAGCAGGATGGCGAGGAAAATTGACAGCTTTTGCAGGTCGTTGGTCGCCGCTTCGTTCATCAGGATCATGACCGTGCTCATCGCGCCCGGCCCCGCCAGCAGCGGCGTCGCCATCGGCGTTACGGCCACCGCTTCGCGCTCGTCGGACTCGTCGATCTTCGACGCCGGGCTGCGCCCCATGAGCATGTCGAAGGCAATGGCGAGCAACAGCAGCCCGCCGGCAATTCTCAGGGAGGGCAGTGTCACGTTGAGCAAGGTGAAGACAGCCTGGCCGATGAGGGCGAACACCAGCAGGATCGCCGTGGCGATGAGGAGGGACTTGATGATGGCAGTCCGGCGCTCGGCGGGCGTCAGCTTAGATGTGAGCGAGATGAAGATCGGGATGTTGCCGAACGGGTTGACTATGACGAAGACGCCTACTAAGGCGTGTATGAAGAGCGTGTAGCTTAAAGCGCTATCGAAGACCATTCGTTAATCAGATGTGCTGTAACTATTAAATTCTTTTTCACCCTTCAGCTCCCCTTGCCCTTGCCGGCCCTCAAAACGGAATTTTCGGACGGCGCAGACGTTATCTTCAATCGTCGGGCGCAGCGAGTGATACATGTCAAAAGAAGAAGGAACGTTTTTACGAAAATTTTGCCTGTGTATACATGATGAGCTCGCTAGAAATTTCGAAGGATACGCCAGCAGAGATGCTACGACAGCTGGCCGAGTCGATCCACCAGGCCACGGGTGGCATGCCTATCGCCCTTAAAAGCCGTAATATGCCCGGCGTGTTCGTCGACAGCGACGGCTCCGCGGACACCAGTTACGAGAGTATAGTGCTGGACAGCGTTTTTTTGAACAGCCACGTAAGAAAGGCCCGTGTCGATACCGGAAAATACGCCGGGATGCCAATGATGATCTCCCCGATAGAGGATACGGATGGCTTCACAATAGCTACGCTGGGCATCGTAGATGCTCTGGGTTCGCTAAGCCTGCAAGAATTCGCGCAGATCAGCCAGCGTATTAAAAACCAGGTGCTGGATAGCTTCTGAAGCCTGGCAAAACCATAAAAGCACGCACATCTACGTTAGATTATGGATCGGATAACAATTTCTGCGGACTCTTCAGCCGACGACCTGGCCAGCCTGGCTCTCTGCATCCATGCCCTCACAGGCGGCCTCCCGGTCACCGCAAGAAGCATGAACAGGCCGGGAGTTCAGGTGGAGGACGGGCAGGTCAGGTCCAGATCGTATACCGGGCCGATTCTGGAACAGGTGCTGGCTGAAGGCCGCGTGATAAAAGGCAGGCCCCCGGCAGGAGCGTATAAGGGCATACCGGTAATCGTCGCCCCCATAAAGGCGGACGGAAAAACGGTCGTCGCGATCGGCGTGGTCGATACTACGGGCTCGATGGAGATCAAGGCGCTCATGGACCAGTATGCCGCTATCCACAGGCAGGTCAATGGCCACTGATGTTTCTGCTTAGCCAGCCTTATATCTGCCACGCGGTATAACCGTAATATTTTTCCACCCGAAAGCCCTTTTTGGCTTCGATGAAGAATCTTTCCGGTAGTGACGCGGCGAAAAAGAACGCCGCAGAAAAGGCCTGCGAGCTGGTGACCGACGGCATGATCGTGGGGCTTGGCACAGGCTCCACAGTAGCCCATTCGATCCGGCTGCTCGGAAGGTGGGTGAAGGAAGAAGGGCTGAACATCGTAGGAGTGCCGACTTCTTACTCGACCGAGGCTCTGGCCATCGAGTGCGGCATACCCCTGACCAGCCTGGCAGCTTCGCCCGTGCTGGACATCGCCATCGATGGCGCGGACCAGGTCGACGCCTCGCTCAACGCCATCAAAGGCGGGGGAGCGGCACACACCCGGGAAAAGATCGTCGCCTCGTCCGCAAAGCAGTTCGTCATCGTCGCTGACGACAAGAAGTTCAGCAGCATTCTGGACAGGTCAGTGCCTACCGAAGTGCTCCCGTACGCCGTGAAGCTGGTAGAGCGGGAGATCCTGAAGCTCGGCGGCACCTGCACGGTCAGGACCGGCACCGGCAAGGACGGCCCGATCATCACTGACAACGGCAACTTCGTGCTGGACTGCGCCTTCGGGCAGATCAAAGAGCCGGCGCTGCTCGGCGACAAGCTCTCCCGTATCCCTGGCCTGGTGGAGCACGGCATCTTCACCAACGCCGCCATGGTGTACGTGGGGTATGAGAACAGGGTAGAGGTCCTCCGGCGCAAGATGTGAACGGGGCATGGCATGCAGGGCCACGACAGAAGCTGCCGGAGGTCGCCCGCAGCGTGCCAGCCGCAGTTTTTCCTGGAGTCTGTAAACCACAAGAATTATATCGTAGAATGCTATTTAGGATATGCAAAACTCCTAAGTTTGTCGTAATGTCGGAGTGGCCTAGTCTGGTTAGGGCGTCGGACTCATAGGGTATTGAATACTCGCCATAACTTGAGACAAGTAGCCTGAGACATCCGAAGGTCGGGGGTTCGGATCCCCCCTCCGACACTAAAAGTTTTGAAGGGGCTCCCGGGGAACTTTTTCAAAAGTTCCCCTGGGTCTCGACACCGAAGCAGGCCCGAAGGGCATTTTTTAGCGATGTTTTTGAGGGGTGGCGAGGGGGACTTTTTACAAAAAGTCCCCCTAACACCTATTACTTACAGGAGCTGTCGCACGTTAAGGAACGTAAAGCCTGGCATCCCAGTTTTTACCAAAAAGTTCCCCGTACACCTGCCCAATAAAAATTAAAAGATTATTTTACCTGATGCCCCCGGGATTCACCGGCCGTACGCCGTGGCCGACGTCCATGGAGCCTGCCACCGCACCCCTTACAAACACTTTAGCCTTCTCGCAGGCAGCTACCACCGGTTCTCCCCGGGCCAGATAGGCCGTCACTGCCGCCGAGTGGGTGCAGCCGGTGCCGTGGGTGCCGCCTTTGACCAGATCGCCCTGGAAGGTGTGGAATGTGCCGGCGCTATCGTAGAGCGTATCTATGCCCCCGAAGTGCCCGCCGGTCAGGACGACGTTCCTGACGCCGAGGGCGCGGATTGCCTTACAGGCCTCTCTGACAGAGTCCATGTCCCTGATCTTGATACCCGACAGCACTTCCGCTTCGTACACGTTCGGGGTGACTACCTCAGCCAGAGGCAGGATCTCTGCCTTAAGG
Source organism: Methanocella arvoryzae MRE50 (assembly GCF_000063445.1). Lineage (NCBI taxonomy): Archaea > Methanobacteriati > Methanobacteriota > Methanomicrobia > Methanocellales > Methanocellaceae > Methanocella > Methanocella arvoryzae. The sequence goes on from NC_009464.1 coordinate 1,218,323, forward strand.
ACCTCGACCGCGTCCGGGTTCAGCAGCCTGCCGCCGGCTTCTGCAGCCATGACCGGATCGACTACCAGTTTCAGCCCGTAATCCTTCACTTTGCGTGCCACGCAGCGGATCGTCTCGACTCTCGACAGCATGCCGGTTTTAGCATACCTGACGCTGAAGTCGGACATCACAGCGTCGATCTGGCTCTCGATGGCCTGGACAGGCACGTCGAAGATTCCCCTGACGCCAGTCGTGTTCTGTGCCGTGATCGCAGTCAGCACACAGGTCCCGTGTACCCCGAGCGCCTGAAAGGTCTTGAGGTCAGCCTGGATGCCCGCCCCTCCTCCGGAATCTGAGCCGGCGATGGTCATGGCGATATAGCTCATGAGACATAGATATTTCAGAGCGATATTAAGTGTTTTGTTAGGCAAGATCGATTGATTTGTCAGGCCTCATCACAAAAGCCACGGCCGAGAGGCCAGGGAGTTCACTCCCCACGCACTCTCCGGCCCCAGGTCGCAAGCAAAAGTTTAAACGATATCAGCGATCTAAATAAGGTTACTATGCGACCGAACGACAGGGTCATCCTGCTAAGAGAGCTGAAAAAATCTATAGACGGCAGCGTTATCCCCGAAGGCGCCGAGGGTGTCATACTGGCCAAAATACCGGGCAGCGGCTGGAATACTTTCGAGGTCGACTTCGGCGAGCACGGGACTGCTATCTGCGATAAGCAGGACCTGGAAGTAAAACGTTAGTAGATCCTCTACAGGACCTATTGAATCATTCTTCTTTTCATCAGCACTGTCGAGATAGCTGTGCATATGATCGTGAAGACCCCCATCCACGCCAGGTCTATGGCAAAGCTCCAGGATACAAGCCCTGTCGCTGCAGGCCTGATCACGTCGACCGCGTGAGTGAGCGGCAGGAGCCAGGATATGTCCCGGACTATCGGGGGCAGGCTGTCCACCGGGAAAAAGACCCCGGAGAGCAGGAACATCGGCGATACGAGCAGCGTGAAGTAATAGTTGAACGCGTCGATAGAAGGCACTAATGACGTAAACAGCATGCTGAACGAGGCGAACATAAGGCCGACCAGCATGATGGTCGGTAGAATAATCAGCGCAGACTCTATCCTGGCCAGCCCCATCAGGAAGATCACGAGGAAGATACAGGTGCCGCTGATCAGGCTTTTCGTAGCGCCCCAGAGGATCTCCCCGAGGACAATGTCCTCGATCATGACAGGCGTGGACAGCACTGCGTCGAACGTTTTCTGGAAGTGCATGCGGACGAAAGTCGAGTAGGTACACTCGTAAGAGGCGGCGAACATGGCCGAGGACGAGAGGATGCCGGGGGCCAGGAACTGGGGATAGCTGACGCCCCCGATCTGCCCGACGAACAGGCCAAGGCCGTAGCCCAGCGCCAGGATGAAGAGCAGCGGCTCCGCAAAATAGGGCAGGATGCTGGTGATGAAGAACTTCTTGAATACGCTTAAGTTGCGGGCCCAGACGTGCCTCGCCCGCCACGATGGCAGCTCGATCCTCACTTCAGCTGCCTCCCGGTGAGCTTCAGGAAAACGTCCTCGAGGTTCGTCTTGCGGACGATGTGGCGGCGGCCGGTGGCCGCCTCGCATTTGTTGCGCAGCACTTCGGCATCGTTGCCGTAGACGTAGAGGCGGCTGCCCACCTGCTCGATGCTGCCTTTCACCTGATCCCGGATAGCGCTGACCTGCGCTTCTTCGGGAGCGTACACTTCGCAGACGCTGGTACCCACGACACGGCCGATCAGTTCGGCGGGGGATCCGTATTCCAGGATCCTCCCCCCAAACATGACCGCGATGCGATCGCAGAGCTCCTGGGCTTCGTCCATGTAATGCGTGGTCAGCACGATCGTCTTGCCTCCGTCTTTGAGCCTGATGATGGTATCCCAGATCTGCCGCCGGGCCTGGGGGTCGAGGCCGGTCGTGGGCTCGTCCAGGATCAGCAGCTCAGGATCGTTCACGAGGGCTCTGGCCACGATCAGCTTTCGTCTCATACCTCCCGAGAGGTCGTCCACGGGCGTGTCGGCCTTCTCGAGCAGATCGAAGAAGGACAGCAGCTCTGCGATTCTCTTCCGGGCTGTCCGGTGAGGGATGTCGAAGTAGCGGGAGTAGACCATCAGGTTCTCGCATACGGTAAGGTCCCGGTCGAGGTTGTCGTCCTGAGTGGCCACCCCGATCAGTGCCTTGATCCGCCTCGGCTCCGTCTTCACGCTCATGCCGTTGACCAGAATATCCCCCCGGGTCACCGGTGACCGGCAGTAGATCATCTTCATGACTGTGGTCTTCCCCGCACCGTTTGGTCCCAGAAACCCGAAGCACTCCGTCCGGGGTATGGAGAAACTGACGTGGTCCACAGCCCGCAGACCGTTGTAATCCTTGACCAGGTCGCTGCCCTCGACGATTGCCATTGCGTTCGCCATCACTTTATATATATTAAATTAATATATATTGCATTTTCCAGCTTTTTCACGATACAAAGAACAGAAATGGTTGCTCGCTGCCACCACTGGCCCGGGTCTGCCGACATGCTACACGGCGGTAACGGTGACGGGTCTTAGCCGGCAGCCACCCTCCGAATTTACCGGCAAGACCATATACTCGTAATCATCTTATACACGCACGATACTATCATATTAAATAATCCATGGCGGATTGTGATACACGATGAGACTTGTCATGAAGTTCGGCGGCACCTCTGTGGGCGACGGGGCGCGGATTCGTAACGTTGCCAGACTTGTGAAAGGATACCAGGATCAGGGCAACGAGGTTATAGCAGTAGCCTCGGCGATGACCGGCGTCACTGACAAGCTTTACGAGATGGCACAGGTCGCCAAGGACACCTGCAGCACTTCAGACGTCGAGAAGCGGTTCGGCGAACTGGCAAAGCGCCACGAAACAGCGATCCATGATGCCATCCAGGACCAGGGCATCAGACAGGAAGTCTCGGCGGAGATTGAGCGACGTCTTTCAGAGCTGAAGAACGCCCTGGTAGGCGTCTGCTACCTGGGCGAGCTGACAAACCGCTCGCTGGCTTACATCTACTCTTTCGGCGAGCGCATGAGCGTTCCCATCCTGAGCGGCGCACTGCGGGATCTGGGCGCGAAGTCGAAGCCGTTCACCGGCGGCGAAGCCGGAGTCATCACGGACAGCCGCTATGAGAGCGCCAGGCCCGATCCGATCACCGACATCAAGGTCAGGGAAAAGCTGCTGCCGCTGCTGCAGGAAGGCGTTATACCGGCGGTCACAGGATTCGTAGCCGCAGACTCCAGGGGCATCATCACGGTTCTCGGCAGAGGCGGCTCGGACTACAGCGCGTCCATCATCGGCGCGGCCGTGGACGCTGACGAGATCTGGGTATACACAGACGTCAACGGCATCATGACCACCGATCCGAGGATCGTACCAGAGGCTAAGACGCTGCCGGTTGTCACCTACTTAGAGGCCATGGAGATGTCCTACTTCGGAGCCAAAGTGCTCCACCCCAAGACCATCGAGCCCGCCGTGAAGAAGGGCATACCGGTCAGAGTGCTCAACACCTTCCAGCCCGACCACCCGGGCACAGTCGTCCTGATGAAGGACAACAGCGCCAACTGCGCCCCCATCAAGGCGGTCACCATGATCAAGAACATCGGCCTGGTCAACATCAGCGGCGCAGGCCTTTCCGGTACCCCGGGCATCGCCGGCAAGATCTTCAGTGTATTGGGCAAGGAAGATATAAACATTATAATGATCAGCCAGGCGTCGAGCGAGTTCAACGTCTCTATGGCGATAGACGGAGCCCAGGTCGACAAAGCCATCGCAGCCCTCAGGAGGGAGTTTAACGGGGAGATCGAGCGGGACCTCACCTGCGACAACAACGTGTGTGTCGTTGCAGTAGTAGGCGCCGGCATGGCCGGCTCGCCGGGCACTGCAGGCAAAATTTTCACCGCGCTTGGCAAGAGCGGAGTCAACATAAGGATGATCAGCCAGGGCTCGTCTGAGGCCAACATCTCCTTTGTCATTAATAAGGAAGATGCGCAGAGGGCAGTGAAGATCCTGCACGACGAGTTCGAGTTGCATAACCTTTAAAAAAGATTCGGGTAGCTGACAGGTTATTTTTCCTGTCAGCCCATAAAACGAAAATTTAATGGCCTATGGGATACTCCGCTATATGGAGAGGCGGTAGTATCAGAGGTAATTTTACTGGCATCCTTACCATAATATTTTTCTCGTTGATCGTCATTCCGGGCACGACTGCGGCCGCAACGCTGCACGTAGGCCCGGGCCAGAGCTATACTACGATCCAGGGCGCGATCAGCGCTTCGAGTCCCGGAGACACCATCTATGTCGACGGGGGGAACTATGCCGAAATCGTCAACGCCAACAAGCCGGTGACGCTGATCGGCATCGTCAACGGGGCAGGACACCTGCCGGTGATCGATGCGGCCGGGCATGGCGGCAACGCTGTGAGCATTACTTCCAGCGGAGTGACACTGGACGGTTTCACGATACAGGGAGCTACCGCCGGGGTCGGCATACATATAGATGGTTCCGATATTGTGCTGAAGAACCTCAATATACAATCGAACCACAGGGGTATCTTTGCGAACGTCTCAGAAAACGTAGAGATCACCCATTGCAGTTTCTCAGATAACTTAGCGGTTGACATCACGACGTTTCAGTATAATCATCACCTCGCTATCCGGGATTGCACGTTCAGGGATAATTACGGTCCGTGTAGCATCCTATTGCTACTAACTGACTACGTTACGATAGAAAATGTGACTATGGATAATGTCGAATGGGGCATATTCTCCATTTTTAACAACCATTCGGCATATTTTAACATTTCGATTACTAATTGTACTACGGGAATTATTTCCGAGTTCAGTCACGACAGCAGAATTACCGGATGTGAAGTAACAACCGTAAATACATCTGCCATGGGCATTGCATTCCTTGCTGCCGGGGATGTCGAGATGGATGACACAGCCTGTAGTAACTCGATGGTTAACCTGTACCTGGTTGAATGCAATGACTTCACGATAACAAACGTGACTCTAAAGGATTCCCTGGAGAGGAATTGCCTGATAGAAGAATGCAATAATATAGCCATCTTCAATAGTTTGCTGACTGGATCGCAAGCCTTGAGCTTCCAGGCAGAAAAGAGCGATCAGGTACTATTATCCGGCCTGAACGTCTCCGGCAATGGAGATGGTATAATGATCAAAGAGTGTACAAATTCTGTCTTACGCCAGTCGAGGATTACCGATAACGATGGCTGTGGCTTATCGCTTGAAGACAGCCAGAATATTTCCGTAGTTCAGAACACTTTCCTGAATAACCAGAATTATAATGCGATGAGCGTAAACAGCCCCGACGCCCGCTGGAATACGACGGTGCCTGCAAAGTACACGTATCAGGCGAATGTATACAACAATAGTACAGGTAACTACTGGAGCGATTACACTGGCGCTGACACGAACGGCGACGGGATCGGGGACGTGCCATACGTAAACGGCGACGTGATCGACTACTTCCCGCTGGTTACCCTGTCGTCAGGCTACGATTTTTCCGGGAGGTTACCGCACATCATCCCAATGGGCACCACCATTGATATGAGCGCGTTTTATTCTGGGGCTACCCCGATAGCGCCGGTAACGACACCGACAGCCATGCCGACATCGCAGCCCACGGCTACGCCGGCAATTACCCCGGCTCCGGCTGTGACACCTACGGCTACAGCACTGCCGTCTCCAGATGCATCGGCTACCCCTGCGCAGGAATCGCAGGGCAGCAGTAACGTGTTGTATATTGTCATCGGTGCTCTGGGGCTGGCAATAGTCGGCGGAGTCGCTGCATACCTGCTGTTCCTGAGAAAATAGGTTCGAGAAGAATTCGGGCATCAAGAGATGCCCGGCTTCACGCTCACTAGCTTCCGGTTCGTAATATCTCTGGTCACGCCCCGGAAGCCGCAGAACTGCCCGTTCTCATCGTAGAACGGCGAGCCGTTGACTTCCATCGAGAGGATCCTGCCGCTCCTGTGGAACATCCGCATGTGCTCCAGGCTGTAAGGCCTCGGGTTGGCGAAGATGCGGCCGAAGCCTTCGGAAAAATGAGGCACGTCCTCCTGTGGCATGAATTCCACGATGACTCTTCCGAGATAGTATTCCGGGTCGTAGCCCAGGATGTCTTTCACCTTCGGGCTGACGTAGGTGAACTTCGCCTCCCGGTCCATCTCCCAGACGATGTCGTTGACGTTTTCGATAGTGCTGCGGAGCCGGCTCTCGCTCTCCAGCAATGCCTGCTCTATGTGCTTCTTCTCGGTGACGTCCCGGGCGACGCCCCGGAAGCCGATAACAGCGCCCTGCTCACCAGATATAGGCTTGCCGCTGACTTCGAGGAAGATCGTCCGGCCGTCCTTGTGAAGAAGCTCAACCTCAAGCATCTGCGGCGGCGTCCCGCCCTGCTGGGTAGCGACTATAGTCTCGGCCATCTTTTTCGCCTTCTCCGGCGCCATCAGGTCGATAGAGCGTAATCCGACTACCTCTTCCGGATGATAGCCGAGGATATCGTAAACTTTAGGGCTGGAATAAGTATATTGCCCGGTCAGGTCGCACTCCCAGATCCAGTCGTTGACGTCTTCGACGAGATTGCGGTACTTTTCCTCGGCCCGTCTCACCGCCTCTTCGGCCTGTTTGCGGGCGGTCACATCCCTGATAACTCCCCGGTATCCCCGGAAGTTGCCGCCGTCATCATAGAGCACAGTGCCGTTTGCTTCCAGGATGATCTCATGCCCATCTCTGTGAAGGACGTGGGTCTCCTGCAAGCTGTAGTGTTTCGGATCGGCGAAGATCTGCGCGACGTTATCGATGATATCCCGGGCATGGCCGGGCGCCAGGAAGCCCTCGATAGTTTTGCCGATGAAATCCGCCGGCTCATAGCCCATCATGTCCTTTATGCGGGGGCTGATGTAGGTGAACCGGCCCGCGCTGTCGATCTCCCAGGAGACGTCGCTGATGCTCTCGACCAGGTTCCGGTATTTTTCCTCGCTTTCCCGGAGCGCCTGCTCTGACCTGATACGCTGCTCAATCTCGGCCTTGAGCTTCTCGTTCGCTTTCTCCAGCTCGGCCGTCCGTTCTTTCACCCGGATCTCGAGTTCCGCCCGCTCCCTGCGTAGAGCCTCCTCCGCCTGTTTTTTCTCGGTGATGTCGCTCAGGATCAGGGTGACGCCTGTTTCCCCGTCCTCGAAGACTGTGGGCAGCGACTTCATGACGAAATAGCGATCACCGGTCCTGCCCTGATAAAACAGTTCGACAGACGTGTCCTTGCCGCCCAGCGCAGCCTCGATGGAAGGCATCAGATCAAGGATATATTCTGTGTGATAATGGAAGTTTTTGATGTTTTTATTGAGCAATTGCTCCCTGCTCAGGTTCATGATCTCCAGAAATCTGTCGTTTACGTTTTTCACTCGCAGGTCCTTGTCCAGCGTGATGATCAGGTCCGAGGAAAAGCTCAGCATCGCAGAGATGGGCACTCGCTGAGACAGGAAGTACACCTTGGAAGGCCCGAAAGATCGCATGTCTACGTGCCCCGCCGCCACCAGCACTTCCGTATACTTGGCTACCGAGTGCCTGTTCAGCCCGACAGCCTTCGAAAGCTCAGTGATCGTCATGCCGCGGGAGTTTTCCCTCAGCGCTTCCTTGATGGCGGATAGCTCCTTTCGGTTTACGTCCATATCAACTTCCTTCCTGGCGATGATAGATAATAATGATAGCTGGCCGACAAAAATTTTCTCATTAACGATGGGATAGTGCTTTGGTATACAAAGACCGACAACTATTTAATCATAAGTGGTAAATAAGCTATCGGTCATACCCCCTTAAGGTACCCGTACCACCCTAAGGTCCGGACAATACCCCCCTTAAGGCAAACCATAACCCCATAATACCACCCTGGGATTATGAGACAAGCGCTATCAAAAGCTGCCTTGTCTCATAAACCAGCAATACCCCCATTTTTTACTGTATTTCACGGTACCATAGGCGCCTTTTAATCGCATCCGTGCAGGTGGACTATATCGAAGGATTCAAAAGTTATATCTATATTTTAAGGCTATCTATCGCACATGCAGAAGAAGGCAGGGAAAAAGGCATCAGTCAAGGGTAAAGCCGCCGTAAGCACGCCGTCCGGAAAGACGGCGGCCAAAAAGGCTACCGCCGGGAAGGCTACGGCTAAAAAAGCTTCCGCAGAACACATGACTTACGCCGGCTCAGGCGTTGACATCAAGAAGCTGGACGGCATTAAGTCCGATATCCTCAAAAGCCTCAGCTTCAAACGCACCGGCTTCGGCGCCCCCCTCGGCGGAGAGGGGCACTACGCAGGCTTGATCGATATGGGCTACTTCGCCCTGGCAATCACTACGGATGGCGTGGGCACCAAGCTGCTCATCGCGGACGCCATCGAGAAGTGGGATACCATCGGCATCGACTGCGTCGCCATGAACGTGAACGACCTGTACGTAATGGGTATCGAGCCCCTTGCCTTCGTCGACTACATATCACTTGAAAAGCCGAACCCGGAGCTGGTCAGGCAGACGATGATCGGCCTCAACGAGGGCGCCCGCCAGGCCAACGTGTCCATCGTCGGCGGCGAAACCGCGGCTCTGCCCGACATCATCAAAGGCTTCGACCTCGCCGGCACGGCTGTCGGAGTCGTCCCCAAAGACCGGATCATCACCGGCAAAGACGTAAAGCCCGGCGACGTCATCGTTGGCCTGCCGTCCAGCGGCATTCACTCCAACGGCTACAGCCTCGTCCGCAAAGTCGTGGAGAGCGCCGGCCTCAAGTACACAGACCCCTGCCCGTACAACAAAAAGGTCTCCCTGGGAGAGGAACTGCTCACCCCCACCAGAATCTACGCCGAAGTCGTCGGCCTCGCAAAGCGGTTCAACATCCACGGCATGGCCCACATCACCGGCGGCGGTTTGATGAACCTCAAACGCATTACAAGCTACGGCTTCGACTTCACCGACCCGCTCCCGGTGCCAGAAGTATTCAAGTTCATCCAGAAGACCGGCAATATCGAGGACGAGGAGATGTACCGCACCTTCAACATGGGTATGGGCTACGTCATCATCTGCGATAAGCAGGACGCCGGCGCCATCGTGAAAATGACGGATGGTACCATCGTCGGTAAAATTGTCAAGGAAGGGTGCAGAATTCGCGGCATCAAGATGTGGTAACTAGTTTTTCGATGGCTCTTGCATCGCGAGAGCCGATCTTTTTATTACAGAGCGCAAAGCACTATGATTAATGTTCTCGCTTCGGAAGCTCGTACATATGGGCGGTGTGCTGTTCGTGCCGCTCGCGATGTACAACCGGTACCTGGCTCTTGGAATGGCCATACTGGGTATCGGCGCTTTCTTTGTGCTGGAGCTGGTGAAGCGTAAGCTGGACCCGAAGCTGGCGGGGCTGGTATACCGGAAGGGGGAGATGTCGGGCACGGCGACGGAGCCGCTGGCCTACCTGCTGGCAATCACATTGTTGTTGGCGATCTCTTTGCTGTTCATGCCGGAGGCGTGCGATGCGGCGATCATCGTTCTGACGCTGGGCGACGGCGTGGCGACCCTCGCGGGCAGGGCGATCGGCGGGCCGAAGCTGCCCTGTACTAAAAAGACCTGGTCGGGCATGCTTGCGGGAATCATCATTGCAGGCTCGGCGGGGTACTTCGTTGCCGGGCCGATCGCGCTTGTGGGAGCGGCTGGCGGCATGATCGCGGAAGCGTACGCGGGCAGGGGTGACAACTGCCTCACCGCGATAGCGGCCTTTCTCTGCATGGCCGCCGCTGCCGTTATTACGGGATAGTAAAATATCTATATCTCCCGCCTCTTATTGTTAGCACATGAATAACCGTTCCTTCCTGCTGATCGGTGCCAGCGTGGTGCTCGTCCTGATCAGCCTTCCGATCTGGTTCATCACCCTCATGGCTTTTATAGCGGGCAGGTCATGGGCGCTGGCCACGGGCTTTCTGGGCGTCGTTCTACTGGTGGCGGCCGCCGTTCCGGTATACATGGTCTACTCCTCCGCCCAGGAACAGAAGATGAAAGATGCCCGGGAGCATAACATGGAGCGGCAGGTCATGGCCGTCGCCAAAAAGAGGAACGGAGTAGTCCGGGCGGCAGACCTGGTGAGCGTCGGTTTCAGGGGAGAAGACGCCGAGGCGATTCTGGATCACATGGCGGGCCAGGGGCTGTGCGACATCAACCTTGACGCCACAAAATACTCCGGCGTCAAGACCTATATGTTCCCGCAGGAGGTCAGGATGCGGTGCCAGTATTGCGGCACCCCGGTAGACCTGAATACAGTCAGGTGCCCGAGCTGCGGTGCTCCTGTGGAGTGGGACAAGGCCAGGCCGGAAGACCTGAAGAGGGAGAGTAACAATGGTTAGAAACACACGCCTGCCGGCAGTACTGGTATTGTCGCTGCTCGTGCTGGCCCTGGCTATAGCAGCCTCGCCGGCCGCCAGTGCAGAGGAGTACAGGTGGCAGGTCAACTACCAGCACGTCACGCTGGACATCAACCAGTCCGGTCAGGTCAGCATGATCTACCAGGTGGACGCCACTATTGAGAAAGGCGTCTGGAACGAGGTCTGGATACCTGCCACTAAAAGTAACATGCAGATCAGCAGCGTGGTGGACAGCACAGGCAAAAGCCACAGCTACTACATAGATGGCGGCCAGATCAAGACCCAGGACTACGATTTAAGGCCGGGCGATCACATCGGCCTCACGATTTATTCGACGCTGCCGAACTTCATCTACAAGTCGAATATTGAGGGGTACGGCATCGTCTCATTCACCCCGCCATGGTGGGACATGACCATCAGTGATACGAGTGTGAAGTACGTGCTGCCTGCGGAGATCAACGTCAGCGAAGTTTTTACGGGTAACAGGGAGTACTCCGGCATCGGGACCGAGAACGGCCGCACCATCGTCTACTTCAACAGCACACATTTATCCAATAACCAGCAGTTCGACACAGCAGTCAGCTTCCCGGAGAGGTACCTGGCCCCGGGAGCCGTGACCTCCAAGGACGATTACACGCCCCCAGTCTACACTACGGGCGATGACGACGGCGTCGGCGCCTTCTTCACGGACGTCTGCTGCTCTTCAGGCTGTTTACCCTTCATCGGCATCGGCCTGATCATCATTTTCAGCATCATCGCCTCAGGCAACCGCAAGCAATATTCTCCCCCGGTCGTCAGCATGGACGGGGTGGGCGTCAACAAGGACCTCGACCCGGTCGAGGCTGCGATGCTCCTGCGCATCGACCCGAGGCGCATCCTGACCATGATCATGTTCGACCTGATGAAAAAAGGCAACATCAAGCTCATTTCTACTGAGCCGATCAGGCTGGAGCCGGTCTCCCGCAAAGATCTGAACTACTACGAGGCAGCCTTCATGGACGCCATCATAAAGGATGCGCTGGACGAAGACCGGCTGGTCAGGTGCTTCAAACTTCTGGCACAGAGAGTGGTCGACAAGACCAGGCCGTTCTGCCGCAAGGACACGGAAGCCTACTACAGGCAGAAGATCGAGGAGAAGTGGGACGACGTCAAGGCAGTGGACACGCCGGAGCTGAAACTGCAGAAGTACGACACGGCCATGCTCTGGCTCATGGCGGACGAGCAGTTCGCCACGAAGACGAAGGACTACCTCAGGGCTCCCGGATGGAACACGATGACCATTCCGGCGTACTACTGGTGGTATCCCTACTACTTCGGGCACCAGCAGACCGCTACGACTCCGACGACTTCCGCCACTACGGATGCCATGAGACCGCAGACTGGCACGACTGTCAGCCAGCCGCAGCAGCCGACCAATCAGACCACTTCGAGCGTGGAGGCGTTTGCGAACAAGGTGAGCAACTCGGTCGAGACCATGTCCGCGGGCGTCGTAGGGAGCATAGAATCGTTCCTGGGAGTCCGCAACGCTGCGAATGCGCCGCCGGCTCAGCCTGCACCGGCCCGGCAGGGCGGGACGTCGTGCGCCTGCGTCTCGTGCGCCTGCGCCTGCGCTCATTGTGCCTGCGCCTGTGCCTGCGCGGGCGGAGGAGGGGGATGCACATGAAGACCGCAAAGATCAACAACGCCAAACTGCACTTGAGAGAGGAGAGCGACGGCTCGGGGCTTTTAGTCATAAACGCCTCGCGCATACTCTACCTGGACCGTATCGGCTCCGACTACGTCAAATACTACATCCACTACAACAGCCACAAGCCCCTCGTAGGGAGCATCCGGGACAACGTCGTCCTTAGAGTGATGATGAAGTACAAGGTCGGCAAGAAGACGGCCGAACAGGACTACGATCGGCTCATGAACTCCGTCTGGGGCGTCGCCTCGGGCAACACCTGCCCCTTCTCCAGCCTTGACGTCAAAGTGAGAACGCCGGAGTACGGCGACCTGAAATCACCGCTACGCATCGACCTCGCCTTAACGTACAGGTGCAACAACAACTGCGGCCACTGCTACGCGGGCGGGCCCAGGCAGACAAAAGAGCTCTCCACGAAGGAGTGGAAGCAGATCATCGACAAGGCGCAGAAGTTCGAGGTCCCAAACATCGTCTTCACTGGCGGCGAATCCCTGCTTCGCGAAGATCTAGAAGAGTTGATAGCCCAGGCCGAGAAGCTGGGTATTGTCACCGGCCTGATCACTAACGGTAGGCTGCTCACCAAAGAGCGGGTAGCGAAGCTGAAGAAGGCGGGGCTGGACTACACCCAGATCACCATAGAGTCCCCGGACAGGACGATCCACAACGCCATGTGCAAAGTGGACTGCTACGACGAGACGGTGGCGGGAATCAAGAACTCAGTACAGGAACTGTTCACCACCACCAATACGACGATTACCCGGGCCAACAAGGCGACCATACTCGATCTGGTGCCTTTCCTCTCTAAGCTGGGAGTAAAGCGCTTCGGCCTGAACGCCATTATCAGGGCCGGAAGAGGTGTGAATGCGGACGGCGTCACCTACGAGGAGCTGAAAGAGCTGCTGCCGCAGGTGATCACCCTCGCCGAACAGCACAACATGGACTTCATCTGGTACACCCCCACCCCGTACCACAAGCTCAACCCGGTAGAGATGGGCCTCGGCGTCAAATCCTGCAGCGCCGCCAGACTGACGCTCGCAGTCGAGCCCGACGGCAGCATCATACCCTGCCAGTCCTACTTTAAGCCGTTAGGTAATGCGGTGACAGACGAATTCAAGGACGTCTGGCAAAAAGAATTAGCCCTGTGCCTCAGGGGACACAAGTACGCCCCCGAGAAGTGCAAGAAGTGCATCCAGTACCCCATGTGCGGCGGCGGGTGTCCGCTCGAACTCGCCTGCGGGTTCTGAGCAAGAACTACAGTGAAGGGTTCACCACAGAGGCACAGAGAGACACAGAGGTTCACAGAGAACGGCTCACCACAGAGACACAGAGAAACACAGAGAATTATATTTAGATAACCGGATAGCTACGACTTAGGAGATAAGTCTCTGTGAACCTCTGTGCCTCTGTGGTGAATGGTCTTATTTTTTGCCGATGCCGATAGGGCAGGCGGCGGTGCACTGAGTACAATAAGACAGGGCATTCTCCGAAACTCGCCTGTGGTTGAGCTTGCAGGCGCCGCATAATTTCCGATCGACCTCGGTCTCTTTTATGGCTCCGACGGGGCAGGCGTCGATGCATTCCCGGCAGTCCCCGCAGCTCTTGTCGGGGATGACTTCAGCTATGTCTCCGATGTCGGCGTCGGTGAGGACTGCCTTTAAACGGAGCCGGGGCCCGTGGTTTTTATGGACGAACATGCGGGACTTGCCGATCCACCCGAAGCCGGCGAGGACGGCCCATACCTTGAGATAGTAAGAAGTGTACTCGGCGACCTGGAAATCAGCGTCTTCCAGTGCCTGGATGACTTTAAGCGAAGCGACGTCGAGCAGCATGGTCTCGATCGACGCCGAATAGCTGTCGGATACCCGGTAGTATATATCCTTTTTATCGTCCAGCAGGCGCTTTCCCAGAATGACCATCGTCTTAGCCGTGGGCATGATCTCCAGCGGGTTTTTAACGTTGGAGAGGCTGACCTCGCCGTCAGACCACTTGACGCCCCTGAGCAAATCCATCTCGTGCGCAGGTATCGTCGTCCTGGCCTGATCGAGGCGCAGGAAGCCGACGACCTCTAAGCCGTAGAAAGAGGCGATGTCGTGGATGGCGGCTTTCACTGCCTGAAGTTCGGAGGAGGCCATAGCAGCAGTAGATTGGAACCAGGAAAGCTTAAGGCTTTCCGCGAGCGCGGATGGCTTCAAGGCGACAGGTGCAGATCGCTTCCATCCCAGGTCAGATTCACGCTGGACTCGTTTTTATCCGCGTGGTAAGATACGGTACTCAGAACCTCCCCGGAGACGGCAGCCTGGAACTTGAATGTCGTGTTCTTACCGGTCGGGAACCACTCGTCAGCGTCGAACGTCAAACTCTCGCCGGGGGAAAGCCGCAGGCTCTCGTTTAGCTTTGTAGTCGGCTTGAGATCGTGCCCGAGGTAGACAGACGAATGAGGAGATTCAGGAGTCGCATTGTTGAACACTGTGACGTGGACGACGTACGTTTCGCCGGGGGTGAAGTAGATGAGGGCTATGAAGGCGATCAATGCGATTATAATGACAGTGACGATGATGAACGAGCCGGCTGGCGGCGCACCTTTTGCCATGCTCAAAAGTAACCGGGATAGTTGATATAGTATTTGTGCTGTGGCATCGCCAGTCAAGTATTACCGCCCGGAACTGCGTGATAAGCGCAGGATACGATGGCGGCTGGCGATAGCCATGCGAAAATATTAATACTATGTAAGTTGATGATAAGTCCGCATCTTTTAAGTATGCACCGATGGTCTAGCGGCTATGATATCAGCCTTCCAAGCTGAATACCCGGGTTCGATTCCCGGTCGGTGCACTCAGTTTTAGAAAGGGTGTCGGGAAAACCTTTTCCAAAAAGGTTTTCCTGACTCTCGACACGTCGGTAGGCCCGAAGGGCATTTTATAAGCGATGTTTTTGAGGGGGTGGCGAGGGGGGCTTTTTGTAAAAAGCCCCCCTAACACCGGTAATTAAAAATGTCCTGGACTTTCTCGGTTTACTTCTTCTCGTTTTCCGCTTTCCAGTCTGACCACCCGTATAAGCCGCGTCTATGGAATTACAAAGACATGCCAGAAGGACGCATATATGATCAAGGATGACCTGAAAAACTGGAACGGAGGCACCTTTCGGTGCCACCACTACATCGACTGCAAATCTGCGAGGATTATAATCGAGAACTTCAGCACATGACTGAGGAATACCTATGCCGGATTTGGGAACGTCTACCTATACACGAGTATGTACTGCTTGAACGTAACCGACGACAGGAACCCTTTGCGCTCATAAAGCCTGATCGCTTCCCGGTTCTGCGAGTTGACCACGAGTTCCATCTGCCTCTTTCCGAGCACCGCACTGGAGCGGATAAGCCTGCCCAGCATGGCGCTGGCGATACCTCTGCCCCGGTGGCTTTTTGCGACGGCGATCTCGGCGATCAGGATCAGCTCGTTTCCAAACTCTGTAGCCAGCAGCAGGCCGATCAGCTTTCCGTCCTGAAGCGCTACCATAGATTGCGACGGCAGGAAATTACCGTAGAAGTTGCAGGTAATTTTCGAGAGCTGGCCCACGGTGCCTTCGAGGGACTTGAGCTGAGGGTAGATCTGCCGGTCTACCGGGTTCGCCTCCGCGAAGAGCAGTTGCCCGGCTTCGAGGAGGAAAGCGTCTGACCAGGGCTGAATTTCTATCCCTTCGGGCAGTGGCTTATCAGAGTAGCTGGAGTCGTTTTCTCTCAGCATACTGATGCGCTCCAGTTCTATGAAGCCGAGTTCCCCCGCTACTTTGACGTATTCGTCCGGGGAAGGCCACTGGAAGCTCGTCCTCACGATCTGCAAACCCTGCTCCTTGAACAGGCTGACCGCCGTTCGGAAAAACCAGCCTTCGCATACACGATAGGGCGCTCTCACGTGGCAAAAGTAGATCTGGACATCGTTTTCCAGAATATTATAGCCCATGATGCCTGCTACATAATCGCCGCAATGCATGACAAGCAGGTCGTATTTGCCGGCCTGAATAGAATCGATGCTCTCCAGCATCCACTGCTGCACCTTACCGGCAGCAGTGGATGCTACGGCATTCCGTGCCTCATCGATGATCCCTGAATATTCAAGGGGCAGCCCATGCCCTTTTTCTAGGTGCTTCAGGCGGGGTTCTGGTTCACACATCATCAATTACCACAGGCCCTTCTTACAAATAGGTTGTCATGAGTGAGATCGTCCCGCTTCGTGTAAGCGGGAAGTTCTTTATATCCCCTGATGTAAGTGATCTGTGATGACCGATCTCTCCGCGTTTATCTGCATCTTCTGCAAACACCTAAGCGACGACGGCGCCCGGTGTACCGCTTTCCCGGAGGGCATCCCCGACGACATCCTGTTCGGCATCCACGATCACCGCTTCCCGTACGAAGGCGACGGCGGCATCCGGTTCGAGCTGAAGCCGGGCGAAGAGGCGAACTGGGACGAGTGGCTCGCCCTGAATGAGCGCCGATCGCAGTCGTGCGAGATCCGGATCAACAGTAAGTGATAACTCCTTCTTAACTCGAATCTTCACGAGCCGATCATCTCTGTGCCGGCCTAAGCCGGCACCAGCCGGAACCAAAAAGTATACAAACTGTCCGGCGGACTTTTCTTCAATCATCGTATGGACTACTGGCCATTATTACGGCTCAGTTAATTTGCGGCGTGGGGCGGGAACTGTAGAGTGTTACCATGAGGTACGTCCTAGTATTATTGGTCCTGGCCCTGGTGTGCCTTTCGGCACCGATTTCGGCAGCAGCGCAGTCTCAGACGACTGCACCGTCTCAGACGGCAGCGCCGTCTCAGACGGCAGCGCCGTCTCCTACGGCGGCACCGTCGATCGCCGGCGTTTCTGCCGACAGGGCTTTTTTCAACCCGGATACCGGCTCGGTAGAGATCAGTTACAGGCTGGCAGACATTACTAACGGCTGCCCGGTCGTCAGCATTTATGGTCAGAGCGGCAAAGTGAAGGAGATACCTCTCGGAATCAGAAGTGCGGGCAACCACAGCTTTGTCTGGGACGGCACCAACAGTTACGGTGTGGCAGTTCCGGATGGGGAGTATTCAATATTGATGCACCTTGCTGGCATCGGCGGTGTCCGGCAGCCAGGGCTGGTCAAAGTTTTCGACGGCATTTCGAGCCTGGACGAGCGGGTTCCGGGGCTGGTTAAAGGTACGGCGATCAACTCGTCCGGCTGTTTGTACGTGGCAGATACGGCGAATAACAGCGTGGTGATCTATAGCCCGCAGGGCGTCGAAATATCCCGCCTCGGGAGGGGAGGGACCGGAGAAGGGGAGTTCATGAGCCCGGTAGACGTGGCTGTTAACTCCACTGATTATGTATTCGTGTCCGACGACTACAACTCCAGAGTACAGGTATTCGACCCCCTGGGCAGGTTTATCGCCTGCTGGCAGGCCACACCTGTGCCCGGGGCGGACTACAGCTATACAGGCCCGATTGCGGTCAACTCGTCCGGCTACGTTTATGTGGTGTGCATCGGAGAGAGAAAGCTGGACAACAAAGATACTCCATGGACGCCGGATCGCCAGTACTATAACCAGATCCAGGTTTTCAGCCCTGCCGGAGAGATGATCAGGAGTTTCGGCAGCTATGGCGGCGGTGAGAACCAGTTCGGCTCGGTCGGCGGCATCGCCGTCGGCGGGAACGATTTAGTGTACGTCGCAGACATGCTGAACCACAGGGTTCTGATACTGACCCAGGATGGGAACTACATCGCGAAGATAGATCATTCTATGGTAGGACTGGGGGAGAGATACGATCCGGTAAGCATAGGAATCGACTTGCAGGGGCACATTTATACGGTTGATGGGAATTCTGGCCGGGTAGATGTCTTCGCCCCGATCGTCACTGGCAACACCATGGTCAGCGTCGACAGGACTCCACCGGTTACGGAGGCGATCCAGAGTGGCAGAATAGAGGACGGATGGCACAATGCCAGCGTCCTCGTCGACCTGAGAGCGACGGATGCAGGATCGGGTGTGAAAGAGCTGAACTACGTCCTGGATGACGGCCCGGTACACAGGATAGCCGGTGCAGGCACTGCGTTCGTCGTCACCAATGGCGTGCATAAGCTGGATTACTGGAGCACTGACAACGTGGGCAACGAAGGGGAACATAATTACGTCATCATCCGGGTAGACTCGGTCCCGCCTGTGACGAAAGCCACCTTAACCGGCACCGGGGGCTTAAATGGGTGGTACCGGTCGGACGTGACCGTGAACTTCTCCGCGGAGGATGCCGGCACCGGCGTTCTCATGACCCAGTATAGCTTCGACGGCTCAGAGTGGATTTACGGAAGCGAGCTCACGGTCAGCAGGGAGGGTGAAAACACGATCTATTTCCGCTCGATCGACCATGCGGGCAACGCCGAAGACCCGAAGAAGCTGGCCGTCAGGATCGATAAGACGGCTCCGTCAGTCGGCTGCATCTTTGAAGGCTCTAAGCCGCAGGGCTGGTTTACTTCTGCAGTCCTGACCACCCTGACCCCCGCGGACAACGAGTCGGGCATAGGGAGTATCGAGTACAGTATGGATGACATGATCTGGAGCCAGTATACGTCAGCGTTCCTCATATATCCCGGCCACCTGAACAAGGTCTACTACCGGACGTTCGATGTGGCAGGCAACGTCGCTACCGGGAGCTCTTACCTGTACTTCTGGCCGACGAGCATCCCGGATATTTACGAGCTGGTTAACCATGCCCCGGTACCTGCTCCGACATTCCCCGCGACGGTCACCACAGGAGTGCCTGACCACTGGCTGCCGCAGCTCGGCGTATCTAAAGCAACGCCGGATGCGATGCCGGAGATCCGGGCGGAAGAGCCTGACCAGACTTCGGCTGATGACCCGAAGGAAAAGGTGAGGATAGTGGTGCGGATCTTGAAGATAGTAGCCGGTATCACTGGATTCCTCCCATAGATAACTATGCTGCTGTAAAAGAACGGCCGGGCACAAGCCCGGCGTCTGCTTTTAGCTGAAGAGCTACGACTATCTGACGATCTCTTCCTGGGGGAGTAAAGATCGTACCGACGGGCTCCATGGCTTATGCCGATAAAGTGAGGCCGGACAGGTTATCCTCCGGCGTTCCATGAAAAATTAGCTCTTGGCGAGCTTGGCCTCTTGGCGTTCCATGAATAATTAGCTCTTGGCGAGCTTGGCTCCTTGGCGTTCTTGGCGGTATTTTCGACATATACAGGGCCAACTTACAATTTTTCATAGCCTTTACCTGAATATTCCATTTTTCATGAGGCGAGTGCCTGGCGGTATTTTCGACCTATGCGGGGCCAACTTTCATTTTTTCATAGCCTCTACCTGAATATCTCATTATTCATATGGCGAGTGCTTACTGGCTTTTTCCACCGCCACTTCTTCATCCCTCATCTCCCGCTGCAGGAAGAAGTTCAGGAACGTCCTGATTGCGGCTACTACGGCCAGGATACCTAGATCGTTCCAGCTGGGATTGGCGGCGGTTTTGATGATATCTGCGGCCAGCTGAAACTCGATGCCTAAGACCAGATACCGGGAAAAGGCCAGGCGCGCCTGGTTGAAGTGTAGCAGGTCCGGCCGGCGGATCACCTGTAGCACCTTGTAGACTGCCACGATGATGCCAGTCCCTATGATGATAACGCTGATGAGATTAGCTACCAGCTCGATCCAGCCGGCAAGGCTGATTATGTAATTATTAAGCTCAATCATATCGACTCATGCAATCCATTGTATTATAAGACCGTTGTTTATACATGACTATAAAATAATAACATGGAAAATAGCCAGAACAGGTGGCGACGATGCCCCAGTCGCTTACAGGTGTCGGCATTATACTCCGTCGCGGGTCGCCCGGAAAACGCATCGAAAAGTATTGCGGCCGAGGTAAGCCCTGTGTGGCACATTCACAGCCAGAGTGCTACTTTCCGCCCTCCTGCCTGCAAAACGTTTATTGCCCCAGAAGCCCTTTTTGAGTTCGGTATGGATAACCTCAAGCTCAGAAGGATATTGGTCGCTATCGGCATCGGAATAATCTTAGTCGTTTCTATTCTGCTCGCGTATGGTATCTTTACTCAAAACCAGACGTACATACTGATCAGCATTGCCGGCGTGATTGTCGCTTACCTGATCTCCCGGTATGTCATGAGGCTGCAAAAGCAGAGCCGGCTAGGCAAAAAATAGGCCGGAGTGTTCGGGCATCCCTGTCGGTATTATCGGCTGGGAGCACGCATTCGATCTGACAGAATTTTAAAAGTCGAACAGCGTACGCTGTTTTTTACTGCATTTATCCTCGGCTGCAGGCGGCTTCTCCGGCTCTGGCAGAGGAGATTCCTGTGGTGCAGGAGCACCGGCGGGCCCGAAAGATTCGGTGGCAGCCGGCATCGCCGCTGCCATCGGCGCTTCCCCGGGTTCTTCCGGCCCGTCCTCGATCGGCGCTCCTCCGTCAGGGGCTTTGCGGCGCTTCCTCTTCGGCTTTTCGATCTCCCCGAAGGCATCGAGCTTCGCAGACTTCTCACGGGAGGGTTTTTCCTCTTCCTCCCCGGCCATGAACAGGGATTCCCGCGGCTCTCCCGCCTCTGGCTTGCCAGGGCGTTTGCCGAAGCGGGCGAACAGATCGATCTCTTCCTCGATCTCCTCTTCGATCAGAGCCCTGGATTTCTTGTATATCTCGCCCACTTTTTTCGACGCCTTCTTCGCATCGAGCAGGAAGGCGATCTCGTCTTCCTCCAGCTTTAGCTGAGCCGAGAGCCTGATGGCATACTCGTCCTTATCAAAGAGGAAACGAAGGAGTGGCAGGTAGGTAGAGCGGGCCTCGGCTTTCGAGCAGTGGCAGGCCTTGCCGACCTTCGCGGCGATCGAGTCCCTGGTGACGCGAGTGGATTTCGCCCTGCCCAGCTTTTGCCAGTAGGTCGGGGGGCTGTACCGGGAAAAGCCGCCGTAGTGCCGGCGCCGGGCCCGGTTGACGCCGCAGACCATCATGAACCCGGCGTACCGCCACATGCCATAGTCTTGCCGCCTTCTCGTCCGGCCCAGGTACACGTCGGCCCGGGAGAGCGCTTCGAAGCCTCGCTCCAGATCGTCGTCCTGGTACTCCCGAGGCAGGTTCTCGTCTACCCAGCCGATCAGGTCCTCGGGATTCTCGTCCAGCCCGTATGTGGCGTTCAGCGCCTCCCGCATGTTCTTGCCCCGGAAGATCATGCCCATGACTTTGAAGATGGTCTCAGGTACGTCCCGGTCTCCGGTCGAGACGTCCGCGACCGTGACCTGGCCGCTGCCCTGGGCGGCTGCCTGCAGGTCGTTGATGGCAGATCGAAGATCGTTCGTCCGCTCGGCGATCTTCATCAGGGCCTCAGGATCGCATTTCAGGCCTTCATTAGCGCAGACCTTCCTCAGGACTTTGGCAACGGAAGTGCTCAAAATGGCCCGGAACTGGATCTGTAGTGCCGACTCCCGAAGGGGCTTAGACATAGCGTACATGTCGTTGGCGATGAGGATGACAGGCTGGCTGGCGTTCCTGATGACGTTGATGATGGCCGCCTCTCCGCCCCGGTCGTAGTTGCCGTGCAGGTTGTCCGCCTCGTCCAGGATGACTAAACGCCGTCCTCCGGTGCCTTCGAATGTGCCCGCCATAGCCGCGGGACCGGCGATCCGGTTGATCGCGTCCTTCGTGCGGACGTCAGAGGCGTTTAGCTCGATATAGTCCCAGCCCATATCGTGGGCGAGCGCCAGCGCTGCGGAAGTCTTACCCACGCCCGGGCCGCCGTAGAGGATGACCGCTTTCTTGCCGGTGCCGAAGGTCTCCGCCCACTGCCTGAGGGCTTTTACGGCAGCATCGTTGCCGACGATATCGGCGAGGCTGACCGGCCGGTATTTCTCAGTCCAGTCCCGGGTGTCGTTGTCCGCAGTCATCGAACCCTATTTCTACCCGTAAGTAAATTAACATTTGGATGGTATACTACCCTTGATGAAACTGGAGTCACTGGCAGAATCGCTGCGGGACTATCTCGGCGCCACCCGTAAGCATTCTATTAAAAACATTGTCAACATGTTCGACGAGAAGGGCACCAACCCTTCCTTCGGGGAGGACGCCGCCATCATCGAAGCCGGCGAGGAGGCGCTGCTGCTCGCTGCCGATGGCATCTGGGACAGGCTGATGAGGGCTGACCCGGAATGGTCCGGCTACTGCGCGATCCTGGTCAACGTCCACGACATCGCAGCCATGGGCGGCCGGGCGCTGGGTATGGTCGATATTTTCTCCTCCAGCTCCCCGGAGCTTTCTGAAAAAGTCCTCAAAGGCATGAAGGCCGGCGTGGAGAAGCTGGGCGTCCCCATCGTGGGGGGACACATACACCCTGATACACCTTACACGGCTGTCGACGTGGCCATTCTGGGCCGGGTCAAAAAGGACAGCATCATCTATAGCAGCACCGCGAAGGAAGGCGACGACATAGTGCTCGGCATAGACCTCGACGGCCGGGTGCACCCGTCCTGCGACATGAACTGGGACTCGACCTTCCTGAAGGAAGCGGCAATCGTCAGGCACCAGATGGAATCGATGGTAGAGCTGGGGGAACGCCACCTGCTCACGGCGGGCAAGGACGTCAGCAACCCCGGCATCCTCGGAACGCTTGGCATGATCCTCGAAGTCTCCGGAGCCGGCGCAGAGGTAGAGCTCGACAGCATACCTAAGCCGGCCTCGCTTGACTGGGACCGGTGGCTGAAAATGTACCCCGGCATGGGATTCATCGTGACCTGCAGGCCGGAGAACACTGCCAGAGTAATCGAAGTCTTCAACAACCACAAACTTAATGCTTCTCGTATTGGTAAGATAGTGCCGGGCAGCCACCTCGACATAGTCAGGGGCGGCGAGCGAGCCACGGTTTTCGACTTCACGAAGCACAATATCACCGGGCTCCGGCCTGTCAAAGGGTGCAACCAGTAATGTCCAAGAAAGTAGCAGTCCTCAACGGCGACGGCGTAGGCCCCGAGCTCATGGCAGCGGCCATGAAGGTCATGAAGGCCACCGGCGCTAACGTAGAGTTTATCGAATGCCCGGGCGGAGCCGAGTGGTGGCAGGCCAACGGCGGCAACACGCTCATCCCCGAGCAGTCCTGGAAGAGCATGGACGAGGCCGACGCCATTTTCAAAGGCCCGACCACGACCCCGGGCGGCATAGGCTCGCCCAAGAGCGTGGCCGTCTCCATCAGGCAGCGGTACGATCTGTACGCCAACGTCAGGCCGATCAAGTCCTACAAGGGAACCCCGTCCCCGCTGGGCGAAGTTGACTTCGTCTGCGTGAGGGAGGGCACCGAAGGCCTGTACGTCGGGGAAGAGATCCAGATCACCGACGACGTCGTCATCGCCATCAGGAAGATCACCAGGCCCGCCTGCATGCGCATCGCGAAGTACGCCTTCGAGGAAGCGCAGCGCAGGGGCTGGAAGGCTGTTGTAGCAATCCACAAGAGCAACATCCTCAAGAAGACCGACGGCACGTTCCTGCAGGAGTGCGAGAAGGTCAAGCACGACTTCCCGGGCATAGAGCTGGAAGAATACCATATCGACAACGTGGCCCAGCAGCTCATCAAGAATCCCTTAATATTCAACCAGAAGGTGCTGCTCTCGACCAACCTGTTCATGGACGTGCTGAGCGAAGAGTGCTCTGCGCTGGTCGGCAGCATCGGGTTAATCTATTCGGCCAACATCGGCGATAAGAAGGCCATGTTCGAGCCCGCCCACGGCAGCGCCCCGAAGTACAGGGGCATGGACAAGACCAACCCGGTCGCAACCATTCTGGCGGGCGCCTGGATGCTCGACTACCTCGGCGAGAAGCAGGCAGCCCAGAAGATATTCAAGGCCACCGAAAAGGTCATCGCCGAAGGCAAGACCATTACATACGACCTTGGCGGCAGCGCGAAGACCAGCGAGATGGCTGACGAGATAATCAAGAACTTATAAATGAGCATACGGGCCGCTGGCCCGGGCTTTTCTCTTTTTCACCGGGTGAGAAGACAAGTCTTTTCGTCTATGGCCGCCTGATATATACCATCATCTCGTATGTGATATTTATGGAAGTCCAGCGAAAGATCATCCGCGGGGACGGGTTCCATATCCCGGCCATTCTTATGATGCCGTACAGCTCAGGAGCGGCAGTCGTGATCGTCCACGGCTACGGCGGCTGTAAAGAGGAACAGCTCGGGCTTGCGTGGAGGATAGCGGAGATGGGTATCGCCACGTGTACGATCGATCTCCGCGGCCACGGCGAGCACTCGCTGATGCTGACTGACCGGGTGATCGAGGATGTGGAGACCGCCGTCCAGTTCTGCAGGGCTTACGGCAAGGTTGCCGTAGTCGGCCACTCCCTCGGAGGCAGGCTCGCCCTCCTGAGCAGCGCAGACCTGGCAATCGCCATATCGCCGGCACTTTGTAAGACCTATACCCAGCAGACACACGACGGCATGAAAAAGCGCAGCTTCCGGGCTCGGGCAGCTTCTCCGGAGACAATCTTCGAGATATGCGAGGCCCTGCCCTTGTGGGAGCAAAGCGACCGGCCGGCGGCTATCATCTACGGTTCCAGGGACATACCAGAGATAGTCAAAGCCTGTGAGGAGCAGAATACAAAAGGCGTGCCCGTGACATGCATTGAGAACGCAGCCCACAACGACACTTACCTGCTTGAGGCCACGTTCGAAGAGATCGGCAAACACCTGGCCGCAATTGTATCCGATTACTAGCACAGCATAACCCACCATGTTTCATTTCTACCACTGAGACTCCCAGAGGCAGATTCACCACAGAGACGCACAGAGAAACGGTTCACCACAGAGGCACAGAGAAACACAGAGACGCACAGAGATTTTTGGATAGAAGGACAGATTTAAATCTATTATGGTGAGCCTCTGTGCACCTCTGTGCCTCTGTGGTTAATAATCGCCGTACTGCTGTGGCTATAGCATAAATATGGCTTTTACTTCCCGGCAACTCTGGCCGCAAACTCCCTGGCCTTCTCGAGGTCGCTCTCGTCCGGCCTGCCCTTGTTGGTGCCGCCGAAGCCGATCAGATCATAGGTGGCGAGCAGGTCGGCGTCTACTTCCCCGGGCTTCTTTACTTCGGCCTTTAGCGGGCCGGCCATGCTGTCGGCTACCTTTTTGGTGCAGCCGTGGTGTACGGATTCGCAGATTATTAGTGTCTTCATTATTTTTTCCTCCTGGTTTTCAGTAATGTGAAGGATTTAAGCATCTGGTATGCATAGCGGAGCGATTGGATATCTCTGCAGGAATGATTGGTAACATTTTCCCGGCACAGCTATAACACCAGCGATGCGATAGATGATCACCGGGGATCAATATCAGCTATCGTCTGATCGCAGGAGTTGCGCTGGCAGGCGCTGTCATAGCCGCCATCCTGGGGGTCTTTCCGGCTTCGTTGCAGGCCCGGCCTGCCGACAGTCCGCCCCAGATAGAGTGGAGCAAGGCATACGACTGGGGCTACTACGATTACGGCAGCTCGGTCGCCCGGACCGGCGACGGCGGCTATGCAGTTACGGGAGGCACCAGCCCGACCTATAAGGGGGACAGGGACGCGTTCCTCCTGAAGACCGACAGGAATGGCAACCAGCTCTGGAAAAGGACCTACGGAGGAGAGAGCTTCGACTATGGCTATGCGGTGATAGAGACGGCTGATGGCGGCTACGCCATCGCTGGCACGACCGAGTCCTACGGCCAGGGCAGTGGCGACGTATACCTTGTCCGTACGGATGCGGCCGGTAACCCGTTGTGGGAGAAGACGTTCGGAGGACCCGGCTATGACGAAGGCCGGGCACTGCTGCAGACGCCGGACGGCGGGTACCTCATCGCAGGCGTGACCGAGTCGTTCGGCAACGGCAGCAGCGATATTTACCTGATCAAGACCGATGCCAGGGGCGAAAAGGAATGGGACAGGGCTTATGGAGGAGCCTATAACGACCTGGCCCTCTCGATCGAGCCCACAACTGACGGAGGGTACATCATTGCGGGGAGCCACGGGGTTACGGCTAACAGCAGTGCCGCTTACCTGCTCAAGATCGATGCCGGCGGCCACTGGCAGTGGGACCAGAAGCTCGGCGGGTATAAGGATAGCGTAGCATACTACGCCAGACAGACGGCTGACGGGGGTTTCATCGCAGTCGGCTACGACAACCTGCGTGAGGGCCCGAGCAGCGTGTGCCTGTTCAAACTCGACGCCGGCGGCAATCTCATGTGGCAGAAAGCGTTCAGCGGGAGTGGAACGCAGAAGGGCTATAATGTTCACGAGACGCCCGGGGGAGACTACGTGATCATAGGCATGGCAGGCGTTGGCGATAGTAATAGCTCTGGCATGCGATACGAGAGCCTGCTGATCAGGACAGACTTCGCCGGAGAGGTCAGGTGGCTGCAAACATACGGGGCGGACAGGGACGTGTTCACCAGGGCGGGAACGATGACGGCTGACGGAGATCTGGTCATCGTGGGCTCGACCGGCAGTCCGGGGGACGTAGAGACTTGGGACGTGTACCTGGCAAAGTTCACTGGTACCTGAATCCCGGGCTCTTCAACACGGCTGATCAAAATGTGGAGAAACACTATCAGCCGGGCCGGCGATTTATTACTGATACCAAACGACGTGCTGCAGCGCTGAACCGTCATGCCTGAGCCTGCAGGCGCCGGAGGTTTAACTATGGCCAGACATCACACGCTGAATTTACCTGGAAGCGCCAGGGCCACGGACGAGCCGGGCTCGATCTTTTTCGTGGGGACAGCGACCACGATCATCAGAAATAACGGCTTCACCATTCTTACCGACCCGAACTTCGTCCACGCAGGTGATCACGTGCACCTCGGGTACGGGCTGACGGCAGAGAGACTGACGAATCCGGCGGTCGAGATCGAGCGGCTGCCCGAGATCGACTTCTGCCTTTTGTCACACATGCACGGCGATCACTGGGATGACGTGGCCACTGAAAAGCTGCGCAAAGACATACCGGTCGTCACCACCCCGGAAGCGGCGAGCGTGCTCAAGGATAAGGGCTTCACCAACACGCGGCCGCTCGATACGTGGGACCAGATCACCGTCAATAAAGGAGGAGTGTGGGCGCGCATCACCTCCCTGCCGGGCAAGCATGGCCCTCCAGTCCTGGACATCGCGCTGCCCGAAGTGATGGGCAGCATGCTGGAATGGGGCAAAGGCAACGCTGTCTCAGGCCCCAGGATATACATTTCGGGAGATACGCTGGTGTTCGACGACCTGAAGGAGATACCGAAGCGGTACCACGATATCGACCTGGCGCTGTTTCACCTCGGCGGCACCCGGATCATGGGCATTCTCGTGACCATGGACGCGGAGCAGGGCATCGAAGCGATCCGGATCATCAAGCCCGGGCACTCCATACCCATCCACTACAACGACTATGACGTGTTTAAGTCGCCGCTGGAGGATTTCCAGAAAGCGGTGAAAGAAGCCGGGCTGGAATCAAGGGTCACATACCTGAAGCACGGGGACACGTTTACCTTTGACAGGCTTCCCCGGAAGGAAGTGCCGCTGAGCCGGTGAAAAAAAGGTTAAAAATAGAGGCGCCCGGATTACTTCTTCTTCCCGGACGTCTTCTTCGAGACCTTGAATTTGGGGCCCTGCCCGAGGTTGATCGAAGCGGGGCTCACGGCAGGCATCAGCTCGGCCGGAATCCGGGGAGCGGTGACCGCTTTCTTCCGGGTTACCGGGGCCGGGGCTTCATGCTCCTCGCGCTCGTCTTCGCCGTCCACCTGGAATACGAAGTACTTGCGCACGAAGTCGTGCAGTTCCTCGTCCGATACGGAGGAACGCCTGTCCTCGGCATCGTACATCTTCTGGATGTCCTTGTGGATGCACTTGATGCGGGGGTCGTGCTTGTTTACCTGGGCTTTGATGCCGAGCAGTTCTGACAGGGCTTCCTCGACCTTGAGGCGGATGACATCTGTGCCGGAGGTGTCGCCGATCATGAGGTTCCTCTTGCCGCCGACAAGCTCGGGCGGGAAGGGCTCGTAGGTGAAGGGATTCTTGATGATGCCGGCGGTGTGGATGCCGGACTCGTGGGAGAAGATGTTCTTGCCCACGATGGCTTTGTTCCTCGGGACGCGCAGGCCGATCTCCTGTTCCATGTACTCCGCGAACTCTGTCGCCTTCTGTAGGTTGTACTTCTCGAAGCCCTCGACCCTGGTGATCAGGAAGGCCATGATCTTTTCCAGTTCAGTGTTGCCGGCACGCTCGCCAATGCCGAGGAAGGTCAGGCTGGCCCAGTCCGCGCCGTACCACAGGCCGGCCAGCGTGTTCCCGATGCCGAGGCCGAAATCGTCGTGGACGTGCATCTCGATGTGTTTCACGCCCATCTCTTTCAGATTCTTGACCACTGTGGGGATGCCGTAGGGCTCCTCATACCCGGGGAAGGGGATGCCGTAGCCCAGGGTGTCGCAGATCCTGATGATGGTGTCGGGGTCTATTTCGATGAGCTTCTGGACGAAGGGATATACGAATTCGTAGTTAGCCCGGGAGGTGTCCTCTATGTGGCACCGGGTCTTGAGCCCGTGATCGATCGCGTACTGGAGCGCCTTGAGGTATTTCTGTTCCGCCTCAGCGTAGCTCTTCAGGCCCATCTTGTCGAAGATGTGGGAGTCGGACACCGACATCAGAATGCCGGTTTCCCTGATGCCGTCGACCTTGAGCACCTCGTCGATGTCTGCCGGGTTTGCCCTGGCCCAGCCGGTGACCTCCGGGAACTCGTAGCCGTAGTCCATCATACTCTTACAGGCGTCCTTGTCACGGTCGTTATAGACGAACGTCTCGAGCTTTTCCACCCCCATCTCGTGGAGGTACTCGAAAATCTGGAGCTTGTGGGACTTCTTCATCACTACGCCGGGCATCTGACAGCCATCACGAATGGTCGTGTCGCTGATCTTGATTTCCGCCGAGTGGGGGAGCCGTATTTTGGGCATGTCTTCGTACGTTCTCATCATCGAAAGGTCACCTACCGTAAATTCAGAACTACATACTATGTGCTAGTTTAAAAGATTTATGTCTTCGAACTGGCAGAATTCTGCAGGATTAAACAAGTAATTCGAATTACAGGCGGTAGAATCGATTTATTTCCGAATAATATGGTAAATTTCTGAGTATCTCCGGAAAAGGTCCGAATTACGACGCTTGATCTACTATCACCTTTATTCTGCCCACTCTCCCATCTCTCAGCCGGACCTTGATCCCGTGAGGATGGGTAGGGGAATTAGTGAGGATCGCCGCAACGATGCCCCGTGTCAGCTTGCCGGTTGGCTGGTCCTGCTTGAGCACGATGTCCACGGTAGCGCCGATTTTTACGTCTTTTCTGATCTTCCCGTCGGCCATGAAAGGCCATATGGGTGCAGCAGGATAAAAGGCTGCCGGGCGAAATGCGGGAACTACTTTCCGGGGGCGTCAGCTGCATCCCACATCATGTTGAAGTTGCTCAGCATGTAAGAGGATATGTCCGGGTTGGGCGTCCAGATAGCCACGGCATTCCGGGCGTCAGGCACGTCGTCTTCCACCCGGGAGAACATGATCATTATCTCGCGGCCATCTATCACTACGAACTTGATGAACGGCGTCCTGAAGAGCCGGATATCGCTGCCCGCCATCGAAAACGCCTCGACAGTGGCGATGCCGCCCTCACCCGTGGCGATCGTCGGCCGGGTGATGATGCGGACGTTCACTCCTCGCTTCCTCGCGCTCGCCAGGTACTTTTTCACTCTGGCGATCTCGTCCCTGGTGTACAGGGCCCCTAGCATGCAGACATCGTGCCTTGCCCTCGATATCATGTCCTCTATCCGGGGCACGATGTTATCCATGCCCCTGATGAGCTTTACGTTAGGCGCCTCCTGATCGACCTGCCGGTCGTATACTGAGGACAGTTCGGCAGACGCGTACTCGATCTCCGCATTAAGCGCCTTGCGGCGCTCTTCGATGGCTTCCTTTGGGTATACAGGCTTGTAAGTGAGCGGCCTGCTCCTCTCTACCCGGACCCAGCCGCTTTCTTCCAGGCGCTTCAGCGTCTCATAAATCTTGGACCGGGGCACCTCCGCCTCTCTCGCGATGGCGGAGGGAGATGAGGGCCCGCTGGCCACGAGGACCGCATAGGCCTTAGCGCCGTAATAGGTCATGCCCATACGCTGCAGAGTTGTCAGCACTTTTTCGTCGAGCACCATACGATATACTAGTTGGATTTCACCTTCTTAAAGTAACACTATCCTTATCTGTCGCCCCGGTAACTTACTGATCGACAGATCATGCGATCTAACCGGACAGCATGACTGACAGAATCCCTGAACGGCAACTATTTAGCCGTATAGATAGATGTATTGAGGAGTGATCTTATGAGCTACAAGTGCCTGTGTGGACTGAACATGAAAGACCTGGAGATGGCTGAGCCCACGAAAGGGCCCAGCTTCCGTAAAGTCATCTGCGAGAAGTGCAAGAAAGAGTTTTTCACCGACATCGAAGGCAAGACGATGTGCTTCGAGTGCGAGAAATAGTTACGGGAAAGGTGTGATCGATGGAAGAGAAGAAAGTGATCATGCAGCTCGAAAACCTGAGCTGCCCGGACTGCGCGATGAAGATCGCCATGGTGCTCAGGAACAGCAAGGGCGTCTCGAACGCCGAGGTTCTGTACACTTCCAGCAAGGTGAAGGTCGTCTACGACCCAGAGGTCACGAAAGTCGAAAACATCGTTAAGCTGATCGAGAGCATCGGCTACGGCGTGAAGGACATCAAGCAGTAGATCGATATGACCC
The DNA here is from genome assembly GCF_000063445.1 of Methanocella arvoryzae MRE50. Taxonomy (NCBI): domain Archaea; kingdom Methanobacteriati; phylum Methanobacteriota; class Methanomicrobia; order Methanocellales; family Methanocellaceae; genus Methanocella; species Methanocella arvoryzae. The sequence continues at coordinate 1,249,304 of NC_009464.1, forward strand.
TGGCTGACCTGAGAAAATTTTACCGGAAGAACGGCAAGCTGATCGTGACAGTGATCTCCGGCGCATTACTCGTAGCCGCGTTTGCCGCCGGTAAGCTGCAGTACGAGCAGTTAAGCAGCGCCCTGTGGATACTGGCCGCCGTCATCGGCGGCTTCGGCATCGCTAAGAGCGCTGTCATCCAGCTTCGATATAAGGTACTGGGTATCCAGGCGCTGGTGACCATCGCCTCCATCGGGGCGATCCTCATCGGCGAGTACTGGGAAGCGGCCGTGGTCATTTTCCTGTTCACCTTCGGAGGCTATCTGGAGGCGCTGACGCTGGACCGGACCAGGAACGCGCTCCGGTCGCTCATGAGCCTGGCTCCCACCACAGCGTCGGTGAGAAGAGACGGGAAAATTGTAACCGTGGATCCGCAGGAGGTCAGGCCAGGGGAGATCGTCATTGTCAGGCCAGGGGAAAAGCTGCCGGTAGACGGCATCGTCCTGAAAGGCGAAGCCCAGGTCAACCAGGCGTCGATCACAGGCGAGTCAGTACCGGTGAGCAAAGGCCCCGGGGAGCAGGTCTTCAGCGGTACGGTCAACGAGGTCGGCTTCATCGAGATCGAGACGAGGCGCAGCGGGGAAGACACCACGCTGGCCAGAATCATATCGCTGGTTGAGGAAGCGCAGGAACAGCGGGCCCCGACCCAGCAGCTGATCGAGCGGTTCGCGAAGTACTATACTCCGGCGATCATCGTGCTGGCCATAGGCGTATTCCTCCTGACGAGAGATCCGCTGGTAGCGCTGACGCTGCTGGTCATCTCCTGCCCGGGAGCCCTGGTCATCTCGACGCCTATCGCCGTGGTTACCGGCATCGGGAACGCTGCCGGACGGGGAGTGCTCATCAAAGGCGGCGCTCACCTGGAGCGGGCCGGCCGTATCAACATAGTGGCCATGGACAAGACAGGCACGCTGACGAAGGGCGAGCTGGAAGTGGTGAACGTCCGGGCATTCAAGGGGACGGCAGACGAGGCAGTGTTTAAGGCGGCGGTGGCGGAGAAGATGTCCGAACACCACCTGGGCCGGGCAGTGCTAAAGAAAGTGCCGCAGGGAGTGGCCCTGCCGGATCCTGAGGACTTCAAGGTGTTGCCTGGCAGGGGAGTGATCGCCAGGCACGGAGGCCGAAGCCTCACGGTGGGCAACCGGCGGCTGCTGGCCGAAACTGGCTTCAGCCTGACGGCAGTCGCCGAAGCGTACGTGCAGGGGGAGGAAGAGCGAGGAAGCACCGCGGTATTCCTGATCGAGGAAGGAGAGCTGCTCGCAGTGATCTCTCTGGCAGACACGGTAAGAGAGGAAGCAAAGGACCTGATCTCCAGGCTCAAGCAGGCGGGCGTGAAGAAGGTAGTCATGCTGACGGGCGACAACGAGCGCACCGCCCGCGCTATCGCAGGCCGCCTGGGCATCGACGAGTACCGGGCAGAGCTGCTGCCCGAAAACAAGGTAGAGGCAATCAAGGAGCTGAAGAAACACGGAGTGGTAGCCATGGTGGGCGACGGAATCAACGACGCTCCGGCCATGGCAGCCGCCGACATCGGCATCGCGATGGGCGCCGCCGGCACCGACGTGGCCATCGAGACCGCTGATATCGCCCTCATGTCCGACCGCCTCGACCGGATCGCCTATACGATAGGGCTCAGCCGGAAGACGCTGGGCATCATCATGCAGAACACGGCGTTTTCACTGCTGGTCGTCCTTCTGCTGGTGGCGGGAGTGCTGCTCAAAGTCGTCGTGCTCGCGTCAGGCATGTTCATCCACGAGGCCAGCATCTTCATCGTCATCCTCAACGGCATGCGGCTGATTCGATATGGCGGAGGGCTGAGCTGGCGGACGGATACCCGGAAAGATAAGGAGAAGGGGAAGGGCGGGACGGAGCGGCCAGTACAGCCAGGGCCGGCCTGACGCAGCTTTTTTATACTTAATCAGCGACGGGTAGCCTGATGATAATCAGGGATGCCACCGGGAGCGATCTTCCCAGGATAGTCGAGATATACAACTCGACGGTGCCCGGCCGGATGGTGACTGCTGACACGGAGCCGGTTACCGTAGCCAGCCGGCTGCAGTGGTTCGGAGAGCATAATCCGGCCACAAGGCCTCTCTGGGTAGCGGAGATCGACGGAGAGATCTGCGGGTGGCTCAGCTTTTCCTCGTTCTACGGCCGACCCGCTTATAACGCTACGGTAGAGATCAGCGTTTATGTCGCCCCTGAGCACAGGGGAAAGGGCATCGGCGGAACTCTGCTCGGGAAGGCGATCGATCACAGCCCCGCAATCGGTGTAAAAACCCTGCTGGGGTTCATCTTCGCCCACAACGCCCCGAGCCTGAGCCTCTTCAAGAAATTCGGCTTCGAGCAGTGGGCTTACCTCCCGGACGTGGCGGAACTGGACGGCGTTCCCCACAGCCTGGTTATAGTAGGTAAGAAAGTCTGAGCTCAGTCCTCTTTTTCCGTCGTTTTCTGCAGCTCAGGATAAGCAGTGGTAGTCTTCCATGTGTTGTCGAACAGCGTCTTCATCATCCGGCCCAGCTCGGGCTGGTTGATCCAGATGCCGGTCTCTTTGCCCGTAGACTTGAAGTCGTCTTCGGGGTACTCGGCGAACAGTACCTCTTTGCCGTCCACCAGCACGAACCGGATGGGGGGCAGCGTGTCGATTCGCCGGAGCTCTACCAGCCGGGCCAGCTTCTGGGCGACGTCCTCCACGTCAGGAGTGATCGGGGCAATAAACCGGACGGCGATGTCCTTTCTCCGGAACTGCGAGGCCACGTCGCTGAAGTATTTGTAGAACCGGACGATGCCGTGGGAAGTGGTCATGATATCCACGTCGTGCTCGCACCGCTGGAACATCTCGTCGACCAGCTTGTAGACGTTCTGCCGGCCGTAGTACAGGGAAACGATGGAATGGCTGCCGTCGGGGATCGCTTCCTTCGGCTTGATCTCCGACAGGAGCTGGTCCCGGGCGATGCGGAGGGACGAGAACTGTTTCTCCTTCTCCTCGATGAGCAGGTCCAGCCCTTCGTCCAGCGGCACCGCACGGTAGCGGTTCACCGATTCGGGTATGACAGTGACGAGGCCGCGCATCTGCAGGGTTTTCAAAACGGAATAAGTGTGCGGGCGGGGAAGGCCTGAGTACCGGGATACTTTGCTGGCCTCCTGGGCGCCTTTGACCAGGAGCGTCAGGTAGACCTTGGACTCGTATTCCGTCATCCCGAACATGCTGAGCTTTGACAGCGTTTTTTCGTCGAAATGCTGCTCCATATAGCTACGTACAATCAAGTTATACTGGTATATATAGGTTTTAGGCGGACCCTTTGTCGGAGAGATAGAGGGGTTTACCTATGGATATTGCGGGTCTGATAATCTCGTTGCTTCCCCTGATCGTAGTGTTCCTGGGGATCGTATTGTTTAAAAAATCCGGTTCGGTAATGGTCGTTGTCGCGCTGGCGCTGACCGCATTCCTGGCATGGTGGTACTTCAACACCGGCCTCGACGTCATCTTTGGCGGCATCATCATGGGCATTCTCAAGTCCCTGGGCATTGCCGTTGCCATCGTGTTCGCCATGTTCATGGTATTCCTCATGCAGATCACCGGGGCGCTGAACCGCATATCTGATGCCATCCACAATATCGCAGGCACCAGGGAGGAAAAAGCGCTGTTCGTCGGCATGGGCTTCGGCTCGTTCGTGACAGCGCTCGGCCTCGTCACCCCGACCCTGTTCCCGCCTCTGCTGGTCGCCATGGGCTTCACACCGCTGGCCGCAATAGCGATCGCCTGCCTGGGCTACGACCCGCTGTGCTCGTTCGCGCTGCTGTCCCTGCCGATCACCCTGCCGGCCAGCACTGTCGCAGGAATGGGAATACCTATCACCGAGCACTCGTTCGCCATGAACATCTCGATCTACCTCCCCGTGATCAGCGTCCTCTTCGCCTTCGCCATCCTGATAGTGGTGGGAGGAGTTGAGGCCGTAAAGCGGTCCTGGCTGCCGGCGCTCCTGTCGGGCCTGGTCATCTCGCTATCCGCGCTCGGCATGGTCTATACGAACATAGTGCCGATATCGGTCGTAGGCGTGGTAGCAGGCGGACTGTCAATGATCACCCTGTATGCGTACAGTAGAATCCGCAGCCACCTGTCGAAAGAGACTCCTGTTGCCACAGTAGCGGCAGACGGTGGAACCACGAGCGCTCCGGCCCGGAAGATGTCCCTCCTGAGGGCGCTTTCCCCGTGGCTCATCCTGATCCTGCTGGTGGGCATCGTCAGCGTGCCCCAGATCTCCGCCGTCCTCAAAGATGCGCCGGGCAACGCTGAAGTCATCACCGCCTTTGCCAACCAGAAGGTAGACCTGGACTTCCTCTCCCAGGCATACACCTGGATCCTGGTCGCCTCTGTAATAGGCATCTTCACTATGGGAGCTACGAAAGAGCAGGTATCGAAAGCCATGGACACTACAGTAAAACGGTTCCTGGGCCCGTTCCTGGCGTACAGCCTGTTCTTCTCCATCGCCTACATCATGTACTACTCCGGGGGCTCAGTCATCGCGGGCAAGTTCGTCCCCGGAGCCCTGGAGGCCAACATGGACGGCATCATCGGACTGGCTCTGGCCGCGGCCTTCGGCTCATACTACGGCCTCGTCGCCCCAATCCCCGGCTTCATCGGCTCGGTTATCGGCGGCAGTGAGACGTCTTCCAACGTCATGTTCGCCAAGATCCAGAATGTGGCGGTCAGCCAGACCATCGGCGCGGACAAGTTCGCCCTCGCCTTCGGTTCCATGGCTGTCGCCGGCGGCATCGCCAGCGCCATCACTCCCTCGAAAATCCACAACGCCTGTGCCACACTGGGAGAGGGCGGCAAGACGGAGAGCGAAGTCATGAAAGTCAACGCGGGAGTAGCCATCGTCCTGACCGCGGTGACCTGCGTCATGACCTTCCTGTTCCTGAAGATAGGGCTGGGATTCTAACAATTAAGTTGCCATACGGCCCCACTGTAAAAGGTGGGGCTATATCCTTTTTGCAGTTATGCCGGGGCGGACATGCGATAATATTACGCCCTTAGAGTTTGGTCCCGCACAGCAACCTATTTATATTTAGTGGGTATCTATGTACATAAAAGTACAATCATGTACAAATGTGTATATCCATATCGTGCAGAGTCTAAACTGAGATCAAAGGTTTTACTATGGACATAGCAGGCTTGATAATATCTTTACTTCCCCTCCTCGTCGTATTCACGGGGATCGTGCTATTCAAGAAGTCTGGCTCGGTAATGGTCATCGTGGCTCTGGCGCTGACCGCATTCCTGGCATGGTGGTACTTCAACACCGGCCTCGATATCATCTATGGCGGGATAGTCATGGGGGTTCTCAAGTCCCTGGGCATCGGCATAACAGTCGTATTCGCTATGTTCATGGTGTTCCTGATGCAGGTCACGGGTGCGCTGAACCGCATCTCAGACGCCATCCACCGCGTGGCCGGCAATAAGGAAGAGAAGGCGCTGTTCGTGGGCATGGGCTTCGGCTCTTTCGTGACGGCGCTGGGGCTCGTCACGCCTGCGCTGTTCCCGCCCCTGCTGGTCGCCATGGGCTTTACTCCGGTGGCCGCAATTGCGATCGCCTGCCTTGGCTACGACCCGCTGTGCTCGTTCGCGCTGCTCTCCCTTCCGATCACCCTCCCGGCCAGCGCCGCGGCAGGAATGGGAATACCTATCACCGAGCACTCGTTCGCCATGAACATCTCGATCTACCTCCCCGTGATCAGCGTCCTCTTCGCCTTCGCCATCCTGATAGTGGTGGGAGGGATGGAAGCCATGAAACGGTCCTGGGTGCCTGCCCTCCTGTCGGGCCTGGTCATATCCCTGACAGCTCTGGTTCTGGTCTACACCCAGATAGTGCCCCTGTCGATAGTGGGAGTCGTTGCAGGCAGTGCCTCCATGCTCTCGCTGTACCTCTACCATATAGCCGGCCAGTACCTCGGTAAAAAGGAGGTTGCGCTGCAGGAGACGGCGAAACAGCCGGCCATGGCAGACGGCGGGGCCAGAGCCACTGGAATATCTCTGGTCAAGGCGCTGTCTCCGTGGGTCATCCTGATCCTCCTGGTCAGCATCGCCAGCGTCCCGCAGATCGCAGGCATCCTCAAGGGCGTCCCCGGGAACCTGGAGGTCATCACCGCCTTCGCCAACCAGAAGGTCGACCTCGACATCCTCTCCCAGGCCTACACCTGGATCCTGGTCGCCTCCGTCATAGGCATCTTTACCCTGGGAGCCAGCAAAGCTCAGGTCTCGCAAGCGCTGGACCTGACAGTGAAACGCTTCTTCAGCCCCTTCATGACGTACACGATGTTCTTCTGCATCGCCTACATCATGTACTACTCCGGCGGCTCAGTCATCGGGGGCCAGTTCGTCCCCACGAGCGTGCTGGAAGCAAACATGGACGGCATCATCGGAGTGGCGCTCGCCGCCGCCTTCGGCGCCTACTACGGCCTCGTCGCCCCAATCCCCGGCTTCATCGGCTGCGTGATCGGCGGCAGCGAAACCTCCTCGAATATCATGTTCGCCAAGATCCAGAACGTGGCGGTCAGCCAGACCATCGGCGCCGAAAAGTTCGCCCTCGCCTTCGGCTCTCTCGCAGTGGCGGGCGGCATCGCCAGCGCCATCACCCCCTCGAAGATCTACAATGCCTGCGCAGTCCTTGGGGAGAGCAGCAGGACGGAGAGCGAGGTCATGAAGATAAACATCTGGGTAGCCCTCGGGCTGACGGCAGTGACCTGCATCATGACGTTCTTCTTCCTGAAGGTCGGCATCGGGTTCTGAAGACAGAGTTTCCATTTTCGCCCTGCTGGACAGGCGGGCGAATCCTCTTTTATAAAAGTTATAGATGAGCTCGCGAACGATGACGAACGCTGCGCTGTGCGTTTTCTGATTGCTCCTGGGTGGTGAGACAGCAAGACAAACGCTGCGCTGTGCTAAACCACACAGATGCCACAGATTGAAACAGAATCCACAGATTCCTAATGGATAGCACAGCAGAGAAATCTGTGGAATCAATCAGAATCTGTGGCATCTGTGAGGATTAGCACAGCGCAGCGTTCGTATTGCGGAGTCGCCGATCAGGGAAACTATAAGATCTTGTAGATTGCCACATCTTCGTTGCTGTACACCTTCTGGAAGTACCGCCCATCCTCGAACTTCTCCTTACTGACTTCCGAAGGAGAGACCCACCACCCTGTGTTGAGGCGGCGGTGCTGGGGGACGAAGGCGTAGGTGGCGTTCAGCCCTTTGGCCAGCTGGTAAGCCCGGGCAGGGTCTTTTGTAGTAAAGATCTCGTTGGTGTCTGTCATCTTCTGGATGGGGTCGGGGGCGTTAGCCCAGTCGCCTCCTTCGGTCGAGACCCGGGTGGTCATGCCCATGATGAGCTCCGCCCCGAAGATGTCGGCTACGAACCTGTCAGAATCCAGGGTGTTTTCCTTTATCCATGCGGTGGCGTTGAGCTCGCCATGAGTGATCACCAGGTCGTTGAGGGTCGCGTTCGTCGCTCTCACGATTTCGGGCGGGGGCAGGAGAAGAGCGGCCCGTTCTTCCGGCGGCAGCTTTTCGAGGTACCGGTCTACGTCAGCCCTGAAAGGGTCGGGGGTCAGGTTCCGCAGGTCGGTGGCGTAAAGGGGTACGGGCCAGAAGTAGGTCAACAGCAGGATGAAGGCGAATAGCGCCAGGACGGCCGCTGCTTTTCCACGGGAGGTCTCGCCGTTCATAGGATCATCGATCGCTTACGGCAGGAAAGTACAAAACTTTATCGAGGCCGGGCCTGTCGGCCGTAAGCAGCGCTTACGCCAGCTCCGGGATTAAATGACGCCTGTCTGCACAGCCGAAGGCGGACGACGACAGCCCGGCAGCTATTTCCACGTATACAGGACGTATCAGCCACGCTGTGGACAGTCTCCGAGAGATATATATGCATTAGCAAGCGGTACAATGATATATCATACTGGCACAATAATATGGCAACAAGGCCACATAGAGGTAATCTCCTGGCCGGCGGTCACGCGCTGTCCTTCCCTCTGAATGAAGGTGCGCCTGGATGCGGTTAGAGTTGAAAGGCCGGGATAATTTGAGGATATGATTCAAATCGTATGCTTATGCAGGATGGATTGTTATGGAGCGCGACTATAACACGATGGATGATTTCTCCTTCAAGGGAAAGACTGTGCTGCTGCGGGTAGAGTTCAACTCCCCGATGAGCCCGGACGGCAAGATTCTCGACGACAAGCGTATCCGGGAGAGCGTGCCGACGATCCGGGAGCTGGACGAGGCTAAAGTGGTGCTCCTGGCACACCAGAGCAGGCCCGGCAAAAAGGATTTTACCACCATGGAGGATCATGCCAGGCGGCTCCAGAAATACCTGGAGCAGAACGTCCGGTATGTGGACGACATCTTCGGCTCCCACGCCCGGTCAGAGATCGTGGAGGCAGAGCCCGGCGACGTCCTGCTCCTCGAGAACGTGCGCTTCTATGCAGAAGAACAGCTGGAGCAGGCACCGGAGGCCCATGCTAAAACGCATCTGGTCAAGAAGCTCGCACCTCTCGCCCAGGCTTTCCTGAACGACGCCTTCGGCGCGTCCCACAGGTCCCAGTGCTCCCTGGTAGGCTTCACCCCCGTGCTCCCGTCAGGGGCAGGCAGGCTCATGGAAAAAGAGATCGACTCCCTGAACAAGGCGCTCACCGGCGGCGGGGAGACGACGTATGTCCTGGGCGGCGCCAAGGTCGACGACAGCATCAGCGTGACCAGAAACGTGCTAGAGAAGAACATCGCCACCAAAGTGCTGGTCACCGGCGTCGTCGCCAACATCTTCCTCGCGGCCGCTGGAATAAACATTGGCAAGCCTAACCTGGCCTTCATAGAGAAGAACGAGTACCTCGGAGAGATCGACAGGGCCAGAGAGATCCTCAAAGCCTTCGACGGCAAAATAGTCCTGCCCACCGACGTGGCCATCAACAAAGACGGCAAGCGCGTCGAGATGAGCGTCAAGAGCCTTCCCACTGACTACGTAGTCTCAGATATCGGCAGAGAGACCATCGCCCTCTTCAACGACATCGTCCGGAAATCGGATAAGGTAGTCCTCAACGGCCCGGCCGGCATCTTCGAAAACCCCGACTTTAGCGCCGGCACCAACGAGATGCTCATGGCGGCCACCAAAGCGAAGTTCTCAGTAGTAGGCGGCGGCCACAGCTCCGCGGCAGTCGAGACCCTGGGCATCGAAGGCAAGATCAGCCACGTCTCCACCGGCGGCGGCGCTGCGATAGACTTCTTAAGTGGCAAGCGCATGCCCGCCATAGAGGCGCTCAAGGCAGCAAAAGCGATGAGGAAATAGAAGGCCAGGTATATCTGGCCTTTCTTGTTTTAAAGAAAACGCTATTTATATCAGACCCAGGCTCTCTTCGACCCCCAGGTGCACGTTCATGGCCTGTACTGCAGCGCCGGAAGCGCCTTTGCCGAGGTTGTCGAGGCGGGACATCAGCACTATGCGGTCGTTGTTGCCGAAGACGAACAGGTCGGCGTAGTTCGTGTCGTTACAGCCTTCGACGTCGAAGAAGCCGCCCTGAGTGTTGCGCTCCAGATCGATCGGGGCTACCCGGACGAACTGTTCGCCCGCGTAATAGTCGGCCAGTAGGTTCTGGATGTCGCCGGGAGCCGCCGCCCGGGTAAACTGCTTCGGGTCGAGGTAGACGGTCACGGTCAGGCCTTTGTAGAACGAGCCGACGATGGGCTGGAAGATCGGCGAAACGGTCAGGCCTGTGTAAGCGCACATTTCGGGCAGGTGCTTGTGGGCCAGCGGCAGCCCGTAGGGCCTGGGCGACCAGCCGCGTTTAGGGCCGTTGTAGTCCTCGATCATCTTCTTGCCGCCGCCAGAGTAGCCGGTGATCGAGCTGGCCGCGAGCCTGGTGTCGGCCGGCAGGAGGCCCGATGCAATTAACGGCTTCACAGCCAGGATGAAGGCAGTTGCGTGGCAGCCGGGGTTCGCTATGCGCTTCGACGCCCGGATCTTCTGCCTCTGGCCTTTGTCCAGTTCGGGCAGGCCGTAGGCCCAGGCCGGGTTGACGCGGTGAGCGGTCGAGGTGTCGATGATGCAGGCATCAGAATTCTCGGCCAGGGCCGCCGATTCTCTGGCAGCCTCGTCCGGCAGGCACAGAAAAGTGACGTCCGATTCGCTGATCAGCCGCTTCCGCTCAGCCGGGTCCTTACGCCTGGCGGAATCGATCCTGAGCACCTCGACGTCGGTGCGCCGGGCCAGGTATTCGTGGATCTGGAGGCCGGTGGTGCCTTCCTGGCCGTCGACGAAGATCTTGTAGGACATATTATCAAAAGTTTTTGATGGGGGCAATCATATATAAAGAAGTGGTTTCACCGGTTCTCGGCGAGCAGGCTTTCGAGCCCCCTGGTACAGAACCCTAGCTGGAGGTAGTCGCAGCCCCGGCAGAATTCCGGGAGGTCCTCGGGACGGATCTTTTCCTTGATCAGAGCGTAGATCTCCCGGACCTTGAACCGGTCACGGGGCTTGATCTCCAGCTTTTCCATGACTCTGTGGTCCATGTCCCGGACCGTTTTGTTGTCGGGCGCCCCGCCTTTCACGCACAGGGAATCCTGGGAATGGGGGCACTGGAGGCAGACGACGTCGCAGTCGTCGACGACTTCGATGTCGAGCTCCGGGTTCTGGTCGACCATCCGCTTGACTTTGTGGAAGTTGCGGATGAACTCTGCGGAGTAGCCGATGCCCTGGAAGCCGAGCAGGCACAATAGATGATGTGCTCTGAGCGGTATGCCCTTTTTGCCGGACAGGGGTCGTGGCTGCAGCATGTCTTATAATATAAGTTCTCCGGCACTATAAACGTTTTCGGGAGCCTTAACCGGCTTTCCCGGGCGAAGAGGCTTTTACGCGCAGTGCGGATAATTACATTGTGAGCCCGGGAGAACCTGAGTCAGAGAAATACAGCCCTAAATGCCAGTGCGCTCCGGAAAACAGCCTGATCCACGTGGACTGCGCCAGCCACCGGTATCCTGACGGAAGCATGGGTATCCACGACATGTGCTTCTACATAAAGCCCGCAGAGATCGTCGCTATCTGCGGGGCTAACGGCTCGGGCAAGTCGACGCTGCTGGAGCACCTGAACGGCCTGCTGCTGCCGACGTCGGGCCACGTGTACGTCATGGGCAGGCCGTTCAGAGAGAAAAAAGACACGATATGGAGGCAGGTAGGCCTCGTGTTCCAGCGGCCTGAAGATCAGCTGTTCGCGCCCACGGTACTCGACGACGTCATGTTCGGCCCGATAAACCTGGGCATGAGCAAAGAGGAGGCCCGGGAAGTAGCGATCAGTGCGCTGGAGCACGTGGGTGTCTCAGACCTCGTGGACAAGATGCCGAATTACCTGAGCGGAGGCCAGAAGAGGCTGGTGGCCATCGCGGGAGTGCTGGCCATGAGGCCGAAAATCATATGCATGGATGAGCCGACCTCAGACCTTGACGAAGTCCATTCCCGGAGAATCGTGGACATCATCGAAGAGATGAGGCGCTTCCACGGTATCAGCGTGGTGATCTCCACCCACGACCTGAATCTCGCCTCCCGGATTGCCGACCGGGTCTGCATTGTGCGGGAGGGCAGCATCATAGCTGACGGCCAGCCGAGAGACGTGTTTTACGACAGGGAGCTAATCGAGTACGCAGGGCTGTCCCTGCCGGCCGTTGTAGAGCTATACTATGCGTACTGCGAACGAATGGGCCTCAGGCCCGACAGAAGGCCGCTGACCGTGGAAGAGCTGCTGGACGCGTTGACTGCCCGGACCTGCCCATCATTTATATAAATCCGGGCAGCATACCGTTATAGGAGCTTTCATGAGCGGCCATACTCTTGATCCACTACTCAAGCCGAAGAGCATCGCGGTCATCGGCGCCTCAAAAGACCAGTCCAAGTGGGGCTACAAGGTACTCTACAACATTCTCAGTAACCGCTACAAAGGTAAAGTGTTCCCGGTAAACCCTTCGGCACAGGAAATACTGGGGAAGCAGTGCTTTCCCGACGTCACCTCGATCCCGGACGAGGTAGACCTGGGAGTAGTAATCGTCCCGGCCCAGGCAGCGCCTTCAGTGATCGACGACTGCGGCAGGAAAGGTGTCGGAGCGCTGTGCGTGATCACCTCCGGGTTCAGCGAAGTGGGCAAGGAGGGCGCGGCCCTGGAAGAAGACCTGAAAAAGAAGGCGAAGGCTTACGGGATGCGGATGCTCGGCCCGAATACCATGGGCTTCGTGAACCGGAGCATCTCGCTGAACGCCAGCATCGTGCCCCGGATGCCATACAGGGGCGAGATTTCCTTCATCAGCCAGAGCGGCGCGCTGGGCCTGGCGCTGACGGACTGGTCCATCGGCTCCCGCCTGGGCCTGAACTGCATCATCAGCACCGGCAACAAGGCGGACGTCTCGGAAGCAGATTTGCTGGAGTACTTCGATCAGGACGAGGACACGTGGACCATATCCATGTATATCGAGGGGCTGAAAGACGGGCGCAGGTTCATCGAGGCCGCCTCTAAGGTGAAAAAGCCCATGCTGGCCATTAAAGCGGGAGTCAGCCAGGCCGGCGCCAGGGCGGCGGCTTCCCACACGGGCAGCCTCGCAGGCTCCGACGCAGTCTACGACTCGGCGTTCCGCCAGTGCGGCGTCATCAGGGTCGAGGGCGTGGAGGAGATGTTCGACGCGGCGATGGCGGTATCCACCCAGCCCAGGCCTGAAGGTAACAGGGTAGCCATCCTCTCCAACGGAGGCGGCATGGCGATCATGGCGAGCGACGCGTGCGAGCGCAGGGGCATGCAGGTGCCGCAGCTCAACAAGTACACAAGGGCAGGCATCGCCCGGCTTCTGCCCGCATTCGCATCGGTGAAAAATCCCGTGGACACGGTGGCGAAGTCCGACTACCACATCTACAAAGAGGCGATGAGGGCGCTCCTCGACGATAAGGACATAGACTGCGTGATGGTGATATATGCGCATGCAGGAATGACCGATGCCATGGAGCCGGCCCAGGCAGTGGTAGATATGCTCAAGGAAAAATACCCGAAGCCTGTCGTCGCCTGCTGGATGGGCGGTGAAGACATCGACGCGGTGGCGAGGATGTTTCGCAAGAACAGGGTGCCGTTCTACCCTGTGCCCGAGCGAGCAGCAGAGGCGCTGCGGACTTTGATAGAATATGATAGCTCGCTGGTCAGGAAGAAGGTGAAGCGATGACTGCGTCTACGAGGCTGCTTAATGAACTTGAGGCCAAGGAACTGCTGGCCAGCTACGGTATCACGATAAACGCAGGGCAGGCCGTAAGTAGCCCGACAGAGGCGGCTGATGCGGCGGCGAAACTGGGCTTCCCGGTCGCCCTGAAGGTGCTGTCGGACAAGATCTCCCACAAGAGCGACCTCGGGCTCGTGGCGCTGAACATCGCCTCGGCAGATTGCGCCCGGGGAGCCTACGATCGCATCATCACAGCAGCGAGGGCCCTCGACCCGGAAGCCACCGCAGTAGTCCAGACAATGGCCGCCCCCGGCAGGGAGGTCATCGTCGGAGCCAAGAGAGACCCCCAGTTCGGGCCGATCGTCCTCTTCGGCATGGGCGGCGTGTTCGTGGAGGTCTTCAAGGACGTCTCCATCCGGGTAGCGCCGGTAGACCACCAGACAGCTATAGAGATGATCAAGGAGATCAAAGGCTACAGGATGCTCACCGAGTTCCGGGGCCAGAAAAGCGTAGATATAGATGCGCTGGCGGACGTGATCGTAAATATTTCCCGGCTCATCATGGAGCGGGAGGACATCTTGGAGCTGGATGCCAATCCTGTCATGGCTTACGAGAGTGGAGCCATCGCTGTGGATGCCAGGGTTCTGCTAAAAGATTGAATAAAAAGTCTGGAACTCTGGATTTTGATGATCAGGCATAAGTGATGTAAAACTGGCAGTTCTCAGATTCTGCGCTTGTAAAGCCGCCAAGCACGCCAAGAGGCCAGGCACGCCAAGCGATAATTAGTGATCGGCGTGATTCCGATCGAAAAAGTCCCTGGCGTGCCTGGCTTCTTGGCGTTCCATAAAAAACTATCTCTTGGCGTACCATGAAAAATTAGCTCTTGGCGAGCTTGGCCTCTTGGCGGGCTTGGCGGTATTTTCGACCTATACAGGGCCAACTTCCAATTTTTTCATAGCATCTACCTGAATATCCCATTTTTCATAAGGTGAGTGCTTGGCGGCCTTGCAACCATCGCCGAATTTACAGATATATTAGTATTACTTTCAGCCCACTATTACTTCGACTTTATCTAACGTCCCGCTAACTTACAGAAAGTGCCGGGTGCCTGATGCCCGGTTTTCTCTGGCAGCGGGATGGAAATGGCAGTCGACAAACAGTTATTGCGGGATACTCTCGAGCGCTATTTTGGCTACAGTACTTTCAGGCCGTTTCAGGAGGAGATCGTCACCGACGTGCTCGAAGGACGGGACGTCCTTGCCATTATTGCCACCGGCGGCGGCAAATCGCTCTGCTACCAGCTTCCCGCCCTCGTATCGGGCGGGCTGACGATCGTCGTCTCTCCCTTAATCTCGCTGATGAAGGACCAGGTGGACGACCTCCTCGCGAGAAACATTTCTGCCGCCACATTGAACAGCTCGATGGAGCTGTGGGAGATCCGGTCGATCGAGGATCAGCTGCTCGGGGGGAAGATCAAGGTGCTGTACATTTCCCCGGAGAGGATTACGCAGGACTCGTGTTTGCAGTTCCTGGAAAAGCTGGACGTGAAACTGATCGCTATCGACGAGGCTCACTGTATCTCCATGTGGGGCCACCAGTTCAGGCCGGACTACAGAAGGCTATCGCTGCTCAAGAGTAAATTCCCGAAAGTCCCTATGATTGCCCTGACTGCCTCCGCCATACCTGAGGTCAGAGAAGATATCGCCAGCCAGCTCAAGCTTGTCTCCCCGAAGAAGTACCTCGGCAGCTTTAACCGGATAAATTTGAGGTACGAGGTCCGGGAGAAGAAGGATGCCACAGCCCAGATCCTCTCCTACATTGCAAGAAACCGGGGCAAGTCGGGCATCGTTTACTGCCTGGCGAGGAAGACTACGGAAGAGCTGGCGGAAAAGCTGCGCAGGGCGGGCATCAAGGCGCTGCCCTACCACGCCGACCTGCCTGATACGGTCCGATCTGCCACGCAGGAGAAGTTCGTCCGTGACGATGTGGAGGTCGTTTGCGCGACAGTCGCCTTCGGGATGGGCATCGACAAGCCGGACGTGCGGTATGTCATACACTACGATATGCCCAAGAACCTGGAAGCGTACTACCAGGAGACCGGACGGGCCGGCAGGGATGGAGAGGCAAGCGATTGTATTATGTTCTACTCGCCTGCGGACGCTTTAAAAATGAGAGGCCTGCTGGAAAAAGAGTACACCGATTACCACCTGAGCCGGGTAGCCATGAAAAAGTGGCAGGCCATGAGGGACTTCTGCGAGACCCGCCTCTGCCGCAGGAAATACCTGTTAAGCTACTTCGGGGAAGAATATGATGATCCGGCCTGCGACGGCTGCGATAACTGCCTGCATCCGAAAGACACCATCGACGGTAGGGACATCGCAAACAAAATCGTTACCTGTGTCACGGCGCTGGGCGGCAAGTTCGGAGCCGGCCACGTAGCAGACGTAATCTGCGGCTCCTCAAACCAGACGATCATCGCCTACCGGCACAACCGGAATCCTGCCTACAACACCGGCAAGCCGTACACCAGAGTCCAGTGGATCGGCTTCATCAAAGAGCTGGTCCGGCTCGGCTATCTGTCAGTAGCGGGAGACAAGTACCCGGTCATCACCACCAACAGCAGGTCGAAGGAAGTGACCTTCATCCAGGAACTGCGGCTGACCAGGCCGACATCAGGCGGAGAGGCGGCCTTCAAGCCTGCCGTTCAGGAAAAATACGATGCCAGGCTCTTCCAGCAGCTCAGAAGCTTGCGAAAGAGCATCGCAGACGCCAATGGCTGGCCGCCTTACGTAGTATTCCATGATACGACGCTGAGAGAGATGGCCACGACCTGCCCAAAGACGCTGGCCGAACTGTCCAAAATTTCGGGAGTCGGCAAGGCGAAGCTCGAAAAGTACGGCGGGGAGTTCGTGGGAGTCATCAAAGGGTATGTCGAGGCTGAGGGTATCGCTTAGAAATGATCGGCGACAGGCCGCCTTGTTTTTAGTTCGAAATATGCAAGAATTCGACCCTTCGGTCGCGTCGGCGCAAGGGCGCAACGAGGCAAAGATATATCAATAAAAATGCAGGCTGTCTCATAATTCGTTTTCGTTATACAATAAGAAAGTTCGCCCGTCAGGACGCCTGCTTTGCAGGCGTCCGATGCGGGCGATGCGATGACGATCGCTGCGCTGTGCCTGAACACAGATTGCTCAGATAGCACAGATTGACACAGATAGTCATCGAATCAGTCGGATAAAGGCGATCATTACCTATTTTTGTCTATTGTGTTCATCTGTCAGTAGTTCCGATGTGGTTTTTGGTTTTTTCTTCTGTGGGTGGTGGTAGGGGCTGGATCGTAATCGTATGTAGGGTATATCGTAATTTCCTGTTTTCCTAGAAAATCAGATTATTCAATAGTGAGGTGAGGTTATCCCCGGTGTTTTTTGATAGCCAGGGCTATTGGGCGGTTGTTAAGCAATCACTACGAGTGTTCTTGAGAGTCTGTGTTCTCCGGTAAATGGTTTCTCTAAAAGTAGTTTTACCAGTTTCTTCAGCTCGTCATTTCTGAAGAAGGTCCTGTTAACAGTTCTTACTACCTGTGATAGATTCATGAGGTAATGGCATATGCAATAGATGAGGAGTCGGAATGCCTTATCGGTGCTGCATGTGAGGATCTTGTAACAATTCTTCTCTTTATAACTGATTTCCACGTTATTCCGTACGAAATACCAGTCCATGAAATCAGGGACTGCTTCCGGGTGAACGTTCTTGCTGCTGATCACTCCCACGTACTCCCGTTCTTTCCGCTTCTTAACCTTCCGAGTTTTCCTTTTCGTGCCTGCCTCCACCTGCTTCTTTTTCTCGTTCTTTTTCTCTTTCTTTTTTGACAGGTACACCCAGGTTTGCAATGGGTCGACAGGCTTGTTTAAAATGTACCGGTGTTTAAACACTCCCGTTGCTTTGGATTCCTCCCAGACAAGGTCACTCCATTTCTGCTTTTTTAAGGGTATCACGTAGTCCATGCCCATCTCTCTTATGATTTTAAGTATCCTGGTACTGTAGAAACCCCTATCCAGTAGCACTGTATCGATCTTGACGAGGGTTCTGGCTTTCTCCAGGAGTAGTTTAACGATATCGGCGAGATCGTCGTTTTTACTGACCGGCAGACAAGCCAGAGTAAGCTTATGTTTCTCATCAACGACGGATACACTGGCGTACCTGAGGACATACGCGTTCTTGCTGATCCCCTTTTTGCAATGCACGTACTCATCATCCGTATCACCCCAGTACTCCACATCGTTCGTATCAACAGCTACCACACACCCCTGCTCCCCAAGGATTCCCGCCTGACGATGGAAAAACCCGTCCATCGCATCTACTACAGTACTCATGGAGTACTTGAAAAAATTGAAAAAACTATCCGGGGGAAGCCCATTATGATTATTGTATATGGACTCAAGACTCTTTCTTCGCACAGCAGCATGAACCAGACACCTCGCATAATCAGAGCTGCGAGGAAAATCGAACCGCTCCGCAAACATTCTCGCGAAAAGATTTATATCAACATGCTTAACACTGCAAACGCGGGGACCGTTAGAGGCCTTCATACATTACCACAAACCACAAAGCCCCTAACGCCCCCACATTTTAAATACTAAAACCTGCTCCACCACCACAACCCATCACACACCAACCTCGGAACTACTGTCTGTGCAATCTGTACAATCTGTTAAATCTGTGTCCAAGCACAGCGCAGCGATCGTCTTGCTATCTCACCGAATTCGGACACTATGAATTATGAGACAGCCTGCTTAGCGCCTTTGCACCCTTGCGCCGACGCGACCGAAGGGTCGAATTCCTGCATATTGCGAACTAAAACCGAGGCCTCCCGGAGCCGAGACTAAATAATTTATGACAAGCCGTACTTTTCAACGCAATCTTTTATACAACATCTCCCAGATCATTATTGAAGGGATTTAATATGCAGCTCAAGATCGGCACCTGCGGCTGGGGCTTGAAAGGCAGGCACGAGGCCTACTATTCCGAGTTTGGGGTGGTCGAGCTGCAGGATACTTTTAACAGGCTCCCGAAGCCGGAGACGGCCCTGCACTGGAAAGAGGAGGCGCCGCCGGGCTTCGAGTTCACTATGAAAGCCTGGCAGGCGATCACCCACCCTTCTGTCAGCCCGACCTGGAGGCAGGGAAAGCTGCCGGAAGGTAACCCGGAGCACATCGGCCTGCTGCAGCCTACTGAAGAAAACTTGAAGGCGTGGGCTGAGACCGCCGAGATATGCAAAATATTGGAGTGTAGAATTCTCGTAGTGCAGACGCCCCCGAAATTCGATTCCACGAGGGAGCACATCCAGAACGTCCGCTCGTTTTTCTCGAAGGTGAAGAGACCTTGCGCCGTGGCGTGGGAGCCCAGAGGACGGTGGGATAACGAGACAATACGGGGAATGTGCGAGGACCTCAACCTGATCCACATCGTCGACCCCTTCAGGAATAAGCCGGCCAGAAAGACGGACACTGTATACTTCCGGCTCAACGGCATCGGCCCGGGGGATGCCAACTTCAGGTACAGGTACACGGATCAGGATTTACAAAAGCTGTTCGGCATGCTGGGCACATACGCTGATGCCCGGGAAGTCTACGTCATGTTCAATAACATGTCTATGGGCGAAGACGCCATCAGATTTAAGAAGATGGCTATGGCGATCAACGCTCAGGTTTGATGCTGTAGCATCGTGCTTCCATAGCCTGGGCGATCCGGTCAGCCCTTGCTGAAATGGCGTTGACCAGTGGTATGATGGTGTAGATCTCCCCTTTCAGGTACTGTACCGGCCCGTCGAAGCTGACGCCCCGGGCTTCCTGGGCGAGCCTGATTATGTCGTGCTCTTCTTTGATGATCGGGAGGAAAGCGATGGCCAGCACCATCATGGTCGCTATGTCCCTGCCTAGGTTAGTCCCGGTCACTTTACCGACAGGCCATAGCAACGCCTGTACTGCCCGGACGAACTCGGCCTCCGTCGTGGTGATGGTGACGATAGACCCGGCCAAGTAGAGCAGCAGCATACGCATGAAGGATAGCAGGGCAATGTCCGGCCCGGAGATGAGCCACTGGAATAGCGCTATGATGAGGATGAAAGGCATAGCGGGCACGAGCATTTTTAAAAGTCTGCTAATGTCAGCGCCGAGGAGGAGCGCGCATGCGAGAAGTACTGCTACGCATGCCAGGAGCATCCGAAGGTCCCCTATGATGACAATGCCTATGCTGAAGACCGACAGGCCGATCAGCTTAATTATGGCCGGCACTTTCACGCCTGATCACCTCGGCCACCCGGTCTGCCAGATCCTCGGGGGAGAATGTCTCCGGCACGTCGAAACCGCACTCCTTCAGCTTTCTGGCGAGCGCCAGCGTATCAGACCTGATACCCGCCCTGGCCAGGTCGACTTTCACGGGCGCACCGTCTGATACGACTTGTCCTCCGTCCAGGATTATCAGACGGCTACATATGTCCGCGAAGAAAGAGGGATCGTGAGAGGCGATGACGATGGTCACCCCACTCCTGTTCAGGCTTCTGAGGAGCTCCGCAATTCGCCGTTTCCATGGATAGTCCAGGCCCGCGGTGGGCTCGTCCAGGAATAGATATGCAGGCCGGGCGGAGAGTACTGAAGCGATTCCAGCCAGGCGTTTCTGTCCGTAGCTCAGCGAAGCGTGGGGCTGTGTCAGCAGGCTGTCGGGCATGCCAATGGCCTCCTTCGCATAAGCCACCCGGCGGCTCACGTCTTCGTCTTTCAGGCCGGCATTTTTTGGCGCGAACGCCAGGTCGTCGTAGATCGTCTTTCCGAAGAGCGCCCTTTCCGGGAACTGGATGGCCAGGCCTACCTTGCTTCTGGCTTTTGCTGCAGGCTGGCCATCGATCGTCACGGTGCCCATGGAAGGCTTCTGGAGGCCGGCAAGACACTTGAGCAGGGTGCTTTTACCCGAGCCATTCCTGCCGCAGACTGCCACAAGTTCGCCGGGCCCGATCTCCAGCTCAACGGCATCAAGGGCGGTAACGTCGTAATAAAAGTGGCTCACGCCTTCGGCTTTAACTGGCATAGCACCTCCACGGTACCATCTACGGTCAGTTGCGGCCGATCTACTTTGATACCCCTTTCGCCCAGCCGGTTCCAGAACCTCGCCAGCCCGGGCAATTCGATGTCGGCGTCGGTCGGTGCGATTGCATTATATGAGGCAATCCTCCCGTCCTTTAGCACGAGTATACGATCAGCCGCTCCCATGATATCCGGATCATGGGTAATGAGCAGGACGCCTTTTCCGGCAGACTTCGCAGCCGCGACAGCCTGCATGATCAACCCTGTCCCATCCTGGTCCAGCATGGCGGTAGGCTCGTCGAGAACAATGTACGCAGGCCTCATGGCCAGGACGCCGGCAATGGCCACGAGCTGTTTCTGGCCTCCGGAGAGCGTCTGGATATCCCGGTCAGCAAGATGCTCTATGCCCAGGGTTTTTAGAGCGTCGGCAACACGTGCCTCGACGTCCGGCGCCCCGATGTTCAGGGGACCGAAGGCCACGTCGTCCGAGACTCTGCGGGATACCACCTGATCATCGGGGTCCTGAAATACGAGCCCGACTTGCAGCCGGGCATTAAGAGGATCATCCTTAGTGCTGACACCGTCGACGACGCATTCGCCGCTCCCGGGAATAAGCAGGCCGTCCAGGATTCTGGCGAGCGTCGATTTGCCCGAAGCGTTAGGGCCCATGAGAGCGACTATCTCGCCCGGGCGGATCTCCAGGGAGACGTCTTTCAGCACTTCTGTTCCAGCGTACGAGAGGCTTACATGCCGGAGCTCGATCATGACGATACCTAAACCTTGATCCTTTTTGCAATGTACGCGCCGATCAGCACTTTCAGGATGTCGGTCGGCACGAACACGAGGGCTCCGACCAATATTGCCTTATCGATCGGCAGGCCGGTTACGATTGATAGCTGTATGACACCACAAACGTCGATGATGAGTATACCGATTGTCAGGGCCAGACAGTACCACCAGTAGCCCGGCTTTTCCTTCATCCTGACGATCAGGCCGATGGCGATGGCGGCGAGGATGAACCCGATCAGGTAGCCTCCGCTCTGCCCGAAGAGCACGCCCAGGCCGGACTGGCCTCTGGAAAAGACGGGAAGCCCTATCAGCCCCAGCAAAACGTAGACGATCATTGACAGGGCGCCGAAGTACGGGCCCAGAACGGCCCCGGACAGAATGGTGAACAGCGTCTGCAAGGTCACAGACACATAAGGAAGGGGTATGGCGATCCAGCTGCCGATGCCGGTAAGAGCGGCGAATAGGGCCGCGTAAACCATCTTTTTAACAGAGTAACCCTGCTTCTCGGGCATATAATTGTAAACCTCAAAAAAATTAGTGGTTTACAAATACTTAAAGATTACCTGTCGGGATCATCTTCTTCCTGCGATCAGATATGCCCCCAGGATAGCCGCCATCAGGAGCGTTATGCCAGGAGACGGTGCAGGCACAGGCGTAGGCACTGGCGTCGGTGTCGGGGTGGGCGTCGCCGGTACCGGGGTAGGCGTTGCCGGGTACCACCAGGGGGCCATGGAAGGGAACCAGGGCACCGGCGAGTACCGGTCTGTCTTCGTACCGTCGCCCAGCTGACCGAACTGGTTCATGCCCCAGACCCAGACGTTGCCATACGTGTCTATAGCCATGCATCCCGTAGGTGCTGCATAGATCTTCTTGATGTCGTACAGCCCCTTCACCTGCACAGGCTCGGGGTGCCTCTCATTGTCCGCACTTCCGGTCCCCAGCACGCCATTGCCGTTGTAGCCCCAGGCCCACACAGTACCGTCGTACTTTAGTGCCAGAGAGTAGCGATCGCTGGCCGCTATGGTTTTGACGTTCCGGAGGTTCCCGCATTTGACAGGGACGAGGCTGTTGTTAGGGATGCCGTCGCCAAGCTGGCCGTAGTCGTTGCCTCCCCAGGCCCAGACGGTGCCGTCTTCCAGCAGTGCGAGAGAGTGGTATTCGCCCGCGGCGACATCGGTAACCTCGTTGATCCTGACTTTCACAGGCGTGTTGCTGCTGTTGTAAGTGCCGTCGCCAAGCTGGCCGAAAAGATTGTCTCCCCAGGCGTAAGCCTCCATGCCATAAGTGGCAATGGAATGCCTGCCGCCGGCTGCTATCGATCGGATGCCCTGGACGCCCATGACTCTGGCAGGCTCACCTGTCAGCGCCTTGCTGCCGTTGCCCAGCTGGCCGAAGCTGTTATCGCCCCAGCTCCACACGGTGCCGTCGACTTTCAGCGCCAGCACGTGCCCCTCGCCAGCGTCGATGCGGGCAACGTTGCTCATGTTAGGGATCTGAGTGAATACGGCATTGTCTGCCCGGTTCCGCTGCCCCAGCTGGCCGGCGTCGTTATTACCGGACGTCCACACCGTGCCATCGTTTCTGAGGATGACCGTGTAACCATAGCCGCCGTCTATCGAAGAGATGCCGATCAGGTTACCGCCGAGGAGGTCCGTATAGTCCTTGATGAGCACCGGGACTAATCGATTGATGTACGTGCCGTCGCCAAGCTGGCCGTTATTATTGTTTCCCCAGGCCCAGAGAGAGCCGTCGTTCTTGATCATGAAACCGCAGCCATCCCCAAGATACGCGGCGGCTGGAGGCGTATCGGTGACGGCGGCCATGGCCGGGGATAGCAGGAGCGTTCCTAAAACCAGTACCAGAGCAAGTTTCTTCCACCACAAGGCAACCACTGGCTTATGGTCGGCTGAGAGGATAATAAAGGTTGCGCAGACGCATGAAGAGATTAGTTTTTCAAACTCCGGAGGTGAATGCAATCTCCGGAGACGATCTTGCGGACGCTCCCGTCGGCCAGCTTCACGAGGAGGGATCCCGCGTCGTCCACGTCCTGTGCGATGCCGCGGATGGCCTCGCCCTGGTAGGTGACTTCCACCGGCCTGCCGAGGGTGTCGGAGTACCTGCGCCAGTTCCACAGGATCGGGGTGAAGCCCTGTTCCCGGAGGGTGGCGTAGTCCTCGTCAAGCTCCTCCAGGATGCTCTGGGCCAGCTTCAGCCTGTCGACCTTGTGGCCCAGCTCTGCCCGGGCTGTGGTCGCAATGTCCAGTGGCACTTCGTTGTTGACATTGATGCCGGCGCTCAGGATGATAAAGTTCACCATGTCGGTCTCTGCGCTCATCTCGGTCAGGATACCGCAGATCTTCTTGCCGTTGACCAGAACGTCATTCGGCCACTTGATCACGGCTTCGAGGCCGAGCTCCCGCAGCGCCTTCGTCACTGACACGGCGGCCATCAGCGTGATGCTGGCCGCGTGCATGGGGTCGATCTTCGGCTTGAGCACCACGGTCATCCAGATGCCGCCCTGCCTCGCGCTCCACTTTCTCCCCAGCCGGCCTTTGCCCCGGGTCTGTGTCTCCGCGATGACGACCGTACCTTCCTCTATCCCCCGCTCCGCCAGCTGCCTCGCCACGAGGTGTGTGGAGCCGGTCACGTTGAAGTGGACGATCTTGCTCCCGATCAGCCTGGTCTGCAGGCCGTACCTGACTTCGAACGGGTAGAGCTTATCGGGTATACCGGTCAGCTTATAACCCTTGTTCTGGTGGGACTCGATCTCGTACCCGTCCCGCACGAGCGCCTGGACCTGCTTCCAGATCGCAGCCCGGGAAACGCCGAGCGCTTCGGCCATCTGCTCCCCGGAAACGTAGTCCCCTTTCTCTCTCAGAAGTCGCAGGATCTCGTCCTTGGCCATACAGATATAGAAGAGCCTTCTCCGGTGATATATTTAGCGGACTGCAGAAAAGGCATGGCCGTCTGCACCCCGGTGGAAAATTAGCATAAAGGTGCTATCGAATAGCGGCGTCCCGATCACGCCCGTTGCCGGCCGGATGAGCTGCCTGCTATTCGATGGCTGTCTCTCAGTCAGTCCAGCTCTGCCTTACCTGACGCGGGTGGGCGTAGTCACGGGGCAGCCGCAGTCACCGCAGTCGATGTCGAAGCAGTTGAGCCTGGCGTTGACCTGCGGAAGTGCGATGGTCGCCTGCGGAGCCAGGTTGATGACCGGGAACTCCGGCTTGATGACCGGGGACACAAGGTCTACCCGCTGGGGCACGGTGTTCACGACAGGGCAGCCAAGGTTAACGATGGGTCCCTGGAAGGTGGTCAGCCTCTCCTCGCAGGTGCACTCCGGGCATACGCCGCAGTCGCCATCACAGGCCAGAGTGTTGAGCGGGCACGCGTCGATGCTGTTGATCAGGCTGATAGCCTCCAGGTCCGTCTGGGCGCCGAGAGCGTCAGCGGTGATGCCGTCAAGGACAGGGAATCCGAACGCGTCTGCACTGGAGGCGGCAAAGGCTTCCTTCTGGAGCGCTTCAGCTACCGCGGTGCCGTCAACCTGGGTTACGGGAACTGTGGTTGATACAACGCTGTCCAGGGCTGTTCCGCAGGTGCATGCGTCGCAGCACGGGCTGTCCCCGGTGCAGACACACTTATCGCCACAGGTGCAGCTCGAGCAGCAATTAGGATTTGAGCATGCCATGGCAGTACCTGCTGTGAAGATCAACAGGACACTGGCAATGGCCAGCGCTATTAATAATTTTACCCTCATCTTCAATACCCTCCATATTTGAAAAAAGGTTTGCATGCCAGAATAAATAGCTTATACGGGAAAAGGGCACATTTTTACAGAGTGGGCACTTCTTATAGCATTAATACTGGTAAAACTAAGAAAAGAAGAAGATTTTATGGCCGTACTGCCAGCGTTCATGCAGGTTTGGGCAACATCATACCACCGTACGGGGATACGAGCACCTTCGCGTTCGGGCCGTGCTTCTTTAGAGCTGCGTCCAGCGCCTCCTGCGGCGTCTTTACCGGCTTCAGGAACATCTTGCGGACGGTCTCGTCGGGGATCTTCGAGACCAGGAAGATTTCGCACTTCTGGGCGGTGCGGGCGATGACCGACGCCTTATGGCCCCCGAGCTCGAACTTTTTGTCCATGCGGGCGGCCTGCTCTTCGATAGTCGTGGCCTCGTCCACCCAGCACGCGAACACGTCATTGCCCAGGCACTCTTCGCACTCGGCGACCATGATCATGGTGCCGCCCTGCTTAACCACGTGCTTGGCGTTGTCCATCGCCTTCTGAGCCTGGTACATGTTGATGTCTTTAGGATATCCGCCCGCGCTGGTGATCACGATGTCGGCGACCGGGACTTTCGCGCTGTACATCCGGTCCACGTACTCGATGCCCTTGCGGTGTGCCTGTATGGGATCGCCGGCCACCACAGCCACGATCTCTTTCCGGCTGTTGAGCACCACGTCCAGCAGGAAGCCAGGCTTCACCATGTGGTAAACCTCGTCGATCTCCACCCTGATGGGGCTGTCGATCCGGCCGGTCTCGGCTTTGGGGCTGCGCATCATCTCGTGGTTGTTCTGGATGGTGTCGTGGCTCGCACACCCCGGCAGGATCGCCTTGACTCCACCGGAATAGCCGGCAAAATAGTGGTACTCGATATTGCCGGTACAGACGACGAAGTCGGCGTCGACAATCTCCCGGAAGACGTGAATGCGGTGGCCGAACGAGGAGGTGCCGACGTACTTAGCGTCGTACTTGTCCTGATCGATGCACCGGACCCGCCCGTAGGACTGCCCCATAAGCGCCTTGTGCTCTTCCGGAGTGCTCTTGCGATGGCTGCCGAGGGCTACCACGACGGTGATGTCGCTGTCCTGGACGCCGCCGGCGTTGAGCTCGTCGAGCAGCATGGGCAGGAACTTGTAGGATGGCACTGGCCGGGTGACGTCGCTGATGATGACGGCTACTTTCATGCCCGGCTTGACCTTTTCCCTGAGCCTCTGGGAGCCGATCGGGTTTTCCAGCGCCCGGCGTATCTCCGCGACTTCGTCCGGCACGCCTGCGAGCTCCTCGGGCAGGATGATGCCAGCCAGATTTTCCTCGGGAACGTCGACGTCGAAATGACCTTTGCCGTACTTTAAAGATATGATTGTCATTGTATTACCCCTCTGCTTTTCCGTCGATCGATCTCAGGATCAGATCGCAGATGTCGATGACTTTCGCGCCTGCATCTTCCAGGTTGGAGTTGCACATCGGGCAGGCGGTCACTATGTAATCCGTGCCTGCGGGTACTTCGTTAAGGCGCTTGGCGGCCACTTTCCGGGCCAGATCTTTATAGCCCCTCCGCACTCCGCCTCCCCCTCCGCAGCACCTCGCGTCCTTCTTCGAGGAGGCCATCTCGGTGAAGCTGCCGATTCGCCTGATGATCATCCGGGGCTCGTCGTAGACGTGCATGCACCGGCCGAGGTGGCAGGGGTCGTGGTAGGTCAGCTTCAATGGCAGCGGCTTCAGGCCGAGCTCGTCCACCTTTCGGGCGAGGAACTGGGTGATGTGCAGGACTTCCACGTTGCCGAGGCCATAGGTTTCTTTGAGTGTCTTGTAGCAGCCGGCGCAGCTCGTCACTATCGTCTTTGCCCCGCTCTGCTCAATCTGGCGGATGTTGTGCTCGATAGTGGCGGGCTTGCCGCCCAGCCGGAGCAACGGAGATCCGCAGCACTGCTCATCCTCGAGGAGCTTCGCCCCGAAGCGGCTCAGCAGAGAGAAAGCAGCCTGTGCCTCTTTCTGTTTTCGGTAAGACATCAGGCATCCGGCGAAGTAGATGAGATCGGATTTGCCAGTGGAGCCCGCGGGAGCCCACGCGGCCCTGGAACCGGCTTCGCCGAGGGGATTCCCGAAGCTGGCTATGTTACCTTCTACCATGCCGTAGTAGGCCGGGACTGCGCCGGCCCGGACCATCTCCGCCCGGGCAGCCTCGACTACCTCGTCCGGCGTTGCCCCGGAAGGGCAGGTAGAGGAGCACATAGCGCAGGTCAGGCAAGTGTAGAAGGAATTTTTCATCGCTTCAGACGGCTGCACGCCCTCGGCCATCGCCCGGGCCAGCAGCATCCTGCCTCTGGCGTTGGTGGACTCCCAGCCCAGTTCCTCGTTGACCGGGCACAGTGCCCGGCACCGCCCGCAGCGGGTACATTTCAGGATATCGTCGATGTGGTCCTTGATCATTTTTACATCCCCATCTTGCCAGGGTTCATGATGCCGTCCGGGTCTATCGCGCGCTTGATCGCCTTCATGACATCGTAACTCTTCCCGTGCGCCCGGGTCATATAGCTGCCGCGTATGACCCCGGTGCCGTGCTCGCCCGGCAGGGTGCCGCCCAGCGACAGCACGACGTCATAGATGTCGTCCTTGATCGCGTGGACCTTTCTCCACTCCTCTTCGCTCCTCGTGTCGATCGCGATGCCGGTGTGCAGGTTGCCGTCCCCGATGTGGCCGTATGTGACCAGCGGCATGTCGTGCTTTCTGCCGATCTCCTGGATGGTCTTGAGCATGAACGGGACGTGCTTGATCGGGACGCCGATGTCCTCCGCCTCGTAAACCCTGACCTTGCCGGGATTGAGCTTGGTGACTGCCACGCCGACGAGACGGCGGGCCGACCAGAGCCGCTCCTCTTCGTTCTTATCCTTTGCCACCACTGTGCGGCCGTTGCACTTCTCGCAGGCCGCCACTACGCCCTGCACCTGCCTGGCCACAGCTTCCTTATACCCGTCGACCTCGAAGAGCAGCATCGCCTCGACGTCAGGGATGTCGAGCGAAGCGTCGATCTTCTTGACCGCCTGGATGGCGCTGGCGTCCATGATTTCCATGGCTGCAGGGATGACACCAGAGGAGAGGGTGGTAACTGCCGCCCTGCCCGCATCCTCGATCCTGTCGAAGCAGGCCATGAGGATGGCCTTCGTCTCAGGCAGAGGGAACAGCTTGAGCCTGGCTTTGGTGATGATGCCGAGGGTGCCCTCGCTCCCCACAAATAATCTCGTCAGATCGTAGCCGGAAGACGATTTCGGCGCGTTGCACCCGGTGTTGATGATGTCGCCGTTCGGCAGCACTACTTCGAGGTTGAGGACGTAGTCCTTGACGGTGCCGTATTTTACGGAGTGCATGCCGCTGCCGCCGTTCGCTATTAAACCGCCGACGGTACACATGTCGCTGCTGCCGGGGTCAGGCGGGAAGAAGAAGCCGTGCTTTGCCAGTTCCCTGTTGAGCGCCCTGTGAACCACGCCAGGCTCTATCGTGACCTGGAGGTTGTCGATCTCCACCTCGAGGATGCGGTTCATGCTGGCCATGTCCAGCACGATGCCGCCCTTGATAGGCACGGAGCCCCCGGTCAGCCCGCTGGCCGAGCCCCGGGGCACGATCGGCACTTTGTATTTTGAGGCGATTTTGACGATCGCTGAGATCTCCTCGGCGGACTTCGGCCTGACCACGTAGTCGGCGCTGCCGCGGATGTACGACGAATCAAATGAATAACAGTAAAGCTCGGCCGGGTCATCAGTAACCCGGTCTTCTCCCAGGATAGCTCTTAGCTCCTCAATAATCATGCCAGCACCAGAAGGCAGTCGCAGGTATTCGATTGCGGACTGCACGTGGAGGTATCACTATTATTAAAGATATAAATTTGTTGATCAACGGGAAGAGGTTGTGAACCTGCCGATCGGCTTTCAAGATTATAAGAGAAAACTTATCAGCTTAAAGATAAATGGAGAATTATTAGCCGGCCAGTAAACATTTGATCATTTAAAAAAGTGGATTGTATTATTGGCCCATCTCAGCTTTGAATTCCAGTCATACCCTATATTACCGGTAAATGATCTAACCGGTGGATGTATCAGCCATGTCCAGCGCACGGACAAAGTACCAGCATATCTGCCTATTGGTCATATTGGTTATCCTTTTATCTCCATGTCTATTGCAGCCGGCCGCGGCGCAGCCCCCGAAAAAGACGGTGCTGTTCCTCAACTCCTACAGCCCCGGCATGGTCTTTTCCGACGAGGAGTACAGGGGCCTGCAGGACAGCCTGAAGCCCATGGGCAACGAGGTGGACCTCAGGGTAGAGTACATGGACTGCAAGAGGATCTCTGACGAGGAGCACCTGCAAAACCTGTACTGGCTTTACAAGCATAAATACTCGAACGTCAGGGTCGACGTGATCGTCGCCGCCGACAACTTCGCCTTCGACTTTATAAGGCAGTACCACGACGACCTCTTCCCCGGGGTGCCGGTGGTTTTCTGCGGCGTCAACTACTTCACCGGGGACATGCTCGCCGACAACCGGAACATGACCGGCGTCGTGGAGGACTACGACATCCGGAGTACGCTGAACCTCGCCTTCGAACAGTTCCCGGACACGAAGCACGTCTGTGTGATCCACGACGAGACGAGCACGGGCATGGCGATGCACAGGCAGGTCCTGGACCACATCCCCGAATTTTTGGACAGGGCGGAGTTTATCTTCCTGTCCAACGTCACCCTCGACGAGCTGCTGGAGAGGATAAAAGACCTGCCCCCGGACAGCGTCATATTGCTGGAAGCGTTTAACCGGGACAGCGCGGGAAACGTGTACACCTACGAGGAGATCGGCGACCTGCTGGCCGCCAGCACAGACGTCCCTATGTACAGTAACGGCGAGATGTACCTGGGCCACGGCATCGTCGGGGGCAAGATTACGGCGGGCTACCAGCAGGGGGTTATAGCAGGCGATATGGTACAGCAGATCATCGCCGGAACGCCCCCTTCGGCTATCCCGGTGGTCGAAAAGAGCCCGAACGTCTACATCTTCGACCACGACAAGCTCAGGCAGTACGGGATTAGCGAATCATCGCTGCCCGCAGGCAGCACGATCGTTAACAAACCAGTCTACATAGTCGACGCCTGGGTGCTGCATTTGACGATAACTATCATCGTGGGCATGTGCTGCCTGATCGGCCTGCTCGTATACTCGATCAGGATCAGGCGGAAAGCCGAGGCGGCGCTCAGGCAGAACATCGCTGAGCGTAAGCTCGCCCAGGAACAGCAGGAAGAGTCCAGAAACTACCTTAACAGCATCATCAACGCAGTGCTGGACCCCATATTCGTAAAAAACAGCAGGCACGAATTTGTCATGGTCAACGACTCGCTGTGCGACTTTATCGGGCGCAGGCGGGAAGAGATAATCGGAAAGTCCGATCATGACCTCTTCCCGAAAAGCCAGGCGGACGTATTCACCGAAAAGGACGACATGGTGCTGGAAACCGGGAAGGAGAACACCAATGAAGAGGTCATCACGGGCTCGGAAGGAGTGCTGCACACCGTATCGACGAAGAAGCGCCTGTACATGGATAAGACGGGAGAGCGGTTCATCGTCGGCATCGTCAGGGACATAACAGAGAGAATAGCGGCCGAAAAGGCGCTGCAGGAGAGCGAAGAGAAGTTCCGGGTGCTGGCCGAAACATCGCCCGTGGCCATCGCCCTGTATCAGGGCGAACGGCACATCTACAACAACCCGGCCCACGTGAAGCTGTCCGGCTACTCGGCACAGGAACTGCTGGACATGCGCTTCTGGGACTGGATTCACCCTGACTACCGGGAGATAGTCAGGGAACGCGGCATGAGCCGGCAGAGGGGAGAAGGGGACACGTTCGGCTATGAGATGAAAATAGTGACCCGGGACGGCCGTGAACGGTGGATATACCTCACCGCAGGCCCGATCCTGTACCAGGGCCGGCCCGCAGGCATCGCGACCCTCGTAGACATCACGGAGCGCAAACTGGCAGAAGAAACCCTGATTGCCTCGCTGCGGGAAAAAGAGGTGTTGCTCAAGGAGGTCCACCACCGGGTAAAAAATAACCTGCAGATCGTGTCCAGTCTCCTGAATCTGCAGAGCAATGCCCTGAGGGACGAGAAAATCCGGGCCGTGTTCCAGGAGAGCCAGAACCGGATCCGCTCGATGGCGCTGATCCACGAGAAGCTGTACAGGTCGGACGACCTGTCCAGAGTGGACTTCAGTGACTACCTCAGAGTCCTCTCGACGGACCTGTACAGGGTGTACGCCGACCCGTCCAAGATCAGGCTCTCCGTGGACTGCGAGGAAATACTGTTGAGCATCGACGCGTCCATCTCCTGCGGCCTCATCGTTACCGAGTTGCTCACCAACTCGTTCAAGCACGGGTTCCCGGGCGGCCGGGAAGGGCAGGTGACGGTAAGCCTGCGCCGGACTGCCGGGGGATATGTGACAGTCACGGTCAGCGACGACGGCGTCGGCATGCCGGCAGGATTCGTAGTTGAGGACACTTCTACATTAGGCCTGCAGCTGGTGACCACCCTCGTGGAGCAGCTTGAGGGCAGGCTGGAAATCGGCAGCGAGGGCGGGACGAGCTTCAGCATAACCTTCAAGGACCGCCAGTAATATTCTACATTATCAAAATGACTGAGTCATTATCAAAATGACTATGGGCATCATCGGCAATAGACGATGAATTGCCGGTCTGTCGGGCAGGCCTGCCCGGGCAGGCTTTTCTACTACCCGCAAGCATATCTTTTAAACCCGGAATAGTAACCTTTTTAATGATTGGCACAATACTAAAGCTGGAGAGAAATTTTAATGGTCACTACGATTGTCGTAGGCGGATTCTTCGGCGACGAAGGCAAAGGTAAAATCGTCGCCCACATCGCTTACACCGATCACCCCTCCATTATCGCCCGCGGCGGAGTCGGGCCGAACGCCGGCCACACGGTCATCAAGGATGGAGTGAAGCACGGGGTCAGAATGATCCCCTCCGGTTTTATATATGATAACGCAAGGCTCCTCATCGGCGCAGGCGTCCTGGTGGACCCGGTCGTGCTGGAGAGGGAAGTCGCGCTGCTGAACGCCGGCAACAGGCTGGGCGTCGATTACAGGTGCTCGATCATAGAAGCGAAGCACATCGAGGAGGACAAGGGCACCGAGCGGCTGGCCAAGAAGATCGGCACCACCGGAACGGGCTGCGGCCCCGCCAACAAGGAGCGCGTCATGCGCAGCGCCCTGCAGGCGAAAGATGTTCCGGCGCTCAAGAGCTACCTCACCGACGTGGCTAAGGAGTGCAACGACGCCATCGACAGAGGCGAGAGTATCATCATCGAAGGCTCCCAGGGCTTCGGCATATCATTATACTACGGTACTTACCCGTTCGTCACTTCCAAGGATACCTCG
The DNA here is from genome assembly GCF_000063445.1 of Methanocella arvoryzae MRE50. Lineage (NCBI taxonomy): Archaea > Methanobacteriati > Methanobacteriota > Methanomicrobia > Methanocellales > Methanocellaceae > Methanocella > Methanocella arvoryzae. The sequence continues at coordinate 1,281,670 of NC_009464.1, forward strand.
GCTTCGCAACTCGCGGCAGACGTGGGCGTCGGCCCCACGAAGATCGACGAAGTGGTAGTAGTTTTCAAAGCGTTCCCGACCAGAGTCGGCGAAGGGCCGTTCCCCACCGAGATGACCAGGGAAGACGCCCAGAAGAGGGGCATCGCAGAGTTCGGCACCGTCACGGGCAGGGCCCGCCGCATCGGCTACTGGGACCCCGAGATGGCGCGCTACTCGGCCATGATCAACGGCGCCACCCAGGCGGCGATCACCGGCCTCGACAGAATTGACCCTGCCTGCAAAGGCGTCACCGACTGGGACAGGCTGCCTGACAAGGTCAAGGACTTCATCCGCCAGGCAGAGAAAGACGTCGGTGTTCCCTTCACCCTGCTCTCCACCGGGCCGAGCCTGGACGAGATCATCGACCTCAGGAAGAGGTAAGACAGTGAAGAAAGACCTGATGAACATCCTGTGCTGCCCCGTCTGCAAGGGCGATCTGGAGCTGCAGGTTACCAGAGAGGAAGGCGCCGAAGTGATCGAGGGGACACTCTATTGCAAGCAGTGCAACGAGAGCTACCCGATCCAGGACGGCATACCCAACCTCCTTCCTCCTGAGCTACGCTGAGGCATAAGTATGGGCCGCAGGGGAGAAGACTACGCATCCTACGAGGGAGACGACGACAGCGGCGGTGCTGCCTCGTTCGGCGAAGCCCCCTCTGCAGGCTACGAGATACCGCCGGAAGTGCTGGCCAGAGCGGACAGCAGTCCCCGACGCAGGCACAGCCGGGGCGGCATGGGAGCTGCTACAAGATCTGGCCACAACAGTGGTAGCGGCAGTCGCGGGCACAGCCGCGGGCGATCCAGGGGCTTCAAGTTTAACGCTTCTTCGTTGAGAGAGGCGGCAGGCTCGATGCTGACAGTGGCAGTGGCAGGGGTCATAGTCTGCGCCATAATATTATACTTCACTTTTATGCAGGCTATAATCCCCCAGTTCTATGGCGCCCTTGGCGCCTCAATGGTTGTTATGTTTTTGATCTGTTTTGTAGCAGCCCGTTTGTTAGGCTCGGAGTAAAAAGGCAGCAATGGCCCGCAGGGCCCCATGCTTATAGATCCCTATGCACTCTGGCCACGAAGTGGCCTGGCGACAGGTTTATCAGTAACTATATCACTAAGACGACACTATAATTTCAGGATATACTGGTGATAGTGATGAAGTATGTGGTCGTAACAGGCGGTGTCATGAGTGGTCTGGGAAAAGGTATTACTGCAGCCTCTACGGGCAGAATCCTCAAGAACAAGGGCTACAACGTGACGGCGATCAAGATCGACCCGTACATCAACATCGACGCGGGCACCATGAGCCCCTTCCAGCACGGCGAAGTCTACGTCCTGAAGGACGGCGGGGAAGCGGACCTGGACCTCGGGAATTACGAGCGTTTCATCGACATCAACCTCACCTCGGACCATAACATCACCACGGGCAAGATTTACAAGGCTGTCATTGAGAAGGAGCGCAGGGGAGACTACCTCGGGAAGACAGTCCAGATCATCCCCCACATCACCAACGAGATCAAGGAGAGAATTCGCAGGATCGCCCGGGACAGCGGCGCCGAGATCTGCCTCATCGAGGTGGGCGGCACGGTGGGCGACATCGAGAGCATGCCCTTCCTGGAGGCCATCAGGCAGATGCTCGCCGAGGAGAAGGAAGACGACATCAGCCTGATCCACGTCACTCTGGTGCCTATAGACAGCATGGGCGACCAGAAGACCAAGCCCACCCAGCACTCCGTGAAGGAATTAAGAGAATTGGGCCTCAAGCCGGACATTATCGTAGGCCGGTGCAAGAAGCCCCTCGACAAGTCTACCAAGGGCAAGATTTCGCTGTTCTGCGACGTGCCGGAAGCGGCCGTCATCAGCGCCCACGACGCGGCGGATATTTATCAGGTGCCTCTGCAGATGGAGCAGGAGGGCCTGTCGGACTACCTGATGAAGCGGATGAACCTCGCCATCAGGGAGAACAACCAGTCCTGGGCCCAGATGGTCCACAAGCTGGAATCGGCGGACAGGATCGTCAACGTGGCCATCGTCAGCAAGTACGGCATGGAAGACGTCTACTTAAGTGTCAAGGAGGCGCTGAAGCACGCCGGCACTGCCATGGGCTGCAAAGTTAATATCAGGTGGATCGAGTCGGAGGACGTGGAGCAGGCAACGGACGTCACGCCGTTCTTCAAGGACGTCGACGGCATTTTAGTGCCGGGCGGCTTCGGCATCCGGGGCGTGGAAGGCAACATCAAGGCCATCCAGTACGCCAGGGAAAAGAACGTGCCCTACCTGGGATTGTGCTTCGGTTTCCAGCTGGCCGTCATCGAGTTCGCCAGGCACGTGGCCGGCTTCCCCGACGCGACGAGCAGCGAGCTTTCGGCATCCGGCACCCACGTGATCGACATCCTGCCTGAGCAGAAGGACATCAAGAAGATGGGCGGCACCATGAGGCTCGGCGAACTGTCGGCGTGGGTCAAGGAAAACACCCTCGCCCACAAGCTCTACGGCACTACGAAAATCTGCGAGCGCCACAGGCACAGGTACGAGGTCAACCCGGACATGATCGACGTCATCGAGCAGCACGGTTTAGTGTTCTCCGCCAAGAACGACAACCGCATGGAAATCGCCGAGCTGCCCGGCCACAAGTTCTTCCTCGGCACCCAGTTCCACCCGGAGTTCCGCTCCAGGCCGGAGAGGCCCTCCCCGCCGTTTTTGGGATTCGTGGAGGCGATGCTCCACAAATAGTTTTGAGGGGGCTCCCGGGGCAGCGGCTGGGAAGGCGGTCTCCTTCATCCTGGGTGGGCGAGAAAGAGTCTGCACTACAGGCGATCGCTGGTAAGTATCCCGTCGCTACACTTATATCGGATATTCCCCTATCACTATAGCTGTTAGATTATCGTAGCCCGGCGAAGGCTCTGTTGGCCGTTGCCACTGTGCCGGACAGATGGTAAGCCTGGCTAGCCCTGGTTTTTCACCCGGCAGCCGGGTTGCTACTGACACTGACAGTAAGGATTTAAAGTGGCAGTGTATAAATAAAAAGTTATAAGGATGTTAAAGGATGCCTGACGCGGATACACAGCGTAAGCTCATAGAGATCTTAAGAATACTCAGCGAAGCTACCGAGGAGATGGGCGCGAGAAAGATCGCCGAGGAGATGAACCGGAGAGGCTACAATCTCGGCGAGCGTGCGGTCCGGTACCACTTGCGGATGCTGGATGAGCGGGGCTTCACCAAAAAGCACGGCTACCTCGGCCGGGTCCTCACCGCTACCGGCGAGGATGAGCTGAAACAGGCACTGGTCACCGACCGCATCGGGTTCATATCGACGAGGATCAAGGAGATCGAGCTGATGACCACCTATGATCCGGCCACAAATACAGGCGAGGTGGCGGTCAACATCTGCTACATTCCCAAGGACCGGTTCGAAGATGCGCTTGGCGCGATCAAGCGCGTGGTCAACGCCGGGTACGCCATCAGCCCGAGGATCAAGATCGTCGATGAAGGTGAGGAGATCCTGGAGAACGACGTGCCTCTGGGTAGCGTCGCCTTTGCCAGCGTCTGCAGCATCACGCTTGACGGGGTGCTCCTCAAGAACGGCATACCAGTCAACCTGAAATACGGCGGCATCCTGTGGATACAAAACGGCGAAGTCCAGCGCTTCACTGACGTTATCGACTACAGCGGCACCTCGATCAACCCGATGAGCGTCTTCACTTCCAGGAAGATGACGTCGGTCAACAAAGCCATCGAAACAGGCACGGGAGGAGTGCTCGCCAACGTGAGGGAAATACCCGTCGCTGCCAGGGAGAAAGCGCAAGAGCTGATATACCAGATGAAAGCCGCTGAGTTCCTGGGCGTGGTGTCCGGGTGCGAGCCGGTCAGGCCTCTGCTCGGGGTACCCATCGAGCTGGGCAAGTGCGGCATCGTAGAGTACTCGGGCATCAACCCGTTCGCAGCGTTCGTGGAGCTTGGCATCAAGACCAGGATCATGCCGCTCGCCACGGTCATAAACATCAGGGAACTGAAGAAGATGGAGTAGGAGTTAGCATGGTTAAGAACACTATAGAGACGTCAAAAGGCCTGTCAGGCATGCTGAGGATGTTCAAGGCTACGATGACGGAAAAGCTCGGGCTGCAGCCCACCCACCGCATAGCGTTTGTGGGCTGCTCTGGAACATGTGTTCCCTTCATCGAATTATTCGCGTACACGATCCGGGAAACCATGCCCGGCATGATCCTCATCCCCGACGGCATCATTGACGATGCCAGGGGTATCTGGTACGTCAGCGGCCTCGGCATGCAGATCGGCGGCAACGTCGACCCCCACGGGGCCGACTTCGTCGTGGTCCTCGGCGGCATATCCATGCCCTCGTGCTCCCTGGGCATCGAAGGCACCAACAAGGTGATCAAAGAAGTCCTCAAGCCCGGCGGCAAAGTCATCGGCGTCTGCTTCATGGACATGTTCGCCAAAGCGGGATGGGAAGGAAAAGTGCCCTTCGACCTCGTCATAAACGCCAACATTGACACAGTTACACTCGACAAGGTCGAGTAAGATTACCCAGTGCTTAATCTTGGAGCACTCACTTTTTTAACGCAGGGTGCATGGCGATCTGTTCACCACAGAGACGCACAGAGAACAAGTAACCACAGAGGCACAGAGAACCACAGAGACGCACAGAGATTTTTTATTGAAGAATGATCTTCTAACCAGTTATCAAGTAAGTCTCTGTGCACCTCTGTGCCTCTGTGGTAAACCAGCCACTCTGTGTGTCTCGGTAGTGAACCATGGCTGTGCCATCGTGGCAATCAGAATTTCATCTTCCGGAGCAGCGAAGCGGCGATAGTGAATAATATCGCCCCTGCGGTGATGCCCGTGAGGGCCGGGCCTTCCCAGCCGTGGGTAGCTGGCAGTTCGGGGGTGGGTGAGGGCTCCGGGGCAGGGACTACGATGCTGCCGGTGAGGGTCATGTCTCTGCCGGGGGATTCGAGGTAGACCTTTATGGGGAAGGTGCCGTAGGTGCCATTGGGCACCATTGTCCTGATGGTGAACTCCTGGGCTTTGCCGGGCGAGATCTTGACTCTGCCGCCGGGCACTCCGTCTATGTAGTAAGGCCAGTTATCGGCGATCAGGGCGCTGGCCTGTATGTTGACGGGAAAGGTCCAGCTATTGTAGATCCTGACGGGAATGTCGAAGGCAGTGCCGGTCGATACGTTGAACTCAGGGTAGCCTTCAGGAGAACGGTTGTGGCTTTTGATGATCGCGTCGTAGAGCGGGTCAGCTTCTACCCGGAGCTTCAGCGTTAAAGTATTAGACTGGATCCCGTCTCCGCACAGAGTCACATTAACAGTATAGTTGCCGGGAGGAGTCTCGGCGGGCACGTATACATAGAAGTGTGTCTGGGTGATCTTGCCGTCCGGGATGAAGAGCTCAGTGCCGTTGCCGGTCGTGGCGCTCCAGTTGGGAGGGATGTCATCTACCCTGATGTTCATGAGCTTGTCCTGGGCGTACTTATTCTCGACATACAGGATGAAATCGGCGGTGTTCCCGGGCTTGATATATTTTTCAGGGGAAGTCGCGTAGAAGTCCATGGACTCGAAGGGGAGGTCCTTGACCACGACGATCACGGGGATCTCGGCGAAGTAGGCGCCTCCGTTGACCACTACTTTTATAGTATGCGCCCCCTGTTGCTTGCCCGTGTATTTCATGCGGAAGATCATTTCGTTGGAGTCGCCTGTCCGCACCATCATCGCTTCGCCCAGAGGGAACCATGCCTGCCATTCAGGGGGCGTGACCGCCGTAAAGGTGACCATTTGATCGATGATCTGAAAGTTTTCTACTACAATGGTGCAGTCGAATTCCCGGCCGGGGCTGGTTTCGAGCACGGGGTACAGCGCGTAGGGCACGAATCCGTTGAAGGGTATAGGTGTCAGACCGATGTCGTGCGTCTGAGTGCTCCGGAATGTCTGTTCCCTGATCAGCGTCTGGAAGCCGGGAGCCGCTGCTGCGACGGTATAGTCGCCTGCAGGTATGGCTACTGAGTAGAAGCCTACGGCGTTGGACGTCGCCGTAGCGAAGACGATGTTGTTGCGGATGAAGTAGATCTGCGCATTAGGCACGGGGATGAGCACTCCGGGACGGTCACGGATGTCCGGCGCTTCGCTCACGTAGCCCTCGATCAAGACCACAGGCACTATTTCTATATCGGGTACTTCAGGCGGTTCCACCTCTTCCTCGTCAGGAATCTCAACCTCTGTCTCGGTTTCAGTCCCGGCCTTCGTATCATTGATCGCCTGGGCATGGGCAGGACAGGCTGAGGCGATCAGGAGAGCTATTGCTGCTGCCACAATAGCGAGCTTGATAGTAACTCTGAAGGACGGCACTTTCCGTTTAAAGACAGAGCCTGCAGGCGGTATCACACACAGACTTCGGCATGCATTAATAAATATATTTCCGATAGAATAAATGTAAAAAGGGCTGACGCTATCTTAATAGATAAATTTATATGCATCACGTGCAGTTTAGTCGATTATGGAACTGCCAACCCCGGAAAGCATCAAGAAGCGGCGGATCAAGCTCGGCCTCACCCAGGCCTCCCTCGCGGAGAAGGCCAACGTCAGCCAGCCGCTGATCGCCCGCATCGAGTCGGGAGATGTGGACCCCCGACTATCTACACTCCGAAGTATCCTGACTGCCCTGGACGAGATGGAGCGGTGCAAGGTGACGGCCAAAGACCTGATGACCTCACCGGTGATCGCAGTGACGTCATCCGACACAGTGGACAACGCCGTCAAGCTCATGGAGAAGCACGGGTTCTCGCAACTCCCGGTGATCGACGGCGGCGTGCCCGTCGGCAGCATCTCGGAAAATTCTGTCGTACAGGCCATGGGCACCGAAGACTTCGCCAGAGTCAGCGCATCCCAGGTCAGGGCTCTCATGGAAGAGTCCTTCCCGGCAGTATCCCCCGGCACAGACATGGGCACAGTCTCCCACCTGCTCGAGACCTACCACGCGGTGCTCGTCATGGAGCTGGGGAAGGCCGTAGGGGTCATCACCAAGTACGACGTTATGCGGCTGCTTAATAAGTGAAGCAGTTTACGGCCCTTATTATCTTGATAAGGGCTCGTGACTGCAAGACGAACGCTGCGCTGTGCGTTTCTGATTGATCTGAGGACATGAGACAGCAAGACGAACGCTGCGCTGTGCCAGACCCTCACAGATGCCACAGATTGAAACAGAATCCACGGATTTCGACCGATTGCACAGATGACGCTTGATTCCACAGATAAACAAAAATATTCTGATCGAGTGCTCTTGTGATTGCTATCGGTGTTCGAATAGTATTGTATATTCCTTCTGTGATATCGTGTAGTAATCTGTGGATTCAGCAGAGAAATCTGTGGAATCAACCGAAATCCGTGGAATCTGTGTGGATTGGCACAGCGCAGCGTTCGACAACGTTCACCCACATAGAGACAACTGTTTACCTTATCCTTGTAATAATGGCCGGTAAAGTGCAGCGTTAGCCTTATGACTCAAGCGTTCTGGTGAAATACTTTCGGCCTGCTCTCCGGGCCATCTTATATACCAGCCTGCCCATCTGCGCATCATGTATAACCATACAGATCACCGGGAGTGCAACCGTACAGGCTGCCCCTACAGGGCGCCGGCTTATAGTGCCACCGGCAAAAAGAGCGGCTTCTGCAGTATTGTCCGCTCGATGGCCGCATATTGTTGCCCTGATGCAGGTGGCCAGATACATAAATAAATCAGCTTTTGGGCATTTTACTTTTATATATAACGCCATTTTGCTTTTTATGACTATAATTGCCTCGAAAAGAATAAATAGGTCAGAATCGGCGAGAAAAGAAAATTTTATTAGGTATTGGGTGCTTACTTAAGCTATACGATAAAGAGGTAGTTTATATGACCGAGATTTCCAAGGCACCAATTTCCAGGCTGTTAAGCGAGGCGGGCGGCGAAAGGATCTCTGCAGAGGCCGTCGACGAGATGGTAAAATATACCGAGGACTACGTCCTGAAGATCGGCCGCGAGGCGAGCAAGCTGTGCGCGCACGCAGGCAGGAAGACTATCAAGGCCGAAGACATTAAGCTGGCTGTAGAGCGGCTTAACCTTTAATCTATTTTATCCGATACCCTTCAGGGGCTATCACCCTTTTCTGAGCCTTCTCCAAAGCCCACGGCCTGAACGCCAGTTATTTATCGGCTTGCTTATCGGTTAAGCTTTTAAATATAGACATACAAAATGCCATCATTTAACGTGGTCATTATGAGAGAAGTACTGGAGCTACTGGAGAAGGACGCAAGACTTTCTCCCAAAGATATCGCTGCGCAGACGGGCTTAGACGAGAACGAAGTAGCCAACTTCATCAAGGCCATGGAAGCCAGAGGTATTATCAAGCGGTACAAGACCGTCATCGACTGGGAAAAGTTCGGGGACGACTCTGTGTACGCCATCATCGAAGTCTCGGTTTCGCTGGAGCGGGGCGTAGGCTATGAGACGATCGCCGAGCGTATCTCCAGGTTCCCGGAAGTGGTCACCTGCATGCTGGTTTCCGGCGACCACGACCTCCACTTAGTGATCAAGGGCAGGACGATGAAAGAAGTAGCCTTCTTCGTCGCCGAGAAGATAGCGCCGCTGAACCAGGTCCAGCACACAGCCACGCATTTCATGCTGCGGGCTTATAAGACCGAGGGCGAGATCATGTTCGACAAAGAAGAAGATACCAGGCTGGTCGTCCACCCATGAAGATCTCCAACAAGGTCAGAAACCTGCCCCCCTCGGGCATCCGGAAATTTTTCGACATCGCTTCAGGGATACCAGACGCCATCTCACTGGGTGTGGGCGAGCCCGACTTCGTGACGCCCTGGAGGGTGAGGGAAGCGTCCATCTACGGGCTGGAGCGGGGCTACACCACGTACACGTCCAACTGGGGCCTTTTAGAGTTAAGGGAACAAATCTCTAAATACATCTATGACGGAGCCGGCGTCGACTACAGCCCAAAGAATGAGGTGCTGGTCACCACTGGAGTGAGCGAGGGCATCGACCTCGCCGTCAGGGCGATCACCGACCCCGGGGACGAGATCCTCGTCGTCGAGCCCAGCTATGTATCCTACAAGCCGTGCGTCATCATGGCCGGGGGCAAGCCGGTCGTCGTGAACACCACGGTCGACAACGACTTCAGGGTCACCAGAGAAGACTTAGAGGCGAAGATCACCGATCGCACCACCGCCATCATCATGAGCTACCCGAACAACCCCACGGGCGCAATCATGCCGAAGAAGTACCTCGAAGAGGTCGCTGACGTGGCCATCGAGCACGATCTCATGGTACTGTCGGACGAGGTCTACGAGAAGATGACCTACGAGGGCACCCACACGTCCATCGCCTCGCTCGAAGGGATGCGGGACAACACCATCCTCTTAAACGGCTTCAGCAAGGCCTTCGCCATGACCGGGTGGAGGCTGGGCTTCGCATGCGGCAACCCCGACGTCATCGAAGCCATGATGAAGGTGCACCAGTACACCATGCTCTGCGCACCGATCAATGCACAGATGGCGGCCATCGAGGCGCTCAAGAGCGGCCAGGACGACATGCAGGAAATGATCAAGGAGTACGACCGCCGCAGGCGCGTCATCGTGAAAGGGTTTAATGACATGGGCCTCGACTGCTTCGAGCCGAAAGGCGCTTTCTACGCATTCCCCTCGATCAAGAAGACGGGCCTTACCGACACCGAATTCTCAGAGCGGCTTGTCTTCGAGAAGCACGTCATCGCCGTCCCCGGCAGCGTGTTCGGAGAGACTGGAGTTGGCCACCTGAGATGCTCCTACGCTACAAATATGGAGCAGATCAAGGAGGCGCTGGACAGAATAGCAGAGTTCTTACAAGAGCTGGAAAGAGAGCAGGCACCCAAGATTAAAACGAGGACCTGAGCTCTTTCTTTTTACAATTTTTAAGCTATATATCCTTGAATAATATCTGACTCAGCAGTACGAACGCTGCGCTGTGCCAAACCATTCTGATCGAGTACTCTTATGATTGCTATCGGTGTTCGAATAATATAGAGTATTCCCTCTGTGATATCGTGTAGTAATCTGTGGATTCAGCAGAGAAATCTGTGGAATCAATCGGAATCTGTGGCATCTGTGAGGATTAGCACAGCGCAGCGTTCGTCGCCCTTCTATGGCTCATAAGCATTAGCTCAATAAATGTCTATGACGAACGCAAATTCGGCTTAGTGTTACTTTAGCGGGCTGTCCCCATACTTGACCGGTATGGTCTCCCAGTAGTTCTGGGCAAGGTAACCATCAACCCAGCTCTGGACCTGATCTTCAGTCCAGCCGTTGACCGAGCCGAGATATGCACCCTGTACTGCGAGCGCCCTGGCCTCGGATTCCCGGGCGGTGTACGAGTGATCTAAGAAGTAGACGTTGTCGTCGTAGGTGTGCTGGGCCTCGTGGATGAGGACTCCGGCCAGCCAGTATTTAGATGCTCTGGCATCATCAGAATCGATGTAGCAGATGCCGTGGTTGTCGATCCGGGTGTAGGTACCCGTAGGTCTGATCTCCGATATCCAGTAGGCGACACGACCGTAGTCGTCAGGGTACTCTTCGCGTAGATAATCCATGGCATCGGCAATGCTGGCCTTGAACTGGCTGTTGCCGTACATAGTCGGGCCCGGGGAGCCGAAGCTGCCGGCGGGCAGGGCTTCGTAGGCGACGGCGGTGGCCGAAGCAGGGAGCAGCGACGTGAAGATTAGCGCCAGTAGGGCCAGGCAAATGGCGGCCCTTACGATCCTGAAGCTTGCCATGGTAGTAATTACAAATTTGTAATTACCTATTGATAATATTTTCTATGTAAGTGGTAAATTATCTGTAAGCTGTATTGCGACGCCCATGCCGGGAAACAGAGAGCTTTTATAAGGGCTTGCGTCTCCGCCGTCCTGTTCTGCGCACCCAAACCTTTTTATCCTTGACCATGTTTAGCAATAGCAATAGCGAGGTTATAGTGTTGAATCCCGACGTGAAGACGATAGTAGACGCCGTCGAAGGGAGCCAGGACCTGTTCAGGCATTCCCTGCCGATGATCGCCAGCGAGAACGTGACCAGCCCGATGGTGCGGAAGGTACTTTCCTCCGACCTGGGCCACAGGTATGCCGAAGGCCAGGTAGGGCACCGCTTTTACCAGGGGTGCGGCTTTGTGGACGTCATCGAGGGCAAAGCCATCGAGCTCGCGAAGGAGATCTTCAGGGCTCCGCATGTCAACGTCCAGCCGGTTTCAGGAGTCAACTGCAACATCGCCGCTTTCTTCGCCCTGGCGGACCCGGGCGACAAGCTCATGGCGCTCGCGGTGCCGAGCGGCGGTCACATCAGCCACGCGAAGTTTTCGGCGGCCGGTATTAGAGGCCTTAAAATTTATACCCATCCCTATGATAACCAGATCATGAACATCGACGTCGACCGGATGATCAAGCAGATCAGGGAGATCAGGCCCAGGGTAGTCATGTTCGGCGCCAGCCTGTTCCTGTTCCCGCACCCGGTGAAAGAGGCGAGAGAAGTCTGCGATGAAGTGGGAGCGAGCATCGTCTACGACGGCGCCCACGTCCTCGGCCTTATCGCCGGCGGGCAGTTCCAGGATCCGCTCAGGGAAGGGGCAGACGTCGTGACTGGCAGCACTCACAAGACCTTCCCCGGGCCGCAGGGCGGCATTATCCTGTGTAAGGAAAAGTTCGCAAAAGACATCGATGAGGCAGTTTTCCCCGGCACCGTGAGCAACGCTCACCTGCACCACAAGGCAGGCCTCGCTATTACCCTGGCCGAGATGAAGGCGTTCGGCAAGCAGTACGCGGCCCAGATAGTGAAGAATTCGCAGGCGCTGGGAGCGGCGATGGATGACCTCGGCTTCAACGTGCTGTGCAAGGATCTCGGCTACACTAAGTCCCACCAGATTGCGGTGGACGTCTCGAAGATCGGCGGCGGCTCCGTGCTTGCGTCGAAGCTGGAGAGGGCGAATATCATCACTAACAAGAACCTGTTCCCGTGGGACGATGTGAACACGACGGACAACCCGTCCGGTCTGCGCCTGGGCACCCAGGAGTTAACCCGCCTGGGCATGAACGAGCCGGAGATGAAAGAAGTGGCAAAGTTCATCAAGCGCGTCGCCATTGACAAAGAGGAACCCGAAAAGGTTAAAAAGGATGTCGTACACTTTAAGTCACAATATCAGGCAGTCAAATACTGCTTTGATGGCGATGGTGCCTATGAGTTTTCACTCAGGTGACTCGAAGGAGGCAGACTGTTCTCGAAAAAAACTGATCATCTTTGATATGGACTCGACAGTCATAGACTGCGAGGGCATTATCGAACTCGCCCGCGCCAGAGGCGTGGGTGATTACGTGGCAGATGTCACCCGGCGCGCCATGAACGGCGAGCTGGACTTCGAACAGGCACTCATCGAACGGGTCAAGCTCCTCAGGGGCCTCACTGAAAGCGATGCCATCCGCATCGCCGAAAGCGTTCCTCTGATGCCCGGTGCCAGTAAACTGATGAGCGAGCTGAGGGCGAGCGGATATCGCATCGGCCTCGTCTCGGGAGGGTTTACGATTATAGCGGAGCGCGTGGGCTCCATGCTCGGCATGGACTACGTGTACGCGAATGAGCTTATGATCCAGGACGGCGTGGTCACCGGAGAAGTCCGGGGGCCGCTGACGAAGCAAAACTCGAAGAAGGAGGTTCTCGAAGAGATTTGCAAACTGGAAAACATTAGCCCGAAAGACTGCATAGCGGTGGGCGACGGGTCGAACGACCTGTGCTGGGTTGGCGTAGTCGGCAAATTTGTGGCCTTCAATGCCAAACCGGTGGTTCGCCAGGCTGCTGACGTAGTCGTAGAGGGCAAAAATATGGAATCCTTGATTCCTATGATAAAAGAGGAGGAAGACGACTAACATGCTTAAAGAACTGCAAGAAAAAAAATCAAAGTTCCTTAAAGAGGCTGAGGAGTTAAAAAACAACAGGAACGAGTGGAACTCCAAGGCCAGCGCATTCGCCAAGAGGAGGGATGAACTCAACAAGAAGACGAAGGAACTGATCGAGAAAGCCCAGGAATACCGCGTCAAGAGAGACGAGTATAATGAACAGGTAAGCTCGAACAAAGAGCTGCGCAACGATCTGAATGACAAGGCCAACGAAGTCTACAGCAAGGTAGATGGCATCCGCAAGAAGGACAGCACCACCAGCGGCAGATCGCTGAACGAACTCAGGAAAGAAATCGACCACATGGAGTTCAAGCAGCAGACTGAAGTGCTGAGCCCCGAGAAAGAGCGCGCACTCGTAGACAAGATCTCCGAGATGAAGGAAGAGTTCAGGAAGAAGAAGGAACAGCTCGAGCAGAACCAGGAGCTTAAGACTTTCCTGACAGAAGCGCAGAGCTACAGGGACCAGGCATCGGAATACCACAAAAAGGTCAAGGAATACGCCGACCTGGCACAGGAGTACCACGACAAGATGATCGAGTGCTTCCGCGAAGCAGACAAGACCAGGGCAGATGCAGACGCACAGCACAAGGAATTCGTCAAGGCGCAGGAAACTGCAGACGAGTACCACAAGCAGTTCCTGAAGCTGCAGAAGGAAGTCCGCGACTTCGACAAGGTCATTGTGGGTCTCAAGAAGAAGACCAAGGCCGAGAAGGACACCAAGGACAAGGTCGAGTACAAGAAGCAGGCAGAGGATGTTTACGCCCAGTTCAAGGCCGGCGAGAAACTCAACACCGAAGATCTGCTCCTGTTACAGCGCTCCGGATTACTGTAAATAGAGATCATAGGGTTCCTCGTCGAGGAACCTGCCCAATTCTTTATACTCATTTTAAAGTAGCTGCAGCTTACAGTAACTGTAGCTAAATTCCGGCAGCATCGCCGAGAGAAGATTTATAATTGACGAGCGCCTTGATGATACCTGAATAGAAGTCTTCTACGCACTTGCGAGGTAACCATCTTGGACATGCTGATCGTATGTATCGATAAAGACGATGACATAGGAGTCAAGGGAGGAGTTCAAAGCCCGGTGATCGGGAGAGCTGCCTGCCTCGAAGCAGCAACCAAGCTGGGCGCTGCCGACCCGGAGGACTCGGACATCAACACGATCTTCGGCGGCATCCAGGTCTACGATGAGCTCAAGTCCGAAGGCTTCGACGTCGAAGTAGTCTGCATCGCAGGCCACCGGGAGCTGGGCCTGAAATCTGACAGGGCTATCGCCCAGCAGCTCGACGACATCCTGCTCAAGATGCAGGTGGAGAAAGCGGTACTTGTCAGCGACGGCGCGGAAGATGAATCCGTTCTCCCCATCCTTCAGTCGAGGATGAAGGTCGAGTCCGTCAGGAGAGTCGTTGTCAAGCAGGCGCAGAACCTCGAGAGCACGTATTATATCATAAAAGAGCTGGCAAGCGACCCGAAGGTTGCGAGGATCATCTTCATACCCACCGGCGTCACGTTCCTGGTATATGCGATTACCACGCTGACAGGCATACAGAACGCAGCCCCTGTCGCCATCGCCACCCTGATCGGCAGCTACATGCTATATAAAGGCCTGGGGTTAGACGATCTGCTGCAGACATTTACGTACAACCTGCGCAAGTCGTTCCAGGAAGCCAAGCTGACCTTCGTCACTTACCTTATATCCTTGATCCTGATTACAATGGCCTTCATCAGCGGTGCACTAGAAGTATTCAACCAGCTGAACATTGCTAACGGACAGCCAGGATACCTGATGCTGGCGGCATGGTTCTTTAACGCAGCAATATGGTGGTTTGTGGCCTCGATGCTGGCCATCGTCATAGGCTGGATTATAGACGCTTACACGGAAGAGAGCGAGACGCTCTACCGCTACCTGGCGACGCCGTTCTTCCTGGTTGCCATGGGAACTCTCGTGTGGGGCGGCACCGACTACATCATCAGGATGCAGGATGCTACATCAGTAGCTTTACAACACCTGGGCATAGCGATACTCGTAGCCGTCATAGTCAGCTACGTTGGGGTGCAATTATCCAATTACGTGCGTAAGATAGCACAGTTCAGGACCGTGGAAGTCATCGACTTCTAAGCCTGAAAATCTTTTTAGCAGAGCTAAGTAAGTCCGGCTACCAGCAGAGCAGCCAGATCGCCATGTTCGATCAGGTGCTTCTGACCTCCGGGCCGGAAGGCATTACTGACATAATGGAATAATTTCAACGAGTCCATGGATAATCCCAGGATACAGAGGCTCTGGCACATGCCCGGTATTTCCTCCAGGGGATAAAAATATGAAAATACTGGCCGCCTCAGGAAGCCGAAGCCGGCGGGATAACGCCTTAGAACCCCGAGGCGCTATTGCTCTGGTAGCGGTCCCTGCCTGCGCCTGGCTTCGGGATCCTTGTTCTCCTCGCCCCCGGGACCCGGGATCAGGCAGCTCTCGTCGATGGGAGTGCAGTTCTTCAGCTCCCCCAGCTCTTTGCGGAATTGTGACTGCTCTATGAGGATGTCTCTCTTGCGATACTCCCTCTTTTTCATGTCTTCCCGGGCGTGCTCTATCCATTCTACAGCCTGCTCCCGGGTCATTCCGCGGTCCATCAGGACCTTCACCCGCTTCTCGTAGGGTATGTTCTCGTCCACGAGAGGATCCGTGGTATCCAGACGGTTCTCTATATCCAGATTCGCTTCGTAGTCCGGTTTGCCGAAGTCCCCTATTCTGCCAACGCCAGCCATATAATCTCCCAGTTTATGTCGCTTTTTATCATATTAACCATCATCGACGGAATCCGCGGGTCGTTTAGATATGACAACGGGGGTAAGCTTGCCCGTTTTCGCTCTATGTGGTGATAAGCTCTTTTTCGACACATCCGAACATCTTTATGTCGCATATACATCCGAAGTGGCCGGCTGCATCGCGTTGCCGGCATATATGGGCCAGGGATAGAAATCAGGGGGTATCAGCAATCATGGATGAGCAAAGCATGAACGCAGCGTGCGATACGGTAGGCAGCCAGCTAGGGTACAAGATAGAGCATAACGTAAATCTCGGAGCGGGCAACCTGGACCAGGTATGGTCGAAGCAGGATCACCCGAACCTGCCTGAGCTCAAGATTGCCTTCAGGCTAATCACGTCCAGCGGAGATGTCCCGCCTGAGGTTATCGGGGCAGGAGCAATGAGTGCTCTGTGGACCGACTGCGACCACCTCGTCTTCGTCGTGCCTGACCCGGGAACCCAGAAGTCTATTCAGGGTAAGGTAAAGGCCTTTGACTCCATAGGGGGCTTTCTGCAGCTGCATAAGTATATTACGACCATAACGCTGTCAGAGCTGCTGAAAGGAGTGAAAGCGGAAACCAGGACAAGCGAAGTTACAGCATAGCGTGTGTGATGTGAAACTATGAAGTTCAGAAATCGGGCGGAAGCTGGCAAGATACTGTCAAAAGAGCTGAAAGCCTTTCGGGGCAAAGACGTGATCGTGCTCGCCATACCGAGGGGAGGCGTTCCAGTGGGCTTCGAGATCGCCCGGGATTTCAGGGCGCCGCTGGACCTGGTCATGAGCAAGAAGATCGGCGCCCCGTTCAACCCGGATTTTGCCATAGGGGCGGTCACGTGGAACGGCGCAGTCATGCTCGATCAGGCCATGGTCGACAGGTGGCAGATATCCCGGGAGTACATCGGCGGAGAAGCGAGGCGCATCATCTCTGAGATGAAGGCGACGCTGGATGACCTGCGCGTCGGCCTCGGCAACTTTCCCAAGCTGTACGGGCGGACAGTCTTCATCGTGGACGACGGCATCGTCACCGGGGCAACTATGATCGCCGCAGTGGAAGCAGTCAGAGATCAGGGCCCGGAAGAGGTGGTGATCGCGACCCCGGTGATGCCCGCGGAGCTGGTGGAAGAGCTCAAGTATGTAGCCCCGCTGGTATACGTCCAGGCGCCCGAGGACTTCGAAGCAGTGGGAGAGTACTACCAGGAGTTCGAGACCCTGAGCGACGAGCAGGTGAAGGAATACCTGCTGCTGGCAAACAGCAGCGATCTGGTGAAATGAGAACGTAGAAATTTAGCCTGCGCAGGACTATTTTTTAATATTTTATCTCATAGAGGATAGATTACCATCGCACTCAATAGTTCAGGTAAGCCGCGAGCCCTTTATCCTGGTACCAGACCACTTACAATACTCTAGTATATGACTACGGCACAATCCGTAGTTTTAATAATGCTTTTATATTTCACGGTTATATGGTTAAATGACCGTTATGATAAAAACAGAGAGCCTGACAAAAGTCTACGATGGAGTAAAAGCCGTAGACTCAGTGAGCCTCTCGGTTGGCGGCGGTGAGGTCTTTGGGTTCTTGGGACCCAACGGCGCCGGGAAAACGACGACGATCGGAATGATGGTCGGCCTTATCGAGCCAAGCGGGGGAAAATGCTGGATAGATGACATAGATGTCACGCGCAAGCCGCTGGAAGCAAAGCGGATCACAGGATACCTGCCGGACGGAGTGGGCTTCTACGCCAACCTGTCGGCCAGGCAGAATCTGAAATACTTTTCACGATTTTACGGGATGACGGATACGGCTTCAGATGCCCGGATTACTGAATTGCTCCGGCGGGTAGGCCTGGATAAGGTTGAAAAGCCCGTAGGGGGCTACTCGAGAGGCATGAAGCAGCGGCTGGGACTGGCCCAGGCCCTGCTGAACGACCCTAAATATGTGTTCCTCGACGAGCCGACCAACGGGCTTGACCCCGAAGGCGTGATCCAGTTCCGCAACATCATCAAGGAGATGGCCGCAGAAGGCCGGACAGTCTTCTTCTCCTCCCACGTCCTCAACGAGGTGCAGCAGGTCTGCAATACCATCGGCATCATCTCGAAAGGCAGGATCGTGGCCCAGGGCACGCCTGACGAGGTCAGGAGAATGATGAGGAAGGACGAGCATGTCACCATCAAGATCAAGGTGATCGGCACGATGCCGAAGCTCAGCGATTCCCGGATCGTCAGCGCCGACTACGTCGACGGCAGCGCAATCATCACCGCCACAGAAGACATCCGGGACGACATCTCGGAGCAGCTCTACACCAGCGGCATCCGCATCAGGGAACTGCGCCTCGAAGAGCAGACCCTCGAAGAGGTGTTCCTGAACACTATTTACAGAGGTGAAAAACATGAGGTCTGAACTAATTGTGGCCGCCAAAGAGTTCCGCGACCACCTGACCAGCAAGAGATTCATCCTGATCTTCGCTGTCCTGATGCTGGTCTGCATCTACTCGATGGTCAACGGCATGGGCGACTACCAGAAGATGCTCGACCAGTACAAGAAGTCCGCAGCGGAAAACCCTCAGCAGCCATGGTACCAGGAACAGGTGGCCATGTACCAGAAAATGATCGCTGAAGCCGAGAGCAGAGGCGCCCCCCAGGAGGAGATAGATAGCCTGAAGTACCAGCTGGAACAGTTTACGAATCCGCCGATGCCATCGGTGCTGTTCGTCTTCCAGAACCTGAACCAGTACTTCGCCCTCATCGGGATGGTGCTGGCGGTATCCATGGGCTTCGACCTCATCAGCCGGGAGAAAGAGGAGGGCTCGCTCAAGTCGCTGCTGTCCCACCCCGTCTACAGGGATTCGATCATCAACGGCAAGACCCTCGGCGCCTTCGGAGTGCTGGGCATCGTGCTCGGCGCCACGTTCCTCATCACCATGGCGATCATGCTGATCTACGGCGTAATCCCCCAGATGAACGACCTGATGGCCATCGCCGTGTACTTCGTGATGGCACTGCTGTACTGCCTGGTCTTCTTCGCGCTTGCCATGATGACCTCCACGCTGGCAAAAAGCTCATCCATGTCAGTCATGTACGTCCTCGGCCTGGTCATCTTCATGGTCGTGCTCTCGATGTTCTCGTATAACATCACCCAGCTTATCCTCGGCCCCCCGCCCGAATACCCCGGCGGGCCGATCTTGTACGCAGAACCAATAGCGATTGAGGCCGACACGAAGGTTGCGGCCAGCACTGCCGAGATCAGCAGCAGCGATCCCGACGTCACGATAGATAGAGGGGACGTAAGTATACTGCCAGCGCCATTGCCAAATGATGAATATGATGAATACTACAAGGAATGGCAGCAATACTACGAGCGCCAGAGCATGATCATGCAGGCTATAGACGCCATCTCACCGATGTCCAACTTCCAGAACCACATCGCCCCGGCGATCTTCAACCAGGGCTACATGATCTACAGGTCGGCCCTGATGGTCAAGCCATACTACCCCCACCAGGTCACCCTGTGGGAATCGATCGCCTCAGTATGGGTAAACATACTGGTGCTGCTCATTGAAACACTGATCGCGTTCGCAGTCGCTTACGTTAAGTTCCTGAGGGTGGATGTGAGATGAAGGCTGGCAGAATATTATCGGGAGCAGTGATGATGGTGCTGGCCATTAGCCTGCTCCAGCCCATTATGGTACCAGTAGCAATGGCAGCGGCCAATGAGTACACCGGGACCTTGACTCAGACAACACAAGATCAGCCCAGAGTATTCAATAACTGTTTCGTCTGGTACAATCCGGTGAATGGTTCAAATACCGCCAAGGTCACCATAAAGTCCGCCCAACATCCTCAGCTTGAGAACTATACGGTAAGTTCTGACGGTACACGGGACAGGATATATTACTTTGGCAAACTCGAGATTTATTTCATAGACATAGATCCTAATACAGGCATAGCGCAGGTCCACATCACCTGGCCGACATCGGACGGTAGCAGCTCCGGCTCTTCAACCGGCACGAGCCTGACCTGCAATATCCCCGGCCAGACGGCTCTTGCAGGCGACAAGGTCGTCTTCCCCATAACTATCCAGAACAACAACAATGAGGACAAGACGTATACCCTCTCCGCCACCAGTGGCACAGGATGGGACCTCAGGTTCACCTCCGGCAGTAACGGCATCTATAAGGTGTTCGTGCCGAAGATGCAGTCCACGACGGTGAACCTTGAAGTCATGACTAATGCTGCAACAGGCGTGGGCGAGAAAAAGATAACCGCCACGGTGGACGACAAGAACATCGACCTGTACGTCCAGATCACCAGCATTAACCAGTCGGCAGAGGTCAGCACCAAAGTAACATCGAAGATAGCCTCCATAGGCGACAAGATCTACTACGACATATGGATCAAGAACCTGCAGCCAAAGGAGAACATCTATAAGCTGGCAGTGACTGGCCTGCCGGAGAACTGGTACTACCGGTACAAGGAGAGCACCGTAAGCATCGAAGAGATGGCGGAGACGGTCATCCCTGCTGGCGGAGAGAAGACCCTGGTACTGGAGATCGTCCCCCCGAACAGCGTCCAGGCAGGTGAGTACAACTTTACGGCTGCTGTGACCACGCCGGACGGCCAGGTCATCGCCAAAGACCTGAACCTGCGGCTGAAGAGCAGCGTCGACATGAGCATGACCAGCTCGAAGCTGGCGTACTCGGCCAAGCCGGGCGAGTCGTTCAACATCGACGTGTACGTCACCAACACCGGCAACGGGGCAGCGCTGACTAACGTCGGCCTGGAAACCACGGCACCCGAAGGCTGGCTGGTACAGGTGACCCCCAACAGCACCAACAGCATCAAAGCAGGCCAGACCCAGACCTTCCGGGTGAAGGTGACCCCGCCGGGCAACATCGTAGCCAGCGACTACGATATCACCATCAAGGCGAAGAGCGATCAGGCCAGCAAAGAGAAGGACTACCGCATCACCATCACGGTCGACTCCTACATCCCGTACATCGGAGGAGCCATCATAGTGCTGGTAGTGGCAGGCCTGTTCATAGTGTACAGAAAATACGGCCGCCGGTAAAATCGAAAAAGCGCGAAGAGAGCCTTTAGCTAAAGGCTCTCTCGCACTCTACTTTTTTCTTTACAGATACACACGCACGCCAAAAATGCAGACGTAAAGCGGTAACTATAACCGCCTAAGGATAAATAATTATATAATTATCCGTATGAGGATAAAACATGGCATTCTTCGACCAGCCGCATAATGGATAGTCAGGGACCCTGGCCATCGTCTCGATGCTCGCCTGGGACGCTATAGTTGCCCGGGACATGCGCATTCACGAGCTTTCGAATATTAGTTGAGGAGGCTCTCTAAAAAAAGTCAAGGGCAGGGATGATAAACCTGCCCGGATCACCTCCGCATTCACCGCTGAAAGAACTCGGTAACGGGCGTCGGAACCGGAGTCGGGATCTCAGTCGGAGTCACGATTGGCACTTCAGTCGGCTCCGGCGTCGGAGTCGGCATCTCGGTCGGTTCTGGCGTCACGATCGGTGTGGCGGTCGGAATTTCTGTCGGGACCGGAGTCGGAGTCGGCATCTCAGTCGGCTCCGGTGTCGGGGTCGGCGTTGTCGTTGGCGATGCAGTGGGCACTGCAGTCGCTGCCGGCCTCAGGATGGGCGCAGTACCGATCGACTGGACTCTGCCGGTGCTCTCGGCAGCCCGCATGTCCTTGATGTTGAGCGGCGGCTGATCATCCGGGAACTTGCCCATGTTTGTGAAGGCATAAGCGAGGATATCACCGTATGCCGGGTACGCGTCGATCATGACCAGTTTCCGCTCTTTGGAGTACGCCACCTGAACGGGCCTGTCGAGACAGTAGACCTTCTCCGTGCCATCAGGCAACAGTACAGCCACCTTATTGTACTCGAACATGAACTTGTCCTTCTCCTTGTCATGCATGAGCACCCTGATGTCCTTCATCGTCATCACCATGGACGTGCCGCTGATGTTGAGAGTGGCGGTATCCAGAGGCCTGATGGCGACATCCGCGGACTTAGCGCCGCCCGCAGAAATGAAGCCCATGCCTCCCCTCAGGTTAAAGGCGCCGGTCAGCGGGGTCGGGAAGGTCACCGTGGAGACTTTGCCATCCTTAGTAGTGATCGCAACGCTGGGCACCTGGAAGAAGACTGTATTGTCCCTCACGCTGGTCACTGTTTTCACCATGTCTATGCTCTTAATGTGATGATGGCCTTTGAACGACTCCTTTTTGCAATAGCTGTCTTTGCAGGAGTCATCGTCTTTACCATAGCCACCATCAGACAGTGCGCCAGGCATCAGTGCGGTGAATAGCACCAGCAGGGCGCCGACTGTCATCAATATTTTCAAAGTTTTGGCCTTTATCTGCATGTTATCCCCGGGAGCAGATTCGGGAAAATCTGGGAAATAGGTTCGCGAAAATATGAGCGTGAGTTCTCCGGCATCATAAAAAATAATGACAGCAAGGGTACTGTGAATATTACCCATACTATAGAAATACGCAGCCGCTTGATCGGAGCGCCATAGAATACCACAATCCGAAAACGATGTAAGATGGAGACGGTTGCAGACTTAAGACACCGGTCAGATACCTGTCGTCCACGGGCGAGATCACTCCGGCCGGTAGGTAGGCCTGGTCAGGATATGCGCAGTTACCGCGGCCCCGATTGCCAGCAGCGCTACCTTTCCGATCAGCACAGGGACGACGAAGATGGCAGAGTAGCCAATAGTCAGCCACAGAGAAAGCACAGACACGACCTTCACATTAACAGGCAGGCCCCGGCCTTCCCGGTAATTCCGGATGTAGCTGCCGAACCACCGGTTGGTCAGCAGCCACCGGTGCAGCGCCGGAGAGCTTCCCGCATAACACGCCGCTGCCAGGAGCAGGAACGGCGTAGTCGGCAGCACCGGGACAAAGATACCCACGACACCGAGGGCGACCGATATGGTGCCCGCCAGAATTAACAGCCACCGGACCAGAAAATGCGATCGGAGTCCCCGATGCATGCCAGATTGTTCAGTCGTATGCATAGTATAACCCCGCCTGCTTCGAAACTGAAGCCCATACTATATTGAACGATCTCCCTCATAAATCCAGAGCAACCATAACATTTGCCTGCACTGCAGCCGGGAAAAATGCGATGGCCACGGCCATAGCGGCTGCTTTGACAGAGGTACCGGGGAACGGCAGCAGACCCCCGGCAGACACTGCCACCTCGCCAGAAGATCTGAGTGCAGAACGCCGATCTGCTGGCGCCGGAAGCGACGCGGAAGATTCGAACCTCTCCGCTCATTTCCGGCAATGCTGGCTGTCAGCTATAAAATCTGTGTCACCGATCGAAACATACAGGAGTTGATCGAGTGAGAAAGATTTTAGCTTCAGTTATACTGGCAGCCTTACTGCTGAGTGCAGCGCCTGCCGTCATCGCACAGACAGCGACGCCTGCCCCGGGGGCCGGCGACGTCCTGCAGACGACCGGAGCGATGGGCAACCTGAATACCTTCACTTCCCTCGCAAACCAGGCCGGGCTGGGCGACGCCCTGAATACAGGCGGGCCTTACACCATTCTCGCCCCGTCTGACGATGCCTTCAACAAGATGCCTCCCGGCACACTGAGCGCGCTGTCGAACGATACACCGAGACTGCAGGCAGTCATGAGGAACCACGTCATCCCCGGCAGGTACACCGCAAACCAGCTGCTGGACAGTAAGCAGATAACTACTATCGACGGCAGGACCATTCAGGTCGTCCCGAGACAGGGCTCCGTAAAAGTCGGAGACGCTTTCCTGACGAGGGAAGACACCCCGGCGGGCAACAACGTCATCCACGTCATCGACAACGTGCTGATCCCGTCTTAAACATAGACAACGAAAATTCATTCCTTATTTTTATTATAGCCTTCACAAAGCATAGGATACCGTCAGGCATATCACGATATGCCTTACCTGGTTGCTTTGGTGTGTGAGACAGCAAGACGAACGCTGCGCTGTGCAAAACCACACAGATTTCACGGATTGAAACAGAATCCACAGATTACGACCGATTGCACAGATGACGCTCGATTCCACAGATAAATACAAAAATATTCTGATCGACTGCTCTTATGATTGCTATCGATGTTCGAATAGTATTAGCGTATTCCTTCTGTGATATCGTGTAGTAATCTGTGGATTCAGCAGAGAAATCTGTGGAATCGGTCAGAATCTGTGGCATCTGTGAGGATTAGCACAGCGCAGCGTTCGACAACGTTTAAAGGAGAATAGAGATAGCAGCCCCAGGTTGCCCCTTGGCCGCTACGACTGTAAAAAAGTGACCGGATAGCCCGGCTATGACTTTTTGGCCAGCCGGAGGATCTCCTCCCGAGAGATCTGTTCATTGTGCATGTCGCGGGCGTGCTGCTGGACTATATTGACCAGCTCGTCCGTGTTCTCATCCTTGACCTCGAAAGGACATTCTGAACCTGCGGCTTTACAGCTAAATTCCATCGTCATCAAAATACACCGGTAGAATCTCAGCACGGCCGGAAATAAAATTATTCGCCGGGTTACGCGATTATTTCGGCCTGACAGGGAAAATACCAGTCCATGACGCCACTATCACAGCATATTAGAAGAACTTATTTATTTCAGCATATGCAAAAAGAGTACAGATGGTCGATTTCACACCTTACCTCTCGCCGGCTCTCGATCCCCTGTGGAAACTGCTGATCTCGCTGGCGATCGGCCTGATCGTGGGCTTTGAGAGGGAGATCGCCCAGGAGAAGCTGACCAGTGTGAAATTTGCCGGCCTGCGGACCTTCGGGCTGGCAGGCTTTGCCGGCGGCCTGTCGGCTTACCTCGCGTCGAACAGCATCGGGTCAGCCGGGGGGAGCCCGCTGGCCTTTACCCAGAACGGGTACTTTATCTTCGGCGTCGTGCTGCTCGCGATCATGGCGCTCCTGGGCATAGCATACTTCCGGTCGACCGGAATGCATCCGCACCTTGGCTTCACTACAGAGCTGAGCGTGATAGTGACCTTCCTCCTGGGCGGCGTGTCCTTCTTCAACCCCCAGGCTGCCATCATCCTGGTCGTCATAGTAGCCATCCTGCTGGCTTTCAAGCAGCAGCTGCACGAGTTCACCCATAAGATACCTAAGGAAGAGTTTTACGACTCGCTGCTGTTCGCCTTGATAGCAGTCGTGATCCTGCCGATCCTGCCCAACCAGTCTTTCGGGCTGCCACAGTATGGCCTGCCCGACATTATCAATCCGAGCCAGATCTGGCTTATCGTGGTCTTCATCTCCGGCATCAGCTACGTCGGCTACTTCCTGGTCAAGTGGTTCGGCACCACCGCGGGGCTGGCGCTGACAGGCATCGTCGGCGGCATGGCGTCCAGCACCGCGGTAACCACGAGCATGGGCGCTAATACCAGGCAGATCCAGGGCCTGGAAAACGACGCGATGGTGGCAGCGACGCTCGCGAACACGGTCATGCTGATCAGGGTGGCCTTCATCGTCCTGGTCTTCTTCCCGAGCCTGCTGTACTACATTTACATACCATTCGGAGTCATGGTAGTTGTGGGCCTGCTCGTGGCATCCTACTTCTACCTGCAGAGCAACCGCATATCCCACCAGGGCCAGACCCTGAAGCTCGGCAGCCCGTTCAGCATCAAGCCCGCGCTGACCTTCGGCGCGCTGATTACCATCATCCTGTTCGTCTCCAAGTTCGCGGCGAACTACTTCGGCACCTACGGCCTGTACATTACATCGCTGTTCGCCGGCCTGGCCAACGTGGACGCGGTGACCATCTCGGCCTCCCAGCTTGCCGCGAACGGCACGATCGGGCCGATAGTGGCAGTCGTGGCGATCCTGATCTCGGTGTTCGTGAATCTTGGCATCAGGATAGTCTACGCGTACTACTTCGGGACGAAAAAGTACGGGGAGTACACGATCTTTATGGCGCTCGCCATGGTAATCTCAGGCGGCATCATCGCCGTGCTCATGCTTAGCTGAACTAAACTGAAAGGTATCATTCAGCTATAATGCTGCTGACGGCAGCCCCTCGCCCCGATTGATTTATAACATATAGCCGGCAATGTGATCGAGCGAGAAACACGGATGGGAATATATGGACAATAATACAAGATATCTGATTTTAGGGTGCATCACGATAGTCGTCATAGTGCTTGTAGGACTGTCATATATACAGGGAATGCAGGGCGTGCCGACAGAGACGCCGGAGAACGAATCTGCGGCGGTAAACAATTCGACGGCTGCATCGAACCTGACGGCGACGGTTACTCCCGCTCCGACGGCAGAGCAGACTAACGCTACGACGCCGGGGGCATAAACAGCCCCCGATGCCATGCTTTCTGTAGCCGGCGGTGTTCACCGGTTCCATAGCTGGCATGGGGTAGCACGAAAAGACTGGTTACTCTGCATAGATCACTGTTACTACCACAGAAGTAGTTAGACTATTGAAATAAAAAAGTTTAAACCCTTTTGGCCTCAAAGCGTAGATGATAGACGTTAAATCGCCACATGCTCCCCTTGAACCGGTGCATCAGCCCTGAAAAAATGGTATTAAGATGCCATCGGCTTCAATCTGGTATTCCAGACGTGTGTCGATGAAAATCTGCGAGCCCCGGAAAGTGAAGACATTATGCCAGGACCACAGGCTTTACCATCGAACGCGCGCCGGCAGGTCGCCATCTGCGGGCTGGAGGACACTCCTTGATCCTGGAACTGTCTTTCTATTCGATCACGCTGTTCGCGACTGCGGCCTTAATGAGCCTCGTCGCCCTCTACGTCTGGAAGCGGCGATCGGTGCCTGGCGGCACATACTTCGCGCTCCTCATGGCCGCCTCGGCGGAATGGGCCTTCGCTGGCGCCCTCGAATACGCCGCGGCAGACGTAAGCACCGAGATCATGTTCGCCAGGCTGACTTATGTGGGCGCCATGGCGATACTCCCGCTATGGCTACTCTTCATCCTCGACTACTCAAATCCGGGCCGCAGGATTAGCTGGAAACTGAACACCCTGCTCTGGACACTGCCGGCGACCCTCGTCGCCCTCGTCTTTACCAACGACTACCACGGGCTGATATGGTCGAGCATAGTACAGGTAAACACCGAAACAGGATATATACTGATCTACAACAAAGGCATCGCCTTCTGGGCCATCCTCCTTTATTCCATCGCAGTAGTAGTTCCGGGTCTCGCACTGCTGATCAGGAAAGCCATAGGTGGCAGCAAGGATAACAGATACCTGACGGTGACAGTCCTGACAGGATCAGTTTTCATAGCGTTGTCTAGCATCGTCTCTGAGTTCGGCCAGTCCGCACTGAGAGGAACCGACATAACTCCTTTCGCCTTCGCTATTATAGGCCTGGCAGTTTCATGGGGTATCTACAGGTACCACATTTTCGAGCTGATGCCCGTGGCCACAGAAAAGCTGGTCGAGAACATGGCCGACGGAATACTGGTCCTCAACCTGCAGGAGGAAATCGTAAAAGTTAACAGCGCTGCCAGGCAAATGCTGGGAATCACAGACACGGCTATCGGACACAAGGTAGAGAAGGCGGTGGCAGTATGGCCCCACCTAGCCCGGCACATCACGTATTCCGGAAGGCGTTCGTTTGAGGTCACCATAGGGCCGAAGTGGATCGAGGCAAGCGTCTCCGGCCTGCAGGATAAAAAAGACCGGACTATCGGCACGCTGATCGTCCTGCGGGACGTCACCGAGCAGAAGCAGGCCCAGGAAGCCCTCCGCCTGAGCGAGGCCAGGTATAAGACGATGGTGGAGACAGCCAGCGAAGGCATCTGCATCCTCGACAAAGAGGACAGGGTAGCCTTCATCAACAAAAAAGCGTCCGACCTGACAGGCTTTACCCCCGAAGAAGCCTGCGGCCGATCAGCCTACGACTTCATCGGCAGCGAGTACCACGAGGCCCTCCGCAAAAATCTTGCCTTAAAAAGGCTGGGCATAACCGAGCAGTACGACTACAGGCTAAACTGCAAAGACGGAAACTCCGTATGGGTCATCGCCTCGGCTTCGCCGCTCTACGACGAGAAGGGCGAGTTCATGGCCACGCTGGCCATGCTCACCGACATCACGGACCGTAAGTACGCTGACGAGCAGCTGAAAATATCCTTAAAGGAGAAAGAAGCGCTGCTCAAAGAAGTCCACCACCGGGTCAAGAACAACCTCCAGATCATTACGAGCCTGCTGAATTTACAGTCGACAGGCATGGACGATCCGAAATATACCGGGATGATCAGGGACAGCCAGAACAGAATAAAGTCCATGGCGCTGGTTCACGAGCAGTTATACAAGTCCAGGGACCTGTCGAATATCGATATCGCCGAGTACCTGAACAGCCTGATCAACAACATATCCCGCTCGTACAATCAGGCATCAGGACGGGTAACGCTGCGGACGGACATCGAGACAATCAACGTAGATATTGATAGAGCCGTCCCCATAGGAATTATTGTAACTGAGCTGGTGTCTAACGCCTATAAGTACGCGTTCCCGGAGGCCAGAGAAGGCGAGATATGGGTGGAGTTGCGGAGAGATGGGGGAAAGATCATGCTTACTATCAGCGATAACGGGGTGGGGCTTCCCGAAGGGCTCGAGATCGGGAAGACCGGGACGCTGGGGCTGCAGTTGGTCGAGATGCTGACGCAGCAGATTGACGGAGAGCTGGAGATTGGGAAGGGTGAGCGGACGGAGTTTAAAATTACGATAAATCATTAATGTAAATATGGTAGAATTGACGAATTATCAAAGGGATGAGTCATAGCAATCAATATGACGTGGTGAGATCATGGAAGGAAATAATGACACATACAACTCGATCGATGAATATATTGCACAATTTCCCCCTGCAGTCCAGGAAAAATTGAAAACCCTGAGAAAAGTCATCAAAGAGGCAGCTCCGGCCGCAGAAGAAAAGATCAGCTACCGGATGCCTACCTTCTCACTACATGGAAACCTCGTCCACTTCGCAGCCTTCAAAAAGCACATAGGCTTTTATCCCGCCCCCAGCGGAATCGAAGCGTTCAAAGAGGAACTGGCAGATTATAAAACCTCAAAAGGGGCTATACAGCTCCCCATCGATAAGCCGCTGCCTTATGAGCTGATAACCAGGATCGTTAAGTTCAGAGTGGCTGAGAATATCAAGAAAGCGAAGGATAAATCAAGAAAGAAATAGCCCGGACATCTGATCCCTGCAGTTGTCATGATTGAATTGTTAATATTATCACTGCTACCGCGATATATGTTAAATGCCAAACTGTCACAGATCTTAACGTAGATGATAATAGAATCGATAGACGTTCTGGCCGCCACGCGAAAATGCTGTTATTTCGACAGGGGTTGCAGGGCCGCCAAGCACGCCAAGAAGCCAAGCACGCCAAGGACTTTTTAGATCGGAATCGCACCGATCA
The DNA here is from genome assembly GCF_000063445.1 of Methanocella arvoryzae MRE50. Lineage (NCBI taxonomy): Archaea > Methanobacteriati > Methanobacteriota > Methanomicrobia > Methanocellales > Methanocellaceae > Methanocella > Methanocella arvoryzae. The sequence goes on from NC_009464.1 coordinate 1,310,931, forward strand.
TCTATATGTAGCTTGGCGAGCTTGGCCCCTTGGCGTGCCTGGCGGTATTTTCGACTCACACAGGGCCAACTTTTAATAATAGATCGCCTGAGAGAGATGGCTAAAAATCCTGCCACTACACACAGGAGTCGGAGTCACCGGAGTCGGAGCCGGAGTGGGTGTGACCACCACCTCACCCGGCCTCACGGGTAGTACGATAAATTAATGTTAAACTCCACGTTCGGGTGGGCCGCATTAATGGTCACATCCCCGACAACAGTATAGGTTCCCGGCCCGTAATCCGTGTACTCGTAGCCGATCTCATAAGTCCCAAAGCTCAGGCCGGTCAGCGAGTAAGTGCCGCTGTCGCTTACGGGAGAGGTATAGTAATTGACGTGATCTACCGTCGCGCTGATCCTGAAATAGGTGGGGTCAATCGGCGAAGGTTCGACGATAAATCTGCCGAAGATCGAGCCAGTAGTCACAGGAGTCGGAGTAGGTGCGTGAGACGACAAATCCAGGATCCGGCTCACACCATAAGTCGGCCATCCCGGCCTCGCGTACGGGTCGTCGTTGGGCTTGGGCGTCACGCTCGGCGCCGGGGAGGGAGTCGTCGTCACGATCGGAGAGGGGGTAACTGTCGGAGCAGGAGTGACTGATGGCCAGGGAGTGGGAGTTACGGCCGGGGAAGGTGTTGCCGTCGGGTTGACGGGGCTCCACGCGCACGGCGTGATACACCCGCTGGCTAACACGGGTATCACGAGTAATAATAGTACAGGTAAAGATTTCACCATCATTTTCATAGCCCTACCACAGATGAGATCGAAGATACATCACCCAGGTCCTGTGACCTGAATTAATTATTGTGGATACTCCTCCATCGTATAAAAGGCGATCGTTGTGTCACGCTGATCCAGGATACTGGTTAATAGACTACCTCTACCTCTAGTTCACCGCGCTTCTCCATCACGTTGACAAGGGTGCTCTCCCCCACCCTCCGAAACTCCAGCTTGCAGGCGGCGTTGCCAACGTGGAGGCTGTTGATCCTCACCGATTCCAGCCACTTTGGCAGCCTCGGCCTGACGAGTTTGAGCTTCTGGTTCAGGGCGTCGGGGATGAAGCCCAGCGCTGCAGTGAGCATGTAGGGTATCGCCCCGGAGGACCAGGCCTGGGGGCTGCAGGCGACCGGATACTTGATCGGGATATCTGATTCTTCCCGGTGGTAGCCGCCGAATAATTCGGGCAGCCGATAGCTCGTGTAGAAACCGGCGGCTTCGTACATGCTGGTGAACAGCTCGACGAGCTCGTCTTTCTTGTCGTACAGGCCGAGGCCCATGGCGATGAGGGAGTTATCGTGGGGCCAGATGGTGCCGTTGTGGTACCCGAGGGGATTGTACCTTTTCTCTTCCGAGGACAGCGTCCGTATTCCCCAGCCGGTGTACATGTCGGGCTCGAACAGCCTCTTTACTACACAGTCGGCCCGGCGGCGGTCTATGATCTCGGTCCACAGCGCCTGTGCTGGATTCGATGAGATGACGTCGCACTGGCCCATGGCGTCGAGCGCCTGGGCGTAGTACTGCTTTTCCTGCATCCAGAATTTGTCGTTGAACTTCCAGAGCAGGTTGGCCGCCTCTTTCTGGAGCCGCTTCGCTTCGTCGTGCCTGCCCAGCCGATCGAACAGCTTTGCGATGCGGCGTTTTGCCGTGTACACGTAGCCCTGCACTTCGGCGAGGGCGATGGGGTGCTGTGCCAGACTGCCGTCGGAGTGGCTGATGCTGTCGTTCGAGTCCTTCCAACCGTGGTTGTACAGGCCGAACTCGGAGCGCGTCGAGTACCTCAGAAAGCCGTCCGGGTCGTTTTTCGTGTGGCTGTCCATCCAGGCCAGCGCCTGGTCTACGTTACTGCCGAGCTCGTGAAACAGCGCCATGTCGCCGGTCCAGTCGACGTACTCCGAGAGCAGGATGAGGAACAGAGGCGTGGAGTCCACGCTGCCGTAGTAGGGTGTCTGAGGGATCTCCCCGGTGTTAGCCTTCTCTCCTACCCGGAGCTCGTGCAGGATTTTGCCCGGCTGCTCGTCCCGCCAGTCGCAGTACTCGGTACCTTGCATGCTGGCAAGCAGCTGCAATGTGCTCCTCGACACTCCCGGATTATAGGGTATTACCTGCATGGAGGAGATCACCGAGTCCCTGCCGAACAGGGCGTCGTACCATGGAACGCCTGCGGAATAGTAGACGTGGTCGTCCCGGATCATGTAAAGCATGCGCAGATCGGAAAGAGACCGCAGGAATACTTTGTTGAAAATGTGGTTGCTTGTCTGGACGTTGCTGCAGCATTCCATGGTCTCTACGTAAGAGGCTTTGATCCCTTTCAGGAGCTTATCGACGGGGGGAGATACAGTAGCCGGCATGGCTCCCGGCAGGATGTCTTCTACACTGATCGTCAGGCGAATCACAGCCCTGCTGTCCGGCTGGAGACGGACGTTGAAGACGCATGTGCCCCCCTCGGTATAGTCTGGTTTCGGGTCCGGCGAGACCCGGGTGACCCGGGTGTGCCCGTCCAGCCCGACGTAAGTCAGCGAAAGTACTCCATCCTCGAATGAAGGGGGCTTCAGTGCGCCTTCGGTGGCTTTGGTGATGCCCCGGACCGTGAACATGTCGTCGAAGTCCGAGTCGAAGATCATGCGTATCTCGACGTCCACGGGAAAGTCGTTGTAGCTGGCCATCGTGAGCGACTCATGGATCGCATCCGCGATAAACCGGTCCCTGCGGAGGCTGATCGTGTTTTTCTCTACATGCTTGCCGTTGCAGTCGGTGATGGCGGGATTGGTAAGCATGGTAACCGAGGCGTACCCCTTCTCGTCGCTGGACAGGATCTCGGTCGGCGTCTGGCCGTTGATCAGCAGCATGTAAGTGCTCAAAAACCGGCAGTCGTTGAAGTACAGGCCGTAGCCGTAGTTCTCCTCCTGGGGGATGTCGCCGTTGTGCTTCGTGACAAGGGTAAGGTTCTTCTCCCGGATGACCAGCGCGCCTAAAATATCCCTCGCCTGAGTATGCGACCTGTGGACCTGGCTGACGTTCGACACCTCAAACCCCTCCTGCCCGCATGCTACGACCCGTACTTCATCTTCTCTGGTATCCCGGCCTCTGCCGGATAACCCCGGATCTCCAGAGGGCTGGGTATCTGATGGCCTTCGATGTCCGGCACGGGTAAGCGTTCAGCTATAATGATACCTGATCAGTTATCTGGACGCACTTTTAAAAAGATGCTTGAAGGATTCCGCCGGAAGAGCAGCTTATGCGTCCTGGGAACGCTGACGGCCTCTGCACTCCGCCCGCTCCTACAGCCCTAAACATGCCAGAACGTCTGCACTGTCCCCTTGCGCTTCTTCAGCATGAGGCCGAAGATGACGCCGGCGAGTAGTCCGACCAGGTGAGCGCCGTGGGCGATCATGTCCCCGCTGGGTAGCAGGATCAGGTCGTAGAGGGCGAAGAGGATCACTGCGTAGATCAGCTTCATCGGAATGAAGAAGAGCCATATCCTCAGGTTGGGCATCAGGACGACTAAAGTACCCATGATGCCCATGATAGCGCCGCTGGCTCCTAAGACCGGGGCCCCCGGGAAGATGAGCACCTGTGCCAGTCCGGCCAGGATGCCGGTGCCCAGGTAGAGTCCCAGGAACCTGCCGCTGCCGATCTGCCGCTCCAGAAGCGGCCCGAAGAAGAACAGGGCCAGCATGTTGAAGAATATGTGGAATAAGGAAAACCAGTCGTGGGCGAATACCTGAGTAACGATCGTCCATGGCGCGTAGAAGAGCGAGCTCAGGCTGAACGCGAGGTAGTTGTACGTGAAAGAGACCGGAAGGAGCTTCTGGAGGATGTACACAAGCACGGTGAGCCCGATCAGGATGTATGCATAGTAGCCCTGCGCTGGGAGCCGGATCTTCGGCAGGCGGGACTTCCGTTTTTTGGGCTGGACCGTGCCCCGGCGCTGTTGATGGGGCTGCGCAGGCGGCACCCAGCGGTTTGCCTTCATCGCCTGAAGCCCGGGACAGTTGTGATACTCCGGCAGGCGGTGGCTGGCGCAAAAAATCCCTCCGCAGTACTTGCATGAAAAGGGTAACATCTCATGCTTCCCGCAAAAATCGCACGTGTTGTCAGCCATGCCAGTTCCTACAAATTAATTCGGGTAAACGTATAAAAAGATTGGCCATACAACAGTGTATTTCGGCAGCGATGCCCTGTCGTCTCACCCTGCAGGCCCGCCTTCTCCCCCAGGTTCGCCCATGCCCTCGGGCGTGGAATGCTCGCCCACCCGGGACTCCTTCTTCTCCTTCAGCTCGCGGTGCTTCGGCTCGATGCCTTCCGGTATATGTTTCTCCTCTTTTTCCATAAAAGAGTGTAAGGAGGACGGCGGGAAAAGCGCGCCCCTTAAAATCACAGCTACTTCCGGTCGAAGTACGGGCTCTTACCCGACACGCTCAGCGGAATACCGTAGGCCATGGTGATCCTGTCGTCGCCGAACAGGCCCAGGTTCAGGGCGGCCCTGCCGACGGTGAACATGATCCGGTTGTCAACGTGATGCCGGGCGGCCACTGCTGCTGCCGAGAGGGAGGCGATGCCGAGGTCGCCGGCGCTGATGGCGCAGGCTGCATTAGCCGCCACGGCTTCCTTGCAGTCCTTAAAGCCGCAGTACCCGCAGGCCGGCAGGTTGAACGGCGCCAGCCTCTGGCCGAGCAGCACGACTGCGCGGGAGGCATCTACGTTGGCCGCGTCCCGGGCGAAGAACGGCGCTTCGCACTCCTCGCTTATCCTGCGCATCTCCGCGGACAGTTTCTGGAGATCGCTGCCCGTGACCACCAGTGTGGTCAGGTTGTCGATCCCCCTGCCTTTAGGGGCTGTCCTCGCAGCGGTACACATGAGAGCGGCGACCTGCTCGACTCCCCTCTGCTCCATCTCCTCACCCTTAGTTATCATGCGATCACTCTTTGACGCTCTTTACAGTATATCCAGCATCCTCGACTGCCTTAACCAGATCGTCCACTTTCGCCATTTCAGGGTCTATCAGGACTCTGGACTTGCCAGTCGTGTAGACAGTCTCTGCATCCTTCACGCCCTTCACTTTCTTCAGGCTGTCCGTGACGGCCGCGGCGCAGTGGCCGCAATGCATGCCATCGATCTGCAAAGTGACTTTCTTGTCTGCCATGTTATCACCGGAACACTATGAACACGATAGTAATTAATTGTCCTGCTGACGGTTAACCCTTTCTGGCATAATGACCGCTGTAGCAGGCAGGATATTGCCATTGCCGGCAGAGTTGAGCCGGGTGCCGTTTGCCTCGATCAGCTTTCGGATCTCCCGTGCCCTCAGGTTGGACGCCTCCAGGACGGAGAGCACCTCCACGATCATGGTGCCTGCGTAGGCTTTCTGGGTGTACAGCCGGTGCATATGCTTACGATAGCTGGCGTTGATCTGCTCCCGCATGGCTGCATCGTTTTGTTTCATCTGTTCTGCGGCGGCGGGAGTGATCGCTGGCAGCGAGTCCCTGATGATCTCCAGGTTAGCTCTCAGCGTCCGGTATACCGTCATCAGCTCCTCCCGGGATTCGGGGGACAGTGTCAGCCCTTTTTCGTCAATGCTCTTTGCCAGAGAGCCCACGTCTTCTCCGGCGTCGCCCAGGTTCTCGATAGCGCTGGAAATCCTGACGAGGAGCACGGTCTGTCCGGCCTCTTTTGCTCCCATGTCTCTCTGGGATATCTCGAGGATAGCCCGCTCGATGCGCTCGTCGAGGTAGTCGCTGAGGCTCTCCAGCTTCTCGATCTTCTGGATATCGCCCGATTTCGGCGTCTCCAGAGTGCGCATGGACTCGTCGAACAGGGTGATGATAAGGTCTGTCGAGTGTTTCAGTTCTTTGACAATCAGGTCGAACGCCTCCACGGTATCATCCGGGACCCGGTCAGGAAGGTGCTCGGTCCTGAACAGGATCTCGGGTTCATTCCCGGGGACCAGCCACTCGACGAGCGCCTTGAACGGACGGATGGCCGCGAGGAAAATGGCGGCGCGGATGACGTTGAAGATCAGGTGGGCGTTCGCCACCTGCATGCCCGCGTCTCCCGAAGTAGCCAAAACCAGAGCGGTAAACTGCCCCAGGAACGGGATGAAAATGGCCACGCCCAGAAGGCTGCAAAGAAGATGCGCTACTGCGGCCCTTTTTGAGTGGAGGCTCATGCCGTAGGATACTATGAGACCTGTGGCGGTCGTGCCGATGTTGGCACCAAGCATCAGAGGTATCGCCTGATCGAGGCTGATCAGCCCGCTGCCAGCCAGGATCACAGCCAGGCCGATGGTCACCGAGCTAGACTGCAGCAGCACGGTGAAGAGGATGCCGGCGGCAAGCGCGATCACCGGGTCATTAAAGCTCGATAGGAGCGCCAGGAGGCCCGGATCGGATTTCAGAGGCTCGACCGCAGAGGAGATCAGCGTCAGGCTGTAGAAGACCAGCCCGAAGTAAAAGATCGGCCTGCCGAGAAACTTGTAGTTTCTGCCCGCGATGCTCAGCAAAAAGCCGATGAGGATGAACACCGGCGCGAACACCGTGAGCTTGAAGGCTACCAGCTGAGCCGTGATGGTGGCGCCGACGTTAGCCCCTATGATGACTCCGAGGCTCTGCTCGAAGGAGATGGTGCCCGCGTTGACCAGGCCTATGACTATCACAGTGGTCGCCGTGCTGGACTGCACGATCGCAGTCACTCCGGCACCCAGCAAGGCCCCTCGCAGCGGGGTGCTCGTCAGCTTACCCAGCAGCGAACGGAACCTTTCCCCCGCTACCTTTAAGATTTCCCCGCTGAAGTGCTCGATCCCGTACAGAAACAATATCAGTCCGGGGATGATTGCGAACAGCTCAAGATAGCCCATTCAACCTACCAACCTGCCTACAATCTCATGGGGTATAGTGACAACTGTTTAAAACTTTGTGGATAAGGACGGGGGGATAATGCCGGGCTGCCGAATGCCCCGCAGGACATTCCCCGGCAGGCCGTACGAAGATGCGACCATTATCCGCTCTTCCCGGGCAACAGCGTCTTCCAGTCTGCCTTCAGCAGGAGGAACAGGCCGATGGCGGTTATGATCACGTTAGTCCACAGGTCGGTGATGGGCGCAAACCCGGTAGTGCGCTCCATCGATTCCCTCAGCGAATCATATATCGCGTGGTAGACGGTCGCGACGCCCAGACTTTTGCTCTTAGCCCACACGTAGGAGAAAATGACCGCGTGCATGACGCTCGGGACGATGGTGATGAGCACTACAGCGAGAACGGTTACGATCACGCCCGCGGTGATTCCCTCGCCAGTTCCGGCCACCGTGAAGCCGATTCCCACGACAGCCGGAAGGTGCCAGGCCCACCAGATCACGGACTGAATCAGCAGGGCTTTCCGGGGAGAGTGAATCTGCGCCAGCCTGGGCAGCAGGTAGCCTCGCCACCCGAACTCCTCGCCGAAGGCGGGGATGAGTACGCCGATAAACTTGATCAGGAAGACGAGGACTACCTGGGACATTAGCAGGCCTGCAGGCCAGCTGTAGGACCCGAGGAGCAGCCCGGCCAGCGTAGGAACCACCCACAGCAGGACGCCGAGGCCGATGACGAGGACGTAGTGCACCGGCTTGCCGAGGCTCCACCCGGCATCCGCGAAGGTGTCCCGGAAAACGTACCGGCCTGCGATGTAGGTACCTACTGTCACCATTATCATGGCCAGGGAACTTAAAGAGTAGCTCAAAAGCTCAGTCTGGCCCCAGACGACAAAGGCGATCTGTACAGGCCAGGAGAGGGCGAACACGATAACGAGGTAGATCCACAACGAGAATGGCCTAACCCTGGATTTTTCAGCTGACATGTTTAATCAGCTTCCTGATATAGCTCAGGGTATAAACATCTTTGGTTTCCCGGAGCTCAGGCCCCTTGCCGTGCCTGGCAGTATCCCCAATGGGTAAATGCGTACGTAAACATCATATGTACCTTATAATATTAAGCAAGAGGAGAATTGCGCATGACAAAAAGAAAAAGTGATAAAACAACTATCGATACTTCTCATACTGGTAAACTGCCCCCTTTCCTCGAAGCAATCTGGCGGGACAACCGGATAGGCTGGGCGATCGCAATAGGTACGGCGATTGTATTCGGCGCACTCGTCGCCCTGATTATGCCCCGGGGGCCGACGACTGCGACTCTGGCCCTGCTCGGCATGTCCGGCGGCCTGGCCGCCGGCCTGATCGCCGGCATTGCGACACGGTCGAGGTGGGCGATGCTCCTGGCGCCGGTCGCGCACATGATCACGATGGAGATCACGTGGCTCGGCGTCCCGGGCGTCACAGTAGATGCGATCAGGCTGGACAATATGTACGGTATCCTCGCGCTCATCTTCGGCAGGGGCTTCTACGCCCTGATGGTTTTGCTGCCGATGGTCCTCGGTGCCAGCCTCGGAGCCTGGTTTGCCAGACGCCTGTCCGGCCGTTCCACCCCTGCGGAAAGCAAGCTTAAGACGATTGCCCGGTGGACACCGACAGTGATCGTAACCCTCGTGCTCATCGGGCTTGCAGTCCTGGTTGTCCTTCCCCCGGGCACCCCGCCGATTCTCGGAGCGGACGGGAAGCCCCTGCCCGGCAGCATCGCCGAGCTACAGACGGTCAAGATCAACGGCGACGACCAGGCGATCCTGATCCGCGGGCATAGCGTCGACAACCCGGTGCTCCTGTACCTCAGCGGCGGCCCCGGCCAGAGCGACATGGCCTTTTGCAGAGTGCTCTATACGGACCTGGAAAAAGACTTCGTAGTCGTGTCCTGGGACCAGCGGGGGAACGGCAAATCCTACTCTGCGCTCGACCCTGTGTCTGAGTTTACCTTCAACCAGTCCGTCTCCGATACCATCGAGCTGACCAACTACCTGCGGGAGCGGTTCGGCGAAGACAGGATATACCTGATGGGCGAGTCGTACGGTTCTCTCCTGGGCGTGCAGGCAGTCAAGCAGCGGCCTGACCTGTACTACGCGTACATCGGCAGCGGCCAGATGGTCAGTCCGAAAGAAACAGACCGCCGCCTGTGGCAGGATATGCAGGACTACGCAAACAGGACAGGCAACGAGCAGCTCGGCGCCACCATGCGTGCCTACGGCCAGCCACCTTACCAGGACATCTTCGGGTATATGACCGTCATGAGCTACTACGACGCGCTCGCCGGGCCGTACACGCCCCCTGCAGAGTACATGCAGAAAGGCCAGGGAGCTAATATCGGGCCCTACGGGGTCTTTGCCAGCGAATACAGCTTCGTGGAGAGGGTGAACGTGGTGAGAGGGCTGTTCGACGTATTCTCCATCATGTACCCGCAGCTCCAGGAGATCGACTACCGGCAGGACACTACTAAACTGGACGTGCCCGTATACATCCTGGACGCCGGGCATGAGCTCACCTCTCGCAGAAACCTCGCGACAGAGTGGTACAACATGCTGGAAGCGCCGCACAAGGAAATGATCACGTTCGAGAACGCCGGCCACTCGGTTGCGTTCGAGGAGGAGTACAATCTCTCCCGGATCATGAGAGAGTCGATCGTCCCGGCCACCTACACTAAAAAATAAACTGTGAGGGGGCAGGACTGAATGACTTCTTCCAGGTCGACCAAGTGAACACTGTCAGGGGCCTGATGGGCGGGTACAGCATAATGTACCCCCATCAGCAGGAGATCGCCCTGAGGAGGGACGCCGGGCGGGTAGAGGGGATAACGCCAGTCGGCGACCGTCATCTGCCGGTTAGTCCCGCTTTCTGCCTCAGGTTCAGGGCGAACTCTTCCGCCCGCCTGAGGTCTTCCGCGTTGGGCCGCCCCCGGTTCATACCCCCTATGTACTTGAGGAAGCTGTTCGTGTTGAATCCTTTGCAGGCAAACTCGTCGACGATCACGTATCCCTTCGCCTGCAATTTTTCCCTGAGCGCCGCGTGGTCTTTGGACACCTTGTCTGCGCCCATGATGGCGCTCGTGGAAAAGATGAAAGCCTTCTTGCCGGCGACCGGTGACAGCTTATCAGCGAAGTCGAGCAGTTCCGAGTAGTGCCTCCCGCTGTCTATTCCCGAGCCGAAGCCGATGAAGTCATAGTTCGCGAGCTCTCCCGGGTCCGTCTGCCCGGGCATTTTTACCTGCGCGTCGAGCACTCTGGCTAATACGGTGGCGACTTTCGCGGTGTTCATGTGGTGGTACGAGTATACGACCAGCAGAGTTTTTACCGGTGCGTGTTCCTGGAGATTGTTTCCTGTCTGCTTCATTCTATCACATGCCATCTGATGGGCCGCTCCACGTATCATCGTGCCAGACGGAGACGACAACATTCCCCTTCTTGTGCCCTCTTTCGACGTACCGGCGGGAGTACAGCGTACCGATGATTGATAGATACACATTGCTAGGATATAAGTTGTTACACAAACAGTCGGGGGCTATAAAAATCGCCTGGCCAGCAGATGGTGGCCAATGGCTATAAAAGTTTTGAGAAAAAAAGAGCCGGGAGGTAGGGGCCCTCCTGATGGCGGGGATCCCGGCGTTATAATTTTTAGCCCAGGATCGCCTTGAGGTCCTGTTCCGGCGTGGTGATCGGCATGATGTTGAAGTTCTTCACTAAAACATCGAGCACCGCCGGGGTGATGAACGCCGGCAAACTCGGTCCCAGCCGGATGTCCTTTATGCCCAGGTACAGCAGCGAGAGCAGGATGGCTGCAGCCTTCTGCTCGTACCACGACAGGATCATGGACAGCGGCAGGTCGTTGACTCCGACCTTGAAAGCGTCGGCGAGCGCCATGGCGATCTTGACTGCGGAGTAGGCGTCGTTGCACTGGCCTACGTCGAGCAGCCTCGGGATGCCGCCGATCGCGCCCATGTCCTTGTCGAAGAACCTGAACTTGCCGCAGGCCAGCGTCAGGACGACGCAGTCCTGGGGGACCTTCTCCACGAACTCGGTGTAGTAGCTCCTGCCGGGCTTGGCACCGTCGCAGCCTGCCACCAGGAAGAAGTGCCTGAGCTGTTTGTTCTTAACGGCGTCGATGACCGCCGGGGCCACGCTGAGCACCGTGTTTCTGCCGAAGCCTACGAGGATTTCCTTGCCGGGCTTATCCTCGGTGAAGCCTGGCATCTCCAGCGCCTTCTTGATGACCTGGTCGTAGTTGTCGTTCTTGATGTGAACGGCTCCGGGCCAGGATACCGAGCCCATCGTGTAGATGCTGCCAAGGTAGGAGTCTCTCGGCTTCTGGATGCAGTTCGTGGTCATGACGATCGGGCCGGGGAAGGCGGCGAACTCGTTGATCTGGTTCTGCCAGGCCGTACCGTAGTGGCCGTAGAAGTGCGGGTACTTCTTCAGCTCAGGGTAAGCGTGGGCCGGCAACATCTCGCCGTGCGTGTAGATGTTGATGCCCTTGCCTTCGGTCTGCTTCAGGAGCATCTCTAAATCCTTTAAGTCGTGGCCGGAGATGAGGATTGCCTTGCCCTTCTTTGCGCCGAGCGGGACCCTGGTGATGGTCGGGTGGCCGTAGGTGCCGGTGTTGCCGGCGTCCAGCAGCTCCATCGCCCGGATGTTGATCTCGCCGCACTTCAGCGCGAGGCCCACCCAGTCGTTGAGGCCGAGCTTGCTGTTCCGCATGGCAGCGAGGCCGTCGTAGATGAACTCGAAGACCTTCTTGTCTTCCTGGCCCAGGATCATTGCGTGGTCTGCGTAGGCTGCGACACCCTTGATGCCGAACAGGGTGATGTGCTGCAGTGACCGGATGTTCTCGTCTGCGGCGAATACGTCAGACTTCAGCCCGACATTCCTGCCCTGCTCGATCATGCCGTTCAGGTCTGCTGCCGGCTTGAAGGTCGCCGGTGCGTCGGTAAACTCCGCCCTGCCGCCCGCTGCCTTGAGCCGGTACTTCAGCTGTTCCCGGAGCACTACTGCCCGGTTGATGTACTCTGCCAGGCTCGCGTCGTCGAAGTTGACGTTGGTCAGCGTGGTGAAGAGCGCCTTCACGGTGAACTCGTCGTACTCGTGGCCCACTACACCATACAATCGGGCTTCGACCGCTACTTCGGACAGCCCGATAAGAGAGTAGACCAGCAGGTCCTGAAGTGCCGCAGTTTCCGGCTTCTTACCGCACACGCCGGAGATGGTACAGCCTTCGCCCTTTGCCGTCTGTTCGCACTGATAGCAAAACATGTTAGTTGCCGCCATTCTTTCAGTTCCTCCATTTACCATTTGAGTTCGTAATGATACGAATACACTTATTAGTTCGTATGTATACGTACCAAATATAAATACCTACTGGTGTGCCAGTGATAGTCAGACAATACCGGTTCGTTTTCGACGAACAGTTCGATATGAGCGAACCTATTTATATCAGGAAGCATTGAGTATCTAACGTGCAACGGGAAAGTGTTGAGATCTACTCTACTAAGAAGGGCATGATCGCCATAGAGAGCCCTATTAAGAATAAAATCCTCAAGCAGCTCCACGACAGGGAACTGACGTTCGAACAGCTGATCGATGTCTGCGGCAAGGCAAAATCCACCATGTCAGTCCACCTGAACGACTTGCTCGACATGGGAATGATCTACAAGAGAGTGGACCCGAACGACAGGCGGAAGAAGTACTTCGGCATCAACACCGACCTGCTTGCCAGTTCCCGCACCCCGGTCAGCGTGCACTACAACGCGATCCTGCATACAGTACCGGCTGCCGTAGGCGATCAGTACGCGTTCCTCAAGGCGCTGTTCCACCTGGTGCGCAGCGGCATGGAGTCTTATGGCGTGGACACCAGCCCTGTGATGAAGAAGATCGGCAGGGACGTGGGCAGGATGCTCGCCCCCCGCTTCAAGTCTAAGACGGCGCCTGAGCTACTGGCTGAGGTGTCGAAGTTCTGGGAAGATCAGGGGCTGGGCAAAGTGAGCATCGTGGCAGGCGACGTGCCGACTATTGTTGTGGACGACTGCTTCGACTGCAGTTCCATCCCGAACATCGGCATGACCCAGTGCTCCATGGATGAGGGCATCCTCGAGGCCATCATCGAAGAAAAGCTAAAGGTGCAGTGCTCGATCGAGGAGATCGAGTGCTATGGTACCGGGCACCATCACTGCAAGTTCATCATTAAGATTTTTTAATGCCTGCCAGGCGCCATCAGATGAAAGTAAAGAGATGGAGCGTTAAGCTCCATCCATGTCTCATTTCCTCAGGAACAGGAAGTACGCTCCTGCCCCGGCCAGGCCGACTACCAGCAGGCCTGACAAGTACAGCCACCAGTTGTTCCCCGGCGAGGTCTGCACAGTGGTCGTCGGCATGGGTGTCGGCGTAACCTCAGGAGTCGGCGCCACTGCCGGAGACGGAGTCACTTCTGCTCCGGGCGTCGGCGTCACAGCCGGCGTCGGAGTCGGAGTCGCCGTGGGCGAGATCAGGCTCCATAAGTACTGGACGCTCGCCGGCGGGAAGTACACGTGGCTCGTGCCGTTCTTCCGGTTACCCGCATTATCGATGACACCGTAGTACACGTAGTGAGAACCGGCTTTCGGGATCTTCACCGTACCGGTGTACGTGTGCCAGGAAGAGCCATCCAGGCTGTACATCACGCTGCGGACACCAGACAGGTCATCGCCGTAGCTCAAAGAAAGAGAAGCATCTCCTTCGAACCAGCCCAGGCTGCTCCGCTCACCGCTCAAGGTACCGGTTATCGCGGGCAGAGTTTTATCGATCTTGAAGCTCACCTGCTTATCCGCTTCGAGGTTGCCGGCATTATCCACAGACCGGTAATACACAGTGGTAGTGCCGTCTGCCGGGAAAGTCACCGGCGCCGTGTAAGGCTGCCAGGTCGAGCCATCCAGACTATACTCAGTCGCCCTGACGCCCGACGGGCCTTTGTCGACTGCGGTGATCGTCACGACTACGTCCGAGACGTACCAGTCATTGTCGCCCATCGTACCCGAGAGGGCTGCGCTAGAGACAGGCGCAGTCCTGTCCAGGATGAAGGTCACCGATTTCATGTCCTCGACATTGTCCGCATTGTCCACAGAGCGGTAATATACAGTGATGGTGCCCTCGTTCGAGAACGTAACAGGGCCGCTGTAAGTGGTCCATGTCGAGCCGTCAGTGCTGTACTCAGTGGTCTTGACGCCGGAGAGGCTGTCATTGCAGGACAGGGTCAACGTAACATCGCCAACATAGCAGCCGGAGCTACCTGTGGTGCCCGAAAGGCTCACCTTCGTCTGCGGGGCCGTCAGGTCGATGTTGATGCCAGTGATTTCTTTCGTGGCCGTGTTGCATGCCTTATCCACGGCCGTACAGGTCGCAGACTGGCCGGAGCCCTCTCCTGCCAGCGTCACGTTGGGCGAGATATGCTCCACTCCAGACCTGGCGTCCGTGGCGGTGAAATTCACCTGCACGGAGCGGTTATACCAGCCATTCGAGTTTGGCACAGACGTCGGGCCGCCGGTGATCACCGGAGGAGTCCTGTCGATGCTGACGAGGACCGAAGTGGTATTCCGGTTACCCGCGCAGTCCTCGGCGGATCCCACCACGGACCAGTTCGTACACTCGCCCGTCACAGTCACATCGGACGAGGTGAACGCCACACCCGAACGTGCATCAGAAGCGGTAAAGCGGACCACGACGTCGCCTTTATGCCACCCGTAAGCGTTCGCTAACGGATCAGGTGCGCCGTAGATCTCCGGCTTTGTCTTGTCTATACTGATCGTGATGTTGCCGTAGACTACGTTGTTCGCATTGTCTTCGCACATCCAGTACAGAGTCGTGTTCCCTTCATCATCAAAATAAAATTTCGGTATGTCTTGCAGGTTCACTGGAACTAAGGAAATGCTATCATTATTCCAGCCCATTTTAAGCGACTTTACCCCGGCGTAGTCGTCAGTCACCGACACCGTCACTTCCACATCACTGTTATACCAGCCGTTGCGAGGGGTCACGTTCGTCTTGCAGGTCACCGTGGGAGGAAAGATATCAACAGTAGTGAAAGACCTCGAAGACGGGGCGTAGATAGCATTCAGGCTATGGCCAGTGCTCATATACAGGTTGCCGTTACTGTCGAAGTGCAGGTATTCAGGGTAGACACCCTCGCCAGCTGTGTTTATCATCAGGTACGTCTGAATATAGTTGCCATTGCTATCAAAGATCTGAATCCTCTTATTCATATTATCCGCAACATAAATCCGCCCATTGTAGACAGCTACTCCCGTCGGTTGATTGAATTGATTGTTGCCTGTACCTTTTCCCACGCCGATCACTTTAAACGGGGTCCCGGTGAGAGAGCCGGCAGGAGTATAGATGGACAATCTGTCATTGCCAGTAACGTAGATGTTATCTGAACTGTCGATGTATAGACCCGTAGGATATGCTACAGAAAAACTGTAAGCAAGTTTACCGGATGAGTCTAACACGTACACGCGACCCTCACCTGCTGAGGAGAGAATGAATAGATATCCCGTACTGTTAAAGGCGGCACACTTAGGTTCGAAGCTAAGACCTTTGGTTGACTGTTTACCCTCCTTGATGGTGCTCAGAGTTTCTCCATAATAATCGGTCACGTATAAAGTGCCGCCTTGATAATAGGGACCGCTGTCAAACTTTTTTGCTATGCCCCAGGGAACTTCCAGGTCAGAACCTATTGAACCCCAATACGAAGCTGTGCTGTTATACACAAGTATACTGCCCGTAGAAGAACCGAAGGCAGCAGTGACAAAGATCATCCCATCGCTGTCTATGTAAAAGTCGTGCAGCACCTCGGTAGACCCTCCAATTATCTTACCGGTAGCCGCGAGCTTGACAGTGTAAGTGCCTGTCGGAACTCTTTTACCAGAGGAATCCTTGCAGTCCCAGACAATATTGTGGCTGCCCGGGAGTTTACCGCTCTCGGAAAGAGTCCTGACGACACTGCCCTTCGAATCGGTGATCTCGAACTGGACCAAAGACGGCGCCGTATTGGACAGAGCGTAATAGATCGTCACGCGATCGGCATTCACTACAACGTCGGTGATAGTAGTGCTCGCAGAGGCTGCGTGGACCTCCGCTGTTGCGATCAACAACAGTACGTAAACAGCTATACAGGCTGCTGCAAAACGGATACTGACTTTAATAAGCCCTCCCCCCACCTGGCCCGTCGCATGTAAAAAATTCTGGCAGAATTTAGATTGGTTGCGAGATTATCAGGCCGAAGCAATAAAACTAGCTTATATCAACCACTTATAAATAATTAACTTCTAGAGCTGTCGCCAGGTTTACTGGCGCTTCTGGCAAGGAATAAGAAAAAAGAAGCCTCAGAGGTCCTTTTTCAGCTTCAGCGCCTCTTCGCCGACGGTCTGTCCCAGAGCCCTGAGCTTCCGCGCCGTCTCGGCGTTCGGGGCGCGGAGAGAGTTCACGCCTGGAGCTACGAGCCTGATACCCTGGCTCTTCAACTCCGCCTCCAGACGGGACAGGTTACCGCCGCTCCACTTGTAGCTGCCGAACGCGGCGCCCGGCCTGCCCGAGAGACTGACGTTGCGCATGAGGCCTTCTACGAAATAGAGGATCCGGCCGGTAATACTGTCGTGAAGGCAAGGCGAGCCCAGGATGACCGCGAGGGCGGTTCTCAGATCAGCCTCTGTCACGTCCTCAACCTTCTTCGCCACCGCCGAAGCCCCGCTCTCCTTCACCCCTTCCAGTACCTCTGCTGCGGCCTTTTCGGTATTTCCGGTATTGCTGTCGTAGATGATGAGGACGTCTGTCATGGTTCCCCGCCTGCCCTCACTCTTTTTTATAGGACCGGCCTACCGAGAAGCCCTTGCCGATCTTTTCCCCGACCTTCCAGTAGCCCGAGTCCCCGAACGAGTAGATGATGGGGTCAACTTTAGAGATGTCCGGGTGGCCGTCGGTCATGCAGTCCTGGCTGACGTGGACCTCCTCGATCTGGCCTATGACGAGGACATGGCTGCCGCAGTCCACCTTCTGGAACACCTTGCACTCCACGTTGACCGGGCACTCCCTGGCCAGCGGCGCAGTCTTGAGCTTGCCGTAGAAGGTCTCGAACACCGCGGACTTATCCTCCCTTGCTCCGGAAACCATGCCGCAGTGGTCAGTTTCGACCACCTGGGAAGAGGAGGGGATGTTCACGCTGAAGGTGCCATTCTCTTCAATCCCCTTGTACGTGTGCCTCACGTGGTTGATGGCCACGCACAGCATCGGCGGCGCCATGTTGGCCACCCCGGCCCACGCCACGGCCATGTAGTTTGCCTTACCGTTTACATTCGAGCCCACGAGCACGGCGGGCATCGGGAACATCAAAGGCTGAGCGCCAATGGTTAGCTTATCCATATCAAAAGCTCCTGCAACAATATTATGGGTAAATTACACCTGCGGTTAAATAAAGTATTCCCGCGAGCAGTGCGAAGGTAAACCATACAGAAGCAACCAGGTAACGCAATACCACAGCAGTGTAAAGTAGTGGCCATAGCGTGAACTTGATCTAATAGCAATTTGTCGCCGGGCGGCAGGGCCTCAATACCCACCACGGTGATGTGTCCCCTGCCGTTTTCGCGACTCAATATCTCAAAGAGGCCTACTGCTACACTTAGCCTTGAGGGTGATCGCCGGGCCGGTGCGTGCAGCGGCCGGCCCCGATCGATCTTTTCCATCCTTCCTCAAACCCACACATGTCACTTGTTTGTTTGTATGCATGCCCTCGCTGTTCGGCATGTTCGGATAATCGTGACTGTTGTAGCGCCGTAATCGGGGTACGCCCCGATCGTTGGCGGCACGGGAGGTCTGAATAGTAGATTGGACGCTTACATTTATAAATATTGCCAAATTTAATTAATGGTGACTCAGGCAAGCCGTATTTCAGCTTATATCGACTAAAAAAGCTTATGCAGAGGCGGATACCTCTGCATCGTCCGTTTATATGCTGCCCACGAATTTCGGGCGCTTTGCGAGGCTTCTCACGACAGGCAGAGGCCTGTACGGGAGGCAGGCCGTCTCTTTGTGGATGCGCTCGACTAATTCCTCTACGGTCATCTCGACCTTGGCAGGCTTGTTCTGCTGAGATTCGGCCCTGACTACTACCGGGATTTTGTCGCCGTTCATCTCGGCGTCGCCGATGGTGACCACGTAGGGGATCCACTCTTTGCCGGCGTCCCTGATCTTCTTGCCCACGGTCTCTTCCCGGTCGTCGATGTCGACCCGGACGTTGCACATCCTGTCAGCGAGGGCCTCGGCGAAGGGCACGTGCTTCTCGGAGATGGTGACGATCCTGACCTGGGTCGGGGAGAGCCAGACGGGCAGCATGGGGACAGCGCCCTTCTCGCTTTCCATGGCCTCTTTCTCCAGCAGGCCGTAAATGCACCGCTCGATGGCGCCCGAAGGCGAGCAGTGGAGGATGATGGGCCGCTGCCTGTTGCCGTTCTGGTCGACGTAGTTGATGTCGTACCGCTCGGCGTTCTCCACGTCGATCTGCACGGTGGAGAGAGCGCTGGCCTTGTTCAGCGAGTCGATGTAGTTGAACTCGAACTTGAGGACGAAGTAGAAGAACCGCTCTTCCCACATCTCCACGATGACCGGCTTGCCCGCCCTCTTCACCAGGCTCTGGATGAACGGGGTGTTGTTGTTATAGAAGTCCTTGGTGAACCGGATGGCGACCTCGTAGTCGGTCTTGATGTCGATGCCGATGGTGTCGAGCGTGTTGATACACATTTCATATTGATCGCCGAACTCCTTTATGGCGCCGTCCATGTCAGTACATAACGTGTGCATATCCGGCATGGTGAAGGCCCTGAGCCTGCGGAGGCCGACCAGCTCGCCTCTCTGTTCCTTCCTGAAGGAGTACCGGGTGAGCTCGATCATCTTGAGGGGGAGGTTCCTGTAGGAGATGGTCATGTCATGGTTCATCAGGAACTGGCCGAAGCACGCCGCAAACCGGAGGAACAGGTTCTTCTTGTCCGCGATGACGGTGTACTGCCTGGCCGGGAACCGGTCGAGGTACTTCTTGAGAGTCGGGTGCTCCATGTCGTACATGATAGGAGTCTCGACTTCCATGGCGCCTTTCTTGGCTGCCTCGCTGAGGACGAACTGCTCCAGCATGTTCTTCATGGCCCTTCCCTTGGGATACCACCGCATGTTACCCGGATCGCTGCCGGGCTCGTAGTCCGCCAGCTCCAGCCGGCGCATGAGCTCCACGTGGGGCGGCTCTCTGTCGACGGCCCTCTTCTTGGCCATCTCATAGTCAACAAACGCCTTGAGCTTGTCATGGCCCTTGTAATCGAAAGTCTTCGGGTCTTTCAACTGCCCGTCGACGTCTAAGATATAGAAATAGCTCTTGAGCTTTTCCTCGGCCTTGACTGCCTCGGAGACCACTTCCGGCTTCTCCGCTGCAACTGCCGGGGTGACGCTGACTGCCTCTACGCCCTCGGGCCTGATGGTCCTGGACAGTTCGGAGAGCGGATGGCCCTTACACTTGATGGTGAACGCCTTGTACCAGCCGAACGGGGCCCTGGCGACTTCGAAGCCTTTGCCTTTCAGGGCCGCCTCAAGGCCTTTCAGGACTTCCACCGCCATCTTAGGCGAGGAGAGGTTAGCGCTCAGGTGGGCGTAAGGGTAAAGCATGACACGGGTGGTCTTGACCTGTTCGGCTACCTTGATGATGGCTTCGAGGCCTTTTTCGATGACGTACTGCGGATTGGACTCGTCCGGCTTCTCGACTGCCGCGAAGGCAGTGAGAGCTTCCTCCATTCGCCCGGACCTGACTGCGTCCTCGATTTTTTCGGCGACGGGTGTGCTCTTTTTCACCTCGTACTCGATGAAGTCGGAGTGGATGAGTAGTAATTGCATTCTTTCACCTAATGTTAGAACAATGATGTGATTTTCGGTTATATAATTTGGGGTGATATGTAGAGCGGCGATTGCTGTTTTTGCCGTTGAATGAGTGGCGGCTGGAAGATTAGCAGATCAGCGTTTTATTCACCCGCCGGAAATAATTAAATTACCAATCATTAACAATGGAAACCTTTATTTATCATGATTGTTTATTAGCAATCTGAGGGCATTAAATGACCGCCACAACGAGCAATGGAATGCTTAACTCAACCAAGGGCATCAGTGGTAAGAACTGGCAGGTGCGCAAAGTCGGCTCTGTCGAAGTAGTCGAAAAGTTCGGCGTGTGCAACCTGGACTACCACAAGACCTGCAACAGCGGCTGGTGCTTCGACGAGGCAAAGAAGGACTTTGACTGGAACTACACCGGCCTGGTTAACATCGCCCACGAGGCGATCGACCGGCATGCCGCCTCCTGGCGAAAGAACAAGGTTGCGCTCTACTGGGAGGGCCCGAACAGGGAGCACGAGAAGTACACCTTCTCCGAGCTGAAGGCCCTGTCCGACAAGTTCGGCAACGTCCTGCGCAAGGCCGGCATCCAGAAGGGAGACAGAGTATTCGTCTACCTGCCCCGCATTCCGGAACTTTACATCAGCGCCATCGCCATCGCCAAGGTGGGCGCAATCTTCGCTCCGCTCTTCGGCGGGTTCAGGGCAGAGGCGGTCAGGGATCGCATGAACGACTGCGAGGCCAGGATGGTCATAACTACGCCGGACATGAAGCGCCTCGGTATCGACCCGATCAGGGCCGAGGTCCCGTCCCTCGAGACTGTCATCGTCTGCAAGGCGGACGCGAGCTACAAGTATGGCGAAGGCGAGCTGAACTTCGACGCGGAGATGACCTACGCTCCCGAAGAGTTCAAGATGGAGTGGTGCCACCTCGAAGACCCGGTCATCATGCACTACACTTCCGGCACGACCGGCAAATCGAAGGGCGTCGTCCACGTCCACAACGCCATGATCGGCCACTACATCACCACTAAGTGGGTGCAGGACCTGAGGGACGACGACGTCTACTGGTGCACCGCAGACCCCGGCTGGGTGACGGGCACGTCCTACGGTATCTTCGGGCCGTGGCTCTGCGGGGCCTCCCAGGTCATATACGCAGGACGGTTCACGGCTGACGCCTGGTACTCCATCATCGATCGCCACAAGGTCACCGTCTGGTACACCGCGCCTACGGCGCTCCGCATGCTCATGAAAGCGGGCGACGACGTCGCTGCTAAGTATAACCTGAAGAGCCTGCGGTACATCACCAGCGTGGGCGAGCCCCTGAACCCCGAAGTGATCAGGTGGGGCATGAAGGTCTACGACCTCCCGATCCACGAGAACTACTGGATGACGGAGACCGGCTGCAACATGATCGCCAACTTCTACAACCTGCCCCTGAAAATCGGATCCATGGGCAAGCCTGTCCCGGGCATCCAGGCTGCGGTAGTTGACGACAAGGGCAACGTGCTTCCCCCCGGGGTGCCGGGCAACCTGGTGATCAAGCCCGAGTGGCCTTCCATGATGCGGGGCATCTGGAACAACGAGGAGAAGTTCAAGGAGTACTTCCGCATCCCCGGCTGGTACGTCACCGGAGACAGCGCCTGCGTCGACAGCGACGGGTACTTCTGGTTCATGGGCCGGGTCGACGACGTGATCAAGACGTCTGGCGAGAGGGTCGGGCCCTTCGAAGTGGAAAGTGCGCTTCTGGAGCACCCGGCATGCGCAGAGGCCGGCGTCATCGGCAAGCCGGACCCGCTCTACGGCAACATCATCAAAGCTTTCATCGCCCTCAAGCCCGGCTTCGAAGGCACTGAGGAGCTGAAGCGGGAGATTTCCGAGTTCGTCAAGACCAAGCTCGCGGCACACGCCTATCCCAGGGAGATCGAGTTCAAGAGCAGCCTGCCCAAGACCCGCAGCGGCAAGATCATGCGCCGTGTCCTGAAGGCACAGGAGCTCGGGCTGCCCCTGGGCGACCTCGCTACGCTGGACGACGAGTGATCCTGCCCGGAGCCCGGCATTACCGCAGGGGCATGTGGCATGCCCCTGCACCTCCAGACCTTAGAAATTATCCGCATTCCGCGGAGGATCTGCAGGGCAACCGATATCCCTGCACTTCCCCGCAATGACGATTATCCGCATCCAGCACGAGGCTTGCGGGGGTGAACGCCCCTGCACTTCTCGTCGATTTTTCCCGGCTTTCGCTAAATCGCTGCTTCGGATTAAACGGCGAAGCTCAAACGACGGAAACTTCTCCGATTTCCGCAACTGGAAGGCATATAAATTATATATCACTAAAAATAATTATGTATTGTAGTGCGGCAGGACAACGATACCTGCCCCGGTGTACAAATATAACGCTAATCCAGGACTCGTCAGGCCAGTGCCGTCACAGGGTTAGCCTGCTACCTGACCTCTGAACGGCAGGGCTGGCCGCGCATGTAGATCAGATGACCGATTTAAACAGGGAGGTGTTAGCTCAGCGACAGGCGAGAAAAGTAATGCTTCGGATATGATGTCGATCATTGGACTGCTACGCGGGACTAATCTACCGGATAACTAATTTAGAAGGGGGTGATAACCAGAAACTTCAACTACCTGGATATGACTCGAGAGATCTCTTTTTCTTCAACGTTTTTATCGGGGGTACCGGGCTACGAGATAGAAATCACAGTTCCTGGTACCGATAGCAATATATGTTCCCATACTGATATTCTCAGGCTGGCTATCATGATCACAGACGACTTCGACTACCTCGCCCCTGGCGGCCGCTCGTTTACGCTTACTTCCGGGCTGATCGCCCGCCTGAACGCCAGGTCCAGAGTGCTGGAGATCGCCTGCGGCAAAGGGGAAGCGTCCTGCGCGATCGCGCAGCAGTTCGGATGTAAAGTCGAAGGGTTCGACATCGACCGGGGCCTGATCTCCTACGCCAGCGACAAGGCGCTGGACACCGGCGTGGGCGAGATCGTGCAGTTCGAGGTCCGGGACGGCACTAAAATGGACTTCGGCACCGGACACTACGATTTGATCCTCGCCGAAGGCGGAGCGCTCACCTACATCGGCAGGGAAAAAGGACTCAGGCGCTGCGCCGATCTCCTTAAAGATGGCTCTTACCTGGCGCTGACCGACCTGATTTACCTGCGGGAGGACGTGCCGCCGGAGATCAGAGAGGTCTACGAGGAGAACGGCACCTTCCGGTTCCTGAACGAAATCGGATACCGCCGGCTGCTGGAGCAGAACGGATTCGAGATCGTTCACCTCTCCATGGTGCCCCAGTCGGCCTGGGACAGGTACTACATGTCCATGAGCCGGCTGATCAAGAAAGCAGACTTCGGCTTCCCAGAGGAGTTCCGGCAAGCCCTGGCTAAAGAGATCGACGTGTACTACGCTAAGAACGCCATGTTCTACGTTGGCTACGTATATATTGTGGCGAGGATGGCGAGGGATAAAATCGTGGGCCAGGGGCCTGAAAACTTGAGGATACCGATGCTGGGCTTTTACTCTGCCGAACCCGCGGAGGAAAAAGTGCCGGAGAAGAAAGCCAGAGCGCCGGCGAAGAAGGCTAAATCCTCTGATAGGCGGAAATCGTAGCCATTTCTGGAACTTTTTGAATATTCGTCATTCAGGCCCTCCATAGCCTCCGGTTCCTCACTATCCTCCTCTCTGACCTCCTGACCTCTCTGACCTCTCCCTGAGATCGTTCTCTCTGATCTCCGGCGCCTCCGAAACCTCCCTGTTGCCCGGCTTGCGCACAAGTATCATGGAAAACGGGAGGTTGGGGAGTGCCCGGAGGCCCGGGAGACTTTTCAAACTGGGAGGTCAGGGAGGTCAGGAGGTCTGAGAGGAGGAAGGTGAGTGCCCGGAGGATTGAAGAGGGAAAACCGGCTGTCGGGAATCGCCTTGAGAACGCCTGCATTCACAGGCGTTCTCGAAGGCGAGTCGTACACGATCGCTGCGCTGTGCATAATCACAGATTGCACGGATTGCACAGATTGCACAGATGATTAACTGAAAAACAGAAGTATGGGAAGCCTTTTCCGATCATTATCGATGAGCCTCTGTGCAATCTGTGCAATCTGTTAAATCTGTGTCCAAGCACAGCGCAGCGTTCGTATTGCTGTCCCACTGAATCAGAGCAATCCGGTAAGGCACAGCGCAGCGTTCGTGTACGTTCGCACGAGAATTTGCAAGGGCTATACCCCCTACGACTTGATAGGGCACATGTCCAAAAAGTTACAGTAAAGACTATACTTCGGGTACTTCGTGTAAATGGTACGGGCACTCGTACGAAACATTTCAGAGATGACTCGTGGATGAAAAGGGAATTTTCAAGTAAGGGGATATGAAAAATTTAACGTTTGCCCTGAAAGGGTTGAAAATACCGCCAAGACCGCCAAGGTGCCAGGCTCGCCAAGCCATATTTAGCTATTCGTAGCGATCCTGATCGAAAAGCCCTTGGCGTTCCATGAAAAATTAGCTCTTGGCGGGCCTGGCCCCTTGGCGTGCCTGGCGGTATTTTCGACTTATGCCGGGCCAACTTTCAATTTTCCATAGCCTTTACCTGAATGTTCCATTTTTCATAAGGCGAGTGCCTGGCTTCCAGACGTGCCTGGCGGCCCTATAACCATAGCCGATATAACACATTTTTCATAAGACTATACTTCGTCTACATTGTGTAAACGGTACGGATACTTATACAAAATTTTTCATAAATGACAACGGGCCGCATTTGGACACGGAAGGTATAAATACTGGCAGACATATTTTAGGTTCGCACTTTTAGACGCTCCGGTAGTGTAGTCCGGCCAATCATGTCGGCCTTTCGAGCCGACGACTCGGGTTCGAATCCCGACCGGAGCATTAGTTTTTTTAGGGATATCATTCCTTCTTTTGATTCTCCGCCATCTCTTACTTTCTGTTTGAGACAGAGCAGATACAGTTCCGGGATTCCGGGCATCGCTAGTACACCCTTCTTAAAGGTTACCTATTTATACAAGGTCTTACAGTTAATACCGCTCCAGGCAGAGGCCAAATAAAAACTGAAAGGGGTGACCAGGCATGGCGGCTAAGAATGAGAAGTGCTATCTTTGCGGCAAAAAGGCGACTGAGCAGCTGAACGGCAGGCCGGTATGTGCAGGCTGCGCGAAGAAGCAGCAGAAAAAGAAGTAAGGCCATTAAAGGCCCGTTATCGATCGCTCCCTGCGAGAGTAACTAAAACATCACCATTTACCCTTTTTGTTATCGGGCCATACAGCCCGTTTTCACAGATGCCAGTTCGGGTGCAAGCACTACGGCGAGCGGCCGACCTGTCCGCCGTATAGCCCGGCGCCGGAGATGGTGCCGGCGCTCATGCTTTTACTGCTTGAGTGACGGGATTATCGCCCGGCGGCAGGCAGGATAACGACGAACCGGCATCCTTTAGTATAGTCGCCCGCTATCCGGTTTTCTACCCACACTCTGCCTCCGAAGTCGGACACAAGCGTCTGGACCAGCTCCAGCCCCAGCCCTCCTTTATACCGTTTTTCAGGCCCGCAGCTGTACCGGCTGAATAGCTGGCTTTTTTTATCGTCCGGGATGCCCGGGCCGTTATCTTCGATCATGGTAGCAATGTACGGTTTTCCCTGCTCTGTCACCCATGCGGCCCTGACGTTGATCTCGAGACGCCTGTCGGGGGGAGAGTGCTTGATCGCGTTGCCTATGATGTTGGAGAAGATGTCTTTGGCCAGCTCATTGGCAGGGACGAACAGGCCCTCCTCGGGGGTGTAGCTGATTTTGACGTCCCTCCCGGGGACGATGGCGTATTCCTGCACGACTTCCCGGAGGATCGCATCCAGATCAAAGACCCGGGATTTCAGCCCGCCTTTTTTGGCGCTCTGCAGCTTTTTCACGTTCTCGATGAGCCTGATGCTGCTGCGGAGGGTCTCGATCGGCCGCTCGATCAGGTACCGGTGCTCTTCCTTTGTCAGGCCTCCCTTGTCAAGCTCCTGCAAGGCCAGTTCCATGAATCCGAGTGTCATCTGGTTGAGGTTGTTGAGGTCGTGGCTCATGAGGTCGAGGTACATCTCGGCCTGATTCTTAGCCTCCTGTTGCGCTTTTTCCGCCCTCTTGCGCAGGATGATCCGCCAGACGCCGTCCATCAGCAGGGTGAGCTGCCGGGCGTCAGAGTGGTTGTAGTCCCCGTCCTTGTTAGCGACTTCAGCCAGGGCTACCACGGAGTTGTCGTCGAAGACGGGCACGGCCAGGAAGTTCTTCAGCTGGAGATGGCCTGGAGGAAAGCCTTTTTTTGCCGGGTGAGGTGCCGCGAAGTCGTTGAGGATGATCGCCTTACGCTGCCGGATCGGCTCTGCCCAGATGCCACCGCTTTCCAGGACGTAGGAGTGAGGCATACCCAGGACATTACACCTCTGCAGTGTCTTGCTGGAATAGTTGTACAGGTTTACCACGCCCTTCTTGTAGTCCAGCGCGCCCATCCAGCCGATTTCGCTTCCGGTCAGCCTTATGCATTCTTCCAGAGCGAAGTTGGCTATGTCCTGCTCGGACGCGTCACCGAGCTGACCCAGCCTCAGCAGCGCCTCGAGGCGCGCCTCGTCCAGCTTCAGGTCTTCCTCCGACGCCTTTTGCCGATGGGCAGCATCTTGCAGTTCGGAGACCTGCCGTTTCAGGTTCGCTATTTCCCTCTCAAGCTCTTCGTACGATTTTCCTTCCTCGGACATGGCATATCATGCGACTATAACAATTATTTATATTCAATTATATAATCGTATGTATACGATGAGATAAGTACTTCTGCTCGTATCTGCCTTAGTATTTCCCGGCCTGCCCCGGGCCAATAATAGGGTAAAGTAGCACCCGTATTGACTAACGTCTGGAGTCCTGGTGGTCGGGGAGTTCCCGGGAGGCCGGGGAGGATTTTCAAGCTGGGAGGTTAGGGAGATAAGAGAGGTAGGAGAGGAGGATTGGGAGTGTGGAAAGGTTTGGGAGGATTTTTTAAAGATATTCTCTCTGACCTCCTGACCTCTCAAGCCTCCCGGACCGGGGTTTTATGTGGTCACCTGTACCATGCAGGTGTCGCTCAGGTTCAGGCCGAATCGTCGACTACAGGCGTCGGGGTTCCGGGCTCTGCCGTTGGTAGCACAGTGGGAATTCCTGTCGCAGAAACGTTAGCATTCACGCTGTTAGCAGGCGCGATGTATACTGCAGCAATGGCAAGAATAGTCATAACAACGATTAGTATAAGGATACCTGTCACGAACTTATCGAATTTCACTTCCTACACCCCCGCTCACGCGGGTAAAACAATCCTGTATGCCGTCAATTACGGGCTCTTCGTATGCCTGTGATGGGCATTGTCCGGTAATCGGCAGATAAAAAACAATTTTTAATTATATATAGAGATTATGTCACAATCCGTTAATTAAAATCTAAAAAATACTGGGATCGTGTATAAATGTTCCTTCAGGGCTCGTCCGCCTCTGCAGATAGTATATTAGCTCGGCACGCAAAAGGAGTTATCCATAGTATCTTGTGGGGGAATCCAGACTTGAGTCGGAAAGTGACCATCGCAAAGAACGGGCCTTACCTCGTAGAGGGTAAGCTGCCGCTGGCTAAAGAGATCATAGTCGTCGACGGGGATGGTACTCCGGTCGAATGGCAGCCCGGCGAGACATATCCCGACCGGGAGGTGTACGCGCTGTGCCGGTGCGGGGAGTCGAAACACAAGCCGTTCTGCGATGGTATGCATGCCCGGACGGGCTTCGACGGCACGGAGACGGCCAGCCACAAGAAGTTCGTAGACCAGGCCGACGTTATCTCGGGGAAGGACATCGCCCTGCTCGACGCCCCCGACCTGTGCGCCAGCGCCCGCTTCTGCCACCAGGCGGGAGGCATCTGGGACCTGGTCCCAAAGGTGAAAGACGAGAAGTCCCGGGCGCTCGCGGAAAAGATCGCAGGCCAGTGTCCCTCGGGACGGCTGGTGATCTGGGATAAAAAGGCCGAGAAGCCGGTCGAACCCCTCTTCGAGCCCTCCGTTAGCCTGGTCGAGGACCCTGATGCCGGGGTAAGCGGGCCGATATGGCTTAAAGGCGGCGTATCTCTGGAGTCTGCGGACGGCAGAAAATACGAGACCCGGAACCGGGTGACCTTGTGCAGGTGTGGACGATCCGGCAATAAGCCATTCTGCGATGGCTCGCACATAGATAGCGAGTTCAACGACGGAGACGAGTCGTTGGAATAGGTGACTGAAGATTTTTTATTATCGTTCCTATCGCAGGTTTCTCATGATCAGCCGTTCATCTCCTCCGGCACATAATAAACGTCCTTCCCCTTATCCGCACCTAGATTAACAGATTATGATATAATGCTTATATACCACTCACTCATTTCTATTAATCAAGGCATAATACGCCGGGTGAGTGATTCTGTGAAGTCGAAGCAATGTGTAGCCGGGGCTATCGCTGTAAACCTTCCCGCCGGGATGGGAGCTGAGCTATCTTCCGATATCTGCTATGATAGGCTGGAGCACGATCTGCTCAACCTCAACCAGATTGCCCTCGGCTACCTGGAGCTGGCGATCAGCGTGGGCGAACCCGGCGAGGGACTGCTCCGCGTCGATGAAAGCCTGCTCGGGAAGTCCATCACTGCCATCCGGGACAGCTCGGTCCTCATCGACAGCTTCAGGAAGCTCCGCAAGGCGAAGGCTGAAGAGGCACATCAAATGCCTGACGAGGAGCTTGAAAGCTCGTGAATTAACGGATTGTGATAGAAACCTTAAATACTCTTTTGCCATTTTATTCATCGGGGCGGAACGCCTCTGGTTTGTGAGATTATGCAGAATAAGCTACTGATAGCGGGAGCTATCATCGCCGTCATCGCCATCTGCGTCATTGCGATCGCGATCTTCTCATTATCACAGGGGTCCGGGCAGGCTTTCCCCACCTCTGTCCAGCCCACCGCCCCTGTGAATATAGTTACTCTGGCTCCGTATCCGTAAATCGCCCTCGGCCCGGTAACCGGATGCGGGAATACCTCCACCGGCCATTGATAAGTATGCCAGACAGTCCCGCTGCCAGTGCCTCGTCATGCCACTGGTTCTCATTTGGCATCGCAGCTGATGCTCTGGTCATATAAGAAACATTTTTATACGTTCTTCCAGTAAGCTTCTAATAGCCGGACGCATGCGGTAAAAGCCGTCCGGCGGGGTATGATCTATGCGTGGGTTTAATCGCAGTCACAGGGCTCTGTCAGCCCTGGTAGTTTTCTTTATGGCAATCCTGCTGCTGGTGCCCGTAGCCAGCGCCGCAAACGTTAGTTCTACGCTGCCGTATGCCTTGCAGCCAACCAAGAACATCTTAGTCAATCCGGACATTTACCAGATAACCAGTAACAGCTATAACGTCACTGTAACGGTGAACCAGACTTCGATTGCGGCAGGCGGGCACGCTATGGTGACCGCTAAGGTGACCTGGGCTGCCAACGGCACACCGGCCACGGGCGTCCCGGTCGAGTTCACCTGTTCCCCAGCCACAGGGACGTTCGATCCGGCGGCCTCCACCACCTCATCTGTCGCCATCGTGGGTAGAATGAACAAGGGAGAGGCAAAGGCTGACTTCACTAGTAACGCCCCCGGCTCTTACACGATCACTGCCCAGGCCTACAAGACATTTCTTAGCCCCGGCAACCCCGGCAACGTCAAGGATGACTCCGGCACTCAGAGCCTCGTGGTCTCAGCCGCGCCAGTGACCCAGACTCCCACTCCCACTCCCACTCCTACCCCTGATCAGGGAACGCCTACTCCTCCGCCGGTCGTAGTAACTCCCGGCACCGACGCTTCAATCCTGGCAGATTACGGCATCTACATAGCCATCGGTGCAGTCTTACTCCTGATACTGGCAGCCGTAGCGTTGTTCCTGTGGCTGAAGTCGAGCCTCCAGGTGGTGCCGAAGAAGACGAAGGTTCCGGCGGACGGATCATCTAAGGTGCCGGTGCGGGTGCAGTTCGTCAACGGCCTGGGCATGGTGAAGACGATGAGCCGGGACACCGACGTGGAGTTTGAAACTACGGCCGGCACGATCAAGAACACCGTCATCCCCCAGGGCAAGGACCACGTGGACGCAGATCTCCTTTCGTCGAAGGAGTTCGGCCCGGTGACCCTGACCACCCGGGCAGGTGGCAAGATGGCGGTCACGAAGCTGGACTTCACGGTCGAGCAGGGCAGCCTGGACATCACTGTGCAGCCCGGTACGATCCCGGCAGACGGGGCTTCCTCGGCCGCCGTCACGGTGATGATCATGGACGGCAAGGGCAACGTTGTAGCGCCGCTCGAAGACAAGACCATCACTCTGAACTCCACCCTCGGCACCATCGCTCCGGCGCTGCAGATGCCCGCGAGGACTCAGTCGGCGAGCACAAATATTACTGCAGGCGAGGTGAGCGGCACTGCCGTCATCGTGGCGACCCTCGGCAACATGCACGGCGAAGGCAAAGTGATCTTCAAGGGCATGCCCAAGCGGTTCTGCATGCACTGCGGCACCCCCATGTCCCTCGAAGCCTCCCAGTGCCCCAAATGCGGCCGGACGCCTCCGTCAGGTACGGACGTAAAGCAGTGCTCCGCCTGTAGCACCGTCATACCCGAAGCGGCCAGGTTCTGCCACCACTGCGGCGCCAGACAGCCGGATAAACAGTGATAAAAATGCGTGGGGGGCTTAACAGTCCCCCTGTCTTTTCTTACTTTTTGCTCTGCGAAACCTCGATCTTGCCCATGGCGGTGCCTGGAGGCAGCTCTATGCGACGGGTGGTCCACGCGTCGCATTCCAGCACGGAAGTATCGGTGTACCTGCCTTCGCTGTCCTGGAGCTGACATGCTTTGCGTATCCGGAGCTCTTCGATGCCTGCTTTGATCAGGGCTTCCTTTTCCCTGTACAGGGTGTCGATGGTGGCGAGGAGTATCCGGTTTCTCTCCGCCGCGTCGCTGGCGGTGGCGTAGAAAGCGTATTCGAGCTTCAGCTTGAGGAGTATGACCTCTCCGGTGGCTCTGGCGATGTTATAGCGGACTATGAGCCCGTCTTTGGCCTTCTCTGGCGGAGCCCTGAAGGTGACCGTGCCCCTGACGTAGTCGACAGTATAGTCCGCGGGCTCGTTCCTGGGGCTGCCCGGCGGCGATTCCACGCTGAGGAGGGGCTTGACTGGCGCCTGCGATAATGCGAACTCTTTTCTGGAGCCGTCACAGTCGAACATGTCTGCTACCTGTTCCTTTTTGATCGTGCGGGAGTTGCCGATACCCTGCTCTTCTACTATCAGGCCTCTGCCGGCCAGAGCAAGCGATCTGTCTTCTGGAGTACCTGAGAGCCCAGCGGTGATCTTCTCGCCGGGCAGAACCTCCGCCTTCCGCAGCGTATCGAGCAGCGCTTCGTCAATCTCCCCGATCATCGCCTGTCCGCCTCACTTCCTGACGTTGAGCTGCCGTACCCTGGTCACGTAGTGGAGCACGTTGGCGACCTTTACCGCACAGTCGTTGCTCGTATCCCTGAACGTGATATACCTGATCTCCGAGTCGGGGCTGGGATTGACCAGCACGTACCGGTACCAGAGGCGCTGATTAGGCGACTGAAGGTATTCGACGTACGGGGTTTTCTGGCCTTTGGGCCGGAGGCTGGACCACTCGTGCACAAACAGGTCTTTCGCCTCGTACACAGTGCCATCTACGTACTCGATGAGGATCGACAGCGCTTCCTTATCCCCGGAGGCGGCGCCCGACCAGTAAGAGATCGTATCCGCGTGGTCGTTCAGCCCGAACCGGCAGATGTCGCCGGCCTCAGTTTTACCCGCGTAGTACTGCCTGGTGATGAGGCCCATGACCTCCGTGCCATAGTTGAACTCGTCCGGCACGCCGCCGCCCAGCCCGCAGGAAGCCCCGACGGGGCTCGACAGCGAGGTCAGCGTCACGCTCCTCGTCATGTTGTCGATGTAGCTGCGCAGGCTGGCCAGCTCATCCAGCATCTGGTTCCACTCGTCCGACCTGATCAGGTCGCCCGGCTTCTTGTAGTTCAGTTCAATCGCCATGATACCACCTTACATTCCTTCCTTGTCATACAACCTTTATCTCGGCCCTGACTCCGCAGGCTTTGACTCCGTCGATCAGGTCCTGCAGATACCGTGCAGAGATGCCTGCCCTGTCCAGGTACGGCCGGGGCACGTTCACCACGAATGTGGCCGGCCTCCTCGCAGTCCATTCCATCGTCACCGTGGACGATATGTCGATGGCGAAGACAGACTGGTCGAACCTCGCCTCGTCGAAGGCGCCCACGTTAGCGCCCACCGCTTCGGTGTACCTCCACTTCGATCTTCTCCGGGGCAGCGCCGGAACGCCTGCCGTCGACATCCGGGGAGTCACGTCGCTGCCGTTGAGGGTCGCCTTTCCGGCAGAGATGACCAGCGTGTCCCCGAAGGCCATGTCCCCTTTGAACGTGATCGACTCACCCGTCGTCAGGTTGGCGAGAGTCGGGTCCGAGATTCTGGCGCCCTCGGTGTTCACCGTTATGGTGATCTCAGGGACGGCATCCTCTACGCTCACGGGGTTGACAGTCCACTCCATGCCTGCCCGTACCTTCCACTCCTTTCTCATGGACACTGCCGGGTTCTCCTCGATCGTGACGGGCGTTTCTGGGGGCAGGCCCAGAGTGATGCGGACCAGCATACAGATCGACCCGGTGGTGCCTCCGCCTTTATAGCTGATGATGGCAGCTTTGAGGCGGCCTCTGAACTCCCTGTCCGGCTCGCCATCCTTCCGGCGTACGCTGAACAGCTGGCCCATCCGATCGAGTTCCTCGCCGCTCGCCGTGTCTACCCAGTGAGAGCGCATGATCCTGGCCAGGTCTTTCTCCGCCTCGTCCATCTGCATGCCCACGCCTTCGGCCAGCGTCCTGACGGCGGAACTCTTATCCCAGCCCCGGTAGAAGTGGGGCAGCCGGGCCACTATCTTATCCGCTCTCCCCATT
This sequence comes from Methanocella arvoryzae MRE50, assembly GCF_000063445.1. Lineage (NCBI taxonomy): Archaea > Methanobacteriati > Methanobacteriota > Methanomicrobia > Methanocellales > Methanocellaceae > Methanocella > Methanocella arvoryzae. The sequence continues at coordinate 1,343,787 of NC_009464.1, forward strand.
TCCCCTCAGTCCTCCACGTAGATCTCCAGCGTTCTGAGCTCGCACTTCTCGTCAGACCGGACTTCTGCGTTCTCGCTCCTGTCGTTGATGGTGACGCCCCTCGCGTCCCTCACGCCTTCCACTGCCAGCGCCGCCCTGATGATGCCGCTGATCAGCACCGGCTCTCCGATGTTGATCCTGCCCACGTACTCCCTGATCTGCCGGTCAGCCTTATCCCTGACTTCGCTTCTGTCCAGATCCTGGCGAACGACCAGTGTGAGCTTAAGGTCCAGCGGCGTCAGAGAAGGCCGCTTGAATTCCACGAGGATGCCGGCGGCCCTGGTCTCGTCGATGACCCGGGCGATCTCCTCGTCATCGCCACCGCTGGCTATGATCTGCATGACTCCCGGCACTCCGTCCGGCTGGTCGATAACCACGACCTCGCCGACTACCCCGTCCACCCCTTCCACCGCTGACTTCAGCGACCTGAGGGTGGCCTTGCCCGCAACTTCCAGCGCCCTTCTGCCCCTGTCGCGCAGCTCGGAATCAGTTTCCACGTCTGTGCCGTTCAGGATGTCCTTCTTATTTATCACGTACTCGATGCCCGTGACGGGCCTGGGCATGATGTTGATGCTGCCCGCAAAGACGTTGCCTTCCTTGCCCGGCACCAGCGCCATGACCGGCACGTCGGCTTCCCACCGCCCATCCGGGTTTTTCGCCAGGGTGACTTCCCGGACAGTACGGAAGACCTTGACGTTCTCCGCCCTTCGGGAATAGGTAGAGACCCTGGTGTCCAGCGGGATGACGATCTTCTCGTAGGCCGAATAGTCTACGTAGAAGACTGTGTTAAGGTCGGGCTTTTTACCCCCCGGAAGCCAGAGGATGGCGCCGTTACGGACCTCGAAGTCCCTGCCCTGGGCATAGGCTGCCTTTCCTCCGTCAGTGGTGCCCTCTGCCGCTTTGACGCCCTTGACCAGGCTGTTCTTGAGCTCGTACCGGCTCTTGCCGTCGTAGACGTGGGCCTCTCTCGACACGGACACTTCGGCAGGCTCGCGCTTGCGGCCGAAGGTGACCTCGCCCGAGGCGTAGCCGGCCATCTTGCGGGAGATGCCCAGGATGGAGACGACCAGGTCCAGCGACTTGCCGGTGGCGGTGTCGATGAAGCCCGAGTCGTACACCTGGCGCATCTGGGCGTTCAGGTAATCCATCTCCAGGGCGATGGACTCGATCAGTGTGCGGGCGACGCTGCCGGGATTCACGTCTGTGATGCCCATGGGCACGTCTATCCTGTAGAAGACGGTGAAGGTCGTCTTCGAGGCTGGCTTCTCCCCGTCCCGGAGCCACTCGATCATGCTGCCGCTCAGCCGGTAGTCGGTGCCCTTGCGGAAGGTGAACGGGCTGCTTTTCAGCGTGCCTTCCACCCTGAGAATGTCCACGACATCGGGATATGCGAGCCTGTACTTGGTGCGCCCGGCCGTGTGCTCGAACTTTTCTTCGATCACCCCTCTGGTGATCTGGCTGAGCATGGAATCGGTAATCTGGCGGTATTCTTTTCGGACGAAGGTCATCACGCCACCTCCAGGAAGTAGGGGAACACGAGGTTGAGGGGAACGGTGCTGCCGATGGGCGCTACTACCACGTCGAGGATGACGGCGCCGGGGTTATCCTTGTAGGTGTTGACCTTGATGCTCACGATGTCCCGGACCCGGGGCTCTGTCATGATGCACTCCTTGGCATACATTCGAATCAGCTCTCTCGTATCAGCAGTGTTGGGCTCGCCGATCAGCTCGTGGAGCCGGGAGCCGTAGGCCGGGTGTCCCAGGTCGGCAAGCTCCCCCTTTCTCGTCAGCAGCCGGTGCAGCAGAGCCTGCCCCAGGTTCTCCATCCCGGACACCGTTGTCAGCTCCCCTTTCCGGCTCACCGTCAGGTCCACTCCTATGCCGGCGTACTCGCCGGTCTCTACCAGGAGCTTCAGATCGCTCCCATACAGATCTTCGTCCATGTCTCAGTTCCCCTCCACTCACTCAATCTTTACTTACTAACCTACCTACCTATCCTATCATCACGGTCCCCGATGCCACGACCTTACCCACCGGCTGATCGGCGGGGTCGTTGCACGTGGTCGCGGTATCGCCGTTGCGGGCTGCAGGCTTGCCGTTGATCATCACGGTCGCGCTCCCCAGGATGATCTTGCCCTTGTTAGACGGAGGCGTCTGGAACGAGCCTCCCTGCGGTATGTGCGGGGGCAGGTTGTCCGCAGTGCTGTCCACTGTGGCGGCAGGCATGCCCATGATCTTGACGTCGGAGCTCAGGCCTCCCCCGATGGTGCCTGTGAACGGGTGCGGCAGCGGGGTAGGCACCGGGCCTCCCGGCGACGGGATCATGACTATATGCGTGTCCGTCGCCACTATCTGGTCTCCCTGTTTCGCCGCCGGCTGTCCCATCATCACACCTCAGTTGATGTTCACCATGCTGCCCTTGATGTTAACGGTGCCCGAGCCCTTCAGATTCAGGTCGCCTCCGGCCTCGATGGTCGTGTCCCCGCCGGACCTGATCCTCACGTCGCCTCCGGCCTCGACTACCACGTCACCGTCCTTCTCGATCGTCAGCTTCGAGCCCCCGAGCGATATGTCTACCTGGTCGTCCTTGATGGTGACCTCGGTGCCGCCGGGGAACTTCAGGTAGAGCCTGCGCAGGCTGCTGTCCTCGTCTCCCCGCTGCTCGAAGACAATCTCGCCCGTGTTGTTGAGTGGCGGCCGGTCCTCCGAATTGTACAGCCGGCCGATCACGATGGGAGCGTGGATGCTGCCGTTGACGAAGGCCAGCAAGACCAGGTCGCCGGCCTTCGGGGCGCAGGCCAGGCCTACGATCTGAGTAGCTACGGGCACGTTCCGCAGCTCCAGCTCGGTCGTTTTCAGCATCACGTTACACGCGTAGTTATCCCGATCGCCGCTGTCGGCATGGGAGAAGACCGAGGTCACGATGCCCAGCTCGATAGTCCGGAGTTTGCGTAGCTCATTGCCGGCTACTTTCTGGATGATCTCAATGCTGTTCACTTGACCTCTCCCCTGGCCTGCGCCTCGATCTTCTGGATCAGCGACATGACTGCGTCGCCTTTCGCCCTGACCTCGGAAGCCCGGTCCTGCACGCTGTTTTTCGCCTTGATAGCCAGCGCCTTCTGGTCGGAGATCAGGCCTATGCCGTCTTTTTTCGCCCTCTGGCCTGCCAGCTCTTTCAGCTCCAGGAGTTTCCGGGCTGCGTCAGCCTTCTGCTGCGCCGCCTCGGTGGTGGCTTTCAGCTGTTGCTGCTTCTGCTGGAGCATCCTGACAGGGGCTTCGGCTTTCTGCTTTGCGGCCTCGATCGCCCTCTTCATTTCCTCGATGGGCGAGAGCGTCTGGCTTTTGAGCTCCGACAGCTTCGCTTCGGGCATCCCCTGCAGCTTCTTCGCCGTGTCCAGTGCATCCTTTCCGCTCCTGCCCAGGTCTTTGATATCGTCGATCATATTGACTCACTCCAGCCCTGCCATCTTCCGGCCTTCCATCACGGCCTCTCTTGCCGAGCCATAGGCTTTGTTCAGGCTGTCGATGGCCTCGTTTGCCTCCCGCTTCGCGTCGTCCGCCTTCTTCCTCGCCCGGGAGTAGTCCTCGTTCGCGGCGGCGATGATGTCTTCAGCCGTCTTTCTGGCGGCATCGATTTCAGCCTGGGCTTCCCGGGCGGTATCCTCGATCTTCTTTTTGCCTTCCTCAGAAGCCTTCTCGATCTCGTCATCGATCTTCTCGAGCTCTTCTCTTGCCTGTGTAAGCCGCCCCTCGGCCTCTTTCAGCTTTCTCTTCAATTCTTCGGAGGAACTTTCGATAGCTTCCCCTGCAATCTGCAGCCTGATCTCGTTGTAGTCCTGCTCGCACTCTGCCACCTGATCGGCTGCCATCTGCCGCAGGCCCTGGTATTCCTGCAGGACTTCCTCGAGCACCCGGAGCATCTGCGCCTTCTGCTTTTCCAGCTCTTCTTTTAGCCCGTCGGCCGTGGACAGAGGCTCCCTGGCTGCCGCCAGCGCCTGCTCGTGGGCGGCGTCTGCCTCTTTCAGGAGCTGATCGGCCATCCTGTCGATCTCGGTCCTGGCCTCGCTTACCTTCCGGAGCATCTCATCCAGCGAGCTTTCCGCGGCGTCCAGCGCCTCTACCAGCGCTTCTCTGGCGCTCTCCAGCTCGTCTCTGGCCTTCTGGAGCATCTCCTCCATGAACGACGGCTTCTTCGGCGGGGCCGGTACGGGAGGCTTCTCGACTACCGGAGGCTCGGACTTCGAGACCTTCGGGGGCCTGACCCACTCGATAGCTGACATGAAGCCCCGCTCTCCCCCGAAAGTGTGGGTGACCCTGACGACCTTGAAGTCCCCGTTCATCCTGGCATCGGGGGCTTCCTTGATCCTGATCGTGCTGCACAGGCCGGCTTTTGGCACCCCGATCGCCTTGACGGTGCCGGACAGGGATACGGCGTGCTTCTCGAGGTAGTTCCGGGCCACCTGGTCGGCTGTGTCCTTGTCCCTTATAGCAGGATTGGTGATCAGGTGCCCGTCCTCGTCCCCGCACGAGCCGCCCATCGTCTTCTTGGAGAGCCAGTGGGAGGTGTCGTCGCCCATCGAGCTCGCCGGGCTCTCTTCGAACACCCTCACCCCGGATACCCGGGGGTTAGTCTCCTGCACGCTCACGTCGACGATATCCCTGCCGTACCTGAGGGTTATCGGCTTCTGCTCCTCGTACTTTTTAAAGATCAGGTGGCCTTCGGCATTCAGGAAGAGATCGCAGCCCGATAGTTCGGCCAGCTCCCGAAGGTGCTGGTAGGCGGTCTTGCTGTCGTCGATCACGTACGAGGGAAAGCTCAGGCCATCGTCGGGTTCCTTGACCGCCAGGCCGGCTCTGCCGGCGATATCCTCTACGATGGCGCCGGCCGCCTGCTTCTCGTAGACCTGGTTGATGCGTTTACGGGCGAGCAGCGACGCCAGGCTGAGGCAGGTGATCGTCGCCCCTGAAACAGCGGGGTCCACCGAATCCACGCCACCGGTGAAGACTTTAGTGTTGCTGCCGTCGAAGCCCAGCTCCACCGAGACTTCGTCACCCCTCTTCACGGCACCGATCAGCGGGCCGTTATTCACCAGTATTTTACAGATGTCGATGGGGACGTCGAGAGCGAGGTCTACCTCGATGCCCACGATGTCCGTGGCCGAGGACGGCTCGATGGTCTGAGACCCGAGCTTGATCTTATAGGACGGCTTCTGCATTTCTCGCTCACTCGCCCGCTTTCAGAGATCGGATTCCTCCGGTAGCCTGTATGGTAACGTCTTCTTCGTCTACCACTTCTTCCAGGACTGCCGTGTCCGATCTTGCGGCTTTGCCGCCGGCTCCGGCATCTCCTGCCCCACCCGCAGTCCCGGCCCGGCGGGCTTCTTCGCTCAGCCCAGCCTCGCCTGCCGGCCCGGTGGTCTCTTCGCCACTTACCTCAATAGTCCGGGTCATGCCCTCGTATGCCGGGTCGTTGACGCTGACCTCGTACTGGCCCGGTGGCAGTTCCTCGACGTAGTAGTCTCCGTTCTCGTCCGTGGTGACGCTGTACTCCCCGAACATGCCGGCGATGATGACTTCCTTTCCCGCGACGGGCTTGCCATCCCCGTCCTTCACGCTGCCTTTCACCTGGCTCTTCGTGTCGGCAGCCTTCTTCGCCTCCGCCTGTGCCCACTCCTCCGCTTCCTCATCCTGCGAGGGCGGCGTGGTCGGCTCCGGGGGAGGCTCCTTGAATTCCCGGAGCACGATGGAGTACTCGAAGTGATCGATCAGCTCTGTGGTCTCGGTGATGACCAGCTCCTGTATGATCACTTTAGTGACGTCCGCCGCCCCGGTGATATCCGAATTGAACGACACGGGGGTGCCGCCCTTGTACCTGGCCCTGATGTTTTCCAGCACGCCTTTAGCTCCCTTGCCCGTGATCAGCCCTTCGAAGGAGATGAGCACAGCGCTCCTGCCGAGGTTCTGGAAGGTGCTGCCCTCCATGCCCGGCACTTCGTAGGCCATCACGTTACGCCTGTCCGTGGTAGTGATCCGCCGGATGTTGCGGACCTCCTGCTGCCCTCCCGTGCCCCCGTAGACCGTGGTGGCGAGCGGTATGCCGTCCAGCTCGATCTTCACTTACATGCCTCCGTACCTTTTGAGCTCCTCAGAGAGGATCTGGCCGATCTTCCGGCCCAGTTCCTTCATCTCCGCCTCCTCGGACCCGCCGCTGACATTGACGGTGATGTTGAACGTGTTGTTGAAGTTCGCCGTGTGCGAGACCGGCTTCTCCTTCTCCGCCGGAGCCACCTGAACGCTGCCTATCGCCGGCAGCAGACCCCTCGGGACATTCCTGACCGGCGCAAGCTGCGGGGCGGCCGAAGTCATCCGGGCCACCACACTGTCAGCCATCTGAGTGAACACCTCGATCGGGGTTCGGATTGCTTCGTATGTCCTGATATCCATGCTACCATGGCCTGCAGGGAGGGTGGAGCCGTAGTTGAAGATAGAGCGATCGGAAATAGTACCATTTTCAGTCACGCCGGACAAGTATAGCGATTCCATGAGGTGCTGGTGCATGACATCGCCCAGGCTGACTACCTGTTCTATAAGATTGATCGAGCTGTGTCCGCCCGGATGGTAGATCGTCGTGTCCACGCGGGTGATCGTACTGGCGGTACGGCTATTATCCAATATCTCTGTGCTAAAAATGCTGTCCCGGATGATCGATTCTGCTCCCGCCATTTCGATTGCCTCGACCATCTGCTCTGCTACGGAACTTGTCCCGGACGCCAGTTCTGTCAGCCTGCTGATCGACTGCAGGTGATCAGATACGGTCTCCCGGGGCTGTGACTGAGCCAGTGCTGAGGCCAGCGTTTCCCGGGACATGGCGACTGATTGGTTATATGCCTCGGCGCTGTCCGGCACTATGGAAGCAGCCTCCTCGGCTCTTGCTCTCGCCTCTTCCAGCGCCTTTTTGCGGGGGACGAAAGACGGTATGTCCAGAGTTCTTCCGGCGCGGACCGCCTCTCTCCTCGCCTGAACGGGCCCGGCCCCGGGTAACCGGCTTTCAGGGGCGGCTTCGTTAGAATTAGAGTGTATCTGCGCATGCATCCCGGCCTCAGAGCTGTCGGCTATCGGGACCACGCTCTCGCTCACTTGCTCGATTGTGCGGATGGCATCCGACGCTTTCCTCAGGTCTTCCAGAACAGAGCTAATTTCATGGCCTTCAGTGGCGGGCGCTGCTATCGACACACTGGCGCTGCCGTACGCGCTGGTAAGTGTGCTGCCGGCCGTGTAAAAATCGCCACCTTGCTCGAGGGTATTGAATATCTGCTCTATCGTTGACAGCGCCAGGTTGAGGCTGACAGTCACGCTCTGGCTATCCTGCGCTCCACCCGGCTCAGAGGGTTCGACATCCTCCTCTTCATTTTCTACCGCCGGGAGCCTGAACTCAACCAGCATCGCCGACATGCCCTCCAGCTGTGCCTGGATCTGGTCGGCCATATCCAGAAAGTGCTGTACTGCATCCGGCTCCCTTATGGCTGAGTCGATGGCTTCCACTGCGTCTCTCCGGGGATCGTCCATGGTCATTCCGTATCTACGTCGTCGTCGGTGAAGATGATCCGGTTCACTCCGGCCTCCTCTGACCTGACTGCGGCTTCCTTTTCCAGCCTGTCTACCAGCGCTGCGACTAAAAAGCTGACCTGAGGCCTGGTGAGGTCCGCGGGCCGATCGGCCAGCTTGTAGCCGTAGTCCAGACAGAGGACTGCCAGCTCCTGGCCTTCCGGCGACTCGACGAACCTATCCATCTCTATTCTTTTTTTTTACCGACGCCCCGGGGACGATGCCGCTGAGCTCGAGGATGCGGGTGCCGATCGCCTCGGGCACCCCGAACTTCATCTCGGCGACTTCCTCCGGGGTCAGCTTCGGCTCCACCATGCCCATGGATGTCACCAGCCGGAGCGCCCTGAAATTGCGGGAAGGGTCGGGTTTGCCCGGCTCCCCGGCGCCCGCGATGGCGAAGACTTCGCTGAGCTCTCCGTCGGTGAGCGGCCGGATGACTACTTCAGCATCGTAGCCTTCGACGTGAACGGCCTCCCTGCGGTCTTTCCCCCGCAGGATGTCCTCCTTGGTCAGCCTCTTCATTCAGCCGATGCCCCTGCTTAGCTCTCGCCCTGGATATCCTCGGCGTTGAACGTGTACGCTGACAGGCCCACGCCGTTCACATCCATGCTGAAGGTGCGGTCCTCGATGAAGACGTTGGTGAAGGTGAGAGCTTTGGTAGTCTCTCCCTTCTTCAGCGAGACCACGATGTTGACCGGGTTCGCGTAGTCTGCCTTGTGGACCAGGCTGTCCAGCTTGTTGCTGGCTGACTTGACCTTGATGGTCCCCGTCACGACCTTATTGCCGTAGTTGACGCCCGTCCGCAGGTGCGAGTTGAACGAGTACACGTAGCTCATGTTTCTGTTCACCTTGTAGTCGATGGACTGGACGCCCTCGATCACTTCGTCGCCCACCTGGACGGTGCTTTCCGAAGAAGAATATAAGTTGATCGCCATGATTTACCCCCCCTAAGCCTCCACCTTGATCGTCGCGTAGATGAAGTCGATCGCCCTGACCGGCCTCACCGCGAGATTGACTCGCACGATACCCTGCGCGAAGTCCATCTCCGAGCTGTACACGTCCAGGAGGAACGCCGGCTCCTTGCCATCGGTGCTCGGCACGATGGCGTTCTCCCTCTCCATCTGGGTCAGGAACGCAGTGATGTTGCCCTTCAGGGCCATCCTGCCGTTCTCGTTGTTCAGCGTGCCGATGAAGAGGTCTGAGATGTTCTTGACGCCGCGGACTGCGTGGTCCGCCACCCGGGTCACGCTGATCTGCTCCTTGCTGGTCGAGATGCCCTTGACTACCACGATGCCCCGGCCGCGCTGTGCCTCCAGGGGCAGGACGCCGGCTTTGAGCATCTCCATCTGCTCGGACGGCGTATAGTTAGCCTCCAGCTTAGGTAGACCGCTGACGGGCTTGAAGGTGGGCGACTCGTAGTAGTTGAGCTTGCTGATCAGGCCTGCGACTGCACCTGTGCATCCGTAAGGTGCGACTAAGACGAACCTGTCGCTGGCCAGCGTCTTCGTCCTGGCACAGATGTCCCTGACGCTCTCGCCGCTCGCCACGGTGCCGAGGCCGATCCGGTTCCGGGCCTCCAGGCTCATCTTCATGCAGTGGGCCTCGACCAGCGCGTGGATCTCCGGGTCGGTGACGTCACAGGCCACCACGAGGTCGATGTCCGGCTCGCCCTCGAGCTTCTCCAGGGCCGCCTCGTAGTCTTCCTTGCTGATGACGCCGGTGACTCCGCCGGCGAGGCTGGCCTCAACAGGGGCAGGGTTGTTGTTCGGGGCCTTGGACGAGGACTTCAAATCCTGCGCGGTAACCAGCGCTGACTTCCTGTTGATCGTCTCGACGGTCTCCATGTCAATGCGGTCGTAGATCTCGATGTTCGCACCATCCGAGATCATGATCTTCACCGCGTCGCCCTCGGGCTCGTCCTCGACCTTGACGCTGATGACGTTGCCGTCTTCGCCCATGGACTTAGACGTCAGCAGGAGGGTGTCCCTGCCCTTTCTGTCTTTGAGAAGCAGGCTGGCTTTCGTGCCGTTCCTGCCGGCGATGGGCACCACGAAAACCTGAAAAACGCCATTCTGGAAGGCCTGCCTGACGTCCTTCGTGACTGAGAACTTGTCGCTCGCGCCGAATTTGTCGGCGAACTCTGCATAGCTGCTCACCGGGGTGGGCACCAGAGGCTCACCCTTCTCGGTCGTGCCGATCATAGCTACGACCCCTGACGGGTTGAGCTGCTGGGGCACGATCTCCTTGATTACCTGAATCTCCACACCTGGAACTATCCGGGTCATACCACACACCATCCATAATGGTGCCGCCAGCTACTGGCGGTCTTACCATGATACCCGGCGATAAACCGCGCGGACGCCCGCCATAATCGGGAGCCATGTCGGTTTTAAACGCCTGTACCTCAATATATTGAAGTCTAGGAGTCTGCCGTTATATAATTTTCTAGTATAGTATCAGAAATGATAGCACAAGTGGAGCGCCATCGTGGTCGCGATATTCTCATTATCGCAGGTGTCCGGGCATGGCTGCTTAACCACAGTAAGTTAACACCTTAAAAATTTAGTAGCGAATCAGGTGGGGCTTAAGATCGCACAGCCCCATCCAAGGCCCCGGTATGTCTCATACCCCGGTGTCCGGGCGAAGGCTACCATAATTTTCTTGCGGTCCGCCGTTTCGATGGTGAAGCCCTTCTCGCCTTTCAACGCCCGCCGGACTCCTTCCAGGCCGGCGACGTTTTCGGCCAGGATGCCTTTTCCGTCGCTGGAGGCAATCACATAACCATCCCTGTTGAACAGTAAAATCCTGGAGTTTTTCTTTTCTTCTTCGGATAGCCTTACGTTCTTCACAATGTAGTCCGCCTGGGCCCAGTCGAAGACTACCGCCAGCACTCCGATCACTTTACCGTAAGTTTCCCCGCCCTCTCTGACGGCAGCAGAGTAGATGACTGCCAAATCTCCCGTGAGCGGGCATTTTTCTACGTCCTGGACGAAGTACTCGTTGCCTGTCGAAGTTGCCATGGCGCCCTGAAACCATGATCTGCCCGACACGTCCGTATCGCAGAGGCTGTACCTGTCTGGCTTACCGTTAGCGATGATCCTGCCATTTACGTCCGCCAGAATCAGCTCTTTGTAGATGGTGTAGTTTTTTAGGATGACGCCCATCCGGCTTACTGCAACCCGGCGTCTGTGTTCATCCCCGGATGACCGGCAGGCATCGACGAACGCGGCCTCCGTGGCCCACCACCTGACGTCGGCAGTCCGCTCGTACAGGTTACGGTCCAGTACCTCGATGGCGTTGAATGCGAGGTCGCTGAGCCTGTTGCCCCTGGCCTGGGTCTCCGTGGCGGATATTTCCTGCTCCGTAATGGTGATCTCCGAATCGAGCTTCTCGGCGATAACCTGTACCCTGTCGCTGAGGGTCTTCATTTCCTCCGCCACCACGGCGAATGTCTTCCCGGAAGCGCCTGCTCTGGCCGCCTCTATCCGGGCGTTGAGAGACAGGAGCTTGACGGAATCGTTGATCTGCCTTATCGCATTTAAGCCCTCTCTCATCTTACTTGTGGCTTTATTTGAATAATCCGGTGATGCCATCGTCTTATCGCCTGGTAGGCAAGTATATTCCGTCTCATTACTTAAGTATTTTCTTACACTATTGAAAATCCTGAATGGCAATGATTCGGAAGAGGTCTCGGACTGAGCTTTAAGTACCCGTTAAAAAAAGAAAGTGGTGGAGCTTTCACTCCACCTTGAGCTTGTTCACTTCGGTCTTGAGCTCTTCGGCCATCTTCAGCACCTGCTGGGCGATGTTGGCCGTCTCCTCCATGGTGGAGGTGCTCTCCTCCGCGGAGGCGCTGACCTCTTCCGTCGACGCGGCGCTCTCTTCGACCACGGCGCTGATCTGCTCGATGGCTCTGGCGATCTCCATGGTGCTGCTCACCTGCTTCTCTGTCGCGGTCGAGACGTTCAGGGCGACTTCCGCCACCTCGTCGACCAGCCGGGAGATCTCTTCCACCGACTTAAGGGCTTTCGCCACCACATCGCTGCCGCTGGCCACCTCCGCAGTGCCCTTGTCCATGGACATGACCGCCCGGTCAGTCTGTTCTCTGATCTGGCTGATCAAGTCGCTGATCTGGCTTGTGGACTTAGCCGAGTCTTCCGCCAGCTTGCGGACTTCTTCCGCGACGACGGCGAAGCCTCTGCCCGCCTCCCCGGCCCTGGCCGCCTCGATGGCGGCGTTTAATGCGAGGAGGTTGGTCTGGCTGGCGATGCTGTTGATCACGTCGACGATCTTGCCGATCTGTTTCGATTTTTCGCCCAGGTCCTTGATGATGGCCGCCGAGTCGTCCACAGAAACCCGGATGTCCGCCATCTTGTGCATGGCCAGCTTGGAGGCCTCGTCGACCTTCTTCGTGGCCTCGCTGGCCTCCTTCATCTTATTCGAAGCCGTCTGGGCGCCCTTCGAGACGTCCCTGGCGTCGGTCGAGATGGTCTGGATGAGGGAGCTGATATTCTCGACTTCTTTCGCCTGGCTCTGGCTGCCCGCCGCTATCTGGGTGATGCTCTCGCTGATCTGCCGGGAGGAGACCATGGCCTGGCCGGCCGCCTCGCTGGAGTGCTGGGCCGCGGCGGCCACCCGCCCGGCGACGTCGTTGACCGTCCTGATAATGGCCTTCAGGTTTTCCTGGGCTTCCTGCTGCCTGGTGATGTCATTGGCGATGAAGCTCACCCCGATGATCTTGCCGCTCAGGTCTCTCATCGCCGACATGTCGAGGCGGATAGGTATCGCCTTGCCGCTTCTGACGATCACCATGACGTCTTCTACGCCTATCAGGTCCTGTCCCGTCGACAGGACCGACCGGGGCGCGTCTGGCCGGACCTTCAGGCTGACCAGGTCCGAGATCGGTTTATCCTTGCATTCGGCCAGCTTCGTGCCGAGGTACTGCTCGGCGGCGTCGTTGAGGTACTCGATCTGGAACTTCGAGTTCAGCACCAGGTGGATCGCCTTGATCGACTTGAGGATAGACTCGCTGTATACTGCTTTCTCCTGGGCTTCCTTCTGGGCTTCCCTGATCTTCTGCTGGTCGGCCCTCTCCCTGGTGATGTCCTTGAAGAGCTCCATGCCGCCGATGATCCTGCCGTGGTTGTCGTAGATGGGCGAAGCGTTGCCCCTGATCCAGACTTCGCTGCCGTCGGCCGCCTTTACGGTCGTTTCGAAGTTGTTGACCGGCTCCTTCCTCTTCCAGCACTCCAGCACGGCGCAGTTCGTCCTGCAGGCAGGGCTGGTATATACATCGTAGCACTTCTTGCCGATGACGGCCTTCGGGTCCACGCCGATCGCCTTCGCGGCCACGTCGTTCATGTACGTGATGTTCCGCTCGTTATCGTACACCGACATCGGATCGTTGATCGCCTTCAGGATCGACTCGTTGAAGGCAATACGCTCCTTGATGTTAGCCACCATCTTGGTGATGGCCTCAGTGAGCTGGCCTACCTCGCCGCCCTTTGCTCCGGTTTCCATAGAAGCGTCGAGGTTGCCTGCTGCCACGCTGTCGGCCGCCTTGACCAGCCTCTTGATTGGCCCGGTAATCCTCCTGACAATGATGAAGCCCACGCCGATCGATGCGATCGTCAGGATCACGCCTATAATGATCGCATTCATGTTCGAGTTGTTGATCTGGCTCTGCATGGCACGGATGTCGTACCCCACGAAGAGCATGCCGACGACCTTATCCTCGCCGTTTTTGACCGGCACGTACCGGACCATCATGGGAATGCCGTTGACCGTCAGCAGGTCCTCGAACGTCTCGCCTTTGTCCAGGACTCTGGCCGCTACCTCGGGGCTGGATTTGGTGCCCACGATACGGTTTCCGCTGGCGTCTTTCAGGTTCGTGCAGACCCGGACGTCGCCCTGGAATAGCGTCGAGTAGCCCTCGGACGCCTCGCCTACCTGATCGACCAGCTCGTTCTGGTTGTTCTGCAGGTCTGCGGTGTACAGGGCGCCGATGATCGCTCCGCTCTCATCCTTGATCGGGACGCAGCTGACGATACCCAGGCCTTCCTGTGTCTTGGTGGCTGCTATGTAGCTGTCCAGGCCGTTGTTCTTAATCGCGGCCGCCGAAATGAGGTCCATCTCGTTCGTCCTGGTGCCCTTCAGCGCCGCCGCGACTTCGACTTCGCTCATCTTATCGCCGCTCACGTCGTTCGACGCCCTGGCCAGCACGGCAGCCTCGGTGTTGGTAACTGTTACCATGTTGAACTCGGGGTAGTCTTTCTGATACCTGTCGACTATGGCTTTGATCGCCTTTCTGTCATCCTTTTTGACGGCTGCGATCAGGCCGGGGTCGAGGGCCATCTTGTCTGTGATGAGCCCGTCTTCCACGACGACTCCGTCGATCGTCTTGGCGGCGATGGCAGCCGAATCGTCTATCTTATCCTTATATACGCTGGACTCTATTCCGGTCAGCGTCATGTTGTTGGCGAGCGTCAGGATCACGACCGGCACGATCGCCACAATTAGAATGAATACCAGTAGCTGAACTGATATGCTCCTTAAGTCAATTTTCACCATACTATTCACCCACACTGTCAACGATCAGCCGATTGCTTTAAACAGCAACACTCATTCAGCTGATCGTTTAATATTTGGTCGTTTCACGGTGTTAAGCTTAATAATTTTGTTATTTATTGGGATATCCAAAAAAAGGATTACAAAAAGGGTATTAGAGCTTGTTTAAGCCGTAAATACGGTTGTTAGCAGGTGTTCTACTATGGTATATGCGCTGTAAAGCAGGATCAGAATCGGTCGTCGAGGACCGGAAGCAGACTGTGGATGACCTTTCCCTTCGGAGTCAGCGAGTAAATCAGGTAACTGCCGTCCTTGTCCGAGGAGATCAGGCCGGTATCCTTGAGCTGCTTCAGGTGGTAGGACAAAGTGGAGTACTGAAGCCCGGTCAGGTCCACAAGCACGCAGACGCAAAGCTCCCGCTGCCGGAGCGCCTCGAGGATCTTGATCCTGACAGGGTCGGCGATAGCTTTGCATACTTCTGCCGCTACCTTACTGTTTTTAGCTTTGATCTTCTCCAGCGCTTCCTTTTCAGCCTCAGTCAGCGGGTACGGGTTTACAGGTAACTCTTCCATTACTTCTCCTATTTGGTGCAGTCAAAGCACTCTGTCTTGTCCTTGACGCTACAAGCACATCCTTCCATCGCCATCTTTCACTCTCTCGCTCACATCTTTGCTTTGATCCACTTCTTGATCTCGTCGCCAGAGGGCACTCTGCCCATGGACTTGACCTCGCCGTCCACCGCTAAGCCGGGTGTGGCGAGGATGCCAGCCTCGACGATCTCGTCGATGTCGCTGACTTTAACTACCTCGGCGCTCACGCCGAGCTCTTTTACCGCATCTTTGGCCGCCTTCTCCAGCATGCTGCACTTGGCGCAGCCTGTGCCATATACTTGAAGCTTCATCACTTTCACCTAACCTTATCTGCTTTTACACTATCTGTCATTAAATTATCGCGGCGAAGATGGCGCCGCATATGATGGCCATCAGGATGACCAGCCCTATGTAGGTCAGGCCTCTCTTTTTGCCCATGATGCTGGTGATGACTATCATGCTCGGCAGGCTCAGCGCGGGGCCCGCCAGCAGCATTGCCAGCGCCGGACCTTTGCCCATGCCTTCGGCCATCAGCAGCCCCACGATGGGCACCTCCGTCAGCGTCGAGAAGTACATTAGCGCACCCGAGACTGAAGCGACGGTAATGGAGGGCAGGCTGTCGCCGCCTACGAATGCCTGGATGTAGCTCGTGGGGATCAGGTAGATGATGATGGCCGCGAAGAACACGCCTGCGATGAGCAGCGGGAAGATCTTCTTTACCAGGAACCAGGTCTCGTTCATCCACGCCGAGAGCTCGGCTCTGCTGTACCACTTATACGAGGTATAGGCAGTAGCAGCGACCAGGGCCGCGAGTACAGGCCCCTTTATCAGCCAGTCGATAGCCCATCCTCCGAACACGAGGATGACGACCAGCAGCAGGAAAGTCAGGGGTGTCCGGTACTTGAAGCTCTCGGTGCCGCCGTCCTGGGAGGTCATGACGAACGGCATCTTCTTCTGGCCTTTCAGCTCTTCGGTAAGCTTCTTCTGGAACAGTATGGCCATGATGGCCCCGATGACGATTGAAAGCGTCACCGCAAAGAACGCCCTCGCGATGCCGATGTCGTAGCCCAGCTGCTGGGCCGAGTAGACGATCGCCAGCACGTTGATGGCGGGCGCCGAGAACAGGAAAGCCGTCGCAGGCCCAATCCCTGCGCCACGCTTGTAGATGCCGGTAAACAGCGGCAGCACCGTACAGGAGCAGACCGCCAGCAGCACGCCGCTGACCGCGGCGACGCCGTAAGATACGACCTTGCTAGCGTCGGGGCCTAAGAACTTCAGCACCGACTCCTTAGAAAATAGCGCAGCTATGGCGCCGGCTAAGAAGAACGCGGGAACGAGGCAAAAGAGTACGTGCAGCGAGATGTACTCGAACACGGCGGCAATACCCACATTGATAAGCGTTAACCCGAAGTTAACGAGGCTTTCCACCATACTATCACATTTCTAATATTATGGAAATACCTTGTATATAATCCTTTTCGAATTTTTTTGAAATGAAAAATTCTAAATGATTTTACTACCCGGCGTTTTCGTCTACGATAGTCCGGCTATCGATAGCAGGTACGTGATCGTGAGGTACAGCCCGTACAGCAGGAAGCCTGCCCCGAGCACTTTCCTCACGTACGGCTCGACTTTCACGATCCTGGCGACGTAAGCCCGGGCGAACGTGGCGCTCACTCCCAGCAGTATGGCGAAGATCAGCACGGGCAGGCCGGTGCCGATGCCGAACAGCAGCGGGTAGCTGACTCCGACGTAGCTCGACTCCAGCGCGAGCGGTACCAGCAGCCCGAAGAACATCACTGCAGTGTATGGGCAAAAGGCCAGTGCAAAAATGACTCCGAGGAAAAAGGATCCGGCTACTCCTCGTTTCGACAGCTCGAGCCCGTACTTCGCCTTGAGGCTGTCGCCGACGGAAATATTTGGCTTTACCAGCTCCAGCATCACGACTCCTACGAGGATCAGTATCGGCCCTAGGATGATCTTTTCGTAATCCTGCAGCACTGGTGCACTGTCCATCACCGCCGACCCGAAGGCGTAGATGAGCAGCCCAATACTACCGTAGGTTGCCGCCCTCCCTAGTGTGTACAGCGTGCCAGCCAGCACTGTATCCCTGGAGCTCAAAAATTTGGAAGATACATACGCTATCGCTGTCACGTTCGCCGATAGCGGACAGGGCCCTATCGCTGTCACCAGGCCGATGGCAAACGCGTACAGCAGCGGAAATTCCCTGACTGCGGTGAGCGCTGAGAGATCCATACTACCGGCCCAGCTCTTTGTCGATGACTGTCTTCAGGTATTTTACGTACGCGTCCCTGTCGCTGACGTAGGACCAGATCTCCGGCACGTCTTTCACGTTTTCCTGGCCTCCCGCAGCCGTCCTGATCTTCAGCCCCTGCACCTTGACGTTATACTTATCTGCCGTCGCCTTATCCTGCTGGTAGTCGATGCTCCGGATAGAGATCTCACCTGACTCTACCTCGTCCTTATAGTATTGATCGAGTGTCTCCCGGGCGTACTGCTCGGCGTTATTGCAGGAGGTACAACGATCCGTCCTGTGGAAGTACAGCAGTTCCACAATACCGGGCCCGCTGCCGGCGTCCACTGATTCTACTACGGCAGCGGCCGGCTGGTCAGCTGCTAGCGTGACATATCCCGCCTGCACCAATCCAAAAGCTATCGCTACTACGATCACTAGCATACCGGCTGCGATCGCCAGCAGCCCCATCTTCCATGCGCTCTTCATGACAACCAGATGAATATTTTTTTGTCATAAAGTTAAAAAAAGTATTATTATAATTACCGGTCACCGGGCAGAAAAATCGACTTTTAATTATTTTGAACTAATGTCGGGCAGAATCTAGCGGCACCTGTCATCGCATCGGCCCGCACCAGGGTCACAGGTGTATGGCCAGAGCATCCTGGGGCCCACGGAATGGTCAGAGGTGCTATAGTCCATTATTCGAGAAAACTTGAAATATTATCCTTACTACATATGATATATTCTAAACCTGGAGCCGGGAGAATATTCACTGGCACTGCTGTCGGGTGTGAATAGTACTTTCGGAAGCCGGGCGAGACACGGGACTGATAGTGATGAAACTGCTGCTCATCTCTGACCTTCACGGAAACCTCGAGGCCCTGAACGCCGTCCTCGGGAACGTCATCTATGACCGGGCCGTCTGCATGGGAGACCTGGTGGACTACGGGCCCGACCCCGGTGCTGTCATCGACTGGGTAAGGAAGAACGACGTGCCTGTCATCCGGGGCAACCACGACAACGCGGTCGGCTTCATGGTCGACTGCGGGTGCGGCTACAAGTACAAGCACCTGTCCGTTGCCACCCGGGAGTACACCTGGAAGGTCCTCTCCGACGCCGACATGGAGTTCCTGCGGGGGCTGCCTCTGAGCCGGGACCTGGAGATCGACGGACTGAAGTTAAAGATGGTGCACGGCAGCCCCGAGTCCTTCTTCGACTACCTGTACCCGGACATCGCGCCCGAAAAGCTGGCCGAGTATACCGCAGGCATAACCAGCGACTACCTGCTGACGGGACACACCCACTTTCCAGCGGTGCTGAAAGCTCCGACAACTACTGTGCTCAACCCGGGCAGCGTGGGGCAGCCGAGAGATAAGGACTGGCGGGCGTCGTGCATGGTGCTCGACACGGCGACCAGAACGCAGGAAATAAGACGCATAACTTACGATATTGATGCAACCTGCAGAAAAATAGAGCAGAGCATGCCCCTTGCTGACGAGCTGACGACGATCCTGCGCAGGGGTTACTGAGGAGCATATAGCATGACAGAAGCGGTGACACCGAGGCTTTCTTTCCTGGACAGGTACCTCACAGTCTGGATTTTCCTGGCCATGGCGCTGGGAGTCGGGCTGGGCTATTTTTACCCGGCCTTCGCTAACTACCTGAACAGCCTGTCGTGGGGCACCACGTCGATACCCATCGCAATAGGCCTGATCGTGATGATGTACCCGCCCCTGGCGAGGGTCAAGTACGAGGAGATCGGCAAGGTCTTCCGCAACGTCAAAGTCATGGCGCTGTCGCTGGCCCAGAACTGGATCATCGGCCCTGCCCTCATGTTCATCCTCGCGGCGCTGCTGCTCCGGGACTTCCCTGAATATGCCGCCGGCCTCATCCTCATCGGCATAGCCCGGTGCATCGCGATGGTCATCGTGTGGAACAAGCTCGCCTGCGGCGACGAGGAGTACGCTGCCGCGCTGGTGGCGCTGAACTCGGTGTTCCAGGTGTTCTTCTACTCTATCTACGCTTACGTGCTCATCACTCTTGTCCCGTCCTGGATAGGCATGCAGAGCATGGTAGTCGACATCTCCGTGATACAGGTGGCCGAATCGGTCGCCATATACCTCGGCATACCCTTCGTTGCCGGGTTCTTTACCCGGATACTGGTCAGGCCGAGGATGGGCGCCGAGTGGTACGATAAAAAGTTCATCCCGGCCATCAGCCCGATCACCCTGGTAGCTTTGCTGTTCACCATCGTGGTCATGTTCTCCCTCCAGGGCCACTTCATCATCACCAACCCGTTCGACGTCGTGAGAATTGCCATACCCCTGATCATCTACTTCATCGTGATGTTCGTGGTGTCGTTCTTCATCTCCAAACAGCTGAACGTGGAGTACGGGCAGTCCTGCACGCTGTCGTTCACCGCCGCCAGCAACAACTTCGAACTCGCCATAGCCGTCGCCGTCGGCGTCTTCGGCATCACCTCCGGCCAGGCCTTCGCCGCCGTCATCGGGCCTTTAATCGAGGTGCCGGTCATGATCGCTCTGGTGAACGTGGCCCTCCGGTGGAGGCAGAAGCACTTCGGGCTGAAAAGCTAATCGAGCCGGCGAGAACAATTGTGGCAGCATAGGAACTATTAACCACAACGGCACTACGGCACGGCGATTGGTAACCACAACGGCACTACGGCACGGCGATTGGTAACCACAACGGCACTACGGCACGGCGATTGGTAACCACAACGGCACTACGGCACGGCGATTGGTAACCACAACGGCACTACGGCACGGCGATTGGTAACCACAACGGCACTACGGCACGGCGATTGGTAACCACAACGGCACTACGGCACAAAGACCTACAGAAATAGTGTGAGTGTGTCCGGATTTTGCTATGAAATTCTGACCGACCCTTTTGACGCAACGAGGTCGGTCAGAACTTTATAGCAAATAAGTGGACACACCCAATGGTTTATTATCCAATTATATGATTGAGAAACGTTGTGTCGTTGTGCCGTTGTGGTTCTAAAAAGTCGTTGTGCCGTTGTGGTTTGTTTTAAACAATTCTCCGTTCCGTTTATCGTTTTTAATAAACTTTTGCAGTTGTATAGCAAATTTTATCACCGATCGGTACGCTATTGTATACCATGTCGTCGGTATCGGAGGGTGGGTCCAGTGGAAGAGATTAAGCTTGAGCCGATCGGGATCGTGCATTCTTCGGTCCGGGAGCGGAAGGATATGCCTCTGCAGGGGGTCGAGGCGGAGATCGAGGTCTTCAGGGAATACGAAGAAGGCCTGATGGGCATCGAGGAGAACTCTCACCTGTTCGTGGTGTGCTGGCTGGATAAGGCTGAGCGGGACACGCTGCAGGTGACGCCGAGGAAATATTCCGTCGATCTGCCGAAGAGGGGCGTGTTCGCTATCCGTACTCCCGTCCGGCCTAATCCTGTTTCGATCACTACTGCGAGACTGATTCAGGTCCGTGGCCGGCTGTTGACCGTCTCTCACTTAGATGCCATCAACGGCACCCCGGTCATCGATCTTAAACCGTATGAGCCCGGGTGGGACTGCGTGTTCTCGGCGGCGAGGCGGGACCGGTACCAGTCGATCAAGAAGATGATGCCCGCGGAGTACCGGGACGACCTGATCCGGCAGGCGGTCAACTACCACGGCGAAGAGTGCCAGGGCCTGGCGATGGCGGTCAGGATGGCGGCGTTTGCCACGCTCACGCTGAAGAAAGACCTGAGGAACAGCAGCGTCTGTATCCTGATCGGGAAGAATGCCTGCATATCCGACTCCTTGATCGGGATCACCGGGGCCAGGCTCGGGAACAAGAGGCTATACTACAACCTCAACCCGAAGCTGCGGGAGAGCGACTCGTACTCCATCTACGACTCTGAGAAGACTATAGTGTTCAGGATCCGGAAGTTCATGAAGGACTATAAGGGTATTATGGAATGCGATATCAAGGATATCTTCGATATAGAGGTCATCTGATCCATTAGTATTGTTGCACTTGCGTGATGTGACAGCATGTCGAACGCTGCACTGTGCGTTACCTATTACTTGGGTGCGGTGAGACAGCAAGACGAACGCTGCACTGTGCGTTACCTATTACTTGGGTGCGGTGAGACAGCAAGACGAACGCTGCGCTGTGCAAAACCACACAGATGCCACAGATTGAAACAGAATCCACAGATTTCTAATGGATAGCACAGATGACGCAGAATCTGATGATTCTGACCGATTCCACAGATAAACAAAAAATATTTTGATCGATTACTCTTATGATTGCTATAGGTGATCTAATAGTATTACGTATTCCTTCTGTGCCATCGTGTAGTAATCGGTGGATTCAGCAGAGGAATCTGTGGAATCAGTCGTAATCCGTGGAATCTGCGTGGATTAGCACAGCGCAGCGTTCGATTTGCTGTCTTGGGGAGCCTAAGCAATCAAGTAAGACACAGCGCAGCGTTCGATTTGCTGTCTTGGGGAGCCTAAGCAATCAAGTAAGACACAGCGCAGCGTTCGATTTGCTGTCTTGGGGAGCCTAAGCAATCAAGTAAGACACAGCGCAGCGTTCGTGTACGTTCACGGGCACACAGAGACAACTGTTTACGATTATCCCTGTTATAGGTTTAAAAATTTGTCAGTAGCACTGTTTTACAATAGATTAACGTCCACGCATTCCCCGGCATGCAGGTCGTTTCTGGCCAGGATGTAGCCCTGGGACAGCAGCGACTTCGATGCTGCCGATATGAGAGAAGTCATATACTCTGTGCCCTTGAACAGCCCGAGCGATGAGCCGTTGTAGCCCATCGGCCTGGCGCAGCCGTCTTTTAGCTCTACGAAGACCACGTAGTCGAAGCCTGTCGCGCCGAAGGACACGTCGCTGCTCAGGGGCATGCTCACGGTGGGGCTATCCCGGGCCTCATGTACTAGTCTCCTGACGAACATCTCCATTCCTGCATAGCTTCCGGCGGGCTTTCCGGGTAGAGAGAGGAGCGGCTTTCCAGCGTAGTACCCGGCGGTGAAGGGCATGCCTGGCTTCATTCTCACGCCCCGGAACAAGATCTCGCCCTCTTCCGCGACCTTTCTTACGTAGTCTTTAGCCCCCGCGGAGACGCCGCCTACGGTGATGACCAGATCGTGGGAGGCGGCTGCCGCTTTGATTGTCTCCCGCACCAGATCCGGATCGTCCCGGACTGCGCCTGTGAGGCCGGGGATGCATCCCCATGAGCGCAGGAGCGCGCATATCATGGGGCCGTTGGTGTCCCGGATGTCGCCGCTGGCGATCTCGTCGCCCGTGGTGATCACCGCCACGGATACCGGGCGGTACACTCTGACCGAGGGTATGGCAGCAGCCTGCAGCACACCGACCATCGAAGGGGTGATGACAGTGCCTGCCGGGATCAGCACCTCTCCCTCTTTAAAATCGGCTCCCTGCCGGAGGACGAAAGTGCCCGGCTCGATGCGGGGCCCGTACAGGAGATGCCCTTCTATCCGGGCATCCTCCGCTTTCATGACTGCCTGTGCACCCGCGGGCAGCTTTGCCCCGGTCGTCACGTAGGCTGCCTCGCCCGGCTTAATGGACGCCTGCGCCTCGCCGGCATAGGCCGCCCTGACAATCCTGAGAGGATAGGAATCCAGAGAGGCGATAGCATAGCCATCCATGGTACAGATGTCGCAGGGCGGAGAGGTCGCCCGGGCTATTGCGTCAGCGGCAAGGTGCCTGCCTGCCGACATAGTGGTGTCGACCGCCTCTGTCCCGAGTGCGCGATAAAGGCGGTCCCTCATTAGGCCTATCAATTCCAGCGCCCGTTGCAGCGGCACCATCCGCTCGAAGTCTCCAGTCATCACGATCATCTACTGCGAAGCTTCCTTAATTCGTTCCGGGCCGCTGTATACGTACATTCTGGGCGGCCGGGCGAAGCCGGCCAGCGTCATATTGAGCCGCCGCGCCAGCTCGACGCCTGTGCTCAGAGGCGCCGTGTTGCTGATCATGGCCGGCATGCCAGCCCTGTAGACCTTGGCTACCATTCCTGCCGGCGCCCTGCCAGTCGTGACCAGGAAACACTCAGAGAGATCGCGGCCGTCCAGCAGGGCCTTTCCGACTGCCTTGTCGATGGTGTTGTGCCGGCCGATGTCCTCCGCGTAAGATACTAACCCGCCCAGCGGGTCGAAGATGGCGCTGCAGTGCGTGCCACCCGTCCGCCGCCACAGGCCTGCCAGCTCGTTGACGGTGCTCACGCTGGAAAAGATCGTCTGCAGGTCAAGCTTCAGCTGTGACCTGACCGGCTCTTCGAGGTCGAGCCACGACGACCTGACCCCGACGCAGCCGGAACTGCGGATCTCCATCCAGAGATCCACGTCGTCGGGCTTGAAAGAGTCGACGATCACATTCACGTCAGTGCCCTCGATGGCCACGTCCCGCACCTCGGCGACTGACCTGACCAGCCCTTCGCAGACTAGATAGCCGTAAGCAAAAGGAACCAGCTCGTCGGGCGTCATGGTGAGGCTGGCCACACGTATCTCGTTCAGCAGCAGGTTGACGCTATCCTCCACGCAGACTTCGGCGCATGTCGGGACGATGCTGCCTCTCTCGATCGCCGTGACCTCAAAGCGCTCCGTCAGGCCTTGAGAGGCCTGTAAAGCCTGTAACACTCCTCCCGCAGTTGTCATGCTCTTCCTCCTGTAACTCGATATTATATCTGCCACCGCGTCACATAAATAGTTAACTATTATAGTTGCATGTACATACGATAGTAATTGTTTTTGTTTACTATAACGGCGGCAGCCAGCGTGTAACGTCCGGCTACTATAAGCTGGCAGCCTGTGTCACTGAAAGCCGAAGGCTTGCGGCTCCGAGGGGTGTATCCACTCACTTTCCCGGATGCGCTCCTTGCCGCTGTAGATGATGACCTGGTGCGGCCCGGGGATGGCAAGAAGGCAGATGTCGTGGTCCAGGGCATGCCTGACGGCCCTCGACGATGGTGCTCCGCAGGCGGCGATCACCTTGATGCCGACAGCGCTGGCGTGGCTGACTATATCCTCTGTGGTGCGCCCCGTGGAAAGGAGGATGCAGTCTCCGAGGCTGTAGCCTGCCAGCGCGGCTTTCCCGATGGCTTTGTCCAGGCTCGCCAGGCGGTTCACGTCTTCCGCCGAGGAGACGATACCTCCGTATGCGGTCAGCAGTAGTGAACAGTGCGTTCCTCCGGTGGCCTGGCAGACCCTGGCGCAGTCTTCGAGAGCCAGGTATCCCCGGTAAATCACGGTGAGGTCGACCTGATCTGCGATGCTTTCCCGCGATGGAAGCCCGGCACTGGCATCGGCCTCGACTGCAATGGTGTCCTCCGAGATGGTGAGAGATTTGATATCTGTCGGCGTGACCAGCAGCTTTTCGGCCAGGAGGAGGCCCGTGGCAAATGCCCTGAGGTCTTTCGGGTATATCGTTTCGGCCGCTATCAGGCGGCCGTTAAAAAGTAGGCGGATATAGGCTTCGGGGCAGAGATGCAGATGCGCCGGCCTGCAGTCGTTAGCTGTTACTTCCAGCGTTACGCACTCGACGTCTTCCTTCTGCAGGCTGCGCATAAACATACACTTCTGCCTATTTCCAGGCCTTCTCCTTGTTGCCTTTGAAGTATGCCTGCTGCATCAGGGTGACCGGATCCAGGACCGGGCCGTCGCACTTCTCGATCTTGACCGGCAGGTTCTTGTACTTCGGGCTGCCTGTGCTCTCCGTTTCAGGGGTCACGACGATGTTCGCCCACACGCCGCGGACGACCCAGACCTCGCCCTTCTGCTGGGACGAAGCTTTCCTGGCCCGGAGCACGACGCTGTCCCCGAACTCGTTGGTGATCCTGACGAACCAGGGCCTGCCGAGGGCTTTGAAGTCCTCGGGGTTGATCTCGCAGTACGAGGCTTCTCTGGTGTACCCGTCGGTGAACTTGTTGCCGCCCTTGATGATGGCTCCCTGGTAGACCGTGGAACCGGTGTTGAGTAAGACGTCCATTGCCATAACTTACTGCCTCCTTGCTTCCTTCTTCTGCTTGACCCTCTCGAACAGCTGCCTGAGCGTGTCCTCGTTGGACCTGGTGAAGTCGAACGGCGGAGTCGTAAAGCTGCGGGCGTAGATGGGCACGTTATCCATGCGGTAGAAGGTGCCTTCGCACTCCATGCCATCCAGCACTCCGGGCATTACGGCGTCGCTGACGAACTGCATCGGCCCGGGAGCGATCTCGATGGATGCCACGGGGATCTCAGCCAGGCGCTCGACTGCCTTCTTGGGCAGGTGGCCACCCAGGTCTGCGCACATGCAGAGCACTGCGTCGACCTCGCCCCTGTAAAGGGCGTCGACCGTCGAATACTCGCCGGGCTGGTACCGGGGGATGCCTCTCGAGAAGTCTACTGCGAACGGGAAGCCGTGCTGCCAGGACAGTACCTGGTTGAAGCCGGCGACGTTGCAGTGGCCTCTGTTAGCCGAGATGACGAACTTGGTGATCTTGTTGCACTCCTGGGTCACACGCATTGCGATTGAGGCATTGTAGTGCTTGCCGTGGCTGCTGGCGATGCCCAGTCCGACCCAGATCACGCCGAACTTGCAGGCCTTGATCATGTCGATGAACTGTACGAACTGCTCCCTCGGGATGCCAGTGGTCTCGTAGGTCGACTCGTGGGGTTCCTGGCCCCTCATCATGGTCAGGAGCGCGTCCATGAACTCGTAGTCGGTGCCGGGCCTGAGCTGAATGTGCAGGTCAGCCTGCGCAGCGGTCGGGCTCCTCCTCGGGTCCACGACGATCATCTTGCGGCCCTTGAAGCCCTGCTCCGTCCAGAAGCCTCTCTGGTAGTGGGAGTGGCGGCTCATGTGCCTCGGGTGAGAGTCAGCAGGGTTACAGCCCCAGTAAATGTTGAGATCAGCCCTGTTCCTGCATTCGCCAAGGGTGGCGGAAACACAGCCTGCGTCCTGCAGGCCCATGACTGTCGGACCGTGGCAGATCGTGGCGTTGCCGTCTACGAGGGCGCCCAGGTACTCGGCCATCGCGATGCCCACGGACATGGCCTCGGTGGAGGTTTCGCTGCCCATGAATAACAGTGGCCTCTTCGCGTTGACCAGCATCTCTGCGGTGTAGTCAAGCACCGCGTCCCAGTCGGCCTCCTGGCCGTGCAGCAGAGGCTTGGTAATCCTGTGGTGGCTCCGCAGCTCCTGGAATTTGGCGT
This sequence comes from Methanocella arvoryzae MRE50, assembly GCF_000063445.1. NCBI lineage: Archaea > Methanobacteriati > Methanobacteriota > Methanomicrobia > Methanocellales > Methanocellaceae > Methanocella > Methanocella arvoryzae. The sequence goes on from NC_009464.1 coordinate 1,370,056, forward strand.
CACCCATCAGGCAGGCGTTCTTGGTTACTACCTTATCGTCGGTCAGCTCGATGACGATATCGTCGCACGACATGCCGCAGACAGGGCAGGTCACATCAGTACACGTGATCTTTTTCCCGTCAGTGACGCTCGTGTCTTTTTTTACGATGTTTTCGGAGATCACTCCATACACACTCCATACGTTAGCTGTTGATTAATGCGATCATGGCCCGGTTGTCGTATCCGCCGGCGGAGGTTGCGGCTCCATCCAGGGCCTCCGGCAGCCGGGTCCATAATGTCGTTCTCGAAAACGAGCTTAAATAGTTATCTCAACAAATTACGTATGCTTAATATGTTAACATTATGTGATAACAAATAGGTGTACAAATATTATATAATTAGCATTATACACGTTCGTCAACGCAATTTATAGAACATTTAAATATTATAAAAATAAATTGTCCTGACTGGAGAAGATTTATTATCTGCCGTCGCTTTAACAAAAGTGTTAAACAGGTGACCTGAATGAGGGCGGATGAGAAGGATATGCTGCTTACCTCGAAGCAGATCGAAGTGCTGCGGATGAAGAAAAAGGGAATGACTCAGGCGGAGATCGCCCGGCAGCTGAAGACGACGAGAGGCAACATCTGCATCATCGAGAGCACCGCCCTGAAAAACGTGGAGAAGGCGCGCAATACGCTCAAGTTTTTCAAGGCTATGGAGGCCCCTGTCTGGATCACCGTGGCCCCTGGCACCGATCTGTACGACGTGCCGCCTTTAGTCTACAAGGAGGCCGACCGGAAAAAGATCAAGATCGCCCTCGACTCGGCCATGATCGTCGTCAAGCTCAAGACCGAGGCGCAGGACCGCATCCAGCACCGAGTCACAGTGGGCGAGATCGACGTCTCGGTGGACGAGCAGGGGAACGTCAACATCAGATAGCCGGGCTATCGGCTTTCTCGTAGTACGCCTGACTGCCGCAGCCTCTGCACAGCCCGTTCTCCAGAGTCTGCTCCGGGACCATTTCCCCGCATTTCTGGCAGACGGCAGAGCTCCACTTTTCCCTGGGGGTGAACTTCACCTTCACATTTTCCCATGACAGGATGTCCCGGCCTGCGCAGAGGATCTCCTCCAGCAGGATACTATTGGAGACCCCTCCTTTATACGATGGGTCGTTAGTGTACCACCTGTACAGAGTCGGGTACTTCCTGACCTTCTCCTTGTCTACGTAGACCCGGACGCCGGGCGCGGTCGTGCCCTCGGAAAACCGGTTGACTGTGATAGCGTATCTGCCTGTGTTGATGATCCTGAGGCGGTGGTTGCCCATGGTGCAGCCGAGCAGTACCTGCAGCGGGTCCGGGGCGCACTTGGGAGTCTCAGAAACAGCATACAGCTTCTCACCGGGCTTCGCGCCGAGCTTTTCCATGGCCAGGTCGACCATGAACGTCGCGATGAGCAGCCCGGCGGCGGGGAACGTGTGGAATGCCACGCAGCGACGCAGGTATCCCTGTACTCGTTCGTCTACCTTGCAGCGGCTCATGGCCTCATCCAGGCTTCCGTACATCTGAGTCATCTTAACTGGTGTCGTACCGGCTGCTATAAAAAAATATCGATTTACTTACGCCAGATGTTTAACGTTTTTGCTTAAGCCATGGAGATTCCCATCCGTCAGGCCGGAATAGTTTTGACAGTCCGTACATTACAATACCCGCTGCCAGGCCGACGGTCGGGTCGACCAGCAGCATCACCACGCCCGCCGCCGCAGTGACGAGCATCCGGTCAGTCCTCACCGCGTTTCTCAGCATTTCCACTCCCGCGAAGAACAGCAGCGTGCCGAGGATCCCTGCCGGTATCAGGGCGAGCATCGGGGAAGTGGCCACGAAGGAGAGGGCGATGAACAGCACCCCGATCATGATGTCTGCCCCGCCGGTACGGGCCCCGAACTGGTAGTGAGCCGCCATCCCCCCGGCGCCGTGGCACATGGGAAAGCCGCCCAGCAGGGGCGCGACTACACAGGCGCCGCCGATGGTGGTCGAAAGCTTGCGGTTCGAAACCTTCTCCTTAAACAGGTCCGAGGCCAGCAGGCTGGTGGCCAGGACAGCGTTGGTCAGCGTGAGCGGCAGCTGGGCGATGCCTGCCTTGTAGGCGCCGCTGACGAGGTCGCCAGCCGTGGGCACGAAGATGTCCAGGGGAATGCTGAGCTGCACTGGCGGAACTCCAAAGACGTAGAAACCGTAGGCGATGCCGATGATGAAGACGAGCAGCGCCCCGGGGAAGTTCAAATCGCTGTGGCGCTGGTTCACGAAGCGGGCGAAGACGAAGAGCCCGACTGCGAGCAATCCCAGGTACGGGTCGCCCAGGATGAACTGGCCGCCCTTCACCAGCAGCACCAGCGCCAGCCCCAGCTGGACGCCCCGGATGAGGCTGATCGGGAACACTTTCGCGATCTTATCGATGAGGCCGGTAACGCCAAGGAGCAGGAAGAACAGGCCTACGAAGATGCCGGCGCCCACGATCTCCCCCTGGGTGAGGCTCGAGGAGACTGCGATGGCCCCGACGGCCTTCAGCGGCTCTACAGCGACGGGCAGCCGGTAGATCAGCCCGGATACCACGTAGAACAGCCCGAAGGCCAGCAGGATCGGCCCCAGCTTCATGCCGGTCACGCTGACGGCGATGAGGATGAACGGGATAATAGTGCCGAGGTCGGCCAGCGAGCCGGTGAACTCGGGCAGCGTGAACTTGGGCGCGGGCATTCACTGGCACGTACGCTTCAAAAATAGATAACGTTTGTCTATCGATGCTATATATTATCGTAACTTGCGGACTACTTCATGATCATGACTGACGTCGACTTGATCATAGCCGTGACCTGATCGCCTGCTTTGAGTCCCAGGTCCTCGGCCGAGTCTTTAGTGATGGCAGCCTCAACTATATTGTCTCCGACCTGGACCTTGACGATCGCCATGACCGCTCCCAGTCTAACTTCCTTGACAGTGCCTGCCAGCTTGTTTCGTGCGCTTACCTTCATAGTTAGGTTCTCCCTTAAAAAACGTCGACAGGCGACTATTAATCGTTAACTGCCATCATGAGCGAGGCATAGTATCCTCCTGTTCATAACTGTTCTCGGGCTATGACGCCGGAGCCTGCGCCTTTCCGGCGCCCTCACTTTTCGGAGCGGCCGCGGCAGAAGCCTGAGCCTCCGCTGCCCTCGCTATGTTATACCCCTTGTACAGTCTCCACGAGTCGCCTGCCCCGAACCCCCCGAAGCCGAGGCCGCTGCCGAAGCTGGGCCCGGCCGGCCCATACATGCCGAAGGGGCCGTACATCCCGTACTGGCCGAACATGCCCAGAGGCCCAAAGGCGTTCCAGCTCTCCATGCCGAAGCCACAGGGGTAAGTGTTGTACTGCGGCCCGAAGTCGCCGATGAAGCCTCCGCCGAGGCCCGACCATCCGCCGGTGTAAAGGCTGCCCATGGTGCCCGTGACGGGCGCCGTTACCGGGCTGGAAGCCTTGCCGCTTACAGAGGTTTTACCAGCTGCCGCAGGGGCACCAGCGCTCTTGCTTTCTGCTTTTTTCGCCCCGGTGCCGGGAGAGGTATCTTTTGTCCCTGTTGTCCCAGTTTTTCCAGCCGAATCCCCGCCCTGGGCTACAGCCTGTCCTGCCAGGGCTACTATGACTATGCCAGTAACAAGTGCCAGTTTGAACCACGCGGCCACCCGAATCCCCACTGGAAACTGGCCTTCGATCGGTAAAAACGATATTTCGGAGGAAGAGCGGAAAGCTGTCCACTATAGGAAATATTCGGCATGAGATCATTTACGCCTGTCGATAAGCGATGGCCTCAGGGAACATTTTGGCTCTCCGGCTGCCAGTATCTCCGCAGTAAACCGTGTGAACCTATAATACTCTGGCCTCTCAGTGATAGTTTGGGTAATGAAGGTGTTGAGGTAGCGTCACATGAAATGCCGGGAGAGCGATGCTTATGGCAGAATTCTTTCTAACGTCGTAAAAAGCGTAGCCCTGGCTCTCCTGCTCACCGTCTTGATCACTTCACTGGTACCTGTGCAGGTGCTAGCTTACACCGAAGACATGTTTGAGCTGTGGGTGGGGAGCAATCCTCCCCTCCTCGTGCAAAACCAGAGCTACTCCACCAGTACCCGGCAGACTCTGTTTCACGCCGCCGACAACGTGGCTACGGATACGGAAGCCTTCGCGCTGGGCAGCACGCCGGAAGGCGGTATCACCCTGGCCCAGACTATGGCAGGCACGGTAGCCGGCAGCCAGACGGGGTATTTCACTTCCACCGCTACTTCTGACCTGATCCTGCCCGCCCGGATCGGAACGGGCTTCATGGGCACCGTCATCGGGGACCCCTTCGTCACCGGGACTTTCTTCGGCTCCGGCATGATCTACCCCCAGATGATCCCCTTCGACACCTTGATGCTGGCCGCTTCCCCAGTAAGCGTGGGCGCTGTTCTGGACAGTCCCGCCGCCCCAAACGCCACTACGGAAAATAGTTCCCGGGGTGGTATCGACTTCAAGCCCGTGATCAACAACAGCCTGAACGCCAGCATGGGGTACTTGAACAATAGCTATACTACGGGAAAGTCAAATGTTTCATCCGCCAGCGCGTCCAGGCAAAATGCCTCTTCTGCGAATGCAAGTGTCAGACCTGCGGCTACGCCGACGCCCGACATCATCAAGCCGGACGAGCCGCTGTACCACCAGCAGAACAAGCCCTTCTCTGCTGTGCTCTCCTGGCCTTCAGGCCCCGGCAAGGCCCAGCGGAGCAAGGTTCAGAACATGACGGCCTTCGAGCGGTTCCTGATGAATACGGTGGGCAGGAGCACGACTGACAGGGCTTTCACCGGCGTGACTTCCTATCCGACCTATATCACGCCTCTCCGGGCGATGGTCCCCGTCACACAGTTCCAGTTCATCACAGAAGCCATGAGGATGACTCTGCCAGGCACCCAGCTAATGAACCGTGCGTGGCCGCTCTGATCGGGCTGCTACACGGAGTTCAGCCCGGTACTTCCCAGTAGAGCGCCACCAGCGACTTCTTGTTCCAGCTGTCGCAGTAGCCCCCGGAGGATATCGACTCTATGTAAGCAGCAATCCGCTCTCTCTTCTCCTCGTCAATTTCCATGAAGTTCCCGAAGAACTTCGCGTAGTACTCGGTCAGTTGCCCGACGGTCATCCGCTCGCCCGACAGGTAGTCGAAGAACCGGACGTTGGGCTTGCGGCCCATGCTCACGAGCAAGTTGAAGGGATAAGTGATATTGAACTCCTTCCTGCCCTTCTCCACCCCTGCCAGGACCCTCCAGAGATCGTGCCTGGTTCGGGACTGCTCTTCCGTCCCGGTCGTGATGTAGCAGCAGCTGCGCGTGGAAAACTCCTCCATCTTGAGAAACTCGTCGGGGCCGGTGACTGCCGGGGAGAGGGCGGTGAAGACCAGATCGTATTTCTCCGGCTCGTGGTAGTCGCCCCAGGCTGCCTGGACGGGCCGAATGTTGCGCAGCCCTCTCGCGTCTGCCTCATTCCTCAGCCCGGCCAGCATCCCGCCCGAGATGTCCAGCGCAGTTACCATTTTGGCAAATGGTGCGAACTGCAGCGTGTAGGTGCCGGGCCCGCTGGCGATGTCCAGCACCGAGTCGTTTTCCCGGAACGCTCCCTCCCGCCGCAGGTAGTCCACGATGCCTGCGTACACGTTCTCTTCAGTTTTCACTCTCTCCAGGTAGGCCGGAGCTTCGGCATCCCAGAACGACAGCCACTTTCCCTCGTCCGGCTGCGACTTATCCATCAGCGAGTTCTGCTGAGCTTGTTTCCAGAGCGCCTTCCAGTCCAGATTGGGCATGCCTGCATCCCTCAAGTATTAAGATTCCTGCAATAGAGGCGTTTACCGTGATACTGATAAGGCTTCTCCCCGTTCTCGTGGGATCGCCTGCCCTTGCAGGCATTAAAAAAGTGGCGGGCAGAGCCCGCCATATGTCTGAAGCTACTGGTGTACTATTGTTGCTTCATAGAGTTAATTGCTATACTCCGATTTCCCCAGCTTCGGCTCGAAGAAGCTGTCTTCCTCCGTGCGGATCGCGTGGGAGAAGAGCGCCAGTGGTATCTCCATCGGGCAGCACTCCTCGCACTGGCCGCAGTTGATGCAGGAGTCCGAGATGTGCGCGAGGCGGCGGAGGTGGAACATCTGGTCGACTGGCAGGGTGCCTCTGCGGACCATGATGGACGGCTTTTTGAGCCTGTCCGCGGCCGGGAAGCATACGGGGCACTTGTCTATGCAGGCATAGCATTTCGTGCACCGCGAGGTCTCCTTTTCCAGGTCTCTCCAGAGGTGGGGGGAGAGCATGCTGAAGTCCCTCATCCGCCACTTGTCCGCGAGCTTGTGCATTGAGCTCTCGACCTTGGCCCTGATTTCGACGCCCTTTGGGTTGGCCGGCTCTACCATTATCTTCTTCGCCGCGGCCGCCTTCGTCACCAGGTCTGCGCCTTTGTCGCTGCAGACCTCGATGAAGGTGGCCTTGCCCGCCTTGTCGCCGATGACGCCCCAGTTGCCGCAGGCGAGGTCTGCCTGCCGGGGGATCTTCACCTTGCACCGGCGGCAGTTGGTCCTGCGGCCGTAGCCGGAATCCTCCAGCTCGTCCATGAACACTCCCTTGTGGTTTCCATCGGCGGTCTGGATGATGAACTGGCCCTTGTCGATCTCTTCCTTCACCACGTCATCCGGGCTGACGCCGTACTTCTCGGCGATCATCTTCCGGGCCGGGACCGGGCTGACCGATCCGCCGCAGTTCACGCCGATCATGAGGACGTTGTCCAGGTTGACCTGGCCCCGCTTCGCGAGCTCGAGCAGGCCCATCATGTCGCAGCCCTTGACGACGATGCCCACCTTCTTGCCCTTCAGAGCCGGCACGTAGTTGTTGATCAGCTTCGAGAGCAGGAGCGTTCCGCAGTGGAGCGATCCGGCCGTCTGGTCGATCTCCGCGGGGTCGGTGATCAGCGCCGGCACGGCGTCGTACAGGTCTACGCCCTTCTTTACGGCGAGGACCGCTTCGACAGCCCTGCTCTCCAGCGCAAACTTGAGCAGCCCGGAGACTGCTCCGCCGCACTCCGCCTTCTTCGCGAGGCCGAGGTCTGTGGTCCACGCGTAGAGCAAATCACCTTTCTGGACCATTCAGTTCACCCCCGTGATCTTCTCGATCTTGACAGCACAGTGCTTCAGCTCCGGCATCTTGGACAGTGGGTCCAGCGCCGTGTTGGTGAGGTTGTTGACAGCGCCGTTGCCGAAGTGCATGGTCATGTACAGCACGCCCGGTGCGATGCCGTCTGTCAGGCGGGCCAGGCTCTCCACTTCGCCGCGGCGGCTCAGCAGCCTGATCTTCTCGCCATCCTTGATGTTCAGCCTCCTCGCGTCCTGAGTGTTGATCTGTACATATGCCTCAGGCACTTCGTAGTCCAGCACCGGGCTGCGCCCTGTCTGGGTCCTGCTGTGGTAGTGGAAGATGAGACGGCCGGTCATCAGGGTGAACGGATAGGCTCCGTCGGCCACCTCTGCGGGCGGGCGGTACTCGATGCCAAAGAAGGTGCCCAGTCCGTCTGGCGAGGCAAACTTCTCCTTGTGCAGGATCGGGGTGCCGGGGTGGTCGAGCGCCGGGCAGGGCCAGTGGACGGACTCGGGTTTCTCCATCCTCTCGTAGGTTGCGCCGAACATGTTGGGCGTGCAGGCCCGCATGTCGTCCCAGACATCCTTGGCAGACTTGAAGTCGAAGCCCTTGAGGCCCATCTTCTTCGCCAGCATGACGAAGATCTCCCAGTCTGCCTTCGCCTCTCCGGGGGGCTCTACGGCCTTGCGGACGCGGTTGATGCGCCGCTCGCCGCTGGTGAAGGTGCCGTCCTTTTCCGCGAAGCAAGCGCCGGGCAGCACGACGTCGGCGTACTTGCAGCTCTCGGTCCAGAAGATGTCCTGGATGACGAGGAAGTCCAGCTTCTCAAGCTGCTTCATGACGAGGTTGGAGTCCGGATACGTAACGACAGGGTTCAGGCCGAGGATGTACATGGCCTTGATCTGGTCGCCGCACTGCTTGATCTGCTCGATCAGGGTCGCGCCGTACCAGTCCGGCAGCCCGGTGACGCCCCAGGCCTTCTCCATCTTTGCCCTGTTTTCGGCGACCTCACACTTCTGGTAGCCGGAGTAGACGTTCGGGTACGCGCCCATGTCGCAGGCGCCCTGGACGTTGTTCTGGCCCCTGAGCGGGTTGACACCGACGCCCGGCCTGCCGATGTTGCCGCAGAGCATGGACAGGTTGCCCAGCGAGCGGACGTTGTCCGTGCCAGTGGTCAGCTCGGTGATGCCGAGGCAGTAGATGATGACGGCGTTCTTAGCCGCCGCATACCTGAGCGCCAGCTCTCTGACCTTCTCGGTGGGCACGCCCGTGATGTGCTCGACATTGGCATAGTTCTCGACCGTCTTCTTCAGGTCCTCGAAGCCCTTGGTCCGCTTTGCGATGAACTCCTTGTTGTGCTTGTCTTCCTTGATGATCCAGTACATCATGGAGTTGATCAGAGCGATATGTGTGGACGGGTTGAACTGGACCCATTCGTCCGCCAGCCTCGCCGTGGGCGAATACCGGGGGTCGAATACGATGACGGGGATCCCCTTCTTCTTCGCCTGGACTACCCGCCTTGCCGCCAGCGGGTGTGCCTCGACGGCGTTCGAGCCCCACATGATGATCAGGTCGGAGTTCAGGACGTCCTCGAACGGGTTCGTGGCCGCTCCCGATCCGAAGGACAGCGACAGTCCCGCTACGGACGGGCCGTGACAGATACGGGCACAATTGTCGATGTTGTTAGTCTTGAAAGCCACCCTCGCCCACTTCTGCATGATGTAGCAGTCCTCGTTCGGGGTGCGGCAGGAAACCTGGAAGCCCATGCCTTTCGGGCCATACTTCTCAGAGGTTTCCCTGAACTTCTTCACGATGAGGTCGAGGGCTTCGTCCCACGAGGCTTCCTCGAACTTCCCATTCCTCTTGATCAGCGGTTTGGTCAGCCGGTCGGGGCTGTGGACGAACTCCCAGCAGGTAGCGCCCTTGGGGCAGAGCTTGCCCTCATTCACCGGGCTGCGCTTATAGGGCTCGACACCTACGAGCTTACCGTCGCTGACGACGAGGTTCAGGCCGCAGCCCACGCCACAATAGGGGCATGTCGTCGGCACATACTTTAACTCTGGTTTACTCAATCTGTTGTCCTCCTAATCTTTTGACTTCGGCAAACCGCATACCGCCGATTAATGATACCGCCTATCACTGTTCGACTTCCATCCGCATTGATCTGCCGAAAAGCGGAGGTTAAGTAACGGGTTATTTGAGGGCTATATATAAATGTTACTTATAACTGTTACTTTTTCATGACTAGTAACTGATAACAGTTGCAAAAATCGTACTATAATCTGAAAAAATGTAATAAAATTAAGGGCAGTTACATGCCCTCCGTGCTCTTGCTATGGTAAGGTCCCTCATTCGAAGTACTTCAGCTCGACCTTCTCGCCCTCGCCATGTTCTCCGTTCTCGGGGGTGATCACGTATGTGTACTCACCTTCCAGTGGTGTGGGGCCGACCGTCGGCACGGGCATCGCCCTACCGTCCTGCACCCGCACTTTAGTGATCGACCTGCTCCGGTGGCCGATGTGGCTGGCGCCCGCCACGATCGCTGCGCCTGTCGGATACCGCATCGGGGGATACCGGCCCAGTTTTCTGACGGCCGGGCAGACGAAGAACATGGCGCTCACCGCGCAGGCGTCCGGAAAGCCGGGGAGGAAGACGATGGGCGTCCGGCGATCGCCCTCTTCCACATACCCCATGCCGACCGGCCGTCCCGGCCTCATGCCGACACCGTGGACGACGATCTTACCCATAGACGCCACAATTCCGGGCATGAGGTCCCGCTTTCCTACCGAAGTACCCCCCGTGGTGACGATCAGGTCGTACCGCAGTCCTGCCCTCACCGCTTCTGTCAGCTTTTCCAGGTTATCGGGCACGATATTCCACAACGCGGGCTTGCCACCGTAGCGCTTCACCAGCAGCTGACACATGAGGCCGTTGCTCTCGTTGATCTTCCCCGGTCCGGCCTCTTTGCCTCTTTCGACGAGCTCGTCGCCAGTCGGGATGATGAGGACCCTGGGCCTGTCGTAAACCTCTACTTCGGTGAGGCCGAGCGACGCCAGCAGCGCGATGTTCGTAGGCTTCAGCTGCATGCCGGCCTTGAAAACGATCTCTCCCCGCCTGATCGACTTTCCCCGGGGAGTGAAGTTATCGCCTGAAGCCGCCTCACGGTAGATTCGGATGCCTCCTGCGACCACTTCCGTGTCCTCCACCTTGACGACCGCGTCCGCTCCCGGGGGCAGGGCGCTGCCTGTGTGTACCTGCACGCACTCGCCCTGCCCGACTTCCTCATCCTCCGTGCAGCGGAGCGCTATGCCTGAGCCCGGCCTGGCGCCTGCCGTATCTTTCGCCCTGACCGCAAACCCGTCCATGAAGCACAGGTCGTAGTGCGGATAATCTTTCGGAGCCACCAGGTCCGCGGATAGAACCCTGTTGTCCGCATACTCCAGATCTACCGCCGAAGCCCTGGCTACCGGTATCACCGTGTCGAGAAACGCCTCCAGGGCGGCTTCCGGGCTATGCAGGTTAGCGGATTTAGTCACAGCAGGCATATAAAGAAATCATGACCGGCAACAATAAAGCTTGCTGTCTCGGATATCCTGGCCAGTGCAGTAGCCTTACCGCCGGCTCCGGCCCTGTTTACCGGTCAGCCGCTCCAGACTGTCGGCCGGGTCCCCGAAGTCCGGCTTCAGCTCCAGTGCCATAGTGTACTGGGTTATTGCCCCGTCAAGGTCTCCGGCCGCCTCGAGAAGCTTACCCATGCGGTTATGGTAATAGGGCCACCCGGGCCTGAGGCTGATGGCCTCCAGGGTCTCTGCGATGGCCTCTTTTACCATGCCTTTCTTATAGTAAGCGTCTCCCAGGCCGAAGTGTGCGCAGGGATCGTCGGGAGTAAGACAGATCAACGATCTGTACTCCTCTATCGCCTCATCTAGCCGGTCCTCGTCCGATAGCCTGTCCGCAAGTTCTTTCTTCACTTCGGCGTTATCTGGGTCGGTCTCCAGAATTTTCCGGTAGTCCTCTACAGTCATCTCGCTATCTTCCATGTACATCCCTCATCCAAACAGGTTATCTACAAACTGGCCTTGCCCCTGCTTTAAAATGTCCCCCGGTTTACCCGAGAGCACGACCTGCCCCCGGTCCATCACGCAGGCCTTATCCCCGAGCGCCAGCGCGTCCCTCAGGCTATGTAATACCATAATAGTCGTGATCTTATCTTTTCTTAGCCTTTGCTGCAGGCTGTCCCTGATCGAGGTATGCGCCCCGGCGTCGAGCGCGCTCAGCGGCTCGTCCATGAGCAGCAGCGCGGGCTCGATGACGAGGCTCCTGGCCAGCGCCACCTTCTGCTTCTGCCCGCCGGAGAGCTTCGCTGCCTTCACGCCTTTCAGCTCCCACATGCCGACCGGCTCCAGCTCTTCCCTGACTCTGCGCTGTATTTCGTCACGCTGAAGGTGCCGCATGCGAAGCCCGAAGGCCACGTTATCGAACACGGTCATGTGGGGGAACAGTGCGTAGTTCTGGAACACGTAGCCGACGTCGCGCCGCTCGGGAGGCACGTCTATGCCTTCATCCGACGAGAACAGCTTCTTCTCATCGGCTTCTATGCTTCCGCTGTCAGGAGTCAGGAGTCCCGCCACAAGATTGAGCACTGTGGTCTTGCCCGAGCCGTTGCTGCCCATGAGCACCAGCGTCTCTCCGCTTTCGGCGGCAAGATTCACGTCCAGGGTGAAGTCTCGCAGCTTCCGGGTCACCCTAATCCTGAGCATGAATCAGCCTCCTTCTCATGAGTATCTTTACGGCAGCTATCACGGCGAAGGAGATGATCACCAGGATGATCGACAGGACCAGCGATGCTTCCAGGTCGCCCTGCATGGCCGTATAGATAGCAAGGGGCATCGTCTGGGTGACCCCCTGGAAGTTGCCGGCGAACATGATAGTGGCGCCGAACTCGCCCAGCGCCCGGGCCCAGGTCATGATCGCCCCGGAGATCAGGCCGTTCAGGGCGATCGGCACAGTGACCAGAAAGAACGTGCGGAGCGGCGTTGCGCCGAGCGTCCTCGCCGCGTGCTCATACGACCGGTCCACGTCCTCGAAGCTGGTCTTCGCCTGCCTGATGTAGAAGGGAGAGGCTACGAAGACCTGGGCCATGATCACGGCAACGGTAGTGAAAGCGATGGTAATGTCAAACAGGTTCAGGTACTGCCCCAGGACGCCTCTCCGGCCGAACGCCATGAGCAGGGCGATGCCCGCCACTGCCGGTGGTATCACTACAGGGAGGTCGATGATCGTGTCGATCAGCTCCTTGCCCGGATACTTATACCTGGCGTTGACGAAGGCCACGGGGGTGCCGAAGATGATGACGATCAGCATCGTAACTACCGAGGTAACGATGCTCAGCCTGAGCGCGTCCATGACGAACGGTGCGTCCAGCGACCGCAGGAACGAGTCCGGAGAAGTCTTGACGAACAAGGAGAGGATCGGCAGGGAGACGAATAGCACGATAAGGCAGAAAAATAGCAGGACGAGAAGTGCCGGCAGACTGTACAGCTTCGTTCCTCTTCTCATCCCGTCACCTCACTAATATTTGTTTATACTGGCGTGAACCCGTAAGCCTGGAGGATGGCCTTGCCTTCGTCCGACCTGACGAAGTCGATATATGCCTGCGCCATGGCCTGGTTCTTTGAATCGCCGATCACGCCTATCGGGTAGACTGCAATCACGTTCAGGCTGTCCGGGATTGCGATGACGCTTACTTTATCCTTGTACTCCGCCGGCACGTCCGATATGTATACGAAGCCGGCATCCGCCTCTCCCAGCGCTACCTTGGACACGACATAGTTGACAGTGGTCTCCTCGGATACTACGTTAGCCTTCACTTTGGTCCTGAAGTCAGGGCCGTACGTGGAGTTGTTGGCTGCACTGTCCAGGATCTGGAGGGTGTAGCCGCCCACCGGCACGTCCTTGTTGCCGATCACGATCTTCACGCCGGGCTTCGCCAGATCAGCCAGAGTGCTGATACCTGCCGGATTTTCCCGGGGCACGATGACTGCCAGCTTGTTATTGGCGAAGTTAACCACTGTCGAGTTATTCATCAGGCCCTGGTTTTTTAAGGCGTTCATGTGCGAGGTGCTGGCAGAGGCGAACACGTCTGCGGTAGCGCCCTGCTCGATCTGGGTCCGCAGCGCCTGGCTGCCGTCGAAGTTATAGACGACGTTAGTATCCGGGTAGGCGGTCTCGAACTTCGCCTCAGCCTCCGTGAAAGCGTCCTTGAGCGACGCTGCCGCGAAGACGGTCAGATCGGTCTTCTGGACCGCCGTGGGCGTCGGCGACGTGCACCCCGCCGCCAGTACGGCTAACAAGGCTGCGATCAGTAACATCGATAACAGATATTTGCGTTTCCTCTGAATCATAGAGTCACCGATACCACAATGAAGGCTTTTTGTATTTAACTTTTGTTAATCAAACTCAATATGTTTAATATTTTTACTCAACAACCACATATGCCGGCGGCTACGCTGTGTCGGATCGTGAGCGGCGGATGCAGGACAAGTTCGCCTTACCATGCAACTAATCTTAGGCCTATGATCAGTTGAATTGTTCAACCGAACGCTTAAACCTGCTCCGTATGTTCGCGAAAAGTATAAATCTCGACTGTTCGCGAATACTTTATCGTCAACAGTCCGGCAGTGGTACAGGATCGCCATGACCGGGCCCGGCGGAGGAATGTACGTGGAATTTACCTATAAAGCAATAGGCGTCGTCCATTCGGAGTTTACCCGGAAGGACGCTACACCGATCCAGAGCATCTTTAGCAACGCGATAGGGACCGTAGAGCTGTTCCCGGAGTACGCGGACGGGCTGAAGGACATCGAGGGCTTCTCTCACCTTTACCTCCTGTACCATTTCAACCAGGCCGACAGCCGCTCGATTGTGCACAAGCCTTTCCTGGACGGCAAGAAAGAGCGAGGCATCTTCGCCATCCGGCACTTCAACCGCCCGAATCCCATCGGCCTCTCGATCGTCGAGCTCCGGAGAGTCGACGGGAACGTGCTGGAGGTCGGCGGCGTCGACATCCTGGACGGCACGCCGGTGATCGATATCAAGCCCTACGTGCGACAGTTCGACGCACGGGAACACGTGCGGAGCGGGTGGGTGGACGAGCAGCACGTGGAGACGATCAAAGTGAAGAGCTTCACTCCCGCAGACCTGGCCGATCGAAGGGACTGAGCGCCCGATACCGCCGGTTCTTTTATCCGGCAGGGCCCTTCGTGCTGTCCGGCAAGTGATCGTATCTACCTCCTCCCTTCAGGCCCTCTGGCGATCCTTACCATGAACTCACTTCTGCCCAGCCGCTCCGTCTCGAATGTAAGCCCGTTTGCTGTGGTTTCCGCCTCCATCCATGGGGGCACGTGGCTGCAGACGACTACCAGCGAGCTGTAGCACCCATGCCTGACGAACTGCTGCAGCACCTGCTTGCTGCTGATGTCAGCGTTCTTCTCCTGGATCTCCTTGATGGAGATGTAGTAATTGCCCGGGGAGATCTCCGCGGGCACGGGAATGGCGAAAGTGGCCTCGGGCGGGGTGGATCTCTCACTCTCTTCGTTCTCCCATACCTGGTCCAGGAACTCCTCCGGTCTGCCTGCGATTTCCCAGACGCTGCAGCCTGCCTTTTCCAGCTCAAAGTACGGGACTCCCGCGGCAGACCGGGCGACGAAGATCTTACAGCCGGCCAGGAACTGCAGCATATCACTCATACCCAGGCGAAGCTCGCGAATTCCCTTAACAGTACCGATGGAAAATTCCTTTTCACGGCCGACGTCCCAGGAGCCGCCGGCTCGCCGGTAGACGGCGACTTTTCCCCGCTCGCCGAGCGATGCGCTGACGCCTTCCGCATTCTGAAATACTGCTATCTCCCTTGCCATTTTCTCTCCGCTTATCTAAAATGCCAGACGATCGACTACTTTGCCGCCTTCGATGTGCGATTCTATGATCTCTGTCACGTCATCGGACGTGACCGACTTATACCAGACGTTATCCGGGTACACGACCACTATCGGCCCTTTCTCGCAGATGCCGAAGCAGCCTGTGTTGTTGACGAACACTTCGCCGCCCAGTTCCCGCATCTCGATCTCTTCCATGAACTTCTGCAAGACTTCTACACCGGCTTTCGAGTGGCAGAAGCCTTTCTGCTGGCCTGTGTGTCTGGAACTTGTACATATGAATATGTGTCTGGATGGTTTCTGCATGTTACTGGTCTCCTTCAATTGAAATAGGATCCAGGAGCTGTTCTCTTTTCAGCTGCCTGTACGAGGCGTATTTCTGCTCTAGCAGCGCGTTCGTGAACCTGTCGAGGAACGCCAGCGTGCCGGCGTAGCCTGCCGAGAGTATCCGTTGTCCACCGATCCGGTCGTGGATGGGGAATCCCATCCTCACCACCGGGATGCCCCGCCGCTCGGTCAGGAACTTCCCGCCGGAGTGGCCGACGGCGATGTTAGCGGCAGTCGATACTGCCGCAGATTCTATGGCCGTGAAGTCGGTCTCTTCCAGAAGCACACATTGTCTGTCTGCTTCTGCCAGCAGCAGCTTTAGCCGGGCGGTTAGCCGGCTGCTGCGGGTGCCGGTGGCGACGACTGCGGGGTAAGCCCCGTTTTCGGCGCATACGCTGGCAAAGGCGTAGACCAGCTCGGGCTCGCCGTAGATGACCGGCCTGCCTTCGGCGTTGTATTTGTGGGTGTCGGCCATGGCGTCGAGCAGCCAGCCCCTCTCTACGACCAGTGTTTC
This sequence comes from Methanocella arvoryzae MRE50, assembly GCF_000063445.1. Taxonomy (NCBI): domain Archaea; kingdom Methanobacteriati; phylum Methanobacteriota; class Methanomicrobia; order Methanocellales; family Methanocellaceae; genus Methanocella; species Methanocella arvoryzae. Next base: position 1,385,982 of record NC_009464.1, read on the forward strand.
GGGCAGAGGCATGCCGGTGAGCTGACTGAGCGTTTCGACGAACCGGTCGGTGTTTTCGAGGCCGATCGGCAGCGGTAAATTGATCAATGGTACACCGTACTCCTGCTGCAAGTACCGTCCGGGCGACAGCTCCTCCGGGCAGGTCAGCCCGAACTGGATGGTGGCCCTGGCGCCGGCCATCCGGGCGATGTCCGCAGTGCGAGTCCCTCCCGGGGCGATCCTGGTGTACTGCCCCCCGTACGGGCGGTCCAGCGTCATGGAGTAGTCGGGCAGCAGCGTGTACTCGATGCCCGCCAGGTCCAGGATACGCTTGATCTCCCGGATGTCGGCGGGGCTGATGTGCGGTACTATTACGTTAATACCGCCGTGCTTTTCAGCTGGCCTGGCAAAGTACTCGACGATCGCCCTGACGGCCGCCCAGAACCCTTCCGACTGGCTGCCGGCGTAGCTGGGAGTGTTCACCGGTATGATGTCCACGCCTTTCAGGCCTCGCTCGACAACCGACCTCTGGTCGACAATCGACCTTTGGTCGACATACCCTTTGATCATCCGCTGTATGTCCTCCCCGATCGTCTCCGTGAGGCAGGTGGTGACTACTCCGAGGACCGCGGGCTGGTATATCCTCAGAACGTTATCCAGGGCTTTCCGCAGGTTTCCCTCGCCGCCGTGGATCGTCTGCTTCTCGTTCAGCGAGGAAGAGGCGATGTCGATCGGCTCGTTGTAGTGCTCCACGCTGGCCAGCCGCATGTAGGTGCTGCAGCCCTGTGAACCGTGGACCAGCGCCATGGCGCCCTCCACGCCTTTGAAGGCTATCACCCCGCCCAGCGGCATGCACGTCTGGCACTGGTTCTCGTTGACCATTCTCACTTTGTCGGTCACAGGGACACCTCCCGGGGCGTCTTAAGGTGTTTCCAGACCGGGGAGCAGGCCGTCGTATAGACTTCTCTGGCGAAGTTGACGGCCCCCTCGAACCCGGCCAGGCACTCTTTCCGGTCGTGGTTGTGGTCGATGAACCCGACGCCGAGCTTGTAGGCGAGCACTCTCTCTTTGACTCCGCCCGCCATGACGTCGACCTTCATCTCCCGGAGGAACTTCTCGATCTCCGCGGGGTTGGCATCGTCGACGAGGATGGCGCCATTCGAGAGGAGGCTGCTGAGGTTCTCGTACTCCTCTTTCTTTCCTGTCTGCGTCCCGGTGACGACTATCTCCACGCCGAGCTCCTTCAGCTGGCGGATGAGGGCTGCGGCCTTGTAAGCGCCGCCCACGTAGATCGCCGCCCTTTTTCCGGCCAGTTTTTTACGATAACGCTCTATGTCAGGCCTGATTCTCGACAGCTCGCGCTCGACGAGCGCTTCGGTCCGGCGCATGATCTCTTCATCGCCATAAAAGGCGGCGATCTTACGCAGCGAATCAGCGGTGTTCTCCGCTCCGAAGAAGTTCACGTCCATGTACGGGATGCCGTACACCTTCTCCATCTGGCTTGCCACGTAGTGCATGGAACCGGTGCATTGCACCAGGTTCAGGCAGGCGCCCGGGGCCTGTTTAAGAGCGGCGACAGTCGAGTCGCCGGTGAAGGCGACGTTGAGCTCGATGCCCATCTCCCGCAGGTACTTTTTCACCACCCACATCTCCCCGCCCAGGTTGTACTCGCCAAGGAAGTTCAGTTTCTTTGTCGGCTCTATAACATGGCCTTCGGCGGGCTTGATCAGCTTCATCAGGGCTTCGGCAGCAGCCCGGTAACCTACGACCTTGTTACCCGACTTGAAGCCGCTCGACTCCACAGGTATGACGTCTATGCCGTGGCGCAGAGTGGCTTCTTTACACACGGAGATGAGGTCGTCGCCTATGACGCCGACGACGCACGTGGAATATACGAATACTGCCGGAGGATTGTGCTTTGCCACGATCTCATCGATGCAGGCCGCCAGCTTCTGCTCGCCCCCGAAGATGATGTCTCGCTCCTTCATGTCAGTCGAGAAGCTGTTCCTGTACATCTCCGGGCCGCTGGACAGGCTTCCCCTGATGTCCCACGTATACGTGGCACAGCCGATGGGGCCGTGCACGAGGTGGACCGCGTCCGTCACGGGGTTCAGGACTACCCTCGCTCCGCAGTAGACGCAGGCCCGCTGGCTGACTGCTCCGGCGAGGCTGTCGCTGGTGCAGCTGATGTGGCCCTTGCTCTTGCCTTTTGTCTGGATAGAGCCCTGGCGTTCCTCGATCAGCGCTTCGGGGGCCGGCGACACCGTACAGTCCATGTTCACTTTTCATCTCCTCCTTTGCAAAGAGCTGATCATCAGAGGATCAGCTCGTAATCTTCGTCTTTAGCGTCTCTGTCCCTTCTCTCCAGCAGAGCGTTGCTGATCAGCTCGATCAGGCGCAGGCAGCCCCTGTAGCCCACGATGGGCATCAGGTAGTGCACCGCTCTGTCGAAGATCGGGAACCCGACTCTCACCATGGGCACGTCCTCCGCCCTGGCAATGTACTTGCAGTGGGTGTTGCCGATCAGCAGATCGACGGGGTTATCCTTGATCCACTTGTGCAGCTCGAACAGATCACCCTCTGCCTTGACGACGACTTTGTCGTCACTGTCCTTGATGCCCGCCTGTTCCAGCATCGCCCTGATTTCGGTCTCGAACCTCGAGCCGGGGGTGCCAGTCATGACGTATACCGGGATCATGCCCATGGTCAGCAGGAATTCGGTCAGCGGGATCACCATGTCCGGGTCGCCGACGACTGCCACCTTCTTCCCCTGGTAGTGGAAGTGAGTGTCGATCAGGGTATCGACGACCTGGCCCCGTTCGACGGTGAGCGAGTGCGGTACGGCGATGCCGAACTCTTTCTTCAGGGCCATGATGAAATCGTCAGTCGCCTTCAGGCCAATCGGAATGTGCAGCGGCACGCAGGGGACGCCGCATTTTTCCTGCAGCTCCGCACCGGCGGCTTCGGATGACCAGGCGCCCAGTGCCAGTGTCAGCCTCGAGTTACCCGAGTCCCTGATCTGGGCCACAGTGGCGCCGCCTTCGGGGTACATCTCGTACTTCCCGGTCAGGGGCGTGTCGACTACGTCAGACGTATCGGGGAACATGATCATCTCTACCCCGAGGTCTGCTACCAGGCGCTTGATTTCTCGCATGTCGCCGGGGTTGACCCAGCCTGGCAGGATGTTGACTCTATTCTTCTTCGGCTGGCCGTCTGCCTCGGCGAGGTAGGTGACCATCGCCTTTGTCATGTTCGAGAACCCGGTGATGTGGGATCCGGCATAGCTGGGGGTGTTGGCGTGGATGACGATCTTCCCTTCGGGTATTTCTGCCTGCCTGATGATGGTCGGGATGTCGTCGCCGATCGTCTCGCTGAGGCAGGTGGTGTGGACCGCCATGATTTCCGGGTTGTAGATCTTGAACACGTTCCTGATCGAGGTCTTGAGGTTAGCGCCGCCGCCGAAGACCGAAGCCCCTTCAGTGAAGGAGCTCGAGCTCGCCAGGATCGGATCGCGGAAGTGCCTGGTCAGGCCCATCCGGTGGTACGCGCAGCAGCCCTGTGAGCCGTGGCTGTGGGGCAGGCATCCGTGTATGCCGAGCGCGGCGTACATGGCGCCTATGGGCTGGCAGGTTTTGGCCGGATTAATCTTGCCGGCGGTATGTTCGACTTTTCTGGTGGGGATACACTCAAGCATCCTTGATCACTCCTTTATCTCTTCTTGTTCCCACGGGGCCGTCACCAGCTTCCACGCCGGCGTCGACACCGCGTTCGCTACCTCTTTCGCGAAGGTCATCGCACCGTTGAAGCCTGCGTATGGGCCGGTGTAGTCGTACGAGTGCAGCTGTCTCGACGGGACGCCGAGCTTGTGGGCGATGTACTTGTCTCTGACACCCGTAAGTATTAAGTCCGGCTTCAGCTCCCGGACGAGACGTTCGAACTCGTGGTGGTTGATGTCGTCGATGATGACCTCTCCGTCCTTCATGGACGTGTTCATGCCCTCGTAGTAGCTGAGAGGGACCTTTTTCTTCAGCTCCTCGAACTGCTCCTTCGACATGTTCAGGTAGACGTTCGCCTCCTGGTAACGCTCCTTGTCCGGCTCTAAATGCAGTTCCGGGATGTTTTTGGAGTCCGCGTCGCTCTTGATCGTGGGGATGACCTGCCGGCCTTCATAGTCGTCCCGGTGGGCGAACTCGTACCCCGCCACGATCATCTCCATGCCTAAATCGCGGAGCAGGTACTGGTAGTGGTGGCTCCTCGAGCCTCCGACGAACCCGAAGGCAGTCTTGCCCTGGAGCAGCTTGCGGTAGTGCTCCATTACGGGCTTCACTATGGCCATCTCTCTGGCGATGACTTCCTCGGTCTTCTGTACAAGCGCCTCGTCCCCGAAGCACTGGGCTATCTCTCTGAGGGATTTTGCGGTCGCATCCACCCCGATGAAGTTGACCTTCAGCCACGGCATGCCGTACTTAGTCTCCATCATCTCCGCGATGTAGTTTATAGAGCGGTGGCACTGGACCAGGTTCAGGTCCGCTAAATGGAGACCCCTGATATCCACGTAGCTGCTGTCGCCGGTCAGCACGCAGTTCACGGTGTAGCCGATCTCTTGCAGTATGCGCTCCAGCTCCCAGCCGTCGCCTCCGATGTTGTACTCTCCGAGCAGGTTGATGACGTAGCTCCCGGGCTTTCGCTGGGCGCCTTTGCCGATCACGTGCTCCATGAGGTTGTTGTTGGCTATATGGTGGCCGGCAGACTGGCTGACACCCTTGTAGCCTTCGCAGTTGAAGGCCACCACCTGGATGCCGTGCCGCTCCTGTGCGGCCTTTGCCACGGCGCCGATATCGTCGCCTATCAATCCTATCGGGCAGGTGGCGCTGATGGAGATGGCCCTCGGGTGGAACATCTCGACCACTTCGTCGATCATCTTCGCCAGCTTCTTCTCCCCGCCGAACACGATGTCCGGCTCCTGCATGTCAGTGGTGAAGCAGAGGGTGGAGTAGATGTTCTCCCTGGGCGTAGTGTCGTCCGCCTTCGCCTTGTTCCTCCGGGTGCCCCACGAGTAGTACGCGCAGCCTACCGGGCCGTGGACGATGTGGACCATGTCCTTGATCGGCCCGACCACCACGCCTTTACAGCCTGCAAAACAGCAGCCTCGCTGGGAGATGATACCGGGTATGGTTCTGGTGTTGGCCTCGATCTGCTGGCAGGCTTCGCCAGAGTTCTTGATCAGGATATGCTTCTTCCGGTTCTTCCTGACGATATCGGGGTAAGTCGCCAGCAGGTCCTCGAGTTTCTTGTCTGTGATAGCCATTGCGCTTCCCTCACTACCATATGGCTGCTTCGCCTGCCTCGCCGGTGCGGACTCTTACCGCATCGTGCATGGGCATGACGAAGATCTTGCCGTCTCCTACTTTGCAGTCGGTCCTGTTCGCTCTCATGATGGCTTCCACGATCCTGGGCACGTCCTCGTCGTGCGCCAGCACGGTGAACAGCCGCCTGGGGAACAGCCTGGTCCCGTCCAGGAAGTCGGTCACCAGCTTTTCGGTGGCCCCGGCCTCCGTGACGTCGTCGAAGCTCATGGACATGAGCTGGGCCTTCCGCTTCTCGATGAGCGCCGGGTCAGCCACCAGCTTGCCTCTGCCCTCTACCTTCACCGCCATGAAGCCGGCCACGCCCGCCTCGATCAGCGCTTTCTTGGTCGCGCCCGTCCTGTTCATCCGCACGATCGCTATGATCTCTTTCATCGTAGCGTCTCCAGATTACAGGCCTTTCAGGCCGCTCGAGATGGTGTAGGCATCGTCGACCTGGCTCACGAAGATCTTGCCGTCGCCGAAGGCTCCGTTGTCCCCGGTTCTGGCGCTCTTCAGGATTGTGCCGATCACGGCGTCCTTGTCCTTGTCCTCGATGGCGATCATGATGAGGGTCTTGGGGATCTCGTCGTAGACCATGCTACCCATCTTGATGCCCTTCTGTTTGCCTCTGCCTACCACGTCTACCACGGTTGCGGCGTGGAAGCCGGCTTTCGACAGCTCTGCCAGGACGACGCCTTTCTTGTCCGGCCGGACGATTGATCTGATCAGTAACATTGTCCGATACCTCCTCACACCGCGTCCAGGAACCCGTGTTTCATCATCAGCTCCTCCAGCCTGTCCTGGGTCATGGGCTTCGGGACGACGAACATCTGGTTCTCGTCGATCGCCTTCGCGAGCTTCCGGTACTCGTTCGCCTGGTTTGCAGCGGGGTCGAAGTCGATGACCGTCATCTTGTTGATCTCCGCCCGCTGGACGATGTTGTCCCTCGGGACGAAGTGGATCATCTGGGTGCCTATCTCTTCGGCGACCGCCTTGACCAGGGCGTACTCGTTGTCCGCCTTCCTGCTGTTGCAGATGATGCCGCCCAGCCTGACTCCGCCGGTCTCGGCGTACTTCTTTATGCCTTTGGCGATGTTGTTCGCCGCGTAGAGGGCCATCAGCTCGCCCGACGCCACGATGTAGATCTCCCGGGCCTTACCCTCGCGAATGGGCATCGCGAAACCACCGCAGACGACGTCGCCCAGCACATCGTAGAAGACGTAGTCCAGGTCGTCGGTGTAAGCGCCGAGCTGCTCCAGCATGTTGATCGAGGTGATGATGCCACGGCCAGCGCAGCCCACTCCCGGCTCGGGGCCGCCCGACTCCACACACCGGGTTTCGCCGAAGCCCGTCTTGAGGATGGACTCGAGCTCTATGTCGTCGCCCTCGTCCCGCAGGGTGTCCAGCACCGTCTTCTGGTTCAGCCCGTGGAGCAGCAGCCTGGTGGAATCGGCTTTCGGGTCGCAGCCTACGACCATGACCTTCTTGCCCGACTCGGCCAGCGCAGCTACCGTATTCTGCGTCGTGGTAGACTTGCCTATGCCGCCTTTTCCGTAAATTGCCACTTGTCGCATCGTTTAGTTCTCCTGGATTATCTGTTGTAGCTGCAGTTGCAGCTGCCTTTCGCCATCTCAAGCGTAGCCGCAGGTTTCCGGCGCAGCCTCTCTCAACAGGCACACGTCCCGGCGAGTTTGTTCATAGATGGGCCCGATAATACTGGGCCCAACATCGGCGGTATAATTCCCGGCTTAAGCCGGCCTGCCGGTGCCGCATTGACCGTAGAGTTCGTGCTGTCGCATGTAACCTTGGACTTACGGAAACTAACTTCCCTGTACTACTATTTAAATGTTTGTTATGAAATATCAGGTATTATCGGCATAAATTTTTCTTAAACAATCATATTCAATACGATAAAATCGGAGAATGTAGGCAATGTAATCTAAGTATATATGAAATGTTCATATGCTACATGACCGGTGATTTCGGTAAAAATTGTTGCAATAATATTTATAGATACAGTTTATTTTCAAATACAAGAATATTAGACTTATGTTATGTGATTTTACTACACGTAATACTATATGACTCGAAGACAGTTTATTTATATAAAAATGCCTGATTATGCTGGTCACCTAGTTAGCCCTGTCTTCCCATATGAAAATTCTTAAAGGGGTTTCACATTGACTGCACTAACCGGGTGAAACTCGCCGCATCGCCGGGAATCTGCTTCGTTGCCGCTCTTCTCGGGTCGATACCCATCAGCCTGGCCGATGAGGTCGCCTGGGAGGACACGCTTGATAAGTCGTTTTTCGCCTCTTCCATTTCCAGATCGCAAGCTTGAAGTACCTCCTGCCACATAATGACTCTATGACCAAATTAGTCATTTGGTCATAGTGATATAATGGATGAAATACCGTCGATAGGGCTCACCGAGAGCCAGATGAGGGCACTGGACAGTTCCTGGAGGGGCTGGTTCCTGAAAAACCAGGAAATAAGAATCATGCGCAAGATGCTGCGGAATGCCGGCATCAGCCTGGAAGGCAAAGTGATCATGGATGCCGGATGCGGGTCCGGCCTCGGCACGAAATACCTGCTGGAAGCACTCGCCCCTTCGAAAATGATCGCTTTTGACTACATGCCCGAGCAGATCGCGCTGGCGAAAACCAAAGGCCTGCCAGTGGACTTCTACGTGGGCGATATGCGCCGGCTCGATCTACCGGATAATTGCCTTGATGCCTGCTTTGCAATCACTGTCCTACATCACATCCCGGACTGGCCGAAAGCGGTGAAAGAGGCTGCGCGTTTGCTCCGCAAGGGTGGGATCTTCGTGGTCGAGGAGCCTCAGGAAGATACCTTCGGGTGGGCGAAGTTTGAGGCTGCGGTGAAGGCTAATGGATTTGAGATACTGGATATGCGGTATAGTGTGCCCTTCGTGATGCGCAGCTACCTCTGCCGGAAGCTATAATCCAAATGTCGATTATTAGCGTGTGACAGAAAAAATGTGTATCATGCCTGAATCGCAGAATGATTCGATCGCGATTGCGAATATTTCCGTATACGGACTATGAACGATAAGCGGTAACCTAGCATCTGGTTGAAATACCGCCAAGCACTCGCCTCATGATAAATGGGGTATTCAGGTAGAGGCTATGAAAAATTAGAAGTTGGCCCTGCATATGTCGAAAATACCGCCAAGAACGCCAAGAGGCCAAGAGCGCCAAGTTATACATTTTCATGTAACGCCAGGGAGCCAGGCACGCCAAGAAAGATATAGGTACCCTTGGCGTGCCTGGCTCCTTGGCGTGCTTGGCGGCTTGCAAACGCCAGATCAGAACAACTGCAGATCGCTTTTCCATTGAATATCGATGGTGCATATACTCGAAAAAAGGTGTAAAGATGGCCAGAAAATTTTCGGATGAAGATCGTGCGGAAGTCCGCCGGAAGATCATGCATGAGGGCAGGACGCTCTTCGCCCGGTACGGGGTGAAGAAGACCACCATCGATGACATAGCCCGGGCGGCGGAGATCGGCAAGGGGACCGTCTATCTTTTCTTTCCTTCGAAAGAGGAACTGGTCTTCGAGCTGATCCGGGAGGAATACCAGGCCTACGGTGTTTTGGTCGACAGGCTGGCGCAGCTGCCCGAGGTGACACCGGCAGATGTCCGGGAGGCGCTGCGCGAGCTGTTCATGATGCTCGGCCGGAGCCCGCTGCTGCAGACTTTGTACGACTCCGGGGAGAGCGACGAAATCAGCCGCATCCTCTCGAAGGAGAAGCAGAGTGAGCACAAGCAGGATGAGGAGTGCTTTTTCAACGAGCTGTTCGAAGTTTTGAGGATTAAGGGATACTCTCCCAAACATGGGCCGGAAGTAATCCGCGGGCTGTTCAACGTGGTCTGGCTGGCGGTCATGAACAAGGAGCGGATATACGCTGATACTCCGGTTGTTGAAGAGCTGCTATTAGACATGCTGTGCAGGGAGATAACTGGCCGGTGAGACTGGCTTCTCGGCGCAGGCCGCCTATGCCAGCAGCTTCACCGCCGACCGCTCAGACGGCAACTCTGACATAGGCAGCCACGGCTCAGGCTACACCCGGTTTCGCTATGGGTATCACTGCAATAGCGCTGATCGGACTGGGTACGGTGCTCGCGGTTGCCGGCAGAGCAGGTAAAAAATAAAAACGGGTTTTCCTTTCTTTTTCCTTCAGCCGTTCTCTTCAATAGCCATAGCCCTGCGCCGTCATGTATGGCACGCACTGCTGCCTGAACCGGTCGTAGAAGTAGCCGGAGGGGCACGGCCCGCCGGGGGGATAGGGCTGCTGGGCAGGCACGCACTGCCGGGAGTACGAGTCGTAATAATAGCCCGGTGGACAACTGCTTTGCGGAAGCAGGCCGGGCTGCTGAGTGTACGGGTACTGCTGCTGTCCGTATATGCCGGAGCCAAACTGCGAGAACTGGCTTTGGTAGAGCTGCGCTTCAGTCGAGGTCGCCAGCGCGGGAACGACCAGCATCGAAACTAGTATCAGTGCAATAAGCGCTTTTCTGGTCAGGCTTGCTTGTTCCATTTCAACACCACCATCTTTGACGTGGTAGTCTGTAACCGGGGAATAAAAGTGTTGAGACGCAGATGAGCGCAGAAATGCCGGGGCTGTCTGGCAGAGACTGGCTCTTGCCGTCTTTTCAAGCAGCAATTATAATGTTACAGCCTCTAAATATTCGGTTGGAGCCTGACTGAAATGCCTGATACCATCGACTGGGAAGCTGCTATTAATACCCGCAGGTCTGTCCGGAGCTACGAGCCGCGTCCGGTGGAAGCGAAGACGATGTCCGACCTCCGGGAATTTGCTCAGTCAGGCATGCAGATCCCCTTCGAGCACAGTGTCAAAGTACGCTTTTTCAAAGCTCCGCCGGGCAGCCGGCTCTACGCCCTGAAAATGGCGCCTCCCGACAACGTGGCGTTTATGGCGAAGACTGATGTAAAGTCAATATCTGCGGCCGGTTTCGTCGGGGAAATGGTGATCCTCTACGCTACTGCTCTCGGGCTGGCCACCTGCTGGTACGGCCACTACTCGATGGCTGAGCTGGAGCGGCTGCTGCCCCACCTCGGAGAAGCCGCGGCGCAGCCTCAGCCTAAATGGGGCTACGGCAGTGGCGTGGTGCCTGGCGAGCGAGCCATCTGCATTTCGCCGGTAGGGTACTGGGAGAAGGGGGGCATCAGGCTGGCGGACCGGTTGACCGGGGCATTCATCAGCTACAAGCGCAAGCCTGTCGGAGAACTGCTGGAGGGAGGCGTTAAAGAAGAAGACCTGCCCCGGGAAATTGCTTACGCGATCGACCTCGCCCGGAAAGCCCCTTCGGCCGCCAACAGCCAGCACTGGCGCTTTACTGTTTCGCCGGACTTCAAGACCGTGACCATCGCCATGCCTGCAGGCTACAGGCACCTCAAGTGGGAGCACCCCGACGTAGACATCGGCATATGTGCCTGCCACTTCTGGCTGGGGCTGGGGCTGCAGAACGTGGGCTGCAGGGTCTCGCCCGGCGAAGAAGAGGGCCGGGCAGTGTGGCGGTTCGAGCTATAGGGGCGTCATACTCCCGGCCTGAAGGCTCTTTTTTAGTTGTCCTCGCCTGGCCTGCCCTTATACTCTGGCCGTGTAGTACAGCCAGAACAGCATCAGCGCCAGCGGGACGGTCTCGATCATATAGGCGCCGGTCCCGGAGCTCATGTGCTGGATTACTACCAGCATGATCAGGGGGAACAGCCACGCGAGGGTGATGAGCGTGGCGATGAAGCTTGCCTTCTGCCGGCCGATATCGGCCTTGTCGAGCATGGGTAGCAGGTAGCCTGGCCCGGCGATCATCAGCGCGATGGAGAAGTGGATGCCGAGGCCGAGCAGGGCGGCTACCTGTAGCCAGTCCGGGCTGGCCGGATTGAAGCCGTGTACGCTGCCTCCGGCGATCGAATATGCGGTCGGGGCAAGCAGTTCTGCGACCAGTGGGACCAGGATAGCGACGGGGTACCAGTGGAGGTTCTTTTTCCAGTTTCCGAGGACCGCAAACATCGGCCTGAGCTCTGCCAGCGCCAGCCCTTTGCCGGGCTCCCGGAGGAAGACAGCGGCAAGCCACATGCCCGTCATCGCGCCGGCATATAGCAGGAAACCCGGGACATTGCCGGTAACGTCGAACTGGAAGGGTATCACGCCTTTCGCCGATGCAAGCAGCAGCATCCAGCAGGACCACGAGATGATGATGCTCAGAAAAAAGAATGTCTGCACTTTTTCGAACACGCTTTCGGTGATTTTTTGCGGGGAAAGTTTTTCGATCTTTTCCAGCAGAACTGGCTCTTCATACATAGTAGCTTATACTCCGGTATGTCATACCTGATGGTCTCCCCTCAATGCTGCATTTACTATTTAAGGATTACCTTGCCGCGATAAGTGCCTGGCTGCCATGCCGTCGTCTTTATATCCCACGGTGTCCAAACGGTTGCACAGCCGGTCTTCCGCAGACCGCAACCTGAGGTATTGCCAGTGAACGCCGTTAAAATACTCCTCGCCGCCACCATAATCGCCGCCATGACACTATGCTCTGGCTGCATCTTCTGCTGCGGCCTCGACAGCCAGCTGAGCAAGTACAAAAAGTCCGTCACCGAGATCACGCTCCCCGACAGCCCGTCGATCGGCGGCAAGCAGTACCACCTCGGGGAAACCGACACGCAGCTCAGCCGCGCCGAAGTCAAGGCCGGCATCATCGATGTCCTCGGCGAGCTCGCGTATCCCCGCTCAGACATCGAAACTGCCACAGATCAGGCCATAGACACGGCGGGCATCTACGAGTACAAATACTTCAACTACACCGGGAGCTCAAAGGCAGAGACCTTCGGCGTCTACGTGGCGAAGGCAGGCAGCCCCTTCACAGTCATGACGGGCTTCGAGTCCCTGCGGCAGCTGCTGGACTCGTCGCTCTGGTTCATCAACAACCCCTCATATAACTGGGGCGGGGTCAACAACATCACCTATGCCGGCAGCTCCACAGTCGGCGACGGCAGCGAGAAGTACCGGGCCGACGTCTTCGGCCAGGGCAGCTATACCGTCGTGGCCAGGTATAGCAACCTGTACGTGCTCGCCTATTCCTTCGAGTCCTTCGAGGTCGCCGAGGAGGCGGCCCGGATGGCCATAAAAGAGATCGACACAGTAACAGCCGGGCCTTAGAGCCCGCTGCTAATTCTTGTAAGCCTTTTTATATCCAGCCTTCCATACGTTTACTCTTAGGAGGCTTTACTATTATACCGGTTGATGAGGAACTGCTCGTGCAGATCATCGAGAAATCCAGCCCCTGCGTGGTGAACATCAATACTGTGATGCTGATGCAGGACGCCTATATGAACGTCACCCCCCAGCAGGGCATGGGCTCGGGTATAGTGATCGATCCGAAGGGCTACATCCTGACTAATAACCACATAGTAGAGAACACCCACAGTATGGTGGTGAGCACCTTCGACGGCACGAGATTCGAGGGCAAGCTGGTCGGCACCGACCCGATGTCGGACGTGGCGGTTGTCAAGGTGGACCCGGGCAAGAAGAAGCTCAAGGCGGCGAAGCTGGGCGACTCGGACAAGATCCGTGTCGGCCAGATCTCCATCGCCATCGGCAACCCGTTCGGCTTCATGCTCCGGGGGCCGACCGTGACGGTGGGAGTGATCAGCGCGCTCAACCGCACCATCCAGGCCGACAGGGGCGTCTTCGAGAATCTCATACAGACCGACGCCCACATCAACCCGGGCAACAGCGGCGGGCCGCTATTTAATAAGGCGGGGGAAGTCATCGGCATGAACTCCGCGAACATTCCGTTCGCCCAGGGCATCGGCTTCTCCATCCCCATCAATACGGCGATGCACATCGCCAGAGAATTGATCGAGCACGGCAAGGTCGTCCGACCCTGGCTGGGCATCCTGGGTTTGGGGATTACGAAAGAGCTGGCCGACTATTATAACCTGAGCGCCAGCGAAGGTATCCTCGTCACCCGGGCGTTCGCCAACAGCCCGGCAGGGCAGCAGCGCATCACTGCCAACGACATCATCCTGAGCGTCGACGGCCAGAAGGTGACTGACATGTCCCAGCTGGCCTCCTACGTGAGGAAAAAGAAGATCGGCGACGTGATCACCCTGATCATCAGGCGTGGCAACCTTGAAGGCCCCGTCAGCGTGAGACTGGCCGAGACGCCCACAATGTAAGCCGGAGCGCCATAGTGGCGAGCGATAAACTAGCAAGTATTTCTACGATTCCTGCATATAACTAAGCTATATTAACCGAGGCGCTTACTATGAAGAAGACAATCGAGAACCTGACCAAAGCCTTCATAGGCGAAAGCCAGGCCAGAAACAGATACACGTTCTACGCGAGCACTGCCAAAAAGGAGGGCTACGAGCAGATCGCCGAGATCTTTACCATCACCGCCGATAACGAGCACGAGCACGCAGAGTGGTTTTTCAAGATGCTCAAGCAGGTCCTGACCCAGACCGGGGAAAAGCTGGACCCCGTGATCGTCGAGGCAGATATGCCGACCACGTGGGGCAGGACGGCCGACAACCTGAAGGCGGCCATCGCAGGCGAGCGGATGGAGCACTCCTCGCTGTACCCCGAGTTCGCCAGAGTGGCGGAGATGGAAGGCTACCCGGACATCGCCCGGCGCATCAGGTCTATCTCCCAGTCGGAGAAGCACCACGAGGACAGGTACGCGAAGCTCTTGAAGGAGATCGAAGCCGGGACGCTGTTCAAGAAGCCGGAGCCCGTCTACTGGGTATGCAGAAAGTGCGGTTACCTGCACCACGGCATGGCTCCCCCGGAGAAGTGCCCGTCCTGCGACCACGACAAGTCCTACTACCAGAGACAGTGCGAGACTTACTGAGGCGACACAATGACAGAACTTAACCAGGTTTACAAATGCGCGGTCTGCGGCAACATCGTTGAGGTCATCCACGCAGGCGGCGGCGCGCTGGTCTGCTGCGGCCAGCCCATGGTACTGCAGAACGAAAACACAGTAGATGCCAGCAAAGAGAAGCACGTGCCCGTGATCGAGAAGACGGCTGCCGGCTTCAAGGTGACCGTAGGCTCCGTAGCCCACCCGATGGAGGAGAAGCACTACATTGAGATGATAGAAGTCATCGCCGACGGCAAGACCTATAAAAAGTTTTTGAAGCCCGGGGACAAGCCGGAGGCTGAGTTCTGCATCCCTGCAGAGAAGGTTACTGCCCGGGAGTACTGCAACCTCCACGGACTGTGGAAGGCCTGAAAGGGCGCTTTTGCGCCAGAGTGGCCCGGGGACGCGAGTCCCGGGGCTTTTACTCGTTTTCTATTAGTATTAAAGATAAATTAAAGATAATTGTGTTCTCCCCGGTTTAGGCTTGACTTCATACTCTTTGTTTCAGCCCGTTTTATGAAGCTTATGCCGCAGTCCGCTTCCCGTTATTTCGGCATACTTTGCCACAATGATCTTTTACTCTCTTGCGGCCGAAGGCCGCCAAAAAGTTTAAATATTCAACCACTGTAATGAGGCACTTCAATGAACTGTAGATATTCTCCCACGGGTCAGGCATGGGGGCTGCTCGTCAGCCTCGACTTATTCGGGTGCAACGATAAGATCAAAGACGGTAAGGCACTTAACGACTACGTAGTAGAGCTTTGCGACGATGTCATCCACATGAAGCGCTACGGTCCCTGCTACACAGAGCTCTTCGGCGAGAAGGGAACTCCCCTGGCAGGCTACTCGATGTTCCAGTTCATCGAGACCAGCTGCATCAGCGGCCACTTCTCCGAGTCGGACAACTCTGCATACATCGACGTGTTCTCCTGCGCAGACTTCGAGCCTGAGGCAGTCAAGAAGTTCACCATGGAATACTTCGGGGCAAAGGGCTGCAACATGACTGTCACGCCCAGGATGTACGACGAAAGCGTACGCCCTGCCGAAATCAAGCCTGTAATGAAGAAGGTTAAGGCTGAATAAATACTAAGGCCTGACCTATATCACCTTTTTTCTTCTCTTCCCGCATAGCTGTAAGCATAGCTATCGCTTTTTACCCAGAGGCAGAGGGACCCCGCCATTTCCCGCCTTAACCGGTAGCAAGAATTTAAACGTACCGCTGCGACATGGATAATGGAGCTATCGACTGATGGTGAGGCTTTTATCCAGTTCTGACATCGAGGCGGCGGTTGCGATGGATGACGTCATACCTGCCGTAGAGAGAATTTTCGGGGAGTATTCAGAGGGCAAAGTGATCATGCCCCCGAAGATGTACCTCGACATCCCGGGCAGCGGCGACTTCAGGGCTATGCCTGCCTACGTGCCTTCGTTAAACACGGCAGGCCTCAAGTGGGTGAACGTCCACCCCGGCAACCGGGAGCACCGGCTCCCCACAGTCATGGCCACCGTCCTGATCAACGACCCGCAGACCGGCCGGATAATCTCAATTATGGACGGCACGTACCTCACCGACTTGCGCACCGGAGCCGCCGGCGGCATTGCCGCAAAACACCTGGCCAGAGACGTTTCCACAGTCGGGCTGATCGGCAGCGGCCGCCAGGCGTGGGCCCAGATACTCGCCTATCGTAGCATATTCAAGGACCGGATCAGACATGTAAAAATTTACAGCCGGCGCATCGAGCACTCGGAGGCACTGGCCGCCCGCATTCAAAAATACATGGGATACGATGCCACAGCCTGCCAGACGCCGGAGGAGGCGGTCGATGCCAGACTGGTAGCCACCACCACGCCGGCCAGATCCCCGATAATCAGGGATGAGTGGATCATGCCGGGCACTCACATCAACGCCATCGGCGCCGATGCCCCGGGCAAGCAGGAACTACATACTGAACTCACCCTCAAAGCAAGAGTCTTCGTCGACTCAGTAGAGCAAGCGTCCCACTCAGGGGAGATCAACGTGCCCTGGAGCCAGGGCCTGATAAACGAGGAAAAGCTGGCCGGCACCATCGGCGAGGTCATCACCGGCCGCAAGCCCGGCCGCACGGTCGACGAGATCACTGTGTTCGACTCCACTGGCCTGAGCATCCAGGACATGGCCGTAGCCCACATGGTCTACGAACGCGCTCTGAAAGCAGGCAGAGGCCTGGAATTTGAGTTCTGACACCGGCAGGCACCGCAATGTATTTCGTTTTCCAGCAGAAACTCCGGTAGCACTTTTGATGGCTTATGATGATCGACACCCACGTCCACACCTGCCTGAGCGACGGCCTGGAAACCCCTGAAACCGTGGTCAGCCTTGCCGCCGAATCCGGGATCAGACTGCTCAGCATCACCGACCACGACCGGGTGAAGGCTTATCCCTCCGTTATAAGCCTGGGCGAAGCCCGCGGCGTGAAGGTGATTCCGGGGGTGGAGATGACTACCATGGACGAGCCAGGGTTCACCTGCATGCACATCGTAGGCCTGGGCATCGACATCTGCCCCGAAGCTGTTTCTGTCCTGGACAGGGTAGTCAAAGCGCAGGACGCCGCAAACATGGGCTTCCTGGATAACGTGAACGACTTTCTGGCCCGCAGGTATCCCGGCTGGGAGCCGGTTACCAGCATATACCCAAGCGTCTTCATGAACGCCCTGCAGAACGCTAAATCCATGGGCCTGCAGGTGTCAGAAAAGGAGATGCTGGACGTCATCCTGAACAAGGATCTATGGACTCCGGTAGAACTGGAGCTGACGGTAGACGAAGCAGTCGGGTACATCAAAAAATGGGGCGGGGTGCCAGTGCTGGCTCATCCCTTCGACTTCAGCAACGACGCCGGCCTCGTGCTCAAGCGGTTTCTGGCCGCAGGCGGGGAAGCCGTGGAAGTCTGCAAATACCGCTACAAAGTCCGTTCCGATGCGCTCTCAGGGCTCAGCCACGACGAGTTGATGAAGCGAGAGCGGGACATGAACCTCTGGACCATCAGCCAGGCCCGCAAGCACGGCCTCAAGCTCACCATGGCCTCCGACCACCACGACGAAAGCCGCACGATGGGCATGGACCCGGCAGAGTACGGGATCGACGTGCAGTGGCTGTACCAGCTCTAAGATAATTTACTTTGAGCATGGCGGCACGGCTCCTGTACCAACAACTGGAAATTAATATTTTTTACCACGGCGGCACGGCGACACAGAGACAATGCGGGAAGCCGTGGCAGGATGGTTATTCATACCACGGCGGCACGGCGGCACGGAGACAACCCGCACAAGAATAGCAAGGCATTCTTTTTTAGATCCACGGTGGCACGGCGGGCTGGTGTCACAGCGACAAATAGGTTTCGCTTCATGCAGGTTATTGATAAAAAATCCGGCTGAACTGATTGGTCAGTAAGCTTATGGTTAATACTCTGTCGCCGTGCCGCTGTGGTTTCAGTTACCACCCGAGTACTATAAGATCGCGTTGCTGCCGTGTCGCTGCTGTGTTGAATAATTCTGCTTGATCGTGGTATATGCCTTTTGAACACCTGCTTTAGCAAGTGTTCTGGAAGGCGATCCGCTGGACGAACGCTGCGCTGTGCCGGGACACAGATTATACAGATTATACAGATTGTACAGATACTTTAAAATCGGATAGCGTTGAATCATTTTCCGGTATTCATCTGTGCAATCTGTACAATCTGTCAAATCTGTGTCCGAGCACAGCGCAGCGTTCGTAGTCCTTCACGGGCTCAGGTGCAAGGGCAATGGTTCGGACACCGATACAAAACTCGAGGAAAATCTAATTATTCAACACAGCACCGTGTCGCCGTGGTGAATAATTGGAGAGTTACGCAGATATTTCTCTTCTCACCCGTGAGGGCCGCGGGTGGTAGTTTTCATCCTGCGCAGCCAACGATCATTGGTGGTATTATGGCTGACAAGCCTTTCACGCTGGTTATTTTCACATCCATGTCGGGACACACGGAGGCGCTGGCCCGGGCGATAGCGGAGGGCGCCGGGTCGCTGAGGAATACGACCGCTGAGGTGAAGCGGGCGAGGGACGTCACTCCGGACGACATCGGGCGGGCCTCGGCGCTGGCCTTCGGGTCGCCGACGTACTTCAGCTACATGAGCGGGGAGCTGAAGATGCTGTTCGACGAGTTCCTGCCGTATAAAGAAAGGTTCCAGGGCAAGCCAGTGATCGCCTTCGCTACGGGCGAAGGCGGGCAGTCGAAGTGTATCGAGAGCATCGAGGGCATACTGGAGTCGTTCGGGGTCGACATGGTGCACAGGTCGGACATTCTGACTGCAGGGCTTGCGGTGCAAGGCATGCTGGACCAGAAAGCGAAGAACGAGGCTGTGAATGCAGGTAAAAAGCTGGCTGATGCCGGGGTTTGCTTCGCATGCCGGAAGGCGACCGAGGAGCAGGGTGTCACGATCGGAGGGGAGAAGCCGACTATGTGACCTTGGTGGTTTCTGTCCGCCCTATTTTCTGATCGCCAGGTACACGATGAAGCCCATAGCGACAACCGTGATTAATAAAACTCCGATCGTCAGGACCGAGTTTCCGCCGGGCAGAGTACTGCTGACAGGCGTACTAGTAGCCTGTTCCGAAGGAGCAAGCTCAACCGGCACGGTTGCCGCCGGCTGTTCAGACGCAACAGGTTTCAGTTCAGTATTGTTAATAGCTTGCTGAGACTGCTCCTGGCCAGTGTTGAATTTGAAATCAAGCTTCGATACTCCCTGTTTCGTACATTTATAGATGTTTCCATCACGGTCGACCATCGAGGAGCCACTGATCAGCACGATATCTTTAACCGGCACACGCCACGGCCTATTAACATCCTCAAGCGAACCATCGCCTATCTGCCCCCCATAATTAGCCCCCCAGGACCACACACTGCCATCACCGCAAAGAGCGACAGAATGGCCGTTACTTACGTCAATAGCTACCACGTCAGCTAATCCGGGAACCTGAACCGGAGTACGGGTATTATAGCAATCAGGAGTATCATAGGCTGAAGAGTTAATGCCCAGCGCCCCACGCCAGTCACTACCCCACGCCCACACAGACCCATCGTTCTTTAACAGGAGCGCATGGCTCCCCCCGATGGAAAGGGACTTGACATCAGTAAAGCCCGGGACTAAAACAGGCGTCCTCGCGACACCGACTTTATACCCATGTTGGGATGACAACACCGAACTTCCAGCGCCCCACGCCCACACGGTCCCGTCGTTCTTCACCGCAAACCCATTTTGGCATCCTGTAGCGATAGCCTTTACATCACTCAAGCCTTCGACCTGTACAGGAGATGAAGCATAGCTAAAATCCCCCATGGGAATTGCTTCGGTCCCCAGTTGTCCACGATCGTTCATGCCCCACGCCCATACTGTCCCATCATCTTTTAATGCCAGAGCGGTCTGTGGCGAGGCTGCAATAGCAATGACATTTGTTAAGCCCGGAACCGGCTCAGGTTTCCAGAAGTCGTCGGAAGCGTCATACGCAGTGGGTATCCCCCTGCCAAGCCCGCCTCCTGTATTACTGCCCCAGGCCCAGACTGTGCCGTCGGACTTCAGTGCCAATGACGTTGAACATAACCTGGCAGATACTGCCGTGATATCCGACAGGCCGGCAACCATCACAGGACAATTAGCATCGATGTTATTTTCATGGATGTCAGGGCTGCACTGACCGTAAGAGTTACTTCCCCACGCCCACACCGTCCCATTGGAGAGAACTACCAGTTCATGGATATCGCTTGTACTAATATCCACGATATCGTCGGACGGGGCTGCTGTACAGCAAGATACAGAACTTAACGTGAACACGATTAATAGCAGTAGGGAACACCCGATTCTCGTCCTGTTGTAGTTACAATCGATCTTTATAAGTCAATCCCCCTAAATCACTTTCAAATATCATCCCTACTGAACAACCAGCTAGATATCAACACTAAAAGTAGTATCTCTACGATCATTAAAATTATCAGAGGAAGCGAGCCGTGTAGCCAGGACTCGAATGAACATACTGTCTCAAATATAAATGCTTTCCCATCTGCTTCGAGTACCGTAATGTATAATTGTTTTGGTACGACGTACCGTACGATCCCTCGCAATGACTCGGGGGGTACAAAATACCATTCCAAACATAAAAATGCCCCAGAGTATATTAGTACTGAAAGCAAATTTTTAAACAATACGCCGATCAGCATCGAAATACCCAAAGTCATCTCACAGGAAAGAAATAGTACAAATATGTATGAGGATACCCGGAGAATCAGATCCTCGGTGGAGAACGGGGCCCGGTACAGTATGATTTGCGTCGATACGCATAGTAATATTAAAGTAATAATGATAAATAACAGCAGTAAAGATAAGCCCAAATATTTTCCCATAAAGATATCTCTTCTGTAAAGTGGCTTAGGTATCAATATCCTCAAAGACCCGTTCGTCCGCTCTTCCGTGATAGTCAGCAATCCGATAAACAAGGAGAGAATGGACATTAAAATTGATGTTTCGAAAAGCGGATTACTCATTCCTACAGAGAAAAAATGATCATTGCCATCATCTACATGCAGATCAATCCCCGGGATAATAATGGCATTGGCGGCGGCGTTGAGTAGTATTATAAACATAATTAAACCGGTAATGCAGAGCACTAGCGGTTCCCTCAGCGTATCCTGCATCTGGTGACATGCGACCATCAGCATTTCTTTCATGAGATATCCCTCCGGATGAACATGGTATAACATAAAAACATGAGAATAACTACGAAAAGTAAAAGTCTGGTCATGTCCCCCCAGCAAGAGCTTAAAACACTATCTATATCGACAGAAGCATCAAATAGCCCACTGGAGACCAAGCTTGAGAGTGATGTTGACGGAGAAAAGTTACGGATGTGATCATATAAGCCATTGTCGCCAAGAATAGTTACAATATTACAGGCAAAACTGACCGATGGCTCGATCACATCGAGGAATATAAACATAACCATCGTAGATAGCAGTGCAACTCCTGGCCTCCTTATCAGAATTGAAAGTAAAATGGAGAGAGCCATGTAAAACATGGCATCCAGAACTACCACAATTAAAACAATTGGCAGCCGTAAAACATAATCATACAAAGCACTGCCCACGGCATCGCCCCCTAAGATGAGCAATACCGCAGTATAAATGGCGATTACAAGGCAAAACACCATCATGAGAAAAATCATACATGCAAGCATTTTCCCATTGATAATAGTATCCCGGAACACAGGCTTGGTAACTAACGTATTAAGGGCCTTACCAGTTTTTTCGACCGACATCGAGAAAAACCCAATCACTATAGCAAAAATGCTACCATATGACATTATATCATAGGATAGCTGATTTAGCATGACACCTGAAACTTCTACTTTTTCTGTAGACGGCCGTATTTGATCCAGGGTATACATGGACGACAAAACAATCACGCACATAAATGCTAAAATTATAGTAATGACACTACCGTTACCTATCAACTCATAAAAATCTTTCATTGCAATAGTAAATATGTTGGACATAACAATACCGAAAAATAATAAAAGAAAAGTTTAGTTTAACCTAGTAGTCATTGGATCTGTTTCAGTATTACTCGACATGTATTTATGAGTCCTCACGACATTAAGATTATCTCCCCACAGCTGCCATGATACTTCCGTACCATAACTATCCCGGTAACCAAGTGTATACTCCGTGGCCGTGTAGGTGTTCCCACTATATTTTATATAGGACTTAACATTTTGACTTGGCGCATATGAACAATAGTGGTGTTTAAAATCGTACCAGTTGAGATGATCTCCGCTGTTAAAATTAACTTCCTGATAACTCGAATTTGAAGTCCATTTAGCAATATTATCCGTGTCAAGACGAGATTGGGCACTCAATATACCAACATCGCTCGCATATGCGGGTGCTACCATTGCGATCATAAGACCGCACAGTACCAAAGGTATAAGGTATTTGTATTTCATAGGTTCTATCCTACTATTTGGAGTTCATGGGCATGTTGATTTATCGGAATGACTGCATGCCCATGATAAATAAAAGACATTCTAATATATAAACCCTCGAAACCTACATTGTAGGCGTAGTTGTAAAAAAGCCAAAACAATACTAGTGCTATCGATTTTTGACTTATATAAAAATATGCCGAAGAACTATAATTAACGGATTGTGACAGAGCGCTTATATAATAATACCTCGTGACCCCGTATGGTGGTATACATGGAGAAAAAGCTAAAAATGGACCATGTTATGTCAGCGATTATAAAGAGCATGGTCCGCTTCAAAGTCCTAGTTTTTCTGGCCAGCCACCCGCGCGAGGAATTCGACGCCCCCAATATGGCGCACAGGATACGATCAGCTAGCGAGAACGTAACCGGCGCTCTGGAAGGGTACGAGAAAAGGTATAGCAAGGCTCTTTCCCTTGTCAGCCTGGGACTCGTCACTTACAGAGAAAAAGAACCGGGAACAAGAGTGTACAAGATCACGCCTGAGGGTATCGCGTTTGCTGAGAAGGTAAGGCGGGACAACCGCGACGCGACGGTAAAATTATCGTTCGTCTGCATAGAGGAAAACGGCAGCAGCGTTATTCGATCAAGGATAGAATGGTAAGGATATGGACGATGAATCCAGGCTCTGGCGCAAAATCAGGTCGGTCCACGAGTGTAAAAGCCGTGACATAGTCCTTGATTTTCTCCACGCGAACATGGAAAACGCTTACCATCCTATAGCTATTATAAAGTCGACAGCCTTAAAACGCCCCCATGTGATAGGAGCCCTGGAAGGTGGGGCGGGAGGCATGGAAAGTAGATGTAGTCTGGTCAGCCAGGGCATGGTAAGCCGGGAACTCTCCTCGCAAGGCCCGGCGCGATACAGGATCACTCCCCCTGGTATCGCCATTGTCGAATTTTTAACAGGATATTACGAATATCGGGAAAATGCATTTTTAGGGAGCAGTCTATGGCACTACTGGCTGAGGTTGAAAGTAAAGAAAGAACTGGGAGATTTGACCATGTTGGTTAAAGAATTTGGTGCTCTATGAAGATAAGTTATCTCAGTTCCCGTAAGTCGACGTAAGTCAGATCATACCGCCCGGCGAGCACCGAAGCAAGTATTGATCGGTGACAGCCTTTCGGATCGGCCTCGTAGCACATGAGCGCAGTTTTGCTTTGAGTGATCAGGCCATGCAACGCCTCAAGCTCTGCCCCTTTAGAAACAATATGCCGGCGGTAGCTTTCATTAATATCCTTATCCGGCAGGTCATTCTTCCTGAACACGTTGCCGACCGACGGCATCGATACATACTGGATCTCGTACCCGTAAAAACGGCTGAGCTCCGGCAGCCTTTCCCCCAGCACGGCCTTGCGATAATCCGGCACCTGCGACCACGGCGCCTCCCGGACGTCCACCAGGCAGTGCACGCCGTTATCTTTTAACAGCAGAAATAGGTCTTCCAGGCTCAGGCGCTCATATCCTACGGTATAGAAGTCCGGCTCGCTGCCGAGGGCTCCCAGCTTTGATTGTACCTGCCTCTTCTTCTCTGTCGTGAGTACCACAGCCGTAGATGTCTACTGAGGTAAAATCGTCCTGGAATATATATAGAGTACTGGTAGCCGTTTGCTCGAAAGCGTTCAATTCTCTGAATTCGCTGCCAGAGTAAAGTCGAAGGCTGCGGTGCGACTGATCATAGATTCCCAGTGTTCCCATGCCGGGAGTGTAATCAGTGGTACCAGGGAAAATGGGAGGTTGGGGAGTGCCCGGAGATCAGGGAGACTTTTTCAAACTGGGAGGTCAGGGAGGTCAGGAGGTCTGAGAGGAGGAAGGTGAGTGCCCGGAGGATTAGAGAGGATAAACCGGCTGTCAGGAATCGCCTTGAGAACGCCTGCCATGGCAGGCGTTCAAAAGGCGAATATCAATGCAAAGGAACTGTTTAAAAATTTTTAGGATAGTCAGGTACCTTTTACACGAAGTACACAAGGTACACAAAGTACACGAAGTTTTACGATAAGATCATATTACAGCATGCCATTTTTACCGTACTTCGTGTACTTCGTGTACTTCGTGTACTTCGTGTAAATCGTACGGGCACTCATACAAAACATTTCAGTAACGACTCATTATCGAGCCGTCGATGGTCCTGCTATGAGGTGCCATGCCATGTTTTCAAAGCCCGTCGCAGGCCTTAGGGCCTCTGAGCGCACGCAGATACTTTTAAATACTGAACGTCCTAATTTCAGCAATCAAACGGAGTATAATCATGGTGGACGCGAACGCATTTATCGATGAGGCCATCGCGGATATTAAGCTAAAAGTTGGAAACGGCAAGGCGCTGATAGCGCTGTCCGGAGGAGTAGACAGCTCCGTGTGCGCCATCCTCGCGCACCGGGCGCTGGGCGACCGCCTCATTCCGGTGTACGTGGACACCGGGCTGATGAGGAAGGGAGAGACCGACCGCATCAGGGAGATCTTCAAGTTCATGAACCCGCACGTCGTGGACGCCAGCGACAGGTTCTTTAATGCATTAAAGGGCGTCACCGACCCCGAGGCCAAGAGAAAGATTGTGGGCGAGATGTTTATCAGGGTCTTTGAAGACGTCGTCAAGGGCCTCGAGGTGGACTTCCTCATCCAGGGCACCATCTACCCCGACCGGATCGAGTCGGAGGGAGGCATCAAGTCCCACCACAACGTAGGCGGGCTGCCCTCGGTCACCGAGTTCAAGGGCATCATCGAGCCGCTGCAGGATTTATACAAGGACGAAGTCAGGGAAGTCGCCAGGGCGCTGCCGCTGCCCGAGGAGATATCGGAGCGCATGCCTTTCCCCGGCCCCGGCCTGAGCGTAAGGGTCATAGGCGAGGTGACCAGGGAGAAGATCGCCGTCGTCAGGGAAGCGAACGCGATCGTAGAGCAGGAACTCGTCCACCAGTTCAAGCCCTGGCAGTGCCTGGCCGCCTTACTGGAGAAGGGCACCGGCGTCAAGGGCGACAACCGCTGCCACGGCTGGATCATCGCCGTAAGAGCGGTGGAATCCAGAGATGCCATGACAGCTAATCACATGGAATTACCATGGGAGACGCTCAATAAGATATCATCGAGGATCACGTCCGAGATCCCCTCGGTGGCCCGGGTAGTATATGATATTACGCCCAAGCCTCCCGCGACCATAGAGTTCGAGTAAAAATCCACGGAGAGTGTTCCACCTCAGTATTATCAATTCACATAGTAAAAGAGTGAACCGGAAATGAAGAATTCAGTACTTGGCAGAGCCTTCGGGGAGGAGGCTGTCTCGAAAGACGCAAAGTACGTCTTTCAGACCTATGGGCGCCAGCCCATTGTGATCACCAGGGGCCAGGGTGCCCTTGTGTGGGACGCGGACGGCCGCGAATACATCGACTGTGTCGCAGGCATCGCGGTCAACAATCTGGGCCACTGCCACCCGCGCGTCGTCGCCGCCATCAAGGAGCAGGTGGAGCGGCTGATCCATACATCTAACCTGTATTATAACGACCTCCAGCCGGTGCTCGCCGAAAAACTGGCGAAGCTGTCGGGCATGGACAAGGTCTTCTTCGCCAATTCGGGCACCGAGTCCATCGAGGCAGCCCTGAAGCTCGCCCGGAAGGAGACGGGTAACAAGGGCTTCATCGCCGCAGAGCACTGCTTCCACGGCAGGACGATGGGCGCTTTAAGCATCACGCACAAGGAGAAGTACAGAAAGCCTTTCGAGCCCCTGGTCCCCGGAGCCAGGTTCGTCCCCTACGGGGATGCCGAGGCGATCAGGAATACGATGGATGCAGACACGGCAGCCGTCATCCTCGAGCCCGTGCAGGGCGAGGGCGGAGTCAACATCCCCGATAAGGACTATCTCAAGGAAGTCAAGAAGATCTGTGACAAAGCCGGCGTCGTCCTCATCTTCGACGAGGTCCAGACTGGCATGGGCCGGACCGGCAAGTGGTTTGGTAAGGACCACTTCGGCGTCCAGCCCGACATCATGTGCGTGGCCAAGGGCATCGCGGGCGGCTTCCCCATGGGCGTCATGATGGCGACTGACGAGATGGCGAAGGCATTCGGCAAGGGCGACCACGCGTCCACCTTCGGCGGCAGCCCGCTGGCCTGCGCCGCGGCGCTGGGCACCATCCAGGCAATGGAAGAAGAAAAGCTGGTCGAGCGCTCCGCGGAGATGGGCGAGTACATGCGCAAGCAGCTGGAGAAGTGCTGCAAGCAGGACTTCGTCGACCACGTCAGGGGCCTCGGCCTCATGATCGGCGTCCAGCTCAAGAAGGACGGCAACTCCTTAGTAGCCCCGGCCCGGGAGAAGGGCGTGCTCATCAACGTGGCATCCGACACCGTTATCAGAATGGTGCCGCCGTTCGTGATCACGAAGGAACAGGTCGACCGGGTCGCAAAGGTCGTCGGCGAGCTTACCCTATAAAGGTAAGTTCCTGGCACCACCCTTTTTATTTTTAGGTTCTTCTCCGAATCTCGGATAATAATTCATGGCGGTAAGCGAAAGGTATAAACAATCGTTAACTTTTTTGCGGCCTCGCCCATCGCATCCGGCCATCGGACGGCCATCGGACACGGAAAGTTTTAAAGGAAAACAGCCAGTATTCCTTATCAAAACTTGTATTTTATGGACGGGACCCTAATGCTCAGTATTGAAAACTTAACCGTCGAGGTGGATGACAAGCGCATCCTCAACGGCGTCAACATGTCCATCCGCGAGGGCGAGACCCACGCCCTGTTCGGGCCCAACGGGACAGGCAAGAGCTCGCTTCTCTTCACCATCGCAGGAATTCCGAAGTACAAGGTTACTGATGGAAAGATCTACTACAAGCGAAAGGATATCACCGACGCGCCCATGGACGAGAGGGCGAAGCTCGGGATCGGCATCCTGTTCCAGCACCCGCCAGTCATCCGGGGCGTCAAGCTCAGGGACATGGTCAGGATTAGCATGGAGTCGAGAAACCCTGGCAAGAAGATCACGGACGAGGAGATCGCCGGCCTCGCCAGAAAGCTGAACCTCGAGTCCTTCCTGGACCGGGACGTCAACTCAGGATTCTCGGGCGGCGAAATCAAGCGCTCGGAACTTTTGCAATTGCTGGCTCAGCGCCCGGAGTTTGTCATGCTGGACGAGCCGGACAGCGGCGTCGACCTGGTCAACATCGGCCTCGTCGGCAACACGATCAACGAGTTGCTGGAGAAAGAGAAGAAGACTATGGAACGGACCAAATCAGGGTTGATCATCACCCACTTCGGCAACATCCTGGACTTCGTCAAGGCTGACAAGGCCTACGTGATGATGAAGGGTAAGATGCTCTGCCAGGGCAACCCGGTCGAGCTGCTCGACGACATCAGGAAGAACGGTTACGGAGAGTGCATGTCATGCATGAGGAGATAATCAGGCGCGCCCAGGCGGCCATCAACAAGAAGCCGGCCTACGGCAACGACATCGACCTGGAGGCGTACCTGGAGCAGGTCCCGCCCAGGGAGAAGATCACCTCGCTGGGAGAGCTCGCGAAAGGGGTCCAGGAGAGGGCTATCCATGCCGGCGTGGACGCATCGATGAAAGACAGGTCCGGCTCGTTCTTCATGCACGACCAGACCGTCATCCACACGACCACCATGCAGGAAGGGCTGGAGATCATGGACATCAACGACGCCCTGAAAAAGTACGACTGGCTCCAGGACTACTATTTCAAACTGGTACAGCCCGACCAGGATAAATTTACTGCATACAGCGCCACCCACCCGGTCGCCGGGTACTTCCTCAGAGCCCTGCCGGGAGCTAAGATCGTGTTCCCGCTGCAGGCGTGCCTGTACATGGGCCGGGAAGGCATGATCCAGAACGTGCACAACATCATCATCGCCGAGGAGGGCAGCGAATTCCACATTATCTCAGGCTGTACTTCTGATACGCACGTCACCAGCGGCCTGCACGTCGGCATCTCCGAGTTCTACGTCAAGGACAACGCCAAGCTGACCTTCACCATGGTCCACAACTGGGCGGAGAAAGTCGTCGTCCGCCCCCGGTCTGCGACTAAGATGGGCAAGAATGCGGTGTTTATGAGCAACTACGTCTGCATGACGCCCGTAAAGGACATCCAGATGTACCCGGGCACAGTCATGGAAGGCGAGAACAGCATCGCCCGGTACAACACCATCGTTTACGCGTCACCCGGCTCCCACTTTGACCTCGGCTCAAAAGCCATTCTCAAGGCTAAGGGCTGCAGAGCAGAACTCGTCGCGAGGACCATCGCCAAGGACGGCGGCTATGTCGCCTCCCGCGGCCTCATCCAGGGCGACGTGCCCGACACGAAAGCGCATCTGGAGTGCCACGGCCTCCTTCTCGGCAGCGGCGGCGTCATCTACGCAGTGCCAGAACTGCTCGGCCACGTCCCGGGCGTCGACCTCAGCCACGAGGCGGCAGTGGGCAAGATCGCCGAAGAGGAGATCCAGTACCTCATGTCCCGCGGCGTCGACGCCGACACTGCGACGGCGCTGATCGTCAGAGGCTTCCTCGACGTGGACGTCAAGGGCTTACCGCCACAGCTCCAGGCCGAGATGAAGAGGACGATTGAGTTAGGCGAAAAGTCGATGATGTAATCGTACAGGGGAGCTAATCCCCTGTAAACTCTTTTAACTTTAATACTCGGCCCCGGGAGGCCTCGATTTTAAATCGCAAAGTCGCAAGGACGCAAGGACGCAAAGTCTGCTACAATTAGTATCTGTTATCTTAGCGCCCTTGCGCCTTTGCGCCTTTGCGAACTAAGAACAAGGCGGCCTGTCGCCGAGCAATCCCGGACTTTTCAGGCCCGACGGACGAACTTACCAGTACACATTAATCTTCTTCACTGTCCCAGAGGGATAGTAGAAGGGCCCGATCTCGGCCTTCTTTGCATTTAGTACATCGCTTCGGGACTTGAGGACTAAGGCCATCTGATTGAGCTCCATTCCGGGCTCGGCGATGCCCTGGTTGTAGTTCTTCGCCAGCCGGTTGTACTCTTTCAGTTCATGAATGTAGTCGAGGTACTTTTGCCGGTATCCTGAATAGAAGGAGTAGTCAGTACCCGCTGCATAGTCGAGATCGATCTCGTTGAACTCCCTGCCTTCGACCACGTAGGCGATCCGGTCTCCCGTGGAGCCCTCGTAGATAGAGGATGCATCGACATATACCAGGCCTTTGTCTACCGTGTTGAAGATGTTCAGGCCGTGGCCCATGTCAGGCGCTCCAGGCGGAGAGAGAAGGTTGCCCGAGCCGTCGTCGTAGATGCTGTAGTCGATGCTGTCGCCGTAGAACTCGACACCGACGAAACCGGCCTTGATCCCTTGTGCTTCGGCGTTGTCGTGCAGCCTCCTGGCGAAGTCGGCGCAGGTCCACCCTGGGCTCACGTACTTCATCGAGCTGGTGTCGTCGGCTTTCAGGAACCGGACGAGCTCGTCGTATGTCGGATCCACCGCAGAGCGGTTGTTGGCCAGGACGACCTGGACACCGGTGGTGTTCTGGACAGGCAGCGTCACGTACGTAATGGTCGTCCGGGCGTCGATGTAGCCGATGAGGAGGATGAGGGCGGCCAGAAGGGACATTGCGATGATGGCCAGAGCTAGAACTTTGATGCCCAGGAAAGACCAGCGGATGATCGCCGGACGACTGGTGCTCTGGTTATCCGGCACCTCTGCCTGAGAGCTCGCGGCCGCCATACCCGGCTTCTCGACGGTGCCTGCCTCGACCTGCTGTTTGTAGCTCGACAGGCCAGGGCATTTGTGATCCTGCGGACGGCGGTGCCTCTCGCAGAAGACCATGCCGCAGTACTTGCACTTATACAGCAGCAGGTCACTGCCGCATTCGTGGCAGGAATCGCTCCCCTTACTTGACCCCATAAATAATAGATGATAGCTGTCCGATGGTATAAAACGGTTTGGTTCCGGCTTCGTTCAGAGATATCCGGCCATATGGAAGAGTGAAGGGGAGGCTGCAGTTATTTTATTTTCCGGGAGTCACCCCGGATAGAAAAATAAAATGGCGGCTTAGCCGATCATTATGCCCTCAATTCTGACCCGCACGCCCTCTTTGGTGCGGCTCATGAAGATCACCATGCCGCTGTGCCGCCACTGGAGCATGCACCGCCGGGGCAGGTACCAGTAGCGCATGCCGATCTGGAGCTCTATGCCAGGATCTTTGACGATGCCCTCGTAGGCCTGTGCTGAGTAGTACCCGAGGTTTTTCACGGGCTTACCCCGGCTGGCCAGCGGACCGGTGACACACCACACTATGACGCCGGTCCGGGGATCAACGTCCATGACCACTCCGCTGTGTGTGACCGGGCAGCCGCACGACATGCCCAGCGGCCTGCCGATCAGTATGTCGCCTTTCTTAATCACCAGTTCCCGGGTAAGTATCGGGTTGTGGGGTATGATCGTTTCCCTCGGCCCGGGGTCTTCGGGAAAGGCGTCTAAGACAAAGTCGTACTCCCTGCCCAGCGAATCCTTGCCTGCGGCCACGAGGTTTGACGAGGGACACTCTCCGCACTGGCCCGAAGATCCTCTCGCTGTGGGTGCTCTGGTGATCTGGACGCAGCGTTTACGCTCACCCGGCTTCTGCTCGAGGATATGTGCGAACTCCTCGCAGGTCTTTGCCCCGCACAGGCCACAGTCGAGGCCTGGCAGTTCCATCTTTTCGACTATGTTGTCACTCATGTAATAATCCACCTCAGATTAGCGATGATATGGACTTCAGCGATCTTGCGGCCTTCGGCAGCACTTCCAGCAGGTAGTCGATCTCCTGGTCGGTGTTAAACCGCCCGGGTGTGATTCGCAGGGCCCCTCTAGCCTCCAGTGGGTTCAGGCCGATGGCGGCGAGCACGTGGGAGTGGGTGCCCGTGCCGGACGAGCAGGCCGAGCCGGTGGAGACGGCGATGCCTTTCTCGTCCAGCCCCAGCAGCAGCTTGATCGCTTCGCCCTCGTAGCCGTGGAAGCCCAGGTTCACGTTGTTGGGGAGCCGGAGCGACCTGTGGCCGTTCAGGTAGGCGGCCTCAATCTCTCCCAGCACCGTATCGATGATCCTGTCTCGCATGCGGGCGAGCCTGCTGCTCTCGCCCTCCATCGACCCGACGACCAGCTCTGCGGCGGTAGCGAAGCCGACGATGGCAGGCACGTTCTCGGTGCTGCTGCGCAGGCCGTGCTCGTGGCCGCCGCCGTGCTGCCATGCCTCGATGCTGACTCCGTCCCCGACGACCAGCGCTCCGACGCCCTTGGGGCCGTAAATTTTGTGGGCGTTGAGGGTGATCAGGTCGAAGGCTCCTGCGTCCACCGGGATTTTACCGAAAGACTGGCAGGCATCTGTATGGAACGGCACACCCTTCTCCCGGCAGATGGCGCTGATCTCCTCGACAGGCTGGACGGTGCCGATCTCGTTGTTGGCATGCATCACTGAAACAAGGATGGTGTCGGGCCGGACAGCCCCGGCCACGTCATCCGGGTTTACCAGCCCCGCCCGATCCACCGGGAGATACGTGACCTCGAAGCCCTGCCGTTCCAGCCACTGGCAGGAGTGGAGGATGCAGTCGTGCTCTATGGCGGTAGTAATGATATGCCTGCCTCTGCGGCGGCTGGCGTATGCCACGCCTTTGAGCGCCAGGTTGTTCGATTCTGTGCCTCCCGAGGTGAAGACGACGGACTCCGGCCTGGCGCCTATAGTTCCTGCCAGCCTCTCCCGGGCTTCCTCGACAGCATCCCGGGCTGCTCCCCCGAAGGAGTGCAGGCTGGACGGGTTGCCGTAAGCCTCCATAAAGTAGGGAGCCATAGCTTCGAAAACCCGGGGGTCCAGCCGGGTGGTCGCAGAGTTGTCGAGGTAGATCTTCCCCGTCTCACTCACCCCGGTAGAACATGTCGCCCTCCAGGGGGCGGAGGACGCCGAAGTGCTGTCTCCAGCCGATCTCCTTCTTGCCCACGCAGATGGTGCAGGTCCCCACGGGCGGATTACCTTTCAGGTACATGGGGTGCTTGAGCTCGGGAGATGCCTTGATGCTCTTGAGGATGCGGTCGACGCCGATGCCGTAGAGCGCGTTGGTTTCCACCACGTTCATGCCCGGGGAGGTCTCGAGGATTCGGGCCCGGAAAACTTCTCGCTCCGCCTGCGATACCAGGTCGATCTTGGTCACCACGGCCAGATCGGCAAGGGATAACATCGGGCCTATCTTCCTGGGCAGGTTCATGCCGCTGGTCGCCTCCAGCACGACTATGCCCAGTGCTCCCTCTATGTAGGGTGAGCACCGGAAGCACAGGCCGGCGGTCTCCACGATGAGGAAATCGGCTTGCTCTTCCTCGGCCCATTCCACTGCATCGCCGAGCACCATGACGTTGCAGTGGTCGGGGCACAGTTCGCCGGAGTAGACCTTTTTCACCGGTATGCCGAACTCGGCCTTGAACAGCCCGTCCTCGTCCGCGTACTGGACGTCTACCTTGAGGTACGCCAGTTTGAAGCCTTCCTTAAGCAGCTTCCTGATCACGTGCTTCAGCACTGTAGTCTTGCCGCTTGTAGGCGGCCCGGCACAGATCACGCCCCTCATGCTCCCTCCACGTACCCGATTGCCCGCATCCGCCGGGCCATCTCACCGGTTGTGAGCCTCCCGCCTGCGCGGACGATGCTGCGGAAATCGAGCAGCAGGTCATCGATCTTCTTGATCTCCCCTACGACAGCCTTCTCCTCCTCGTCAGTGACGATAAGCTCTCGCATGGCACCGTTGCCTATGACGATGCGGTAGTCTGACATCAGAGCGATGCGGGGGTCATGGGTGACGAAGACGAAGATTTTACGGTATTTTCGCAGCAGCTCGAGCGCTTTCGTCCGGTGGATGCCGGCGTTCTCGATCTCGTCCAGCAGGATGATCGGAGCGTTGCCGATGATCACGGCGTCCGCGATGAGAAGCGACCGAGTTTGCCCTCCCGAGAGCTCGGTCATCGCGCTCTGCAGGTTAAGCGGCTCGCCGGTCAACTGGTTGGCGAACTCCAGTGTTTCCTTCACCAGCTGTTCAGGGTTCCCGCTCTGGCGCACCCCGGCGTGGATACGCAGGAACTCGCCTACGGGCAGGTCCGATAAAAAGTTGGTGTGCTGTGAGATGAGCGCAATCGGATTTCGGGAAGGGTCCGACAGGAATTCCTCCGGCCGGGCCTGCCCGTTGATCAGTATCTTTCGCCCCGACGGCGTATCTCCGTCGGCAAACAGCTCGAGGTCGTTGATCAGCGTCGTCTTGCCGCAGCCGGTCGGCCCGACGATGCTCACGACGTCTCCCATGCGGAACTCAACGGCCGACAACGGCTCGGGCTTTCCATCTTTTCCCGTGCCGCCGCGAATTGTAATTGTATCTATGTCCATGTCACATCCTCCGGTCAGGTATAACGATCGTGAATCGAGGCATCTATCGATTGTTATCCTGGTTGGAGATAAAAGTTACCATAGTTTGTCCAATAAAATTTGTATATTAACACAATAGGGATATTATTATGTACATGTAGGACGATGAAAAGGGCGGAAAGCTGCCAATGGGGATGGCTGGCAAAAAACGGACCTTTGCGACCGGTGAAGAAGGTAAAAATAGAGAACGTAACCAGGACAGGAGCCCGCGGCACCTGCCTGGTTCAAAAGAATTTATCCCTGATCGGGCATATCCAGCCCGGAATACCCTTCGCTCAGCCACCAGATACAGGCGGAAAGAGAGCTATCTCATCGCCGTCTTTGATCTTTGCGGTGAGGCCTTCCTCGCCTTTAACTGTCTGGCCGTTGTGCAGCACGTTCACGTACGGTTTCAACGCTCCATCCTGAAACAGCAGTGGCTCAATATTGGGGTACTTTGTCACCAGGCCTTTGATCACGGCCTTTACACTATCGCCCTCAGGCGAGATCTCGACTTCTTTCTGTTTCGTAGCTTCCCGGAAGTTGGCGAACAGCTTGACTTTGATCTTCATGACAGATTCTCCGTGACAGTGATTATTTGCCTCCGCATGCGGGGCACTTCGGGTTCTTGCATACTTTAATCTCGTGGAAGTCCATATATTCTCCGTCGTACACCAGCAGGCGCCCCTCCAGCGGGGATCCGAAGCCTGCTGCAACTTTTACAGCTTCAGTGGCCTGCAGCGTGGCCAGTACGCCGGGCGTGGCGCCGAGCACCGGGAACACTTCTTTAGGAGGCGCATGGGGGAAGATGCATTCCAGACACGGCGTTTTGCCGGGCACTATGGTGGTGATACGGCCTTCCAGTCCCCAGATAGACGCGTGTATGAACGGTATGTTATATTTCAGGGCGGCCCGGTTCAGCAGGAACCTGGTCGGGAAATTGTCCATCGCGTCAAGGATGAGATCGTGACCTTTCGTCAGGTCGTATACGTTGTTCTCGCTGATCGTTCCCTCGAACCCTTCCACCTCGATCTGCGGGTTGATCTGCCGCAGCTTTTCCAGGGCGCTCCTGATCTTGGGATCGCCCACGTTCTTATCCCAGTGCAGTATCTGCCGGTTCAGGTTGGAAAGGTCGACGACGTCCATGTCGGCGATGGTGATATGGCCGAAGCCCGCCACAGCCAGGTAAGTGGCCAGCGGGCTGCCCAGGCCTCCGGCCCCCGCTACGAAGACTCTGGTGTTTTTCAGCTTCTTCTGTCCGGCTTCGCCGAAACCGCGTATGAGCATCTGGCGGTGATAGCGCTTACGATCGTAGTCAGTTAGCTCCTTGTCAGTCATAGTTCTCCTCGCTGATTGCGATTAGAATGGTAATTAGTATCAAGTATATCAGGCCCGTGATCGAGGCAAAGGATGTCATAACCGGAGGCCGCCCAGGTAATGGGCCGGCCCCGGGTGGACCTGATCGATGAAACGGGTATCGAACACCTCAGGCAGCTCTGGCAGCCGGGAGATATACCCGAGCCGGTGGAGGGTGCCGGCAAAGCGCATGGCCGAGTCTATGTAGGGGCCGGGCAACGAGGCACAGTACTTCGGAGAGATCCCGTAGCATTCGAGCACGTAGGCCTCATCTACTATGCCGGTCACCCTGGCTACAATACGGGCGGCCGACCGGGGGTCGTTCCGGATCAGCTCACAGGCGTCCTCGTGGGACCTGAGAAATGCGGCCAGGGTCGGCCCCCTGTCCCGCAGGCTGCCTGTCGCGACAATGCCGTAGCTGGGGTTCCAGGGCCAGAGCAGGTGCGAGGGCAGGATGATCTTTCCCCCTGCGAAGCGACGGGCCCCTGCGGCGAGCGCCGGCGTGCCTGCAGCCGCCTCAATCTCCCCGTCCTGCAGCGCCGCGAGCACAAAATCGGCCCAGCCGTAGTTGCGGACTTCGATGTCGAAGCCGGCCCTGGCGACGAGGTCCCGGATGATGATGTCGTGGATGGAGCCTCTTGCAGGGCAGCCGATCACGCCGCCGTCAAACTGCGCAAGCGCTTCATTTTCACTGCCCAGTTCCGCCGCTGATCGGTATTTCCCGGTGGCCACGAGCACCGTGCCTTCAATATGGCCGCCGGCGACACACCGGATGTCAAGGCCTTTGCTGATGCCGATCATAGCCGGTGGCAAGCCTATGTAAGCGAGGTCGATCTCGCCCCCTGAAAGGGCTTTGACCAGATCGGGCCCGGTGGGAAAAAGCGTCCAGGATGCTTCTATGCCGGCCTTTGTAAGGCTATCCCTGCCCATCAGGATAAATGCGGTATGATAAAAAGTGGAGAGGTGGCCTATCCGCAGGTGTTCCATAATATTTCAGGGCCGTCAGACCCCTCCGAGGCCGTCAGGCCTTCTATGTCTTATGACCTCGCTATTTCTTCGCCGCCTGCTTCTTGCGGTAGTCTTCGATTGCCGCAGTCAGCGCCTCGGCTGCCAGGTTCGAGCAGTGCATCTTCTGGGGCGGCAGGCCGTCCAGTTCCCTGGCCACGTCGTCCCGGGTGATCTTCAGGGCCTCGTCCAGCGTCTTGCCCTTGGCCATGACGGTGACCATGCTGCTGGTCGCGATGGCCGCTCCGCAGCCGAACGTCTTGAACTTGATGTCCTCGATGCGGTCGTCCTTGATCTTGAGGTAGATGGTCATCATGTCCCCGCAGACTGGGTTGCCGACGGTCCCGACGCCGTCGGCGTCGGGGATCTCCCCCACGTTCTGGGGGTTGGAAAAGTGGGTCATTACCTTGGGCGAATACATAACAGTAACCTCGCTATCTTATTTTTTATACAGGGGCGACATCTCCCGCAGCCGGGATACGATGCCCGGCAGAGTCTCGATCACGTAGTCGATCTCTTCCTCGGTGGTGTACTTCGAGTTGGTCATCCTGAGAGAGCCGTGAGCGGTCTCCGGGTCCAGCCCGCAGGACAGCAACACATGGGACGCCTCCAGCTTTTTCGACGAGCACGCGGAGCCCGTGGAGACTTCAATGCCCTTCATGTCGAGAAGTAGTACCATGGACTCCCCTTCCACGAAGCTGTAGCTGATGTTAACGTTATTGGGTGATCTTTTTGTCCTGGAGCCGTTGAGCCGGCTGTGGTCGATCTTGAGCAGCCCGTCCATGAGCCTGTCCCGCAACCGTGTCATCTGCTCGACGTTCCGGTCGAAGTCCCTTACAGCCAGTTCGCAGGCTTTGCCCATGCCGACGATGCCCGCCACATTCTCGGTGCCGCTGCGGATGCCCTTCTCGTGTCCGCCGCCGTAGACCAGCGACCTCACCGGAGTGCCCCTGCGCAGGTACAGGACGCCGACACCTTTGGGGCCGTGTACCTTGTGGCTGGACAGGGAGAGCATGTCGACGCCCAGATCGTCCACGTTCACCGGCACTTTGCCGAAAGCCTGGACTGCGTCGGTGTGGAAGTATATGTCCTTCTCTTTCGCGATTTTGCCGATCTCCCTGATGGGCTGGATGGTCCCGATCTCGTTGTTGACATGCATGACGGTGATCAGAGTCGTCTCGGGAGTGATCGCCTCTTCGAGCTCGTCCAGCCTGAGAATGCCTTCCTGGTCGACCGGCACGTAGGTGACCTTGAACCCGTTTTTTTCGAGGTGCCTGCATGTCTCGATCACTGCCGGGTGCTCGATGGCGGAGGTGATGATGTGGTTGCCCTTCTTTTTGTTAGCCAGGGCTCCGCCTATGATCGCGATATTATCCGATTCGGTGCCGCCGGAGGTAAAGATGATCTCCGCAGGAGAAGCGCCTATGGCGTCTGCCACCCGGGCACGGGCAGCCTCAACCGCCTCCCGGGCTTCCCTGCCGGCTGAATGGAGGCTCGACGGGTTGCCGTACTTTTCCGTGAAATACGGAAGCATGGCGCTGACCACTTCGTCGCTGACCTTTGTGGTCGCGCTGTTGTCTAAATATACCCTCTTCATAGTCATCATCGCGTTCAGGTCGTTATTATAATTAATTTGCAGATTATTTAAAGCCTTGGTGAGGAACTTATGGAGACACCCTGGCGGGATTGCCAGCCTCCGCCGTTGCGGAGCGTTCGGCCTCTATGTCACTCATGTCCCGGAGCTTGATCGGGTTTTCGCAGTACGGGCAGAGGAAATCACAGCTATGGCCCTCGTACGGGCAGATGGTCATGGACAGTTCTGCCATTGGATGGCCCTTGCTTTTGATGTTGTACTCCTTATACCACCCGAACGGCGCCCGCTTCACCTCTACGCCTGCATCTTGCAGGCCTGCCTGCATGCCGTTCAATATCTGTAGCGCCACTGCAGGGCTGCTCAGTGTGGAGGTGAGGTGAGCGAACGGGAAGATCATGACCCGCATGGCCTTGAGCTTTTCGAGGCGCTGCAACACTTCTTTCACCGAGGCCTCGATCACCTTAGGAGGGTTGACCTCGTCCAGCTTTTCCACCGACGAGAGGAGAACTACACAGTCCTCCATAGAGCCCTCCCTGAACTCGATCTCCTCGGCGATCTTCGTCTTGCGGTTCGCTTTATAGCTCATGCTGTCCGCGTGTATCGCGAGAATCCTCATGCCAGTTCCCCTGAGTTAACAATTGTTAATTATCAGGTGAAGTGATATAAAGGTTTTGGAGGCGTAAGAAAAAGAATACCTCCTGCACCGTGCCTCTAAAAAAATGGAAATATCACCGCACGATCCGGATACTCTTCTCCACCCTGCCGATCTCTGTTCCCCCGATAGTGAGCCGCCCGGTAAAGTGGTACTTACCCCTGGCGAGGGAGGTGGCAGGTACGGTGAAAGGCGGCTGGCCTGCCGGTGGAAAGTGGAAGATTACAGTCTCTCCCGGCGGTATATTGAAATCCGGGATGAAGTCGGATGCCCGGTAGGTTTTCCTGTGGACTTCGATGCCCCCGACCAGCGTCTCTTTCACCACCCTCACCTCGATGTCGATGTTCCGGATCGGGGCGCTTCCCTCGTTCCGGATCCGGATGAACCCCGAGACTGCGTCCCCTGCCCGGTACTCGTCCTTATTCGTCCCCCACCCGTCGATCCGGGCGGCAGGAGATGCTCCCGCAGATGCCGGTAATGCGCAGAATATCAGCATTTTTACACCCCGAGCCTTACGTCTTATACGTTTCATGAAGCCGCAGAGTGAAACCTGTTACTGCCGTTTTTGTCAGGCCGGGACGATCGACAGGGGCGGCGGGTTCAGCTATATGCTGCTGCAGCCCTGCTTGCGCTGCCCTATGAGCTTGCTGATACTGTCGCTGGTCACGATCCCCAGCACATTTTTGTCCTTGTCGACCACAGGGAGCGCCGATATGTCGTATTTTTCCAGCTTGCGGGCCGCCGCCTCCAGCGTCGCGTCGGCCTCGATAGTCACGACCCGGGAGGTCATGATCTGGTCGAGAGTCTCGCACCGCTCGACCACGGCCCTCGCCACGTCCCAGGCGGTGACAATGCCGGTCAGCTTCCCGGACCCCGAAACCACGGGCAGGTGGGTGACCTTGCGGTCGACAAGGATGCGGGCCGCCAGATCTATGCTGGCCACCTCCCGGATGGTCGCGGCCGGCGCCATGACATCCCTGACCAGCCTCGGCGACAGGAAGTTAGAGATCAGGTAGTTCATCTGCCCCGCTTCGAGGAGGAACGCGTCGTGGCCGTACATCGATTTGATTTCGCAGTAGCTGACCTCTGCGTTGTTAGCGGTCAGCGCCATGACGATCTCCTTCGACTGGTAGGGAGGGTACAGCCAGTCCGAGCTGACCGAGATGACGAGGAAGCGGCTCTTCACGTTTTTGAAGCCCTCGTCCAGCGATCCGTCCTTCGTCAGGTCGAAGTAGTCGATAGCCTTGGTGATGTAGATGTACGAGTTAGCGTCGAACCGTTTTACGAAGGAGTCTCCCTGGTGCTGCAGGTAGCTCTCCACCTGGAAATCCGTGGAAAAGTCAAAGCCATAGTTCTCCT
Source organism: Methanocella arvoryzae MRE50 (assembly GCF_000063445.1). Taxonomy (NCBI): domain Archaea; kingdom Methanobacteriati; phylum Methanobacteriota; class Methanomicrobia; order Methanocellales; family Methanocellaceae; genus Methanocella; species Methanocella arvoryzae. The sequence goes on from NC_009464.1 coordinate 1,425,612, forward strand.
TATCCTTGAGCTGGCGGCCGAACTTCTGCTTCATGGACTCGTCGCTCAGGTAGGTGATATGTGCCACCATGCGGGCGAGAGCGAGGCCGGTCATCGGCGGTTCCCTGCCGTAGAAGTCGCCGTTGTTCCAGTTGGGGTCTGAGATGATGGCTCTCCGGCCGACTTCGCTGAAGGCGATCTGCTGCGGCGTAGATATCGCGCAGGTCGCTATGGCGATGGCGTTGCGGACCATCTTCGGGTAGGAGACGGCCCACTGGAGCACCTGCATCCCGCCCATGGAGCCGCCCGCCACGGCGAACAGCTGCCTGATTCCGAATGAGTCTATCAACTTTTTCTGGGCGTTCACCATGTCCGCGATCGTGATCACCGGGAAGCTGAGGCCGTACGGCCTGCCGGTGTCGGGATTGATCGACGACGGCCCGGTAGAGCCCTTACAGCCGCCGAGGATGTTCGAGCAGATGACGAAGTACTTGTCAGTATCGAAAGCTTTCCCGGGGCCGATGACGGTATCCCACCAGCCGGGCTTCCTGTCGCCCTCGTGCCAGCCGGCGGCATGGGCGTCGCCGGAGAAAGCGTGCTCTATCAGGATGGCGTTGCTCTTATCCTTGTTGAGCTTACCGTAAGTCTCGTAGGCTATGGTGACGTTCTTCAGCCGCCGGCCCGATTCCAGCACAAGGTCTTCGGGCAGGTGGAAAAACTGGGTTTCCACCGCCCCCAGGTCTTTACCCAACTTCCGCACCTCCGACAGGTACCATTCGTTCACTCTTATATTTTGTCCAGCGCCTGCTCAAAGTCGGCGATGATGTCCTCGACGTTCTCGATGCCGATGGACGCCCTGATCAGGCCAGGAGTCACGCCGGTCGACCGCTGCTCGGCCTCGGTCAGCTGCTGGTGAGTGGTAGACGCAGGGTGGATGACCAGTGTCTTGGAGTCGCCGATGTTGGCCAGATGCGAGGCCAGCCTGACGCTCTCGATGAACTTCCTGCCCGCGGGAACGCCGCCCTTGAGCTCGAAGGAGACGATGCCGCCGAAGTAGCCGTTCAGATACTTCCTGGCCTTCTCGTGATTAGGATCGCTCTCCAGGCCGGAGTAGTTGACGAAAGCCACCTTGGGGTGCTGCTGGAGCCACCTGGCCACGGCAGTCGCGTTCTCCGAGTGCTTTCTCAGGCGGAGCGGCAGGGTCTCGATGCCCTGGATGAACTGCCAGGAGTGGAAGGGGCTCAGGGCGGGGCCCAGATCACGGAGCAGGTGGACGCGGGCTTTGAGGATGTATGCCATGTTGCCCAGCGCTTCCCAGTACTTTAGCCCGTGGTAGCTCTGATCTGCCTCGGTCAGCTCCGGGAACTTGCCGTTGCCCCAGTTGAACTTGCCCGAGTCGACGATCACGCCTCCCAGGGCCGCGCCGTGGCCGCCCACGTACTTAGTGGCAGAGAGAACCACGATGTCGGCGCCGTGGTCGATCGGCCTGACGATGCCGCAGCCCACGGTATTGTCCACGATGAGGGGGATGCCCGCGTCGTGGGCGATTTTCGCGATGGCCTCAAAGTCAGGCACGTCGTTCTTCGGGTTGCCGATGGTCTCGAGGTAGATACCTTTGGTGTTGGGGCCGATGGCCTTTTCGAACTCCTCCGGCTTCGTGGAGTCGACGAACTTGACAGTCCTGCCGAGCTTGGGGAAGGTGTAGTGGAAGAGCTGGTACGTGCCACCGTACAGGTTGTCGGCAGAGACGATCTCGTCGCCGACCCTGGTGAAGTTGAGGATCGCGAGGGAGATGGCCGCCATGCCGGAAGCGGTGGCTAACCCGCCGATGCCGCCTTCGAGCGCGGCGATGCGCTTCTCGAAGACGTCGGTCGTGGGATTCATGAGCCTGGTGTAGATGTTTCCAAACTCTTTGAGCCCGAACAGGTTGGCCGCATGCTCGGTGCTCTTGAACACGAAGGAGGTGGTCAGGTAGATGGGTACTGCCCTGGCCTGCGTGGCCGGGTCAGGTGATTCCTGGCCCACGTGCAGGGCCAGGGTGTCGATGCCTTGCTTTCTCTCAGTCATTATAGGTTGCTCCTGAAGGATATGGTATGTCAGTTAATCGGTAGATCATATTTCCTCGCTATGTCGAGGAATGCTTCGCTGAGGTACTTAGTCTTCTCCCACGACAGGCCGTACGTATTCAGCTTCCAGGTCTTGGTCGCCCCGGCGAACTCGCCGATGATGCCCTTTGCCGTAAGCTCGTCGTTGAAGAAGTACCCGCGGCGCTTGTGCGTCTCGGCCACTTTGTTGTAGCTGCCAGTGGTGTCCACTTTGGTGAGGGTGTGCTTTCTCGGCCACTCGCTCAGGACGTTGCTGCCCTGGACCCGCCTGAACTGCTCGAGGAAGTAGTTGGACTTCCTGACCTCGTCTTCCCAGTTCTGGGGCTGGCTGCGCTTAACCACAGCCGGGAAAGACGCGATCATGGACAGCAGGGTGCCGCCCATCAAAGTGCAGCCCATGTTCTCCACTTCCTTGATGCCGAACTTGCGGTTGGTTACGTCGCCCACCATCTGCGTGGTGCGGAAGACCTTAGCCGCGAACTCGTCGGTAGTGGCGAGAACGCCGGAAGGCGCTACGGAGGCCATGCTCTTGTGGCCGCTGCCTACTACGAAGTCGGCCCCGATCTTCTTGCCGTCGACCGGGGCGATGCCCACGGTGTAGGCGCCGTTGTACAGGAACGGGATGCCGTACTGCTTTGCGACTTTCGCGATGCCGTAGACGTCGTGCTCGTTGGCGAACATGTAGTCGAAGTGGTCGATCATGATCAGCACTGGCAGCTTGCCCGTAGTGCGCCGCACGTCCTCGATTTTCTGCGCCGTGGCATCGGCCGTAATCAGGTTCTGCTCGTTCTTCGGCACTTCCTTGACCACGCCGCCGGCCTGCTCGACTGCGAGAAACTCGGTGTAGTGGGCGAGCGCCGACACGATGACGGAGTCTCCTTTCTCGACGAGCGCTGAGGCCACTGCCTGGAAGCCTCTCCGGGCTCCCGGGACAACCCTCGCCTGATCCATGTTGAGCCACCTGGCGAGGTCGCCGTGGAAGTCCTGGATGCCGGGCTTGGTGATCTTGTCGAGCCTGAAAGGCTTTCTGCAGTAGTCGCACGTCGAGTAGCCGTCGCCGTAGGCGATGATGGCTTTCCTCGCCTCGGGAGTCAGCCGCCCTGCCGCCTGGATCGGGTGAATGTTGATGTACTCTTCCTCCCTGGTCCTGACGTCGAGGCTGCCGATCTTACCGGTATACTTCTGGCGGGCGCCGTTTCCGACCCCGTCGGCTTCGATCTCGTCAAGGTACTTCCTGATCTCCGCCAGCTTGCCCTTCAGGGCCTGCTCTTCCGCAGAGCTGAGCCCGGTGGGCAGGGACTGCCTGAAGACCTCCCTGATGTCCTCGAGCGCGAACAACGCTTCGAATGTCTTGTTGATCCTTGGATTGCTCAACTGAATCACGTCCTGACAGCAATGGCCGGAATTCCTGCTGGAAATCCGGTAGAAATACCAGCACGCTTCCGGATGACATGTGCCTGCAATATAACAATTGTTAATTTCCTAATTGTTACTGACCCCGCACATATATAAGGCATAGGTTTGAGGCCATTCTTACAGCCCACACAATCGCTGTCTGCCTGCTAACGCTGCCGTCAGTAGCACCACAGGCATATTAACAATTGTTTAATGGCATTCATGCTATATAAAGCATACGATCATGGTAAAATTATGCATTGCAGTAATATCGAGAGTTATATGGCAGGTTATTATAGGAGAGGAATCGTCGCACGAGAAGAAGGTCAAACCGTCTCTGAATAGGGTTTGCGCAGATATATCATTGTATGAATACCGGAGAGCAGAAGGAGAGAATCGAACTCTCTTTCACTGGTCTGCAGCCAGTTGCATAGCCACTCTGCCACTTCTGCTTTACTTAACAATTGTTATAATACCCTGGTCCTTTTTATAGCTATCTGATGCGGCAAAACCGGATACAGATTTACCGGGCGCCACGCACGTGCTGGCAGCCAGGCTGGCGAGATTAAGCCGGGGGACCAGGTATTACAAATCGAATAGTCTGGAGCATTTTTCTTTTATCAGCCAGGTGACGAACGAGGAAATTTCTTGCGGATCCGTCTCCGCGTACAGTTCGGCTCCCAGCTTTTCGCCGAAGCCGTACTCCCGGAACCGTTGCCAGTGCCAGACTTCAACCGCCTGGGTGCAACGATATTGAAGTTAATATACTTGTATGAGCCTGGCGACGGGCTTTCCCTCAGGATAAAAAGCCTTGCGGTTGGAATTAATAAGACTGAGAAAGCAGATGGCTGGTGCCGGCCGGGCAAGTTGCGGTCAGCCCGGCAGCAGAAGGAGTGAGATCGCCCGGGAGGAGGCGATCTAAAAGGCGGTGCTATAGAGTTAAAACAATGTCCAAGCGGGTGATTTCCTTACCCGCCAGACACCCCCGGGTTGAGCCCGTAGAGGCTCTGCCTGGCGTCCTTGAAGCAGAACCGCTCGACAATCACGTTTTCGGTGCGCAGGCGGTTCAGCGCGTAGCGCACGGTCCTCGGCGGAAGATAAGACCGCTCGATGATCTCCTTCTGCGTCAGAGGAGTGCCGGTCTCGAGCACTTTGATGACCAGCTTCGCCGACGGCGGGAGACGCTCGATCTTAGGCGATACGGAGATTTCTGAGTTACTGCCAGTGATGGCAAAAACGATCCCTCATGGTATGTTTCACCACACCTAAATAGACTTAACAATAGTTAAGTCTTTCGATGGAGGCAAATTTCTGGGCGTAGCATGCGGTTATAGGCAAAACGCCCCCGGGTAATGCCTGCTCGTAAAAGCAGATAAAAAAGTGAGAGGCGGGTGCCTGGTCAACAATAGGGCAGTGCCTGCCGCCGACCATAGTACACGACAACAGATCCGGCTGCATATACGCTACCAGCGATCATTTTGCAGCCAGCCCCCCTCGGAGGAAGCGGCGCAGCTCGTTCTCATCGTATGGAAGCGGGGGAGTGCTCCAGGGCATGTACCCGGCTGCCAGCGTGGCCTGGACCGTGCGACGTTTTCCCGGCAGGAGGCTCCCGGAGAGTTCAGCGGCTGTACCCGGGGTGGCAAAAGCCATCCCTTCTCTGGTTTTGAAGTTCGGAATTCATCACTTACCTGATGGACTGTCAGGAATATCAAGCTGAGGATTCAGGCCAAATATGGCATGATCTATGGTTTCCACGCTGAGCGAGTAAAGATTGCCGCAATATTCACAAATAAATAGCTGGCTGGCAAAGCCTCTGGTGAGCTGACAGCCGCATATGACCAGAGACATATTCTATAGAGAATCAGGCAGCTACAGGTTTGCCGTGGACAAGGCAGGCATAGGCAGCGTCCGCGTGCTCAAGAGAGTCAACTTCAAGACATTTATCAGGAGAGTGACAGAGCATGGAATCCAGCGTCAGGAAGAAAGCTGAGCTGATCGAGACCGGCGGCGTAACCGTCGACTCCTCGTTCGCCCCTTATAAAAGTAAAGCAACTGCGGGCCCCGGAGCAGGGCTGGAATCGATCTTCGTGAACATCGACGGGCACAGGGTAAGGCTGGGCGTCCGCCAGGCCTCGAGGTTCAGCGCTACTATCGACGACGGCATCGTCGTCATTTCCGCGGAGGGCAAAGAGTTCGCCCGGGGACGCCTCGAGCAGCCGATCTGCCACTGTCCGAAACAGGTCTACATCACAGTGAGCGAGCGCTGCGTGTTCGACTGCAAGTTCTGTCCTGTGCCAAAGCTGCAGGGCAAGGTCAAGTCTGACGAGGAAATCCGGCAGATTGTCAGGGACGGGCTGAGGAGCCCCGAGCTCTCGGCGATATCGATCACTTCGGGCGTCTGGAAGACTCCCGCAGAGGAGGCCCGTAAGGTGGCCAGAGTTGTAAGGCTGATCAGGCAGGAGCTCGGTGACAGAGACGTTCCCATCGGAGTCTCCATCTATGCCACGGACGAGTCTTCGGAGCTGCTGAAAGAGGCCGGAGCCGCGGAGGTCAAGTACAACATCGAGACGGTCGACAGGGAGATCTTCGAGAAAGTCTGCCCGGGCCTGTCATTCGACTACATCGTCAAGTCGCTGGAACACGCTGTAGAGGTCTTCGGCCGCAACCACGTTTTCTCCAACATCCTGATCGGCATGGGAGAATCAGACGACACTGTGATAAAGGGCATGGAGATGCTCGCTATCAAGGGCGTCATTCCCATACTCCGAAAGACCAATCCACATCCGCTCCGTGCAGGGGAGATCAAGATAGAGCCGGTGAGCGCTGCCAGACTACTCAAGCTGGCGACGGAACAGCGGCGCATCATCGAGAAGTATGGGCTTGACGCGAAAAAGGCGCTGACTGGCTGCATACCGTGCACAGGCTGCGATATCACGCCCATCCTGGACCTTTAACTATTTTCTGGCGGGCAATCAGCCTGCTGTTCAGGCAACTTTTGCTGTATTTCTCCTTTAGCCTGAGATCTCGACCCTCTGGAGGTTGTCCATCTCGTACTGCACCAGTGCTTTGAAATCGAACTGCTCCCGCTCCATCCTGATCACTTCTTCGAGATGGCCGTGGATGGACGGGTGTTTAGGGACTGCCTTGCAGCCCATCGCTTTTTTTGTGGACAGATCGAACAGGCCTATCCTTCTGGACAGCTCGACGATCTCATCTTTATCCATCCCTATTAGCGGGTGGTTGATGGGGAAGTCGACGCCGTAGATCTCCGCGAGCATATTGTTGGATGTCTGCGAAGCCACCTGGCCGATGGACGAGCCGGTGACGATGCCGTGGGCGCCCTCTTTTTCTGCAATGGCCCGGGCCACTTTGTACATGAGGTGCTTGCAGAACACGCAGGTGTACTTCTGGTTGCCCTTTTCCTGAAACGCCTGCAGGTTAGGGCCGTGGGGCATGACGTACGCTGTCATCCCGTGGCCGGGGCACCACTTGCTGAGCTCCCTGAGGGTGTCCAGGGCCCTGTTCATAGTAGTATCGTCGAAGTATGGAGCGTTGTGGAAGAACACGGGCACTATTTCGCAGCCCCGCTTCATCATGAGCCACGCTGCGACGGGCGAGTCTATGCCACCAGAGACCATTGCCACCATTTTGCCCTGGCTGCCGAGAGGCATGCCCCCGACGCCTTTGACGATCTCGGTGAAGACGTATGAGCCCGAGTCTCTGATCTCCACGTGGATGGCATGGTCGGGGTTTTTTAAGTCCACCTTCGGGTGCCTGTCTTTTACCGCCTCGAACACGGCGTCGCCGCAGGTCCGGCCTATGTCCTGCGAGGTGAAGGGCTGGTTCTTGCCCCCGGAGTGCCTCGGGATGATCGCGAAGGTCTGGTGGTCCTTGATGAGCTCCCTGCCGAAAGCTGCAGCCACGGCTGCGGCATCTCCTATGGCAGGCCGGGCGGAGACTGCGGGGCTGCATGAGACAACTCCGAACACTCTGGCGATGGATTCCGGTGCTTTCGGGTCCCGGGTATGGACGAATATGCGGCCTCGTTCCTTAGAGATGCGGTCGTAGGCTACCTGATCCTGGCCCATCATCGCTTTGAGATTTTTTATCAACAGGTCTTCGTACTTTCTCCTGATCTGGTCGCTCTTGATGGCAATTTCGCCGTAGCGAACAATGACAGTATCAAAATCCAAACTCAATCACCTTGTCAGTACTTCGTTCAGGCTCCCGCTGCGGAAGCCCCGCAGGTCCAGGGTCACGTATACAAAGCCCTGCCTGCCAATGTGATCCACGATTTTCTCCCGGTGCCCGATCAATCGTTCGATGTCTTCGGGGGGCACCTCGATGCGGGCGACATCCCCGTGGTACCGCACCCGGCACTGCCGGAAGCCCAGCTCCCGCAGCAGCTTTTCAGCCTCGTGGACCCGCTTCAGACGATTCTCAGTGATCGGGGTGCCGTAGGGGAACCGGCTCGCCAGACACGCGCCTGAAGGCCGGTCCCAGGTGGGTAGCCCTGCCTGCTTCGAGAGCTCCCTGATCTCGCTTTTCGAGAGCCCTGCTTCCAGCAGCGGGCTTCTGACACCGAGCTCTCTGCCCGCGGCCATTCCGGGCCGGTAATCGCCGGTATCGTCAGCGTTGGCCCCATCTATGATGCTCTCGATACCCAGTTCCTGCTGTACCTGTTTGAGGGCGGTGTAGCGTACCTGCTTACAGTAGTAGCAGCGGTTTGGAGGATTGGCGGCAAAATCAGGGCTGCCCAGCTCGTCGGCATGGATCAGGACATGCCTGGCGCCGATGAGGCCGGCCAGCTCTACGGCATAACCCCGCTCCTCCGGGGGCAGCGTCGAGGAGGTCGCCGTCACAGCCACGACCTGATCAGGGCCCAGGGTATCCACCGCACACCTGAGGAGAAAGGTAGAGTCGACCCCGCCGGAAAATGCGACGAGGACCGAGCCCATGTCCCGGAGGATCTCCTGGAGACGGATACGCTTCGCTTCGAGGATAGTCGAGGACATAAAAAACCCTGAGAGCAGAATGAGAGAATCGAACTCCCCTAAACCGATCTGCAGTCGGTTGCATAGCCTCTCTGCCAATTCTGCCTTTATTTTGAGAACCGGGCCCTGTAAACAGTACCCGGCGATTTTAGGTAATGTTAAGAGCAGAAGGAGAGAATCGAACTCTCTTTCACTGGTCTGCAGCCAGTTGCATAGCCACTCTGCCACTTCTGCGTGTCTTAACAATTGTTAATAGGCGGGGGATAACATATAGATTGGGATTGAGGCAAAAAATGATAGAAAAAGTTAGTCGAGCTTATAGACCTTGCTGCCTTCGAAGCAGACATTACAGCCTTCGAGCTCAGTGTCTTCCTGGCGATGCAGGTCGCACAGCGAGCCGCTGGCCTTGACGATGCCGCAGATCATGCAGATGCCCGGGATGACGTCCCTGGGGGACTTCTCGTTCATGATCTCTTTAGCCAGGTTCTTGATGCCCCTGCGAATATCTTTATTGATCGGTATGCCTTTTCCGCGCTTGTCCTTGATGTACTGGGAGACGGCTGACTGAGTGATGCCCAGGCGCTCCGAAACGTCTTTCTGGGACATGCCCATCTTGACCAGCTCTTTGGAAAGCTCCGCCCGGATGGTCGGGATCACGTACCAGACAATTAGTTCACAGGGTGGCTTCATAGTATCACGGCGTTTATTAACAATTGTTATCATACCGGATTATAAATAGTTAACGATGTTAAGTTGCCGGCTGAGTCCAAAGAGACAACGGGCAATTTTAAAAAAGTTCGATAGCACCGGGCAGTGCCACCATTTCCGTAATCCTGGAGCAGCTACTTGCACTCGTCGTCGATGCATCCGAGAACCTGTACCCCATTCTCGTCGACATCGATGGTGACCAGCGTCTGGACGTTGTAGCCCATGTCCTCGATGATCTTCTTGCCGTTGCCACGCTGGATGACTACTACTATGTCCTTGATCTCTGCGCCAGCCATTTCCAGCGCCTTGATCACGGCCGCGAGGGTGCCGCCTGTGCTGATCACGTCGTCGACGATGAGCACCCGGTCGCCCTTGCAGATGCCGTTCAGGTACAATTCGCCCTTGGAGTACCCGGTCGCCTGGTGGACGGCGATCTCGCCCGGCAGCTCGTACTTCCTCTTGCGGATGATGATGAACGGGATGTCGGTGATCTGCGACAGCGAGGCGCCGATGGGCAGGCCCATAGCCTCGATGGTGACTATCTTGTCGACGTCTAAATCGGCATTCTTGACGATGCAGGCGATGACATCCCGCAGCAGCTCGGGCTTCACGACCGGCACGCCGTCAGAAATGGGATGAATAAAATAGTTGTAAGTGCCTCGCTTTACAATCGGTGCCGTCTTCAGCGACTCTTTCAGAATTTTTAACATGGATATGCGCCCCACCTGATGGTTGAGTTTTTTCAGTATTAAGACAGCCGCTCGCTCCAAACCGGATGCCTGCGGCAATTCAAGGATACTCTACGCGCTTCCCTTATAATAAACCGCCGCATGTGAGTTGCTGAGAGTGATATACGGACCCGACTACATGGTGATTCTCTGGTCACAGGTCCACCATTATCTCGCGGTCTAACACATAAGCGACGAACACGGTGCGGAAGAACTCTTTGAGCTCTCTGACCGAGTGGTCGTCCGAGGGGCTTGCCGGTAAGTTGAACGACCGCCATGATTCTTTTCCGTTTTCGTCTGCGCAGCGGACCGCCATTTCGCAGGAGCCTTCGGGGGGCTGTGTGTCGGTGACCTGGAGGGCGTCCGCGAGGAACAGGAGCATGATCATCTGGTGGGGGTTCTGAACCTTCGGGAAGCCGAGGATCATGTGCAGGATCTGGTCGGTGTCGACCGTCTTTCTGCTTATGATGCCCCTGGACAGGGTCACTTTGAGAGGCTTTTTCAGTTCCATGTATGCCCCGCCGCTGTCGGCCCTCATGAGCTTGAACTGCTCTCCGGTGACGCCGTTGTCGGGGATATACTGTAGGGCCTCGGAGTTCGGCATCCCCTTCTCCAGGGCTTTTCGGGAGATTTCTGCCAGCCACTCTTCGGCTTTTCCGGATATCGGGTAGTGGATGGTCTTCAGGCAGCCGAACGGCTCTCCCCTACCGGCGAGGCACTGGTCGCAGTGGGCCTGGTAAGCGTCGAGCACCCTGGCCTCTTCAAAAAGCTCAGATACCTTATAGCCCTGGGTTTCCACTCCGTCGGGGGTCAGGATCTGGAGGTTGATGACGGTATCGAGGGCTTCTTCTCTGGTCTTACCCTCCTTCAGCAGCAAGTCGAGCACCGCCTGACCCCGTGCCTGCTGCTTGATCAGGCCGATCATGCCCTCCTGTGTCAGCGCTTCCTTTGCCGGGCAGGGCTGATCGATTATATAATCTATAGCTATCTTTCACACCCACCTGAAAGTAGGTTATCGCCCATGTTATATAGGCTTTTTTTCTAAACTTAAAAGAGCCGGCAGGTGAAATGAGCCACGATCGGCTTATATTACCTTTTTCAAATCCGCCGTGAACGCCTCGATGACGTCTGCGGTTACGTGGGGCATGACGACCATGCGCAGCGCGCACGGATGTACGGTCGTGGAGACGTACCAGTTTTTCTCCGCGAGCTTTTTCCGCAGGCCTACCGGATCCTTAGCCCTCGCAGTAACTATGTTCAGCACAGGCTCGATGATCGGCTCCATGCCCATGTCCTCGAGTTGCTCCCGTAGGATGCGGGTGTTCTCCATGCAGGTGGCGACAATCTCCCTGTAGCCTGCCCTGCCGAGATACTGCAGGACTGCGTATGCCGAGGCGGCGGAGGCGCCGCTGCGGGTGCCGGCCAGGGAGGTCTGGACCATGCTCGTCAGGTACTGGGCGTTTATTTCTAGCACCTTCATCAGGCTTTCGCTGCGGTAGAGCAGGCCGCCCGAAGGAATGGTGCTGAGGCCCATCTTGTGCGGATCTATCGTGATCGACTGGACTCCCGGTATCTCAAAGTCGAACTTCGCGGGACGATCCATGAAGGGGATGACGAACCCGCCGAACGCCGCGTCCACGTGGAGGTATAGATCGTGTTCCTGCGCCAACCTCCCGATCTCCTCGATCGGGTCGATCTGCCCGAACTCGGTGGTGCCTGCCACTGCGACGAGGGCGATGGTGTTTTTGTCGATGAGCGCCGCCATCTCCGACGGGTCCGCCCTCAGCAGATCGTCCAGGGGAGCCCTGCGGATGGCGATGCCGAGCATCTGGGACGCCTTTTCAAAAGAGTAGTGGGCGGACTCGGGGACCACAATGTTGGCCCTGCGCCGGTCCGTGTGCTTCATCTGGATGGCGGTTCGCAGCGCCTGGATGTTGCTCTCGGTGCCGCCTGTAGAAATGTAGCCGGTGGCAGCAGGCAAGTGCAGAAGATCGCCGATCAGCCCGATACACCGATGCTCGATATCCGCTGTGCCCGGGAAGAGTTTCGGGTCGCCCAGGTTGGTGTTGACGAATTCCTGATGCGCTTTTACGGCAATGGGATGGGGGTTGGTGCACATGGAGCTGAGGACGCGCCCGTAGGGCACGTCCCGGCTTCTCGCTTCGCAGAGCTCGGCGAATATCTCCTCTTCACCCAATCCCCTTTCCCGCATGTCACATCACAGCTTTTTTCTGGCCGCCTCAAGGATCAAGGCGTGCTCGGTCCTGGCCACCATCTCTCTGACCGACTCCACCGCGTCGATGTTGGCCGAGATGCTGGTTATCCCCATCGCGACGAGCCTTCTCGCCACTTCCGGCCTGCTGCCTGCCTGGCCGCAGATCGAAGTCTTGACGCCTGCCTTGTTGCACTCTCCGATCACGTACTCGATGAGCTTGAGCACCGCGGGGTGCAGCTCGTTGTAGAGGTCGGCGACCAGTTCGTTGTTCCGGTCGACCGCCAGCGTATACTGGGTGAGATCGTTGGTGCCGAACGATACGAAATCGATGCCCTCCTTAATAAACTCATCGATGATGAGGGCCGATGCGGGGATCTCCACCATGATGCCGACGTCGACTTTCTCGAGGTCGATGCCGCACTCGGTCATGATCTCCTTGGCCCTGCGCAGTTCAGACGGGTGCTGGACGAGGGGGATCATGATGCCGATGTTGTCGTAGCCCATCTCGAACAGCTTCTTGAAGGCGGCCATCTCCAGCTTGAAGTGCTCGACTTCCTTGAGGTCGCGGCGAATGCCCCTCATGCCGAGCATCGGGTTGTGCTCGAACGGCTCGTTCTCGCCGCCCTTCATGGCCTTGAACTCGTCGGTCGGCGCGTCCAGAGTCCTGACCCAGACGGGCTTCGGGTAGAAGGCGTCTGCGACGGTCCTTATGCCCTTGACTAACTCGTCTACGTACTCCTGGGACCGGCCGGTATTGATGTATACCTGCGGATGCGTATTCAGCCCGAGGATCATGTGCTCTATCCTGAGTAAGCCCACGCCGTCGGCCTGGGTCTCCTTAGCCCTGCCTGCGGCTTCCGGGATGGAGACGTTGACCTTGACCTCGGTGGCTGTGATAGGCTTGGTGACGGCGATCCGGGGAGCGGCCTCGGCGTGCTCGGCCTTCTCTGCGGCGGCCTCCGTCTTGACAGCGCCCATATACACGTGGCCTTTCTCGCCGTCCACGGTGACCGTCGAGCCGTCCTCGAGCATCCTCGTCGCTTCCTTGGTGCCGACTACCGCCGGGGTGCCGAGCTCGCGGGACACGATGGCCGCGTGGCAGGTCATGCCACCCTCGTCGGTGATGATGGCGGCGGAGCGCTTCATGGCAGGCACCATGTCCGGAGTGGTCATCTTGGTGACCAGGATGTCGCCGTCTAAAACTTTGTCAAGAGCGTCCATGCTGTCGACGATCTTGACCTTGCCGCTGGCAATGCCCGGGGAGGCGCCCAGCCCTTCGAGGATGATCTCGCCCAGCACCTTGCCGCCCTTAGCCTCGCGTTTCTGGATAGTGGTGATCGGCCTGGACTGCAGGAGGTACAATTCGCCCTTCTGGAAAGCCCACTCGATGTCCTGGGGCTTGCCGTAGTGCTCTTCCACGATGTTGCCCAGCCTGGCGAGCCTGAGGATCTGGTCATCGGCAAGCACCTGGGCGTTCTTCTTCCCTTCTTCCACGTCCAGCTTCACGGTCTTACGGGTTTTAGGGTCGCGGATGATCTTGATCTGCTTGGTGGCGATCTTCTTCTTGACGATCCTGTCGTTCTTGACTTCATAGTTGTCGGGGGACACGGCGCCGGATACGACCGACTCGCCCAGGCCCCAGGCCGCTTCGATGATCTGCACGTCTTCCCCGGTGGTGGGGTGGTGGGTAAACATGACGCCTGCAGAGTCCGCGTCGACCATCTTCTGGACGACCACGGCAATGTTCACCTGCTCGTGGGGGAACTTCTGCTTCACCCGGTAATAGATGGCTCTGGCGCCGTACAGCGAAGCCCAGCAGTGCTGGACAGCCTTGAGCAGGTCGGCCTTGCCCTTGACGTTGAGGAAGGTCTCCTGCTGGCCTGCGAAGCTGGCATCCGGCAGGTCTTCGGCAGTCGCGCTCGACCTGGCGGCGACGTACTGCTCTCCACCCTCACGCTTGCACAGGGTCTCATAGGCTGCGGTGATTTCCTTAGCGATCGACGCAGGCATAGGCTGGCTGTTGATCAGGTCCTTGGCGAACTTTTCAGCCTTCATCAGCTCCTTCTGGTCGTCGACGTTGACGTCTATGCCTTTGAAGAGCCTGTCCACGATGCCGGCTTCGACGATGAACTTCCGGAACGCCTGCGCGGTGACCACGAAGCCGGGGGGAACCGGCAGCTGTGCGTTGGTCATCTCGCCGAGGCTGGCGCCCTTGCCACCTACGATGGGGATGTCAGTATTGCGAACTTCGTTGAGCCAAACAACTAACTTTTCCTTTCCTGCCATGAAAACATCACACTTCCAGCGAGATGATCTTTCTTAAAACTTTCACACAAGCCCGGGGGCTCCGCCCGCTTACGGACTGTATGATGAGTTTTAAGAAAGGTTGCAAATCGCTTTCCTCCGTTTTTCGTCGAAACTCTGGATCGCGAGGTCGATGATCGACATAATCCTGTCCTGGGGCACGCCCAGCTCAGCGCCGATGCGGCTGAAATACGGGTACTCTATACCCTTGCCCTGGGACCTGAAAGTCTTCACCGCCTCCATTAAGGCCATAACACCCGAGAACACGTGAATGAAGGCCAGCGTAGGAGTGACTTTGCCGTTCTCGATCCGGGAGATCGTTTCCCGGCGGAGCCTCATGATCAGGCTCAGCTCGTCCTGCGTGAGGTGCATCTTACACCGGTAGTCCTGAATGAGCCTGCCACGCCCGGGCGAGTTGACGATGTCCCCCGCCACCTGGTTAGCCATGTTCAGAATCCACTCAGGAGTATACATAAAACACCCATGTTACACGACGTGTAACATTACTGTTCTCATGCGTATAAGGGCTTTCTACTTATATAACGGTTATGTGACGTATTACGTCACATATGGAAAAATTACGACAGTTGCCGTCTGGAAAAAGTAGATGGCAGACGCGTCTTGCGCCTGCAGAGATCTGCCAGCCACGCTGGCCGGACCATTTTCATCGACGGCTGCCGATCGATCGGCAGTCCACGTACTATGGATAGTAGTTGAAGAGCCTGGTCACGTACGGGATCTTCACCCCGAACCGCCGGTCCAGCACGGCGAGCGTACACCACGGGATGACGTCGACAAACGGGAGCATGTCTGTGCCGCTCATGACCAGCAGGTTGACGATAGGGACGCCGAGGTGGTTCAGGTAAGCCGCTTCTACCACGCTGATGGCCGCGCTTGTGCCTACTGCTACGGGCAGAAGACCGGTGGCGAAGAGCAGGTCGTCGGGCACCAGGTCCGCGAAGTCGATCGCAAAGGCGAGGAGCAGTGCGCAGAGGTTCTGTACCGCCGAGTGGCCTTTCTCGACCGTGATACAGGCCTGGCCATTATTATAGCTCGTTTCCATATTCCTCAAACTAGTACTCGCGGCGCTCAAGATATATATTTTATCAGCCCTGGCCTTTTACCAAAGACTTATGAGCATGCAGCGTGCATTAAACTCTACACAGGGGTAATGGTCATGAAAGTCCTCGTTACAGACCCTATTTCAGAAGAAGGCATCAAGATCCTCAAGTCTGAGCCCGGTGTGCAGGTCGACATCGAGACCAGGCTCACCAAAGAGCAGCTCATAGAGAAGATCAAGGATTATAACGCGCTCATCATCCGCAGCGAAACCCAGGTTACCAAAGAGGTCATCGCTGCGGGCAAGAACCTCAAGATCATCGGCCGGGCAGGCGTGGGCATCGACAACGTCGACGTCCCGGCAGCCACCGAGAAGGGCATCATCGTCGCCAACGCCCCGGAGGGCAACACCATCGCGGCATGCGAGCACACGCTTTCCATGATGCTGGCCATGTCGCGCAACATCCCGCAGGCAAACGCCTCGCTGAAGAGCGGCAAGTGGGAGCGCAGCAAGTTCATGGGCGTCGAAGTGATGAACAAGACCCTCGGCATCATCGGCCTCGGCCGCATCGGCGGGGAAATCACGAAGAGGGCGAGGAGCTTCGGCATGGAAGTGCTGGCTTACGACCCGTTCACGACCGCAGAGCGGGCCCAGCAGATCGGCGCCAGGCTGACCACGCTGGACGAAATCTACGAGAAGGCCGACTTCATCACCGTCCACACCCCGCTCACCCCGAGCACGAAACACATGGTCTCCACCGCCCAGTTCGAGAAGATGAAGAAGGGCGTCAGGATCATCAACTGCGCCAGAGGCGGCATCATCGACGAGGCGGCCCTGTTAGAGGCCATCAAGTCGGGCAAGGTTGCGGGAGCGGCCCTCGACGTGTTCGAGAAGGAGCCCCCCGTAGGCAGCCCGCTGCTGGAGCAGCCCAACATCATCGTCACCCCCCACCTGGGTGCCTCGACTGCAGAGGCCCAGATCAACGTAGCGATCACCATCGCAGAACAGGTCCTCAACGCGTTCAAGGGCCTGCCGGTCACCACCGCCATCAACATACCCATCATGAAGCCCGAGGTCATGGAGAAGGTCAAGCCCTTCCTGCCCCTGGCTGAACAGCTGGGCAAGTTCGCCGCCCAGATCACTGACGGACAGATCAAGGAAGCCATCGTCAGCTACAACGGGGAGATCGCCCAGAAAGACGTCACCCTCGTCACCGTAGCTGTGCTGAAAGGCCTGCTCGACGTAAAGCTCGGCGAGCCCGTCAACTACGTCAACGCCAAGCACATCGCCAAAGACCGCAGCATCAACGTGGCGGAAACGAAGCTGGCCGAGACCGGCGACTACACCAACCTGATCACCTTAACGTTAAAGACGGACAAGGGCGAGACCAGGGTCAGCGGCACCATCTTCGGCAAGAGCGACGCCCGGATCGTCGAGATACAGGGCTACCGCGTCGACGCGGTCCCCAGCGGCACCATGATCGTCACACGGCACCAGGACAGGCCCGGCGTCATCGGCAAGGTCGGCATGATCCTCGGCAAGCTGAACATCAACATCTCCGGCATGGTCGTCGGCAGGGACGCCGTCAGAGGCGACGCCGTCATGATCCTGACCGTGGACGACGAGGTCCCGGCTGCCACGCTGAAGCAGATGATCAGCGAAGCAGAGCTGTACGACGCAAAGTACGTGAAGTTGTAAGCCGGGAGCATATTGCTCCCCCAATCTTCTTTTATACTTATTACTTGAATATCAAAAATCAGCTAAATTAGAGCCTGAATCTTCTCGATGATAAGCTTCGCATTTTCCAGCGCTGCTTTAGCCTCGATCCCACTGACATTGACGCCGAAGCCGTAGGTGGCCTTTTCACGAAAAAGCCTGTATGCATCAAGCGTATTCGCATACTCTTCAAGATCCGGGTGAGCTTCCCTCAAGTAAACTGGAACACAGATATGACTGTGCTCTTTAACGCCATCCATGAATAGCAACGCCTTGGCCGCGTGGAACATTGCTTCATAGCTAGAAGTCAGCGTAAGCCGATAACGCTTGATGTTAAAGCTAGCCTCCGCATCGTCGAGATGGCTGGCAGCGCTGATCAGACAATTCCTGGCGCTTACCGCATCGCTGTCGATTAATTTTAAGCCCTTTTTATAGCAATCGTCCAGTGTCCTCACTTGAGTCCCGCCCCATACAGCAATATGTGATTTGATACAACATTGGTGTAAAACACATCCTTTTTCCCGGCGAGTGTACGCCATTCGGATAGCTTGAAGATAGTAAAGTTCACCTCCTTATCAAACGTCTGTTCAAGTTTTCTGAAAGTATTCACGTAAACTTCTTTGTCCGATGGCGTGACCACGAGAAAGTCAATATCGCTCCCTTCATCGAATAAGCCGCTTGCATAGCTTCCATAGAGAGCGATAGACAGGACATTGGGATCACCTTGCAGGATGATTTCCTCCGGCTTCGAGGATAGTACAAAGTCGATGCCATATGCCCTTTTCAAAGATTTTACGACCTCGTTTGCCGTATTTAGGCGATAGAGTGTAGCAAACCCCTTTTCCTCGACGACAAGAAACCCTTTTTCCGCGAAGCGTTTTACGGCCGCATTCGAACTGGATGGACTAATGTGAAGCTGCTTTGCCAGCTGGCTGGCATAGAACTCATTACGTGGACTGGCCAAAAATCTACAGAGAATTTTCCAGTCTACGTACTTATCGAAGACTTCTAACATTTATAACTCCTATTAATACATCGAAATGCATTTCGATATATTGTAACAAATTACAGTATATCGTATTAAGAGACATATAAAATCCCCGGTACCATCGTCCATACCATGTAGCGCAAGCTTTATCTACCACATGTTATAATCATCTAACTAAATGTTAGAATTTGATAACATAATGTGATAAATTCATAACTCAAGGTGTAGTCAGATGAGCCAGATCAAAAACTTTGAACAGCCCGGCAAGGACAGGCAGGCAGCTTGAGCTGTGACTATGGCAGGCATCATCGTGGTCATGGCAATTTCGATGGTCTGCGCCTGTGGGTACATGAACTGGAAAGGAGTCACGGAGTGAGAATTATGGCAGAAAATAAGAAAAACAGGATGGCCAGCGTATTATTTCTGGCCCTCGGCCTGGCCGTCGCCGCAATGGGTATCGCAGCCTGGGCGCTTGCCGGCGAGGGAAGTCAGCAGTGGGCCATCTCAGGAGTCGTCGCCGGCCTGATCATGGCGCTGGCGGGCGCCGCCGGGGCTCTCGGAAAAAGGCGTGGAGGGGACGAGCGCACGGCAAAGCTCAGCGCTTATGCGGCCTCGTGGTCGTGGTTCTCCGCTGTGGTCGTCACCTCGGCCCTGTTCCTGCTGAACTACTACGGAGTAGTCAAAGCGGATTCAAATCAGGCACTGGGTCTGATACTGCTGACGCTTCTGGGCACCATGGTGGCCTTCAACGCGTATTACAGGACGAGAGGGGATATCGAATGACCGAATGGGAGAAATATAGCCTGATCACGGGATACGTCGTGCTGATAGCGGCGCTCGCGGCGCTCTTCGTCTTCGACGTGCAGTACCCGCTGCTGGCAGTACCTGCCATCGTGGGAGTGGCGCTGATCACCTATGCACTGTACCAGTACATGAACTGCCGGGGCTGCCCGGATGAGCGGATGATGAAGATCATCACCCACTCAATGGCCAACTCGTGGCTGACGATGCTGGTCTTCGCCATCATAAATATCCTGATGGAGCTCTTCGGGCACCTGCCCCGGTATACGGTGATGCGGACGCTATGCATGACGTTGTTTACGATGCTCCTGTTCTTCGGGGTATGGTACCTGTACTTCCAGAGAAAGGGGGATGTGGCATGAGCGGCCGCCCGTTCGAGGCGCCGAAGCTGCTGGCGACGGTGGTCTTCATCATGACGACCTCGATGATGGTCACTCACGTGTGGTTCGGCCGGAAGGGGGACATCGAATGATTTCCTCCTGCATTTTGGGGTTCGTCATCCTCGGGCAATCGGCGTATTCTGCCCTCGCCCTGGCTGCAGTGGCAGGCTTGCTCTGGGGCTTGAGCCGCAAGCCTGAAAAGCTGGACGTGAATATGAGAAAGACGTAGGAGATACGCCATGAGGACGCGCATCAAGGAGTACCGGGCTAAGTATGACATGACCCAGGAGGACCTGGCCCAGAAGGTCGGCGTCCGCCGGGAGACCATCGTCTTCCTGGAGAAAGGCAAGTACAACCCATCCCTCAAGCTGGCGCACGACGTGGCGAAAGTGCTGAACGCGAAGATCGACGAGCTGTTCATCTTTGATGACGAAACGGACGCGTAATGTCGGTCGAGATATATGGTCGGTCGGCATATAGTCACTAATAACGATCGGCCATAGTTTTATATTACATATGCATAATAGGTACATACCGTCAGTATGGGTGAAGTTGCATGTCCGTGACACCGAGAGATAACGCAGCCTTTGAGGCTGGCATCAAGCTCGGCGCGCTCTACCACCAGTTCGTGGGGTCGCCCGTCAGCCTGAAGACCGCAGACTCGCTGGAGAAGGCGATCGCAGAGAGCATCTCCGTGCAGCCGTTCGTGAAATCGATCTCCGTCTCGATCGACAGACAGATGATCAAGGATAACCTCAGCTCGTTCGGGTACACTGAGCTGAAGGGGCCCATGCTGAAAGTCGACGCCGTGATCAAGTACCACGAATACGAGGCGAGCGTCGGCATCCAGTTCAAAGACGGGTACCCGCTCATGTTTATCAAAGACATAAAAGAGGTTAAAGGATGAATTTTATAGAGAGAGTTATCGGGACTATCACTAACCCGGACAAGACGATGGCAGACGTATGCAAGGAGCCGAAGTGGGAGGAGGCGCTGGTCATCGTAGGCCTGTACGCCATCATTACGGCAGTCTACATGTACCTGTACAACTCACACGTCTCGTACGCGTCGGACATGCCGGGGCTGGAGCAGATCACCATGATCAGCACCATCATCATGGGACTGGTCATGCCCCTGGTCGGGTGGCTCATCTCGACCGCAGTACTATTCCTGCTGGCCATGGCATTCGGCGGAGAAGGCAAGTTCACCTCGCTTCTGACGGGCATCGGATACTCCGAGCTGATCAAGATCTTTGCCGTGATCATCTCGGCTATACTGATTACCCAGGCCCCGTACATCATCGTGGAGCTCAGCGATACTAACCCGATGGCCAGCGTGGAAGCAGCAGCCGAGTTCAGCGCCAACATCTTCGTGCTCGCCAGCCAGATCGTCTTCCTGCTGGGCCTGATCTGGTCGTGCATCATCGGCATCTTCGCCCTCAAGCACTGCCAGAAGCTGAGCTTCAAGTCTGCAGCCATCGTAGTCCTCGTGCCGACGATCATCTACATCGTGATCCAGTACGGCACACTGCTGCTGATGTTCCTGTAAGACCAGCTATCGCCGCCGTTACCGGCGGCCTCTTTTTTAATAAAAAAGTTCTTGTACCACCCGGTCAATCACTTCTATTATGACCGAAGGCCTGTCACCGTCCGATGACCTGAAGCTCCATCTCGAAACCGTCTCCGCAAAGCATCCCAGGGACGTGGCGATCGCCATGATCACCGGCATGCTCAAAGCTGAATACGCCCGGCTGGAAGAGACTCTGAAAGGCATCCGGGAGAGGTATCTGACGTTGAACGTGGACAACCCGGCCAGCGAGCACGAGATCGCCGACCTCCGCCTCGAAGCCGTTCGAGCCTACCAGCCGGCGTACGAGATCGAGGCTTATCTGGCAGCCATGGGCGCCGACGTCGGGCTGCTGACGCCCAGATTTGAAGGCGAGTTCGAAACCTCCGCCGTCCACACTAAAGGCTGGGACCTGTCCTTCGTCAGCCTCAAAGAAAGCGCCATGCGCAGCCTGGGCGGCCATTGCAACGTCATCGGCGAAGTCGTCATACTGGAGAGAAAACTGTACCACCACACCTACCTCGCCGCCGTCATGCAGCCAGCAGGCGCCGACAAAGGGCTTCCACAGCCAGACCCGTCAGGCGAGGTGGCGCTGGAGTTCCACTTCTCCACCGTCGTGTTCGACGAGGATGTTAACGTCATGGTGGAAAAATAACTTTTTTTCTGCAGAGAAACCTCGAACATTCACCACAGAGAGCACAGAGAAACGGTTCACCACAGAGACACAGAGAAACACAGAGGCTCACAGAGTGGCTGGTTTACCACAGAGACACAGAGAAACACAGAGATTTTTCGGCAGATAACTGGATAGCGATCACCTAATAGGTAGATCTCTGTGCGTCTCTGTGTACCTCTGTGCCTCTGTGGTAAAACAGTTCTCTGTGCGTCTCTGTGCCTCTGTGCCTCTGTGGTAACTAAATAAATCACCATGCTGCGATGGTTTGACCTAAAGTTAAAGCAGTGTTGTCACCGCGAACAGCAGCCCGACGAGGATGTCTCCTGCAACCAGCCCGGAGGCGATGATGCCGGCATCGTCCTTGAGCCAGCCCTTTTTCTCCGCCCCCCATCTTATAATGCCGCCGACGAGGATGGCGGCCGTGGCTGATACGGGGAGCAGCAGCCCTAGTGCGACGCTGATCGCCGATATTTTTAGTTTATACAATATCAGCGCCATGACGGCGCCGAGCAGCACGAAGTACAGGTTGATGGAGGGTGACAGGACTTTGGTCACTGCCGACCGGGCCATTTCCAGCCACATGACGCTGTACGGTGCCGGCAGGGCTTCCGTGCCTATGCCATACATGCTGTTGATCAGGCTGATGCACGGGACGCAGAGGAGGCCGCCGATGAAGGCGCCTATGACCAGCATGTAGCGCAGGCCGGCCTGATCGATTTTGAAGACGTCGGCCACCTTGTGCAGGGAAAGGGTAGAGGCGAAGCCTAAGGTCGTCGCCAGGACGAAGCCCTGGAAGAGGAGCAGGGCCACGATATCCTGAAACGCGAGCCCCACCAGCAGGATCACCACGAAAGCGGCGATGCCGACGCTCATGGCCATCTCTGCCCGGCCCCGGGTTTCTATAACCATGAGCAGCACTGCCACGGGAATGCACAGGACGAACAGCCACACCGGAACGCCGATGAAAGTGTACAGCAGCGCTGCGGCGATGACTGTTGCTGCCAGCAGGAGAGCGCCATAGGCGAGCCTGGACATCCGGTTGCGTGAATCGCCCCCGCTTTCCGGGCTGCCCTGCCCTCTCGGATGCGGATGAAGGGCCCGGTGCCAGGCGGATACCAGCAGCGGCTTCAGCACCATGAAGAGGGAAAGGCCTGCAGTGATCACCATCATGGATACGGCGGTGGAAAAGATCCACGGGCTGCGCATGTGAGCGATGTAGTCGGCAGCGCCGCCCTCGGCGAGGTACAGGACGAGCAGGGAACCGACAGCGCCGAGGGCGATCTGCATGCTGCCCCGGAGGCCTACGATCATGCCGATGCCTGCCAGAAACGGGGAGAGGCTGAAGCCGGCGACGGCATGGCCGAGGGTTTCGGGAATGGCGCGGAGGCCCCGCAGCCCCGATACTGCGCCGCCTGTGACGCCCGCCAGACCCATCCGCACAGCTGATGCCTTGAACTCAGGCCCCTTTTTCTCCGCGGATAGAAGGCCGATGATCGACACGCTCACCTTTGGGCCGGGCCAGGGGAAGCCGCTTTTCATGAAGTAGCCGGTAAAATATGAAGAGGCGAGCATGCCGAGGATAAGGGACATGCTGATGATGGCGGCCATCGCAAAGCCCGGAACGGGCAGCGTCTCACCCGCCATGATGATCGAGCCGAGGCTGTCCGTATAGGCCAGGACCGCAGCGATGGCCATGGCCATGACTGCCACCATATACAGGAATGCCCGGGGCCTGGCACTCCTGGCGGCCGCGAAGACGAAGAATGCGAAGAAGAGCAGCAGGATATCCAGGCCGGTGGCCATGCCGAGCTTCAAGGCCAGGTACATGTAGACGAAAGCGTTCACGACGCTGAAGACGATACCCAGTAGTACAGCCAGGATGCGATCGTCTATCCGGAGCGCCATGTAAGGATAAACGTGAGGCCGGGACATCAACGTTTGCGCAAACGATCACGTACCTGAAAGAGTCGCCGGAAGAATAGAGAAAAGTTGATTTACCAGAATACGACCTTGTATATGTCTATTTAACGATATCGTATCCAGGACTACCCATGAAGCCGTATGAGCCCCGAATATTACCCTTAGACGACATCGACTGGGCATCTCACGTCACCCTGATCGGTAAGGCAAACGCAGCGCTGGCCAGGTATGACGGGATTCTGCAGGGCATCGTTAACCCGAAGGTACTTCTTTCTCCGCTGACCACCAGAGAAGCGGTGCTCTCGTCCAAAATCGAGGGTACGCAGGTATCACTGGAGGATGTCCTGCAATACGAGGCGGATATAAAAGAGCCGTTCAAAGCTGAAAGGGAGCAGGATATCCACGAGGTTCTCAACTACCGGAAAGCCATGGGGCATGCGGTTAACGAACTAAAAGATCACCCGCTCTCGATCGATATGATCAGGGACTTGCATCGTATTTTACTATCCGACGTAAGGGGTAATAACCGGTGGCCTGGGGAGATTCGGCGTATACAGAACTACATTGGAAGACCCGGTAGCCCCATAGAGAAGGCTATCTTTGTCCCTCCGGCACCTTCACGAGTGATGGACGCACTCTCTAACTGGGAACAGTACCTGCACAGCGAAGAAAAAGACCCGCTGGTCCAGCTCTCGGTACTCAAAGCGCAGTTCGAGCTAATCCATCCGTTCAGCGATGGGAACGGCCGTATAGGGCGTATGCTCGTCCCGCTCATACTCTACAATAAAAAAATGCTGTCCAGCCCGATGTTCTATATCAGCGCTTACCTGGAGCGGAACAGGGATATTTATTACGAGCGCCTTCTCGGCATTTCCAGGGACAACGACTGGAACGGGTGGATATCCTTTTTCCTTCAGGCGATTCAGGAACAGGCGGATGAGAACAGTAGTAAAGCGTGGTCCATTCTTGAGTTATACAAAGAGATGAAATCCAAAGTGCCCGAGATCGTACCCTCAAAACACGCGGTTTACGTAATAGACGCCATATTTTCAAGACCGATATTTAAGACCTCGCAGTTTGTTCCTGTGGCTGGCAGTAATCGAATGGCAGCCCAGAGAATATTACGCGCGCTAACAGAAAACGGGATATTAGATATCATGGCAGAAGGAAGAGGCAGGCAGCCGACAGTTTACTCGTTCAGACAGCTGCTTGACATAACTGAAAAGCTATAGCTTATGGTAACAATCTGTTACACAAAAACATTTGTGTAACAAAAATCCCTAAAAAATGTTACACAAAAAATTTTGTGTAACAAATCTGTTACTCAAAAGTTTAATGGGTCTGACTCATCTCGACGCTGACAAGCACTACAATAATGACCGCAACGATATAGCCAGACCCACGAGAATATCCCCCGCGATCAGGCCAGAGGCCGTGATGCCGTTATCGTCCTTGAGCCATCCCTTCTTATGGATCGCCCACGCCAGGATGCCGCCGGCGAAGATCATCGCCGTCACAGATACGGGCAGCAGGAGGCCTATGGCGACGGCGACCGCAGATATCTTGTACCGGTACAGGACCAGTGCGATGACGATGCCCGCGAGGATCAGATAAAAGTCGATCGAGGGCGAGGGGGCTCCGGCGACTGCGGAGGTGGCCATCTCCAGCCACATGACGCTGTAAGGGGCGGGAAGAGCGTTCGTGCCGACGCCGTAGATAGCATCGAGAAGCCGGATGATGGGAATGCAGACGATGCTTCCGGCGATCGAGCCGATCACGAGCACCCATGGCAGACCTCTGGCGTCCACATTGCTGTACTCAGCGGTCTTGATCAGGGCCAGGCTCAGCGAAAAGCTCATGACCATCGCCACGACGAAGCCTTCCAGGATGAGCAGTGGCACGATGTTGTCGAACGCCAGGCCCACCAGGAGGATGATCACGAAGGAAGATATGCCGACGCCCATGGACATCTCGGCCCGGCCCCTCGTCTCGATGATCATGAAGAGCACGGCGATAGGTATGCAGATGAGGAAGACCAAGGCCGGCACATCAACGAAGAGCTGCAGGATGATCGCTGCCACTCCTATGGCGGCAACCAGCATCAGGCTCCTCATGCCCGGCAGGCGACGGCGGGCTCTGCCACCGTCCGGCGCTGTGGCAGGCTTTTCCCCGGCTTCCCCGCCGGCCGGCTTCGGGCGCCGGGAAAAGTAGGGCTTGACAATGACGTAGAGCGAAATGAACGCCGTGGTCACCATCATCGATATGGCCGTCGAGAAGACCCAGGGATTGCGCATGTGAACAATGTAGTCAGTTGAAAAGCCCTCTACGAAGACCAGGACGGCCAGCGAGGCGATCGCCCCCAGCGCTATCTGCAGGCATGCCTGGAACCCGATCAATAGCCCGATGCCGAGCATCATCGGGGACAGGCTTATACCAGCTACTGTCGTGCCTAACGTTTCGGGAATGACCGCGAGGCCCCTTAACAGGGATATCCCGCCCGAGGCGAGGCCCGCTATGCTCATGCGTACTGTGGAAGCCTTGAAAGCCGCGTCTTTCTTCTCCGCAGACAGCATAGTTACGATGGCCGCCGTCACCTTCTGCATCGGCCATGGGAAGCCGCTCTTGAGGAAGTAATCAGTGAAATATAAGGACAGCAGCAGGCCGATTATGCTTGCCAGGCTCAGCAGGGCGGCCATGACATAATCGGGCACGGCGAACGGCTCCCCGGATATAATGATGGCCCCGAAGCCGTCCGTGTAAGCGACGACCGCTGCCGTGGAGCTCATCATGATGGCCATCACGTACACGAAAGCCCTGGACTTCACCGTCCTCGTAACCACGAAGACGAAGAAGGAGAGGAACAGGAGCAGAAATGCGATGCCGTCGGCCATGCCGGTCTTCATGGCCAGGTAAACGGTGACGACTGCGTTCAGTACGCTGAAGAGTACGCCTATGATAATGGCCGGTAGCCTGTCGTCTACCGGTGCCTGTATCCCGTCGTCTACCGGTGCCTGTATCCCGTTGTCCATCCCAACAACCCGTCGCTTATAGACAGGTATCCGACATTAATGTATGCTTTTTGTCCTAGGGCTTGAACCTGTTCAGCAGCAGCGAGTTCGAGACGACCGACACTGAGCTGAAAGCCATGGCGGCCGCAGCTATGATCGGGTCTAGCTGGATGCCGAACCATGGGATGAGGATGCCGGCCGCTATTGGTATGCCGATGATGTTGTAGATGAACGCCCAGAAGAGGTTCATGCGGATCGTCTTGATGGTCGCCCGGCTGAGCTTGATCGCCGTGAGTACCCCCCGCAGGTCGCCGCTCATCAGGGTGATATCGCTGGACTCTATGGCTACGTCCGTGCCGGTGCCGATGGCGATGCCCGCGTCTGCCTGGGCGAGAGCGGGTGCGTCGTTGATGCCGTCGCCGACCATGGCCACTGTTTTGCCCTGCGCCTGCAGCTTCTTCACTTCGCCGGCCTTGTCCTGGGGCAGCACTTCGGCCAGTACATTAGTGATCCCTGCCTGCTTCGCTATGGCCTCTGCCGTCCGGCGGTTGTCGCCGGTCATCATGATCGGCTCGATGCCCATCTGCTTCAGCCCGGCGATCGCCTCGACCGAGCCCTCTTTTATAGTGTCGGCCACCGCGATGACGCCGGCCGGCTTTTCGCCTATAGCGACGTACATGGGCGTCTTGCCTTCTGCGGAGAGCCGGTCGAAGTCCGGCTTCATGCCCGAGAGGTCTATATCCTCATCTTCCATGAGCCGGGCGTTGCCCACGAAGACCAGCGCATTATCGACTTCTGCCACTATGCCTCTGCCCGTAAGCGAATCAAACTTCGAGGGGCCGGTCAGCCCGATGCCTCGCTCTGTTGCGCCTCTGACAATTGCTTCCCCCAGCGGATGCTCGGATCCCTGTTCGGCAGAAGCCGCCAGCCGTAGCAGATCCTGCTCCGTAAAGCCGGGCTGGGGCACGACTGCGACAAGCTCGGGCTCGCCCCGGGTGATCGTGCCGGTCTTGTCCAGCACGATGGAGTTGATCTTGTAGGCGCTCTCCAGGCTCTCCCCGCCTTTGATCAAAATGCCGTGCTCCGCACCCTTTCCAGTGCCCACCATGATGGCGGTCGGCGTCGCGAGGCCCATGGCGCAGGGACAGGCGATGATGAGGACTGAGATGAAGTTGAGCAGCGCCATGAGGAACGCCGGCTGGGGGCCGAGGAAGTACCAGGCGAGGAAGGTCAGGATCGCTATAGCGATGACGATCGGCACGAAGACTGCGGCGACCTGATCTGCGAGGCGTTGAATAGGGGCTTTGCTGCCCTGTGCCTGCTCCACCATGCGGATGATCTGCGAGAGAACCGTGTCCCGGCCTACTTTGGTCGCTTTAAATTTAAACGAGCCGGTCTTGTTGATCGTGGCGCCGATGACGTTGTCGCTCTCCTTTTTGCTCACGGGGATAGACTCGCCTGTAACCATGGACTCGTCTACGGCGGAATAGCCATCTACCACGACTCCGTCCACAGGTATCTTCTCGCCCGGCCTGACCACAACTATGTCGCCCACCTGCACGTCCTCGACCGGGATGTCCAGCGTTTTGCCGTCCCTCTCGACCC
Organism: Methanocella arvoryzae MRE50; assembly: GCF_000063445.1. Classification (NCBI taxonomy): domain Archaea; kingdom Methanobacteriati; phylum Methanobacteriota; class Methanomicrobia; order Methanocellales; family Methanocellaceae; genus Methanocella; species Methanocella arvoryzae. The sequence continues at coordinate 1,453,760 of NC_009464.1, forward strand.
GGGCGGTCTTCGCCTGCAGGCCCCGGAGCCTGCGGATCGCCTCGGAGGTCTGGCCTTTCGCCCTCGCCTCCAGCAGTCTCCCGAGAAGGATCAGGGCGATGATGGTTACGGAAGTATCGAAATACGTGGCGGGCATCGCTCCGCCCATCATCAGCAGGTGAGGCCACAGGGTCGCTGCCACACTGTAGATGTACGCGGCGCTGGTGCCCACGGCGATGAGGACGTTCATGTCCGCAGTCCCGTGCCTCAGAGCGGCGAAGGCGCCCTTATAGAACCGCCACCCGATCCAGAACTGCACCGGCGTGGCCAGGATAAGTCCGATCCAGTTCACCTGCTCCATGCTCAGCGAAGAAAGGCCGGGGATGTAACTCCCAAAGAACATCAGGACCATGATGATGGCGGCAACGGCGCCGCTGATGGCGAACTTGACGACGAGATCCCTCATCTCCCTGCCGCGGGATGCCCGCTCACGGTCCACGTACTCCTCGGGGGAGGGCGCTTCCGGGATCTCGTACCCTGCATCCCTGACGATCTTCCGGATATCGTTGACCGTGACGATCGACGGGAAATACCGGATGGTGGCCTGCTCCGTAGCGAGGTTGACCGCTGCGTCTGCTACACCTTCGCTGGACTTCAGGGCGTCCTCCACCCGCTTGACGCAGCTGGCACAGGTCATGCCCCTGACGGGCAGCGTCACCTTCTCCTCCTCGACGCCATAGCCGGCCTCCCTGATCGAGCGCACGATGTCGTCAATGGTGATGTGGGCCGGATCGTAGACAAAGGTCGCCTTCTCTGTGGCGAGGTTTACGGTCGCGCTCTCTACGCCTTTCGTCTCCTGGATAGCCTTCTCCACCCGGGCCACACAGGAGGCACAGGTCATGCCGGTGATCTTCAGTTCAGTCTTTCTCATAGCAACAGGTTAGCCTTGGCTGACCACAGTAAATTATGCACGGAAAAAAGATAAACTTGTAGTTACAGGCCGAGGTGAGTCTTCTGGAACACCTGCGCACACTTTTCACTGCAGAAGTACCGGTACCGCTTCTCGCCCAGCTTGAAGATGACGATGGCCCGGCTCCGGTCTACGTCTCTGCCGCAGACAGGGTCTTTCTCCGTAACGCTCTCCATGATCTCAGTGTAGGCGGCACGGCTATATATCGCATTGCCGGCATCCCGGTGGAATCCGGATATTAACGCTCCTGTTCTGCGGTAGTCACTCGTCGACCGGGCCGCGGCCGCGTGTGAGATAACCCTTACTCAGTATAGGCGATGCTCTGCTCAGCCGTCTGGAACCCGACCGTATCGTCCCACTTGAACAGCAGCTTCAGATCAGGCAGGGTCTTCGGATCGGAGAGATCGATGCCGAAGTATTCCTTAGCGGCATTTTTGGCCAGGTTGCACATCTCGCCAGTGCAGGATGCTATGGAGCTGGCCAGATCCTCGAACCGGGTGGAAGAGAGCAGGTACCCGACCACGAAATCACCCTGAGGAGTGTGCTGAAGGCATCTGATCGCCCTGAGCACGTCATGGTCTCGCAGCAGCTGCTCGACATCGCCCATCCTTGACTTGCCGATGTCATCGATCAGCTTCCGGAGATCGTCGGTCTTTCCCTGCCTGACGGGCGCCGCAACGCACCAGGGCATCAGGAGCATCTGCCGCTCCTCGAGGAACTCCCGCCGCTCCTCCCAGTCCATGAGCAACTCCGGCTTCGGCATGTTCTCCTCTTTCGATAAGTCGAGGCCGGTGAACTCGGCAAACCTGTCGGTCAGACTTTTAGAGCAGTCCAGATCGGAGCTGAAAATGTCTTTCAGCGTCCTGTCCAGGCTGTTCCTCGACTGCATATAGAAGACCATATAATCCCGATCGTCCGGCATGGTCTGCAGGAACACCTGGGCTTTCTGAACTCCCGCAAGCTTGAGGTGCCCGTCTATGTCAGCGCTATACTTCTCGTTGAGGTCGTCCCAGAAGTTCTTCAGGCTGCCCAGCCTGTCGTGCTGTACAGGTAACATGAAACACGAATCTACACTCTTTTCCGTCTGCACAATATATCCCCCATCATACATACTATCGCCGTGAAGGTGGTACGCCACCCGATCCACGGACATCGCAGGCAAATATTAGCCAGTACCATGAGGATGATGGCTGACATCTTCATAATGCTGTGGCCAAAATCGGCCAGATTCGCGGCCTGCCCGATGGTATTTTTACAAAAAGCATACTCACGCTTTTTATCGAGGCTGCCCATCTCTAATATTATGAACAGGCTTGGGGAAGCGGACAGCAGCTACCTGCGCAGGGCGGCGGATGAGCCGATCGACTGGTACCCGTGGGGAGACGAGGCCTTCGATCGGGCGAAAGCGGAAGACAAGCCGGTACTGCTCTCCATCGGGGCAGTGTGGTGCCACTGGTGCCACGTCATGGCCCGGGAGACGTGGCATGACCGGAGCACGGCGGCGATCATCAACGAGCGATTCATCCCGGTGAAGGTGGACCGGGACGACCGGCCCGATATCGACCGCACTTACCAGGAGGCAGTACAGGCGCTCACCGGCAACGGCGGCTGGCCCCTCACCGTCTTCCTCACCCCGGACAAACAGCCATTTTATGGCGGCACCTACTTCCCCGACAGGCCCAGGCATGGGTTGCCCGCATTCAGGGATGTGCTCACAGCCATCGCCGACCTGTACACCAACGACCGGGGCAGCGTCGAGCGGATCGTGAACGACCTCACCCAGCGCTTCCCGTTTGTGTCCCCGCTGCGGCAGCCCGTCGATCCCGCCTACCTCGAAGAAGTGGTAAAGCAAATGCGGTCAGCCCACGACACCGTCAGCGGCGGCTTCGGCTCCTCACCCAAGTTCCCGTACTCAGAGGCGCTGCTGTTTTTATTACAGTACTACGAGTCCACGGGAGACAGGACCGCGTGGGAGATCGTCGACAACACCCTCAGCCACATGGCGGCAGGCGGCGTCTACGACCAGGTAGGGGGCGGGTTTCACCGGTATTCGGTCGACGCCGGGTGGAAAGTGCCCCACTTCGAGAAGATGCTCAACGATAACGCGCTGCTGCTGAACGCCTACCTCGGGGCATACCAGCTCTCCGGCAACCAGTATTACAGGCAGGTCGCCTCGGAGATCGTCGAATTCGTCTTCCGGGACTTAAGGAGAGAGCCGGCAGGGTTCGCCTCCAGCATCGACGCAGACGTGCATCACGAGGAGGGCGCCTACTTCGTGTGGGAAGAGCAGGAGATCAGAGACGTCCTCGGAGACAGGGCGGACGCCTTCATCAAGGCGTACAACGTGACGAGAGGCGGCAACTTCGAGCCCACGAAGAACGTGCTCTACCCGACAGGCGAGACGGATAAGGCGCAGTTTGCGAAGGAAAAGAAGGCGCTGCTCCAGGCCAGGGATAAGAGGGAAAAGCCGTATGTCGACATGTCCATCCACACCAGCTGGACGGCGCTGATGATCACCTCGCTGGCCCGGGCCTATTCAGTCTTAGGCGAGCGCCGGTGCCTGGACTACGCCGTGGAGTCTGCCAGCTTCATCATGGATCATATGTACAGGGACGGCACGCTGTACCGGACCTACACGGACAAGCCGGTGTACAGCGGCTACCTGGAGGACTACTCATGCATGATCGAGGCGCTGCTGGAGCTATATGTAGTCACACAGGAGGCGGGCTGGCTCGACCAGGCAGAAAAACTGCTGGACGATTGCGAGGCGAAGTTCTTTGACCGGGAGCACGGCGGCTACTTCTTCGTGCAGGCGGAAGACCGGACGCCCATGATGCAGGACAAGCCGGTGACAGACTTCTCCGTCCCGGGCAGCAATCCCCAGATGGCGATGAACCTGATCAAATTATCCAATTACCGGGATAAGCTGGAGTACATGGACCGGGCGCTCGCCCTGGTGGAGGGCTTCTTCGACCTGTGCCGGCAGTACCCGCTCGGGCACGGCACGTACTTCGCGGCGCTGGACTACTACGCTAACCCGCCGGAGATGGTCGCCATCGTGGGCCCGGAGAAAGAGGGAAGGGAGCTGGTAGATCTGGTGAACGGCAGGCTGATCAAGAAGATCGTGATGCTCGACCACGGGCAGTACAGGCAGCGGCCGGCAGTATTCGAGGGCAGAAAGGCAGAAAATGGCAGGCCTACTGCGTACTTCTGCAAAGACCGGAAGTGCATCCTGCCGCTGACCGATCGAGAGGACATTCTGGAGATGCTGAAACGGCCCCGGTTCGGGGGAGACACAAATTCAGGATCATCATAGCTATCCTCTGTCAGCCGATTTTTTTATCGAACGAACTCCCCGAAAGCTCAGGGAGGCCGGGGAGTACCCGGGGGTTAGAGAGGAATTTTAAAGTGGGAGGTTTGAGAGGGTAGAGAGGTCGGGGAGGAGGTCGGGGAGTGTGGAAAGGTCTGAGAGGCTAACAGGGTATTATTCTTGACTTTTCTGTTCTGATGGTGCTCGTACCGTTTACATGAAGTGTAGTCCTGTGAAAAATGGATATTCAGGTAGAGGCTACAAAAAATTGAAAGTTGGCCTTTTATAGGTCGAAAATACCGCCAAGCCCGCCAAGGAGCCAAGCTCGCCAAGAGATAATTTTTCATGGAACGCCAAGATACACTTTTTCATGGAATGCCAAGAGGCCAGGCACGCCAGGGACTTTTTCGATCGGAACCACACCGATCACTAAAATTATAGCTTGGCGTGCTTGGCACCTTGGCGAGCTTGGCTCCTTGGCGTGCCTGGCGGTATTTTCGACTCACACAGGGCCAACTTCAAATTTATCATAGCCTCTACCTGAATAACAGCCCGTTTTTACCTCAGCCCGAGGATCCTGAGCCCTTCGAGGAGTTGATCTACCCGGATCTGCCCCGGGGCGACGGGCCGCCTCACATAGCCGTAGGTCAGGAGTGAGCCGTATACGGGGGCTACGAGTCTGGAGTGCTGGCCGAGGCTGCCCATGGAGATGGTGCATACTGGGCGCTTTGATTTTAAGGTGATTTCTAAAAGCCGCAGCACGTCGGTCATGTCTTTTGGCATCACCGCCAGCTTGCCGATGGCGCCCTTTTCTACGGAGCGGTTGATGATGGAGAGCATCTCTTCGTTCGAAGGCGTGCGATCGAAGTCGTGGTAAGAGACGATGGGCACAGCGTCGGTGCCCGTTATAGTAGTGAGCAGCTCGTCCAGGTTCTTTGCACGGAGTTCGAAATCTGCAAAATCAGCGTAAGGGGTCAGTTTTTTAAATAGTTGCACCCGCTCTGCGTCTGTGCCGTCGAATTCCCCGCCCTCGAACTTCGGGCGGATGGTGACGATGATCGGGCAGCCGATGTCATAGTAGATGCTTTCGACGAGTCCCGGGCCGTCGCCTCCGACCAGGTCGACCCGGACTTCTACGACGTCCGCGCCCAGTGCAATCGCTTCTTTTGCGTCATCCTTGCTAGTTACCGATGCCACCACTTTAGGGGGAAAGTCCATACTACACCCGCTAGTAAAAAGCGCTCTGCATTATAAAATCATTGCCCGGCAAGTATGCTACACTCAACTTACCGATCATAAATTTTTAGATAACTATTATATGAAGTATGATAGGTAACGAAATATTTATAACATCAGGATACAACCGACTGTCGGTGAAAGGATGGGTAAGCTCCCGACAGATCGAACAATAATTATCATAGCAATCTTGATTTTACTATTTGGGGCTTTTTTGGCCATTGTAGTAACACCCAGCAATCATAATAGGCCTGCAGAAAATCAGGAACCGCTATATCACGGTAGTTTTGGAAAAGAAAACTATTCGGCAGGTCTTCCATCTATGGTTCCTCTGGCGGGGATTAACCTGTCAATTGATAACATTCTGATAGCTAATGGGTTCGATAATATCCCGATCACCGCGCGGGTCACTGATGCCCGGGGACGCCCGGCACCGGATGGTACGGAGGTTATCTTTACTGTGGGCGGAGACGAGTGGGATGCATTTAAAAATGGCTCGTTGAGCCCTAACCCGGCTTACGTTGGCCGGAGGTCCGTGACAAATAAGACTTCTGGCGGCCTGACTACGGCATACTTTGGGTGGGTCAACTCCAGTAGCGCGGGGGATAACATGACGATTATCGCCAGTTGTGAGATGGAGCCCGGGGTAAACAAATCAATCCTCGTAACGCCGTACAAGGCATTCGCAGTTTGTGGCATAGTCGAGGATTCGAACGGCCGGCCGCTCGTAGAAAAGCCGGTTACCCTGCACCTGATGGACGGAAATGCTTCAGGCGAGAGCAGGGAGGTCTATAACGTTACGACTATGTCAAGGTCTGATCCGGGGATGGAAGGCTGGTACATATTTGATAACCTGCCGCTGTCACCAGAGGTCACTTACAGTTACCTGGATGCCCGGGCTGACGTGGGAGATGGTGTGACATATTACGGAAGGTCCGGCAACCTTTCGCTGAAATACGAAGGAGCATACAAAGTGGCCCAGACACGCATCGTATTGCAAATTCCAGATAAAGGCCCTTTTATGATACCTGAAAATAGCCACCCGGACCCAGACTACACTAGCATCACTCTGGACATCACTACGAACAACAGCAGTGAGCCTAAGTACTATTTCTCCGGTGGCGTTCAGGACTTGAACGGGAGGCCTTATGGTAATGCGACCGTCACATTACACGTGCTGGTTACCGACTCTCCTGGCCTGGAACGAGAGCTCTATACACTGACACTGATTACCTCCTCGGACCCGCCTTACCCGGGTGCATATGCTTTCATAGTCCCGCGATATCCGAATATGACAGGTGCCTACGCTACGGCTGAAGCGACCACCCATGAGGGTATAAGAGTATATGGCACGTCTGACAAGGATGATCACCCGCACGTTAAATGCAGGCATATGCACGGCTTTATCATGCTGCACGGGGAAATGCCGGGCTAAAAAGTCACAGGCCTGATAAGTTAGAACTTATCATCCTGGAGGTACGTGCGATGGAACCGTATCGCCAGCTCGGCCTTCTTTAACTCAGCCTGTAAATATCCGGCGTGATCGAGCAGGGAAACAAGCCCACGATCGACGATGGTGTGCAGGATGGATTCGGCGTCCGTACCGACGACAGTGATATCGCCGTTTTTGGCGTAGATCCTGCCGCCGTCGATCCAGATGTTGAAGCTGCCTCTGGGGTCGAGCTGGATCTTGTGTTTCTTCGCCTCTACGAGCGTGCCCGGCTCGACGATGTCCCGGCGGGGGCGCTTTTCCTTGATGACTAAAAGGTCGATTCCGAGGTCTTTGGGCGAGCCTTTGCGGTGCTTCGCCAGCGCCATCATCATGCAGGCTTTCTTCAGCTCTTCCGCTCCGCCAGCCGATTTCTGGCTGGCCTCGGTGGTGAAGAGCACGCTGGCGCCCACTTCCATGGCTATGCCGGCGAGCATGGCGTTGACGCCGATGGAATCTGCGTCCATGAGCTCGGTCACGTTGCCCGCGCCGAAGAAGATGGGCACGTCGGGGTAGAGCCTATGGAAGTCCCGGTACCGGCAGACCGCCTCTGCCACGCCGTGTCCTATCGGGGAGAGTACGGGATCGGCGAGTATATGCTTGACACCCAGCTCTCTCGCCCGCTCGACGTTCCGGATGAGGCTGCCGAGGGACTCGTCGTCCGGGATGACTACTACGGGTATGTCCTTCTTCGCTACCAGCGGAGCAATCCTCTCCATGTTGGAGCCTTCCAGGCTCAGGATCAGGTTTGCGCCCGCTTCGATGCCGGCCTCGAGGTACTCGGGGATGAGGGTGTCCACGCTGATCGGCTTGAAGGTCGCTGACCTGGCGACCTTGACCGCGTGCCTGACCGCGTCCGGGCTGGACTCCAGTGGGATGCCGAGGTCGATGATGTCGGCCGAGGCGTAGGAGTCGATCTTCCTGATGAGGTCCACGTCCGACAGCCGGGTGGCGTCCACCACTTCGGCCATGACCTTCATGGTCGATCCTCCCCCGACCTTGACGCCCTTCAGCATGAAGGCCGGCTCAGCGTCTGCCTCTATGCGCTCGAAATCCTTGAGGGCGGAATCCCGCTTGACGTCCGAGAGCAGCTGGCAGGCGGATATCTTGTGGGAGAACTCGATCTTGTCCGCATATTTTAGGGCCAGGGGAATGTCATAGGCGTGCTTGGGGCCGAGCCTGATTTTGACGCCCAGCTTCTCCTCCAGCTTAGAAAAGTCGGAGCCACACAGGCCCGTCACTAAGATGAGGTCGTAGTCGTCCTTTTTATCGGCAATCAAAGGCTCGAGCAGCTTAGGCGTCACGAAGGCGGCGACTCCCACGTCGGCCATGATTACATCGACAGCAACTGTACTGGCAGATGCCGCAGCCTCTTTCACCACGGGGTAGGCAAGCCTTCCGGTGACCAGCAATACACGCATACAGAAGTGTTATATTGCGCCAGACAAAATAAATAACTGTTATGCTACGCTTTGATCTCCACGTCCACTCGAACTATTCTCCGGACGGCCACAGCAGCGTTGAAGAAATCCTGAAAGCGGCGAAAGCCAGGGGCCTGGACGGCGTCGCCATCACCGATCACGACACCACGGCGGGCGGCAGGTATGCGCTGGAGGTCGTGGATAAGGTGGCGCCAGGGCTCATAGTGATCCCGGGAGTGGAGATATCGACGAAGGCGGGGCACCTGATCGTGCTGGGCATCACCGAGGACATCCCGAAGGGCATGTCGGTCAAGGATACGATCCACGCCGCCCGAAAGCTCGGCGGCACCATTGTCGTCCCCCACCCCGACCAGCGGATGCGGCACGGCATGCGCATCCCCCATGACGTCGATGCGGCCGAGGTGTATAACTCCCGGTATCTGCTGGGCCTGCATAACTTTATGGCAGGGCGAAGGGTCAGCCGGCGCAAGATGTCGGCCGTCGCCGGCAGCGACGCCCACTCGGCGGAGATGGTGGGCAACGCCGTCACCGAGATCGATGCGGACCGGAATATGGAGAGCGTCCTGAGAGGAATACGGGAGGGGAGGACCCGTATAGAGGTGCGGAAGACGCCCGTGAGGGTTTACCTGTACCAGATAGGCCGGGGCTGGGTCCGGAAGATCCGGAAGTTCGCCCGCCTCTGAAATTTTTAGCTTATATTTTTGTATTTATCGTAATATTTATCATCTCGGAGGCAAAAGCTAAGTTTTAGATGCCGATGGATAAAACGGACTACATTATTCTCGAAAAGCTATCGAGAGACAGCCGCACTCACTGTACGGAGATCGCCGGAGATCTGGGCGTGGCCACCTCGACCGTGCACAAGCGGGTCAACCAGCTGTTCAACGAAGGGATCATCGAGCAGTTCACCATCGTCCTGAACCCGGACAAGTCGGGCGGCAACATGACCACGTTCATAGGCATCAACGTGGAGGCCGAAAAGAAGGACGAGGTGGTCAGGGTCCTCAAGTCCATCGACAACGTGCTCGAGGTGTACGAGCTGCTGGAGCCCTACGACATCTTCATCAAGGCCCGGACCCAGGACATCCGGGAGCTCAAGGAGAAGGTGCTCAAAGTCATCAACGGCACCAGCGGAGTCCTCAGCACCAGCAGCATCCTGACGACCAGGAGGCACAAGGAGAACACATGCGTCATACCGAGGAAGGAGTGAGTGAGTGACATGACAGTAACGCTAATCGAAGGCTTCGCAGCCATCCTGACGTACCTCTTCGGGGGCGCGCTCGTGCTTTTCATTTACGAGGCTTACCTCAAGACGAGGCAGACCAGCCTGATCTTCCTCGCGCTGGGCTTCTTCATCCTGATCTTCGGCGGCAACCTGGGCACCCTCAGCGCCGCCACCCAGGAATTCCTGGCCATTACGCCTGCGCTGGACGAGTCGGGCATCCGGACGGCGGCGATCGCAATACAACTGGTAGGCATCCTGCTGCTCCTGTACTCGGTACTCGGCCCGTTCGAGCCGAAGCGCCCGAAAGCGTGAGCGGCGGATTCGGGGGTAATCAATGGACAAGTACACGAAGTTTGCCAACGCCTGGAAGACCGTGGGGGTTTCTTCCAAAGTGCGGTGGCAGCAGCGCAGCGTTGACGAGCGCCTGAGCACAGGCCTCGCCCGCAAGCTCGTCGCCCGCTTCGGGGACGAGGCGAAAGCAGCCCTGGCAGAGGTAGCCCTCCAGATAGGGCTGGATGACGGCCGCAAGATCTGCGAAAACCTGCGCATAGACCCAGAGTCTCCCCGGGCAAGCCTTATCCCTCTGGAAACCGTCTCCCTCCTGTCTGGCGTAGACTACGAGGTCACAGGAGACAACAAGGCCCGGCAGTTCCCGCACATCACCATCAAGTCCGGAGGCTGCGTGCTGGGAAAGGTCTTCGAAGGCATCGATCCTGACATAAGGGAGCACATCTGCGAGAGCTACACCCTCGGCCTGGTCCGGGCCGTCAACAAGGACGCAGATGTCAAAGCGCTCCGAAAGTGCTGCGCCGGCAACAGCCAGTGCGAGCTAGTGGTGAGCTTTAAGTGACGATAAAAGCGGTCGATGTCGCCAGGATCCTGTTTTTCTACCTGATCATCGGCTCCATCGTCCTCTTCTCCCCCCTCGGGCCAGTACCATCGTATTTGCTCATCATCGTGCTGTCCCTGACCTTCATGCTCGTCTCCGGGATCGAGCTCAGGAGGGGCAACCCGATCGTGGGCATTGTGACTGCCGCAGTGGCCATGGCTGCAGTATTCCTGATCATCCTCGCCGCCGGCGGATTTTCCATCGACGGCCTTCGGCCCGGCTTCGCAAACGCCCTGCTGTGGGGCGCAGTACTGCAGTTGTTCGTCGCCACCGGAGAAGAGCTCTCTTTCCGACACTACCTCTTCGCCGACCTGGACAGGCTGGCGGGCAGAAAAACTGCTGCCATAATCTCTTCCATGGGCTTTGCGGCCATGCATCTGCCCTCGCTGTACTTCCTGCACGCAGGCATGATCGAGGCAGGCATAGCGCTGGCCACGATATTTATCGCCAGCATCGTGATGACCATGCTGTTCATCAAAGCGGGGCTGCTCGCCGCCATCGGCTACCACTTCACCTGGAATTTTTTACAGTACCACGTCTTCAGCTTCAGCCACATGGACGCCGCCCTGGAGATCACCAAAACCGGGAGCGATTTAGTTAACGGCGGCACCTTCGGGCCCGAGGCATCCGTACCCGGGCTCATCGTCGTTGCTGCAACCCTCGCTGCGGTGTGGTATTATTATTCGTGGAAAGAACGCCGGGCAGAGCACAACGAGGATAGTAATCAGTCCTCATGAGGACAAGATTCAACGTAGAATGTACAGAAGTCCATAACAGCTAAAGTAAAGTATATATCGTCCGGCGATAGCATAGCGTTCCGCAGAAAGTTTATTATGCCGGATAACAAGTAGTTGATTAACCAGGACAGGTTCGTTCCGGTATAATTGGAAGGTAGGTTATCGTCATGGCAATGCTAGGTACCCAGGAATTACTCCTCATCTTTTTAGCCATCGTGCTGCTCTTCGGCGCGACCAAGCTCCCGGAGCTGGCCAGGTCCATGGGCCGGTCCATGGGAGAATTTAAGAGAGGCCAGCAAGACATCGAGCGGGAGCTACAGGCGGAAAAGAGCGCTCTGGTTGCTCAGCCCGGTGCGGACATCGCGCTGACCAGAACTCAGGGCATGGCCAAGAAGATGGGCATCGATATCGTCGGTAAGACAGATGACCAGCTTCTGGCTGAGATAGAGAAGAAGCTGGAGAAGAAGTAAAGCTAAGATAAGCAGCAGAATCGAATGTGCTTCAGGGCTGTATTAGAGTACGGCCTGCATATTCTTTTATTGTTTTACAGAGCGGGTCGACGGTCGCCTGATGGCTTCTTTCAAGATAAACCAATTACCATGGAATAATACCAGATAGCGGATCGACGTCCGACCCTTCGGGTCGGCCTACTCCGGTTTTTCGGGTGCTCCGATGTCCGGGCCGCGCTCGCACCCTCGTCGGCACGACCTGGCGGCGCCTTCGGCTGCGCCAGTCGAACCTCCTTCGCAAGCGCTAAGCGATCATCAAGCGCTCGACCCTTCGGTCGCGTAGCCGCCTTTCGGCAGGTGTCCATTACCCGGCCATCTCCGCATCCGGCTGATGCCGGACAAGCCCGAAAAACCTCCGTCGACCGCTGGATAAGTCCAATAAGAGAATGGTATAAGGATACTTAGCCTGTGATCGCATTCAGAAAACTATATATACCGCGGACAGCGTTATAGGGCTGCAAAGATTTTATTGTATAGCGGGGTGGGGTAGTCAGGAGATCCCGACGGGCTCATAACCCGTAGACCAATGGTTCAAATCCATTCCCCGCTACTCAAGTTTTAACAGTTTTTAAGTTTTGCAGATTCTACTACTCTTGCGGACATTATCGACATTACAAAATCGCTAAATTTTTACCCGTACCGGTCTGACTACAACTTATGGTCTCTTGCGAGCACTGCGGCAGAACGGATGGCTGCAGTTACCAGGAGTTTCAGGGAGTAACGCTCTGCTTCAGGTGCTACCGCGCCGCCCGGGATCGGGCGTTCGAGGGGCAATATAAATCTGCAGCTGACGCAGAAATCGCTGTAGCCCGGGAAGCGTGGTCACGGAAGACGGAGATCCGGCGTCTTGCAGAGCGATTATTCAGAAGAGAGTAAGGAGATGACTTGCATTTGCCTCAAGCATCTGGCCGATGATGCCACAGACATCCAGGGCTGAAGCCATGTTCAGGCGGGGTCGCTAAAGCCAGATATCTACATGCTTACGATTGTCGAAACCAGCCAATCCTCCGATAGCAATCTCCCGGAGCATCTGCGGCTATGCAGTAACTCTGCGTTGATGTACCGGTCCGATACAACCCTAACATTTATATGGGCCGCGGACACGATAATAATTAACAATTGTTAAAGCACGGACAGGGGTCGGTACAGATGTCAGGCTTTTTTCAGAAGATACTCGGGACAGATACGGCAGGCACAGTGAAAAAGATTCAGTACTACGGCAACGCTAAAACCCAGGAAGGGATACCGAAGCTTATCCAGTACATGAGCGACGAAAGCGTCGAAATCCGGAGGGCGGCATCCCGGGCGCTGGAGCACCACTGGATGACGGGCAGAAACGATGCCATAGCGGTCCTGACCAGGGCCCTGGGCGATGCAGACATGGAAGTACGCAAGAATTCCTCGCTGGCGCTCGGGGAGTTTCTCTCAAAGGCGGCTGTGTCTGCCGAAGAGCCCCGGGCGGCCAGGCAGGCGTTGATCAGGTTGCTGCAAGGCGAAAAAGAGGCCGAAGTCATTAAGAGCACAATACTCGGCCTGGGCTACCTTCAGGACGGCAGCCTGATTACCCCGATGGCAGACGCGCTGAGGGCTAAGGACAAGAAGATCATCTCTCAGGCCATCGATACGATCGGCAACCTGCCCCCGACAGAGGTCAGGCTGGAGATGAAAAAGGCGCTCCGTTCGATAATATAATGCTTCAACAGGTCAATATCTGTAATACATAGCGAGCCCTATCGGACGGCATCCGGCTGAAAGTAGAGCGGTACTTTACCGACTCGGAGGATATTGAGAATCTGGGGCTGGCGTACAGGCTATCGTTCAGGATAGCGGGGCTGTTTTCGATGGCCAGAAAGGCGCAGAGAATTCTCTATTACAGCCTGTAGCTTTTTAGCTTCTTCGAAGGCTGATAAGCGCCACTACTGTGATCCCGGATATCGCCACGATCCACCCGAACCCCGGCGCCGCCGAAGCTCCGGGGGCCGTTGCCGATCCGGCAGGTGTTGCCATCGTTGTGGCAGAGGTGGCCTGCTGCTGGTTTTCCGGGCCGGTCTTGTTATCCGCCTGAAGAGTGGCTCCGGGCGTCGGGGTAACGGTCGACGCTGGCCCTATGTCAGAGGCATTGGCCTGCGGGGTCATATCCGTGAGGACGACTCTGGTAAACGTCCCCCTGTCTGGGTCGATTAGCACCATGCCCCCGCTCATACTACCGTTACTGGCGTTGCCAGTGATGTTCGGCAGCACGTTAACCAGCCGGGCGTTAGCTTTGAGATTGGCCGAGATGCGGGAGCGCAGCTCGGAGTTGTTGACGCTGATGTTACCCTGCGGCTGCACGCCCATCACGAGCCCTGTCGGGAGGTTTCCGGCCTTGATCGGCGACCCGGCAAAGGGGGTGCCGGTGGTCAAATCGATGGCCGTGACAGTATTGTCGCCGGTATTCGACACGTACAGCCGGGAGCCGTCCGGGCTCAGCGCGATGTCGGCCGGGAGGTTGCCGGTGCTGTAGCTACCTGCGGTTTTGTAAGCTGGCGCAGAGAACGCCTCCACCATTTTGGCGGTCGGCTCGAGCACGTATAGCACGCCCCCGCCAGGCGATAGCGTCACCAGGCTGGGGGAGCTGGTCGTCTCAAAGGACGAGATGCCGGCCCAGATGTACCAGTCGAAAGCGTCCATGTCGACGATGGTGACTGACTTCAGCGTCTCATGATAGTTGTCTGTATCCGCGATGAAGATGCGCCCGGTCTTAGAGTTCACGTCAAGGCCCCAGAGCAGCTTTTCCTTCGAGTGATAGTCCCAGAGGAAGTACCGGTAAAATTTGTCCAGGGCAGGCTCCGTAATGCGATAGACTGTGTGCCCCTGCCGGTCCGCTATGTACAGGTACCCGTCGTCGCCCAGCTCCATGTCGGTGACCCAGACGAGGCTGCTGTCCGCATTGAGGTCATGGACTGCAGCGGTATACGCGTTAGCAGCTGTGTCGTACCTGTAAAGCCAGCTTTCGGGATGGCCGACCCCGTAGTGGACGAACGTCACGTACAGGTATTTGCCGTCTTTAGACAGCAGCATCTCGACCGGATCACCATAGAGAGCATACCGGCCGTTACCTTTCTGCCTCGTAGAAGCGACGACCTGCTTATCCGAGAGGTCGATAGTATCGATGTAGTAATCAGGTGCTGAGTGCATGTACTCGTATTCCGGGCTGGCCCCCCATTCCGTGTTATTATAGTACAGGACATATAGCCTCGTGTAGTCTGCGTTCACCGCGGCGTCCGCCAGCACGATGTCCGGGCTGAAATAGATGACGTCGATAACCTTGTTTGTGTCGACTTCGATGACGGAAACGGTGTTATTGCCCACTACATACAACAGAGGCGAGCTGGTATGGTACGAGTTGATCGCGTTGCTAATGATAGCCGGGTCCACTGTAGCCCGGGGCATCACGCCTGAAGACAGGGCAGGATTAGGCGTGACTGGCGTGGGAGTCGCAGTCGGACTCAGCACCGGGAGAGCAGATTCCCTGGAAAGGCCACTGGATTCAGCCAGCGCTGGCTGACATGAAATAACAAGCATGCATGCGATGACAAGCATGAGCACTACTGATACGCGCCACTTATCGATGCTACTAAGAACCCCGGTCATATAAATTCACCATAACCCGACAATTGATCGTTAGCTTCTAGAGAGGGCGGTAATTAGTATTAGAGCTATTCCAGTCTGATGTATCGGCTCTCGTTCAAACTGGCGGACAGGTCATGGAATTGCCAGCCTCCTCCACGTACCGGCGCGTAACTGCAGTCGAAGGCCACCTTAACGCTGTGCGTCCCGGCCGCAATGGCAGCCTGTAGCTTTTTTATACACCCGCACTTTCTCCCCCTCTTTATCGACCTCATCACACACGTACTCCCAGCCAC
This sequence comes from Methanocella arvoryzae MRE50, assembly GCF_000063445.1. Lineage (NCBI taxonomy): Archaea > Methanobacteriati > Methanobacteriota > Methanomicrobia > Methanocellales > Methanocellaceae > Methanocella > Methanocella arvoryzae. The sequence goes on from NC_009464.1 coordinate 1,469,451, forward strand.
TCTTCTCATAATAGCCCTCTAAAGGAGTATACAAGTACAGGGCAGGATAGCCGAATTCCTTTGCTTTCTCGACAGCATAATTCTGCAACGCCGTGCCGATGCCTTTCGACCTGTGCTCCGGGGGCACAAAGAGATCCGCCAGCCACGGGAAGAGATCCTGCCTCGAGAGCAGGTCCGCCCGCCACAAAGCCACGGTGCCGACGGGGATGTCGCCGATAAAGGCCATGTAGACCAGCGGGAAATCGTCGTCCCGTGCGTTCGCCACAAGGCTGCGGTAGAACGGGTAATTGGATGAATTGCCCCAGAAGCTCCAGAGCCAGCCGGCGATTTTGTCGTGCAGCTCAGGGCATTCGGTGATACTGGAGAAGCGGATATCGATCATCTGCTTATATCCTGATGGCCCGGCTAATAAAAATTGCCCGTCCGGCTACTTTCACTCGCCTCTACACAGGCTTATCATCACCCGCACCTATTGGACATTATGCCCTCAAAGCGCCAGAACCCCGAAAAGCTGACCTGTGAAGATGTGGTCAGCCTGCTGCGCTCGTTCTCCGATCCTGCGATCATCGCGGGGATGCCCCGGTATGGCATTCCTACCGATCACGCGCTCGGAGTATCGACGACCCGCATCAACGAGATCGCCGGCAGGATCGGCACTGATCATGACCTCGCCCTCATGCTCTGGGACACCGGCATCCACGAGGCCCGGATGATTGCGGCCATCGTGGACGACCCGGCGCTGGTCACCGGCGAGCAGATGGACAGGTGGGCCGCCGATTTCTACTCGTGGGACATGTGTGACCAGTGCTGCATGAAATTGTTCGATCGGACCTCGATAGCCTATGAGAAGTGCTTCGAGTGGTCCCTGGACGAGCGGGAGTTCGTTAAGCGGGCTGCATTCGCTAATATGGCATCACTGGCACTGTACGACAAGCAGGCGCCAGACGGGCAGTTCAGGCAGTTCTTCCCTGTCATTATCAGAGAATCGACTGACGGCCGCAACATGGTCAAGAAATCGGTCAACTGGGCGCTGCGGCAGATCGGGAAGAGGAACCTGGCGCTGAACGCAGAAGCCATCGCCGTGGGGAGAGAGCTGCTCAAATCAGACAGCTCAGCCGCCCGGTGGATCGCCCGGGACGCGGTGAAGGAACTGGAAAGTGAGGCAGTGCAGCAGCGGCTGAAGAAGTGGATGCTGAAGAAGTTCTGAATTGCTTACGTCTGGTGAGATAGCAGATGAACGCTGCGCTGTGCAAAACCTCACAGATTCCACGGATGATGCAGAATCGTCAGATTCTGCCAGATTCCACAGATAAATAAAAAATATTCTGATCTAGTACTCTTATAGTTGCTATCGGTGTCGAGCAATATTGGCGTATTCCATCTGTGATATCGAGTAGTAATCTGTGGATTCAGCAGAGGAATCTGTGGAATCAATCAGAATCCGTGGCATCTGTGAGGATTAGCACAGCGCAGCGTTCGATTTGCTGTATAGTGAAGCCTGTGCAATAAGGTGAGGCACAGCGCAGCGTTCATGTACGTTCACCCTTCCGGTGCCAGGGATAAACGCACGTCATAGTGACAGGCGGATTTTCATCATTTATGCCTCACCCCGCATATGTTCAGGTCGGCGAGGGCCCGATGGTCTTGCCAGGCATGGCGATCGGCTCGTCGGGGTCTACAATCGCCTCAACCAGTGCTGGCCGGGGCGATTCCAGCGCTGCCATGAGCGCCGGCTCGACCTCGTCGGGTGTGGCACATCTGAAGGCGTCGGCTCCGCAGGCTTCCGCATATTTAGCGAAATCTATGGGCTGTAGTTCCACGCCGAAGTCCGGGTTGCCGATCCCCTGCTGCTCGAACCGGACCATCTGGAGGCTGTCGTTCTTGAAGAGCACTACCTTGATCGGCAGGTCATATTTTACCGCCGTGGCTAACTCGCCCATCAGCATGGTGAAGCTGCCGTCTCCGATGATGGCCACCGACTGCCGGCCTGGGTAGGCGAGCTTTCCCGCGATGGCGTAGGGCAGCGCAGGGCCCATGGTGGCCAGGTTGCCCGAGAGGGCCAGCTTCTGGGTATCCCGCATCTGCACGTGCCGGGCAAAGTATACTGTGTGTGCGCCGCAGTCGACAGAGACGAGGGCGTCGTCAGCCAGCAAACCGCTCAGCTTCGTCATCACGTACTGGGGCTTCAGAGGCATGCCCCGGTTCTCCCCGGCCTCCGCCAGCGCCTTTCTCCACTCTTCCATCCGCTGCCGGGCCGACTGCAGAAAAGATCGGTCCTCCCGCCTTTGTAACCGGGGCAGCAGTTCGGCCAGCGTCCGCCTGACGTCTCCGGTGAGGCCGATCTTCGCGGGGTACCGCCGGCTGATCCGGGTGGTGTCTCTGTCGATCTGGACGCACCGGGCCTGCCCGGGTTTCGGATAGTAGTCGGCGTAGGGCATGTTGCTGCCGAGGATCAGCAGGGTGTCGCACTCCTGCATCAGCTCCTGTGACGGGCGGGTGCCGAGGTGGCCGATGCCCCCGGTGGTATAGGGATGATCGTCGGAGACGACGGCCTTTCCCAGCAGGGCTTTCGCTATCGGCGCGCCCAGGAGGTCTGCCACCTGTTCCACCTCCGAGCGGGCGCCGAGGGCACCTCTGCCCGCTAGAATCATCGTTTTAGATCCGGAGTTCAGCAGCTCTGCCGCTGCGTCCAGCTGTTCTGCGGGGGGTGTGCCGGCCGGCGGCGTCCAGGTCGGGGCACCCCGGATCGGGCCGTAGGCAGTGGATGACTTATCCTCCTGCAGCGGCCGCATCTGGACGTCCACGGGAATCGTGAGATGTGCCACGCCCTGCCGGGAGAGGGCGGCCTGACAGGCCACGTCCACCACGGCCAGCGCATGCCGGGGCCCTGTGATCCTGACGCTGTAGGCCGCAACGTCCTTCATCAGCGCCATGGTGTCGACGTCCTGCGTGTACTGGGTGCCGATGACGTCGGAGTAAGTGGTGCCGGTAATTGCAATCACGGGCGCCCCGTCCATGGCGGCGTCGTACAGGCCGTTTAACAGATGAACCGCCCCGGGCCCGGTCGTGGCCAGGCAGGCGCCGAGCTTGCCGGTGTACTTTGCGTAGCCGCTGGCCATGAACGCCCCCGCCTCCTCATGCCGGACAGCGACGAAGCGAATCCGGTCCTGCCGCACCCGCAAAGCCTCAAGCAGGGGATTGATCCCGTCCCCCACGATGCCGAAGATCACTTCCACGCCCCAGTCGATCAGCTTGTCTGCCACAATGTCGGCGGTGGTGTTCACGCCTTTCGGCTGGCTGACACTGTGGGACTCCATGGCCCTCTCGCCCTGGCCGGGCTGTTGCTGCTGTTCCCGCGTCAAAGATGAGCATCTCCGTAAATCAGTGTAGAGGTCTACGCGCGACGATATGAACAAGTCAGGCGGAAAGACTGGAAAAAGGGCGCCGTGACCGAGATTTCACCGAAGCACGCGCATTATGAAAAATGGAATATTCAGGTAAAGGCTATGAAAAATTAGAAGTTGGCCCTGTATAGGTCGAAAATACCGCCAGGCACGCCAAGGAGCCAAGCTCGCCAAGAGCTAATTTTTCAGGGAGCGTAGCGGATGGTTGAAGGGGATAGTCGCCTGCACAGCGGTAGATATGTTATAAAGGCAATACTCTGGCCCTCAGCGCCGCAGGATCAGGAACTTGCCCAGGATCAGCCCGAAGGCGCCGTAGACGAGCCATAAGGTCGGGTGCTCGGTGGGCAGAATGCTGGAGGGGTCGGCGAGGAAGTGGGAGAAAATGTGCTCCTGGCCGCCTGTAAGGGAGACGAGCGAAGACGAGATGGAGGTGTGCTCGACAGCATAGGGCACAGAGGTGACCACAGGGGTAGGGTCTGTCACCGGGAGGTCGTAGTTGCTCGAGTTGCCGACTGTAGTGACAATGTGGGTCTTGATGCCGTGGATCTGGTCGATCCCGTACATCGTCATGTTGTATGCCTCCATGTCGGAGGGGTCCATCGACTGCGCCTGGATGACGTTGATCTCGGCGATCGTGCTCATGCGCTGCACGTCGGCGATCTGGTTCAGGTTGGCCACGGTCTCGTTAAAGGTCTTAAGCGCTTCAGCATAGTCTGCCATCCAGAGCATCCTCCACCGGTACCCGCCGGCATAACGGCCGGGCAAGCAACTGGTAATTAGCCATATGTAATTACAAATTTATAAGTCTTTTGATTTGATTACCATTTATACAAACTAAGATATTGGAAGATACCTGGCCAGGCTTACGCCGAATAGATACTATGAAATAAAATAGGAAAAATTGTGAACAGTCCAAATATAATAATATTTTACTATCCCCACGCCATACCCTATAAGACAGATATCAGTTTATATGCACTCTGGCCCAAACCGGCAGCTATCTATGGGCACAAGAAGATAGTACCTGTAATGACCGGACGCGTGCTGACCTCTGATCTAATGCCCGTAACCCGGGCTCAGGCCCTCGCTTTTCGCCTCTCGGGCCACAATCTTGCGAGGAGGCTCCCGCCCGGCTCACTGCTGGCTGCTGCGGGCGCCTGCGGTATTCAGGACAGCCCGCCGGGCTCGGCGGCGCTGTCGCTGCACGCCCGGGTGGCCGGCTTTTCGCCTGACGATCTGGACAGGGCCCTCAGAGTAGATAAGACGCTGGTGCAGACGATGAGCCTGCGGGGGGCGCCATACATGTTCCCGGTCGAGGATGCGGCTGTGTTTACTACTGGACTGCTGCCCGACGACGAGAAGGCCCTCAGGCATTTCATCCAGGGGGTGAAGCCGGCGCTGGAGCACATCGGCATCGGCGCCGCTGAGGTGGCAGACCTTACAGCCGCCGCCCTGTGTGAGGTCCTCGACGGCAGAGAGCTGACCAAGGACCAGATGGGCGCGGAAGTGGCGGGAAAAGTGCTGGAGAGGCTGTCTCCACCCCAGCGACAGGCATGGCAGGAGGAATCGTGGTACGCCAAAGGCCAGAGCCTGGGAGAATCAGTCGTCCGGTTCGCCTTTTACGCCATCGCCCTCCGGGGCACTTTCTGCTATGCGCCCCGGCATGACAACGAGGCAACATTCATCCGCACCGACCAGTGGCTGGGAGCGCCGCTGCCCGGCGTAGACAGCGGCCGTGCGGCTGCAGAACTGGTCAGGCGCTACCTGCACTGCTACGGCCCGTCGACTGCTAAAGACTATGCCGGGTGGGCGGGGATCTCGCCAGCGCAGGCAGCGAGAGCGTGGGGACACGTGAAGGATGAGCTTGCAGAGGTCAAGTTCGAGGGCGGGAGAGCCTGGCTGCTCCGGGATGACTGCGCTGGCATCGCCGGCCTCCCGGAGCCGGAAGGCGTCCGCCTGCTGCCCCCGCACGACCCTTACCTGCAGATGCGGGACAGGACGACGCTTGTCCCTGACAAGGCGCTACACAAGCACATATGGAGAGCCACAGGCAACCCGGGCGTCGTTTTGGCCGGCAGACAGTTCGCAGGGACCTGGCGGAGCCGGAAGAAAGGCAAACTGCTCACTCTGGCCGTTGAATTGTCCGGGCCAGTTTCGAGAGTGACCCGGGAAGAGATCGAGAAAGAAGCTGCTCTCCTGGCCCGGTATAAAAAATGCGACGGGGCTGTTGTCGAGTGGGCCGCATGGCGGGCATCGATTTCCGAATAGTGCAAATTTAAGCCAAATAATCGCATAGAAAAGATTTATATGGTAGTAAATCGTTAATGTTTCTGTCAACTGGTACACAGTGGAAGTGTACGTAGCCTGTTGCTCTGGCAATGCAGGATCGCCTGCATTCCGGGCGGAAACAGGAGAGTTCCACGAGATTCGGGGGTATATAGTAATGAAGAAGACAGCGATCGCTATCAGAGACCGGCTTGCCGGTGTACTGGGGCTTGAATCCGTCATCGACGCCGGCATACTGGCATCGCTGGTCTTCTCAGTTTTACTGATCTCATTACTCTTATCCATCTTTCAGCTCAGCGGAGCTCAGGCTCCCGCCGGGCTCGCTCAGGCGATGGCCGGAAGCCAGATGACGACCGCCCAGACAGCGCCGGGCTACCTCACACCGGTCCTGTTGCTGGTCGGCGCCATGGCCTTCGGCATAGCCGGAGCTTACTATATAATTCGCAGGCCGCCTACGTAGGCGAGCAGGCGATCACGATTAACATATCTCTACCATTGGTTTGCCTGTCCTCAAAAAACATGTAAACACAATGGCCTGGCAGGCACGGACCATACACTCACCCGGGTCCCTGCCTGCCACACCACCCTATTTTAACTGGTGCATTTTTGATATCGTCAATAGACCTAAAAATTAGAAACCTTATTGCTCTATGCCACCTATTTTAGATCGACCATTTATGAGACCGATCTTGCAGGTGGCTCTGGATGAAATTGAGCTGCGGAGGGCTGTCGAGATCGCCCGGGAGGCGATCGCCGGCGGCGCCGACTATCTGGAGGCGGGCACTCCGCTGATCAAGAGCGAGGGCATGAACGCGGTGCGCACGCTCAAAAAGGAGTTCCGGGACCACGTGATTGTGGCGGACATGAAGACCATGGATACTGGCGCAGCCGAAGTGGAGATGGCGGCGAAGGCAGGGGCGGGGATCGTCTCTATCCTGGGCGCCTCCCACGACTCGACCATCGAGGACGCGCTCCGGTCGGCCCGGAAGTACGGGGTGAAGCTCGCCGCTGATCTGATCAACGTGCCGGACCCTGTCGGACGGGCGGTGCGACTGCAGGAGATTGGGGTGGATATACTGGGCGTCCACGTGGGCATCGATCAGCAGATGGTCGGCCAGGACCCGATAGAGGTGCTGAAAGCGGTCCGGGAAGCTGTAAGCATTCCGATCGCTGCTGCGGGAGGGCTGGATGCCAGGTCTGCGGCTGCAGCGGCTTCCTTAGGTGCAGAAATTGTGATCGTCGGGGGCAACATCATCCGGTCGAAGGACGTGACCGGCGCTGCCCGGACGGTCCGTCAGGCTCTCGATAGTATGGGGCCTGTCGAGATCGTCAAGAAGTCGCTGGACGAGGAGATCCGGGAGCTGTTCATGCAGGTGTCTACTCCCAATATATCGGACGCCATGCACCGGGCCCCGGCCATGAAGGACATCAAGCCGATGTACGAGGGCATCAAGATTGCCGGAAAGGCCGTGACGGTGCAGAACTTCCCGGGTGACTGGGCCAGGCCGGTGGAAGCGTCTGACGTGGCGCAGCCGGGGGAGATCATCGTCATCAACAACTTTTCCAAAGACGTTGCTCCGTGGGGGGAATTAGCATCCCACGGCGCCATGCAGAAGGGCATCGCAGGCGTCGTGATCGATGGAGCAATCAGGGATATAGACGAGATCCGCCGGATCAGGTTCCCGTCGTTCGCGTCGGCCATCGTGCCCAATGCCGGCGACCCCAAGGGCTTCGGGGAGATCAACGCCGAGATCGTATGTGGCGGTTTAACGGTCAGGCCCGGGGACTGGATCATCGGCGACGATAACGGCGTCATGGTGGTCCCGAAAGAGAGGGCGTATGAGGTGGCCCGTCGCGCGCTGGAGGTCAAGAAGAACGAGGATCGGGTGCGGGTGGAGATCGAGAGAGGGCACACGCTCGCCGAGGTTATGGACCTGTACAAGTGGGAGAAGAAGTAAAGGCTATAGAAAAGTAGTTATTTTCTGATCTTAGCGGGTCGACGTCCGACCCTATGGGTCGGTCTACTGCGGTTTTTAGGGTGCTGCGCCGTCGGGGCCGGGCTCGCACCCTCGTCGGACGACCTGGCTGCGCCTTCGGCGGCGCCAGTCGACCTCCTTCGCAAGCCCTAAGCGACGCCGCCTGCGGCAGGCGCCCATTACCCCGCCGTAGAATCGCCAAGCCCTCCGCTTCGCTCCGGGCAGACCCTAAAAACCTCCGTCGACCGCTATATTATCCGGTCACGTTGATCCACAGGTGTAAATCCCTGTAGGGAGCCGTCATGTTGCCGTCGGCGTAGAGCAAGAACTCCAGCTTCATGCTGGTGCCCGGGCGGTCGGGGGCTATGTCGATCTGACGCTCCCAGGTCTGGTTGTCGGCTATAGTGACCTGCTGGGTGTAGAGCCGGGTGATCTGCCGGCTGTCGTTCAGCGCCACGACGAGGTCGTAGGTGACGTTGCGGTACTCATGGTTGACGATGCCGACGATGACGGGTTTGGACTCGCCGGAAATGAAGCGGGTGGGGTAGTTCTCGGCTTTGCCGTTCGGGCCGAGGATGTAGAACTCGGTGAACTTTTCGCCCTGCTTGGGCACCACGAAGACGTAGGCGAGGACGAGGATGGAGGCGACGATTGAGATGAGTAGGATGACGGTCAGGATCCGGTCCAGCCGGCTCTCGGAGGCGGGGAATAATTCTCCCTTAATGTCGGCGTAAGCCCTGCCGAAGTCGATGTTGAACCGGTCTTCGACCGGTAGCTCATGTCTGCGCCGGTTGGCGACGAGGACGCAGAGGAGGGTGAAGATGGCGAGCGCGACGACGATGGGGTCGAGCCGGATGCCCCAGGGGGTGAAGTTGAGCCCGAGGCCGATCAGGGGCACGACGGCGATGCTGAGGCCGAATGAGAGGGCGGCCCGCTCGATGCCGTCGAGGTCTTTCCTGTTGGGGAAGAGCGCGGCGATGAAGGCGTATCCGGGCACGAAGAGCACCATGGCGTGGCCGAGGGCAGAGCGGAGGATGGTCTCATTAATTATCGGCAGGTAGATCGAGAGGAAGGCCAGCGCGCTGAAGCCTAGCACGAGCCGGAGGTCGATGGCCATGTCAACGATAAAGCTCTTCAGGTCAATACTGACCTCCATCGGGTCCCTGCTGGCATCGGTACGATTATTAGCCGCCACTTAAGACTCACTCCTGTCCTGCCCGTATAGCTCGAATTCGAGGCGGATGGTCTTCGCCTCGACGCTGACGTTTTCGACTCTGGCTCTCCGGCCGGTGCCGTCAGCCACCATGCAGCCGGCGAGGCTGCAGACCGGGCAGCCGGCCTGGCAGCATATGCCCAGGTTCGCTTTTCTGACGGCCTCGCACATGCCCGCGGTCGCGATGTCGGACATCGTCACAGTCACCCTGGCACCGTCTACCTTAACGCTGACCTTCGAGGCCAGTTCCAGGCTGTTCTCCAGCACGTCCTTGATCTCGTTCTCCAGCCCTTCAGGGGTGAAGAACGCGCCGATGGACTGGGAGTAGCGGAACAGGCCCTGGCCGGGAGGGTCGAGGACGATACCCTTCTGTCCCTTGCCTGAGACGCTGAAGACCTGGTCGCCTTCGGGGGTCAGAGATCCGAGGTCCTCTTTCCCGAGGTCCCCGGAAAGTGGGATGAACAGCTTCGTGGACCCGGCGATTTTTGCGGGGATGTAGATGCCGTGAGAGGTGACGAGGAGGGAGGACAGGATCTTGCCGATGGTGAGCACGTCGGTCTGGCACATGGCATCGTAGACCTCGTCCCGCAGGTACCTGTTCGGGGAGAAGAAGAGCAGCAGGATGGCGACGGCGAGCAGGCTGGTGCCGGTCAGCATGAGGAGCATGGACATCATGGACCCGTCGATGGTGAGCAGCCAGAGGGCGAGCACTGCCCCGCCGATGAGCCCCAGCCCGTATGAGGCGTGCTTCATGGTGCGCCGGTTCTGGGCGTCGAGCTTGCGCCTCAGCGTTTTGCGCTGGGCATCGAGGGCTGCTACTAAGATTTCCTGATCCTGCATATGGTCACCTTCTCATTGCCTGGACTGGCATCCTGCGAGACAGTGCGTCCTCCGGGTTTTCACCGCTGCTGCTAAGATCGATGACCCGCACCTGGCCCGAGCCCCTGATCCTGCGTATGGCGGCCTTTACCTCCCGGTATTTCTCGTAGCACTCCTCGGCAGACTCAGCCTCGTGCCCGAACCACAGGTGCGGCGTCAGGGCCACAGAAACCTGGTGACCGTGATAAGTGGCCATGCGTACGCCGTTCATCAGGCACCCGACGCCCATAGACAGGTTGGTTACGACGACGATATGGCACGGGGAACCGGCGGATGCCGTGATCCTGCCGATAGCCATGGTAAAGCCTTCTGCCCTGATATTAGCCCGGTAGTCGTCGAGCGTCTCTTCCAGGACCGACCCGATGATGCCCAGCCCCTGGGCATCCTTCAGCAGCGACTTGAGGTGGCTGGCCTCGTAGATAGCCATCGTCTTTCCTGCGGCGGTTTTCTCCGGGCTGACGGGCTTCAGCGTGGCCAGCAGCTTCCGGGCTCCGAGGATATGCCCCCGCCCTACTGTGGCCGGCAGGAACTTCACGATCCCGTCCCGGGAGAAACAGATTAAGCCGAACCTCGTGTTATCCACGGAGAGCCGGCTGATCATGGAAGAGACCAGGCTTGTGGCCGCGTAGAACTCCGAGGGCTCGCCCGTGCCCATGGACTCGTCCACGTCGAGCAGGAAATATGTCGCGGGGCTCCACTCCTTCTCGAACTCCCGGACCACCAGGGTGCCGGACCGGCTGGACCGGGCCCAGTCGATGTCCCTGACGCTATCCCCCGGGGCATAGTTGCGGAGGGAGGAGAAATCCGTCCCGTCGGGGGCTCTGTCGACGTGCCCCGCGTACAGGCTGTCGTAGTGGCTCGCGGACCGAAGCGAAGCCTGGGTGTGAGTGCCCGGAACGGTGACACCCGGCTGCACGGTGAGAGCCAGGCCGGTTCCCGCCCGGACCCGGTGCCTGAAGAACCACGAGCTGACGCCCAGTGTCACCGGCGGAATGGAGAATTCGCCGTACCCGGAAGGGCTCAGCCGGGTCGACAGGAGCGGAAGCTGACCCCCGGAGAAAACGACGTGCCCGAGCAGGGGCGCAGTGGAAGCGATCCGGGCATCCAGCGGCTGCTCGAACTCGATCTTGAGTTCGGCGTGCCCGGGATAAGAGATCGTGGTGTCGAACTGGACGGCCGAGCCGAAGCGGATGGTGGAGACCGCCAGTTTCCTGTCGACTGCGATCTTACCCAGGACGGATGCCCGGGACCGCAGCCGGAATAAATCGCAGGCCAGCAGGAGAGCGTAGGCCCCGAGCGCAGCATAGAACACAATGCCACCTGCGAGGGCTGCGAGGGCTGCTAAGGCCGCTCCGACAAGGACTACGCTAACGTCTCTGACTTCCATCGATCGCTCATTCCGGGACTTTGACGGTATTCAGCAGCTCCTGGACGATGTCCGCCGGGGACACTTCCTCGAACTCGTACTCCGGCTTGACGATGAGCCGGTGGTTCAGGACTCTGGGCGCCAGGTACTTCACGTCGTCGGGGATGACGTACTCCCGGCCCCGGATGGCGGCCACCGCCCGGGATGCCCTCAGCAGGGCGATCGAGGCACGGGGGCTGCCGCCCAGCAGCAGCTTTTCGTGGCTGCGGGAAGCCATGATCAGGTCGCGGATGTACATAAGGACCTTCTCATCCACATACACCCGCTTCACGAGGTTGATCATGCTCACCACATCGTCGAGAGCGAGCAGCCGGGCAACCTCGCCATGCTCCCCCCGCTCCTTCATCTTCAGGATCTCCAGCTCCTCATCCGCAGTGGGATAATCCACCTTAAGCTTGAACATGAAACGGTCGATCTGCGCTTCCGGCAGCGGGAAAGTCCCCACCACGTCGATGGGATTCTGGGTGGTGATCACCATGAACGGTCGGGGCAGCGGGAAAGTGCTGCCCTCGATGGTGACCTGCTTTTCTTCCATGGCCTCCAGCAGCGCCGACTGAGTCTTGGGCGAAGCCCGGTTGACCTCGTCCACGAGGAGCAGGTTGGTGAAAACCGGGCCCCTGTTGAGCACGAAAGAGGAGTCCTTCTGGCTGAAGACGTAGGAGCCGGTGACGTCGGAGGGCAGGATGTCCGGGACGAACTGCATCCGGGCAAACCCGAGGTCGAGGGTGGAAGCGAAAGCCTTGGCGATGGTCGTCTTGGCCAGCCCCGGCACACCGTCCAGCATGACGTTGCCTTCGGACAGCAGCGCGATCAGCATGTCGGTGATCAGATCATCCTTGCCGACGATAGCCTTCTTGATCTCCCCCGTGATCTGGGAGGCGAGCACGGTGAACGCGCTCATGTCCACGATATCCTGTTCCAGTGTCTTGATCTCCATACCCATCGCCTACAGTTTTTTCTTCAGCTCTTTCGCCTCTCTTTCTGTTAATGGAAGCTTAACCATCATATAACTAATTATATCGTCCCTGACGTCCGGCCGCCCCCCGGTTTCCGGCTTACTGGGGGCAAAACGCCCTAAAATGTCAGCCCTCCGGTACACGCCGTAGCCGGCGAGGACCGTGAGGAGAACGAGGAGCACCTGGGTGACTATATCTGTCTTAAGCAAGTGGTACACAACCGCCAGCGGGGGCGCCCCGTGGCCGTGGGAAGCGTCGACGTAGACGGGGCCTTTGCTCACGACATTCCCGATGAAAGCACTGTTATTGCCCAGCTCGACCATGCTGTTGATCAGCAGGTCCGGGTCGCCGATCACCACCAGCTCGCCCTTGCCGTAACTGACGCTGGCTGCGACCGGGTAGGTCCCGAACTGCTCCCCCTCATCGATGCGGGCGTTATCGTTCGAGTCGATCCAGGCGAGGCTGGAAGTGCTGGCCAGCACAACTCCCGGGCCGGTCACGTTCAGCGGCACAGGGTGGTTGAAGTACAGCGGCCCCGTGCCCGAAAGGACGCCGGAGTTGCCGATGCCGTCGATGATCGGGAAAGCCGGCGTCCGGTAGAAGCTGCCGTCCTGACAGAGCGGCTGCTGATACAGAGTCACGGGCGAGCCGAGGAGTTCGAGCAGGCTGTTTGCGGTGCCGTAGTCGTCCATCACTATCGTCCGGCCGCCCCGGTCCATGTAGGCCTGCACCAGCCCGGCCTCCTGCTCTGTGTAGTTTTGCGTCGGGCCCACGATGAGGAGCGTGCCGTTCGCATCTGCCTCCGGGAGAGCGGAGAAGGAGTACATGCTGTTGACGTCGCCGGAAATGCCGGCCATGCCGTTCCAGGCCGGGTTGGACAGGCTGAAGTCGGCCTCGCTGAAGTAGAACCGGCCGACCAGCAGCACTACGATCACTATGGCGGCCAGTGTCAGGATCAGCGTCGTCTTCTTCATTGCCCGGCACTCTCCTGCAGTTCCGCCAGTTTAAGGTGGAAGTCCCTGAGACAGGCCATAGCCGCCTCCGCGTCTCTGCCGCTGATCACCCTCCGGCCGAAAGCCTCTGCCTCGTAGAGATCGATGATCGGCTTCAGCGAGGCCTGCAAAGCCGGCTGCCTGCCGATGACGATTCCATAGAACTCGAGGTGAGTGGCCGAGTCCGGGACTGCGATGCCTCTGAGATTGGCGATGTGCCTGGAGAGCATGTAGATGCCCGTAACAGCCCTCGCCATGTCCCCGGATGCCGCCGCCTTGCTCAAGCTCGCGATCTCGTCCTCGATCACGAAGGGAGCGACCTCGGGCACGGCTTCCGCGGGCGGTACCTGCGGTGATATGGGCGCAGCTTCCTCCGTTCGCCTGGCCAGCAGGTTTCTGAGCCCGCCCATAATCCTGCGGTCGAAGCCGGTCAGCCGGGCTATAACCAGGAGCACGATAGCGAGGCTCAACAGTGCCAGGGCGAGGAGAGACGCTTTATCGTAGGGCACGATCAGCACCTGCCCGGCCTGCACCGTCGACTTCGAAATCAGCCCGTCGCCTGTCGTGGATACTATCAGCGGCTGCATGCCGGGCGAATCATTCCCGGTGATGCCCCGGGAGAAGCTGAACGAGCCGTTGAGGCCTGTGATCGGACTGCCGATGCCCCTGTCGGCGAGGCTGACGAGGAGAGGCTGGCCGGAGACCGGCCTGCCATCGGCCAGCTTTACCGAGCCGTTGACCTCGACGACGTCCCCGGCGAAGACGATTGAAGCAGGGCTGCTCACGCTGATGACGGGCGGTGACTGGACGAAAGTCACGTCTACCACGTTACTTTTCACGCCGGCCAGGGCACCGCCGGAAGACGCGTATTCAGCCATCACCCGGGTGTCGCCGGGCTGCAGATCGTATGGAATTGCCACGGTGAGGCGGTATCCGCCGTCGTTGCCGGTCCGGGCGGTGCCCAGCCTCCGGTCCCCGGCGTAGACGGCGACGTCAGCGTCGGAAACCGGCCTGCCATTGTCCGCTCTCAGTATGCCCGAGAAAGTGGCAGCGTCGCCGCCTGTGAACTGCGTTCCGGAGGAGGAGAGGGAGAGCGAAGTTCCGACTGGAATGATGTTCAGCTGGCTTTCCGATGTCGAGCCGGCGAAGACCCCGTTATAGTCGGGCGTGAAGGATGCCATGACGGAGGTATTGCCGCCTGGCGAGCTGCCGGTGATCGTGAGATTATATACGTAGGTGCCGTCCTCGCCGGTGGTCGCCGTGCCAGCCCTGACGCCGCCGAGGTATATGTCGATAGTTCGGCCGTGCAGGACGATGCCCTTTTCTGATAACAGGGCGCCGGAGACTGTCACAGTGTCGCCGAAGGAGGCTGTACCGGGGCTGACACTGGATGAGATAGAGGTATTTTCCGCCGGGACAGAAATTTCTACGATATCGCTGATAGTCGGCAGCTGCGACTTGTCCGAGGGCTCGAAAGTGGCATAGGCGGTCAGCCTGCCCGGCGCGTCCTGCGGGACTACATACTTGATCCTTGTCTCACCGTTGCCGTCGGTGACCCCGGAGCCGGACGTGCGGCCGCTCACGTGAAGGAGGACCGGGCCGTTGCCGATCGGCGAGCCGTCCTTCTTGTTGAGGGAAGCAGTGAAGGTGATGGTAGATCCGACAGCAGCCTGATCGACGTCAGAAACGAGTGTCAGGTTAGAGTCGCTGAGCAACTGTTCCACGTCTCGCTGCTCCACATCGAGCCTCGTCATATAGTCGTCCAGCCGCTTGAGGGAGCTGTCAAGCAGGCTGGCGTCGACGCCAGTGCCGCTGAGCTTATTTTGGACGAGGGTGATGTTGTTGAAGAGCGAGGCGTGAGACTGATTAATGCTATCATAGTAGCCTTTGAGCTTTAAAGCGGACTCAGTCGCGTTCGCCCGGTCCCCCTCCGCCATGAATTGCCGGTAAGCCTGATAAGTGGCGTTATAGTTCACCGAATCGTTGACCATCGTGGAGATATCCAGGTCCAGGGCGTCGATGTTAGCCACGAGAAGGTTATAATCAGACTGGGAGAGGTTGAAGTGCTCCATCAGCTGCCTGTAGCTATCGTAAGAAACGTGAAAATCCCAGTACGATAGGTTAGCGGCTGCAAAATCGGAAGCGTTGAGGTAGCTGGCGATGTCGGCCGAGTCGACGATCATCAGCTGGAGCAGGGCCTGCATCTGTGAATCGATATTCGGGCCGGAGATGGATTTGACGTCAGAGGGATCCTCGTGGATGATCGGGCCCGGAGAGCCGGCGGCGAGGCACGGAGTTATTGTAGAGGAAGCCAGCAGTGAGAGAAGTATTATGATAAGCCATGCTCGGTTGCTCCACATTATTCCTCTCACCTACTCACCTTGACTGACTGATTGAATGATAGACTGATAGGGCGTATATGGCTATTGAATATATTGATGCCCTGCTGTAAATTGACGAACAGTATGCATGCCATTACCTTGCGATGATCTCCAGCACTTTCCTGACCACGATCAGCGCGAAGATTGCGACGCCCGCGAGGATTACTATGTTGACGCGGGACCGCCACTTAGGCTTCGTGGTAAAGGGCCCCGACAGCTCCACGATGATGAGGAAGCCTATGAGGCAGAGCACGAAAAAGTACTCGATGTCCAGGCTGTTCAGCAGGACGAGGATGGCCAGGGTCAGCAAAGCCCACCCGCCGAAGGCAAGGACGAGGCGCTGGTTTTTGGTTAGCATGCGGTGATTACCGAGAGATAAAGTTGACTAAGCAGTATATAAGGTTTCCTGTGACTTTTGCATAAGTCGATAACAAGTATATGGGCATTGCAGCCGTTGGCGTTTTTATGCATAGTAAAAACGTTGGTACGGGCTGGCAGATGCCCGTTTCTTGCTTCGATTGCCATTGTAAAATACTTTCTGACATACCGCTCATGATGCTGGAAGCGGTTGACTGGCAGCGTTTCCGATACCTCGAGAAGAATAATAAGATTGGGAGGCCTCCCCAGTACAGTCGGATCGCCTTGCTACGAGCACTTCTCTACATGGAACTGGCAAATCTCTCGAGTGTCAGTGAACTAGTAAGAATACTCAAGGGCGACAATTATAAAATGCGGATTCTCGGCTTCGACCAATTACCTAGTGAGAGCACGTTCAGCAGATTCAAAGACCAGGTAGACACCGACCGGATCATGGTCCTGTTGACAAGCATGATCTGGAAGAAAAACCCGGATTTCATGAGCATGGTTGGGGTAGACAGTACCAGCCTCCCTGCGTTCACCCGGAGTGATCCTGAGGCCTCATGGGGGTACGATCACATCAATGATAAAATGTACTACGGGTACAAAATCCACTTACTTTACGATCTGATTACACTGGCGCCGATCTGCAGTATTGTCACTCCTGCCAACATGCATGACACTACACAACTACTGCCATTACAGAGGAAAATGGGCAGTCGCATACTCCTTGTTAAGGGATTGTTCGCTGACATTGCCTATGACTCTAAAGAGCACTTGGAACGCATATACCCGATCGGCATACCATTGATCAACCGAGTTAACCGGCGGAACACGAAGAAAGAGCTACCCAGGTACCGAATACAGGAGTACATCCCCTTCCACGACATCACCATGAACAAATTATATAAAAACAGGATGCACTGCGAGTACACGAACTACCTGTTGAAAGAGCACCTCACCTTAAAACGAGTAAAAACTACCGGAATCCTTCGAGTTACTGTAAAGACCGGACTCACCCTGATAGCACGACAGATACAAGTACTCTACCAGGTTAAACAGGGAGCAAACCCCAGGACAACGATCATCGAGTGAATTATGCAAAAGTCTCAAGGTTTCCTTATAAAAACAGGTTCTTGTGTGGATCTCGGATTATAATTTTCGGCCATTGTGCTATGGCATTTACCGGGGAACGCATGAATCAGCAAAATGCCCGAGTAAAAGGAGGTACCGGAGGAAAGGAGGCAGGTCAGGGAGGTCGCCGAGGTCCGGGAGGGACTTTAAGAAAGGGAGGTCTGGAGGTACGGAGGTCAGGGAGGGGCTTAAAAATGGGAGGACACGATGTACAGAGGTCAGGGAGGGACCAGTTAGACTGTCAGGCTGAAAAACAAGGAATCTCAGCCTCTTAGACCATTATCAATTCGTCACCCGACAATTGGAGAAGGCAACAGTTAAAATTATTTATTAAAAATGCGTACATAGGCTACAATTATAATGCTATTGCATTGATCTAAAGTTCTCTAAGTTCGTATTTCTGCATTCGCAGGGGGATTTGTCATGGCAAGAAAGAATTTAAAAAATAAACCATTGGTCGAAGCCATCCTGGAGATCAGATGGAAGCTTCAGGAAAAATCCCCGGGAGTATTCGTTGATCCGAACTATAAATTAGTGATAGGTAGATTATATGACCGGTTGAACGCAGACTACCCCTATCCAGTAGAGTTACCGACATCTAATATACCAGCAGACATTTCTGCATACGTAGTCCAACAGCAGTTTAGAAAAACTGAAAACGAATGGCCCCTCATCCAGATCGGCCCCGGGATAATAACGCTAAACGATACAAAATCGTACATCTGGGAAGACTTTGAGGAACGGGCCAGAAAAATGGTCGATGAGCTATTCGATGCATATCCGACAGAGGGAAATAATCTTGAGATTAATAGCCTTTTGTTGAGATACATAGATGCAATAGATTTTGACTTCGACCACAACGACATCTACCAGTTTATTCATAAAGAGATGGGAACGACGATCAACCTCAATAACAAACTGTTTGATGAAGAGACAATTGACAGGAAAAATCACAACTTCGATTTCAGGTTTGTATACCCGACAAAAGTCCCAAAAGGTATGCTCGGTTTACGGTTTGCACGCGGCTTGAAGACGAATGATAAAGGGGAAAATAAAGACGCGTTGATCTGGGAAACAAGAGTACAGTCAGAAGTCGACGTCATCTTCGATAACAAAGAGGAGATTGTAGACTGGATCGTCAAGGCACACGAAATAACAGATAGTTGTTTTTTCAACCTGATCAGCGATGATCTGCTCAGGAGGTTCGAATGACCGCCGGGTATGAATTTTCCACGAATCGAACGTTCTTTGAAGATGGCTGTAGTTCACAGTCAGTACCATCTCCCGCCGTCACCGGTTTCGGGCAATACGGGGTAAGCGGCTCACTATGTATAAACGGCAGGTACGCCATCTCCGAGCCAGGAGTTGTTGCAGCTTTGCTGAATCTGGGCCACACTACGTCTTACCCAGCACTGGGCAAGCTATTCAGCCGGAGTGTCGTCACAGACTCGTCTACAATTCGCAAGGTAGAGGTTAAAAGCAGACAAATGCTCCGGGTCAGAAAACTGATCGACGAACAGCTCGCCCGCGAATCGGATGTGCCCTTCGATACCGACGCCCTTATAGAGTCCATTATGGGCATGATGGAAAAAATCGGCTACGAAAAAATTCAGTGTACGCCCGACCGAGAATTAGCGGCGAGGGTCAAGAAGATCATCCTGATGGAAAAACTATCGATGACCATAGATACATCCAATGAAACAGAAGTCAGAGAATTTGACGAGGCGGTAAAAAGAAGGAGCTTCTTCAAATGAAGTATGCCCAGTGTCCTTGATTATATTGTATGGTGGTAGCTGATGAATTGCTCCCGGGTCCAGACATTGGTGGTGATTTCTTCTATCGTGGCTGGTGTTTGCTTGCATGGCAGGGGGTTCATGAAGTTCCAGTAAAACTGGAATAGGGCCACCGAGTAGTAGAGCATTTCGGGTATCTTGGAGAAGGTCTTGGTTTTTCTGACCAGTCTGCCCACTCTGCCTCGGAGTATGCTGTTAAAGTTCTCGACGTTAAATGTCTCTACCTGCTCGCTGTCAACGTCCCCGATGAGGACTCGGATCTCTTTACCAACGACTCGCCCTTTCTCCCGTATCTTAACCAGTTGCCCGTATCTGACCTCCTGGAAGAAATCGGTGAGCGTGTAATAGTAGTCGTCATTTCCATCAGAATACACGGTGAAAACGCCATCCTGAACTGAGTTGCTGACCTGGCTGAGCATAACCCGGCATGTCCCTTGAGTCCATCTGCCCACGCTAAAACCCACGAAGTAGTAGGATTCCCGCCTCACGCACATGTAGATCCACGCGTCGCCACTCCATTCCTCATCCCCTACCTGCTTATGCTCTTCTTTTTTTGAACGAACGTCCACATCTCATCTACCTCATGCTCAGCCTCCGAGCTCAAGCCATCACCCAGCACACTGCTCAAGAACTCCGCATGCCGGGCAAGATCTTTAGCTACTCGCATCACCGTATCCCGGTGATGACCGGTAATACGCTCAATAGCCCGGATACCATTACGCTCGTTCAACAGTTTCCCAATCAGAATAACATCTTCCCGGGTAATACGCCGACCATACATGGGAGTATTAATCGTCTCACAAAAATGCCGACCACAGTGCCGACATTGAAACACCTGATGCCCCGCACGGCTAAATCCCTTCTTAACAACACGACTCCCCTCAGACTTCAGGTAAAACTCACAAGAATCGTTCTGACAAGCAGGACGTATACCACAATCGATTGGTAATCCCATTACATCACTAAAAACAAAAACGCACACCCATATATCACTAGTACAAACTCAGAGCGGACACTGGGAAAAATCCCCTATATCATTAATATCGTCATGCATGCTGGTGATCATCTCTAACCGTTTTAAGGTTAGCGCTGGCCGAAATGAAAAATACTACATCTTTATCTTATATCAACTGCAGGTTATCTTTGCAGAAAAATTCCCTGTCGAGAAGATAAAGAGCGCCAACGTTACGAACAGAAAATTTCTACTGCTATAAATTTAATACCATTAATCAGGGATAACCCTGATTATCTGGTATTTTAGTATCTTTTGTGATAGGTACACGACAGCTACTATTTTTTAAACGGTTATATATTTCCTTAGATATCCTCATGCTCTGACTATCAACACAGTGGTAATACAAGTACGATGCTCCAAATACAACTATCATAGACAAGAGAAAAGTCACACAGAAGGATATTAAATAGGACGTTTTTGGAAATAAATAAATAAATACTAGGCTACTGAATGAAGCAAAAATGATCCCATGCAAGAGATACATGGAGAAGCTGATCTTCCCCAAAAACAAGAAGAGTGATCGAGAAAGTAGCCATTGCATGAAATTGGACGACAATATAACGAACATGAGTAAGCCGACTGATATATAGATATATATGAGATCGAGTTTATACAGTCCCAATAATGGGAAGTTAGTCAATCTATTTATGAATAGCCAGTATATTATGCAAATAGCCAATACTGCGATTAATATGTATAAGTTGTTAACTTTATGTCTTATCCCTTCCTGATTATTAAACAAATCAGCAAGCAGTAATCCGAAAATAAATCCCATATAGTGAGTCCCGATAAAAATCAGGATAACCGGTATGTACAATATCCGTCTGTACTTAAATTCTCCGAAAATAGCGAGGATGGCAAATAATATGAGGCTGCCAGTGAACTCACAATACATCGTCCACAATACCCCATTATAAGAGACTAAGCTATGATCGGTACCATTTTTATTATCAGAAAAGTAAGCGCTAAATAGTCCCTGACGTAGAGCGTCAAAGAGATTAGGAGTAAACTGCCAATTTTCTGCAAACCCTGATTCAAAAATATTTTTTGGACCAAGTAAGGAACTTGCAGTGTCATTGTAAAATAATCCTAAAGAGAGTAGGATAAAAGCGATTATTATGGATACACAAGCTGGGATCATGAGGCGTGGGTACCTTTTTATAGCACCACCTAAGTAGATATCTTGCTTCTTTTCAGGATTATTTGTCTGAAAAAATTTATAAGTTAGCACATATCCGCTTAATACAAAAAAGATAGGGACGCAAGCGGGATTATGGATGATCATATATATTAATGGTTTAAAATTTAGCGTTATATTTATTGAGTTTATATTGATAAGTAATGGAGACAGTGAGCTTATCGATGGGTAAAACCCATAGAAGAAGTGAGATATTGCAACCATTAAAGCAGCAACACCCCTCACACCGTCTAGATACCCGATTTTCTCAACCATGATACTAAACCCCAGATTCTTACTGTAAAGAGTTATATTTAGTAGTTCGTTTAATATACTATTTTTTATCTAATAGCTCATGTAGTAAGCGGTCATTGATTGACACTCGCTCGCGGATTCCCGGGAGTTTCTGTTCCAACTCTTGTCTGATCGAACTTTTCTGATCCCAGCAATCTAGTATTAATCGTTTCAAGCTTCCCTCATCCATTTCCTGGATATTGTAAACATATCTATCAAAGCCAAGCATCCGGCCAAGGATACCTCGGGTCTTGAAGGATTCGTACTCGAGGCCTATGAAAGGCACGCAGGTCATCGCAGCACTGATCAAAGCATGGGTTCTCGCCCCTATGAAGAAATCGCAGTTGCCAATTAAACCTCGTAACTCTCCAGCCGAGTACTCGGTATCAATTAACAGGGTTTGATCCTTTAACTTCATCGAGTCATTTATTTTTTTATGAGTCTGTCGGTCATTATTACTATCACTGGACCCGAATACATGAGGTATAAAAACAATGGTTCCCCCGGTTTTGACTATCAAATCATCCAGAATACTAGCGATGATTTTGACATACCGCTTATATTTTTCCTCAGGATCCGACACATCTGGAAACGCCCATTTTGAGATAACCTTGCTTAACGAAACGCCTATTATTGGCTTGCGCACACCACTAACGCCCTCTACTTGTAGAATTTCTGCAACCCTTTTATCGGTGGCGGCATCAATGGCAAAAGCCAAGTCGGCAGTGACGTGAATGTTAGGGTTGGTCACCCCAATTTTTCTTAAGTATTCGTAAGAGATGTGACTTTTGCATAAGTCGATAACAAGTATATGGGCATTGCAGCCGTTGGCGTTTTTATGCATAGTAAAAACGTTGGTACGGGCTGGCAGATGCCCGTTTCTTGCTTCGATTGCCATTGTAAAATACTTTCTGACATACCGCTCATGATGCTGGAAGCGGTTGACTGGCAGCGTTTCCGATACCTCGAGAAGAATAATAAGATTGGGAGGCCTCCCCAGTACAGTCGGATCGCCTTGCTACGAGCACTTCTCTACATGGAACTGGCAAATCTCTCGAGTGTCAGTGAACTAGTAAGAATACTCAAGGGCGACAATTATAAAATGCGGATTCTCGGCTTCGACCAATTACCTAGTGAGAGCACGTTCAGCAGATTCAAAGACCAGGTAGACACCGACCGGATCATGGTCCTGTTGACAAGCATGATCTGGAAGAAAAACCCGGATTTCATGAGCATGGTTGGGGTAGACAGTACCAGCCTCCCTGCGTTCACCCGGAGTGATCCTGAGGCCTCATGGGGGTACGATCACATCAATGATAAAATGTACTACGGGTACAAAATCCACTTACTTTACGATCTGATTACACTGGCGCCGATCTGCAGTATTGTCACTCCTGCCAACATGCATGACACTACACAACTACTGCCATTACAGAGGAAAATGGGCAGTCGCATACTCCTTGTTAAGGGATTGTTCGCTGACATTGCCTATGACTCTAAAGAGCACTTGGAACGCATATACCCGATCGGCATACCATTGATCAACCGAGTTAACCGGCGGAACACGAAGAAAGAGCTACCCAGGTACCGAATACAGGAGTACATCCCCTTCCACGACATCACCATGAACAAATTATATAAAAACAGGATGCACTGCGAGTACACGAACTACCTGTTGAAAGAGCACCTCACCTTAAAACGAGTAAAAACTACCGGAATCCTTCGAGTTACTGTAAAGACCGGACTCACCCTGATAGCACGACAGATACAAGTACTCTACCAGGTTAAACAGGGAGCAAACCCCAGGACAACGATCATCGAGTGAATTATGCAAAAGTCTCGTAAGAGATCTCTTCCCGGAGGGTGATCAGATCTGGTTTCTGTAGGATATATTTCCCCAGTCTCTCAAACCTTTTATTCCTGAAGGGCCCGATCGAACCCCCAAAAAGGACGACCTTTTTATTTAACAGTCTAGCCAACAAGGTATCGAGAAAGATCAGGTTAAAAGAGACAGAGCCGTAGAGCGTATTCATCCCATCATCCAGTCCAGTCACCATCACATCACAGAAGCAATACTCTTTCCACAGGTAGTTAGCCACCACCAGACGGTCGTCAACCAAGTATTTACCCGTCAGATGGTATACCAGTGCCAGCGGAAAATACTGCAAGTATCGTAGCTTAAAGAGAGTTCGGTCCAGCTTACCAGCTTTAGTCTGGTCTAGTCCGACGACAGGTACGTCACATCGTTTTCTGTCAAAATCCGGGTTCTTTGACAAGAGACATATCCGGGCATCTTCGAAGGTTCGCATATATTTGAATGCCCCTTCAAGTAGAGCTGCGTCACCTTTATTAGCAAACCCTGGGTTGACCGAAATAAAAAACCGGACGATTTTTTTTCCTCCATTTAATTTGTTGACAATTAATATTCAATTGGGTCTTTAGAGCTTCAGTGTAATAAATTTTTGTTTCTCCACGCTTTTGTCTTTAACACGATACCCAAAATGAAAATAAAGGCGAGTAAATTGGTCAGAAGCCAAGCATACCCTACGCCAACTAAACCGTATATCCCTATAAAGAAGTAACTCAGTAAGATGATCATCACGGTGATTGACGAGTTGATGAGGTTGACGATACCCATGTCCTTCTGGATTTTTTTAATTGATATGTAAAACAGCGTAACTGCAGAAAAAATGTTCGATAGTACGAGTAGCCTAAGAATTTCAAATGATTGAAGCGAATACTCTTTGTTAAAAAGCATCAAAATCATATCTCCGAACAGAAACATGAACAGTGAGAGGGGTATAAGGAGCGCAAAAATTAGTTTTAAAGATTTAATGGAGATATCACGAACTGGCATATCATGTGACCCCTCAACAAACAATGCTGAGCAAATTGAGTTGGGGATCATCATTATAAAGGAAGCAATTGTGTAGGCGATGAAGAAATATGCATTACTGGATGGGCCCAGGGTGTTAATGATAATTATCGGCAAGAGTGTAGTAGGCATAATGGCAAATAGGTTAGAAGTATATCCTCCTAAGCTGTATTTCCAGGATTTCCTGATCTGCCCCCAATTTACTTTCGTAGTGAACCGCAGACCAGTTTTACTTAAGACAATTCGGCTGAATAAAAAAGCCCCCATATAAGATACATCGAGGATGAGTAGAATACCTAGGGTGTTTGGGAAAAGGTAATACAGGAAGAACAGTAGTGGCACTCTGATTCCGAGTATCAGATTCTGAGCAAAATTAATATCCGATCTCCTTAAAGAGAGTAAAGTGATACTCTGCATATAATACATCGAGTTCACGAGGATATATACAAAAAAAGCGAACAGGATATCGCTTTGCCTAAGAAGGATCAGGGTGGGGGAAAACCAGTCGAGACCTATAATGAAGACCGCCGTAAGCCCTAAAGCTACTGATAAGGTTATGAAACTCGATCCGTTATACAGTGAATTTTTATCAGGAGATCTCGCCAGGAACCTCACAATGCCTGTGTCCATACCCAGCCGGGATACCACCAGTATCAAGGTTGCAGCAGAAATTATTGCATTGACAATGCCAAGGTTACCTGAAGTCATTTGCCGGGTCGCAACCATCCAGAACAATAGTCCAAAGACTGCACCGACCACACCGTTCAAGATATTTAGAAAGGAATTACGGTAGAGGGGTTCCTTATAATATTTTTCTATACTGGTGTGGACTTGCATAGCATTTTATTAATACATGTATACAATACATAAAATTACGCTACATTCAAAGAGGAGTTAAGGATTTTTCTGTCTTTTGTAAACAAAACGACATATCCTTGTAACAATGCTATGAACTTTCAAGAGCGGCCAAAGGTGATGTTTTGCCATCCATAGGGACACGTAGACGGAGATCGCCCCTAAGTAGTCCACAAACTTCGGCTTGACTTCGGTAATATTGTAATCGGGGGTTTTATGCTGTGTAAAGCGACGAATCGCTTTACGTGCAGAGTAGCCTTTTTTTTTGTAAGCAAGCATTGATCTCTGAGACGCTACTACTTCATCCCTATCGACTTTTTGAAGCTCTATAATACCTTTACACTGCGACAACAGCCGGTCGCCTACGCTGGTTCTAGAAATGATCACTGATGTACCGATCCTGTCATTTTTGAATCGTGGCAACCATGCATCACCGAACGAAATATCAGCGAATTCCGCCGTACCATCATAGCATAATGTACAGCGTGGAGGGAAGAAATACTTGCCAAATCCACTATCCCAATACATATGATAGTCAAGGCTTACTTTGCTCCCATCCATACAAGTCACCGTCATACTACCGGGCCATCCTTTACCGCGATACTCAATTTGCTTTACGTCTGCAACGTTAATACCATTCTGCCTTAACAGCCATTGAGTAGCGTTAAAGCTCGGCGTATGACCGCAAAAGATACCAAAAAATATTAAATTACACTTGAATAGCCCCTTGTACTTGGCTTTCTGCAATCCGTGAATGTGGCATGGCAACCCAACGACTGCAATCGTTTCCTTTGAACCAGTTTTAACAAGCTCTTTCAATGCCATATTAACAGGCACAGGGCAATATTTCGAACAAGAGGCTTCGATGATTTCTTCTTGGGTTCTGGCAATAAAGGGTTCAGGTACCAACGGATTATCCTTGCTCATTCGGGTTACAACTGCGCCAGTAATTAAACCATTATTGAGCGCACAAATTAAAAGTTGTGTAACCAGTCCACCGGACGTAGAGTTATTCCTGATCTCACTATCTAACCTCACTTCCCGGTTTTTTGGTAACATGATTCAAGGCTCATGCGTTCGATGATGTCTTTCTGTTTCTTGGTCAGTTCTGACAGTAGCCAGTCTCCGTCCTCGAGTTTGATCATGTGTATTTTTTCGAGTTCCAGGATCAGGTCCTCGACGCAATACTTTTTATCGAGTCGGGTTTCTTCGAGGTGTTTCTGAAGGCGCATTCTCAATATCAAGGCGAGGAAGCAGATGAATAGGAATCCTTTCATCGTAGATTCTTTTCTCACATTCAAAGGCACAGCATCAAGATCGTTCTTCAAGTGGTGGAATCGTTTCTCGACCTGATCCCGTTCCTTGTATGTGCGGAGGCATTCTTCCCAGGTCATCTCCCCGTGATAGCAGAGGATGTACCTGCCCATCCGGTTGATCCGCTGACTCACCGCGTTCTTCTTGATCGTGACGGTGAGGCTGGAATCGATGTTTCGTTGAACTTCGATGTAATTGTACAGTTTGCCCGCGATACTGCGCACGATCCGTTCAGTATCATATGGATTTTTGATATGCCTGTTTTTCAGTTCGTCCACGACATTATACAATCGTTTGTAAAACAGGTTGGTATCCAGATTCTCCCGGTTCCTGTCGTAATAATAATAGCCCTTCACCTGGAGACCGTCAACGTCTATGGTTACCGGTTTGACGAAGATGACCGTGTCATGGTATTTCCGAAGGTTGTCCGGGTCCTTGATATCATCATGCAAACTGGTGATCATTTCTTTAACCGATTTCAGAGTGGTGCTGGCAGGAATGACAAATACTACATTTTCATCAAAGAGCAGTTGGAGATTATCTTTACTAAAGAAACCCCTGTCAATAATCATGGTATACCTGGCGATTCCCAGATCCTTGATCCTTCGGACGGTATTGAACAGGGTGGATACATCGACGATGCTACCCGGGTAAACATCGTACATGAGGGGGATGCCCGAGTCCTTATCTGTAACAATGCTGAGATTGACCTGTGCAGTGCTCAATCCATCCCGGTTATACCCATACTCCAACATGTTGATCAGTTTAGAGTAACTGCTGAGACTGGTAAGATCGTAGATCAAAGCACCGGTGGAAAACCGTTGGATCATGCCCTTGAACAATCCCATTGGTACGTCGCTTTCACCGATACGTTCCAGGAATTCGCTCAACCGTTGACTCGTAGTCTGGAGATCCCGGAACTCGGATTGCTCCGAGAGATAAGATGCCTCGTACCATGATTCCACGTTCCTCATGCTGACCGGCCTGAGGACACGGTTAAAAGCTAACAACAGAGCGGTTTTCACATCCCTATCAGGGAGTTCATCCTGCAGGATCTCTTTTAATCCCAGCTCCTCAACGATCTTAAGGAGTGGTTGGAATTCCCCATAGCTAAGAGCCCTCCGAGGCTTTTTGGCTGTCTCTCTGACCTTCACCGGTTTACCGTCAACATTCTTGCCCAGGTACTTCACCGTCTGCCGTATCTGTTTCTTCTCTTTATCATAATACGGGGTTACTTCATAGAGGTACTCCTGCCCTCCCCGTTTCCGCACCTGCACAAAACTCTCCACATGTTACCAATTGATAACATAACATGATAAAGGTTACGGATTGATAGATCGGCATACACTAACTACATTAAAAAATCAGGATATTACCAAAAGCCGGGAACTCAGGATCTATTTGTTTATCGTTAGTCTGCTGGATGGGATGAGACGATGGTTTGGAGAGGAGGATAAAGCTGTCGGTGGGGCATGGGTAGAGGATTTCGATTGCCGTGGTAAGATACTTTCTGACGTGCCACTCATGATGCTGGAAGTGGTTGACTGGCAGTGTTTCCAGTACTTGGATAAGGATAATAAAATTGGTAGGCCTCCCAGTACAGCCGAAATGATCCTGTTGTTGCTTGAAGTATGATCATATCAATGAGGAATGTATTACGGGTACAAAATCCACTTATTCTACGATCTAATGACACTGGCGCCGATCTGCATCGTCGTCACTCCAGCAAGCATGCACGACACCACAAACTACTGCCCTTGATCATGAAAACGGGAAGAGAATCCTCCCGATTAAGGGGTTGTTAGGTAATATTGCCTATGACTCAAAAGAGCACATGGAATGCGTATACTCAATCAGCATACCTTTGATCAATTGTATTAATCGACGGAGCACTAAGAATATGTTTCAGATGTACAGCATTTAGGAGTATATTCCATCCAGAATATAACTCTGAATAAATTATATAAAATAGGATGCATTGCGAGTACATATATTACCTATTGAAAGAGCAACTCACCCTAAACCGAGGAAAAACTACCAGAATCTTTAGAATTAGAGTGAATATCAGACTTACGGCGATAGAACGATGGATACAGACCCCCCACTATGTTAGATAAGGGGCAAGCCCCAGGACCATGATCATCGGATGACTTATGCAAAAGCCTCTGAACATATAACAATATAACGATAAATTGAAGTGGGTATAAAATAGTAAGTAACAACACAGTCATGTTAAGTACATTTAATATATTATTAATTAAAGATTTACTAAATAAATATAGTAGGTTTATAGAAGACATAATTATATCAATGATCCCCAGATCATTGGCAATGGGAATTGGACTGATCACATCAGTGATGATAGCAAGAGGATTGGGGCCAGAAGACATAGGGAATTATGCAATTATTCTAAGCATATCTAGTTTAGTAGTAGTATTATCAGATATGGGCATAAATCAAACTGCTGTAAGATATGCATCAATTGCTTTGTCCAATAACGATATTGAAAAACACCATATGGCATTAAGATGGGCTTTTCGTTTGAGAATGATTACGGCAATAGTCGTTACTATTTTATTTATAATCGTATCAAAATATATATTGAGTAATATATGGCATGCAGAATATCTATGGAAACTAACAATAATTAGTCTGATTACTAGCGTATTTTCTATTATGGCATTTGTGCCACAAATATATTTTCAATCGCAAAAAAAATTTCGGATGTATGCATTAATAGCAACTACTCAAACGATTATAATATTTTGCGGTATTTTGTTATTATCTATATTTAATTATTGGTCATTAACAATAGTAGTAGTGATAAATTTCGTTGCCACATTTATAGGGACTGTATTATCATTTATAGTAATACCAAATAGTGTTTTATTTTCGTCAACAGATTTCAAAAACATTACAATTAGAAATTTCTATTGTAAAGTTTTAAAAGCACCTAAACTTTACAACAATAAACACCAATTTATGAATCCTGATTCATTTCTATTTTTTATAATAATATCAACAATAATTTTAGCTATCACCCAGAAGCTGGATATATGGATAATGGGCTATTTCGTCGATAAAATTCAAATAGGTATTTATTATATTGCTACTTCAGTCACGTTACCATTATCTGTAGTTTTATGGGGTACGTTAATAGTCGTATTACCACATACATCTACAGCTCTTTCATACGAAGAGTCAATGAATAAATTGAAGAAAATATCACAGTTAAGCATAATACTTGTAGTATTCGGGATCATGTATTCAATATTTATACCCATATTAATTCCATTTATTTTTGGTGAAAAATATATTGACGGAGTCTTAATTGCTCAGATCCTATGTTTTGGATATTGTATATATATGCTTACGAACCCATTACAGATGATAGGGTATAATTTTGGATTGATTAAGTATTACTGGCTAATAAACCTGGCACAACTATTAATAATTATTGTTATAAACATTGTCTTTCTACCAGAGATAGGGATTTTTGCATCAGCAATTGCAATTGTATTGAGCAATACTATAGGCCTGATAGTTAGCTTAGCTTTATTAATACTGGTAATAAAAAAATCTCCAATGTTAAAATCGAATTATATAGATCAATAACACATTAGATAGGGAGACCTCTAAAAAGGGTCTTCCGAGTTCAAACTCGGGGTTACTGGAGGGTATGCGACTTTTGCTTAAGTCGAAAACATGTATATGGGCTTGCAGCCATGTCATTTTTTGCCTAGTAAAAACGTTGGTTTGGGCTATCAGATGCCAGTTTCTTGCTTCGATTGCCATGTAAAATACTTTCTGACGTACACCCCATGATTCGATAGAGGCACTCCAACAATGATCATCGGATGACTTATGCAATAGCCTCATACGGTATTATAAAACGCTAACGAAACCCTTAACGGAACATTTATGGGTCCCAATCCAATATTACATAGGCAATGGAAGTATGAAATGATATTTACTAGAATTTACCACTTTTTTTATGTATGAAAATAATTAGATATTGTAGTAGATAACTGACCCGCCGTTATCATATATCTCATTAATTAATGCCAAATTATTTAAGCTAGTATAAATTAAATTTTTTATCCGATGTTGAGGATATGGATCAATATACACTAACTGTTTATTTATATTATATGATCCAAGATATGTATAATAAGTACCACTTTGATTTAACGAAAGTACATAAATATTAGCATCAGACCAGTTATAGCTAGTAATTCCACCAGAAGTGTAATCCCATCTCCCGTTTTTCCCAGAAATTAGTAACGATCGGTAATAATCACTATAAACTGGAATGTAACCACTGTAGATTGTTGGATCGGTCATCCAGTTTGCAGACTCTAACTCAAGATCGTTGTATAGAGGGTAATCTGGCACACCACCTAATGCCATAGATGAAGGATGATCATTTAATATTTGAAATATTACGCCAGAATTAAATAATAAGTACACACATAAAAATAATGATATGATACCGTAAGTAAAGGATAAATTAGAACGAAAAGGAGATTTAACAATCCTTGCATAGACTTTGGGAATTGATTCCAAAGCAAAGATAAAGCCAATTATATAAACTGGTGACACAAAAAACTGCATGATGTGGTAAATGCGCGTAGTATTCAGTGCACTAGCGAAATAGGGTAAAACAATACTCCCCACAAGCACCATTACAGCAACTCCGCACATAATGAGTTGCATGATCGAATAATTATACATATTTTTACGAGCAAATGTTTTATATGACAAATACAGAAGGCCCAAAACGATGCATACCTGATTGAAATAGTATATATAAGTATAGAGGAGATGCATTTGCGATACCGGAACTTTCTGAATTATCGCCAATCCCTGCGACGCAGTAGGATTTAGCGACTCTGTGAACATGCTACTGATAACCTGGTATATGACTGATGACACGGAATAAAAGGCTGTAGATGAAGTTATAGCGATGTACCATGACAACGCGATGAAAATAAAAATGCATATATGTAAAAAATTCAACCGTATCGGGGTAACCGGAATAATAACCTTATCAGTATTAATATAACGTGCAACCAGATTTATAAAAGTAAAAAGAACGTAGGATAATGCGATTAATCCAATAACCATATACGTTAAACCGTAATGCGATATGATTATGCCACAGCTAAACACAGAAAACAAAATGCCCCATGTTCGTCCGGGTAAGTTATTATTTAAGAGCAGCAACAGGAGCAAAGTAAGAAAGAGTTCGGCGATTTCCTGTCGGCACAACTGGATCATTTCCTTATAAAATATTAGAGTTGTGATGAAAAAGATCACCGAAAGGACTGCTACTTTGGGATTTGTTAATTTTTTAAAAACTAGATACATGACTATGGGTACAAGAGCGAAAAAAAACTGGTAAATGATTTTGAAGACCCACTCCATACTTAAACCGGATATGATCGAATAGACCGGTCCGAGGATGACTATACTTAGCATTGCATTGACATTGGTGGGTATCGAAGAGTTCCAGAAACCGCTGTCAACTACAAGTTTAGAGACATAGTATTCCTGTTGAACGTCCCAGCCCCAAACATAGTTCGATATCAGCGAGTTATGGAAAAGTAAGGAGAGGGCCATGATAAAGACGAGGTAGGGATAAATCCATTCCGGGAAGATGTTTTTTACTGTAACCAAAGCGATGACCAATGAAACGAGTATCAATAAAATATATAGGAGTATATTTGTCTCATAATAATTCATAGTAAATGTCGCAATTACAGCTAAAATAGGTAAAAGTGATATCAGCAGTAACATTTTGATGTGGCTACGAGTATATGAAAAGGAAACTTGATTGCTGAAATCATTATCGTAATGGTGACAAATCAGACAGAGGACTACAGTCAAAGACGAAAGGGCTGATAAGATAAAAAATTCCGAGATCGGCCGGTGTATACCGATAATAGGTAGACTGATATTAAGTAAGAATCCAGTTATCATTATAGCCATCAAGCTAAGGCCTATTGAGTACAGTAAAAATTCTAAAAAGCCTTGCTTATCCAGTCTAAGTATTTTTCCGATCAGGAATCCGGGGACGAACGTCAGGAAAATGAAGCTGATCACGCCCCTCAGAACCGATACGGTGATGCCTTCAGCATCTAAGTATAGTACTGATATTAACACCGCGTTCAGTATTAGCGAGTAAACGATGTACTTATGAACTTTTTGGCCTCGATATTCGAAATAGGAAGACACACTCGGTTTCTCCGTTGTAGGCATACTCGATGCAAATTGCCTGTTATATATAGTGCAATCTAAATTACAGTAGCTGCTTATAAATATTGATGGTCCTTATGGCAATCTTATCCCATGACAATTCTTCCTTCATCTTATGATAAGCGTTTGTCCCCAACTCTTTAGCTAGCTGCTTATCTTTTAATAATCGCAGTATGGCAACTGCAAGCGCCTTTTCATCTTTGGGTGGAACTAGTATGCCTGTGATGCCGTTATCGACAACCTCAGGTATCGAGCCGACATTTGTAGCGATTACCGGTTTGCTGAAAGCGTAGGCGATTGGTATGATCCCCGTTTGGGAAGCTTCGATATAAGGTAAGACTACAATATCAGCCATAGAAAAGTATGATGGTACGTCCTTATCTTCGATAAAATAGTTGTGAATATCCAAGTTCTCGGCTTTGAAACTCTGGACGAGGTCTCGATATTCGTCCATGTTTCCTTTACCTGCCACGATCAGTTTGACATCGGGATGCTCCTGGATGACTAATTTTAGCGATTCCAGTAGATAGTTTAAGCCTTTGTATTTTAAGATCCGGCCAAAGAATAATAATGTATCCCTATTCTCAACGCTGGAATTCTTCTCTACCGAATAATTAAGGAAGAACGAATAGTCGCCGTGAGGTAGAATGAAGATCTTACTTTCATCAAATCCCTTTTCTACTAGTCTGTCCTTTAAGTTTTTTCCGTGGGTGATTAGTAAATCGCCCAGTTTCAGGTATTGATCCAGCACAAATTTATAAAAGAAGTTGTCTGTTCCCTGATGAGCATCTACATCGTGTGCGGTAACTACTATTCGATATTTTTTAAAAAAGGGTACCAACAGTATGAGGATGAAGTGAAAAGACGTAAAATGGATTATATCTGGGTTAAAACTTTTAACAATTTTCCTGATTTCCAGCACATTTGCCACTAATTCAGTTTTTTTCCAAGATATTTCATGAATTGTAATATTTGAGTATAATGACTTTTTATCTCCTAGGTTACCGATAATTAAAGCTTTTTCGTGTTCCTCCGGTATATTGTTTACAAGCTGGGTCGAATAATGTAACATCCCACCGGTAGGACTTGGATTGATATACAAAATTTTCATAGGAGAAGCGCCTTGACAGTTATACACTTAGATTATGTTTTACTATTTATAGGTAGGCCTAGCAAAAGTATCATAAAATATATGGTTATCTATTCAAAGTGTTTTGATGCTTAGTATAAACACTGAATAGTCTATTGTCTCTGCAGATACGAATAGTTTTGTTGAATAGTCCATGACGATAACCGGTAATTAACTGAGCGCATCTCAACGTTTTTGTATATTTTTCATCAATCCATTTGCGCCAAGGCTATCAGCCTAAAATTTACAGCAAAATTGAGACACCCAGGTTATAACAACATCATTCGTAGTAGATATGAAGTATTTATGCATATATTATTTATTTGATAAAATTAAATTATAAAAATCAATATATTGTTTCCCATTATGGTTTATTTGTAAAGATTCAACTTTCATTTTATATTTATCATATTCAGATAGCACCATAATTGTTTTATTTAATAGGTCCAAATTATTTCTGTTTTTAAATATAATTGTACCCGCCGGTCTTGAAACACAATCGCTTGCAATTGTCGGAATTTTAAAAAACAAAGACTCCCATATTGAAACTGCATCCCCATCGGAATTGGTAGGTCTGACAAATATATGACTTTTTAACAGTATGGGATAGAACGGGTATGGCCCTATTAAAAATAAAAAATTGTTTTCAATACCCTGTAACCTTGATTTTAACTTTTCAAAATAATCCACATTATTCAACTTCGCCAATGAGAAGATAAATCCAATATTTGGATAAGATTCAATTAAGCTTTTACATAACTCTACACACATGTCAATTCCATATAAATCCTCTTCAAAATAAAATGAAATTGAACTTGCATTAGCAGAAATTATGGGGTGATGGCTATTAATGAAATCCCATACATGAGAAGGAACTAGTTCTATGTCTGAGGAATTAATGACAGGGGGGAAAAATGGCGATATGATTTTGACATTCTCAGAATTAACATTTAAAGATACCAACCTATCTTTAATATCTTGGTTCACAACAATAAAATAAGGGGTTAACCTTAAAAATAATTTAGCTACAATCCTAGTTAAGTTATTATAAAATAATAAATTATTTCTCATGCTATGATAAGTAATAAGGAATGTTTTTCCATTTATAAATGAAATAAATCTAAAAAATATTATAGCTAAGCTATTACTTAACGTCATGCCCGCAGCATGATAATTAATAATATCCCCATTAAGTAAAAAGCAAGAAGGTAGGTTGTGTTTGATATCAATTATATTTTTACGTTTTACTGTACCATTAAAATCATAGACGATACATGTATAGCCATTGTCTTCTAAATACGTCTGCAGTCTTTGAATATGGACTTGTATTCCACCGTATGGTGGTGGATAGTGGCCAATTAGATCAATTTTTTTTAATCGTTTATCCTCGGCCATATCGTTATTTACCTCTTAGCATCATAATATAAAAGTATATTTTTACTTAATACCTCAGGGTCTTAATAAAAGATCGATGGACTTGTTTAGCTCCTCTGCGATTACTTTGCGATCATAATATTTTTCTACATATTTTCGCCCATTTTCACCCATCTGTTTTAAAAGATCCTTATTTTTAATAAGATCAACGATCACTCTGGATATTATTTTAGGATCATTTTTAACAATTATTCCCGCCCCAGATTTATTTGCTATCTGTTCGATTTCATTTCGTCCACAACCCAAGAATGGGACACCGCATGCCATATATTCATAAGCTTTTATTGGCACGATATACTCGAGACTTTCAAGGTCTTTTAAAGGAGCTACTCCTAAAAGTGACTCTGATATCAATTTTGGGACTTCTGCCCTTGGAAGGTATCCCGTAAATTCAACAAGATCGTTCAGGCAATTATCATCAACAAATTTCATGAGTTCCGCTTTTTTATCTCCTGCACCCACGATCAACAGTTTTAAGTTTTTTGATTTATTGATCTCTTTTAACGATAGAATAATTTGTTCCAAGCAATATGCGTGGCCCACATTCCCCACAAAAATGATCTGCTGTTTTTTCTCGCATGACACCGGATAGAATAATCTAATATCCACACCGTTTGATATTAAGAGGAACTTTTCTTTATCTATATGTGGGTACCTTTTTGAAATTTTTGGCTCTTCTCCGATTGTCGGGTGAGGAACTGCTAGTTGTAATGGGTGATTTTAAGCCACCGCTTGCCCTTGTAATGTTGGCACAATATCATGGGTAAGCGGTGTAAATACTCGTTAGTATTCAAGAGCCAGTTTAATTTTAAGGGATTTAAGATTGCTGGTATCAGTCATGATGATGAACGGCTTCTTGTCGAGTTAGAGAGATCAGGGAGGCCTTCTCTGTGTCCTCGTTGTGGCAGGCGTGTTAAACGTGTTGAGGATGAGTATGTCCGAGTGGTCAGGGACCTGGATTTGGGGTGTCTGCGTTGTTATGTGCAGTTCCCTCAATACAAGATCTTTTGCCGGTGTGGCCACAGGGGTCATGAGAAACTGGAGTTTGTAAGGGAGTACTCGAGATGCACGAAGAGACTGGAAAAGCATGTCTCGGTTCTCTGTAAGCATATGAGCATTAAAGAAGCCGCCCAGGTCGTAGGGTTAGACTGGAAGACTGTGAAGAGTATTGATAAGAATACGATGAGAGAATCCCTTGTCCCGTTGGATTCCAGTAATCCCCGGGTGATCGGCGTGGATGAGATCGCTTATGAGAAAGGCCATAAATACCTCACAGTAGTCCGGGATGTTGAAAAGGGCTGTGTTCTCTGGACGGGCATTGGGAGAAAAGAGGTGACACTCGACCTGTTCTTCGCCATTCTAGGATACGAGAAAAGCATGAACGTTAAAGCGGTGGTCATGGATATGTGGGATCCATATATTGCCAGCGTCCGTAAAAACACGAGGGCGGAGATCGTGTTCGATAAGTTCCATATCGCTAAGAAAGCAGGGGAATGCATAGACAGTATCCGTAGACGAGAATTCAGGGGTGCAGGCAAAGCTGAACGAAAACACTGGAAGGATAAACGGTTTCTCATCCTCAGCAGAGAGAAGAACCTCCCCAGTGAAAAGAGGGAGACTCTTCAGGAACTATTGGAGCTGAACCAACCCTTGTACAAGGCATACCTGTTGAAAGAACAACTCCTGGACATCCTGGACGCCCGATATCAGAACCATGCAATGCTCCGGTTGCAGACATGGAAAGAGAACGTGGAGAGTAGCGGATTGGAGGAGTTCCAAGCTCTGGTAAGGACATTGGATCGTTACATGTACGGTGTGACCGCCCTCTTCAAACATCATATCACTAATGCCGGTAGCGAAGGTTTCAACACCAAGATCAATATCATCAAAAGAAGAAGTTACGGCCTCCAGGACCTGGAGTATTTTATGCTTAAAATATTAACAATCTGCCGGAAACCCTCATCCTAAAAATGGAGAAGAGCCAAATTTTTTCTTCTATAACGTTGGTAGTTACACAAATCTTATCCGATTTTTCGTAGCATACTTTCTCGAATTTTCTGCTCATCTTCTCATTAATACTCCCTTCCTTTAGGAATCCTAGTCCAATCGCTGCGTCGATCCATAGATCCCTCACGTCTACAATCCAAGGTTTTTTTAATAATTGTTTACAGATTAATCCCGGAAGGTTCACAAATATCGGTGGCGTGGAGGTCAGGATAAGATCAAATTTCTTAGAATTTATCAGAGACCATATGGTCGCATGCAATGAAAATAACAGGTAATAAGACATCCGGCTGAGAAATCCAGGATCGCTCGATTTTGGTTGCCAGGTCCATAAATTAACCACTTTGATGGAGTTGATCACTACTGATTCTGACACCTTCCATTTTCTTTTAAACGTTCCAATAGGGATGGTTGGGTGCGGACTTAAGATCGTTACGTCCAAATTGTCACTCAGATATTTTACCATATCAGATATTCTAAAAGCATTTGCTTCTGGTGGATATTGCTGAGTAACAATTAAAATTTTTTTTCTATCCATGCTAATACCGACGTATAAACAATAACTACTTAATTACTTGTTTTAACACTTTGAATTGAAGATAGTGTCAGACCGGTAAATACTGCGAAGGTTCCGATTATTATCCCAAGCATACCGACCATCGTATACCCAATTGCAAAGCTGTGGGTATCGTTGAAAATTGTTAACACTAGGAACAGTAATCCCATTCCTATAACCATCGCGATCGCTCCGGGTAGGCAGAAGAATAATAATGGCCGCTTCTGGGATATTAACTTAATAATTGAAGCAAGCACACTCATCCCATGCGCCACAGGATTATACGTCGACCCAGCCACATCATACCTAACATCAATCTGAACTTCCTTGATCCTCAGATTAGCCCTGGCAGCGTCCATCAGCATCTCGCTCTCAATCGCCATCCCTTTCGACTGAAACGTAAAAGCCCCAAACGTATTCTTATGGAATGCCCTGAACCCGTTCTGGCTATCCGTAATCCCCGAGCTCCCGCCTGCTGTAGTAGCAATAGTCAGAACTTCCTGCCCCACACGCCTGTACTTCGGCACGTTGTGCCCGCCCTTGACCAGGAATCTGGAGCCGTTGACCATGTCGGCCTCGCCATTGATGATGGGCTCGATGAGCCGGGGGATCTCATCCGGGTTGTGCTGGCCGTCGCCATCGATCAATACGAGAATGTCTGCACCTACCTTTGCGGCGTACTCGAAGGCGTGCCTGATCCCGGCACCCTTGCCCTGATTCTTCTCGTGAACCAGGACCTCGGCGCCTGCCATGCGGGCGACCTCAGCAGTCCTGTCCCTGGAGCCGTCGTCGATGACGACCACACGATCCGCGTGCTGTAGAGACTTCAGAACGACGCTGCCGATGGCGACCTCTTCGTTGTAGCACGGGATGGCCACGATCACCATGGGCTTACCGGCCTCGAGCGTGCTCTCCGACACCTCGACAACCCTCGGCCGGGCCTGTCGGACGTGGGCTCCACCCCTGGTAGATGATAAGTAAGATTCCCCTTCAATACTATTTGGTATGGCCACAGATGCCATGGCTATATACCCCCCGGTAATAGCTATCTGGATTTTTCCCGGATCGTTTTTATATTGGGCCTTTAATCCTCTAAATCCTATGAAGGGTAATCTATATTAAAGCTTATGGTTTCTTGTGGTAAAGATATATTATTAGCAATTAAATTGGCTCAATATTCCAAAAAACGGCCGCTCTGCGCTTTTGGGAATTGGAGAAACCAGTCAGCGCAAGCCTGGAGGATTGCCTTCAGAGGCCAGATTATGAGGCCGAAGAGGCACAGAGAGGCGAATTTTCTACTTTTTAAAAATTGGTCCGGATAATAATTTGGTTATGCTCGCTATTTCGCCGGGTGTTGAGGAAAGGGAGGGGTTGGAGGTCTGGAGGTAGTCCAGGGAGGTACCGGAGTTCGGGGAGGAACTAAAAAGGGAGGACACGAGGTATAGAGGTCAGAGAGGGCCGGACAATATCACACCTACACTTGCTATGAGACCACCCCTCGATCAAGAAATCCTCCCAGACCTCCTTACCTCCAGACCTCCCTTTTAAAAAACCCTCCCAGACCTCCCCCTACCTCCCAGAACTACCTCCAGACCTCCAGGCACTCCACGGACTCAACACTTGACAGTGTCGCCAGGCAGGAGTAAGAACCGGTTCAATACACATAAGTAGATGCGAGAATAGCACCCTCCAGCCCTCGATAGTGATTAGTTAAAAAGAGATATATAGCCTGGATCTCACCCTGCTTCGGCCTCGACGCTGCCAGCCTCGCCGGCCTTGATCTCGGCATAAAGCGAAGTCAGCTTCTCAATCAGAGACTCCAGGACGGGTATGACCTGTTCCCTCTCCCCAGGGCCGGAGGTCTTCGCGACCACAGCCAGGCGATCGAGGTTCCTGTTGATCTTCTTCAAATAACCCTTCAGCTCGCGGTGAGTCAGCGGCTCCATCCGGGCAGGCTCGTTCGAAGCATACGTCTCCATGAGCCCTTTCACATCTGATGCCAGCTTCATGACCTCCGCATCCCGCTTGACGGACCGGAGGTACTCGAGCGCCTCTTTCTTGTCCATCTCCCGGGCCCGTATCGTATCATAGGCGGGCCTCTGCAGCTCTCCGGGCAGCCGGGCGATCTCCTCGATGATGTTGATGTTCATCTCGTAGAGCAGATCGGCCGACTCTTCCTCTGAAAATTTACTCCGAATACATTCCGCCGCGTTCCAATCGCTGATGATGATATCCTGCAGTTCAGTGGTAAGCCGTTTTGCAAGCCCTACTTTGGCCGAAACGTAGTGCGGAGTCTTGCCTATGATTTCAGCGATCTCGTTGTACTTGTAGCCGTACTTTTCCTTCAGCTCGACGAACGCGTGGCCCAGCTCGATATCGTTGATGTCTTCCCGCTGGACGTTTGCTATAATCCGCTTGAACCGGGCATCCGCCTCAGTTTCGTCGGCGTCGATGATCACGTCCCGGCCCACGATGAGCTCGGGCACCTCCAGTTCCTTGAGCGCCTGCAGCCTCCGCTGGCCGTCGATGACGGTGTAGCC
The DNA here is from genome assembly GCF_000063445.1 of Methanocella arvoryzae MRE50. NCBI lineage: Archaea > Methanobacteriati > Methanobacteriota > Methanomicrobia > Methanocellales > Methanocellaceae > Methanocella > Methanocella arvoryzae. Next base: position 1,509,699 of record NC_009464.1, read on the forward strand.
CTCCGAAGAGGAAGGCGAAGAAGAGGTTTTTCGCACGATGATGGGCTGCAGCAGGCCCACGTCAGAGATTGTGTTCTTCAGCTGAGAGATGTCAGTCTGAGTCTTGCGAAGGTGATCCCCGTCGAAATATACCCGGTCGATCGGGATCGTCAGATGTCTCTGCTCACCCTTGTTTTTCCTCATTACTATATACCCCATATAAACCAAATGATTGGTTGTACACAATACCTTATAGCGCTTCTGACTTAAGCTTTTCCATACGTGGCGCTTTTTCTAAAATATTCGTTAAAAAGCCTGCATTTGTGAAATAAGTGTGAAATAAATCTGAATAAACTTGCTTTGAACTATTTATCTGTATAATTGCATTTAAAGATTAATGGTAGTATGATTGGGTCATACTATAACGAGGGATATAAAAATGAGCCCGGCGCATGGCCAACGATGCGATGACGATCGCTGCACTGCGCTTGAACACAGATTGCCTGTATCCCCGCGCTTGTTTGGCTTGTGATTACTGACCTGTCCGGTGCTCTGCCCTTGTATGGGCTTGCGTTGGTAGCACAAAAACTCCTGGATGAAAATGGTTTTTCAAGTAGTGGGGGATGAAAAATCTGGGAACAGAGAAAACGCCAAAACGCCATACTATGAAGTGATTGGCGTCCTATGAAAAACTTGTTGTTTCGGCGAGGGTTGCAAGGGCGCCAAGCACTCGCCTTATGAGAAATGGGATATTCAGGTAGAGGCTATGAAAAATTGAAAGTTGGCCCTGTGTGAGTCTAAAATACCGCCAAGGCCGCCAAGGAGCCAAGCACGCCAAGACCCAGATTTTTCATGGAACGCCAAGGGCTTTTTCTATCGGAACCTCGCCGATCACTATAATTATAGCTTGGCGTTCCATGAAAAATCTGGGTCAGGGAGGTGTTGAGAGGCCAGGGAGGAGGTCGGAGAGGTTCACGGAGTTCAGAGAGAACTTTCAAGCCGGGAGGTCAGGGAGGTCATGGAGATCAGAGAGGAGGTTATGTAAGTACCCGGAGGTCAGAGAGAATATCTTTAAAAAATCCTCCCAAACCTTTCCACACTCCCCAACCTCCTCTCAGACCTCTCCACCCTCCCCAACCTCCCAGCCTGAAAATCCTCCTAGACCTCCCGGGAACTCCCCAACCTCCAGGAGTTTTTCATCGGCTTTACTTGAAAAACCAGTTTTCATGAGGCGAGTGCTTGGCCTCTTGGCGTGCTTGGCGGCTTTACTAGCGCAGAAACTGAGAACCGCCAGTTTTTCATCACTTAAGCCTGATCAAGGCTCCGATCATCACCTGACTTTTGGCGCAATCTGGCGGTTTGGCGTTTTATCCCCATCCAGACGTACTCCACATGATGATTTTCATGCGACTATATGATGTGTTTACCTATCCAGCATCTGTCCCAAAAGGTTTCAAGAATAACCCCAGCCAGGATACCGGTCAACGATGACAACGGCTTCTTCAACTGTGTTTTAGTTTGGTGTCTTCGAGCATTCGAGGAACTTGTTCGTGTTTTAAAGCCGTGCCCTTCGTGCATTATGTCAATTAATAGTGCATTCGTGCAGTTCGGGACTTAGCCGTGCACCTTTGCGAACTAAGAACAAGGCGGCCAGGCGCCGACGATATCTGCATTTTTCATGGAACGCTCTGGCCATCGTAAGCGGAAGATCTACCGGCCCCTGATGAAGGTCACGAGCTGGCTGAGCCACTGGAACAGCGCCGGCTGGGTGTTCTGGTCTGCTGCGTCGTCCGTGGCAGGCTCGGTTTCCTCGTCAGCAGGCTCTGCGACTGTGGTAGCCTCAGGCTGCTGTAAAGCCCTCGGGTGAGCAATGGTGGCCTCTGTGCTCGCCCGCAGATCGACGGGAGCCGGGGTGGCGCTGGGCACAGGCGTCGGTGTCGGGCGCTGGTAGAACATGTCCATGCTGACCGTGGCTACGCCCGGAGCAGGCGCGGCAGGCTGCGATTCTTCAACTGATGCCGGCGCAGGTGCAGGTGCCGGTGCCGGTGTCGTGTCTGCAGGAGGTGTCGGGATGGGCAGTGGCGGCAGTTCAGGCGGAAGCGGAGGCGGAGCCAGCCCGCCCGGCGCGGCAGCTGCCACTGCAGGGATCAGGACCGCCCCGCAGAGCAGCACAAGTAGTGCGACGAATGCGATTTTGAGTGATCTGTTAAAAGACATAGTAAACCCCTTCTGGCGCCCGTTTCTCTGGCGCCTGTCGTACAATTAATTCTACTTTTAGTGGAATTAATATAAAGCTTTTGTAATTATATAGTATTTTTAATTTTGAAAGCAAAAGTAACCGTATTTTCTGATTATAAGATAGATTTGATGAAATTAGCGACCGATTGTAGCGGAGGACCGGCGATATGAGTATAACAGGTGCTTTCAGTGGCCTTGTTTACAGTACTGAGCGGGCAAGCGAGGAGTTCCCGGAGGTTCCGGAAGGTCAGCTAAAAGGTTGGGGAGGTTCCGAGAAGCATAGGAGGATTTCCAAACCGGGAGGATAGAGAGGTAAGAAGGTCATAGAGGATTAAGATTTATAGTCGCATGAAAAATTGAAAGTTGGCCCTGTGTGAGTCGAAAATACCGCCAGGCCCGCCAAGGGGCCAGGCACGCCAAGAGCTAATTTTTCATGGAACGCCAAGAAGCCAGGTACGCCAGGGACTCTTTCGATCGGAACCACACCTATCATAAAAAATAATACTTGGCGTACCTGGCTTCTTGGCGTGCCTGGCGGCTTTACCAGCTCAGAAACTATGAACTGCCACTTATTCATCACTTATGCTTGATCAAGGCTTCCGATCATCACATGACTCTTAGCGCCTTTGCGAATTAAAACCGAGGCCTCCCGGGGCCGAGCCAGTTCAATTTTTCGTACCCCCTGCTTGAAAACCCCTCAATAGCGACCGGGTCCATCCGAGGAATGGCGCATCGTCAGTACCATTGAACTATTGTCTGGCGCTTATTCTCTTACTGCAATTGCATAATAAGTAGAAAACATATTTATTTCCAAATTTTCAATATTTGATTAATTTGAGCATAAAAAATTGCTCGGGTCCTGTGAGCAGGTAGTGGGGGGAATCGGAGACTACGTCATGGGCTTTGATTTACGCCCCAGATTCGGGGCTAAAGCGCTAATAGTAGGCATTATCTGCGGGATTGCAGGCGTACTGGTAGATATCGATCACATTCCACTTTACATCTTCAACATGAGGATAGGGCCGGTGTTCCTGATCCCCGGGTTCTTCGACGGGCCGAGGTTCGCGGGTGTGGGAAGATCCTTGCACGCGCTGGTGCTTTACCTCAGCCTCGCGACGTCTACAGTGATCGCCGGGCTGCTGCTGCAGTACAGCATCAGAAGTACCGTAAAGGCGACTGCGAAGAGCGCGGTCAGGTTTATCCAGAAGGCCGTCGGCCGGGCGCCGGCGGCGGAGTGATAGTTTCAGAGGTCAGATATGATGGCAGTGACGCTGGAGTACATCCTGATGTGCGAACTGGGGCATTTCCTCCTCGCCTTCGTCTCGGGGCTGGCGACGTGGCTGCTGATAACGGCGGCCTATAACTGGCTGTATTCCACAGTGCAGCTAACCCAGACAGACACCAGCCCGGGCCCGGTCACCCGGGCCATCATGAGCCATTCGGGGACTCTGATCCTGCTGATGGCCGTGTCTGTGGGCGTGTTATCGCATGTGCTGGAAGATTACTACTTCAGCATTGTGTAAACGTAGACAACGCGGTCGACGGAGGTTTTTCGGGCTTGTCCGGCATCAGCCGGATGCGGAGGCGGCAGGGCAATGGACGCCTACGAAGTGGCGTCGCTTAGGGCTTGCGAAGGAGGGTCGACTGGCGCAGCCGAAGGCGCAGCCAGGTCGTACCTCCGAGGGTGCGAGCCCGGCCCTGACGTAGGAGCACCCGAAAAACCGTAGTAGGCCGACCATCAGGTCGGCCGTCGACCCGCGTTACAGTATTATTTTAAGAACTGATACCGACCCGCGCTGGAGTCATCTGGCAGTATTCGATATACGGCTGACAGAAAAACTAATTATACCATCCATAACTTTTTCAAGAACATGTTATTCTTCGGCCACATCGGGCTCACTCTGCTGGTCGTCTTCCTCGTCGCCCTCGCTCTTAAGATCGGCGTAGACTACCGGCTCGTCATCGTAGGCTCCCTGTTGCCGGACATCATCGACAAGCCCCTCGGCGAGTATATCTTCCACAGCGTGTTCAACAATGGCCGCATCTTCAGCCATACGCTGCTCTTCATCGCCGTCCTGGCCATTATAGCCCTGCTCGTCGCCCGGAAGTACAGGTACTGGGGCGTCGGAGTCCTGACAGTCAGCGCTGCCTTTCACCAGGTGGAGGACCAGATGTGGAACGCTGCAGGGACCTGGTTCTGGCCGCTGTTCGGGTGGGGCTTCCCCGAGTACGAGAGGGGAGATTACATCCTCTACCTCCTGAACAACCTGATCTCAAGGCCAGACGTGTTCCTCCCCGAGATCGCCGGGCTCCTCGCCCTGGGCTGGTTCGTCCTCAGGTTTAAGCTCTACAAGCCGGAGAATGCCAGAGCATTTGTTTTAACTGGAAGACTGCCGATGCCGGTTTCTGTTAAGCCCGTTGTGATGGTAAAACAGTAATAGCCCTGATTATCGGAAACCGGTGACCAACAGTTATAGTCCTGTGAAAAATGTGTTATATCGGCTATGGTTATAGGGCTGCCGGGCTCGCCAGGGGCTTTCCGATCGGGATCAAGACGAATAGCTAAATACGGCCTGGTGAGCATGGCACTCTGGCGTTCCATGAACAATTTATCTCTTGACGAGCTTGCAGGCTGTCCCATAATTCGTTTTCGTTATACAATAAGGAAGTTCGCCCGCCAGGACGCCTGCAATTGCAGGCGTCCGATGCGGGCGATGCGATGACGATCGCTGCGCTGTGCCAGGACACTATGGATTATGAGGCAGCCTGCTTGGCTCCTTGGCGGTCCTGGCGGTATTTTCGACCTATGCAGGGCCAACTTTCATTATCAGAGAGGAGTATAGTGAGGAACCGGAGGCCTTGGGGGGGACTTGAATGACGAATATCTAAAAAGATAGAATAGGGGAAAGTCGAGACATTATCACGCCTTCAGCTCTACGCCTTCCCTGATGGCCTCGTTCACGATGCCGATTAGTTTCTTTTTATCTTCGAATTCAGCCGGCGTATAGCAAATGGGCTCCAGCGTAACAAGGCCAGTCCATAGAAGAGACACATCCATTATCCTTTTCAGCCAGTTCATCCCCTCGAATTTACTGCTGACGATGAGGATGTCGACATCGCTGTCTACCAGATGATCTCCCCTGGCCCTGCTTCCGAACAGTATAATTTTTTCCGGATCGTACTTATCAGCGACGGCCGCCACGAAGAGGTCTATCCACTCTGTGACTTTTCGATCTGTGATGCGACCCATTCGATCACCTCGCTGCTCTTTTCCAGAATTTCCCCTGCTATTGTCTCGTCATAGAGTTCGTATGGCACCCCATATGCGGCGTCAGGGTAGCGGGTGGTGACAAATACTGGAGTCATCTGTCGCAGGAAGGAAAAGAAACCTTCAGGCATCTCGACTTCGGTGGCCAGGTAGATCAGAGAGTGGGTAGCTCCCGGCGAAGCCCGTCTTTTCTCTATGTACAGTGCTTTCAGGCTTTTTTCGACAGCCTGGTGGCAGAAAAAAGCGCAAGCGTAATAGTCTTCAGAACTCTTACAGTGGCGAGCCGTATCCAGGTCCTTTTTCGCCTGTTTCCACCACTGTTCGACTTCTTTCCTCATGTGTGACGTGACCCAGTTAATATTTAGTGTTCGTTTTATTAATGGTTTTGCACAGGCCAGATCTCCAGTACCTCCTTTTACTCAGCTTATTCATGCGATGAATAAATCAGGTTATATATACCTCTTAAGCAATAATAACCCACATGCAAGCGGGACGGTACTTAGTCACAGGCGGCCTGGGCCAGGTAGGCTCGTACATCACTGAATCCCTTTTAACATCAGGAGCAGAAGTCGTCATCCTGGACGACCTGTCCTCGAACGGCAGGGACAGCATCCCGGGCTCGAGGCTGGTTAAAGGCGACATCCGGGACAGGGCCCTTGTGAAGGACCTCGTGAAAGACGTCGATGCGATCGTCCACTGTGCAGCCCAGATCTTCGTCGCCCGCTCCGTCGAGGATCCGTCCTTCGACGCCGACAACAACATCTTCGGCACCATCAACCTGCTCGACGCTGCCCGAAACGCTAACATCAGACGTTTCGTCTACTTCAGTTCCGCCGCCGTCTATGGCGATCCTCTTCGCCTCCCGGTTGACGAGGAACATCCCCAGAACCCGATGTCCCCGTATGGCGTCAGCAAGCTCTCGGGCGAGAAGTACGCTCTCGCCTTCCAGAAGATCTATGGTGTTCATACAACTGCGATCCGGCCGTTCAACATCTACAGCCCCCGGCAGGATCCGTCCAACCCTTACAGCGGGGTCATCTCGAAGTTCATCGATCGCGCCAGCCAGGGACAGCCCCCGATCATCTTCGGCGACGGCACTGCGACCAGGGACTTCGTCTCCGTGCACGACGTGGTGCAGATGGTCATGCTCATGCTGGAAAAAGAGGCTGCCGTCGGCAAGGTCTTCAACTGCGGCACCGGCCATTCCACCACCATTGGCCAGCTCGCCCGGACCATTATCAGCCTGTATGGCAACGAAAAGTTAGAGCCCGAGTTGCACGCCGAGAGGCCGGGGGATATCAAGTATAGCTATGCGGACATTTCCAGAGCCAGAGAGCTGCTCGGGTATAAGCCTGAGGTAGTGCTTGAAAATGGGCTCCGGGAGATCGTCGAGAGTAAAAATATGGATTAGCGATTTTGGTACTTACTTTATTGCGAGATCGTCTCTGAGCAGGTACTTCTTAGCAATCTCAGGATCCCATATCCAGACGACGTATCCGTTCTTATCCATCGCGATCTTATTTGACTCCAGAAGATAGTCGATGATATTACAATATGTCTGGTACATCATCTTTTTCGGGAGGTTCTGCCAGAGTGCTTTTTTCTTGTACTTCCCACTATTTTCTTTAATAAATGCCTCGACCATCCTGATCGTGCTCAGGTTAGGCTGGTACTTATTATCGGGGGTAGTCACATCATGAATTCCTGGCATTATCTCAGCCCTCGTGGGATGTATTCTCGTCAGACATACGTTCGATCTTTTGCCCCAGCGTAGCGATGAAGATCTTCCAGTCAGGTCGAAGGCGTGCCGGGATAAAGTGGTTAGTAGAGTTGCCGACGTAAAAGGAATTTTTCTTCGCGTCCTGCAGCTTTTGCGCCAGGCGATCGTAAAAGCCTTCTTTCTCTACTTTGTAATGCTCTCGGGCTAAGTCCAGGGCCAGATTCAGTTTGTCCCAGGAGTAGTCCAGGTCGAGACTGTAAAACAAGTCATAGATGTCCTTTCCTTCAGTCCGGTTGTGCAGGGCGATCAATTTTTTCGCTATCAGGTCCTCGAGCGAGTATGTTTTAAATAGCGTGGTATGAGCCTCTATGAAGGGCGATTTAACGAGAACATCTTCAGTTCGCAGCGATTTGACGTTATTCAGGTAAAACTCAATTTTTATCTGGTCTCGCTCGCCGAACTCGTTCATGTAGCCGCAGTCGAACCTGATGGTCCGGTGCATGATTCGAGGCCCGGAGATGTTGAACCCGTTTAGGCCGTATATGCCGGTCTTAATCCGGGCGATCATCTCGTCGAGGCTTCCGTGGGAGATATAATCCAGGTCGATATCCTCGGAGAACCTGCTGACGCCATTCTTCGCCAGGTACACCCGGTTCAGTGCTGTCCCTCCCTTGAATATCGCATCCGGGAATAGCGGTCTCAGTTGTTCGAGTGCCAGAGACACTTTCTCATCCTTGGACAGGTATTTGAGCCCGAGCCCGGTCTTCAGGGCTGCATATCGTAATAGCTCTTCGTCAGCCATAGTTCCACCATGACAGAATATTCTCTCTCCCCAGGTTATCCTGTAGCATCCATTCCCGGCTGTAGGTCTCTTTTCCGCCTCCAGATGGCAAGAGCCGGGTATTGTTCTTGATCCTGCTCCTGAAATACTCTAGCGCCTGATCGGGCACGATGTAAGTTTCCCGGTTGAGCATGTCTAAAACATACCCTGTCCGCTGGCACAGGGCATCAGAGGCCATATCGAAGTACCCGACAAACTCCCTCCAGTCCAGGCCTTTCGATTCGTACATAGCTTTCGTGATCGTCGAATAGCCTCCGCTATACTGAGGCTTGTAGAAACAGTCGAAGAAAGTCTTGGCCAGCGTCGATGTGTAGATGCCTTTATAATAGCTCATCCCTGTCGCCCGCTTTCCCATGGCTACTGCTTTGAAGACATATTCGCCGATCTGTTTCTCCCGGGACATGTTGCTCGTGACTATGAAAATGGTAAATGGCTCGTAGTCAAGGAGGTCGTAGATCCTGAGAGCGGATGAAAAACCGATATAGCCTTTGTATAGCGTTAAAGCGACTCTGTACGGGTCTTTCATGACAGGCACGTCCGACGGCTTATTCTGTACAAGGTAGAGACTTTTCTGTAGTCGGTATAGATATCCCTTAGATGCGAGGTTCGCACAGGTTTTATTGATTTTATATTCGCTCATGCCGGGCAATAGATCGACAATCTCCGCTACCGAGATAAGATCATATGAAGAGATGGCGTTGAAGACGAGTTGCTCTTGTGCTGTTAAATAGATATTTTTATACACTTAATACCGCATATGAGTATTATCATTATAAATTTTTCTATAAGCTTGTATATGAGTATTCAGAAAGCAGATCAAAATCATTGCTGTTGGCATAGATCAAGCGTGTCTCCTTAAACCTCCTGACCTCCTTAAACCTCCTTTTTTAAACCCTCCTTTAACCTCCGTATATCTCCTTTAACCCGCCTCCTATCCTCCAGACCCTCCTTGATACTCTGCATTTGCTGGTTCACATAAACCCAAAAAGTTTGGCCTCGTTCCAGGACCCGCTGACAAGGCCAAAAGATCAATTCTCAGCGATCTTATCTCCTGCGCCTGATCATCCGGTAAACCCCGAATACCACAAAGATCACGCCCACCAAGGCGATCGAGCCAGGAATGAGCCACTGAGACGGAGACGAGCGCTCAACCGTCACCTGCATTGCGTCAGTACTATTATTCACTTCGGGCACCATTGCCGGCACCGGCGTCGAGGTCACGATCACAACCCCCGGCATGCTCGTAGGTCCGGGCACAGGCGTCGGCGACGGCACTTCGGTCACCCTCACCAGCCCGGGAATGCTCTCCGGCGGCCCGCTTTCGATCGCGGGCGCTGCCGTAGCCTGCGGGGTGGGCGTGAGCGCAGGCGTGGAGGTAGGCTGGAGCGATTGCGATGGGAGGAAGGTCGGCACAGCCGGGACCGACGGTATGGCATTCGGCATGCCCGGCGGCAGTGACAGGGCTGGAAGTGCGTCCATGCTGGAGCTGACGTTTTCTCCCGTCAGGGCGATCAGAAGCAGGCAGGCAGCTACCAGGCCTGAAAGCGTGACAAAGGTAGCGGTGGGTATTTTGAACATGGCGTGGCCTCTTTTTGATCGGCTGCTGTAGTAAGGCAGCCAGTGAAACCAAATATAATAAAACAAATATATATAATATGACAGGAAATTTATCCGATAAAATGGCGTGCCCCTGATCGTTGAGCCAATAATTTGTCTTAAAATACGAATAAACAACGAATGACGGCGACGTGAAGCATTAAAGCTCTGGCCCCGGCATTACACGGGCATAACCCGCTGAAAGCCGCTATTATCGACGCTTAGTTTAAAATCCCTGTGCGCGAGATTAACTATTGCTTCTGAAGCGGCTCGAGTTTCGACTCCACCATTGGCGGGCGGCGCTTTGCCGCCCCCATCCCCATTTAACTGGCATTGAGTTTTCTGGGATTTCTTAGGTTATTGACGGTAAGGCAGGAATATGGCGTATGATCGATTCGATGACAGTCTTCTTAATCCTTTCAAGCGAGGCGGCTCACTTCCTTTTTGGATCCTTCTCTGCCTTGGCGGCGGGGTTGCCGGCGTACTGGTTGACGCAGACCACATTCCGGACTGGATCCTCGGATACTCCCCGGACTTCTACCCGGTCAACGTCCTTGGCTTTGGCTATGGCCGCCATCTCCATTCTGCTTTTTTCCTGGTCGGCCTCGGTGGTCTCGCATGTGCTGGAGGACTTCTTCTTGTCAGTATTCTGATGGCCAGGGTAAAGCTGAAGTAGAGTGAAATTAAAAAAGTTAAGAGGTTATCCGCCCGCCCTTCGGCGAAGCCGGATAACCGGGCCCCTGTTCGGGCGGTCTTATTTCTTGTTCGCCAGGTACATGTACCCGAGCGCGACCAGGAGGCCGAGGATCAGTCCTAAGATGAGCACGCCGATCGTGGCGAACACGTTGCTTCCCTCGGTGTCAGCGCTGGCGGTGCCGGTCGGGCTGGGCGCAGCGGTCGGGGTTACCGTGGGCTCCGGCAGTACTTCTACGCTCTTGCCGAGCAGGCTGTATATGCCGGTGTCCGCCGGGGAGCCGGGCTCGTACCACAGGAGTGTCGAGAACGTGACCGTTCCGTCGCCGTTATCCCGGGCTGCCGGGTAGACGATGTCGCGCGAGGTGTCGTTCTTCAGCAGGTAGTACGGGGCTGCGGTGTCTGTGCCGTTCAGGGCTTCTGCCGGGGCGGTGACGTACAGGTTGACAGTGCCGGCTTTCAGCTTCCAGTTGCCGCTTTTGGAGTACCGGGTGATGTTGAAGGCTGCCAGGCTGGTGTACTCGTCAGAGTCCAGGAGCTTTCCGGCACCGGGGGCTGCCGCGAGGATGTCCATCTGGGGGGCCTGGGGCACTGCGTCCAGGTCGGCGGTCATCCTTACAGTATAGTTGTAGCTGCCGATCGGCACGATCCTCTCCACCCATAGCTTGAGGCTGTCGGGCGAGTTCGCGGTGATGTTGCCGATCAGGATTCCGTCGGTGGTCTTGATGTCGACGACGTATTTCTGGAACGTGACGGGGCCGGGCCCGGAGGGGCCTCCTCCGCCGCCGGACGGAGTGGGCGTGGGGGTACCGAGCGGGGGCAGGGAGGGCGGCATTGGCGGCATCGGCAGATCGGAGCTGGCGATGGGTGCCGTGACCGCCAGGCAGACTGCTATAGCCAGAGCGATGCATATGATGCGTATTGCTGATCTCATTTTTCAGTCTCCCGTTTTACTTGAAGACCCAGTAGCCGTAGCCGGGGCTGAAGGTGTCGAACTGGTTGACGTAGCCAGTGATGGTGGTCCAGTAGTACCAGTTGCCGCCGCGGTATTCCCAGATCAGTTCCGCTGCCGGGTACAGCGAGCTGATGCTGCCCGAGGTAGTCTTCGGGTAGCCGACCAGGTTCCAGCCGGACTGGAGCTCGTTGTAGCTCAGCGGAGTCGCTTCCTCGCCTGACACTGTGACCGACATCGGTTCGTAGCAGTAGATGTAGTAGCCTTTCCTGGGGTTCAGCGAGCTGAACTGGTTGGTGTAGCCGGGCTCAGTGGTCCAGTACTTCCAGTCGCCGCCGCTGTAGTCCCAGATGACGTAGATGTTGGCCCGCTGCTCCGGGGTGAAGAGGTCCGTGATCTCAGTCGACGCGGGGTTCACCGGCAGCGAGAACAGGTTCCAGCCCTGGTTCAGGTTGATGGTGGCGGTCTTGCTGAGCTCGGGCGGCTGGGGAGGCGGAGTGATGCCGAGGTAGATGTTCGCTACCTCTACGCCGCTCTGCCTGAGAACGTACAGGCCCGCGGGGAGCCCTGCGGTGCTGAGAGATACCGTGTACGAGCCGGAACTGTCGGTGCGTACGTAAGAAGTGACTTTCACGTTCAGGTTTACCGTGGACGTGCCGGGGGCTGCGTCGCCGTGGACTCTGACATCGTAATCTCCTTCAGGGATGCTGATCGGGGAGGTGAAGCTGCTGGAGGCTCCGCCTAAGTCGGGCGACCAGAGGCCCAGAGTCATCGATCCCCTGCCGGACACGTAGAGCGTGTTTACCGGGTTGCCGCTGACCGTGAAGGAGTTCTGATAGTCGGGTATATGGATACCGTAAAACGTCTGTGAATACTTATTGTCGCTTACGCCGACGGAAATGATCGTCGACAGCTCGACAGGTATGTCGGAGTCGGCCGGGCCCGATCCAGTGTAGGTGATCGTGTCGCCCGGAGTGCCGGTCAGAATTTTCACACTCGATGCAGTTGTGGCTGTGGGTACAGCCAGTATGGATATTATTAGCAGTACTATTGCCGATATCGCAAGGCTGCGCTTTGTTCTTAGCATAATATGCACCCCAAACTATTATCGTAACCCTTGAGGGGGAAACGATTGCATAAGTAAGTGAGCATATTATAGTATATTATTATATTGGTTATGTGAAAAGCTATTTTATGGTGAGCTTTAGAAAAAACGGCTTACGTAAAAGAGAATAAGAAAAATATTATCTGGTGATCAGGCGCTCGCCCTTTTTGATCTCGCCCTTCGCCAGCTCACCGGGCCCGATAAACGCCCCGGGTCCGATGGAGGTGCCCACGTTGATGAGGCTGCCTATGCCAGTGTGGACGTCGTCGCCCATGATGCAGCCGAGCTTGCGCCTGCCGCTGTCGGTCTTTTTGCCGTTGACGGTCACGGGGATGGTCTTCTCGTCGAGCCGGAGGTTGGCGATCTTGGTGCCGGCGCCGAAGTTGCATCTTTCGCCGATGACGCTGTCTCCTACGTAGCTGAGGTGCCCGATCTTGGTGCCGTTCATTACAATAGAATTCTTGATTTCCACGGCGTTGCCGATGTGGACGTTATTACCAATACTCGTGGATGCCCGGATGAAGCAGTTGGGGCCGATGTCGCAGTTCTCGCCGATAATGCAGGGCCCGACGATGTAGGCGCCATTCCTGATCAGCGTGCCTTTGCCCACTGATACAGGGCCTTTCAGCGTGGCGTTCGGCTCTACTTCGCCCTCTATAGCAGGTTTCAGGTCTTTCAGCGCCAGCTCGTTCGCCGTTAAAAGCTGCCACGGCCTGCCGATGTCCAGCCAGTCGCTGTCCATGACTTCGTAGCCTACGGAGCGGCCGCCGTCTATTAAATACTGCAAAGAATCTGTGATCTCGATCTCTCCCCGGGGCGACAGAGGCGTCTTCTCGATGGCGTCGAAGATGCAGGGATCGAATAAGTAGATGCCCGCGTTCGCCAGGTTGGTCGGCGGCTCGGGGGACTTCTCCACGATGCGAGTGACTCTGGCGCCGTCAGTCTCTATAACCCCGTAGGCCCGGGGGTCGGAGACCTCTTTCACGGTGATGATGGCGTCCTCATTCCTGCCGATCAGCTTTTTCAAATGCCCGGAACTCACCGTAACATCGCCATTTAATGCGATGAACCGGTCGTCGCACGCCTGGGCCGCCATTCCAAAAGCGTGGCCGGTGCCGTTCTGCTTTTCCTGCACGACGTACTCAATGTTCACGCCGAGCCGGGAGCCGTCGCCGAAGTAGCTGGTGATCGCTTCTTTCCGGTAGCCTACGATAAGTAGAAAGTCCGTGATGCCCGCCGCTTTAGCCTCGAGTATGGTGTACTCCAGCATGGGCTTGTTAGCCACTGGCAACATCACTTTTGGCTTGTTTTCGGTGAGCGGGCGCATGCGGGTGCCTTCGCCCGCTGCCAGGATTACTGCGCGCATGAGTCGATGCACCTTTTAACGATAGACTCGGCCTGAGAGTAAAGCTTTTCGGCCGCGCCCTCATCGACGGCCTCCGCCGTAATCCTGATCTTGGGCTCGGTGCCCGACGGCCTGATCAGCACCCAGCCTTCGGGGTATTCCACCCTCACGCCGTCCAGCGTGTTGATCCTGGAGTTCGCCTGTTCGATCTCCGCCCGGATGCCGCCCATGATGTCGGCCTTATTACCATGTGAAAATTTCATGCCGCCCCTCTTGAGCGGGTACCTCGGAAGATCGGCGATCGCCTTCGACAGCCTGCCATTTTTACTCACCAGCTCCACGAGCTTGGCTGCAGCGTAGATGCCGTCGGGACAGTAGGAGATCCTCGGGAAGATCCAGGTGCCGCTGGTCTCCCCGCCGAAGTCGGCGTTGACCTTGCGCACTTCCTCCGACACAAAAGCGTCCCCGATCCGGGTACGATATACTTTGACCCCGGGCTTGCACCTGTCCACTACCATGGAGGCGTCCACAGGGCATACCACAGAGTCCTTTACTTCGAACCGGCAGAAGTATGCCAGCAGTTCGTCGCCCGTCACGAGCCTGCCCTGGTCGTCCACGGCCATCATGCGGTCCGCATCCCCGTCGTGGGCAATCCCCAGGTCGGCGTCGAAGGCTTTCACTGCCTCTTTCAGCTCGGAGAGGTTCTCGTCGATCGGCTCGGGGTCCCTTGCGGGGAAGAAGCCGTCGGGCTGGGCGTTGAGCGATATCACCTTGCAGCCCATCTCCCGGAGCACGTAGGGAGTGATCGTCGTGGCGGCGCCGCAGCCGCAGTCGACGACGACTTTGAGGCTGCACTTCTCGACGTTCCTGAGGATGACGTCGATGTGATCCAGAATGGCGTTGCTGGCGTGGCTTTCGGAGCCGATGTACTCCCACCCGACGCCCCTGATGTCGCTCTCGATCAGCCGTTCCAGCTCGTCCTGCTGCTTGAGCGAGAAGGCCATGCCGTCCGGGTTCCAGAACTTGATGCCGTTGTACTCGGGCGGATTGTGGGAGGCAGTGATCATGATGCCGCAGTCGTAGTTGCGGGCGGCGTAGGCGAGAGTCGGCGTGGAGACCAGCCCTATCCGGGTCACCCTCGCTCCCGAGCAGAGCATGCCTGCGACCATGGCGTCCTCGATCATGTGGCTGGAGGTCCGGGGATCGTGGCCGATGACGATTTTCTTGTGTAGCAAGCCAAGAGCTTTGCCGGCTTTGAGCGCCAGCTCCGGGGTCATTCCCGAGCCGATGACGCCCCTGATGCCTGATGAGCCGAATAGCGCCATTTTACTCCACCGTGACTGATTTGGCGAGGTTCCTGGGCTTGTCGATCGGGCAGCCGGTGCAGACGGCCACGTGGTAGGCGAAGAGCTGGAGCACGATGGAGGACAGGATGGGCGAGACGATCTCCCCGACGTCCGGCACTCTGATGACCACGTCGACCAGCTGGGAGATGGCTTCGTCGCCCTCGCTGGCGATGGCGATGACCGATGCATCCCGGGCTTTGATCTCCTTGATGTTGCTGATCATTTTTTCGTACGTGGGAGACTTTGTGGTGATGGCGATGACGGGCACGCCAGTGGTCAGCAGGGCCAGCGGCCCGTGCTTCAGTTCTCCGGCTGCGAAGCCTTCGGAGAAGATGTAGGAGATCTCTTTCAGCTTTAAAGCGCCTTCCAGCGCCACCGGGTAGTTGAGGTGGCGGCCTACGAAGAGGAACAGGTTAGCCCTGGAGAAAATTTTAGCATAGCTGGCGATAGCCTCGCTCTGGTCCAGGACCGCCTGGGCGTCCCTGGGCAGGTTTTTCAGATCCGACAGCAGTTTCATGGCGTTGTAGGCGTTGAGGGTGTTTCTCCTGCGGCCGAGGTAGATGGAGAGCAGGTACATGACGGCCAGCTGGGAGGTGAACGTCTTGGTCGCGGCGACGCCGATCTCGGGGCCGCATCGCATGTAGATCGTGCTCTGGGATTCCCGGGCGATGGTGCTGCCGACTGTGTTCGTTACGGCGATGACATAGGCGCCCTTCTTGACCGCGTCCTTGACGGAGGCGGCGGTGTCCGCCGTCTCGCCCGACTGGGAGAGCGCGATGATGAGGGTGTGGTGGTCGGTCCTGCTGGAGGAGTACCGGAACTCCGAGCCGATCTCCACGCTGACCGGTACGTCGGTCAGCATTTCGAGGACGTATTTGCCGGCGAGGCCCGCGTGGTAGGAGGTGCCGCAGGCGACGATGACGATGCGGCGGATGTCGTTTATCTGCTCCTGCGTCAGCTTGATCTCCGGCAGCTCCACGTCGCCGGTGAGCTCGTTGATGCGGCCGGAGAGCACGTCTTTCAGGGATTTGGGCTGCTCGTGGATCTCCTTGAGCATGAAGTGCTCGTAGCCGGACTTCTCCGCCGCTTCGAGGTCCCATTCGATGATGCGGACTTCCCGCAGTACGCTGTTGCCGTTGAAGTCCTTGATGGAGAGGCCGTGCGGCGTCAGGATGGCGATGTCGCCGTCGTCGAGGAAGACGGCCCTTCTCGTGTACCGGAGGAATGCGGTGACGTCGGAGGCGAGGAAGAACTGGTCGTCCCCGATGCCGATGACGAGGGGGCTCTCTTTGCGGGCGGCGATGATCTGGTCGGGCTCGTCCTTATTAATTAACGCGAAGGCGAAAGAGCCTCTGAGGTGCTGGACCGCCTCGAGTATGGCGCGGAGTGTGTTGCCTGTATAGTACTCTTCTACGAGGTGGCTGATGACCTCGGTGTCGGTCTCGGAGGTGAACACGTGGCCTCTGGCCTGTAGCTCTTTCTTAAGCTCCTGGTAGTTCTCGATGATGCCGTTGTGGACGACGGCGATCCTGCCGGTGCAGTCCCGGTGGGGGTGGGCGTTAGCCTGAGAGGGCTTGCCGTGGGTGGCCCACCTGGTGTGGCCGATGCCTACGCTGGACATCAGCGTTTTTGGCACCTGCTCCTTGAGCCTGGCGATCCGCTCCGCCGACTTGATGATCTCCACTCCGTCGCCGTTGACGACGGCGATGCCTGCCGAGTCGTAGCCCCGGTATTCGAGCCGGCCCAGCGAGTCGAGCAGTACTTCAGTCGTTTTTCCGCATCCGATATAACCGACTATTCCACACATGTTTGGTCTACCCCTTACAGGACCTTCGTATTGTCTGCCACACTCGACCCGATCAGCGCCCCCGAGCCGATCTTGCACCTGACTCCGATGATCTTGCCCGGCTTGACTAACACCCTGCCACCGATGTTTGTGTTATCTCCGACGACGGCGCCGATGGTGGCGCGCATCAGGGAGTTCTCGACCTCTACCCGGGTCGTCTCGGCCTCCGCGATGAACGAGGAGCCGAGGGTCGTGCCTTCGCCTATGATTGAGGAGGAGATGTTGCTGAAGGACGACACTCTGACGTTGTTCATGAGTATGCTGTTGGAGATTCTGGCGAACGGCTCGATCGTGGAGTTGCTGCCGATGCTGGTGCTCGGCAAAATCACAGTGTTCGGGCCGATGTCGCAGCTGTCGCCAATAGAAACGGGCCCGACGATGTATGAGCCGGACCGGATCACCGTGTTTTCCCCGATGTAGACGGGGCCGAGGATGCGGGCGCCCTCCTCGACTGTGCCATGGTTCTCCGGCTTCCGCCCGGCCAGCGTGGCCGCGTTGAGGTCGATGAGGTTCCACAGGTAGACGGCGTCCATCCAGAGCGCGCTCGTGTGGACGGCTCTAACGGAGTAGTTGCTCTCGATCATCTTCCTGATCGCGTCGGTGACCTCATATTCGCCCCGCTCGGAGATGTCCATGTACTCCAGGAAATCAAAGACCTTGGGGGAGAAACAGTAGACGCCCGCGTTGACGATGTTGCCGGCCTCTTTGTACTTCGGCTTCTCCTCAATGCCTTTGACGAGGTTGTTCTGCGTCTCCACGACGCCGTAAGCCTGGGCCTTGTCCACGCTGACCGTGAGCATGGTCGCGTCCCCGACCTTGTACTTGATGATCTCTTTAATGGCGGACGCGTCGATCACGGTGTCGCCGTTTATCACCAAAAAGTGGTCTTTGATCAGGTGGGATGCCTGCCGGAGCGCGTGCGCCGTCCCGAGCTGCTGGAACTGCTCCACGTAGGTGATGTTCACGCCCCACTTGTGGCCGTCGCCGAAGTAGTCCATGATCTTTTCCCGCTTGTATCCCACCACCATGACAATGTCGATGATGCCGCTCTCCTGGAGAGCGTTGATTACATATTCTAAAATAGGCTTGTTGCCGACCGGGATCATCACCTTGGGACGGGTTGCCGTAAAAGGCTTCAGCCTGCTACCCTCGCCAGCGGCAAGAACGACTGCCTTCATAGTAGAAACATCCTCTTAAAGTTGTAATAGTTATATTAATGTAATTATCATCAGGTAAGATAACGCCTACCAGTATTTTAAGGTTTTCAATGGGTTGGTAAGTAGAATATACAGAAAAAATAGCTTTTTAACCGGAATTTTCCCCGCATTTCCGCGGTATCCGGTAATTATCATAGCTCTGCCTGACCAAAATAGTTATATGCTTCCAGCACTTTTAGATGGAACATCTTAAAATAACAGAGGTACTTATCATGGCGAGATTCCCCGAAGCAGAGGCCCGGACCCTGAACCTCCAGATCTGCCGCAAATGCAACGCGCGGAACGCGTTAAGGGCAACGCGCTGCAGAAAGTGCGGTTACGAAGGTCTCAGGCCGAAGAAGAAAGAGCTGAAGAAATAATCAAATACTTGCACGGTGACGGCCATACTGGAGCGTATATTCTCCGGGGCGGTCACGGTGCTGACCATTTTATTAGCCAGTGCTAAAACGAAGCGTGCGATCATTTTTAAGTTGCCCTTCCTTGATCGAAAATAGCGGTAGCCATCGCTATTATATAGCGACTGCTATCGGGATGAGGCCAGTTCTGCAGAAGTAGTCTATAGTTTAAAGAAGGTAAAGAGTTACCCGGCCCGGCCAGCCCTGCCCCCATTAGATTAGGAGCCTACAATAATGTCGTCCTGCCCGGGCTTATCCTTCAGGATCTTCTTCAGTGCCAGCTTGTCGTGTTTCTGTTCCAGCGCGAAGCCGATCAGCGAGGCGTAAGCGTCCTTGATCGTCATGTCGTGATCGACGGCGAACTTCTTGACTTCCTTGTGGACCTTGTCCGGGATCTCCACCTTTGACATACCGGATTTGTGTATGTCTGTCAAGAGGATATATACATTGCCGTAGTCGGAAAATAGTCAGAATGTAGCATATAAATACTACACCCGGACGACATTAATTACATAGCGGTCGACGGAGGTTTTTCGGGTCTGCCCGGAGCGAAGCGGAGGGATGCGGAGGCGGCAGGGTAATGGACGCCTACGAAGTGGCGTCGCTTAGGGCTTGCGAAGGAGGTTTGACTGGCGCTGCCGAAGGCGCAGCCAGGTCGTACCTCCGGGGGTGCGAGCCCGGCCCTGACGGCACAGCACCCGAAAAACCGTAGTAGGACGCCCATCAGGGCGGCCGTCGACCCGCTATAAGAAGAGATATTGCCATGGATATGTGCTAAAAGAAGAAGCGATCGATCGAGAGCTACTTACCCGCGTTCGCCTTCTTCACTTCACGAGACAACAATAAGTCGAACAGATCGCTCCGGTCGTCGAACTGCTTGAGCTCTTCGCTCTTGATCAGCAGCGTATTCCCGACTGCCTTGGGCCTGTGAGGCCCTTTGACTATGAAGAGGGAATAGGTGCCGGCGACGTCTGCCAGGCTGGACATGAATTTCGCCTTCTTCAGCATGGCTTCGTTGTAGTCGCTGACCCCGGTGATCATCTTGGCTGCGTCGTCCTGGGACAGCGCGTTGAACGGGGCTTTTGTGGTGTGGAACACCTCGAAGCCTATGTGCATGAGCGTGCCGAGCGCTTCTTTTTCCAGGGCGCTGGCGTTGCGCAGGTCGTTGGGAGACGGGTCCGCGTCTTTGGCGGTCCGCTCGAACATGACGATCATGTTGACGGGGCACGCAATGGGCGCGTCCAGGATCTCTTCCAGCTTCAGCGCCGCCTCTATAGTAGCGTTCATGCCGCTCTCGTACTTGCTGATGGTCCTCCGGGACACGCCGAGGGCCATGGCCAGCTCGCCCAGAGAAATGTTTTTAGCCTCTCTCAGCGACCTCAATGTTTCGCCGTCGATCTCCACGTACAGGCCGCCCGGCGCCGCGTACACGAGAGGAGGCACCTCCTCGATGAAGAAGTCGTGGAGCGTCTCGATGTTGACGCAGGGTATGCCGTACCTGAGGTACACTGCCCCTATCTCCAGGGGGTGGTCGTTGGTGTGCTCGCCGATCACGATCGGAGAGCCGTTGAAGAGCACGGACAGCCGTCGCATCTCCTGGGAAGTCTCTTCGCTCATGCCCTCGATGTTCGACAGGACTTTGACAAGTAGCAGGGTTTTACCCCTTCGAGCCGCCACGTCAAAACTTCGGGGCCGGATGTCGCACTTCTCCGAGAGGGTGAACTCTGCTTTCCACAGCAGAGCGATGACTCTGTCCAGCAGCGTTTCCCGGGTCATAATCCGAAAGAGTTATATCCTTAACATGTTAGTGTCATTTTTCAAATATTAATACGTTTTGTATGGGGAAATGGTGCCTGGCGGCACTAATTTAATGCGTGGGAAAGGAAAAACAAAGAGTGACCCACGGAACAAAAACAGAAGTGGAGAGAAAAAATGCTCTACGTAGGACTCGACGACACCGACTCGAAGCTCGGCATGTGTACCACGTATCTGGCAGCAGTTTTAGCAGAGCGTCTCGCTAAGTTCGGGCTTGTCGGATTCCCCCGCCTGATCAGGTTCAACCCCAACATCAAATACAAGACCAGAGGCAACGCCGGCCTCGCGCTCGCACTGGATGCAGGCCCCGGGGCGATGGACGAGGTAGAGCGGATTGCGCTGGCCGCCGTCAAAGAGCACGCCCGCCTGGAAGACGAGAACACCAATCCCGGAGTGGTATTGTATTGCGGCGAGATCACTCAGGAGCTCAAGGATTACGCCCTCCGGGTGGTCAGAGATGTGGTGGAGATATCCGAGGCAGAGGCCCTGGCAGAAAAGTACGGCATGCGCGTCCACAAGTTCAAGATCGGCAGGGGCATCATCGGCGCTCTCGGGGCTATCTGCATGGACCTCTACGACCACACTTACGAGCTTCTGGCCTACCGGATGCCGGAAAACTACGAGAAGCCCCGGCAGCTGGACCGAAGCTCTGTATACGCAATGGACGCTGCCACCTACCCCGATACGTGGGACAACGTAGACCTGCATAACAAGGTGATCGTATTCTCACCGCATACCCCGGACCCCGTCCTGTACGGCATCCGGGGCAACAGCCCTGATGTTTTATTAAAAGCGCAGCGGATGCTGGTAACCGAGCCGGTGGAGCGTTGCCAGATCTTCATCACCAACCAGGGCACGGACATGCACCTGCTATCGGTCGGATCTATTGTGGAGGCGAAGGACGACCGTTCGTATATTCTCAAGGGAAAAGTGACGCAGGCGCCACATACTATCGAGGGGGGCCACGTCTTCTTCGAGATCGGGGACAAAACCGGGGTTTTAAAGTGCTCCGCCTTCGAGCCGACCAAGAATTTTAGAGAGATCGTGCGCAAGCTGGTGCCCGGAGACGAGGTGAAGGTTTACGGCAGCGTCAAGGATCGGACGGTAAATCTGGAAAAGCTGGAGATCGTAAATCTCGTACCCCTGACTCGGACAGTGTCTCCTGTCTGCCCGCAGTGCGGCCGGCACATGGAGTCCGCAGGCGCGGGCCAGGGCTACCGGTGCAGGAAGTGCAAGACAAAGGCGCCTGGGCAGATTACTCAGGAGATCGAGAGAGACCTGAAGTTTGGGCTCTACGAAGTCCCGCCCACGGCAAGGAGGCACCTGGCAAAGCAGATCATCAGGATTGCTGAGCCGTGGTGCGCGATGCATCCAAGCAGGTAAAAGAAGGCAATATAGCACTTACATGCCGTTGGCCGGCAGGATTTCTTGAAATTATTTATGCCCCAACACGCGAGCCAACGGCCGTTCTCGAAGCTTTTTATACCATAACACGCGGGTCGACGGCCGACCTGATGGTCGGCCTACTACGGTTTTTCGGGTGCTACGCCGTCAGGGCCGGACTCGCACCCTCGCAACGAAAACCCGGCAGGCGCTACGCCGCCGCCGGTTTACGTTGCTTCGCAAGTCCTAAGCACCGCCGCCTACGGCAGGCGGTCATTGCCCTGCCGCCTCCGCATCCGGCTGATGCCGGACAAGCCCGAAAAACCTTCGTCGACCGCGAGTACTAGTAAGGTCAAAGGGTATAGCGGTCGGCGAGGCGTTTCGGGTCTGCCCGGAGCGAAGCGGAGGGATGCGGAGATGGCCGGGTAATGGACGACTGCCGAAGGCGGTGTCGCTTAGCGCTTGCGAAGGAGGTTCGACTGGCGCAGCCGAAGGCGCAGCCAGGTCGTACCGACGAGGGTGCGAGCGCGGCCCGGACATCGGAGCACCCGAAACGACGAGTAGCCCGCCGTCAGGCGGGCGTCGACCCGCGATTATTCGCATGAACTACAGACAGAACGGGCGTCGACCCGCGAGGATTGAGTGATAACGTTACTGGAATGCCATTTGGCCTTATGGAAAAAAGCGAGTAAGGCGATGGCATAGAAACCATCGACCTAGATCCTCGATCTACTGTTCCTTTTCCGCGATCACTGCCAGCAATTCTCTGTCCAGCAGTAAACCGTCGAGCTTGTTGTCCGCCGTAATAACCGGCACCTGCTCGATCCTGTTGCGGCGCATCTTCTTGGCGACTTCCGAGACTGGTGTCTTGTGGAAGGCGGTGATGACGCTCTTGACCATGACGCTCTTGACGGGCACGTCAGGCAGCGAAATCCTCGAGACGCCGTAGTACAGGCTCATGGTGTCGCGCATGCTTTCCCACGTCCACTTGTCCTCATCGGAGGCGGCGGACATGTCTGAGCGCTCGACGGAGTCCTCGATGCGGCTGAGGTTGATGATGTCGGTGATGCTGATGATGCCGGCCAGCTCGCGCTTGGTGTTCAGGACGGGCAGCGCGTCCCTTTTGCTCAGCCGGATGATCTCCGCGGCTACGGGCACAGGGGTTTCATCCCATATGGCCACGACTCCGTCCCGGATGAAGTTCTTGATCTGGTCCTGGATGTCCATCTGGCCGATGGCGCCGATGATGTCGCTGACGGTGACGATGCCGACCAGCTTGCCCCGGACCACGACGGGCAGCCTGCGCAGGCCGGTCTGGAGGAGGATGGCGGCAGCCCTGGAGAGGGGAGCGTCGGGTGTGATCGTGACAGGCTCCCGGGTCATGAGCATCGCTATCTGCTCCTCTTCAGGGTGCTTCAGGAGGTCGATACGGGTGACGATGCCCAGTAAAGTGCCCTCCTTGACTACGGGTACGGCTGAGATACGCTCCTTCTGCATGAGGTCGAGAATCTCATCCCTTGTCCCCGGAATCTCAATGCTCTTTACGTTCTTGATCATAATGTCGTCTACTGTAACTGCCTGCTTCATAGCACACCTCGAATGGCTCTTATAATATACATACTTATTTATTTGCCGGCTTCTTTATGGCTCTTGATAACCAGTACCGGGCAAGGAGCGATGCGAACCACTTTTTCCGCTACGCTGCCCAGGAGTATCCTGTCTATGCCACTCTTGCCCAGGGTGCCGACGATGATGAGGTCGACCTCATTGTCCTTTGCGAACCTGGTGATCTCGACCGCCGGGTTGCCTTCCAGCACGTGGGTCTCTATGTCGATGCCCTGGCCGGCTTCCTTCACCCGGTTCACGGCTGCCTCGCCCTCGTCCTTCAGCAGCTGGTACATGTTTTCCCAGGTGACGTCCATGGGGATAGACGTAAAAGTGACTGTATCCACAACGTATACTGCGTATACTTTAGACTTGTGCTGCTGCGCGAGCTGAAGGCCTGTTTCTACCGCGCTCTGAGTCCTCTTAGAGCCATCTGTCGCTATCAGGATTTTCTTGAAGAGTTCTGCCATATTCTGCCTCCTATGATCGTATAGCCTATATCGTCCGGGCGGGCCCGCCTGACGATCGTGCCCAGCAGGTTCCTGCTAAACTTCAGGTTGTCCGAGCCCTGCCTCAGCACAATCAGGTCTGCGTCCTTCCCGGGAAGAATCGAGCCCCTGCTCCCACCGCAGCCCATGAGCCTGGCACCATTTAAGGTTGCCATTCTAAATGTATACGCATCGTTATGTAAAAATGCTTTTGATACCCATTCCATCTCCCGGAACATGTCCGGCCCGTTCAGCATGACATTATCCGTGCCGAGCGCAAGCTGCACCCCCGCCTCGACCATTTCCCTGAGCGGGGGAAGCCCGACGCCGGTGAGAGCGTTAGACCGGGGGCAGACCACCACAGGGATGCCCAGGTCTGCCGTTTTCCTGATGTCGGCCGCGGTGGCATGAGTCATGTGCACGATGAAGTCGGGGGAGATCTCCATCGCCCCCGGGATGTCAGTGGCGTTCAACTCCCCGGCGTGGATGCCCAGCAGCTTGCCCGCCTTCCTCGCGCTGGCCCCGAGGCTGAGCAGGAGATCCCGGGGCATGTCGTTAGCTCCGCTCAGGCCCAGTCCGTCAGCGGCCTGCAGCACTTCCGCTACACTGTCGGCACCGGCCAGCCGGCCCATGATCGTCGCCCGGTTACCCGCGACGTCCCGGAGCAGGCGGACGCCGGCGACGCCGTTCTCCCGGAAGTCGATGCAGTGGCAGGTGCCCGTAGCCGCCATGTCGGCGAGCGCCGAAGCCATCCCAGAAGCGATCGTTTCGGGCGGCGTCTCTCTGAGGATCCGGTGCTTCAGCCCGTCCGGCGGGGCGACCAGTTCGGCCAGCGGCATGTACGGCAGATCCTTCGCAACCGAGTCGCCCAGGTGAGTGTGCGCGTTGATGAACGCCGGGCACACGATTCCCTGGATGCTCCCCTGAGTCCTGTCGAAGCCGACCTCCCTTATCTTGCCGTCCCGGATGACCAGGTAGCCCTCCCGGGCCTCGAAATCGTCACCGTAGAGCAGAGTACCTGAGACGACGTATTCTTCGGGCATAGCAAGACATATTGGCGCCCCGGTAAAAAATACCTTTGTGCCCGGGCCGGGAGAATATTAGAATATAGAGCTGAAGATGGGGGGACAGCATGTCGAACGCTGCGCTATGCCTCGCCTAATTGTACAGGCTACCCCGAGACAGCATGTCGAACGCTGCGCTGTGCTAGTCCTCACAGATGCCACAGATTCCAATTGATTCCACAGATTTCTCTGCTGAATCCACAGATTACTACACGATATCACAGAAGGAATACTTTACTACTATTCGAACACCGATAGCAGTCATAAGACAGTCGATCAAATTTTTTAGTTATCTGTGAGATCGAGCGTCATCTGTGCAATCGGTCGTAATCTGTGGATTCTGTTCCAATCTGTGGCATCTGTGAGATTTTGCACAGCGCAGCGATCGTCTTGCTGTCTCACCGAACCCGGGCAATCAAAGAACGCACAGCGCAGCGTCCGCCCACGTTCACGAGCACAGGGACAACCCCTTAGATCGCACCCCCGAAACTCTTTTTAACAGCAAAGCGGGGAAAGACTTAACTACTTTATCGTGTTAGATATACGAACTGGAGGCTAACATGGCAAGAAGAGAATCGAGCGGTGGCAGTGGCGGTCTGATGTCGTCCGCAGGCCTGATGCGCTATTTCGAGGCCGAGGAATCCGCTATCAAAATCGACCCCAAGACTGTTATCATTGCAGCGGTCGCGTCGGGCGCGTTCATCTGGATCCTTAACTTTACCTACGGCCGCTTCTGGTAAGCTGGACTGCAGGGAAAACTCTTTTTATATTATTTTCGGCACCTTGAGCTTGCCCTTTGTCCGAAGACAGATCATTCAGTCTCCCGGACCTCTTCCGGCTCCCCGCCTTCCTTGCCTTCCCGGGGCTCTTCCCGGGGCGGGAATTCTATTACGGTTTTCTTCTCCTCCGGCGGCACGTACTGGATGGGCTCGTCTCGCTTCTTTCCCCTGGCCATGATTAATAGTTGGCATATGGGCGATTAAAACGAATTCCGGGTTATAGTGGAAAGAAGCGTGGGAGAGATTACTGAGTTTCAAACACCTTTTCTATGGCTGCCACGAGGTCATTCCCCAACATTACTGCAGTGATAGCATCCTGTTTTCCTGCCTCGTACTCTAGCGAATAAATTGCATCATGACGATTTTTCCGGTAGGAATCCAGAACTACCGCATAACGCTTAAGGGACGGATGCTTCTCCCTGAGATACAGCGGGATACATTCATGACTGCGCTCCTTGACGCCATCCACATATAAGATCGCTCTCGCAGCATGGAACATTGCTGTATAAGCGAATACGATAGCCATACGGTACAGGCCGATATCGACGTTCTTTTGAGCCCCGGTCAAATATTCCCGGGCAAGACTTAATGAACGCTTTGCATTCTCAATATCAGGATGCGTGCGGATTAGCAGTCGTTTCTGAAAACAGTCGTCAAGCTTCAATCAAACCACTCCCGAATAAGAGCACATGATCTTTAAGGACGCTTTTATAAAAAGCGTCCCCTCTATCCAGCATAGACTTACAGTCGGAAAGGCGTAAAGTAGTGATGTTGGCTTCTTTATCAAGCCGGTCTTCAATCGCTTTTAAGGGGGGTATCAGTTTCAGTTTATCCGAGTGAGTAATTGCTAAGAAGTCGATGTCGCTGAGATCGTCGAAGTCGCCACGAGCATAGCTACCGTAGAGCACGAGGGAGATAATGCCCGGGTCTGCTTCCTGGAACAGGGCTACAGGCTTAGCGGAAAGCACGAACGCAAGGCCATACGCTTTCTTCAGCGGAGGCACGACGCAATTTTCAGTGTTGAGAGAGTAGAAATGCTCTCTACCGCGGATTTCCTTTAGCAGTAAACCTTCTTCGTGGAAAGAGTCGACGGCCTTGATTACGGTAGACGGGCTGACATTCAATGCTCTCGCAATCTCCTTCTTATAGAATTGCCTGCCCGGACGAGATAGAAAATAAGCCAGTATCTTCATATCGGCATACTTCTCAAATAGTTCGATCAATCGATCCACCGTTCATTTAATAGATCGTAAGTTCGATATATAATACTTATCGTGTTAATGCGATAGGTATACATGTATATAGAGAACTTATTGATTTGATGTCACTGCAGGACTACAAGTCATTCGAGCCCGTGAAAGCTAAGTACGAGATCGTCTTCATCGGCCGGTCTAACGTGGGCAAATCCACGATCATGCGAGAGCTCATAGGCGCGAAGGTCAAGGTAGGCCGCAGGCCGGGCGTCACCCAGAAGCCCAACTACTACCAGTTCGGCGATCTTCTTATTACGGATATGCCCGGGTACGGGTACATGAAGGGTGTGGACCGGGCCAAGCAGGAAAGAGTCAAAGACCTCATCGTCAAATACTTCGAGGATAACGCATCCAGAATCATATGCGCCGTGCAGGTGGTCGACGCGAAGGCCTTCGCCGAGATCGTGGATCGGTGGGACGGCAGAGGCGAGATCCCCATCGACATAGAGCTCAACGACTTCTTATACGATTTAGACCTCGACGTGATCGTCGCCGTGAATAAGATGGATAAAATCCATCCGTCGGCGTGGGACGAGTTCCTCGACGGCATCTGCGACCGGCTCCACATGCTGCCCCCCTGGAACCAGTGGATAGACAAGGTCGCCCCCATCGTCGCCAAGAAAGGCGACGTCAACGTGCTGGGCAAACTCCTCCGGGAACGGCTCCGCAAGGCCGGGCTGGAGAAGTTCGTCAACGCCATCAACGTCAAACAGGGACAGTCGCCGAAATAGGTGCACTGAGCGTTTCTGGTTGCTCAGTGACTAAGCAAGATGAATGCTGCGCTGTGACCGACTGGAAGCAGTCTCTTGTATACAGAACTCTTTCCTGAAAAGTAGGTTTTCGAGTAGAGGATGTGAAAAAGTTGACTGACTCGGCCCCGGGAGGCCCCGGTTTTAAATCGCAAATAGTCAGGTGATGATCGGAGCCATGATCAAGCATAAGTGATTAAAAACTGGCAGTTCCAAGTTTCTGAGCTGGTAAAGCCGCCAAGCCCGCCAAGAGGCCAAGTACGCCAAGCATTATTTTTTATGATAGGTGTGGTTCCGATCGAAAAAGTCCCTGGCGTACCGGACCTCTTAGAGTTCCATGAAAAATTGGCTCTTGGCGAGCTTGGCCCCTTGGCGTTCTTGGCGGTGTTTTCGACATATGCGAGGCCAACTTCTAATTTTTCATAGCCTCTGCCCGAATATCCCATTTTCATAAGGCTATTACTTGGCGACCTTGAAACCCTCGTCGAAACAACAACTTTTTCATGCGACACAGATTCTGACGTTCTGTGATCTGGTACAGCACAGCGTTCGTGTACGTTCACACACTCACCGGCAACTGCCGGGCGATGAGCGCCAGCACTTCTTCATTAAGGTAGTATTTCAGGAACCTCCCGGCGGGCTCTCTATAGACGACTCCGTCTCTTATCAGCTTTTTGAGCTGTACGTAGGCTCCGCTGCTGGTGATATGTAAGTGGCCGGCGATCTCGTCGATGGTCGCCCCGGGGGCTTCCCGGAGGTACGAGACGATGGATATCGCGGCAGGCCGGCTGATCGAGGATATGATCGCCTTTTCTCTCTCGGTATAAACGCCTGAATTGCGGAAGAGCCTGACAAATTTTTCGGACTTGACCAGGGTGATCTTGTGGTCGGACTGGAGTCTGGTGATATGGTACCGGATGGTGCCGAGGTTGAGGTTTTCACGCCGGGAGATGTCGGCCATGGTGGTGCCGGGGTTGTTTTTTATGTAATTGTATATCCGCTCCCTGATCTCGTTGTCCCGCCGGTTTTTCAGCTTGCCTATAACGATGGGCCAGAGCTTGAGGACTGCTGCCAGCGCGGCTGCGGTGACGGCGGCTATCCAGGTGATCTGCTCGACCTGGATTCTCAGTGGCAGCTGCCAGAAGGTGATCGTGGCGTCGGCGCCGCTGGTATCTACAGGACCGGGGATAGGGGATAAGCTTATTGTGTCACCGCTCGCGCCACTCGAATTCCGGGGGCCGGGAATGGGAGAAAAGCCCACTGTATTCCCGCTGGCGCCGCTGGTATCTCCGGGGCCGGGGATGGGGTAGTTGTCCACCGTCGTCTGAGCCGCGGAAGCGGGCAGAGTGGAAACTATGATGAGAAGCAGGATTACGATTAGTGTATTTAGCGCATGTTTCAGGCGCATAATCGCTGTTCAACGCCTTGTATAGTATATCTTTCGATACAGCTTAACGACAGCAATCGATAGTATTATAATACCAGGCGTCATTATATTCTATTGGCGATAGTTCTCAGGAATTATCGTCTCACCTTAAAGGTTTAGTAAGTACAGCGCCGCAAGTTCTGGCGACAGGCTGTCTGGGTTTAGGCCTGTCCGCCTCCGTGAACCCGGCGCTGTGCTTCCCGATGCAAGTTTTTGTTTTCTTACAGCTTTTCGCTATAGGCTGGTAATACTCGACTATCCTGCCCAGGCCGGGCGCCATTACACACACTTATTTGTTTAGTAAGCAATGCGTCTGACAGCACAAGAGAACGGCAAACGTCATTACTGGGTTTGTTCGTTAAAGTCTGCCCGCCCCCGTGCACCGGGCGCTGTGCTTCCAAATCCGGGAGCCGGATACGATAATTGCTTCCATAGTTGCCTACCTGATTCCCCTGGCCATTTTAACGCCCTATCATCGCTCACCTTGCCGATTCATTGCGCCCGGATATTAGATTTTATACTTATTGCGGCCATCATCTGAAACATAGATCGTCCAATTGAAACTCCTATAGTTGTTCTCGGCAACCAGATTATAGACCTTCTGGGACATTTTCTTTTTAAATCGATACCTGTCATACATCGGCTAATCATTAAATTCCTATGTTGCATAGGGTGCCCTCTTGCTCGCTTCCATCAATTTTTATAGGTATACTATTCTTTACATACCCTACGTTTTTAACTTGTACTTTGTAGATTCCCGGAGAAATGTCATTGAAGTAATAAAAGCCAGTATATGGGTCCGATTTTGATATGGTGGGGTTGTTCGGGACGTCGGCTGGCAGGTAACGTGTTTCATTAATCGTATCTTGCCTTAGTAAAGTAATTTCAAGATCTGGTAGGTAGTCCATAGAGGACGAATCTCTTACCCATCCATATATAGTATTACGATTGTGATTAATCGAGTCTGGCACCTTTAAATCCGGGTCATCTGCGCCTACACCGTTGATTGCACCATCAGTGGAAGGATCTAGAGTATGATAAGCTATCCATGAGGAACCGTTTCTTTCGGAGACAATCTTATATTGCCCGTATGGAACCTCTCTGAACTGATACACGGGACCCCAGCTGTCCAGTTCGGCATTACAGTTCATCAACGGATTGCCTGCAGTGTCCACCAGTTTTAAGTCATTGCTGTTCTCTTCTGAGTATGCATACAGTTTGACCGATGCATCGGTGATATACTTCTTTTGTCCATACTTAATTTGAAAATTGATTGTACCCAGGTTATCGTTGTTATTCGAATCAACAATAGCATCTGGTTTCTGGGTTACGTTGAGTTTTTCCGGTGTTTCACCCGATGAATTGATTGAACTGTTGTCGGACCTTGATAACCCAAAGTCTACTGCAGTATTTTGACCGATCATATATACAGCACTTAGGAAAAGGATGCATATGATCGCCATTATGGTAATTAGTATCATCGATTTGTTCATATTCTAGTCTCCATAGTCACAACTCTTCACGGCTAAGAAGGATCGAATTTATCAGTAAGATTACAATGATCTCGGTAATCATCAGCAATAGGTAAGGCAGTGCGTGATCAAGCCATGTCGAATATGGCAATGCCAGGGAGTACAGGTCTTTGCCGGGGGATATGGCAAAGGCTGCAATATACAAGTTTACAGGATTAATAATCTGCAGCTCTCCGAGTGAAGAGGGAACCCATGGCATTCTTGCCAAGTATTCCATAGCTATGAAAGCGATTGATGCCATCATAGCCTCTGCTTTGCTCAGAATTATACAAAAGAACGTGACCAGGCCAATAGTAAAACCACAGTTTAAAAAGAGCAGAAGGATAAACGACCCGGCTCTCAACACTAGTTCTATTGCAGATTCAGGACCTCCGAAAACGATCATCGTCAACGATACGAATAAACATACTGTCAAAGTTATCATCAGAAGTAAAAATACCATAATCCCCAGATATTTACCGATTATGGCATCCCGTCTGTACACCGGTTTAGTGAGTAACAGTCTCAGCGACCCTTTTTTCTCGTCCGTGAACGACACGATCCCGATACAGATGGAAAGGAATGAAAAAAGTGCAGACATATTCCATAAAAAGTTACCAAGACCGACATAAAAAAACGCTTCGTCATGGTCGAGAAAACTAAACCGCGTAGGCAGTACAACTGAAACACCCGCAGCATTTGTAAACGACAGGATCACCATTAGTGCTGCAAACACTATTACAATCGGACTACTGAACAGTCGGGAAATCTCGTTACATGCAATTAATATCATCCCTTTCGATAGTTCTCTCAAGCGACGTCCCTCCTGAGAAATACGGTATAAGTAACGAACATCATGATGCCGGTGTACAACAACAATTTGAGTATTGCCGTCTCCCCATCCGTTGTTATTGCCATGATTATATCTGGCTCGGCTAAGGCAAAGTTAACCAGCGTAAACGGCGAAAAACTACTTATTGTGTATATCACTGATGGGCTGTTTAAATAATATGAGATATATCCTGCAAACCAGTCATCGTTAATGAGATAAAATAGAATTATCCACGAAAGGCAGCTCGTGAAAAAGCTTAACATTTGATCTTTAAGAGCAGTGCAGATCAGCAAGGTCAAAGAATAGAAAAACATAGTAGATGATAACGAAAGCACAAACATTAACGGTAAAATATTAAATATTACTGGCAGTACTTCTGTCGGATCGTTAAAGTATATCCCGATCGCTGTCACGTAAAGCAGCGTCGTAAATATGAATAAGCCAGTTGATAGGATCACTCCGCTCAAAAGTTTACCATTAATGATAGTATCTCTGTACAATGGCTTAGTCAGCAGAGTATTGATTGCCTTTCCGTCCATCTCGGAAAAAAAAGAAGAATACCCAAGGGCCATGGCTACTAACGTGCTATAATAACATGTAGAGTACATGAATAGCACGAATATTAATTCGTTCGAATTATTTGTATTATTACATATGTTTGTAAAAAATGATAATACAAACAAAACGATATAAAACGCGACCATAATAGCCAATATTTTACTATTAACTACGTCCGTTATCTCTTTTTTAGTAATACTCAGGAGATTTGCCATGAACCCAACCACCAAGCACCTATAAAAAAATAAAATGCCACAACCATTTTTATGGCATTTTAGCTTACAGTGTAGCTTTTATCTTTACTGTCGTAAGTTCCCGGCGTTCCTTTCGTCAGGGAATACTCATGCTTAACGGTAAGCGTGTGTCCCCCTGACGAAGACATAGCGGTGGCAGTTGCGTCCGGTCCCCAAGCGTAATGGTAGCTAATTCCGTCAGCTTTCTGGACATATCCCTGGTTTTGAAGGTTATCCGAATACCATGAGGCCATAGGATAGTAATACGAGTTAGGTATATCATTTTCTAACGTGTTCTGCCAAGTAAGAGATCCACCGCCGGATACCGTGGGGGTTCCTGTAGCTTCAGTGTAATACGAAACACCACTGGAATATAACTTCGTCCATTCAACGTTCGAAAAAGAGTACGCCGATGCTGTTCCGCTGGTGACTACCGCGAGTACTGCTGCGGCGAGCACCAAAGTCATGATCCAATTCTTCGCCATAAATTACACCTTTGTAGAGTAAGTAAGCACAGCAAACCCGGCCAGGACATGACAGGGCAGTCTGGGTAGAGCCCTGATCCCGCCCCGGCCGGGCGCCTTAAACTCACTTACAGGTTTAGTAAGCAATGCGTCTGGTATCACACGAGAACGGCAAACGTCATTACTGAGTTTATTCGTTAAAGTCTGCCCGCCCCCCGTGCACCGGGCGCTGTGTTTCCAAACTTTTTTACGATAAGTGCCTATTTATATTTTATGCATATACGTGACTTAAGTGACGGGTTAATCAGGGAAAAGTCGGATTTCGATTGATAAAATCGGCAACCTGCTACGTGTTTTACACACATAGATGTAATGACAAAAATTATAACAAGTAGTTTATTAATAATTATTTATCATCTGACCGTCATCAAATTTTACTCTGGTTAATATTAATCACACCACTTTTATAATACCTTTACCCTCATAGCTTCACAGAATTAACCGCACTTGTTGCCATACTACGAACTTCCGCAGCAAAACCCGTTTTGAAAGGAAACCCGTTAATGCTGGCTCATTAACCGATTATGATATAAAACTTATATATAACCATAGAAAACAATAGATTGGCAGAGTGTGGTGATACGGAGATGATAACATGGAAAACAACAGTAAGGGATCGCCTGATATCGGGCGTATATACAGCGCTTTAAACAGTAGCAGGGTTCGCCAGGACGTATACGAATACTTGTGTTCGATATACCCGCGGAAGGCTTTTATCCAGGAGCTGTCGAAGGAGACCCGCCACAGCGTGACAAACCTTAAAGGCAGCCTGGAAGGCGACGGGATATCGTTCTCTTATGATGACGCCCTTATCGAGCTGGGCCTCGCGGAATCCGCCGAAATCAGGCTATACCGAAAGATAGCCAAATCCTTCGGAGCCACAGAGCAAGGATTCAGAATCAGGGACCGGCTTAGGAACTACAAGCGCAGCATAGGCCCGACACACACACACACTCAACCTTTACCGGAACAAGGAAGCTAATGAAAAAGATTCGAGGATGACAGGATGGGACAAGCAGTAATAGAGACACAGAACCTCACGAAGCTGTACGATCAGAAAGCAGTCGTCAACAACCTGAGCTTCACAGTAGACGCAGGCGAGATCTTCGGCTTTCTCGGCCCTAACGGCGCTGGCAAGAGTACTACCATGAAGATGCTCCTCGGACTGGTACAGCCCACCTCGGGCACCGGCAAAGTCGCCGGGCACGACATCATCCACGACGTTTTAGAAGTGAGGAAGGCCTGCGGCGTCCTTCCCGACCCGTATGGTTTCTACGAGAACCAGACTGCGTGGCAGAACCTCAAATTCTACTGCGAATTGTACGACATCCACGGCAAGGAACTGGAAGAAAAGGTGAATAAGACCCTGGACAAGGTGGGATTGCATGATGCCAAGCACAAGAAGGTACACAAGTTCAGTAAAGGCATGAAGCAAAGGCTCGGCGTCGCCCAGGTCATCGTCCACGACCCGCAGGTGATGATGTTCGACGAGCCCACCGCCGGCATCGACCCACAGGGCGCCGAGGACTTTCGCAACCTCATGCTGGAAATGAAGGCCAAAGGTAAAACAATATTCCTGACTTCGCATGTAATGCCCGAAGTAGAGGCGATCTGTGACCGTATCGGTATCATCGTGAACGGCGAGATGAAGATCTGCGGCAACGTCGATCAGCTCGTGGAGCAGTTCTCGAGACGGCAGGGCTACCAGCTCAGGTTAAGAGTGAAAGAGATCGACGAGCCGGTCGTGAGGAATTCCATTTCAGGCATCACCGGCATCTCCACTGTAGCAAGGAATAATGGTTTCTATGTGATCAACGCCTCCGAGGACGTCTCGGAAGACGTATCCAGAGCAGTCTGCAGGACCGGCGGCCTCGTCACCGAGCTAGACGTTTACCGGCCCACTTTGAACGAGATCTTCTTAGAGGTCACCCGGCCCGTAGCAGCGGTGAAAGAATGAAGCTCTCAACCATATTACTCCTCCCAATCCTCCTATCACTATTTTTAATAGCCACCTCCACCTCTGCCCTCGCTGACTCCCCCGTCTCGGTCCTGGTGAAGGATAAGAATGGGGCGGTCGGCGGGGCCCTGGTGTCCGTGCAGGTCAACGGCATCACCCATTCAACGCAGACCGACCTGAACGGTATCGGCAACTTCTCCCTGCCCCCGGGCCAGTACTACTTCACCGCCTCAAAAACAGGATATGCGAGTGGAAGCGGCACTGCAACGGTCGGCGACAATTCCACGGTTACTATCATTCTTACCAATCTGTACACGCTCAGCGGCACCGTGATCGATTCGGCTACTGGCCAGCCAGTAAAGGATGCTGCAATAACGATCACTAACAAGGAGACAGATAAGTCGTACACCGGCGGCACCAACGACAACGGCGTATTCAGCATTCCCGTCTCCAACGGTTACTACAGTGTTACTGTCAGGGCTCCATTCTACCAGCTAACCGTAATGGATGACAAGGGTGCAGGGTACCACGTGCTGGACAGCAGCCTGTACATCGGGTACCTGCCAATTGCTACTGATAATAATATTACTAGTTTGAACGGCGTGAAGCTGACTACAGATTACCCTGGGAAAGTCATCAAAGTCAACCAGACTGTCACCTTCGACGTCACGTTGACTAACAATGGTATCGTGGATAAGTCGTACGCTGTCAGTGTAAAGGATGCTCCCGCCGGGTGGAACGTTCAATTACTGTCAGGCTCGGACGTGATCAGCCGGGTGTTCGTAGAGAAGGGCTCCTCCAGGACTTTCCAAGTAAAAACTACTCCGTTATCGGCAGGCAGTCACGTGATTACTATTGTAGCGGGCAGCGAAGGCGACTCTGGCCAAGTGCAATTGTACGTGGACTCCACGATAGATACCGACTACAAGTTAGAGTTCTCGATGCCGGAGAATCTCAGCCTTGCGGCAGGGACGAGCAAGAACGTGGACGTCTACGTTAAGAATAATGGCTCGGGTAAGCTTTCCAGTGTAAGGATCGACATGGGAAATGATGACATCCCAGAATCGCTGAACGCCGAGGTAGTGACTCGCGAAGCGAGCGAGCTTGCCCCGGGCGAGTCGAAGCGGTTCGTAGTCAAGATAACGGCCAAGGCGGACGCTTCCGAAGGCACGGAAAGACTGTATATGCGAGCGGTGAGCGCAGAGGCGAAGACGGAGCAGAAGTACATCGAAGTAAGTGTGACCCGGAGCAATTCCTGGCTCGGCATCGGCATCGGCATAGCCCTGTTAGCGATTCTGGCCTTCGGCTTCATCGTCTGGAAATACGGCCGCCGCTGACCTGAGTGAAGTAAAGATTATCAAAACCCCTGGTTACTCCAATACCAGCACTGCAAGCAATGGCAGGTTTTTCACCTCCTGCCAGAACCCACCATACAAGGCACCGGGGAGCACCCCGCTTTTCCCCGGTGCATACCTCCTGGTTAATGCACTGTCTCCGTGCCGCCGTGGACAAAAAAGGGTTCCTATATATGCGGCTCACCATTGTCTCCGTGCCGCCGTGCCGCCGTGGTTAACATAACCATCGGGCCGGTCGTGGACCGCATTGTCTCCGTGCCGCCGTGCCGCCGTGGTTAGAAAACATTGTGTCTTTGTGCCGTTGTGGTTACTAGTCGTTGTGTCCCACCGTGTCATTGTGGTAAACAATCTGGCCCGAATTTCCCGCGGGCAAGTTTTGTGCACTTCCGCACAGATATTCCTTAACAGAATCAGGAGGATCGCAGATGAGAGAATACTTACTGGACCCGATGGATGAGCTGCGGAGAATGCAGGAGAGGCTGAGCAGGATCATGGGCGAGATGGAAATGCCCATGGCGGCAGGAGAGCGAGGGGTGCAGGTGCCCCACGTGGACGTCAGGGAGCATGAGAACGAGATCATCGTCACCGCCGACTTGCCTGGCGTCAGCAAGGAGGATATCAGCATCGATGTTAAGGAAGGCAACGTGCTGGAAATCTCGGCCCAGAAGAAGATGGAGAGCCAGAAAGAGGAAAAGGGCTACATCCGCCACGAGCGGGGCTACTCTAAGTTCTACCGCTCCATATCCCTGCCCTCTGACGTGGACAAGAGCAAGGCGAAGGCGACCTACAACAACGGCGTGCTGGAGATCACCCTGCCGGTGACAGAGAAGCACAAGACCCACGGCATACCGATCTCCTGAGTTTTTCTACACGACCAACAACGAAAATCCCCGGGAGGTCCGGGAGTTCCCGGGAGGCGGAGGAGGATTTTCAGGCTGGGAGGTTGAGGAGGGTGGAGAGGTCTGAAAGGAGGTTCTGGAGTGTGGAAAGGTCTGAGAGGATAACGATATTATTAGAGTTTTTCTGATGAACGCTCGTACCTTTTACACGAAGCATAGTCATATGAAAAATGCCTTATATGGGCTATGGTTATAGGGCCGCCAGGCACTCGCCTTATGAAAAATGGGATATTCAGGTAGAGGCTATGAAAAATCAGTAGTTGGCCCTGTATAGGTCGAAAATACCGCCAAGAGCGCCAAGGAGCCAAGCTCGCCAAGAGCCAATTTTTCATGGAACGCCAAGGACTTTGTGATAAGGATCAGAAGATATCGCTAAAAAAATTTTGGCGTTCCATGAAAATGTGTATCTTGGCGTGCTTGGCACCTTGGCGAGCTTGGCGGTATTTTAAACTCACACAGGGCTAACTTTCAATTTCTCATAGCTTCAACATGAATATTTCATTTTTCATATGGTGAGTGCCTGGCGGTATTTTCGACTCACATAGGGCCAACTGGACATGAAATAATAAACAGCTCACCTGTTCCGGCCTCGCCCGGAGGTGTGCCGGTTCCACCCGTGGGGCCTCATCTCATCTTTCAGCCGCTCCAGGACGTTGAACACGACGGGGCAGACCGAGGCGTTGTTCACGGCGCTTATCAACCGGTGCCGGAAGCCCTCTTTTTGCAGGTGGGGATATGACCAGCAGTCGTGCGGCCTGGCAGCGTAACAAGTACAAAGGTCGTCCTTCAGCAGCGGGCACGGTTTTTGGTTGAAGGTAAGCTCGCCCCAGTCGTCGTCCATCTTCAGGTACCTGGAGGTAACCTCGTCTGAGGTAATGCCGAGCGAGCCGGCGAGCCGGCCCACGTCTTCGTCGTCCAGCAGTGGGGCAGTGCTGCAGCACCGGGCGCAGGACGTGCAGTCGATCTTCGCCGCTTCCTGGCCGTATAGCTCATGGACCATGCGGTCGACCTCCGCGTCGGGCAGGTCGCACTCTTCCTTGAGGAAGGCGCGGAACCGCCAGTTCTCGTCCTGCTTTCTGTCAGCCAGGCGGTCGATGCTCGCCACATCACAACTACAGATCATATGAACATTCCCTGTTTCCCGAAGATCCGGTTCGTCTTGAAGAAGGCCGCAAACCGCCGGATATCTTCAGTATCTGCCGGTATTCTCTGATAAAAGTTCTCGTACGCCCTCAGCATGCGGTTCTCTGTCTTTTGGTCGAAGGCGAAGAAGATGCCGGAGGTCATGCTGAAGCTCTTCAGCGGCACGATTCGCAGGAACAGCAAGGTGTTCCACGAGTAAGACATGCTCAGTCCGTTGTCGATGATCTGTATCCTGCCCCTGTTGCCCAGGACATCATCGAGATCGACGGTCCGGTTCTCCCTGGATACTGCAGCTTCTTTGAAAAGCGATGTATAAGACGACCGCAGGCCCTCGAGAATCTCCTGCTCGATCTCGTCGGCCCCGCCGACTTTATTGGCGTATCGCTCGACGGCGGTTTTTCCGTCTTTCAGGCAGTCGTTGAGAGCGAAGTCCATGAGGACGTCGGACTCCTGCACGTCCTCTAACATGATCTTGCCATTCTCGACCATGCCTAGCAACTCTGCTGCTTTAAGGATAGTCTCCCTATCGAGGCAGGACTGGATCAGCTTGTTGTTGAGCTCCTTATTCTTCTTCCGGTACAGGTTGTATTTTGCGATCAGGTCTGCCTGCTGCCCCATGAATAATGCTCTGGCTGTATTTTATACAAATATTTTTTTAAGCGTTCGGCGGTTCCTGCAGCAACGCCAGCATAGCCGGCTGCAACCCCCGGTTTTTTCGTGGACAGCTAAAGCTTTTATCTTTCCCGCCCTTCATATGATTTAGTCAAGAGGTAGCTGCCATGGGTATCACAGCACGGAAAGTTTTAGGGACTCCATACGCAAACGGGGCAAAACTCATGTTTCTCGGCGCCGGGGAACTGGGCAAGGAGACGATGATCGAGGCGCAGCGGATGGGCATCGAGATCGTCGCCGTCGACCGGTACGCCAATTCGCCGGGCATGCAGGTGGCGCACAGGTCGTACGTGACCAACATGAAGAGCGAGCGGGCGCTGCTGGCCATCGTTGAAAAAGAGAAGCCTGATGCGATCATCCCGGAGATCGAGGCGATTAACACGGACACGCTCTTCAAACTAGAAAAGGAGGGCTTCTTCGTGGCGCCCTGTGCAAACGCCGTTTGGACGGCCATGCACCGGGAGCGGCTTCGAGAGGCGATCGCCTCCACCGGGGCCAGGACTTCGAAGTACGAGTACGCCACAGACCTGGAATCGTTCAAGGCCGCGTGCAAGAAGATCGGCTTCCCCTGCGTGTCCAAGCCCATCATGTCGTCGAGCGGCAAGGGCTCTTACGTGCTGAAATCCTCGAAAGATGTAGAGAAGGCCTTCAAGGAGGCGGCCAAGGCCAGGGGCTCCTCGGACAAGATCATTGTAGAGGAGTTCATCGACTTCGACGTCGAGATCACCGCCCTCTCGGTCCGGTATTTGAACGGGAAGGGCAAGCCCGAGAGCAAGTTTGTCAGGCCGCTGGGCCATTACCAGATCGAGGGCGACTACCATGCTTCCTGGCACCCGTGGACCGATGCCACGGATAAGAAGATCGATAAGCTGGAGAAGGAGATCTACGACTACGCCGGCCGCATTATGGACAAGCTGGGCGGCTATGGCCTGTTCGCCCACGAGATGTTCGTGGATACGAAGAACGGCAAGGTGTATGCTAACGAGACGGCGTGCCGGCCCCACGACACCGGCCTGGTGACCATCGCCAGCATGCCCTTCGGGTACTCGGAGTTCGCGCTGCACGCGAAAGCCGTATTGGGCATCCCCATCGCCTGCGAAGGCAAGGTCATCCAGCCCCGCTCTACGGCGGCGTCCCACGTGATCCTGTCCCACACCGAGGGCTGGTACCCCCAGTTCAAGGTCGATGGCGCCTACGCTCCCGATACCAACGTGCTGATCTTCGGCAAGCCGGAGGCCTACGAGGAGCGCCGCCTGGGCGTGGTCCTGGCCACTGCGGGCACCGTGGAGGACGCGAAGAAGAAGGCTCAGAAGGCTGCTCACACGGTCAAAGTGTCTGCGAACGATAAGTGGGCAGGGCAGGAAATAACGGAAAAGCATTATAGGTAGAATGGGCTATAAAAACGACAGATGGTTTCATGAGGATCGCTGAAACTTGTGTCGGCTGCGGGCAGTGCAAGGTGTTCTGCCCCGCCGGCGCCATAAAAACCTGCGGCATCAGCAGGATAACCGAAAGCTGCACAGAATGCGGCACATGCAAGGGATACTGCCCGATAGGCGCCATCAGGGAGGACTGAAGTTGAAGATAGCAGTGATCGGCGCCGGGCTGGGCGGCCTGCTCTCTGCGGCCGCCCTGTCTAAAGAGCACGACGTCACGGTATACGAGCAGCTGGACATGTACGGCGGCCGTTTCACAAACCTGCCTTACAAGGGTTTCCAGCTCACCACGGGCGCTTTCCACATGATACCCCATGGCCCGACCGGCCCGCTGGCTCTTCTGCTGAAAGACGTGGGCGCCGACGTCGAGATCGTCAGGTCGAAGCCTGAGGGTACCGTCCTGATGCAGGACGGCAAGCTGGTCAGCGCCATGAACTTCGTCGACGTGCTGTCGCCGGCGACCAAGCTGAAGGTGCCGCTGCTGGCGATGAAGGCTCTCGGCCAGAAAACAGGCACCGCCGCAGATTTCCTCAAAGGCTTCCCGGACATGCTGCCCCTCGCAGACAGCTTCTGCGGATGGGCGCTCTCGGCTACCGCCGCTAACACTCCGATGGAAGAGATCGCCGCGATCCTGAAGAACATGCAGAAGTACGGTATGCCTGGAATACCCATGGGAGGCTGCAGCGGCGTCGTCGACGCGCTCGCAGGCGTGGTAGAGGACAACGGCGGCCGCATCAACCTGAGCACCAGGGTGGACGCGGTCAAGGTAGAGGACGGCAGGGCTACGGGCGTATCCGTGGCCGGACAGAATGTCCCGGTCGACGCGGTCATCTCCAACATCGGGCACCAGCTGACCTCTAAGCTTTACGACCGGAAGTACCTGGAGCCGAAGTACGCCGAAGTGCTGACGAAGGTAAAGCCTTCGGCCGGCATCAAGATCTGCCTCGCGGCGGAAGAGCCCCTCGTCGGCCACCCCGGCGTGCTGTTCACCCCGTATACCAGGAGGGTGAACGGCATCAACGAGGTCACCCAC
Organism: Methanocella arvoryzae MRE50; assembly: GCF_000063445.1. NCBI lineage: Archaea > Methanobacteriati > Methanobacteriota > Methanomicrobia > Methanocellales > Methanocellaceae > Methanocella > Methanocella arvoryzae. The sequence continues at coordinate 1,550,955 of NC_009464.1, forward strand.
ACGGATCCTTCTTTAGCCCCGAAGGGCATGCACCTCACCATGTCCCACCAGACCTTGCGGAGTGCCGACATGCAGCAGGAAATTAAGCTCGGCCTGGAGGACTTGAAGAAGATTTTCCCCGGCAAGAAGTACTCGGTGCTTATGGTCCAGTCCTACAAGGACGACTGGCCGGTCAACCGCATTTCCTCCGGCTACGACCTCGGCAACCTGACGCCGGTCAAAGGCCTCTTCGTGGTAGGCGACGGCGCCAAGGGCAAGGGAGGCATTGAGGTAGAGGGCGTCGCGCTCGGCGTGCGGAACATGCTCGAATTATTCGAGAAAGCGTACGGATAGATGGAATCCGGGCTCCTGGCCTCGATTGAGCCAGCCTGCGAGCACGAGCGGGCAATGTCCGCCCGTTTTCACGCCTGCGCTTCCTTTCTGGCCGACTGTGCCGGCTCCGCTTCGCCGTGTGCCTTTGGCACGTAGTTATGGAACTCGTTGACCTCGTGCTCTATCGTGAGATACCAGCCCCAGGCCTCGCCCTGCTCGATGTTTGCCTTGATCCAGCCCGGCACGGTTTCTTTGCGGGCCCAGTCCCGCTGGAGTTCGCATCCGACCCCGTTCCACGTCGTCAGCTGTGCCCCGGCCTGAACCGCGCGGTTCAGGGCTGCCTGATGCGATTCTATCGAGGTGCCTCCCAGGCAATCGATGACCGGATACACTTCGTAGCCTTCCTTCAAAGCGTCGAGCGCGGGGAATATCAGGCAGGCTTCCGTCCACAGCGCAGCCATGAGCAGCTTCTTGCGGCCGGTCGCCTTGACCGCGTTAACAAATTCCTCGTCCTCCCACGAGTTTATGGTCGTCCTGTCGATCTCCCGCACTTCCGGGATTATGCTGCGTAGCTGTGGAATCGTTGGCGGGTTCACGCCGTTAGTGACGTTGACCGTGGTGAGGATAATCGGAAGCCCGAAGTTCTTCGCGATTTTTGTGAGCGCGACGACGTTGTCAATCATTCGCTGGCGGTCCATCGACTTTGTCGTAAATATTTGCGGAGGCTGGTAGTCGATGAGGATCAGCACACAGTTTTTCGGCGTAAGGAGGTGATCTTCCTCCTGATTTCGGACAGGTAGAGACGTCATAGAATCATCATGCAATAAACAGTGCCTGAAATGTTAATTTTAAGCCCAATTTTCTCATTTCTCGCTTGCCCTGACCGTAAGGCCATGCTCCGGGCGGGCATGGCTTTCACAGGGTCCCGTGGTGGCACAGCGATGCCTTGAGAAGGCCGGAGCATTTAACTCCTGAGAGCCCGGGAGTGCCGGAGAAGGATCAGGATAAGCTCAGACGATTTACCGCTATGCCCCGAGTGCGTCGCCAGGCCTGCAGACGGCAAGACCTACAAGGATAAGTACGGCGAGAGTCTGGCCTTGGAGTTCGATATTGAGCGATCTCGGCCGGCAGTGACTCCGAACATTTGTCGCCAAGGTTGTTCCTGAGCAGCCGGTCGCCCGGGTAAAACGCAACTCAAAGTTTATATCTAAGTGAGTGCATTAGTGATCGTCAAAACGCCCCTATAGGGTAGTGGATATCCTTGGAGCCTCCGGAGCTCTAGACCGGGGTTCGAATCCCCGTGGGGGCGCTAAAAGTTTTAAAGGGGCTCTCGGGGGACTTTTTCAAAAGTCCCCCTGAGTCTCGACACTCGAATAAGCCCTGAAAGGGCACTTTTATAGTGATGTTTTTGAGGGGGTGACGAGGGGGGGCTTTTTACAAAAAGCCCCCCTAACACCATACAGGGATAACTTTTTTAAATGACTCCCGGGTGCAGCTTTCAGTCTCTCTTTCTCCCGGCGGCCATCAGCCCGTACCCGCACAGCACTGCCAGCAGCGCTACGATCGCCCCGAATCCGGGCGCCTTAGGCACTTCACTCTTCGCGTACAGGCGATCCATGCTGGCCATGGTCTTGCCGTTGAAGTGCCACTCTGCCTTGTTGCCCTTGATCTCGTTGGCGTTGGAGTCCACGATCTTGCCCGGCATCTCCAGGTAGTAGTCGAAGGTGATGGCGCTCAGCATCGCGTCGGACATGTTGGCGAATTCTGAGCTGGAGGGCATCTGGCCGGACGAATCGTCGTCGCCCATGGACATCTCGTAGAGGAGGAAGTCTCCGTCCCGGCTTATCTTAATGCCGCTGTCTGCGGAGGGAACGATCGAGCCCTTGAGGTCGATGATCATCTTCACATGGTCGCCGGACCATTCCTCGCTGTAGTCCACGGTATTGCCGGCCGTGCTTCCGTCCAGAGATTTAGTGTAGTTGGAGAGGATGTATTCTTTCATGCTGGAATACCCCTCGCTCTGGATGTTCTGGGCCATCAGGTTGTAGACGTACGAGGTCGTGTTGATCTCCATCTTCAGGTTGCTGATGTTGCCGCTTTTGTCGACTTTCGTGTACATGGCCACGTTCAGGCACCCGCTGATCAGGACGACTGCCAGCAGGACTGGTATGAGTAATAGGAGCTTTTTCATTAACCCACCACAGAATCATAGGTCATGCTGGGAAATAAACGCTTCCCAGGTCAGGTCACGTTCCCCGCGTTGCATTGGGCCGTGAAAAACCGGGCGATGTTTTGTTGGCATGCAGGGCATTCTTCCGTATGATCAATATCCGTGTTGCAGATACTCAGGAGGTTATTATGGAGAACGTGGATAGTTCGGCGGTCAGGAAGGACCCGTCCGAAAAGGTAGCGAAACCGCTGGCACCTGGTGCCAGAGCGCCAGATTTCGCCTTGCGTGCCGGGCATGACCAGATTGTGAAGCTGAGCGACTACAAGGGCAGGCCGTTGGTCCTCGTGTTCTACCCGGCAGATTTCAGCCCGGTCTGCACGGATGAGCTGGCGCTGTTCAATGAGGTGCTCCCCGAGTTCGAGCGGTACGGGGCCTCGATCGTGGGCATTTCGGTGGATGGCATCTGGAGCCACCAGGCCTTTGCGAAAAGCCGGAACCTCCGCTTTCCTTTGTTATCCGATTTCGAGCCGAAGGGGGAAGTTTCCCGGGCTTACGGCGTCTACAGGGAGACGGATGGGATGAGCGAGCGGGCGCTGTTCTTGATCGACGGCGACGGCATCATCCGGTGGAGCTACATATCCCCGCTGAAGGTGAACCCGGGCGCCGACGGGGTCCTCAAGGCGCTGGAAGACCTGAAGGCCGGAGGCGAGAGGGCTGCCGCAACAGTATGAGGCGCCTCATACTGAGGCGCCGAGGCTCGTCCGGCCGGTCGGCCCGGAAGACCATACGCATGGGCCGGAAAACGCCCCCGCCACTCTCGTAGAGTACGGCGATTTCGAGTGCCCGCACTGTGGGAGGGCTCATCCGGTCATCAAAGAGGTCCGGCGCAGGCTTGGCGACAGGCTGCGCTTTGCCTTCCGCCACTTTCCCATGACACAGGTGCACCCGCACTCCATGCTGGCGGCAGAGGCCGCTGAGGCTGCTGCAGCGCAGGGAAAGTTCTGGGAGATGCACGACGTGCTCTTCGAGCACCAGGATGCCCTGGAAGCCGAAGACCTGAAGCGCTATGCCGCAGGCCTGAAGCTGGACACGGGCAGATTCAACGGCGAGCTTGATAGCCATGTCTATGAAGAAGGAATCCGCAGGCAGTTCCTGGAGGGCGTGCGCAGCGGAGTAAATGGCACCCCGTCGTTCTTTATCAACGGGGCGCGGTACGACGGCCCCCCGGAAAGGGATTCACTGATAAAGGCGATTGAGGAATGTATCGCCGGCAAATGAGGCGGCCGGCCTGTTACGCGAAACTATATACTCTATCGTGCCGTTTGCTGTGATAGAGTGACGGTATGCAGCAGGCACAGCAGGAGCAGATCCCGGAACAGGTGTACAGAAACAGGTACAAGATCATGCTGGTGGTGCTCCCCAGCATCTTCATGTCGGTCATAGACGGCACGGTTACCAATATCGCGCTTCCTACGATCACTTCCTACTTCAACGTAGACGTCGCGCTGTCGCAGTGGGTGATCACCGGTTACCTCCTCACCATCACCAGCCTGTTGCTCGTGTTCGGCAAGATCTCCGAGCGCACAGGTAAAATCCCCATATTCATCGCAGGCTTCGCGATCTTCACCGTCAGCTCTCTGGCCTGTGGCCTGGCGCCTAACCTCCCGGTGCTCATCGGCTGCCGGGTACTGCAGGCCGTCGGCGGTGCCATGGTGTTCAGCATCAGCGGCGCCATCCTCTTTCAGGCTTTCCCCGTCAAAGAGAGGGGCAGGGCTATGGGCTACATCGGCTCAACCGTCGCAATAGGCGGCATCATGGGCCCGGTGGTCGGCGGGTTCCTGGTCAGCACCCTGGGCTGGCAGTACATTTTCCTGATCAACGTGCCCATCGGCGTTGTCGTGCTCCTGGCCGCGCTGGCTTACCTGCGGATGCCGGAGACGAAGTACGAAGAGGCCGGGTTTGACTGGGCGGGCACCGGGGCCCTCGTCACCGCGATGACCTCGCTGGTCCTGTGCCTGGGACAGCTGGCGGATACGGCAGCCATCACCCCGCCCATCGTCGCGCTCGCCGCCATTTTCGCCGTCTCCCTCACCGCCTTCGTGTGGATCGAGAGCCGGGCCAGATCGCCTATCCTCGACCTGGAAGTGTTCCGGATCAAGAACTTCACCCTGCCCTGCCTGAGCATGCTCCTCTTCTTCGTCGGCAGCTTTACTGTTACAATAGTGGGGCCGTTCTACTTCGAGGGCGTCATGGGCTTCACCCCTGCACAGGTAGGCATGTTTTTCCTGATCAACCCCATCATCATGATGATCGGGGCGCCGATCGGCGGGTGGCTCTACGACAAGCACCACTCGAAGTACTACAGCACTGCTGGCATGCTGATCATCACGGCGGCGATGTTCCTCTACGCCTACGCAGCTTACATTGCGAGCATCCCGGCCATCATCGCCGGCATGGTCCTCCTCGGCATTGGCGGCGCCCTGTTCCAGAGCCCCAACAATACGGAGCTGATGAGCGCCCTCCCCCGCCAGAAGCTCGGCATCGCCTCCAGCGTCTCCAGTACCGTGAGAAACCTCGGCTTCACCCTGGGCACGTCGTTCGCCGTACTGCTCCTGACAGTACAGTTCAGCCTCGCCGGCTACCATGGCCAGATCCTCGAAGCCGACCACAGCCTCCTCATCCCCGTCGTCGCGATCACAATGGCCGCCGGCGGCGTAATATGCCTGATGTCCGCCATAGCTTCGCTGCTAAGGAACGTCTGAAAAACAAACCACGGCGGGCACGGCGACGGTTCACCACAGAGGCACAGAGAAACACAGAGAACGGTTCACCACAGAGGCACAGAGAAACACAGAGAACGGTTCACCACAGAGGCACAGAGAAACACAGAGAACGGTTCACCACAGAGGCACAGAGAAACACAGAGACTTTCTAATTAGACAATTGAAGTATAATCGCCATGTTGAAATTCTCTGTGAGCCTCTGTGCCTCTGTGGTGAACCAATAACTCTGTGAGCCTCTGTGCGTCTCTGTGCCTCTGTGGTAAAACAGTACTCTATGAGCCTCTGTGCCTCTGTGGTAACTAGTTCGCTGTTTGCCTCGGTGGTGAGTAATAAGGAGCTTGTTTTATTCGAGGAGCCACCCGATGTCGATGCCGTACTCGTCGGCCTCCATCCCGGGCTCGCCGTTTTTGGCGTGGTAGTCGGAGCAGGCGGTGAGTTTCAGGCCATAGCGTCGGGCCATTTCTATCGTTTTCATGTTGAGCTGCCTTTCCATCGTCAGGCGGGCGTATGGCTCGATGTTTCTTATAAACCGCATTTTGGTCTTCTGCCGGTACTTGCAGAGCTCGACTCCGGTGCCGCCGAGCTTTTTGAACTTCTTCAACACTGCGTCGGGCCGGGCGTATTCGAAGGGGTGGGCGAGGACGGGCAGGCCTCCTGCCGCTTTGATCAGCTCGATGCATTCGGCCATGGTGAGTTCGTAGGCTTTTTTAGTCTCCACTTCGGGGAGCCGGAAGATGGCGTACAGCTCTTCCTCGGGTATCTCGATGCCTGATCTGCGGGCGGTTTCGATGATCTCTGCGGCGATGTGGGGCTTGCCCACGATGGTGCCAGACACCCGCTTCCTGACGCTCTCGAATTTTACGGGCTCGATGCCCTCGTATTTTTCGGCCAGGTAGGCGTTGACCCGGTCGAGGAGCCGCATCCGGGCTTCTACCCGGGCGTCCGCGAGCAGTTTGAGCTCGGTTTGCAGGGGGGCGTAGTCAGGGTCGATCCTCAGTCCCACTACGTGGACGTCGACGTGGCCGTCTTCGTTCCTGGTTGAGAACTCTACTCCGGGAATCAGGCGAATGCCGTGCTTTTCCGCTTCCCCGAAGGCTGCGGGGTAGCCGGCGACGGTGTCGTGATCGGTGATCGAGAGCAGGCGAATGCCAAGCTCTGAGGCCAGCTGAAATACTTCCGGGACAGTCTTGCGGCCGTCAGAACAGGTAGTGTGGATGTGTGTGTCGATCTTCATGAGCCCTCGCCGAGGCATCTAAAGATTAAGCATGATCAGACATATATATTTATGTCCGGCTCAGGGAGGAATGAAAAAGTGGTCAGTTCCTCTGGCTGCATGGCTGACAATAGTAACCGTCTATGGTTTTCCGCGCTTTGTCCGAGCTCACCGGCTCGCCGCAGCGGGCACAAATCACGTTACCGGCCCCGGGCTCACGGCCGGGGAAATCTATGGCCACTTCCCGGATGTCGAAGACTACGTCGCCCGACGTCTCCAGGATAGCCCGGCAGATTCGCTCGACGCGGCGGGGCAGATCGACGGTTTCTCCGGCTTTCGCTTCTCCGGCTGAGGTCTTTTCCCACAGGGCGGCGATTTCGGGGTCTATCCGTTCGAGGGTGTACTCAGGCCTCAGGGAGATGCGCAAGCCTTTGCCGGTGCCTTTGATCATGAAAGTGTAGACCTGTTTACCATAGTCATAGACGATCAGGTTTCCGTTGCCGATGGTTCGCCCGGTGATCACCTGCACTGCGTCCACTGCACAGCCCGCGTTCTCGACCATCACCATGACCTCGCTGTCGTCGCCGATGTGGCTGTGCAGCCAGCGCATGCCGATGTGAGAGGCGTAGTAGCCGATGGCCAGCCCCGGGCAGATGTGCCCGTGGAACTTCACCGCGCTGGAAAACGGCAGGATTAAGCCGCTCTTTTCAGGGTCGCTCTGGTAGCCCATGGTCTCTCGACTGTCAGTACACCGTCATATTATAAACACTTGATGTGAGCAGGGGAGTCTATGGCATGATAGGGCCTGAGGATACTAAATCCCCGATTCCCGCGGCGGTACTTCGATCATCGACACTTTTATAATCCGGGGCGACAGCTTTACACACGTCGTTTGGACGGCGTTTGCCGACCAGCGCCCCCTGTATTTGTGAACGTTGGCAAGGCTCGTTTAGCAAAGTATATAATGATAAAACATTATAATCTGGAAGGTTAGAGAAACGCAGTAATTCGGCAATTGACGTGATAATAATGGTTGAACTGACGGTAATCCAGAGAGAAATTTTATCTGCGCTGATCAACTTATTCCGGGAGAAGGGCCGTGCTATCAAGGGAGAGGAGATCTCGGAGCGGATCGACCGCAACCCGGGCACCGTCCGTAACCAGATGCAGTCGCTGAAAGCGCTGGGCCTCGTGGAAGGAGTGCCGGGACCCAAGGGCGGCTACAAGGCGACAAGCGCAGCATACCAGGCGTTGAACCTCTCGCACATGGACAAAGAGGCGGAAGTGCCCATCTACCGCAACGGCGAGCGAGTCCTGAACACCAACGTGGCGGACATCGATCTTAACACGGTAAGGCATCCAGACATGTGCAGGGCCAGCATCCAGATACTTGGAGACATAAGGAACTTCGACGTCGGCGACACCATTCAGATCGGCCCCACGCCAGTCAACAAGCTGATGGTCAGAGGCGACGTGGTCGGCAGGGACGACATCAGCGGCATAGTTCTGCTGAGCATCAACGAGATGATCTCGCTGCCGAAGAAGCCCGTCAAAGACTACATCAACCACAAGTTGATCACAGTCCCGTCCACCTCGACGGTCAAGGACGCTCTCGTCGCCCTCGCGAGGAACGACATCCACGGCGTCCCCGTAGAAGAGGGGGGCAAGATCGTGGGCATCATCACCTACACGGACATCGGCCGCGCCATCTCCGCAGACAAGGGCAACAGCAGGGTTACCGAGTTCATGACGCCCAGAGTCATCACCATCGAGTCGGACAAGCCCATGTATGAGGCGGTCGCCCTCATGAACAGGAACAAGATCGGCAGGCTCCTCGTCACCGAGGACGGCAGGCCCAAGGGCATGATCACCCGCGTGGACGTCATCAGCAGGCTGACGTCCTATTAAAAACAATTGCTGCCGGGCCTGGCGCCAGAATACGCCGGGACACCGGGAAGCTTTTTCTTTTCTTGCTTACTCTATGACTCCGGTCGCCCTGGCCACTTTCTCCGCGGCTTCGAGGGTGATCCCGGTATCGCCGAGGATGGTGTACCGCTCGGGCCGGATCTTGTGGGCTTCCGTCATCGCCTGGAGGATGTACTTGTCCTCGATGCCCATTTCTCTGGCGGTGACCGGGGCGCCTATCGTGTTCAGGGCGTCGCGGATCTTCTCCCAGTCGCCTCCGTGGAGGTACATCATCAGGATGGTGCCTACGCCACACTGCTCGCCATGCAGTGCAGGCTTCGGGGCGATCCGGTCCAGCACGTGGGAGAACTTGTGCTCGCTGCCGCTGGCGGGGGCGGAAGATCCGGCTATGCTCATGGCCACGCTGGACGAGACCAGCGCCTTGACCACTTCCTGTGCGGATTCCTCCAGGCCGGGCCGGATCATGTGGGCAGAGTTGACCACTATTTCCGCCGTCATCTGGGACAGAGCCGCGGCGTACTCGGAGAAATAGATGTTCCGCAGCCGCGAGGCCAGCTTCCAGTCGAGGACCGCGGTGTAGTTGGAGATGACGTCGCCGCAGCCTGCTGCCAGCAGCTTGTATGGCGATCTCACGATGATGCTGGTATCGGCCAGGACGCAGAGAGGCGCCTCGGCCTGCATGGAGACGGTCTCGCCGTCATGGCGGATGGATGCCCGGGAAGAGGCGATGCCATCGTGGGATGCTGCCGTCGGGATGCTCAGGTAGTACATGTTAAGCCGGGTCGAGGCTATCTTGGCAATGTCGATGGATTTGCCTCCGCCCACGCCCAGCAGGAACTCGGCTTTCAGCTCTCTGGCGAGGGCCTCCGCTTTCTCCACGTTCTCCATGGTCGCGTTCTCTACGAGCAGAAAGTCCGCGCCATAACCCGCTTCCCTGAGCGAATCGGCAACTATGTCGCCGGCAATCTGTTTAGTGGTCTTGCCGGTAACGATGAGACCCCGGCCCTTGAGGCGCATGCTCCTGCACAGGTCGCCCACGCTCCGGATGGCGCCAGGCCCCGCTATGACGTTCCGGGGAAGCTGCATCCACCGCTCGCTATGCTTGGAGACGCCTGTTTCCCCTTTGGATACATTTATGTCACTGTTGCTCGTATTAACACCCCAAGGTGAACATGTTGTCGTTTGACATTGGCGAGTTCGTCTACAAGTATTACATTCATCCCATCGTGTATGCCGGTGAGGGATACAATCCGGTAAACACCGTCACCTATGCCATTATCCTTGGTATAAGCCTCTTCGCCATATTAAAGGTAATGGACATGCTGAAAGTCAGGATCGACGAGAAGTTCGTCGTCTCCACCGTGCCGTTCATCATCGTGGGCGCCTCGCTCCGGGTCGTGCAGGACGTACAGCTCGTGCAGCCGCCCCTGAGCTACATGTTTATCACCCCGTTCGTCTACGTCCTTGCCTTCGTCATCACAGCCGCAGTGCTGCTGATCTGCCTCGGCCTGCAGCGGGCGGGCGTCGTCAAGGACTACTCTAAGCCCTACTTCTGGACCGGAGTCGCCGGCATCGTCATCGTTCTAGGCATGCTGTTCACCCAGGAGGTCCGGCTGTGGTGGGCCCCAGTACTCATCGTACTGCTGGCAGCCACCTTCACCGCCTCCATATACGTCATAGCAAGGCACCTGAAGCTCGACTTCCTCACCAACAAGCTGAACATCGCCATCCTCGCCGCCCACATGTTCGACGCCAGCTCCACCTTCACGGCGATCGACCTCGTCGGCGGGTGGTACGAGGAACACGTCGTCCCGGTATTCTTCATCGACCTGTTCGGCACCTCGTTCGTCATGTACGCGCTGAAGCTGGCAGTCTTCATCCCTGTCATCTACATCATCGAGAAGTATTTCAAAGATGACCCGCAGATGTACTACGGCATCAAGTTCGTGCTCCTGGTCCTCGGCGCAGGCCCCGGCATCCGGAACACACTACATATGACGTTCGTATCAGCATGACACGAAAAACGATACTTCCCGGGCCACGGACATTCGTGGCCTACCTTTACCATATCAGGGCCTACATCCTGGTGATAGCCGCGCTGTGGATTTTCTCCAGCCTCATAGGGGCGACTATGGCCCTGGCCATGCCAGAGGAGAGCCAGCAGTTTGTAGAGGTCATCAGCAACCAGATGAAGCCCCTGCTCTCCGCATCGCAGTTCGATCTGATGATCGGCATATTCCTGAACAACACCCGGGCCAGCCTGCTCGCGATGGCACTCGGCCTCGGGCTCGGCCTGCTGCCTTTACTGATCATATTCGTCAACGGCCTCGCCATGGGCCTGGTCATCGCGCTGTCAACCATGACTGCAGGCCCCTTGTTCATCGCAGCAGCCCTGATCCCCCACGGTATCATCGAGGTGCCGGTCGTCGCGATCTCCGCCGCCATCGGGCTCCGGTTCGGGCACTGCGTACTCATGGCCATCCTCCGGCAGGCTGTAGACCTCAAAAAAGAGCTTATAGAAGGCGTATCGGTCTTCGTCGTCTGGCTCGTGCCGCTGCTGTTCGTGGCCGCTTTCGTGGAGAGCTACGTGACGCTGGCGCTGGTTTACTTCCTTATGGGCTGACAACGGAGACAGCAAGACGAACGCTTGACTGTGTGTTTTCTAGTTGCTCCTGTGTAGTGAGAAAGCAATACGAACGCTGCGCTGTGCAAAACCTCACAGATTCCACGGATTGAGACAGAATCCACAGATTACGACCGATAGCACAGATAAACAAGAAAAAACTGATCGACTTTACTCTGATGATTGCTATCGGTGATCGATATTATCGTACTTATTCCATCTGTGATATCGAGTAGTAATCTGTGGATTCAGCAGCGGAATCTGTGGAATCAAACAGAATCTGTGGCATCTGTGAGGACTGGCACAGCGCAGCGTTCGTGTACGTTCATGAACACAAAGACAACAATATGCCAGTATACCTGTAATGATGGCCAGCACAGCGCAGCGTTCGACAACGTTCACGGGCTCGGGGATAGGAAGGCATCACATCGACCGCCTGCCTTTCTTCCAGCCTTTTATGCACGTCAATATTATATATATTAATATTTTAATCTAAGTTCGTATGGTCGGCATGGACAGAGGCAACCGGCTCCCGGTTTCCACGGAGGGGGCACAGTGACGTTCGAGAACAGGATACCTGGGCCCCGGGACTTCGCGGGGTACGTCTACAGGCTACGCTGGCACCTCGGGGCAATCATCTTGCTGTTCGCCCTGTTCATGGCCATGGGCTTTGCGGTCGCCGCCGTTTACCCGGCGTTCACCGAGAGTACCATCTCGGGATTTCAGGAGGAAGTGAGCCCGCTCAAGGAAATGTCCGCGCTGGGATTGACGCTGGCCATCTTCGAGAACAACGTCATCAAGTGCTTTTTGACTGTAGTGCTGGGCCTGGCGCTGGGCATCGCGCCGATCATCTTCATCATCGCCAACGGGTTCGTCATCGGCATCGTGGTCGGGGCCACGTTCGTCAAGACCGGGATACTCTACGTGATCGTCGGCATCGTGCCCCACGGGGTCATCGAGATGCCGATGGTGTTCATTTCCGCGGCCATAGGCCTGAAGCTGGGAACGGACATGATGAGGGCGATCCTGTCCGCGACGGGCTCGGTGTTCAAGATCGACGCGCTGACGAAGCTGGACAGCGGGGCGAAGTACATCTGGAAGGACCTTCGAGAGGCGTTGCTGGTGTTCATCTTCTGGATCGCGCCACTCCTGCTCATCGCCGCGTTTCTGGAGACCTTCGTGACCGGGACACTGCTGTACCTGCTCACCGCTTAAGAATAGCAGACCTCGCCCCTGACCTCTGGCGAATTGATGTCGAAGATCGTCGGATCCTCGCCGTAGAGAGCCTCCTCGCCACTCAGGATGAAGTCGCCGTCCGAGTCAGCCTCCTGTGGGTTAGTACCGTTCAGAACTTCGTCGCCGTCGCTGATGCCATCGTTGTCGCAGTCGCCGGCATACAGTTAAGTTTAATGCGTAGCACGTCTATTTTACTCCAAAACTCCCAAGAGAAGTGTATTATGAGCCTCGCAGAAGAGATCTTAAAACTTAAAAAAGAGAGGAAGGCGGTCATCCTCGCCCACAACTACCAGCGGGGCGAGGTGCAGGATATCGCCGACTACTGTGGCGATTCTTTTGGCCTGAGCCAGAAGGCCGTGGAGGTCGACGCCGAAGTGATAGTGTTTTGCGGCGTGGACTTCATGGCGGAGTCCGCCGCCATCCTGAACCCGGACAAGATCGTGCTCAACCCTAAGCCTGAGGCGGGCTGCCCGATGTCGGCGATGATTACGCCGCTGCAGCTGCAGCTCTTCAAGAAGGAGCACCCAGACGCGGCCGTGGTTTGCTATGTCAATTCTTCCGCGGCGGTCAAGGCGGAGAGCGACGTGTGCTGCACGTCCTCCAACTCCATTAAGATCGTCAACGCGCTGGAGCAGGACGAGGTCCTGCACGTGCCGGACTACAACCTGGCGATGTATACCCAGCGTTTCACTAAGAAGAAGATCTACCCGTGGAACGGCTTCTGCCCGACCCACCACCAGATCACCGCCGGGGACATCCTGATCTCTAAGATGGACCACCCCGGGGCGGAGGTCATCGTGCACCCGGAGTGCCGGCAGGAGGTCATCGACCTCGCGGACGGCGTCTATTCCACGGACGGCATGCTCAAGTATGCGAAAACGACTACGAAGGACCTGGTCATCGGCACCGAGGTGGGCATCATCCACCGGCTCAAGAAGGAGAACCCGGGAAAGAACTTCTACCCCGTCTCCAACTACGTGGTCTGCCCCAACATGAAGATGAACACTCTGGAGACGATCAGGGACAGCCTCCGGGACATGAAGACCGAGATCAGGATACCGGAAACTATTCGTACCGGGGCGAAAAAAGCACTGGACAGAATGCTGGAAATCGGCAGAGGCTAGAGGAATTATGACAGGACAGGAGCAGGCGGCAAAAGCCCTGGCCGGGCAGATCGAGAAGCTCGCGGCCGGGAGAGAGATCAAGATCATGCACGTGTGCGGCACCCACGAGTACACCATCACCAAGAGTGGCATTCGCTCGCTGTTGCCGGCCAACGTGAAGGTAGTCATGGGCCCCGGGTGCCCGGTGTGCGTCACCCCCCAGAGCGAGATCGACGCGTGCGTCGAATTAGCCGAGCAGGGCAAGATCATCTGCACCTACGGCGACCTGTTGAGAGTCCCGGGCACTAAGTCCTCGTTATACGACACCGTCGGAGACATCCGCATCGTCCAGAGCATCGCCCAGGCGGTCGACATCGCCAGGCAGACTCCGGACAGGGAAGTAGTATTCATGGCCGTGGGCTTCGAGACCACCGCCCCGACCACCGCTGCTGTATTATTGTCAAACCCGCCCGAAAACTTCTCCATCATCGTCTCCCACAGGCTCGTCCCTCCCGCCATGAAGTGGCTGATGCAGCAGGGCGAGGCCAACCTGAACGGCTTCCTCTTACCGGGCCACGTGTGCACAGTCATGGGCATCCACGAGTATGAGGCGTTCCCCGTGCCCCAGGTCATCGCAGGGTTCGACGCCATGGAAGTCCTGTACGGGCTGTACTTACTGGTCAAGCAGATCGTCGAGGGCCGTGCGGTCGTGGAGAACGCTTACGCCAGGGCCGTCAAGCCCGAGGGCAACCTAAAGGCGCAGAAGATGATGGCAGAGGTCTTCGAGCCCTGCGACATCATGTGGAGAGGCTTCCCCGTCATCCCCGATTCGGGCTATAAGCTGAAGCCCCAGTTCGAGAAGTACGACGCCCTGAAGAAGTTCGGCATCGAGCTCAAAGACGTCAAGTGCACCACCGGATGCCTGTGCAACGAACTGCTGAGGGGAGTAAAAGAGCCGACCGACTGCAAGCTGTTCGGCAAGGCCTGCACCCCCCTGAAGCCAGTGGGCGCATGCATGGTCTCGACCGAGGGCGCCTGCCGCATATGGTACACCTACGGCAAGGCACACAAGATAGTCCAGACCACCCCGACGAGCCCCTGAAAAGAGGGCTTCGTCTTATCCTTTTTATAAGATTTAGGGCATAAGAAGCGGATGCTCTTTGCCTGCCTGTAAGATTTCGTAGAAAAAAAGAATCAGGAGGAGCCTTGAAATAAGGCCCCCTGTTTAGACCTTAAACTTTTATGGCCATCAGGCCTTGATGAACCGCCAGGAGTCAGTCATGTCTTTGACGCAGGTGTTCAGATCACCCTTTGCGTTCAGGATCATATAGTCGCCCTGGTAGTTGATCTGGTACGCGTCAAAGCCGGCTATGGTGTTCCCGATGAGCTCGTACTGGTTCTTGTACTGCTGCTTCTCGGTCTCGTTGAGCGTCCGGTTAAAGTGGAGCACGGCCTGGTAGTGGTACTTGCCCTCTTCGGCAGCAGGGGTGATGCCTGCGTAGTACCGGTCAGAGGCGTTGAGCAGGGACGTGGTGCCCACGACCGCCAGGCGGGCGTCGGTGGCGTTGACCGGGTAGCCCTTCAGCTGTACGATGAGATCGTAGTAGTTATCGTAGGAGCTCCGGTTGCCGGGGTTGGACCAGTACAGGATCATGTCGGCGACATTCTGGATCCTGCCGCTCACGGTAGGCCTCGTCTCCGAGTAGGTGTAGAGCGAGTTGATAGCCCGCATGGGAACGCCCTGGTAGGTGGTCTGGTTGGGGTTCTTGATGACGTACTTAGGCCCGAAGTCGGTGATCGACACCCACTGCTCTGCGAAGGGGCCGAAATATTCCTCGGGGTAGTTGACCAGCAGGTCTTTCTGCGGCTGGCCGCCGAACGTGTTCGGGTCCGGAATGCTGCCGCTCAGGTTACTCATAGTCCAGTCGCCAATTCCGGCGTCAGACTGGATGTCCGCATACCTGACGTAGTCCGCTCCCGGAGGTACGATCACAAGGCCATCCACGATGGAGTTGAACCTGATCTCAGTGACAGGGTTATCCGATACGTCGGAGGGGGGACTGGTGAAGATCGCGAAGATCGATAACACCATGATCAGTATGAGGAAAACCGGTATGGCTACCTTCATCCAGTTCTTTTTGCCTGCGCCCTTCTGAGGGGCCTTTTTACCGCCTTTTGATGCCATAATCATTGCCTCTGATGCAACGGGAATAACAGGAACGGCATAATAGATAAATTTTGGGAGGGTCTGTCAGGGAGCCTTTTTGAAAAAGGCTCCCTGGCAGACCCTCCCAAAACTTAGTGGACCCTGCGGGAATTGAACCCGCGGCATCTACGTTGCGAACGTAGCACTCTACCCCTGAGTTAAGAGCCCAGTTTTGCAAATACAAATAACATTTGTACTATAAATACTATTCGCGGGCATTTACGCCCTCTGCAAGCGAGCGAGGCGAGCGCATAAAAGGCGAAGCCTGTAGGACCTCTCAATGATCCCCAGGCGCCCTTTCTGCCTTAGCCTTAGCCTTAGCCTTAGAATGCCCTGCCGGTGGCTTCGACGTTGACGCTCTCGACGCCGGGTACCTTCGACCAGGCTTCTTCGACTGGCTCGGTGCCGCCTTCGCTGTCGTCGACGGTGACGGTGGCCATGATCGCCTTCAGGCCGAAAGCGATGGGCTTGAGTTCGAATTTCTGGAATTTGGTGCCTGCCGGCACTGCTGCCTTGAGCGCATCCATGAGCTCGTTTAAGTCACGGTCTGCGCTGTCCGGCATGACTCTGATAGACGCTACTACGTCTGCCATAGTGGCTCACGGCCCCTGGAAACCGCACTTCGGGCATACGTACGGGTTGGACTGCTGCCTGCACTTTCCGCACCGGCCCATGTCTTCTCCGCATATGGGGCACTTGAACTGGGCTGCGCCTTCGCCGGTCAGGTTGACCTTGCAGGAGACACACTTGCTTACCTGTTTACCTTCTGCCATGTTCATTTCTCCTTTAAATAATCATGATGCGACTTGCGTATAGTACACACTCTCTTATAAGCGTTACTGTACTACTTTAACGTTTTTCGTTCAGCTTCTTGTACAGCCGGGCCTGGAAGCCGTGGAACTTGCAGTAGCCTTCCGCGTCCTTCTGGTCCAGCGTCTTGCCGTCGAAGGACACCAGCTCTTCGCTGTACAGCGCCGTCTTCGACTCTCTGGCGACCACCATGCAGCTGCCTTTGTAGAGCTTTACCTTAACGGTGCCGTTCACTCTCTCCTGGGTGCGGTCGATGAAGGCGTTCAGGTCGTCGAACAGCGGCTCGTCGACGAGGCCCATGTAGCCGAGCTCCGCCCACTGGGAGTCCACGGTTTCCTTGAACTTGAGCTCCGCCCTGGTGAGGCAGAACTTTTCGAGGTCCTTGTGTGCCGTTAGCAGTACTGTGGCCGCGGGGTGCTCGTAGTTTTCCCTCGCTTTCAGGCCGAGCACCCGGTCTTCCATCATGTCGGTCCTGCCGACGCCGTGCTTGCCGGCGATCTTCTGCAGCGCCTGGATGAGGGCTACGCCGCCCATCTTTTTGCCGTTGAGCGACACGGGGACGCCTTTTGCGAAGCCGATCGAGACGATCTCGGGCTTTTCCGGGGCCTTTAAGGGGTCCTGGGTCCACTCGTAGATGTCTTCGGGGGGTATGAATCCCGGGTCCTCCAGTTTACCGCCTTCTATGCTGCGGGACCAGATGTTCTCGTCCACGCTCCAGGGCTTGGCCTTGGTCGCTACTACGGGGATCTTGTGCTTCTTAGCGTACTCGATCTCCCACTCCCTGGTGAGGTTCATCTCCCTCATGGGGGCGACGACGGGAAGGTCGGTCTGGCGGAAGACGGCCTCGAACCGGAGCTGGTCGTTGCCCTTGCCGGTGCAGCCGTGGCCGAAGGCGTCGGCCTTCTCCTTTTTGGCGATCTCGACGCACTTCTTCGCGATGAGGGGGCGGGCCATGCTGGTGCCGATCACGTAGCCCTCGTACATTGCGTTGGCCTTGATCATCGGGAAAATGTAGTCGCGGACGAACTCGTCCTTGGCATCTATAGTATAGTGCTTGTCAGAGATCAGTTTGGCTTTCTTCGTCGCGGTCTCGATCTCTCCGGGGGGCTGGCCCACGTCGACGGTGACCGTGATCACCTTGTCAAAGCCATAGTTCTCCTTCAGCAGGGGGATGCACACGGAGGTATCCAGGCCTCCGGAATACGCTAAAACGACCTTCTTGACCATAGTCTTCCTTCGACATCGTAAATAATGTTAGAGAAGATAAAACTTTGGGCAGCGGCTTCGCCGCAGAGAGATCTGGTTCGATATTATACACGGGCCGAAGGCCCGGGCCCGCCCGGGAAAAAGCTGTAAAATGGGAGGTACTGTATAAAACAGTTTCGCACAAAAGGGTTATAAGTACAGCGATTTTCTTCAGGCACGGATAAAAATAATGATATAATCTACCATTGGAAAGACTTTTACAGCTAGTAACGAAAACTATATATACTAAGGCTTGCATTTGGAATCATCCATGAAGCCGCAGGGTCAGTGCTTCAAGGACAATTTCAGAACTCCATACATACCAACTCCGAAGTAAAAACGAAAAACAAAAACGGGAAACAAGGTTCCCTAACCAAAATATACCGCAACCATATATACCCCATGGAGATCGTATGAGGGCCGAGAACACCTAACCGCCGGCCCATACGTTATCCTCCGGTACTGGCTCCATAAATGCAGGTGGATGCCTACTCTTACCAGCTGATGTGCGCAGGCTGGTCGCTGCAAGCTAAACTATCCGGCGGCCAAACCCTCCTCCCGTATGCATGCGCCGTCCGCTAAAAACGCCAAACACGCAAACACCGACACCCAAGTCCGCACGGACCTCATGTCCGTCATAATTATACCTCACCTCAAAAACGGACTTAGCCATCATCCACTGACTCAATGACGAGCCACCTGCAATGGTAAAGCTAGTACGGGAGTTTTTTCTTATGTTTAGAGCCTTTGGCTCGGGCTATTTTGAAGCTATTTTGAACTTTCCATCGCCACTTGATTTTGAGCCAAATGCTCCAGGCGCCAGTAATTTATTTATACTTAGAGTCATACAGTATGGTACGTCACACAAGCATATGTGTAGTATATAGTAGTATCATTTAGAGTGATGTACAATGGCCGATATAATGGATCGGTTTGAGACCGAAGTGAAGAGAGGCGTCATTCAGGTGGCCGTGATGTGCCTCCTGGAAAAAGAGCTGTATGGCTACGATATCATCAAGCATCTCAAGGATGTCGGCCTGGCGGTGGAGGAGGGTACGCTGTACCCGATTCTGCGGAGGCTCGACGACGAGAAGATCCTCACCAGCCGGTGGGAGACCAGCGGCCCGAGGCCGAGGAAGTACTACGTGATTACGGAAAATGGCAGGGTTATCAGAGAAAAGCTGCTGGAGTCACTGAAGTCGGTTACCCAGGCGCTGGATACCCTGGAATCGCAGATGACGGCAGGTGATGCGTAGATGTACGACAGGCTGATTGACGATTATCTAAACAAAGTTACCAAAGGCATGGGGCACAAGCAGCGGGACGATGTCAGGAACGAGCTGCGGTCCCACATTCTGGACAGCGCGGACGCACTCGCGGCGGAGCGGAACACCGCGGTGAACGAATCTATCGTACGCGAGGTCCTCGCGAGGATGGGGCCCGCCGAAAAGATCGCGGCAGGCTACCCGGTGAAGGATGGCGGAGTATTCAGAGACAGGTTCGTCCTCATAATAGGAGGCATCATTGCCCTGGTCCTGATCCTGGCAGTACTGGCAGTACTGGCGGCAGCGGCGGGAGCCTGTGCGTTCCTCTCTTTAGCCCCGGTGCAGAACGTCGGCTTGGCGGGCTTCGCAATTGAGCAGAAGGAGTATAATGCCAGCCACGCGGCAGCGGACAGAATAGAGCTGGACGTTAGCACGTTCAACGGCGCTGTGGAAGTGCTCCCGTCGGACGGAGACACGGTAGACGTAAAGGTAGTTATGCATGCCCCAGAGGGACGCATCGGGGAGATCACTGCTGACGCTAATTTCGGGGGAGACAACGAGAGCATGAAGGTCAACGTCGACGTCAGGCGCCTGACTTCTGACGTGGTCGCCGCCGGCTTCGGCAACCTCGGCGGCAACGTATACGTTTACGTTCCGGAGGAGTCGCTGTACGATATAAACGTGCGGACATCGAACGGCCGGGTTCACGTTGGCAATTTCAGCGGCGAGGCGCTGAAGCTCCAGACCAGCAACGGCGGCATCACGGTTGAGGGCGGCGACTACAGCCGCATCGATGCGAAGACCAGTAACGGCAGGATCGTCGCTAAGTACAACGCTACGGATGTCGTGTTCGAGACCTCCAACAGCGGCATCGACCTTGACACCACGCAGCCGGCCGGCAGCCTGAGGGCGATCACCTCCAACGGCAGGATATCGGTCGATCTGCCGGATACGGCAGGCTTCTCGATCGAAGCGTCGACTTCGAACGGCCGCATCAGGCACGCTGCCTTCCCGATGGTGCTGACCACAGAGGAGAGCAACCGTATCGCCGGGCATACGGCAGGCAACTATACAGAGGCCTTCTCTGTGTACTTGCGCACATCCAACGGCGGGATAGAGATCGTTTAAGAGTTTCAATACAGATCAGAGGAAGTAATAAATGATAGATAAGGTCATCTTCGCCATTCTGGCGATCATCGGAATCCTGGTCCTGCTCTTCGGAGGAATCGGATTCTGCGGGCTGTGCATGTTCGCGAACAACGTCCAGACAAACACGTTTAATGTAGATCACAGGGAAGTCACGACCAGTCACGCTGCGGCCGAGAACGTCGAGATATACGTCGATACACTCGGGGGCAACGTCGTCATCGAAGAGTCTGCTGGAGACAGGATCGAGGTCACCTATGATGTGTACGCGCCTGCAGGGAGGCTGGACGACATGCTGGCCAGCACGAAGAGCGTGCGGGTAGACGACAACACGACCCGCATCACCGCTGTGGTAGAGCGCAGGCCGGGCACATCGATCATCTCAGGCAACTGGGGCGCCCACGTCACCGTAACGGTCCCCCGGAACTCCTCGTATGCCCTCGACCTCCACACCATGGGCGGCGACATCACTGTGCCTTCTCTCCACGGTAAGAAGGTTTACATGGATACCATGGGCGGCAAGCTCAGGCTCGACGGCGGCAGGTACGAGACAGTGTACATGAACACTATGGGCGGAGATATCATCGCAACTTACGAGGCGTCTAACGTGACCCTCCGTACTCTCGGCGGCAGGATCGACGTCGATGCATCCCAGACCACGGGCAAGCTCGATGTGGACACAATGGGCGGAGACATAGATGTCAGGCTGCCGGCAGGCACGTTGTTCACCGTCGACGCCTCGACCATGGGCGGCAAAGTGTCCCACGGCTCCATCCAGATGAACGCTACTGAGAAGACTAAAACGAAGCTGGTCGGCCAGACCTACGGCGGCGCAGGCTCGCTGGATATCAGGCTGAGCACGATGGGCGGAGATATCGAGATAAGCTACTGAGCTTATCTCCTTCTTTTTTAAGAGTAAGAATTTGGAGAGGCTATCGGCCTGCGGCCGAAAGCTGGTAAAAACAGATGACTGCCACCCTATACGCAGTATTTTACTTCTTGACCATATCGAGGTTGGAGTACAGCGTGAACGAGTACACCAGGCACCCGATGCATGCTATGGCAGCGGCGCCGCCTAAGTAACCATCCAGGCCAAGGATAGGAGACTGAGGTGAGATTAGCAAAGCTGCCGATCCGATAAACAAAACTGTGGCCAGAGGCACTCGTATCCATGATATCATAATTGTTACTACCCGGGCCGTCAGTGTGCACGGCCGCTAAATAGACATTATAGGAGGAAGTACAAATTCTTTTTTATTTTCCGGCCGTTTTTTATCATATTATCAAGCGTTCCGGAGAAAATCTTCGAGAGCCGCTCCTGAACAGAAAATCGCCAGACTGAACAGGGATCTGCATACGGAAGGTGGAGAGACAGGCTGCTCTGCCTGGAAAAATCGAAAAAGTGGTGTGGGGCGAATACCCGCCCCTATTGCTAATTTTACTCTTTGGCGGCGTCTATGACGGGGGCAACGGGCCTGTCCATGTCCAGGTACTCGTTGAGAGACCTGATGGTGGGCTTGCGTCTGCCCATGGCGTTGATGGCGTCGGCGGATGCCTTCGCAGCCTGCAGGGTGGTGGCGTACGGCACCTCGTAGTCGACTGCCGCGCGGCGGATCTGGAAGCCGTCCATCCTGGCCTGCTTGGACGTCGGGGTGTTGATGACCAGCTGGACCTTGCCTTCCCTCATCAGGTCGATGACGTTGGGGCTGCCTTCGGAGACCTTGAGCACCTGCCTGATGGGTATTCCGTGGGACTCGAGGAACTCCTTGGTGCCGGCGGTGCCGATTAGTTGCAGGCCGTTGTCGTGGAGGATCTTGGCGATCTTCACCATGTGCTCCTTGTCTGCGTCCCGGACGGACATGAAGATGGTGCCCTCCTGAGGCAGCGAGTTGAAGGCTGACAGTTCGGCTTTGAAGAACGCCCTGCCGAAGTCGAGGTCGATGCCCATGACTTCTCCCGTGGACTTCATCTCGGGGCCGAGCACCGGGTCTGCGCCGGGCAGCTTGTCGAAGGGCAGCACGACTTCTTTGACGGAGACGTGCCTGGGCTTCGGCTCTTCCGTGTAGCCCAGGTCCTTTAGCGAGTGGCCGATGATGGCCTTTGCAGCCAGCTTTGCGAGGGGGGCTCCGGTGGCCTTGCTGACGAACGGGATCGTCCTCGAGGACCGGGGGTTTGCCTCCAGCACGTAGACCTTGCCATCCTTGTAGGCCATCTGCAGGTTGATGCAGCCCACTACCCGGAGGGCGAGCGCGATCTTCCTCACGATGACCCGGACCTGGTCCATTACATCGGGGGACAGCGACTGGGGCGGGATGACACAAGCGGAGTCGCCGGAGTGGATACCGGCCTCCTCGATGTGCTCCATGATGGCGCCGATCAGGACGTCCTTGCCGTCGCACACCGCGTCCACGTCGATCTCTACTGCGTTCTCCAGGAAGTCGTCGATAAGGACGGGATGCTTGCGGCTGACCTTGACCGCTTCGGTCATGTACCGCTCGAGGTCGGCCTCGTCGTAGACGACCTCCATGGCCCTGCCGCCCAGCACGTACGACGGCCTCACGAGGATGGGGAAGCCGATTCTGCGGGCGACCGCCTTAGCATCGTCGATGGAGTAGGCGATGCCGCTTTCCGGCTGAAGGATGCCCTGCTCCTTCATCAACCGGCTCCACAGGTCCCGGTCTTCGGCGATGTTCATGTCGTCCGGGCTGGTGCCTATGATGACGGTATTAAGGTCTTTCCTGCGGTTCAGCTCCATCTGGAGGGGGATGGCCAGGTTTACTGAGGTCTGGCCGCCGAACTGGACCATGACGCCGAAGGGACGCTCCTTCTCGATGATGTTCATCACGTGCTCCAGCGTGATCGGCTCGAAGAAGAGCTTGTCAGACGTGTCGAAGTCGGTCGACACGGTCTCGGGGTTGTTGTTGATGATGTGCGCCTCGATGCCCGATTCCCTGAGAGCCTGGACAGCGTGCACAGTACAGTAGTCGAACTCGATGCCCTGGCCGATTCTAATCGGGCCGGCGCCGATGATGAGCACCTTCTTCCTGTCCGAGGGCGCGAGCTCGCATTCCTGCTCGTAGCAGGAATAGTAGTAGGGCGTGCTGGCCGCGAACTCCGCGGCGCAGGTGTCCACCATCTTGTACGTGGGGATGATGCCGAGCTTATGCCTCAGGTCGCTGATCTCCTCCTGGGTGACTCCCCGGATCTCGGCGATCCACTCGTCCGTAAACCCTAACCGCTTCGCCTTCAGCAGGAGGTCCCGGTCGAGCGGGGCGGACTTCAGCTTCTCGGCCATGTCGACGATGTTCTTGATCTTGAGGATGAACCATGGGTCTATGTTGGAGAGCTTAGCGATCTCCTCCACGGTGAACGCTCCGGTGCGGAGCGCCTTGAAGATGACGAACATGCGCTCGTGGGTAGGTTTCGACAGGATCTCCGCCATCTCGTCCTTGGACCAGTTGCCGTAGCCCCAGAACTCGCTGATGTCCAGGGAGTTGAGCGCCTTCTGCAGCGCCTCTTCGTAGGAGCGGCCGATCGCCATGACTTCTCCGGTGGACTTCATCGAGGTGGTGAGGTGCTTGTCCGCGGTCTTGAACTTGTCAAAGGGCCAACGCGGGATTTTTACAACCACGTAGTCGATGGTCGGCTCGAAGGAGGCAGGGGTCTCCATGGTGACCTTGTTCCTGATCTCGTCCAGCCGCAGGCCGATGGCGATCTTGGCGGCGATCCGGGCTATTGGATAGCCCGTGGCCTTGCTGGCCAGCGCGGAAGACCTTGAGACACGGGGGTTGACTTCCACTATGCGGTAGTCCCCGTCCTTCCAGGCGAACTGGATGTTGCACCCGCCCTCGATTCCCAGGGCCCTGATGATCTTGATTGCCGCCGTGCGCAGCTTCTGGTGGTCTGCGTCGGACAGCGTCTGGGACGGCGTCACGACGATGGACTCGCCGGTGTGAATCCCCATCGGGTCGACGTTCTCCATGTTACAGATAGTGATGCAGGTGTCGCTGGCGTCCCTCATGACCTCGTACTCGAACTCCTTCCACCCGAGGATGCTCTCCTCGACGAGGATCTGGTGAATGCGGGAGCGCTTGATGCCGATCTCTGCGATCTGCCTTACCTCTTCTATGGTGCGGGCGACGCCGCTGCCGGTGCCGCCTAAAGTGAAGGCGGAGCGGATGATCATCGGCAGGCCCAGCGTTTCGACCGCCTTGACCGCCTCTTCTACGGAGTGGCAGGGGATGGACCTCGGCACCTTCTCGCCGATGCTCTCCATCGCGTGCTTGAACCGGTCCCGGTCCTCGGTATCGTAGATTGCCTTGAGCGGCGTTCCCAGCAGTTTGACGTTGAACTTCTCCAGCACGCCCATCTCGGCCAGCTCGCTGGTGATGTTGAGGCCGGTCTGACCTCCGAGGCCCGCGATGATGCCGTCGGGGCGCTCCTTCTCGATGATCTGGGCGACGACCTGCGGCGTAATAGGCTCGACGTACACGGCGTCGGCCATCTCCGGGTCAGTCATGATGGTCGCCGGGTTGGAGTTGACCAGGACGACCTGGATGCCCTCTTCCCTCAACGAGCGGCAGGCCTGGCTGCCGCTAAAGTCGAACTCGGCGGCCTGGCCGATGAGGATGGGCCCCGAGCCTATTAATAATACTTTCTTGATGTCCGTTCTCTTAGGCATGGTGACCACCTATCCTCTGTAACATTGAGTCGAAGAACCAGTTCGTGTCCTGCGGCCCCGGGTTGGCTTCGGGGTGGTACTGGACGCTCCAGACCTTCAGCGCGTCGTTCTTCATACCTTCGACTGTGCCGTCGTTGGCGTTGACGTGGGTGATTTTGATGTCCCTGCCATCGATGCTCGCGGGGTCCACCGCGTAGCCGTGGTTCTGGCTGGTGATGTAGACCTTGCCGGTCTCGAGGTCGATGACCGGCTGGTTGGCGCCCCTGTGACCGAATTTTAACTTGTAGGTGCTGGCGCCGAGGGCCAGGGAGGCGATCTGGTGGCCGAGGCAGATGCCGAAAATCGGGAGCTGGCCGGCCAGCTTTTTTGCGACCGCTATGCCGTTGGTCGCGTTCTCCGGGTCGCCCGGCCCGTTGGAGAGCAGTATGGCATCGGGCTGGTAGCCCATGACCTGTTCGGCGGACGTGGTGGCAGGTACTACGATGGTGTGGGCGCCCCTGTGGGCCAGGTTGTCGACGATGGACCGCTTCACGCCGAAGTCCATGACCACCACCCTCGGGCCGTTGCCCGGTATCTCGTAAGGCTGCCTGCAGGTGACCTGGTTGACGATGTCCTTCGGGAACTGCCACTTTCTGGCCAGTTCGCAGGCCTTCTCCCCATCATCGCTACCCACGATCATGGCCGCGCGCATGGTGCCTGCCGTCCTGATCCGGATGGTCAGCATGCGGGTATCGACCTCGCATATGCCCGAGGCGTTCTCGTCGTCCAGGAACTGGCTCAGGTTACGGGTAGAAAGGTTATGAGAAGGATGATCGCAGCGCTCCCGGATCACGAGGCCTTCGGCCTTGATGCCGGAAGACTGAAAACTGGCTTTATTAACGCCGTAATTGCCGATAAGAGGATATGTAAAAAGCAGTATCTGGCCTTTGTACGAAGGATCTGTAAGCGCTTCTTCGTAGCCCGTGGTTGGTGTAGCGAAGACCAGTTCGCCGCACGTCACGCCCTCTTTTCCGAAACCATCACCGACCACATAAGTCCCGTCTTCCAGTCCTAATACTGCCTTCATTGTAGTGTACCTGTGGTAGATACTAGCATTTTGGTTATATATTTTGCGATTCGCTTCGCGAATATAAGAGCCGATTTTGAAATACGGCCGCCGACAGTCGAAATTTTAGGAAATGGCTTGCATAAAGTCGATTTAAGCTGATGCTGGACAGTTATACAGGGCCAGATAGATACATGGAACTGAAATACTGGACCGGACGCGTTTTAGAGCGTAAGTTTTCTTCCGCATACTGAAAAATAGGCTAAATTGCGTACTATTGACGATAAGCGCGATAGTGTTGACTCAGATAGGAAATAGGGCCGAAGACTTGCGGTCGTTTGAAAAGACCCGAGCTTGATCAAGGAGTCGAGGATGAGACATGCGATTATGTATCGCTCCGGGTAGCCGGCCTTTTTCGGAACATGTCGAATATTTTTGGCGCAAGACAAAGCAAAATCACCACATATCCAGGCAGGATGACAGTTTTACTATCTACAGGAACGTTAAGTATTCCCAGGAAGATTAATCCGATAAACCATATGATAATGCCCGATACGACTGGTATGAGATAACTGATGTCACGTTTCAGCATCGCTGCCCGTTCAGTTCCTCTCAGATACAACATCATGAACGCAGTGTGACAAAGGATGGAGATCACCGCGATCATTCCAAAAGCAACCCATAGCATCACTGCCCACAGGTTGATCGTATTAATGATAACAGGAGTTTTATCAGCATCACCATAAACGCTGATAGTCGCAATCAGGATGCTTATCAGCCAGAGATAGCATATGATTAATGCTACCAGCTGGCTTGCAATTTCTACCAATACCACTTTTATGTTAGCCATTATTTACCACATCATTATCACAGTTGATCTGTCGAATAAAAATGTAAACCATGATACAATTAGTACCATGGTTTATTTTACTTATTATCTAATATGGATCACTAATACCGGCATTATTCCATTCAGTATATCCACAAATCCTGAAATAATCGGGGAAGAAGGAATATGTGAAGTACACCCATTGGAAAGCCCAGTGTTTTGCATAGAAGAACCAAATACAGTTCTGTTCATCGGTACATCCTGAGTTCCCGGTTTTTGGTAATATCCTGATTTTTTAATGTAGTTAGTGTATGCCGATCTATCTATCCGTAACCTTTATCATGTTATGTTATCAATTGGTAACATGTGGAGAGTTTTGTGCAGGTGCGGAAACGGGGAGGGCAGGAGTACCTCTATGAAGTAACCCCGTATTATGATAAAGAGAAGAAACAGATACGGCAGACGGTGAAATACCTGGGCAAGAATGTTGACGGTAAACCGGTGAAGGTCAGAGAGACAGCCAAAAAGCCTCGGAGGGCTCTAGGTTACGGGGAATTCCAACCACTCCTAAAGATCGTTGAGGAGCTGGGATTAAAAGAGATCCTGCAGGATGAACTCCCTGATAGGGATGTTAAAACCGCTCTGTTGTTAGCTTTTAACCGTGTCCTCAGGCCGGTCAGCATGAGGAACGTGGAATCATGGTACGAGGCATCTTATCTCTCGGAGCAATCCGAGTTCCGGGATCTCCAGACTACGAGTCAACGGTTGAGCGAATTCCTGGAACGTATCGGTGAAAGCGACGCCTCTACAGGATTGTTCAAAGGTATGATCCAACGGTTTTCCACCGGTGCTTTGATCTACGATCTTACCAGTCTCAGCAGTTACTCTAAACTGATCAACATGTTGGAGTATGGGTATAACCGGGATGGATTGAGCACTGCACAGGTCAATCTCAGCATTGTTACAGATAAGGACTCGGGCATCCCCCTCATGTACGATGTTTACCCGGGTAGCATCGTCGATGTATCCACCCTGTTCAATACCGTCCGAAGGATCAAGGATCTGGGAATCGCCAGGTATACCATGATTATTGACAGGGGTTTCTTTAGTAAAGATAATCTCCAACTGCTCTTTGATGAAAATGTAGTATTTGTCATTCCTGCCAGCACCACTCTGAAATCGGTTAAAGAAATGATCACCAGTTTGCATGATGATATCAAGGACCCGGACAACCTTCGGAAGTACCATGACACGGTCATCTTCGTCAAACCGGTATCCATTGACGTTGACGGCCTCGTGGTGAAGGGCTATTATTATTACGACAGGAACCGGGAGAATCTGGATACCAACCTGTTTTACAAACGATTGTATAATGTCGTGGACGAACTGAAAAACAGGCATATCAAAAATCCATATGATACTGAACGGATCGTGCGCAGTATCGCGGGCAAACTGTACAATTACATCGAAGTTCAACGAAACATCGATTCCAGCCTCACCGTCACGATCAAGAAGAACGCGGTGAGTCAGCGGATCAACCGGATGGGCAGGTACATCCTCTGCTATCACGGGGAGATGACCTGGGAAGAATGCCTCCGCACATACAAGGAACGGGATCAGGTCGAGAAACGATTCCACCACTTGAAGAACGATCTTGATGCTGTGCCTTTGAATGTGAGAAAAGAATCTACGATGAAAGGATTCCTATTCATCTGCTTCCTCGCCTTGATATTGAGAATGCGCCTTCAGAAACACCTCGAAGAAACCCGACTCGATAAAAAGTATTGCGTCGAGGACCTGATCCTGGAACTCGAAAAAATACACATGATCAAACTCGAGGACGGAGACTGGCTACTGTCAGAACTGACCAAGAAACAGAAAGACATCATCGAACGCATGAGCCTTGAATCATGTTACCAAAAAACCGGGAAGTGAGGTTATTATCAATAGGTGTAACGGTGGTTTTTGTTATATATGAATTGTTTTCATTATTTGTCACAGAAAAAGTTATTTGTGTTTGCATTATGTTATTTTTGGTCAGATCAACGTATTCTGAATGGTAGATATATTCACCGTCATTTAAGTTATATTCTTGACCATCCATGGCGATTTGTGCTGCAATGCACCCACATATAAGGATAGTTAATAATATCCCGATCAGTATCGTAATTTTATAGTTCACTTATGATTCCCCCTATAGATCCTTATAATCATTAATACGATTACGATTAATATGCTAAATATTAATATTGATAATAGTGAGTCTTCAACGTTAGTTGACCTAGATATGCCAATATAAAATGAAATTAATATGCACATTAATCCTAAAAATAATAAGGATTTATTAATAAGTTTATTTTTGATTTGCATGGGATTTTTAATGTGTATTAAAATTATTATATATCCAATTGATGCAAATAATATATATAAATTATAAAATATAATACTATACATAAATAAAATAAGTAATATAACAAATATAAAATAATAAAAAATTTTAAAAGTTTTACTCATATTATTCCTCGATTTATATTCATTGAGTATTTACCCACAATCATGGCTATCGTACTGATCACATCCCCACTGATTGCCAGTACTGCATAGGTAATCTGAACATGTACATCCAGCTATCCAACCAGATGCTCCAAATCCGAATACAAGCGCTACGCAAAGGCGCTGTAGCCTCATGAATATCAGATCAGATGCTTGCAAGAAAAGTACTTAGATTTCAAGTACTTATATTTATCACATCATAATTTTTGCGAAAAAAATACTCGCTTATTAATGCATTATAAACAATTATGATACGAGTATAATATCATGTAACATTAGAGCCGCCATGATAATACGTTATTATTCAAGTGCATGAAGCCGTTGAAGATAATTCAAATAAAAAGAGCTTATTCATCAGGGATTTCTTATCTCCCGCGACTTTTGTCGGTAATGCTCGAAAAGCTCCTCTCCCCACCTTATCGCCGGCGGCCCGAAGCTCATCAGGCTGGTCGAGACATCGAAAGCTCCGTTTTTACACAGGGACAGGGTCGTGAAGGTGTCCGTGACGGCAAACGCCAGCCGTGCGTCATCCGTCACATACAGCCGAGCATTATCATGCTCTAAATATGCTTCGAGTGCATCGGCATACTCCTTCTCCAGTACCTCGAAAATGTTCTCGGTAACAATAACTGAAACGGGTACTTTTCTGCCTGCCATCGATAAAACGAGCTCTGGATAACGCGAGTCAAAAACCGAAGAGATGACTGAGATCTTTTCCGACTTTGACAGCTTATCAACTACCTCGCTGAAGGTTGCCGTTATGTTCTCCAAACTATTCTCAATCAGCGTGCAGTCACCCAGATCCTCGATCCTGTGTAGCAAGCTCTCAGGTACCGGGGATAAGTCGTGCTCGTTTAAAAACTGCTCGTTTTTCCCGATAAGCCTCGCAAGAGCATCTAGCCTACGCAGATTTTTCGCCAGGATCGATCCGGTAGAGGTTAAGCGGAACTTACCATCATTCTTGATAACCAGATTATTACTTTTAAGCTTGTTAAGCTGCGGAATCAGGTTCGAAGGCCTCACGTTTAAATATTCTTCCAGCTCTGTCAACGCTGATGGCCTTTCCAGCAACTGAAGCACAAGATTTTTTCTCACTTCAGAGTTAAGGACTAATTTTTGCAAGCATTCGGACATAATTATCTACCAGCCTCACCTTTTTCCACAGAAAGAATTTACTTCAATGGCCTACCGGGTTATTTACAATTATTTGTATAACAAGCAGTTGTTTATAAATTATGGTCAATCTGGTAAAATTTATAAAAAGCGATTCCGCATATGCCGATCTCTCCTGTAAACAGCTTAAGGATACGGTGAAGAAGGGCCGTAAAAACTGGCGATTTCCCGCCATGTTCCGTTTTAGTCCCCGGAATCGTAGATCAAGTTTTAAATGCCCGCGCAGTAAAACTTATTAGTGAAAATAACTGCCATAATAGCCAGTCGCTTAGGCTACAAACGATTAATATATTCGACCTTCATAGATAGACATATCAGTGAAACGAACCCACGGAGAATAATCCTATGACGTTTGCTACTTTAAAGGAAGTGCTGGACACGGCCAAGGCCGGCAAGTACGGTGTTGGCGCTTTTAATATTAACAACATGGAGATCGCCAAGGCGATCGGTAACGCGGCCAAAGAAGAGAAGTCGCCGGTAATTCTGGCAGTATCTCCGAGTGCCATCAAATACGCGGGCATCGAGTACATCTACGAGATCGCCAGGGTCACCGCCGTGAAGTCCAAAGTGCCCACAGTGCTCCATTTAGACCACGGCACCGAGTTCAAGGACTGCGTCCAGTGCATCAGGCACGGCTGGTCCTCCGTCATGTACGACGGCTCAAAGCTGCCCTTCCAGGAAAATATTGCGATGACGAAGAAGATCGTCGAGTTCGCCCACGCAGCCGGCGTCTCCGTCGAGGCCGAGCTGGGCAAGCTGGCCGGAGTCGAGGGCCACGTCTCGGTATCGGAGAAGGATGCCATTTTTACCAACCCTGAAGAGGCCAAGATCTTCGTCGAGCAGACCGGCGTGGACGCTCTCGCAGTAGCCATCGGCACGTCCCACGGAGCATTCAAGTTTAAGGGCGAAGCCAACCTCGACTTCGAGCGGCTGCAGAAGATCGAGAAGCTGGTCGGCATCCCCATAGTGCTCCACGGCGCATCGGGCGTCCCCAAGGAAGTGCTGGAGAAGGCAGCGAAGTATGGGGCCAAGCTTCCGGGAGCCGCAGGCGTCCCGAACGACGCCATCCAGAAGGCCATCAGCCTCGGCGTGGCCAAGATCAACATCGACACCGACATCAGGCTCACCATGACCGCGGCCATCAGGCAGGTGCTCACTGAGCACCCGGAGGAGTTCGACCCCAGGAAGATCTTCGGCCCCGCGGAAGAGGCGATGAAAGAAGTGGCGAAGGGCAAGATGAGGCTCTTCGGCAGCTCCGGAAAAGCCTGATCACAGGGTGATTTTCATGGCAGACATCAAAAAGATAGGCATTTTAACCGGCGGCGGCGACTGCCCGGGCCTCAACGCAGTAATAAGAGCTGTGGTGTTCAAGGCCATCGACAACGGCTGGGAAGTAGCAGGCGTCAAGTACGGCTGGAAGGGCATGCTCAACGCCGATACCGTTCCTCTCACTAAGAAGGACGTCGAGGGTATCCTGCCGCTGGGCGGCACCATCCTTAAAACCAGCAGGACTAACCCGTTCAAGGTCGAGGGTGGAGCGGAGAAAGTCATCGAGAACGCGAAGAAGATGGGCATCGACTGCCTCGTCGCCGTGGGTGGAGAGGATACCCTCGGCGTGGCCAATAAATTAACAAAGATGGGTTTCGCCTGCGTGGGCGTGCCCAAGACCATCGACAACGACCTCGGCGCTACCGACTACACGTTCGGCTACCAGACTGCGGTGCAGATCGCGTCCGACGCGATGGACAGACTGCACACTACAGCGAAGAGCCACGATCGAGTGATTGTGTGCGAGGTCATGGGCAGACATGCGGGCTGGATGACCACGGACGCCGGCATGTCGGCCAGCGCTCACTGGATCTTCATCCCCGAAGTCAAGGGCAGCGTCGACGAGTGCTGCAAGATGCTCAAAGCCCGGTACGAGAGAGGCGACCGGTACGGCATCATCGCCGTCTCCGAGGGCGCGCTGTTCTCCGACTTCGACGTGGAGGCGGCATCCAGGGAAACGGACGCCTTCGGCCACGTCAAGCTGGGCGGAGTCGCCAAGGCCCTGGCAAAGGAGATCGAGAAGCGCACCGGTTTAGAGACCAGAGAAGTCGTGCTCGGCCACACGCAGAGAGGCGGCTCCCCGCTTGCCTACGACCGGGTGCTGGGAACGAGGCTAGGCTACAAGGCCGTGGAGATGATCGAGAAGGGCCAGTTTGCCATGATGGCCTCTCTACGAGGCGAAAAGGTCGAGGCCGTGCCTATAGAGGAAGCGGTCAAGGAACTGAAGACCGTGCCGGAAGGCTACTACAAGGTCTCGAAGACGTTCTTTAATTAAAGAGGGCGGAGGCTGGTGGAGGCTTTATCATTGAGGCCTCCCATTCTTTTTCCAGGGTAGCATGAGTGACAGGTTCTTCATTTCTACGTGTGCAATAACTCTGGTATTCCTGGCGTGTCTGGCAGTGGTTATAGCCGGCGGAACCGGCCAGGATGGCGGATGGCAAACTTCGTCAGGGGACTACAGGCCAGCCTATACCCTGGACGCTCACCGATCGCATGCCGCAGACGCTTATTATCTGGAATGCGGCGCTATCCGGGAACGATTGACACTCGATGACTTAGCGACCCGGGTCCGGGAGCAGGGCGGCTTTACGTACAACCCCCTCTACGGCGCGACGCCGAAAAGCGGCTACGCTGTCTCGCTGCAGGGGTACAGCAGGGTCTTCGACAACAATGAGGCCGTGAGTGTGGAGCTGCGACAATACATGCTGGAGACCTGGCAGGAGATGGCTGACCCGGCACGGTACGCGGGCGGCTGGGCCGACGGCGGCAGGCTTTACCTCGACGTCAGCATCGTCCTGCAGGACGAGAGGGAAGCCCGGAAGACAGGCCGAGCCAATAACCAGACAGCCATCTACAGCCTGGGGACCAGCGAGTCAATATACCTGCAGGGCCCGGATGGCAGCTGGCTCATCGACGCCGAGGGAAACTGGCTGCCGGGGACCGGTTATTCGGGCAGCCAGAGCACCCTGGAAGAGCCCTCGCAGGCTGGACAGGGTGCGGCCTGAGCGGCGAATTCAAAAACTGCCCGGGTGACGAATCGGGGAGGCCGATACCTGCCGGATATACGGTGCAGATCTGTCAAGTATAATCTATTTATAGGATAGGGCTCGAGTCTGTTTAATGGCCGGACGCCGCCTGCTCATCCTGATCGCTTTAGCAATCGTATCGGCTGCCTTATTTTCGGCGATAGCTGCCGCCGATCAGACTTATTCAGTCACAGAGTACCCGCTGCCCGCAGAGAATGCCGGCGCCACCGCGATGGCCATCGATGCCTCTGGAGACGTGTGGCTAATCCAGGACAGCCCGCCCGTAATTTACCGCTTATCCCGGGAGAACGGGAGCTTTAGCCAGTATACGATCAAGGGCTTCGAGAACGCCGGCTTCTCCGGCCTGAGCGTCGACGCCGAGGGCAATGCGTGGTTCGCAGACCTGAAAGGCAACCGGGTGGGCGCCTACACGCCTGCTACGAACCACACTGCCACCTTCACGTTCCCCGGCCCAATGGCGCCTTCCAGCGTCATCAGGGAAGGCGACACGCTCTGGATAGGCTGCAAGGAAGAAGTCGGAGAGCTGAACCTGGTCACGAACGAGTTTTCCGACCACTTCGCCTACAAGATGGACTCGTACCTCTTCGACATCCACATCGACCGCCTCAGGAACGTGTGGTTCGTGGAGAACAAGGCAAACAAGGTCGGCACCTACTACCGCATGTACGACACAGTGCCTGAGTTCGAGATCCCGACCCCGGAGGCATATCCGACCTGCCTGTCCATAGACAGTGAAGGCAG
This sequence comes from Methanocella arvoryzae MRE50, assembly GCF_000063445.1. Lineage (NCBI taxonomy): Archaea > Methanobacteriati > Methanobacteriota > Methanomicrobia > Methanocellales > Methanocellaceae > Methanocella > Methanocella arvoryzae. Next base: position 1,585,110 of record NC_009464.1, read on the forward strand.
GCTTTGGTTCGTCGAATCGGGCCCGAACAAGCTGGGCATGTTCGACACCGACCTGTTCAGCTTTGAAGAGTACAACATGACGACAGTGGACGGCCGGCTGCCGAAACTGGCATACCTGACCACGGTCAACGACAGCATCTGGGTGACTGACTCAGCCAATGGCAGAGTGCTCAAGTTCTACCCGGACGATGGCAGGTTCGCCGCTGCAGAACTCGGTAACGGCACCGTGCCGACGTTCATAGAGGCAGACGGCGAGGGTATTTTGTGGGTGTACGAAGCGAGCGGCAAAAAGCTTGCTTCCGTGAAAATCTTTGATGGATTCGGAGTGCCCACGCCGACACCGGCCCCGACGCCCGCTGCAACGCCTTTGCCCGCTACCACGCCGACCGCCATGCCAGCGCCTGCCCCTGGCTTTGAGTTCCTGATAGCAACCAGTGTACTGCTTGCTCTGATGCTGGTAAAAGCCAGAAGATAAACATGGTCCCGGCGCCATGACGCCTTGTTTTTAATTCGCCAGGACGCAAAGGCGCAGCGACGCAAAGGGATCTCTGAAAAACCTTTGCGCCTTTGTGTCATATGAAAACTCGTTGTTACGGCGAGGGTTGCAAGGCCGCCAAGCACTCGCTGGATGATAAATGGGGATTTTCAGGTAGAGACTATGAAAAATCGAAAGTTGGCCCTGTGTGAGTCGAAAATACCGCCAAGCCCGCCAAGGAGCCAAGCTAGCCAAGAGCTAATTTTTTATGGAACGCCAAGAATCCAGGCACGCCAAGGACTTTATCGATAGGAATCGCACCGATCATCAAAAATTATAGCTTGGCGTGCTTGGCCCCTTGGCGAGCTTGGCGGTGATATATGCGCAGATCAGGGAAACAGCCAGATATTCATCTCTTATACCTGGTCAAGACTCAGATCATCATCCGACTCTTTGCGAACTAAAAACAAGGCTGCCCGGGGCCGAAGTTATAATATTTTAGCGTCCACGACCACATGCCACACGCCCGGGGAGTACTTCTTGATCTTGATGGTCTGCAGTACCTCAGCCCTCCGGCCCTGGGCCGCTGCGGCGGCCGTGATGTACTGGCCGGGCCGCTCGTACATGATCTTTTCGGGCACTGTCTCGTGGTAGTGTATGATACCGCCTGGCTTCAGGGCTTTAATACCCCAGGGCAGGTACTCGTGCGTCGTGCCCACGTAGCCCATGAGGACCCGGTCTGCGACTCCTTCGGGCGTTTTTTCCCGGCAGTCGCCGTGTACCGGGTGGACGATGCCATCGACCTTGTTGAGACGGACGTTCTCGGAGAGGTATCCGAAGGATACAGGATTGATCTCGATGGCGTCGATCCGCTTCGGCCTGGAGTGGACGGCCATGGGCAGGGTGAAGTACCCGATGCCGGCGAACATGTCGACGACGTATTCGTCTTTGCCGACGGTGGACATGCGCCTGCGCTCGTAGAAGTTGCCCTGGCTGTACATGATCCGGGCCACGTCCAGCTTGAAGAGGACGTAGTTTTCCTTGTGGATGGTCTCGGTGCCGTTGCCGGCTATGATATCTATGATCGGCTCCCGGTACTCCCCCGCTATGCGCTTCGTCTCGACCACGGTCTTGCAGCGCGGGTACAGGCTTAACAACGCTTCACCCAGCTCCGCCCTGCGGGGCCGGAGCACCTCCGGTATATGGACGAGCAGGACTTCGCCGATCAGCTGCCAGCCTCTCGGCAGTGCCGCCTCTTCTTCGGGCGTGAGATCTTTTAGAACAGATTTCAAAGGATTGGAGGGGATGGGCTTTCCCCTGTGAGCGTTCATCATTTTAGAGTTATTCTTTCCCACGGCCGCCTCCGGGCAGTATGAAAAGTCCGTCTTTCGTTTTGATCACGGGCACCTCGTCGCCGGGCCCGGCCTTCAGGAAAGCCGGCCTGCGGATAGTGACCGCCTGGTAGGTCTCGGGATCGAGAAGCTGGACGGAGTCGCCCTCCTCGGATACGATCACCACTTTCGTGGCCTCGGAGCGGTTCGCGATCTTTTCAAGTTTCAGGTCTTCAGGCGCTGAGGTGTTCTGGCCGGTGGTCAGGTCGACGCCGGACGTGCGCTTGCCCAGCTTTTCCACCAGGACTACCTGGTTGCGCATGCGGACGATGTCCCCGGCGACGATCTCGGGCAGCCTCACCGCGAAGGTGACCCGGTAGACTCCTTTTCCGCCCACGGCGCCCACGAGCTTGGGCGACTCGATGAGGGACCCGCCGTACTCGTCGATGATGGTGCGTGACGCCTGCCGGGCGCATGTCGTGGAGCCCACGTAGAGGTCCGCGCCTTCGGGCAGCGGGAAGACGTCGGTGATGAAGGCGAGCCGGTCCCCGGCTTTCGACGCCCGGACGAACACGTTCTCTATAATTTTGAGGCACCGGTCGACTTCCTGTTTGGTCGGCAGCCTGCCCTCTGCCCTGATCTGGATGACCGCCTCGTAGTAGCCGCCTGCCATGCGGGAGCAGATGTCGCAGGTCTCCTTCCGGATCCTGCCCTCGACGTCCGCCGAGGTCGAGACAGGCCTGCCCTCGATCGAGCCGGTGACGGTCACGTGAATAACTAAGACGTAGGGGCCGGTAAACTCGGGCACGACGGTGATCTGGGGGTGGTCCACCTCTTTGCTCACCGACAGGGCCGCGCGGACTGTCTTGGCGGCCGCCTTCTTCGCCAGGTCCTCGTAGTTGTCGAGGCTGGTCTCTACCCATAGCTCTCCGATCTTGTAGGAGGGGCATTTGGCGCAGATCTTTACGTCCAGGGTCTGTGGCACCTGGAAAACCACGTATTTCTCCGCAAAGCAGGCATTACACAAGCCCTCGGCCTCTGTCTCCTTACCGCACTTCGGGCAGAAAAGCTTCGATGTCGTGACCATTCATGGTAAAAAAGGGCATCCAGGTACAAAAAGATGATGGCAACCGCTACCACTGAGTAATACGTCTCAGTCGAATAAAGAGCGCGATGTTATCGCGCTCAGAACAGCATCAGGAAGCCTTCGCAGGTGGCCGGGTCGACGTCCGCTATGCAGTACTCGCCGGTCAGGAAGGCTTCCTTAAGGCGGCTGATACCGGCCTCTTTTCCGTCTGCCTCGATCGCCCGGTCGATGAACGCCCTCACCGAGTTGTGCTTGCAAGCTATGGCGACAAAAGCCCTGGCGCTCTCCCGGATCGTGAGTAGCCTCGCCGTCAGGTCCGCCGCATCGGCCCCGGACAGCTCCGCCACTTTCCCTCCGATCTCACCGATCTCCCCGTCGCTCAGGAAAGACACCATATAAATGTCGTAGTCGAACAGCTGTTTCTTGATCTCAGGCAGAGCCGGGGTTAGATCGGCTTTACTGCCATACAGGATCATCTCGGCCATCGACTCGAGCAGTTCGTCGTTGTAGACCATCTCGCCGACCCTTCGGGGGGCAATAGCTGCCTTAAGATTCGGCTTCGGCTTCGGCTTTGCCGTCGAAGTCTGTGTCTTCGCTGAAGCCTTAGGCTTAGCCGAAGTCTTAGGCTTCGCGGTTGTAGTTGTCTTCTTTGGCTTCGAAGTCTGCGTCTTCGAAGCTGCAGTCTCTGATGCTGTTGTCTTTGCCTTTGCAGTAGCCTTAGGCTTCGCAGTTACCGCCTTTACCTTAGTAGCAGATGCCTCAGGCTTTTTGCTCCCTGTTACCATAGGATCAACTCCATGGGTTTGTAATAAAAGAGTTTGGGAGTACACATATTTAACCTAATCGGGGGTGTTTCGACGATAAATCTGGCCGGTAACGAGGATGGAGAAAACGAGACGGCCAGTGCCGACGGCAACGGCGCCGGGTTCTAAAGAAGGTGAATGGGATACGATCTTTTAATCTCTCTGGACGTAGTCCTCGTACTCAGTCTTATGTAACTTGAAGATCTGGAACCCGAGCCTCCGGTTCTGGGTCTGCTCGAACAGGTCCATATAGTATTTCAGCGTTCCGTAGAGGCCGTCCTTTTCGAGGCGCCTGGACGAGGTGATCGTTTTCCGCCGGGCGATATACCTTGTGCGGCCTATACGCCGGAGCTTGATGCTCATGTCAAGGTCTTCCAGGTGGCACAGGCGGAAGCCGCCGAGCTTCTCGAAGACTTCTCTTCTGATGCACACGTTGAACCCGGGCAGGGTGGCGCCGCGGAACACGCTTCTCAGAATATAGTAAGAGTTTGTCACATACTCAGCGAACAGCAGCTTCGGGCTCCTCTTGCTGAACTTGAACGCGCATGAGCAGGCGATCAGATCCCTGTTCTCGAAGGCTTTCCCGATCGTGTCGAGGTAGCCGGGCAATAGTACCGTGTCAGAGTCGATGAAGACCAGGACCTCGCCTTCGGCGAGCCTGGCGCCCTCATTGCGGGCACGGGCGGTGCCCTTTTCGGCGCACACGTGCACCTTATCAGTGTACTCTCTGGCGATCTCCACGGTCCGGTCGGTGCTGCCCGAGTCAGAGACAATCAGCTCCCAGGACCGGGAGGTCTTCTGGGCCCTGATCGAGTCGAGGCACTGGCGAATCCGCTTCTCTTCGTTCAGCGCGGGCACGATGATGGAAAAGTCCATACTATCAGTGATATCGTTACAGGCGTTACAGTGGATAAAGTTTTTGTTTTAATCTTAGTCCGCAAGCCAAATGCATGAAAAGTTCGGCGCCCCGCCGCCTTGATTTTTATTCGCAAGGGCGCAAGGTCGGAAAGAGTCGGGTGATGATCGGAACCTTGATCAGGCATAAGTGATGAAAACTGGTTTTTCTATTTAAGCCGATGAAAAACTCCTGGAGGTCGGGGAGTTCCCGGAAGGTCTGGGAGGATTTTCAGGCTGGGAGGTTTGAGAGGGCGGAGAGGTCTGAGAGGAGGTTGGAGAGTGTGGAAAGGTTTGGGAGGTTTTTTTAAGTTAATTCTCTCAGACCTCAGGGTACCTCACATAACCTCCTCTCTGACCTCCATGACCTCCATGACCTCCCAGCTTGAACGTTCTCGCTAAACTCCATGAACCTCTCCGACCTCCCCTCCGACCTCTCAACACCTCCCGGACCCAGATGTTCATGGAACGCCAGGCAATAATTTTAGTGATCGGTGTGGTTCCGATCGAGAAAGCCCCTGACGTGTCCGGCCTCCTGGCATTCCATGAAAAATTATCTCTTGGCGAGCTTGGCTTCTTGGCGGGCTTGGCGGTATTTTCAACCCATACAGGGCCAACTATTAATTTCTCATAGCCTCTACCTGAAGATCCCATTTTTCATAAGGCGAGTGCCTGGCGTCTTTGCGCCCTTGCGCCTTTGCAAACTAAGTACAAGGCGTCCCGGCGCCGAGGGTAGAACGTTTTCGGGATGCATGGGCAAGTTTCCGCTACAGAACATGATTCCACAGGCACTATTTCCCGGACTGCCAGCTCTTAAACTTCCACATCTTCACCAGTTCCTGCCAGAAGATCATGCAGAAGGCGAACGCTATCACCCCGGCGAGGGGGACGGGCGGGACGGGCGCGAGTTTGATGCTCTCGGCGAGGCCGGGCAGGCCTATGACTGCGACGGTGATGCCTGCTATGAGGAGGAGCATCAGGTTGAGCATGCGGTTGGAGAAGACTCCCAGGCTCAATAACGGCTCATGATCGGATCTGGCGACGTAGGCGAGGGAGACCTGGCCGGCCAGCCACGCGAAGAAGGCGATGCTCCTGGCGGTCTGTAGCTCGACGCCGGAGGCCAGCGCCAGGGAATAGGGCACCATTACGGCCAGGAAGAGGCTGATGCCGGAGAAGGCGATCCGCTTCATCATGGGCCGGTCCACCAGCGTCTTTTTGGGGTCCCGGGGAGGCCGGGTGTAGATGGTCTTCTCCGCGGGCTCTACTACGAAGGTGCTGGTCGCCATCAGGTCCAGGGTCAGCTCAAGGATTATGATGTTGATAGGCGAGAACGGGAAGGGCGCGTTGAAGACGACGGGGATCAGGAAGATCAGGATGAGGGCGGACTTGACCGAGAGGTAGTATTTGACGCCCTTGCTGAGGTTGTCAAAGAACTTCCGGCCCTCGAAGATGCCGTCTCCGATTGTCCGGTAATTGTCGTCCGCGACGATGATGTCGGCCGCCTCCTTCGCTGCGTCCGTGCCCCTGACGCCCATGGCGATGCCGATGTCGGCGCCCTTTAGCGCGAGCGCATCGTTTACCCCGTCGCCTGTGACAGCTACGACTTCGCCGTTCTGGTGCAGCGCCCTGACCAGGCGGTACTTGTGCTCGGGGGTGGTGCGGGCGAACACTGAGACGGTCTTTATCGCTTCCATGAGCTGTGCGTCTGACATCGCGTCCAGATCTTCCCCGGTGAGTACCTTTTCTGCGGGGATGCCGACTGCGCCGGCGATCTGCCGTGCCGTAAGGGGATGGTCCCCCGTCACCATGATGGTCTGCACCCCGGCTCTCCGGGCCCGGGCGATTGCTTCGCCGGCTTCCTTCCGGGGCGGGTCCTCGATCGAGATGAGCCCGGCGAGTGCAAGGTCTCTTTCCAGCTCCGGGAAGGGCAGGGGTCGATCAGCGGCAGGCACGGTGCGCCTTGCGATGGCGATGACTCGCCGGCCTTCGCCAGTCTCTTTCGCTATGGCTTCCAATACTTCGGGGCCCGGGGTGCCACTGGCCGACCCCAGGATTTCTTCTGGCGCCCCGGATACGAAGAGCTCCAGACGGCCGTCGATCTCCCGGAGGACGGCACGTGACTTCTTCCCCGAAGCCAGGCCACGCTGCCTGATCACCGGGCCTTCGGGGGGCTGTACGCCTTCCTGCTGGCATTTCTCCCGTATGGCCCGGTCGGTCGGAGACGTGGAAGTCTCTGTCTGCGCCCCCATAGCTGCCTCCAGTACTGCCTTCGTGCCTTCGGCCGGGTATATGTTCGCGACCCTCATCCGGTTGTAAGTGATGGTGCCGGTCTTGTCCGTCAGAATCACCGTGGCGTTGCCGAGCACTTCCGCGGCCTTGATCTTCTTCACCAGCAGGTTCTTCCGGGATAGGGTGAAGGCGCCTACCCCGAGTACGATCGTGATGATGAGCGGGAGCTCTTCCGGCACGGTGGCGAACACGAGGGACAGGGCAGTCAGGATCATCTGCCGGGGCTCCTCTCCCCGGAGGAAGCCGAGCAGCGGGATGGTCACGCTGAAGAACACTGCCACGACCACCAGCTTCTTGGCCAGCGACTTCATCGATTTCTGGAGCGGGGTCTTAGGCTGCTCGATGGTCTTTGCAGAGCTGGATATCCGGCCCATGCGCGTCTCCTTCCCGGTGGCCAGGGCTTCGGCCTTGCCCTCCCCGCCTATAATCATGGTGCCCGCAAAAATCTGGTCGCCGTCAGACTTGTCCCGGGGCATCGATTCCCCCGTCAGGGCGGACTCGTCGGCCTGCAGGCCGTACGACCGGATAACTTTTCCATCCGCAGTGACCAGCGTACCCGGCGTCAGCACGAGCAGGTCCCCGGGCACCACGGTTTCGGTCTCGATGGTCTGAACCGTGCCATCCCGTATCACCCGGGTTACCGGGGAGGCGAGCCTGGCCAGCGAGTGTATCGCCTTTTTGGCCCGGAACTCGTTACCGATCTCTACTGCCAGCAGCAGCACTATGACAACGACGATGGTGGCCGCATCCTCCAGGTCTCCCCACAGGCTGTACAGGACGCCCACGCCCAGTAACAGCAGCATCAGCGGCTCCCGAATCTCTTTGATCGCTATCCTGAAAAAGGAGATTTCCTCGACCTTCGAGAAGATGTTCCGCCCGTAAACCTGCAGCCTCCGGGCCGCCTCATCGCTGCTCAGCCCGGCGAATGACGGGCTATCGGTGACTTCTACTGCCATTTCTTCAGCCGTTGCCTCCTTTTCCATGTCGACCGGCCACCAGCCTCCTTACTTTATTTTATTAAAATAAATATATATGTGTATTATTCCGCCAGTCATTCCGCCAATCGGCCCATATGTTGCTCGATGTGCATGCCCTCAACTTACATAGGAAAGTATTAATATTAGGCAGGCCTAATCATTAGGCATACCTAATTGCATCTGATTGTTATGAGGAAAAACATCACAGAAGAGTACCTGGAGACAATCCTGTACCTCACGAGGGGCGGAGCCCGGGCAAAAACTCGCGACATCGCGCAGGCCATGGGCATCAAGCCTCCCAGCGTAAGCGAGATGCTGCTGAAGCTGCGGGACCAGGGGTACATCGACTACATGCCCTACGAAGGCGCCGCGCTCACCGAAGAAGGCCGCGCCGAGGCGATAAGGATGGAGCGCAAGCACCAGCTGCTGGAAACGTTTCTGGTAGGCACGCTCGGCGTTGACACCGACACCGCCCACGACGAGGCGTGTGAGCTGGAGCACTCTGTATCAGATAACACGATGGAGAGGATCTGCTCGTACCTCGGGCACCCCCGGTACTGCCCTGACGACCACCCCATCACTAAGGGCGAATGCTGTGAGAAGGCAGACAGCGTTTCGATGCCCTTGCTCGAGCTGAACGAGGGCGAGGAGGGCGTCATCAGGGTGATCACCTTAGACAACAACACCCGGGACTACATGCTTTCGTTAGGCTTTCTGCCCGACGTGCCGGTGTACGTCAAGAAAAAGCTCCCCTCCAACAGCCTGCTGGTCAGGATCAAGGGATCGGAAATTGCAATCGGCAGGGACATCGCCTGCAAGATTTTAGTCTCGAAGACCGCGCCTAAAGTGATACCATGAGGCCCGAAAAAGCGCTCAAGGTAGCGCTCATTGGCAACCCCAGCGTGGGCAAGAGCACACTGTTTTCCAGGCTGACCGGCATCGGCGTCCTGATTTCGAACTACCCCGGCACCACCATGGAAGTGGCCCACGGCCGGGTGGTGCACGACGACATCCTGCTCGATCTTACGGATTTGCCGGGCATCTACTCGCTGGACACCCTGAACCCGGAAGAGAAGACTGTCCTCAACTACCTGAAAGAGGAAAAGCCCGACATCATCCTCAACGTGATCGACTCCACGAGGCTGGAGCGCAACCTTTACCTGACGCTGGAGCTGCTGGAGCTGGATACCCCGGTCATCGTCGCCCTCAACATGGTAGACGAGGCGGCCATGATAGGCATACAGATCGACCATGAGCAGTTCGCCGGCCTGCTGGGCACCGCCGTCATCCCGACCTCGGCCCAGAAAGGCACGGGCCTCGAAGAGCTGATGCACGCGTTCCGTACGCCGCACGCTGCCGACGGCCAGCGCCACGTGCGCTACGATCGCCACGTCGAGTCATACATAGAACAGCTCAAGGCCATGGGCCTGCGGCGGAATGAGGCCGTCCTCCTGCTATCCCACGGCAACACGGAGGGGCGCTCTGAAGACATAGCGACGGCTGTGGCGATCATGAGGGACGAGATCACCAGCTCTCACGAAGCGCCAGTTCTGGAAATCCTGGCCGGCAACAGGTACAGCGAAGCCGGCCTCATCGCCCGGAGCGTCATGCGGCACAAGCCCGCCTCTCAGATGTCGCTGCGGGAGCGCATCGACGACCTGCTGGTCAGCCCCCTGTGGGGCTTCGCCATCCTGGCAGCCATCATGCTGGCCATGCTCCTGACGGTCTTCTTCGTGGGCGGCTTCCTCGAAGAGCTGATCGTCGGCACCTTCGATCAATACATACTTCAACCGGTTACGGCCGCGCTGTCGGCGCACCCACTCATACAGGTCATCGTCGAGTACACCCTCATCGGGGTGCAGGCAGGCTTCGGCATCGTGGTGCCGTACATCATGACCTTCTACGTGCTCATGGCGCTGCTTGAAAACTCCGGCTACCTGACCCGGGCAGCGTTCCTGCTGGACGAGATCATGCACAGGTTCAAGCTGCACGGCCGGGCCATGATCCCCATGATCCTCGGGTTCGGGTGCAGCGTGCCTGCCATCATGTCGACCAAGGCGCTGCAGACCCGCAGAGAACGGATTGTCACCTCGACGCTGGTCTGCCTGGTGCCCTGCTCCGCGAGAAGCATCGTCATCCTCGACCTGGTCGCCAGCTTCGTCTCCATCTGGGCCGGGCTGTCGATCTACGTCCTCATGCTGATCATCGCCGTCGTCGTCGCCTGGCTTCTCGGGCGCATAGTGAAGGGCGAGGAAATGGGGCTGGTGCTGGAAATGGTGCCGCTCCGGGTTCCGGGGGTCAAGGACGTTGTGGAGAAGACGTGGATGCAGATGAAGGAGTTCATCTACGTCGCCTTCCCGCTGCTCATCGCTGGCAGCGCGGTCCTCGGCGTGCTCCAGTACGTCGGCTTCCTGGACTTGATGAACAGCCTGCTCTCCCCGATCACCACCGGCTGGCTGGGCCTCCCGGACTTCACCGCCACCGCGCTGATCTTCGGCATCCTCAGGAAAGAGATGGCGCTGGAGACGCTGGCCATCATGGCGGGCACCGCAAACTTCAGCCTGGCGATGACGCCGCTGCAGATGTACGTGTTCGCGGTCTTCACCACGATCTACATGCCCTGCATCGCCTCGATCGCCATGCTCAAAAGAGTCCTCGGCTGGAAGGACACCGCCTGGATCACCCTCCTGACCGTCGTCCTCGCGCTGCTCGTCAGCGGGCTGATAGCGCAGATCGTGCCCGTGATCATGAGCCTGCTATAACTCCGGTGCTGGCGTTCCGGCGCCGGCGTCAGCTTTTTTCATCCGTAGTTACGGAGACTTAAGGACAGGCGGCTATAAATTAACCGATTATGATAGAAGCCTTATATATACAGAATTATTTACAGGTATGCGACGATAAATATGACTGGCCTGTCGAAAATTACCCCCGTCACCCTGGTGCTGCTTCTGATCATGACCGGGCTGAGCCCTGCATTTGCCGTAAACTCAGTTGAACTGGTCAGCCCCCCGCCCATGGATCCGGCATACCCGAACCATGGTTCGGTCACCGGCAGAGTGATCACACAGAATGCCGGCCAGGGCATACCAGGAGCGTACGTGGCGATCGTGAACGGGGCGAACATATCCCAGGCGTACTACGAGGGGCAGGCGGATGAGGACGGCTATTTCCAGTTCCCCCATGTCAATAACACTGTGGCAGGGGACTACCCCCGTCCCGTCTACCGGGTTTATGCCAGCCTGGCAGGATATGGCGAAGGCATGTCCGACCTGTTCGGCGTCGGAGAAAGATCGACGACCAGGGCTGATGTCGTCATAGCTGACTCTGGCAGGGCCTCGTCGGGCTTCGTCGTCCAGCACGTGCCCATGCCGGATGAGGTCAGGCTGAGCGCGCACCCTGACACGATCATGGCAGGAGGCAACCTGTCGGTGATTACGGCTCAGCTGTACCTGAACGGCGCTCCGTATTCACGGTCGGGGGTCGTGATTACGTTCTTCGCCGATAACGACACGATCGGATACCTGCCTGCTGAAAAGAAGATAGCGACCGACTCGGACGGCCGGGCTACCATTAACCTGACCTCAGGCAATACCTCCGGCCAGGTCAACGTGACAGGGTATAGTAAGATCGGCATCAGCCGGAACATCACAGGCTCCTGTACGGTCTGCGTTGAGGGAACTACGGGCAGGGAGGTGTCGGTTACCGATATAAACGATACGGAAGCCTCTAACGTCACTGAAATAGCGAACGGTAGCCACGAGAACGTTACATCGGAGACTACGCCAGGAAACCTCACGGAGGCCGACATCTCTGCGGCGCCAGAACCCACGCCTTCCTCGACAACGGGACTTTTATACCCGGCACTTCTGATACTACTGGTTGCAGTAGCAGGCTTTACCGTCTATATGCTGGCGTTCAGGAAAAAATAGCCGATCAGCAGCCAGATGTCACATCATGCGGCCGGCCGGGCTATCCGTTATTTTTTTGGCCCCGGCCCTTTTCCTCCACACTTTTCGGGAAACGACGCCGCCAGCCTGTTAAATATCATGTAATTATTATATAAATGTTTAGCGTAGAGTAGCTTGTCGGATAAGCGGAGGCAGACGATGAGCAAAGCGATCAATGTTACTCTAATTACAGCGTTGATAGTCGTAACCGTTTGGGGCAGCATTATGCCCCACGCGTTCGCCGAGGAAACTTCGGGCAGCGTCAGGGGCTGCATCACAGTGAACGGCGTTCCGCAGCACGGCGTTTACGTCAGCGGCTTCGGCCTTTTCGACGTCACAGATGAGCAGGGCAGATACGAGCTGCCGTCCATCCCTAATGGCAGCAAGGGCACCATTACTGCAACATTTGCCGGATACTCGGTGGAAAGCGGAGAGCTGACATTCCTGAATCCGCCCTACCCCGAAGTGAACCTGAACATCGTCATGCCAGTAGTAACGCCCACCCCCACGCCCGTTATAACACCCACCCCAATTATTACCCCTGCTCCCACCATCACACCCACGCCCACCGTTACGCCAACTCCGACAATTACACCTACGCCAACAGCCACGCATGCTCCGACCGCAACACCTACCCCAACTATAACACCCACGCCCACACCTACACCTACAATTACTCCTTCGCCAACAGCCACGCCTGTTCCGACCGATACGCCTGTCGCCGGATACTCATTACCTGTGGGAACGGTGGTGTGGCCTCCGGCTGACATCTCGTGGGCCATGACAAGGGATAACGCAGGCGGAAACAATACGTTAGCACTGCAGGATAACCAGTCAAATGCCACCACTGCTGCTGAGGTAACGGATGCAGGCCTGTCCGGAGGCGGTTCTGCTCTGGCCCAGGACGCCGGCGCTCTATCATGGAAGCCAAATACCAGTTCTGGAACTGCTGCCAGTTTACCAGCCCTGCCTGTGGATATCCCGCTGTTCGCGCTGATCGTTGCCTGTGCAGCCTACGTCGGGTTTGTGGCCTACTCGGTGATAAGAAAGGGCTGAAAGCTGCGGTACTACCGCCGCCGGCCTAATATATTGGGTTTTTATTTAATAACATTTATAAAGTTGTTTTATACTAAATGTTCGTTAGCTAACGTATGTCTGCGACAGCGCATGCTGATCTTTGACTGCTTCAGCGGTCCGTGTGCTAAGGGAGGTTCATTATGATCAGGGCAAGATATGTGACACTACTTATCGTCGGGGCACTTCTTCTCGGCACACTGGCCCAGCCGGCGGCCATCGCCAAACACACCGGCTACGACGGCGACGGCAGCCGCCTCGTAAGCTTCCTTACATCTCTGATCACCGACCATGAACCGGACGATAGAGAAGAGACCAAAGTAAAGGACAGAGAAGACAAAGATAAAGAGAAGAGGGAGGAGAAGGACAACCACGACAGGAAGGGGGATGAAGAGACCAAAGTTAAGGACATGGGGGACATAGACGACGGTGAGGACGATAAGGAAGAGACCAAAGTAAAGGACGGGAAAGACAATGCATATAAGGATAGGCAGAAGGGCAGGAAAGGGCCCCGAGTAACACCGGCTCCAGCCCCATCGACTGCTCCTTCGCCTACGCCCACACCTGCCGCGACACCAGTGCCAACACCAGCGCCTACACCAGCGCCCACTCCAACATCTACACCGGTGCCGGCACCAGCCCTGGCTCAGGAGCCGCCCGGCTTACGGGCACCCAATACGCCTCCGCTTAGCATCTCTTACCGGGAGCTGAACCCGCCCCCTCTGGAGTCAGAAACTGAAGCGGCGGATGACCAGGACAATTTGACCGGGAATCGTACTGCGGTAAGGGCGGACACGGTTTTGCCAGACGGTGCGTTGCTGGACGCCGTGAATCTCCCCGGCTGGAAAGCTAACGTGAGCGCCCAGCCTCCGGCATATGCAAGCGTGGACTTGCCAGCCGGAGCGCTTCTTTTTCTGACCCTCGCCTGTGCGGCGATAGTGGGCTACGTAGCTTATTCCATGATCTGGAAGGGGTAGTGGAGGCATGAATTGACAGGAATATGGAGGGTGGCAACTGCCGTAATACTGGTACTGCTTACATGCAGCGCGGTAGCACAGGTGGCTGCGGCAGATCAGCCCAGCATAATTCTGGGGCGGGTCACCGTCGACGGCCATCCCCAGGAAAACGTCGTCGTCACAGGCTTCGGCTCGACCGCCATCACCGGGCCTGACGGCATGTACGTCCTGAAATTCCAGTCAGCCGGAGCAGGCGTGATCAACGCCACCTACGACAACCACACTGCAAGCAGCGGCCTGATAGTCACCCCCACCAGCCCGGTGATCAGGGTAAAAGACCTTAACATCATCATTAATGGCATCGGCGCAGGCGCCATGACGGATAGCTCCTCCGCCGCTCATTCCCTCTACACCAAAGTCCTCGCCCCGACAGGCAATATCGATGACCTGAAGCCCGCAGGCCAGCAGCATCAGCCCTTCGACATTTCCAGATCCGGCATATACATCGCAGGAGCGATCAGTATTCTGTTTATCTGCTTCCTGGCCTACGTGATGATCAGAAAATAAGGCTACAGCTCGATGATCATGTCGTCATGGCTGATCGTGACGTTGTCCGCCTCCCGGCCGACGAAGGCCTGCACCTGCCGCCGGCTCTCCGCCGTCGGGTAGAGCGAGGCGTTGAAGTGCACCAGCACCACCCTTTTTGCCCCCGACTTCTTCGAGACGACGACCGCGTCCTCCGGCGCCAGGTGGGGCCAGGAGGAACGCTGCTGGCCGGAGAGTGCCGAGCACTCTGTGATGAGAATGTCTGCATCCCTGCCCAATTCGATCAGGTTGTCGCACAATCCGGTGTCCGTGCAGTATGTGATGACCTTGCCCCCGAGCCGGAACCGGAAGCCCGTGCACGGGGAAACGTGCACCAGCGGCCTGAAGTCCTCGAGGAAAGGCACTGCCGCAAGGTCTTCGGGGAGCTCCCGGATATCGACTTTGAAGGGCATGCCGTCGATCGGCACCGAGTACGGCTGCCGCAGGACATCGCCGAGAATCTTCCGGGTGCCCTCCTGGCCGAAGATTTGCAGGCCCCGGGGGAAATTTAGCCGGACGATGGTGTGCAGGCCCCCGATGTGGTCGAGGTGGAAGTGGCTCAGAAAAAGATAGGCGGGCTTATCCTCGGTCATGTACCGGTCCAGCTTGTGGATGCCGTTGCCCGCGTCAAGGAGGATGTAGCCCTCCGGGGCGTCGATCAGCACGCAGACGGTGTTGCCGGTCTCGTTGTCGTACCAGCCGTTGGTCCCGAGGAAAATAACCTTCATGAACATTGACCTTGTATAAAGTTGTTCCCCCGGGATATTAGCTCTTCTGTCAGCAGTCAGGTGAACTGCTCGATAATCGCTCTTACACTCCGGTTAAACTCAGGTGTGGTACATATAAGGAGGACATAGGCCCTGCCCTTTTCAGTTAAAGTATAGGTCGTGACATTAGAATTAATATCTCCGGACAGCCGGGCGACCAGGCCTCTGGCAAGCAGCGAGCTCTCAGCATTATACCGCTTTCCCATGCCCCACATAGCCCCCCTGACATGGGAGGGCCACGTGCCTACTACATTCGTGATCTGCTGAATATTGCGGGGCTCGCCGCAGACGAACAGGTAGACGAGAATTTTCATACGAACGACGCTCTTTCGCATTGCATACATGATCTGGCAGTAGTCCTCATAATCGCTTTCTTCACCCATTGGCATCAGTTTGGTGTATAAAAGTAGGTAGCCATATAATTTATGTCACAAAACGTTAACGATTAAATAATTATTTTAAAAGCGGCATTTTCAGCCCTTGGAGGAAAACGACGGCATACGATTTTACGGCTTTTAACAATTGCAAAAGTATCTGCCCTCCCCGATATAAATACCAGAGAAGCCATAACAAGTACATGCAACCCGAGCGCATGATGTAATGCTTGCCACGAGAGTTGCACATCAAAAGGAGGGGATTAAAGAGACATAAAAGCGATGTGAGTGCATTTGAGATGCTACGAATAGGCCGGAAGGCTCAGGCCGCCAGACAGAGGTCCAATATCGGCCTGGCAGGCGTAAGCCATCCGAGACAAAAGACTGAATACCCCCAAAGGAGGAATTCAATGCTTAAGTACAAACTACCATTAGTGATCATATCAGCATTATTACTTTCGGTGATTGCAAGCGGAAACGCGTTTGCATACTCCTGGAGTAGTAATGACGGAATAGAAAAATCAAGAGCAAACGACTTCAACAGTCCGCAGTGGAGAAGTACCATCAGTCAGACGATCTCCGTCAGCAACGGCGTAACCCTGTCGTGGGGAAACGAATGGAAGAATGACTACTCCGCTCCACTGTTTTACAAATGCCAGTGGAGTTCTGGATGTGCAGGTGGCGGCTCCTTCGAATCTTCAGGCACATTGCCAGCGTATTACGGTGTAAGTAGTACGGTGTCTATGTATTCCGGTGCAGTGAATATGCCCTACTCGGGATACACTGATACGTTAAACAACAACCACCTGTATAAAGACGATAACCCGTACTGGAAGGGTACCGACTTCAACACAGCGCAGCGTATGACCAGATCTTAATATTTTTTCTTTTTTCTTTTTTCGGAGGCTAAACGTGAGCAACTTGGGTAGTATCGCAAAAAAAGAGTGCGTTGACCTTATCAACAGTAAAATTGTACTGCTGGGCGCTGCGGTGTTGCTACTTTACGTCGGCGTAAACCTGTACGAATATCATCATGCCCTTTCGAGCGGCCTGATAAAAAACATAGAGTTCAGTAGTTCCGTTCTTTCAGCCATGTGCACGCTGACGCTTTACGGCAGCTTTTTCTCCGTTATCATCGGGTTCTCCAGCATAGCTAACGAAAAGAAAAATCACGCCCTAAATACTCTAATCGTCAAGCCGCTGTACAGAGACACGATCATAAACGGAAAGCTCCTCGGGGCCTGCTGCTTTATGTCTCTCGTTTTCGGGTTCGCCCTGCTCATATACGTATCGGGGCTGCTCATGCTTTCCGGGGAATATATCTCTACCTTCATCCTCGACTTCGCGGCAAAGATCGCTTTTGTCTACCTGCTGTCGCTGATCTACGATCTCATCTTTGTCACGCTTTCGATGACCGTCGCGATCATCGTAGACAAACAGGCGATTGCGTTAATCATATCCACATTGATAGTTGAGATGTTCGATTTCATAGTCGGTGTTAACGTAACTCAAACCATATCTCACATAATAAATTCAATTATGCCAGTAAACATGGATGCAATTGAATACTTCATCGTCCTGTTATCACCGAAAGGAGTTATAGGCTTAATAATTAATAACAGTAACATTTTCAGCCCGATTTACGGCGTCTGTGATGTTATCGGATCGTTGAGCAGTTACGTCATCAGGCTATGCCTTTACCTCTTTTTATCGGTCATAGTATGCTACATGGTATTTATGAGGAGGGATATAGTATGACGGGCAATCAAAATGTAACGGGCATCATAGCAAAAATAGCCCTCAACGAGCTTGGCAGGATATATAAGAGCCCATTTGTGATCATTATATACATAATATTTATTGTTAACATTTTTTTAACTGGTTACGGAAGCCAATTTTTTGATCAAGCATGGGTAAGCCAGCCAGGAGAAGGGGATGTGTTTATACGCATTGCTATCGGAGACGTATTTTATTACACATCGTTATTTTGCGCCATCACCGCCATGTTTTTTGGTGTATTATCAGTGCTTGACGATAAAAATTCGCACGCTTTGAACGTATTACTCTCCAAACCGGTATATCGCCGAGACGTCCTGATTGGAAAATTCGTCGGCATCAACCTATTTTCGATTATTCTAATCACTGTCACTCTGGCAGGCTCGTTATTAATGCATATGCTATTCAACGGGATACCCGGCTTGATGGACGAATTATTGATCAGGGCTGTATCGTTGATCGCGATACTTTCGATGGAGTGTGCTCTGGTGTCCGGGATCACCATGCTGTTCGGGCTGGCGTGTAAAAATTTGCTCGAGGGAGTTGCCGTTACGATAACGTTCTTATTCGTCGAATGGGAAGGGAGCCTGACCAGGTACCTGGGGTCGTTTAAGATACTGAGCCCGCACGAGCTGTATTTTACGATTTTTCACGTCGACAAAGCTAAGCTGCTTATCGATACGACGGTGCCGTACTATGTCTGGCTCAGCGCTGCAGCCCCGTATATTTTATTCATGCTGCTGGAGATCATCGCCATCGTAGCGTTAAATTGCATCATCTTCTCCAGATCAGACGAGGTGTAAGACCATGAGTAAGACATATCTTTGTGTTATCGGAAAAATACTATGCATCACAGTATTGCTATCTGCATTCGTCATCCTGATGCCTGCCACGGCATTTTCAAAGGTGGTGTCGATCGATGCACAAGCGGATGTTTCTGTCGCCCTGAATGACAATGGTACGGTGTTCATGTGGGGCGATACCAGGGATGGCACGTTCCGGTCTGATGAACCGGTCTTAGTCGACATCACTAACATAACTGCGGCTTCTGCAGGCGTTTTTAACGCGTTGTTCCTCAAGGACGACGGAACCGTGTGGGCGATTGGTGACAACGAATACGGCCAGCTAGGAGACGGGACGAGAGTCGACAGTTCGAAAGCGGTTCAAGTACAGTGCCTGAGCGAGGTGGTTGCCATTTCCGCAGGCGATTGCCACAACCTGGCGCTGAAGAGAGACGGGACCGTATGGGCCTGGGGGTGTAATCTTTTCGGGCAGATTGGTAACGATAATGTCGGCCATGACGAATTGACACCGGTACAAGTCCCAGGACTGTCCGGCGTCAAAGAAATTTCTGCA
Source organism: Methanocella arvoryzae MRE50 (assembly GCF_000063445.1). Classification (NCBI taxonomy): domain Archaea; kingdom Methanobacteriati; phylum Methanobacteriota; class Methanomicrobia; order Methanocellales; family Methanocellaceae; genus Methanocella; species Methanocella arvoryzae. The sequence continues at coordinate 1,603,801 of NC_009464.1, forward strand.
GGCTACATGGGCTCTAAAGCCATTACAGGTGACGGCACCGTATGGGCCTGGGGCATAAACGAATACGGTCAGATCGGGGACGGGACTAAAGAGATCAGGAGCCTGCCAGTCAGGATATCCATCAATAACGTATCTGCGATAGATACCGGGGAATACGGCACTTCGATAGCTTTGAAAAGCGATGGATCCGTGTGGACATGGGGTAACAATGGGCAGGGTCAGCTCGGAGATCCTGCGGAAGACACCTTAAGCATGATGTTGCCCGTATCAAACTTAGGCAGCGAGAGGCTTGTCCCCGGGAAAACGGGTGGCCTGTACAACGTCACCTCAGTCTCTGCAGGTGCCCGGAACTCGCTGGCCGTGAAAGATGATGGTACGCTCTGGGTATGGGGTGAGAACCAGGAGGGCCGCTTTGGCAACGGGCTGAAATTCGGCCGGGATAGTATCCGGCCCGTGATAGTACCTGGTTTAAACAATATAGTATCGGTCAAGGCAGGAGCTTCGTATATGCTTGCACTGTCAGATGATGGGACGGTATATGGATGGGGAAAGAACATTTTCGGCGCTGTCGGTAACGGTGAAAGATCAGAAACTGTCGTCAAGCCTTTGATAGTAATCAAAGGCACAGTCGATTCACAGGATTCTAATACTACGGAACTCCCCGTGACTGAGGATAAACTATCTGTAGACAGTAACGATGGAAGTAGTCAGTCACAGCCAGATTTGAACCTTGGCCTTGCAGGTATGGCCGTATTTATTGTCACGGTTCTCCTCGGCATAGTAATTCTCATACGGACGAGAAAATGAAAAAATGTCAGGGCAGTCAACATAAAAACACCTTACGGGAGCGATATAACAAATAGTCAGCCGCCGTCTGCTCCGAGGCCTATGCAGCATCCTTGGCGGTGGTTGCCGGGTGCCCGCCGGCAGCTCGTCAAGGGATACTTTGAAGGGCATGCCATCGATGGGAACGGTGTGCAGCTACCGCAGGATACCTCTCAAAATTTCCGTCATCACGGCCTGCCTGAAGATCTGTAGGCCCCGGAATTCGTTAAAAGAAGTACAGATGCCCCGGCTACTTTCTGCCCGGGTGCATCTCCTCTAAGGTTGCGTCGTGGTCATCCACGTTGAAGTAGTACATGCGGGGCGAATAGTGAGAATCCCGGAGCTTGCGGATCTGCAGCACGTCCCGGGGATTGTCCTCCATGTCCACCTTGGAAACCCAGATTACCCCGTCCACGATGTGCTCCAGCGCCTTGACCAGCTCGGGCCTATGCGCTCCCATGTGAATCGTAAACAGAGAAGTGGTGCCGTTGTTCTTCTGGGTGGCCATCTGGTGGTGGATGTAGTGCAGGATGGCCCGCTCGGAGTCGCTCGACAGCAGCAGCGTCGTCAGCGAGTCCACGATGCCGCGCAGGTTGTTGTACGGCTCGACCTCGGCCGTCGCCTGCTTGACCGCGTCCCTGACCTCGTTGATGTTGGACAGGTCGTGGCACACGTACTTCCACTTGGAGACGAACTCTCCCCACCCAAAGGCATCGGTGAAACCATCGATGACGATCAGCTGCCCGTTGGTGATGTGCTCCTCCGGCTCCAGCCCGAAGGTGCTCAGAGAGTTGATGATCGCCTGGGGCGGGTGCTCCATGTTGAACAGGTAACAGTACTCGTTATTCAGCAGGCCCTCCGCGACGAACTTGGTCTGCAGGATGCCCGACCTGGCGCCCGTGTCCTCTTCCAGCAGGATCAGCGAGCCTCTCGGGATGCCCCCGTCGAGAGCGTTGTCAAGGTCAGCGATACCGAAGCTGGCGCGGTTCTTGATCTCGGTCATAAAATCCCCTGTATCTCGTACTGTAATACTCGCCGCTGTAAGATATTATACGTGTCGGTAAGTTTTGGAAAGGGTGCCGGGAAAACCTTTTCCGGAAAAGTTTTCCTGACTTTCGACACTGGATCGTACCTTGTGTCGACAACTATTATCGTCACCGGACCCGGATCACTTTGCCTGCAAGCGTCTTACACAATACCGAATGGCAGCGAATCGATACCTTGTTTCTACGTAATGTTTATATCTCAGGCGTGGTTTCCCTATATAGACGGGGGCTATATACTGAAAAAAGCACTGATAATCGCACTGGTTCTGGGAATTGCGGCGCTATCTGTTTCGGCGGGCGGCTGCACGGACATCGTCAATCCGCTGAGCAAGCCGAGCCCGACCCCGTACGTGATCTACGGCCCGGTATCCCCCACTCCAACCCCCACCCCGGCACCAAACTCAGCAGCTACCCACGCTCCCCAGGTAGTGGTGACGAACTCCCGGGCCAGCGAAGCCGTGGAGCTGATCATCGCCCCGGTGGACACTAAGGTTTTCACCGCCGAGAGGGGCATCAACGGCCAGTACGAAAACTTCACCATGTTCGTCTGGAACCACGACAGCAAGGACGTGAAGAACGTCAACATCATCCTGACCATCCGGGACAACGGCGGCAGCAACATCCACTACCAGATCTTCGACGTCGGCGACTTCGCCCGGGGAGAGCAGAGGCAGGTCTGGCTGGTGACCGACGAACACCAGGATGTGGACTTCATGATAGTCAAGTTCAAGGTAGTCTGGGGCGAAAATGGCGAGTACTACTCCCCGCAGGAATACCAGAAAAACCTGCGGTCCTTCGTCTACTAGCGGCTACGTGGGCGTAGACCTCGCGGCGCTCCCCAAAAACCAGACGGGCGCCTGCACCCTTTCTGACGGCGAGTACAGCTGTACCACCCTGAGGTCCGACGAGGAGATTCTACAGTACATCCGGGACGCTAATCCTGCGGTGATCGCCTTCGACGCTCCCCTCACCCTTCCCCGGGGCCGGTGCTGCTTCGACGACGCCTGCTGCGGCACTCGCAAGATCAGAGAATGCGACCGCATGCTCATCAGCCGGGGGCACAGGGTCTTCCCGCCCGGCTTCTCCTTCATGAAACAGCTCACCCTCAGAGGCGTCGCCCTCAGAAAAATCCTGGAGGCCGAAGGATACCGGCTTATAGAAGTCCACCCCAGAACCAGCATGCGCATCCTCGGCCACGCAGACTTCGGGGCTTCGCCCAGAACAGAGCATGAGCGAGACGCCTGCGCGGCTGCGCTGGTAGCGAAGCTATACGACGAAGGGCTGGCCGAAGAGCTGGGGGATGATGAAGGCGTGATCGTCATACCTAAAGCGCCTATGAAATAACCGCAGCGGACGGCGCTCTATTTCTCACCACAGAGTACACAGAGACTCACAGAGTAATAGTTACCACAGAGTGCACAGAGTGCACAGAGACTTATTCAATAAGAGATTGATGGCCAGTTATTTAAAGAAAAATCTCTGTGTTTCTCTGTGCCTCTGTGGTAAACCGTTTCTCTGTGCGTCTCTGTGGTGAAAAGTCTCCAGTTATAGTGGTTCGAACTTCGGTTCAAACGTTTTCCCATAAATCTCTGAACAGGTCTTTGCTGATCTCAAGGTACTGCCGGTTGTGGGTGAAGACTTCGAAGGTGACGGTGTGTTTGTACCCGGCCGCTTTTAGCGCTCTGACTACCCGGGGCCAGTCGATGTTGCCCATGCCCAGCGCCAGGTGTAGGTCGGCTTCGACGTTGTGGCCGCCTTTGTTGTCGTGGGCGTGTACGTGGTATAAGCGGTCTTTGAAGGCCTCGATGAAGGCGACGATGTTGTTGCAGCCCGTGCATGAGATGTTGGCGTGGCCGATGTCGAGGTGGAACCTGGCCCGGGGCTCGAGTTCGAACAGCTTTTTGAAGTCTTCGGGTGCCTGGTCGACGTTTTCCACTGTGATCGCGAGCCCGCTCTTCTCCGCCCGGTCGCATAAAACGGTGAGCGAGGAGGCCATGTTCCTGATTAGCTCTCGCCGGTCGTACAGGCCGAACCGGGTGTGCATGTGGACGGTGACCAGCCTTGCCTCGACGGCTTCGGCGAACTCGATCACTTCGAGCACCTGCCGTACTGTGGCCTCCCGGATCTTAGGGTACGGGTTGCCGATGTTCCAGCCCCAGGGAGTGTGGCAGGTGTAGAACAGCCCATACTCATCCTTGAGCTTCTTCAGGCCGGGCGCACCGGGGCTGAGCTTCTCTATGGTGCTGTTCGGCCCTTCCATGCTGATCTCGACGTAGTCGAAGCCAGCGTCTCTGGCGTAGACGATTTCCTGCCCGATGTCACCACGGGGATCGGCGAGCGAACCTGCGTACATTAATCATACTGTTCGCCTGCAACCATTATAACGTTTACCGGGAAGGAGAACAGATATTTACAACAGATTGCGGGGCGTACTGCTGACCACAGAGGTTCACAGAGAACGGTTTACCACAGAGGCACAGAGAAACACAGAGAACGGCTCACCACAGAGGCACAGAGGGCACAGAGATTTTTCTATAAATAATGAGGTAGTAATCCCTCAATAATTAAGCCTCTGTGCGTCTCTGTGTATCTCTGTGCCTCTGTGGTGAATTACAGCCGTACTACGATGGGGATCCTATATCCCTCATTAGGTCGGTGTAGGAGCGCTTTCCACGACGGCTTTCAGCTCATCGTATCGCTCTCGCACTATATGTTTGAAGTCTATGGGGTTCTCCCTGATCCGCTCTGCCACCTCTCGGTCTCCCAGATACTCCAGCCACGAGGCGACCCACAGGCCTTCCTCGCCGGTGAAGGCCACGAGGTAGTCGACAAGCTCCTGTAAATTTAGTAAAGGCTTGCCGTTAAAATAGTAGGGTTTTTTGTCCTTAGGGCTGAAGAGGGCCTCTGCAATAGCCCTCTCCGGCCCGGGTTTCCCTGATCTTGCGGGCACAGCCGGCCTCTTTTTGCTGCGAGATGCTTTGCTCATCTGCTCAGTCACTTCCTTCTGCCGCGATGGTATGACTCTACCAGGCCTTCGTATACGTCCATGGTCTGCCGGGCGGCCTTCTCCCACGTGAAGTAGTCGATGACCCGCTGCCGGGCATTGCGGCCCCACTGCTTTGCTTTTACGGGACTGGAGAGGATCTGGCGGAGGCCCCAGGCGATGTCGGAGGGGCTGCCGCCGTCCACGTGTATGCCGGTCTGGCCGGGCTCACTGATGACCACCTGCTCTCGCAGCCCGGAGACGCCCCGGGCGCCGACGAGGATGGGCTTCTCCAGCGCCATGGCTTCGAGGCTGACGATGCCGAACGGCTCGTAGACCGAGGGAAAAGCGCCGAGGTCGCAGGCGGCGTAGTGGACTATCCGCTCGTGCTCGGGCACGAACTCGAACCGGCAGATCACGTTCTTCTCGATGCCGAGCCGCTTGATCAGGTTGCGGATGTTCGCCTCCTCGTCCCCGGTGCCGAGGATGACCAGCTTCGCCTTAGGGTATTCTTTCACTATGGCAGGCATTGCCTGGACCAGGTTGATGATCCCCTTCACCCAGTTCAGCCGGCCCACGAACAGGATCATCGACTCATCGTCCTTGATGCCGTACCTGCCGCGGAGCGCCCTGACCTCCGCTTTGCTCACTGCTCCGGGGCTGTAGACTTCAGGGTCTACTCCGTTCCAGACGACGAAGATCTTCTCCCCCGGCCACCCGTGGTTGACGAGGTCCTCCTTCATGGCGTAGCTGACGGTGATGATGCGATCGGCCACGACGGAGGTCTGGTACTCGATGTCGTTGACCACTTTGCTTCCCATGCCCTTGCTTCTCCCCCACTCAGTAGAATGGACGTGGAAGACCACCGGCAGGTCGGTCTCTGACTTGACGATGGACGCCGCCATGCCCCCGAGCCAGTCGTGGACGCATACCATGTCGAAGTGGACCCCGTCCTTGCGGATCAGGCTGTTCACGAACTTGGAGGTGCACAGGATGTCGTTGGTGAAGATCGAGCTGAAAAACCTGAGCTGGTCACCCCACGACTGGAGTTCGTTGCCCACGAACAGCCTCAGCACGCTCGACGCGTCCACGTTGAGAGGCCGGTGGACCTCTACCCCGTGGATGACTTCGCTGGTCTTGAGCTGTCCGGGGTTCAGGGTGAACACCACCACGTCCTGGCCCATCTTCACCAGGTCCCGGGTGATGTACTCCGCATACGTACCCAGCCCGCCGATCAGCCTCGGGGGGTATTCCCAGACGAAAAAGCCTATTCTCATGCCATCAGCATATTTATCCGCTTTAAATAATAAAATAAGTCCTCCGTTTCTATCGGGCGCGGGCCGAATGTCGACAATGATTTTAAACCAGCCCGCCCAACTATCAATGAAGGAGCAATTGACATGACATCAGACATTATCGCCGGCTCGTCCGTGCCCGGGCTCGCCAAAAGCATTGCCAGACGGATGGGCACTAAAGCCCACTTCCCCAGCATCGAGAAGTTTCCGGACGGCGAGATTCACGTGGTGGAGGGCGACTATACGCCGGCTCAGACCGTCGTCTACGTCCAGACCATGCACCCCCACCCGAACGACATGCTGGTCGAGATGATGCTGACAGTCGACCTGCTGAAAGAGCTGGGCGCGGAGCGGGTGATCGCCGTGATCCCGTACGTCGGCTACATGAGGCAGGATGCCCGGCACGTCAAAGGCGAAGCCGTCGCCATCAGGACCATGCTCAAGATGCTGGACTTCGCCGGCGTAAATGATATAGTCGGCGTCGACATGCACCTGCACCGCCTCGGCATCGAAGAGCTGGCCAGCTTCAGCCGCATCAAAATCCACGAGGTCAGCGCCGTCGAGCTGCTGGCGGCCAGGGCGGGCAAAGGCCTGACCACGCCGCTGGTCGTGGGGCCTGACTCCGAGTCCGAGCGGTGGGCAGCAGCGGCGGCCAGGGTGCTGGGCACAGATTACGACGTGCTGGAGAAGCACAGGCTTTCGGCCAGGGAGATCGAGCACCGGCCCCGGAGCATGGCAGTCAAAGGCAGGGACGTGCTGATCATCGACGACATCGTGAGCACCGGCGGCACAATCAAGGACGTGATCAAGTCGCTGAAGGCCCAGGGAGCCGGACAGGTCAACGTGGCCTGCACTCACGCCGTGCTCAGCGATATAGACTCGCTGACCGGATTGTACCGGACGGGCATGGAAGAAATCGTTTCCACCAACACGATCAACAACGAGTCCGGCATAGTGGACGTATCGGAGATCATAGCCGGGAAGCTGAAAGAGCTTCTTTAAGCCACAGCGGCCTCACGGCCGCCCCTCTTTTTACAATAGTTTCACGTGCCTGAACATAAGCTATAAATGCAAGGCAAACTTTCTCTGTTATATATAATTCCAGCATATTCGGGGGGTTAAGATGGAAGAGAAGAAGATCGAGATAGTGCTCACTGTAGTAGCCACCGTGTTCATCGTGGCGCTCGTGGGCACCGCAGCCTGGTGGATCGGGCACCAGGATACTGGTTCGCTGCCGGGTGATAGCGACAGTGAGACAACTACAGCCCGCACCGGTATCGCGGGCCTCTTCCCGACGCCGGACAGGTCAAACGAGGCGGAGAAGACGCAGATGTACGGCCGGGTCACATTGAACGGGCAGCCGCCGTCCATGGAGAGGAGAGCGCTGGCAGACGGGACCGCATACGGTGGCGTGGTCAGGCTCAACTACTCACAGGAGCAGAAGTACGCGCCGCTCACCGTCGGCGCTGCCTCTACCGGCGGGCTGATCGACATGTCGGGGAACTACAGTATCGACGACGTCTATGAGGGCGTGCCATTCACGGCAACGGTGACCCTGTACCTGGAAACCGGGGAGGAGCCGCTGATCCAGGAGATGCCCGGCCAGCATACTCTTGACGGCCCGACAGTACGGGATTTCGACCTTAGCGCCTGACAGCGGTGAACAATTGACGCAGCACTCGCCTCATGAAAACTGGTTTTTCTATTTAAGCCGATGAAAAACTCCTGGAGGTCGGGGAGTTACCGGGAGGCGGGGGAGGATTTTCAAGCTGGGAGGTTCGAGAGGGTAGCGAGGTCTGAGAGGAGGATTGGGAGTGTGGAAAGGTTGGGGAGGATTTTTTAAGTTATTTCTCTCTGACCTCCGGGTACTCACATAACCTCCTCTCTGAACTCAATGGCCTCCCTGACCTCCCAGCTTGAACGTTCTCTCTGAACTTCGTGAGCCTCTCCGACCTCCCCTCCGACCTCTCAACACCTCCCTGACCCAGATTTTCATGGAACGCTAACCGCCTCTATTGCAGTGCTTTCCGGTAGACGTCCAGCATTTTGCCGGCTACGACGCTCCACAGGAAGTGGCGCTCGACCTTTCTCCGGCCGTTCCTGCCATATGCGGCGGCGCGGGAAGGATCGCTCAGCACGTAGTTGATACCCCAGGCGATGGAGGCGGGATCCAGGTACACTTTCACGCCGTCGGTAAAGTTGGTGACGTTCTCCGAAAGGCCGCCCACGTCAGCGACGACCGGGCACCTTCTGGCGCTCCACGCTTCGAGTAAAACCAGGCCGAAGGGCTCGTTTCTGCTGGGGATCACCACCGCGTCCGACGCGTTCAACAGCCGCACGTACTCGGAGTCCGGGATGTAGCCGGGGAACTGGACCGGAAGGCCGGCGAGCATCTGCTGCAGTTCATACTTCATCGTGCCCTGGCCGGCCATGATGAACCTGGCATCCCACCTGTGCCTCAAGACCAGCGGAACCGCTCTGGCCAGCAGGTCGGGGCCTTTCTGGTACTCCATCCGGCCTACGAACAGCACCAGCGGCGCGTAAGGATGAATACCGTAGGCCTCTTTCACCCGGCCGGGGTCGATTATCGCCTCGTAGACCTCCGGGTAGATGCCGTTGCTCACCACGTCGATCTTCTCGAAAGGTATGTTATACAGCCACATGATCTCGTTCTTGAGGACGTGGGAAACAGCGGTGATGCGCCTGGCGGTGAGCGCGGCGTACCACTCTTTGCCGGAGATCTCCTTCGCTTCCCACCACTGGCCGATCTGGTTCCCCGCCCGGCCGTACTCGGTGGAGTGAAAGGTGAAGATAGTGGTCCGGTCTTTGAGCTGGTGCAGCGCCTCGGTCACGTGCCAGTCGTGAAAGTGCAGGATGTCGAAAGCCGGGGCGTCGAAGTCCCGGAACCGCCGGACCATCAGGTCGCTCATGCTCTTCGAATAGTCCACGATGTTGTTGGCGAAGGGCTGCACGTAGTGGTACTGGACTCCTTTGATCGTCCGGTCCGCGCTGCCACGGGTGAAGAAATGGACCTCATGGCCCTTAGCCGCGAGAGATTCTGCGAGGTAGGTGGCTCCCGGGGAGAGCCCTCCGATGCGCTCTGAGTAGATGGACTCCCAGCAGAAGAAGGCTATCTTGAGCGACTCCACACTTCCTCCCTCCGCCGCTCCGCCGGTCCTGCCCCCTTCAGGCGGCTCCACAGTTCCTTTCTCCTCCGGTCTGTCACCTCTAAAAGCTCAATGCGGTTCCCGCACTTCGACACGTCCTCGGCCAGCCCCGGATCGTTCAGCACGTCCCTGATCCAGGAAGAGTAGTCGTCCCGGCTCAGGTGGTACTGCAGCGAGTCCTCAGGCACGAAGTTCAGCAGGTCGGCGAAATCGTCCAGGCTATAAGCTGAAAAGCCCGTGTACGCCCGGGGAGTGCGGAACCTGAAAGCCTGCTCGGGAGGCAGGCACCTCAGCTCCATCGCCACCTGCTTCGGCTTCATCTTCTGCGCCGCCCGCAGCTCGAAATCGGAGAGCACCCGCATGTACATGTCGAACGCCTCGATGTTGGTGCAGGCCTCCGGGCTGAAGTACGAGTGCACGTCCCCGCACGACCCGAACTTGGAGGCCATATAATAGAAGTGATCGCTGGTCTGCAGGAGCCGCCAGGTCTTTTTATCGCTGGCGAAAGCCTCGCCCCTCTGGACCTCCTTGATCGCCATGTGCTGCATCGTGTTGCCCAGCCACGCCGAGATGTCCTTCTCCACGTCCGCCCAGGACACCGTCTCCTCGACGTTCAGCGCCTCCGCCGCCGGCAAAGAGGCGATCTCCGAGGGCTTCCAGAACTCGACACCACGGGCTTTACACTCCCGGGGCAGCCACCGGAGGAACTCGAAGATGCCTGTGTCCTCCCACTGGTGCTCCCCGAACGTCTCGTAGTCGATGAAGACGTTCACGTAATCCCCTGGCGTCGCCGCCAGCCAGGACGCGTACTTGTCCGCCGTCAGCGGCCACTCCGGCCACTGCCTGTTAGTAAAGCGGAACGCGATGTCGTCCGACAGCTGATAATTTCTCAATAGCAGATTTATGCCCCGACAGGAGTACACGTAGTTCGGGCTTCGCCAGCCCAGCAGCCGCTCCACGCCCTCGGAGTAGATCGCCTTGAAGCCGAGACGCTTTGCCGACTCTGCTATGGCGTTGTTGAAGAGGAACTCAGTGTTCTCCATCACTGCAGGCGTGACGCCGAACGCGTCTCTCATTAACTGCCTGTGCAGCCTCACCTGCTCCTCAAATTCAGAGGGGTCGTCGAACAGGCTGGCCACGCTGTGGTAATACGTCTGGCACAACATTTCGGCGTTCCGGTGCCGGGCGACCTCCTCGAACAGCCCCAGCGTGTCCGGCTCCCATTTCTCAAGCTGCTCTACCAGCGTCCCCGAAAGGCTGAACGCGCACTTGAAGCCCTGATCCAGCAGCTCCAGCACCAGCGCAGTGGCGGGATTATAGCACTTCCGGCAGACCCGCTCAAGGATCTCCCTGTTGATGCCGCTAAAGTAAGCCTCCTCAGGGCTTTTCCCGCCGTAGTTCCCCGGCCGGAATCCCGAGTTCAGCCGGTACGGCTGGTGGACCTCAAATCCAATGCAAAGCCTCGTCATCGTAATCCCAACTGATCAAGTAAGGCGGCCGGCCTCGACGCCGAAAGCGCTCCCCGGGCACCGTCGTCTATATGACGTGAGTACACTCACTAATGTGAGTGCACTCACCATCTCAATAAAATCTGGGCAAAATAAAAAACACAGGGGAGGATACCAGCGATTTTTTCCGCAGGCAGGGCCTGAATAAAGCGGCCTCAGGCCGGCTGATGCCGGCAGAATTTACTATTAACCACAGAGACGCACAGAGTACGGTTTTACCACAGAGTCCACAGAGACGCACAGAGAAACGGTCAACCACAGAGACACAGAGATGCACAGAGTTTTTTGATAGAAGGATGGCCTTATAACGAATAATAAAGAAAGCCTCTGTGCGTCTCTGTGCCTCTGTGGACTCTGTGGTAAATAGTACTCTGTGAACCTCTGTGCATCTCTGTGTCTCTGTGGTAACCAGTCGCTATGTGAGCCTCTGTGGTAAAAAGCCTCCCACATTAGCGGATTATTAGTTTCACAAGGTCACGTCGTGCAGGCTCTTTGCCGCCTCTTCCGGCGGCACGGAGTTGATGTTGATCCCGGTGTTGAGCTCGAAGCCAGCCTCGATGCCGAGCTTGGGGTATATCCTGAGGTGCATGTGCAGCGGGTCTGAGAGCGACTGGATGAAGCCGTAGTTGTAGGGCGGGTCAGCGAGCAGGGCTTTGACGCGCTTGAGCAGGTCTCTGGTCACGACGGCGAGGTCGTCCCGCTCTTCGTCGGTCAGCTCCAGGATGTTCTTGCAGTGCCGGCGAGGGAAGATCCAGGTCTCGTAAGAGTATGCCGAGGCATAGGGGGTAAAAGCGACCGCGTGTTTCGACGCCTGCACCAGGCGGGCTGAGTGTTCCTCCCGGGCGATGACCTCGGAGTAGTCAAAGCCGTACTGCTCTTTGATGACCCGGGGCACGACCGGGACGGCGATGATCTGTGAGTGGGGGTGTGCGAGGGAGGCCCCGGCATCCTTGCCGTAGTTGCGGAACTCCGAGATATATTTGATATAGGGCAGCTTCGAGATGTCCTCGAACCGGTCCCTGTAGACCTTGAAAAGCAACTTGATCTCGTCGTCCGACATAGCCTGCGGCTGCTTATAGTGGTCGGGCGACTCGACCAGCACCTCGTGAACTCCGGAGGCGGTCATAAGCTGGTCTGAGTGGACTTCGGGGGGCCGGGCCTGCGTCGCCGGGAACAGGTTGGGGATGATGCGGGCGGCCCACGAGGAGCGGCGGGCCTGGCCTTCGACGTCGGGCTCGTGTTTGAGAATGTCGTTCTCGAAGAAGTATGTCGCCTTGCTGGGAGGGGTGAGGTGCTCGTGGCCCTCGCAGAAGGGACAGGACTCGAGGTTCTGGGGCTGTTCCGGCGTTCCGGGCCTGACGAAATCGGTCGGCCGCTTTGCCCGCTCCGTGGCGACGATCACCCGGCGATCGGTAAAATAGTCCCGGCGTAGCTCGTTCATAGTTTAGAGATAGGGGGTTGTCACGGATAAAACTTTTTAAAAGACGCAGAAGATTTGTCAGCAGAAAACCCAATAATACTAAAGCCCTCCGCGGGTCGACGCACGTACTTGCTTCGCCGCACATGCTCCTCGGGATTTTCCGGTGCTCCGCCGTCGGGGCTGGTGGGAGGGGTGCCAAGCCCTTCGGCTCGAAGATCGCACCCTCGCAACGAAAACCCGGCAGGCGCTACGCTGCCGCCGGTCCACATTGCTTCGCAAGTCCTAAGCGACGCCACTTCGTAGGCGACGACTGTCGTGGGCAGTCGTCCATTACCCCGCGGCCTCCGCACCCCTCGCTAACGCTCGGGGCTATGCCAGAAAACCCCTCGCCGACCGCTAATAAACCAAGTATTTTTTCATTATGATGAATTAAAGTGTAATAGCGAAGACTTAAAGTATAACATTTTAAATATCTTTTTCCGGACTATTAATGGCTCGTAACAAAGAGCAGTAGATAGAATCTTGGTGTTGGTAATCGGGATGGAGCCGGAGCGAGAGGCGCGGAAGAATATCGACAGGCTGCTGGAGGCCGCAGGGTGGAAGGTCCAGGACCATGACAAGCTGGACCTCGGGGCCGGGCCGGGCATTGCCGTGAGAGAGTTTACCCTCGATAACGGCGAGGCAGACTACCTGCTCTTCGTTGACCGGAAAGCGGTCGGTGTTATCGAGGCGAAGCCCGAAGGGACGACACTGAGTGGCGTAGCAGAGCAGACGCAGAAGTACCTGAACGGCATCCCCAAGTGCATCGGGCAGGTGAAGAATCCGCCCTTCGCTTACGAGTCGACTGGCGTCGAGACCTACTTCCGGGATATGAGGGACCCGGACGCCCGGTCCAGAAGCATTTTCGCATTCCACAGGCCTGAGACTATCAGGGAGTGGCTGTCGGACGAAGAGACACTCAGGTCGAGGTTGAAGAACTTACCACCATTGCGGACTGAGGGTCTCCGGGACTGCCAGACAGAGGCAATCACGAAGCTGGAAAAATCCTTCGCAGAATCCAGGCCGAGGGCGCTGATCCAGATGGCCACGGGCAGCGGCAAGACCTTCACTTCAGTCAGCTTCATCTACAGGCTCATCAAGCATGCCCACGCAAAAAAGATCTTGTTCCTGGTGGACCGGAGCAACCTGGGCAGGCAAACGCTGAGGGAGTTCCAGCAGTACACTACGCCGGACGACGGGCGCAAGTTTACCGATCTTTACAATGTGCAGCACCTGACCTCGAACAGCATCGATCCCGTCAGCAAGGTCTGCATCACTACAATACAGCGCTTATACTCAATGCTCCGGGGGGAGGCAGAGTTCGAGGAGGGCAACGAAGAGCGCTCCGGGTTCGACACGGGCGTTACCGACGAGCGACCTAAAGAGGTGGCCTATAACCCAAACATCCCGATCGAGGAGTTCGACTTCATCGTAGTGGACGAGTGCCACCGCTCCATATATCACGTCTGGCGGCAGGCGCTTCTCTATTTCGACGCGTTCATCGTCGGCCTGACAGCCACGCCCTCCAAGCAGACGATCGGCTTCTTCAACAAAAATCTGGTCATGGAGTACAACCACGAGCGGGCAGTTGCCGACGGCGTCAACGTGGGCTACGAGGTCTACCGGATCAAGACGGAAATAACGGAGAAGGGAAGCAAGATCGAGGCCGGCGAGTACGTGGACAAGCGCAGCAAGCTCACAAGGCAGAAGCGGCATGAGATGCTGGACGAGGAACTGGTCTACGACCCCAACAGGCTCGACCGTGACGTGGTCGCCCCGGACCAGATCCGCACTGTCATCAGGACGTTCAGAGACAGGCTGTTCACAGAAATATTCCCCGGCAGGAAGGAAGTGCCCAAGACACTCGTCTTCGCCAAGGACGACTCCCACGCCGAGGACATCGTCAACATCATCCGGGAAGAGTTCGCCGCCGGCAACGAGTTCTGCAAGAAGATCACATACAGGACGACCGGGGAGAAGCCGGAAGAGCTGCTCCAGAGCTTCAGGAACTCGTATTATCCCAGGATAGCGGTCACCGTAGACATGATCTCCACCGGCACCGACATCAAGCCCTTAGAGTGCCTCATCTTCATGCGCAACGTGCGCTCCGGCGTCTACTTCGAACAGATGAAGGGCCGTGGCACCCGGACCATCTCGCCCACGGACTTGAAGGCCGTCTCCAGCGACGCCCACCACAAGACACACTTCGTGATCGTCGACGCCGTAGGCGTCTGCGAGCGGGACAAGACCGACTCCCGCCCGCTGGAGAGAAAGAAGAGCGTAGCATTCAAGGATTTACTGTACTCGATCGCCGTAGGCAAGAGGGACGAGGATACCATTACATCGCTGATCTCCAGGCTGACGAGGCTCGACAGGGAGATCGGTGAAAAAGAAAGAAAGGAGATCGAGAATGTCTCCGGCGGCGTTCAGTTAAAAACGATCATCAACAAGCTCGTCGACGCCATAGACGCCGACTCACAGGAAGCCAGGGCGAAGCAGATGTTCAAGACAGACAGCCCGACGCGGGAGCAGTTGGAGAAAGCTAAAGAAGCTCTGACAGATGAAGCCTGCAAGCCCTTCGACAAGCCCGCCCTGAGGGACACGCTGGTAGAGGTCAAGACCAGAAGCGAGCAGATCATCGACGAGGGCAGCATCGATAATCTCATATCGGCCGGCTTCGACGACGGCGCCAAGGAAAAGGCCCGGGCAGTAGTGACCTCTTTCAAGGAGTTCATCGAGGCCAACAAGGACGAGCTGACAGCGCTGCAGATCATCTACAGCCAGCCCTACGCGAAGCGGCACTTAGCCTTCAAGGACATCAAAGACCTGGCCGAGGCCATCCAGAAGCCTCCGAGAAACCTGACGCCAGAGAGGGTATGGCAGGCCTACGAGATCCTGGAGAGGTCTAAGGTGAAAGGCGCGGGAGCCCAGAAGCTGCTGACCAACATTATCTCGCTTGTGAGGTTTACCGAGGGCCAGAGCGACGTGCTTGAGCCGTTCCCGGAGACGGTAGATTCAAGGTTCAGGAAGTGGGTGGAGGAGCAGGAGAAGCTCGGCCGGAAGTTCACGGCGGAGCAGATGGAATGGCTTAATATGATCAAGGAGCATATTGGGGCGTCGCTGGAGATAAGCGTAGAGGATCTGGAGTTGACGCCGTTTGATCAGAAGGGCGGGCCGGTCAGGGCGTATCGGGTGTTTGGGTCGGAGTTGAACTGGATGCTGGAAGAGTTGAATGAAGTGCTGGTTGCATGATAGAAAAAAATGAACTACCTACAGGATGGTGTTCGACTGATTTAGGGGACATCATCTCACCGTCGAAAGAAAAAATCGAGCCAGTAAAAACAGAGTCTATTCCTTATATCGGCCTAGAACATATTGAAAAGGATACTGGCAAACTATTATCGTTCGGAAATTCAACAGAAGTAACTAGCACAAAGACCGTTTTTCACAAAGGCGACCTACTATATGGGAAATTAAGGCCATACTTAAATAAAGTATGTGTAACAGAGATTGATGGAATATGTTCAACAGATATATTAGTCTTCAACGAACAGCGATTTCTGTCTAATAAACTTTTAAAGTACAGGATGCTTTGTCCAGATTTTGTTAGATATGCAAATCAAAATGCAACTGGCGTGAATCACCCAAGGGTTGACTTTAAGAAAATTGCCTCATTTGAAATAGCACTACCTCCCCTTGCCGAGCAGCACCGTATCGTCGCCAAAATCGAGGAGCTTTTCACGCAGTTAGACGCAGGCGTGGAGGCGCTGAAGAAGGCGAAGGAACAGATAAAACAGTATAGGCAGGCTGTATTGGAAAGCGCGTTTAATGGTAAATTAACGGAAAAATGGCGCTTATCGAGTAAAGAGTATATTGCACCAATATCGGAATTCATTAGTAATGTTCAAAAAACAAGAAGTACGGATGGAAAAACGGTTTGTGATCAATTAGAATCCACATTGGAAATGCCAAATGGATGGTTAGGTGTTCTACTCTATCAAATTGCAGATATCGGCACCGGTGCAACACCACTTCGAAGTAATAAAAATTATTACGAAAATGGCACTATCCCATGGATCACAAGTAGTGCAGTAAATAGTCAATACATAACCAAAGCTGACGAATTTATTACGGAGCTTGCAATAAAAGAAACAAACGCGAAGATATTTCCGAAAAATAGTTTAATTATTGCTTTGTACGGAGAAGGAAAAACCAGAGGGAAAGTGTCTGAGTTATTAATTGAGGCCGCAACGAATCAAGCTTGTGCTGCAATTATTTTTAATGATCAAACAGTAGTTTTAAAGCCGTTTATAAAATTATATTTCCAGAAGAACTATGAAGATTTAAGAAAGTTGGCGTCGGGTGGTGTTCAACCGAATTTAAACCTTGGGATAATAAAATCAACTTTGATTCCGCTACCACCTCTGGCAGAGCAAGAAATTATCGTTGGAGAAATCGAAAAGAAATTTCCGATCATGGAAGACATAGAAAAAACAATCGACCAAAGCCTCTCCTACTCAGAAACCCTCCGCCAGTCCATCTTAAGTCAAGCTTTCTCCGGCAAGCTCGTCCCCCAGAACCCGAACGACGAGCCGGCCGAGAAACTCTTAGAACGCATCAGGGCAGAGCGTTTGAATCAGGCAGCAGGAAAGCCCCAGAACTCTGGCCCCAGAAGGACCCGGAAGCAGGCGACGCTGGCCTGATTGAGAGAAGAGGTCTCGTTTCAGGTAGTATTGAACTCATTGATAATCTTTTTGTGCATCACGATATGGCGTTTTATGATACACAAATTGTTTTGTGATGCAGATGATGTGCAACCACCAACCTATATCACTGATAATCTTCAAGATATCAGTTAATAATGACATATATCAGTGATAAGTATTAATATTATCAGTAAATACTGATATCTAAGATATGAGAGACGAAGATCAGGTTTATCGTGAAATTCGTAACTTCATGGTACATCAATTTGGGCTCCGTAGCGATACAAATATGATCGTAGAGCAGGAGATCGGCGAGGATACCGGTCCTGTCCGCCCCGATTTGATACTTGACGACGGATGCCGACGTTACTATGTGGAAATTGCCCCTAAGTCGGGCTTGAACAAAGTATCACAGCTAGCCCTTTTCAAGGAACTGCTCAAGGCAGATAACAATTACCGTGAAAATGATCGGTTTATCTTGCTTTATAAAACGATGTCCAGTAAAGTTGAGGACATCGCCGAAAAAGTCGGGATCACCCCTGTAAGGGCCCCGCTTGATCTTAAGTTATCTGTGTTTGAGCGCTCTGGCTCTTCCCAAAAGGTAAAAATGACGACGAGAGGGTCATGGAAGGTCATTTACTACTTGTTGCGGCATGGTCCTGCATCGATTAAGCAGGTTTCGAAATGCACGGGAGTCTCCTATGGCTGGGCACACGCGGTGATCACCGGTCTGGCGGATCAGGGACTGGCGGTAAAAGAGTACGATTCTGCCAGAATCACTGATCAGACCAAGCTGTTTAACGGTATTGCATGGGAAAGACCTTTGGAATCGTTAAAAATCGCCGAAGTAGCCGTAGTTTACGACAAACCATATACAGCTGCCCGGGAGATCAGTCATAACTTGAAAGATTACGGTATCAAATGCGCCTTTAACAGCTTTACCGCCGGTGGCTTATACACAGGCAGGGTCATCCGGCATGACATGGCTTATATGTATTTAAAAAAGGACGACCTGGCGCATTTCAAAGATATGTTCGCTAGAAATTATGGTGGTGGACTAAAAGTAAAGATCTATACCCCTGACCGGGATGTCTTTTCGGATGCGACAGAACTGGAATCGGTCACGGTTACCTCTCCCGAGCAAACACTTCTTGACCTGGCCGGCATCGGCTATGGCAGCGTTGAGTTGACTAAGGCGATGGCAGAGTATCATGAGACCCAGTAGAGATGATCAGGAGATCATCCGCCTATCCCTAGCTGAGATTGAGGCAATAGGAGTATGGGTAAAGCAGAGACTAACCAGACATCCGACCCAAAAGTTGTGCCTCATCGGCGGCTGGGCCGTATATCTATACAACCCCTGGCTCGGATCGATCGATATAGATCTTGTGACAGGTAGCGATCTGAGACACAGTCTTAGCCAGTATCTAGTGGAAGAAAGGGGCTATCAGCGCAGGGATGAAGACGGGATTAAGTTTCTGGAGAAAAGGACTGAAAGAGGGGAGATTATAATCGATTTCGTCACCACATCCGACCCCTGGGAGTTTTATGGTACAGGGGTCAATTTGGGCTTTGGCCATCTTGATATACCTGATCTTACAGTCGCGAAAAAAATCGGTGAGGCTGAAGTGCTCATACCGACACGATCATTGCTCTTGATTTACAAGTTAAAAGCATCCTGGGACCGAACGAAAAGATGCCTGGAAGGTAAATCTACCAGACAACGATGGGAAGAGGATAAAGCAATAAAGGATGGGGCAGACGTCCTGGCCTTGATAGATCCTGAAAATGGTGGTACAGACCTGGATCTTGGCTTCCTCGGAAAAGCATTCTCGCAGTACCACTTTTTAAAGGACCATCTAGTGGAAATTTGTCACGACGCAAGAATAATAAGCGAGTATGGTAGAATGGATGAGAAGACAGCTTCCGAGGTTTGCGAGAGGCTGTTAATGCTGATAGAGCTTATTTAGTCGGGTAGAGTATTGAAATGGCCACCGAATCCTCAACAATCGTCCAGCGCCTCTGGAATTACTGCAACGTCCTCCGGGACGACGGCGTCAGCTATGGAGACTATGTCGAGCAGCTTACCTACATGCTCTTCCTGAAGATGGCGGATGAACAATCTAAGCCGCCGTTCAACAAGCCTTCCACCATACCCGCGGGCTACGACTGGTCCAGTTTATTATCAAAAGACGGCGTCGAGCTGGAAACGCACTACATCGACACCCTGAAGAAGCTCGGCCAGGAAAAGGGCATGCTTGGAGTCATATTCCGCAAGTCCCAGAACAAGATCCAGGACCCGGCCAAGCTGAAACGTTTAATCGACCTCATCAACGGCGAGACCTGGACAGGCCTTGACATCGATGTGAAGGGCGAGATCTACGAAGGCCTGCTGCAGAAGAACGCAGAAGACACCAAGAGTGGCGCCGGCCAGTACTTCACACCCAGGCCGCTGATCAAGGCGATGGTCGACGTGATCAGGCCCCAGCCCGGCGAGACGATCTGCGACCCGGCGTGTGGCACCGGCGGCTTCCTGCTCGCCGCCCACGATTACATCTCTAAGAAGTACCAGCTCGACAGGGACCAGAAGAAGTTCCTCAAGCTCAACACGTTCAAGGGCAAAGACATCGTCGACAACGTCGCCCGGCTGTGCGTGATGAATTTATACTTGCATGGCATCGGCGGCGACGAGAGCCCCGTTGACGTGGGCGATGCGCTGGTCGCCGACCCGGGAGACAGGTTCGACATCATCCTCACCAACCCGCCGTTCGGTAAGAAGAGCAGCATTACAATAGTAAATGGCGACGGCAAGGGGGATCGTGAAGCGCTCGTCTACGAGAGGCAGGACTTCTGGGCTACCACGTCCAACAAGCAGCTCAACTTCCTCCAGCACGTCAAAACTCTGCTGAAGATCAACGGCAAATGTGCCATCGTCGTCCCGGACAACGTGCTCTTCGAAGGCGGCGCCGGCGAGACTGTGAGGCACAAGCTACTCATGGAATGCGATGTCCACACATTGCTGAGACTGCCGACCGGCATCTTCTACGCTCAGGGCGTCAAGGCCAATGTGCTATTCTTCGACCGCAGGCCTGCAAGCAAAGACCCCCAGACGCAGAAGCTCTGGATTTATGACCTGCGTACCAACATGCACTTCACGCTTAAGACGAACCCGCTAAAGTACGATGATTTGCAGGACTTCATCCAGTGCTATAACCCCGAAAACCGCCACGAGCGGAAAGAGACGGAGCGGTTTAAGGCGTTCACCTATGACCAGCTTATGCAGCGGGATAAAGTGAGCCTGGACATCTTCTGGCTAAAGGATGAGAGCCTGGAAGATTCGGAGAACCTGCCGGCCCCGGAAGTTATCGCGAGGGAGATTGTGGAAAACTTGGAGGCGGCACTGGAGCAGTTCAGGGGTATCGAGGAAGAGCTGAGCGGGAAATAACACTAATAGCGGTCGACGGAGGTTTTTCGGGCTTGTCCGGCATCAGCCGGATGCGGAGGCGGCAGGGCAATGGACGCCTACGATAGTGGCGTCGCTTAGGACTTGCTAAGCAACGTAAACCGGCGGCTGCGTAGCGCCCGCCGGGTTTTCGTTGCGAGGGTGCGAGTCCGGCCCTGACGGCGTAGCACCCGAAAAACCGTAGTAGGACGCCTCTCAGGGCGGACGTCGACCCGCTAAGATGGTTTAGTGGCAGATTTTTCGAGCGTAAAAGACCAGGGAATTATTACTAACAATGAACTCTTACCAGAAGCTGCCATATCTTTAATACCGCCTGCATCCATCTTTTAATTAGAATAGTACAACGTAAGGCTTATATGCAATATGCTATCATATAGCATACATACCCAGAATGACCCGGAGTTTTAACCAATGAAATCCCACGGCACCGCCTACGGCGCAGGCACTATCATCAACGCCATCGCAGTCTGGAAAGGCTCAGCCTTCGCCATCGACCTCAAAACCCACGCAACAGTAGAGCTCCGTGGCGATCTCATAGAGGGAGAGATCGAGGGCGGCGGCGACAGTCGCCTGATAGAGCGGGCCTGCGAGCTGACACTCGATAAGCTAGGAGTGGACTCCGGCGCAAAAATCAGGACGACCAGCGAGATCCCGATCGCCAGCGGCCTGAAATCGTCGAGCGCTGCGGCCAACGCCACGATCATCGCCACGTGCAGGGCGGCCAGG
The DNA here is from genome assembly GCF_000063445.1 of Methanocella arvoryzae MRE50. Lineage (NCBI taxonomy): Archaea > Methanobacteriati > Methanobacteriota > Methanomicrobia > Methanocellales > Methanocellaceae > Methanocella > Methanocella arvoryzae. Next base: position 1,624,979 of record NC_009464.1, read on the forward strand.
CAGAGCGTTGACCCGCTGGAGATGGTCCGGATCGGGGTGCAGGCGGCGCTGGACGTGGGCGTATCAGTAACAGGCGCCTTCGACGACGCGTGTGCCTCGATGCTGGGCGGGGTGGTGCTCACGGACAACAGGGAAAAAGCGCTGCTGAAGCGGGAAGTCCTGGAGTCGAAGGTCGTAGTCTATGCGCCGGATAAGAAGGCTTTCTCGGCGCAGACAGACGTGAAAAAATCCAGGCTGATCGCCCCGTGGGTGGAGACTGCTTTCGACATCGCCATGAGAGGCGATTACAGGAAGGCTATGGCGCTGAACGGTTTCCTCTACTGCAGCGCGCTGGGCTTTTCCGCTGAGCCGATACTGGCGGCGCTGGAGCTGGGCGTCACCGGGGTCAGCCTGTCGGGCACCGGGCCTTCGTATGTGGCGCTGGTTTCGGAGGAAGGTGAAGAGGCGGACCGGCTGAAGAAGGCCTGGTCGGCTTACCCGGGGCGGGTATTTGTGACTGAAGTGATCAACGAGGGCGCTTTTCTGCTGGAGGGCGAAGAATGTCGCTGGAACACATAAGAATGGACATCGCGAGGGTCGACGACGACATCATAAGACTGCTGGCCAGGCGTATGGAGCTGGCCGAGCTGGTGCTGAAGGAGAAGAAGCGGCTGGGCCTGCCCATCAACGACGACAGGCAGAACGCCCTGGTACTAAAGAGGGCGATGGAAAAAGCGACGGAACTCAACGTAGACACAGCCGCTGTCAGGGAAGTATTCTCCATCCTTATCAGGATGAGCATCGACCGGCAGCACGAGATGTCGGGCGAGGGAAACCTGTAGTATTATTTTACCTCGTACCCCAGGCCCCAGATGGTAGCCAGCACCCGCTGCAGTGTATCCTCAGACCTCTCAGGGCGGACGCCCACGGTGAGCCGGTAGAGGACGTGGTCGGGGCCCATGGCGTTGCGGGTCTCATGGCTGACGCCGGTGACGCCGTCGATCCGGGTTAGCACCCAGCCCAGCACTCTCACGTCTGCGCCGATGGGCAGCTTCACCAGGATGTCCCTGCCGACGGACGGCGAGCCGTCTTTGAGGCTGCTCAGGCCTTCCGGGCCCAGCATGGAGACTGCGTCGTACCGCAGCACCAGCGTCTCGGAGGGCGTTTCCAGGGTGAAGTCCTCCCTCTGCAACTCTTTGACCGTGCCGTAGACCTTCCGGCCTCCGGGAAGCACAAAGGCGCGCTCCAGGCCTGCTGATTTCTTGATCGCCGCCAGTTCGCCCTGCCCCAGGCGGACGATGCGCTCCGACCTCTCCTTAGCGCCCTCCAGGTCCCCGTAATGGGCGGCAGCAGCGGAGAACGTGCCCTTGAAAGTTTCGAGGTCTCCAGCGTCTATCATGGCCGCGAGCTCTGTGCACGCCTCGATGAAGGCCTTTCGCACCGGGGCTACGTCATGCCCTGACTGGATGAGGGCGTACAGCTCCGGGTTCTGGGCCAGCACACGGCCGGCCATGGTCTCGGTGACGCCGTAGACCGGAGTTCGGTAGGCTTCCAGGTCCCTGAGATCGACGTCCATCCACTGGATCGCCCTGCCCCAGGAGATGTACAGAAAGTGGGTCAGGCCCTGCACGATCGCCATTTTACGATCATGCTCCCCGGGGGTGGAGATCTCGACGGCTGCGCCCGCTGTCTCGAACACGTCCCTCATGACTGACAGCCACCGGCCTGATCTGCCGGTAGGGACCAGCACGATGGTCCGGCCTTCCAGCGTCTCCAGCCCCGGGCCGAACAGGGGGTGGGCCCCGATGACCTCGACGCTCTCGGGAGCGTATTTGAGCATCGCCTCGACCGGGCCCGTTTTCAGGGACGACAGGTCCATGAGCAGCGACCCCGGCTTCATCCTCGGGCCCACCTGCGCCGCGATGCCCTCGATCGCGTCGATGGGCACCGAGAGGACGACCACGTCGAACTGGCCGGCATAGTCCACGCTGGCTACGCCCGCCCCCAGGGACTCCGCTATAGCCATGATGTCAGGCCTCCGGGAGCTGATAGATACCTCGAAGCCGGACTGCTTCAGCAGCCGGGAGCACCACCGCCCCATGTCGCCGGCGCCTCCGACAACCAGTGCTTTAAAGGGCATCCCTCGCGCTCCGCTCCATCACGTCCACCGGGGGCTTTACGCCGGTCCATATCTCGAAGGACTTCGCCCCCTGCCGGGCCAGCATGGAGATGCCGTCGATCGTCTTCGCCCCCGCCGCCCGGGCCTCCCGGAGCAGAGGGGTTTCCACCGGCCGGTACACGAGGTCGAACACGGCCTGGCTACGGTCGAGCATGTCCCGGGTGACAAGGGGCTTATCTTCCCAGCCCATGCCAATGGGCGTGGTGTTGATGACTATGTCCACAGCCCTTACCTTCTCCCCCAGGCTGTCCAGGCTGGTGCCGAAGACAGAGCCGAAGCTGCGCATGTAGGCTGCCAGGTCTGCGGCCTTCGCAGTAGTTCGATTGGCGATAGTCACAGTGGCTCCTTCCTTAACCAGCCCGTATACCACCGCCCTCGCCGCCCCGCCCGCGCCCAGCACCAGCACGCCCTTGTTCTCCAGTTCCACGCCGCCGTCCCGCAGGGCATCGATAGCCCCTGCGGCATCCGTGTTGAACGCCCGCATCTGCTTAAAATCCAGAGTGTTGGCGGCGCCTATCTCCAGCGCGGTCCGGTCGGGCTCCATGATCCGGAGGGCTGCTTCCTTGTGAGGGATAGTCACGTTCAGGCCCCCGAAGCCCAGGTACCTCGCGCCCAGGATAGCGTCCTTCAGGTGCTCTCCCTTCACCTCGAACTTGTGGTAAGCGCAGTCCATGTCCAGCGCCTTGAACGCAGCATTATGCATCACAGGGGAAAGGCTGTGCTCGACCGGGTATCCGACGACGCCATAAATAGTCATCATATGCTTAGAGGTTGGAGTTGAAAGTTGATAAAGGTGATGATGAAAAAGGCCGGGCTGTACGCTTTTTAGGGTGGAAAGGAGTAGAAAGGCAAGCGCAGTCCCCGGCCCCGGGAGGCCTCGGTCCTAAATCGCAAAGGCGCAAAGAATTATCTGAAAAAACTTTGCGCCCTTGCGAACTAAATACAAGGCGGTCAGGCGCCGGACTCATCGCTGCAGCCCGTCAAGGATGCGCTGGAAGACCTGCTCCGGCGGCCCGTTGCCGTCGATGACCTTCCAGCCTTTTGTGATAAGCAGGGCTCTCCCGCGCACTTTTTCCATGTGAGGCAATGTCTCGAACATCTCCTCTGCTTCGCCCCGGGCCTTGACTCTGCGGAGCGCCTCTTCGGGGGCGACGTCTAAAAAGAACATCTCGTCCGAGGTGGGCAGCACCCTGCTGACGATTGCGTAGACAGGCTTGATGATGGGCCGGGGCAGGTAGGCGGAGGCCATGATGTACCTGACGAAGATAACAGTGTTATCGCCCTTGCAGTAGAGGAGGATCGATCGAATGACATCGAAGCCGTAAAATAGGGTGGCGACCATACGCATGAGCTGGCCATGACTCATCAGCGCCTTTTTTGAGATTCTGCCGAGGCAGTTGTCCTGGGCAGGATGGGCCCGGATAACTATATGATTGCCACTTTTGGCCAGGTACTCCTTCAGCAGCCTGGCCTGGGTATCCTTTCCTGAGCCGTCCAGGCCGTCGATGACGATGAAGCGCATGGTATCACTGAGATTTTCTCTCGATAGCTAAAGCCCCGTCGGGGCAGATCTCCACACAGATGAAGCATTTGATGCACTTGTTCCCTAAGATTGGCCGGCTGCCGGAGAGGGTGATGTTCTTGACCGGGCACGCGCTGGTGCACAGGCCGCAGCGTTTGCAGGCCCCGGCTACGACGATGTTCGCGGGATCGGCCCGGTCCATCTCGTGACGGGCGTCCTCGAGGGTGACCACGTCATCGCCGTACATGCGCCTTACCAGAGGGTGGGAAATCCGGTTCAGCCGCTCGCTGGACCAGGCGTCCTGGGCGTAGGGCAGGATACGCCCGAGGGGTGATCTCTTTATCCGCAGGGTGGCTCCCCGGGCGTTGCCGATGGTCTGGGGGTTCATGGTGCCGAGGCCCCGGCCGGCTGCGAGGCGGACCATTTCCACGGCTTCCGGGTCTACCCGGATCATCCTGGCTGCAGTGGCATCCAGCGCTACCGCGTCCCGGCTGACGGCGATCATGTTGAGCTTTGTGACAGAACGTGCTGCGGTAGGCCCGTAGTAGGGGCCGGAGGGCCTTACTGACTGTGCTATGCAGGTGGCGTCGAGGACGTTGAGCGCCACTTTGGGGCGGAGGAACTCGTATAAGTCCACTAACGGCTCGTCCAGCCCGAGCACGTGGACCAGGGGGCGGAAGTCGGGCTCGACCACTCCGAACAGGTTTTTCATCGCACCGGAGATGTGGGTGAAGAAGTGGTGCTTCAGCACGGGCACGTTGATGATGTAGTCCGCCTCGATGGCTGGCCGGGCGATCCGGACCTTCTTCAGGACACCGGCTTCCTGGAGCTGGATTTCCACGTGGTTGTTCCGCCAGTCTATGAACTCTCCGCCGGCTTTCTCGATCTCCCTGATGCCCGTCGTGTCGAAAACAGCGTCCGCATCCCACCCGAGGATGGGCAGATCGCCCACGATCGGCCTTGCGCCCCGGGCTGCCACCATCTCGACCACCGCCTTGACGACCTCGACGTTGGTGACCAGGCCGCTGCCCGAAGGCCGGGCGCAGCTAAGGTTAGGCTTGACGAGCACGGTGCCTTTTACATCCAGGCCGCCGATGAGCTCTACTGCGTCCTTGAGAGCTCTGGCCGGGTCGGCGTTTTTAACTATAGAGACGATCGTCATAAATTACCAGCGTTAACGCTTTTCTGCTTATTTAACGGTCGTGAGATTATAAAATCCTTCGGTAACGGAAAAGGATGGATGATAAGAGTAGAAGAAGAAATGAAAACAGGAAGAAATAGATTGGAAAAACTACAGACGGCCTAAGCCGTGTGCTCTACACTCCAGGTGGTGCTCTTGGAGTAGCTCCACTTCTCGATCTTCAGGTCCTGGCATTCGTCAGACAGGATCTTCATGTTGGTGCCCACCTCTTTGGGGCTCATGCCCAGGTCGCGGGCGATGTACTTGGACTTGAAGAAGCGCTTGCCCTCCTTGATACCGTTCTTGAGGTACTCGATGATGGCTTCCTGACTGTGGTTGTACTGGTCTTTCAGCGTTATTTTCTTCAACATAATATACTTCCCCTCTGAATACCATATATGCACCATCAAGTATTTAAAGACTTCGCTTCTCACAGAATTTTTTCAACTTAACTTAAGCAATAAGGAATTATCATGTTCCATCATATTTAAATTAAAAGGATTAATTGGAAGCCAGCACGGGGCGCGACTGTCGCACAAAAGCTTTTTCAAGCACTAACGTGTAAGAGATAGTTGATTTAGATGAAGGCGGATAACATAAACAAGCCTAAAGCCCCGGCGACGAAAAAGGAGGATATTGAGCCCTCCCCGCCACAAAAGGGGCTGTTATCGAAGCTTCGTTTCCCGGAGCTTCCCACGAAGCAGGCGATCGGCCTGCCACTGGCAATCATGTTCGTATCATTGCTCATCATCGGATACACGTTCGCGACCACCGGAACCCCGCTGCACCTGGGGCTGGAATTCCAGGGCGGCACGCTGATCACGCTCAATACTGACAAGTCAGACCAGCAGCTGCAGGAGGAGTTCTCTAAGTACCCTCTCAAGATCATCACTACGGGCAACGACGGCACTAAGTCCCTTCAGTTCGCCACGATGGGCGATGATCAGCTCAGAGAGCTGACCAGCTACGTGAGCGCGAATTACGGCAACACGCCGATCGAGCAGGTGGGCGGAGTGTTCAGCGAGGCCAACCAGAGCCAGGCAGTCCTCGCCGTGATCGTGGCCTTTATAGGAATGGCAATCACGGTCTTCATCATCTTCCGCAGCGTTATACCGTCAATCGCCATTATCACCGCCGGCTTCGCGGACATCATGTTCGCCATGGCCATGATGAACCTGATCGGCATCGAGCTGACGTTCGGCACTTTCGCCGCGCTCCTCATGCTCATCGGCTACGCGGTTGACACGAACATTCTCCTTACGACCAAGGTGCTTGGCGAGAGGAAGTACATCGACAAGAAGATCAGATCAACCAGGGCCACTGGCCTGACCATGACTATCGCGGCTATCGTCGCTTTCCTGGTCATGTACCTGTTCTCGACCTTCTCCTTCCTGGTCGGCTTTGCGGCGATCCCGACCCTGTCAGCCATGGCCATGGTCCTGATCTTCGGCCTGATCGCAGACGTCATGAATACCTGGTTCCTGAACGTGGGAGTGCTCAAATGGTACATGGAATCTCCTCAGGGGAGGGCGAAATATGGCTGAGAAAGGCGAGAGCTTCTGGGTGAAAATCCTCACCGACTACCGCGTCATCGCGTTAATCATATGCCTGCTGCTGTCGACGATCTTCATCTGGCCCACCTTTACCGACGGCCAGTTCACCACGAACCTCAAGTTCGGGCTGGACTTCGAAGGCGGCTCCCAGCTGAAGCTGAAGCTGATCAACCAGAGCGGCAGCAATAACACGATTACAGACCAGCAGCTGGAGCTGACCAAGGGAGTCATGGAGACTAAGGTTAACGCCTTCGGCCTCAAGAACATCCCGATTACGACGGTTAGAGACGGCGATAACAACGCCTACATGCTCATCGACTTCGCCGGGATCAACTACACCGAAGCTATGGACATCCTGGGCACACCCGGCCAGTTCGAGATGAGGATTCAGTCAGGCCCCGGCAACGAGTCCGAGCACATCCTCTATGGTGACAGCGTTTCAGGAGTGTCCGTAATAAGCCAGACCGACGGATCACACGGCGTATCGTTCCGCCTCAACGCTGAGGGCGCCCAGAAGTTCCACGAGGTCGCCAGCAAGTACGACATCCTGCGCAACCCTCAGAACCACCAGGTCATGATGATCCTGGACGGCAAAGAGTTCCACCGGGCACCCATAGAATCACGCCTTGCCCAGAGCCTGCTCGCTGGGCCTGTAGACCAGGCTGTGGCATCTACGGGATCTGGCGACGAAGGCCTGGAGGAAGCCAAGAAGGTCTACGTCCACATGAGCGCCGGCGCGCTGCCCTTCGGCGTAGAGGTCGTCAGCTCAGGCCAGGTACCCGCAGAGCAGGGTGCCCAGTTCAAGACCGTGGCCATCATCGCCATGATCCTGGCCCAGCTGGCCATCGGCGGCATCATGTACCTCAGGTATAAAGAGCCGAGGATCATCGCCCCGATGTTCCTGACCTCGCTGTTCGAAGTCTTCATCCTGCTGGGCTTCGCCACCATGCCGTTCGTCCGGTGGGAGATCGACCTGCCCTCCGTGGCTGCCATCATCGCGGTCATCGGCACTGGTATAGATCAACTGATCATCATCACCGACGAGGTGATGACCACCGGCAGAGCGCCCACGACGAAGAAGATCCTGCAGAAGATGTCGCAGGCCTTCAAGATCATATTCTCGTCCGCGGCGACCGTCGTAGTGGCCATGATCCCGCTGTACTTCATGGGCTTCGGCGCACTCAGGGGCTTCGCCCTGACGACCATCGTCGGCGTGGCCATAGGGATATTCATCACCAGGCCCGCTTACGGCAAGATCATCAGCGAGATATTGAACAAATAAGTAAGACGTGGAGCCTGCCCTAAAACGGCGGGCGCCTTTTCTATTTTTATAGCATCATGCACTTTCGAGATACTTAATAAGTGACTCACGACTAACGCTACGCTGCGCTAACCTTACAGATATAGCACGGGTTGTCGTATTTTAAAATATCAGGCTTTCTGCTCTTTGATCTCTTTCAGCCCCGGACAGAAGTCGTACTCTAAAAGCTTAGGATCAGTAAACTTCCCGATGTAGTACGGGAACTTGTCGCACACCCGGGGCTTGGTGTCGTGGATGATGCAGCAGTTGCTTTCCACGGAGAAGAAGATGCACCGGTTGTCTTCCCTGGCGGTGTAGACGGCGCTCTCCACCAGGTCTGTGACGTACAGCACCTGGGTGACGTGGCGCCTGAGGTTTTCGTCGATTTCCTGGCCTTCCAGGGCGGCCGCGGCGCTGGCCCGGGCTCTGGCGATGGATTCCTTGCCCCAGATGGCCATCAGCGGGGTCCTGGTGCGGTCGACTACAACCTGGTTGAGGATGTCCCACCTCTTCTGGGCTACCCAGCGCAGCACGTCGGCGTGGCAGACGGGTATAAACCTGACCGTGGCGCAGCAGGTTCCGCATCGCCGGCACTCGAACCGGCTGGCCTCTACGGCTTCCTCCTCCCTGAGGAGGCGTACCTGATCCGGGTACAGCTCGTAGATCCTGCGCAGCTGATCTAAGTCGTCTTCACAGGCTGCCGCATAGATGCCGGGATTCTGCCTGAAAAATTCCTCGATTTCTGCGTGAGACAATCTACCACCGTTACTTAGCGCTCCGTTACAAATTACTCCTTTAACATATTAGCTTTGCGCTTGGGTTGCAATTCATTAAAACAAGGATGGATAATCCTTGAAATGAAAAATGGGCGGGGCAGGGCAGCGCGTTCGGCTGGCCTGCCGGCGCATGTGTAGCTTATTGCATCCTGTTCCCGCACTCGCCGCAGAACCTGGTGCCGATGGCGACTCTGGCTCCGCATTTCGGGCACTGGAGGAGGCCGAGCGGGGCGCCGCAGTTGTTGCAGAACTTGCCTTCGCCCGTGGGCTTGCCGCACTCCGGGCACACGGTCGTCCGGCGCTCGATCTGGCCGGTGAAGACGCTGGCCTGCTGGGCTTTCTCCTGGATCTCGTCCTTCATGCGCTGGGCCCTCGCCTTCGTGACCTCTACGTTCTCCCTCGGGGCGCACTCCACGCACATGCTGTCCTCTTCGTTCCAGTCAGCGTCGCACACGTAGTTCCGGCAGCTCGGGCAGCGGTGGAAGTGGCCCATGGCCTCGTTCTGGGCCAGCATGAACGCCTTCTCGTACTCCTTGTGCCATTCGGGGGTCATGCCCTGGTGGCGGCGGTTGATGATGTCGGTGCCGCGCTCGAAGGCGTCGCCGATACGGTTCATGCCGGCTACGTCGGCGGCCAGGCCGATTCCCCTGCCGATGGTGTCGAAAAGGCCTCTTTTCCGGTACGTTTTCGACTCGATGAACTTGGTCTTGTACCCGTCCCCGCAGAGGTCGCACTTGAACACGAACTGGAAGCCGGCCTCGGTGCAAAGGTCATCGTAATTCTTGGTAAAAGCTTGCATTTCCATAATATCCACTCATTTTTTATTTACTTCTTAGGAGCGTTGAGCGGTTTTCCGCATTTCACGCAGTTCTCACCGGTAGGAGGCTGCTCAAACCCGCACTTCGGATTGGGGCACTTGACTTTGAGCGAGCCGCCGCAGGCGTCGCACTGGGCCCCGAAGAACGTGGGCTTGCCGCACTTAGGACAGGTGAGCTGTAGCTGTAGTCCGCAGTGGGGGCACACCTTGAACCCCGGCTCTACCGTCGCACGGCACTTCGGGCACTTCATGGGCCCGTTTGGATCCGCCCGTGCACAGTAAGGGCATATGTTGGAGTCCGGTGGTACCAGCTTGCCGCAGTACTTGCACGGTTGCTTATATCCAGCCATAATTGTCTGTTTTATACGCCTAAACTATTAAAACTTTAAGCCTTGCTCCACCTTACACTATCGTCGGCTGTGCCGACGTTGAAGGCCAGCAGCGCGCTCAGGTCCTTCTTCCACTTCTCCTTGCCGGCGTGTGCCACTCTGCCCACGAACCGCTCCCGCAGGTACCTCAGCTCGGGCAGCCGCTGCACCGAGTACAGGTACTGCAGGTTGGCCGGCTCCCGGAGCTTCTCGTCAGAGAGGAAGATCGGCTCCCGGCGGAAGTTGATGGCGATCATGCAGTCGTTCAGGGTCCGCACCGCTTCCTCCGCAGCCCGGTCGAGGTCTGCCTTGCTCATGCCGGGATAGTCCTTCCTGCTGACGATCCTGAACACGTAGGTCGCCTTGCCGATCGACTTCTGCCCGTCCTCAGTTACCTCTTCCTCAGCCTCCGGCTCCGCCGGCTCCTCTTCCTCGGGCGTTTCGCCCGGAGCTATGGATACCGCCTCCATGATCAGCGCGTTCCCCGGCTTGCCTCCCTCCCCGTAGACGGGGGTCAGGTACCAGACGTACTCCACGTTAGGATCTGCGGGCAGGCCTTTCTTGACGCCGATGCACATGCGGTCAGCCTGGCCGATAGATTTGAGGTAGCGGTACTCCTCGAAGACGCCCGCCGCTTCCAGCTTCTTCTCCATCTCCGGCCAGATCCTGGGGGAGACCGCGTCCAGGTCCTTCTTCATCGCCGCCCGGCCGTCCTTCGCGTGGCGGGCCGCCTTCCGCACCATGGAGGAGTCGGCCAGCGGCACGAGTTCCTTGAACGTGGCCTGTGCTTTCAGGGAGAGAGCGTTCATGGCATCGTTCAGCGCTCTGGTGAGCGGGTCGAACTCCCGCCCCAGCATGGACAGGACCAGCGTCTGGCCGCGCTCGGTGGTCACCGTCAGCCGGTAGTCCTGGGCCTGGGCGGAGGAGATGAAGCTGAACGGCAGCCTGAACGGGTCGGAGGCCTCCGGCAGCACGAGCAGCCCCGTCTCGTACACCCGGACCTCGCAGGGGCCGGACCTTGAGACCTGCTCCCCTTCGGACAGCGAGTACGTTCCCTTGACGCTCTGCTTCAGGACTTTCTCCTCCATGAGCATGTCTTTCAGCAGGATCTCGTTCCGGGCCTTCACCAGCTCCCGGACGAAGTCGTCGAACCTCCTGCCCAGGTTGAAAAAAGCCAGCTTCTCGCCTGAGGAGAGCACGATCTCCAGCCGGTAGTCCGCGGCGTTCAGCGCTGTGATCTCCCGCAGCGACAGCAGCAGCGGCTCCCCCATCCTCGGGCTCACAGAGAGGCTCTCCGCGTTAATACTGGCGCTCGCCTCGCCGCCTGCCAGAGGCTCGCCCTTCTCGTCCGCCATCGAGTAGTTCAGCTGGCTGCATTCGATGATCGTCGGCAGCGCTTCCGCATTATCGTCGGCCATTCCGGGACACATAAGCCTGTTGTACTACGGATAGAGTATTAAAGCTGTTGATTTAGGGCAGACAATCTATTAGAATAACAGATAAACAAGTTGTCTCTATGCCAGTGAACGATAACGAACGCTGCGCTGTGCCAAACCACACAGATGCCACAGATTGAAACAGAATCCACAGATTACGATCGATTGCACAGATGACGCAGAATCTGATGATTCTGACCGATTCCACAGATAATTAAAATGTTCTGATAGATTGTATTCTTATGATTGCTGTCGGTGATCTAATATTATCGTACTTACTCCATCTGTGATATCGTGTAATAATCTGTGGATTCAGCAGAGAAATCTGTGGAATCAATCGGAATCTGTGGCATCTGTGAGGAATAGCACAGCGCAGCGTTCGTCTTGCTTGCTATTGGAAGCCAATACAATCAGGTTACTCGAAATGGTAGTAGTACGCCCGCTGCATGTTTTCGGGCTCTTCGGCTTCGGCCGCCAGTTCGAGGACGATCCCGTCGTCGGGCGACAGGCCAATGAGGTCTGCCAGTCTGCTTTCGACGTCCTTGTTGCCGAGCCGGCTGAGCAGGCCGGCGTAGGACAGGCATGCGTCCCGGTCGTCGGGGCAAAGCCTGACGGCAGTGGCATAGTGATCGAGAGCTTCGTCGAATCGGCCGGTGCGCTCTAAGAGGAGGCCGTACCGGTAGTGGGCGGTCGGGAGCGAGGGCTCCACAGAGAGGAGTCGTCTGAGCCTGGCTTCGGTATCCGCGTAGCGGCCCTGGTCTTCGAGTATTTTGCCGTAGGTGCATGCCGCTGCCAGATCCCCGGGGTCCTGGATGGCGGCCATCCGGAGTTCCTCTTCCGCTCCCCGGGCGTCGCCATTTTCCAGCAGCAGCATCCCCAGATCGAAGTGCACGGCGTGGTTGTCGTCGTCAGAGAGAAGTGCCTCTGCGTAGCAGGCTGCGGCTTCATGGGGGTGGCCGCACTGTTCCTGCAGCCTGCCGTAGGCGTGCAGCAACGTGGGGCTGTCAGGCTCCCGGCGGAGGCAGTGAAACACTTCGGCCAGTGCTCGGTCATACATCCCGTACCTTTCCAGGGCCTGGGACAGGTTTAGCCGGGCAGTAATGTTGCCGGGCTCAAGGTCGAGGATGCGCTCGAACTCGGAGACGGCTGCCTCAAGGCGGCCGGTATGCGCGAGGAAAGCGCCGTACCTCACGCGGATCGCCATGTTCCACGGGTCCATGGACACGGCCTTCATAAAAGATTCTTCCGCCCGGTCATGATACCCCATTTCCCGCAGTACTTCTGCGACCACCATGTGATACATGGCCTCGCAGTCCTCGAGCGGGTCACCCTCCTCTTTCTCGGACATAAGTATATGGAAATTTGAGGATGTGGATATAAAGTGATAATTGCATTTTTTAAGTGTATTTAACCATAATAAGCAGTTAAATAGCAAAATGTGGATATGTATGGATTTATTACTGTGAGTCTAAAACTTTCAGCTGACATAATATCTCCGGAAAATCTCATAGTACACACGCCGGGTTTCCGGGTTCATGAGGTAAAATGAGAAAAGAAAAAGGCGAGACACTGCGCTATTATTCCGTGCGCAGCGCCTCTATCGGGTCCAGTTTTGCGGCCTGGCTGGCGGGGTAGACGCCGGCGATGGTGGTGGCGAGGCACCCGAATGCGATGCCGATCGCGGCGTTGGTCAGGGAGACTCCCATGTTCATGCCGATGACGCTGCTGACGATCAGCATGACGACGAAGGCCAGCGCCAGGCCTATCAGTCCGCTGATGAAGCCGAGGGACATGGATTCGATCAGGAAGAGGTTCCTTACGTTGGCCGTGGTCGCCCCGACCGCCTTCATGAGGCCGATCTCTTTAGTGCGCTCTTTGACGGTGAGCAGCATGACGTTCATGATGCCGATGCCTCCGACGACGAGGGAGATGCCGGCGATGCCTCCGAGCAGGTACTTGATGTAGTCGAAGATGGCCGTGATGGCCTGGGAGAACGACTTCATGGTCACGAAGTCGAAGGCCTCGTTGCGGTGGGTCTTAGCCAGGTTTTCCTTCACGGCGGCCGCGATCTCATCCACCCGGTCAGGAGATTCGCAGGTGATGTAGATTATGTCGTAATAGTCCTGGGTGGCGAACCCGGAGATGCCTGCCTGAGTCATGTATATGTAGCTGTTGGGGTTGCCCGTAACGATGGAGCCGTTGCTCTCCTTGAGGATGCCTACCACAGTGTAGTCCTGCGATTTGCCGGTCATCTGGTTGTAGATGGTGAGTGTGGATCCGGTGCGGATGTTTTTAGGGAAGGTTCCGTTGGCTATCTTGCTGCCTATCACCACGGAGTACCTGTCCGAAGGGGACAGGAAGCGGCCCTTGTCCAGGGTCGCCGCCAGCTTTTTCTCGTTCTGGGGGCTGATGCCCTGGATGGACAGGCTCCGGTTCTCGGAGAGGTAGCTGACGGTGCCGTACGCTTCGATCTTCGGGTTTACCTCGACGACGCCCGGCGTGCTCAGGATGGTCTGGATGTCCCGGTCGGTGAACCTGGCAGGGGGCTTGCTGGTCTGGGCGATGCCGTAGCTCATGCCCATGCCGCCGCTCTGGTCTTCCAGGCTCTGGGGGAGCAGGATGATCTGGTTCAGGTCGAGGTCGCCGAACTCGGCGGACACGCCGCTGAACACGCCGTCGCTGATGCTCATCATGGCCACGATGGCCATGACGCCGATGATGATGCCCAGGCTGGACATCAGCGTCTTGAACTTGTTGCTGTTGAAGTCCGCGAGCGCGTACTCGACTACGTCTGTTGCCTTCATGGTTGGTTACTCCGTCCTCAGCGCGTCTATCGGGTCGAGCTTCGATGCCTGACTGGCGGGGTAAACGCCCGCGACAGTCGTCATGATTACGCCGAACGCGATGCCTATCAGCGCGTTGGTCAGGGAGACTGTGAGGGTCATGTTGATATATTCACCTATGGCCCATGCGGCGATCATCGTGACCACCACGCCTGCGATGCCGCTGAGCAGGCCCAGCGCCAGGGCTTCGGTGAGGAAGATCACCCTGACGTCGGTGGAGGTCGCTCCCACGGCTTTCATCAGGCCTATCTCTTTAACCCGTTCCCGGACTGTCAGCATCATGACGTTGGCGATGCCGATGCCGCCCACTACAAGGGAGATCGCCCCGATGCCGGCGAGCGCTGTCTTGATGATGCTGAAGACCTGGTTGATCGCGTCCACGAACATCTTCTGAGTCAGCACCATGTAAGCCTCGTTCCGGTGGATGGACTTGAGAGCTTTGTCCACGTTGCTCGCGGTCATGTCCGCCCCCTCGACGGTATCTGCCCTGATCGCGATGTAGCTGTAGGTGTCCTGGTCCGTCAGCGCTTTGATGCCTGCCTTCGTCATGTAGACCGCTGTGTTGGGGTCGCCGGCCAGAATCGAGCCGTTCCGCTCATTCATGATGCCTACGACCACGTAGTCCTGGGATTTGCCGGTATACGGGTTGGTCAGGGTCATGTAGGAGCCTGTGGGAATCTTCCGCCCGAAGGTACCGTTAGCAACCTTGCTGCCGAGCACTACCGAGTATTTGTCGGACTGGGTCAGGTACCGGCCTTTGTCGACCTGGGAAGCGTATGATCCCATATACTGGGGTACGATCCCGCTGACCGCCACAGTCCGGTTTTCGCCCTTGTACTGGGCCATGGCGCTCGTGCTTATTTCGGGGTAGACCTCTTTGACGCCCGACGTGCCCCTGATTATGTTGACGTCGCGGTCGGTGAACTTGGCAGGGGGTTTCTGGACCTGCATGCCTGTATTCATGTCGATGCCGATGGGTAGCAGGATCATGGTATCCAGCTCCAGGGTACCGAACTGCGAGCTCACGCCGCTGTACAGGGCATCGCCGAACGTGAGCATGGCTACGATGGCCAGGACGCCTATGATGATGCCCAGGCTGGAGAGCAGGGTCTTGAACTTGTTGCTTGTGAAGTCTACGACCACGTACTCCAGCACGTCAGAGAATTTCACTTCTTTGACCTCTGGCTTCTCATGAAGAGGTATACGCCGCCGATCAGTACGAGCACGACGAGGATGACGCCGCCGAGGATGAGCAGGGTGTTGTCGCCGCCGCCGTTGCCGGCTGCTGCCGCGTCAGTCTTAGGTTCCATGCCCACTACGAGGGGGGCGGTCTGGTGCCAGTTGTCGCCGTTCTTGTACTTGAGCACGAAGGACGGGTTGCCGGTGTAGGTCGCGTTCTTGCTCGAGGTCTCGAAGGTCACGGTGTACATTTCTCCCGCGCCGATGCTGCCGACGGTGTACTCTGCCCGGGGCTTGAAGGTAAACTCGGCGCCCTCCGGGATTACGCTCGCAGAGTTGATGCCGCTGGACCGGTAGTTGACCACGTCGATGATGATGTTACCCCTGGAGGTGCCCAGCTTCGACGGGGCGTCATTGAGGACCAGCCGGGGCTGGGTGCTGTCGATCACGACGGGCACGACCTGGTTGACATAGCACTCGTCGTTGTCGGTCTTCACTTTCAGGGGCAGGTAGTACTTGCCGTCTGCAGCGGAGTCGTCGACCTTGATGGTGAACTGGAACTGGGCGCTGTCGCCGAGGCCCAGGTAGCCGACATCGGTGTACGCGGCGTTCTGCACATGGATGGGGCCTTCGGAGAGCAGGTTCACGAACTTGAGTTCACAGGCGCCGGAGGAACCGTCGCTGGAACTGGTCTGGGTTTGCCTGGTCGTGGTTATTCCAGACCCGGCGGTCGGTGGATAAACGTTCTGGTGAGATTCGGTGATCACGGTCGTATTACCCGTGCCGGGCGACTTGAGCGTGTTGGTGAGGGTCACCACGACGGTGCCCGTGTCGCCTGGCATCAGCGGGGCGGTGGCGGTGGTCGGAGTCACGGAGGCCACCGGGGCGACCGTGGTGCCGGTCACGGAGAGCACGGGGTTCGTCGTGGCGGCGAACGCCGGCGTCGTTATTGTTAGCAGCAACACCAGCATCAGACAAATGCTGGCCAGTTTTACGGATATTCTCATTTCTGGTTCTCCTTGTATCGTATAGTATAGTAATCTGGTAAGTTAGTTGGTGATTGTCATTCGTTACTTTCTGTCATCGCCTACGATGACCCCGTCACGGATACGGATGATCCGGTCGCCGTACTCGGCGAGATCGGGCTCGTGGGTGACCATGACGATGGTCCTGCCATTTTTGTTCAGGTCCAGGAACAGCTGCATGATCTCCTCGCCCGTCTTTGTGTCGAGGTTGCCGGTGGGCTCGTCTGCCAGCAGGATCGCGGGGTCATTGACCAGCGCCCGGGCGATGGCGACTCTCTGCCTCTGGCCGCCCGACAGTTCGTTGGGCCGGTGGGTCATGCGATCGGAGAGGCCGACCTCTTCGAGGTACTTCTTCGCGATCTCGGTGCGCTTATGCTTGGCGGTCTCCTGGAAGATCATGGGCAGCTCCACGTTTTTCAGCGCGCTCAGCCGGGAAACCAGGTTGAACGACTGGAAGATGAAGCCGATCTCCCTGCCGCGAAGTGACGACAGCTCCACGTCGTTGAGCTTGCTGATCGGGTGTCCGTTGATGGAGATCTCGCCCGACGTGGGCCGGTCGAGAAGTCCGATCAGGTTCATGAGGGTCGACTTGCCGGAGCCTGAAGGGCCCATGATGCTGACGAACTCGCCGCGTCTTATGGTCGCGTTGACGCCCTTGAGCACCTCAAGCTCGTTCTTGCCCATCATGTAGGACTTGCGGACGCCGGCGATATCGACGACGGCGTCGGCGACTGAATTCATGCTTTTTCCTCCTTCTTGTGCTTGTGGACTACGATAGTCCGGGCGATCTTGTCGAAGCCGCGCTGGCGGTCTTTCCTGAACAGGAGGACCATCAGCAGCGCGTCCAGCGCGAGGACCGAGAAGCTGCCCAGCAGCTTCGGCATGTTTCTTAGCAGGGAATCGACGTAGCCGATCCGGGTGCCGTCGTCCTTCAGCACCCTCAGCCTGAGCAGCCACTTGCCGGGCGTGTACCCGAACCGGCCCTCCAGCACCACGAAGTAGAAGATCATGGTCACGAGGGAGCCGAGGCCCCAGACTATCGTGAAGACCATGGCGGCCAGATCGCTGGCGAAGGTCAGGTTCAGCTCGCCGTTGGCGAGAGTCTCGACCAGGATAGCGCCAGGGAAGAACGGCAGCAGCGGCAGGCTCAGGAGCGCGACCGCGATAACGGTCGCCACCAGCGCCAGGATCAGATCGATGAGGAACGCTACTGATCGGCTGACTATGCCTGCCCGGCCCAGCGAGTCCACGTAGGTCTTCATGTAGGCCGTGGCGATCTCCTTCGGATCTTCCGAGTCGGCCAGCACTGCCTCCACGTCGTCCTTCTCGATCGTCCTCGATCCTCTGGACTGGGCACGCATCATGGACGCGTCGTAGAAGTG
This sequence comes from Methanocella arvoryzae MRE50, assembly GCF_000063445.1. NCBI lineage: Archaea > Methanobacteriati > Methanobacteriota > Methanomicrobia > Methanocellales > Methanocellaceae > Methanocella > Methanocella arvoryzae. The sequence goes on from NC_009464.1 coordinate 1,642,518, forward strand.
GGACGTCAGCTCGCGAACGATCTCCTGTTTATCTGTCTCATAGATGTCGATGTCCCCGACTATGCGGGCCACACGGTTGTCGAGCCTCGCCTTTGCATCCTTACTTATTTCCACTCCCGTCCCCCCAGATATCGTCCATCGCTTTCACATACCGTTTCCACTCCCTGATCATCCCCTCGAGGAACTCTCTTCCCCGGGGCGTGATCCGGTAGTATTTGCGGGGTGGTATGCCTTCCCCCGTCTCCTTCCAGTAGCTTTCCACGAGCCCGTCGCCCTCCATGGTGTGCAGGGCAGGATAGGCGTTGCTCTCCTTGATAATGATTATGCCTCCACTGCGCACCTCCAGCTCATGTATCAGCTCGTAGCCGTACTTATCGCCAGACCGGAGCAAGGATAATATGGAGAGCTTGGTGCTACCCTTTTTGAGCTCTTTCAGCCACTTGTCGATATCTTCCTGCATTGATACCTCTAGAATTTATACACTTTTGCTCGATATACACATAATTCTTATATGTACATATTATGCATAGGTACAGAGTGATGCCGAGAATATAAAGGTTTTGGTTTACTATACGTTATGAGACAGCTGGAACTGCATGTTTATGGCGGCCTGGCTTAGTTCTTCAGAGGGCATTGCCGGCAGGCTCTTCAATTACTTCTCCTTTCAATTATATAACACAAAGGATAAGTATATAGAAATCGACCAGTTTTTCTGGAATTTTTGTGCCCGGCCCCAAAAGTAATCTGATAGATCTGGAGATACTGGATGGTATGCCTGATGGCATAGCCCTCGTCCGTGTCGACGGATCGATCATACACATGAACGCAGCCCTCAGGCATATGTGCGGAGTCCCGGACGAGCCTGGCGAGCCGTTGAAGCTGGAGAGCCTGGCAGTGCCCGATAATATAGCCCAGTGGAGGCGTTTTTTCACGCACGCGGCAGAGGATGGCGGGCCGATGAGCTTCGACGCCACCATTTCCAGGGCTTCAGATAAGTTCACGTTCTACGCGGAAGTCTCGTTTCACCGGAAGAGCCTGCACGGCGAGCCCGTCATCGTCGCGACCATCAGGAACATGAGCCGGCACCGAAAGATCGAGGAGGCGCTGAGGCTGGAGGAATCCAGGCTGGAAGCTCTCCTCAGGCTCAACCAGATGACCGGCGAGCCGATCAACCGGATCTGCGACTTCGCGCTCGAGGAGGCGGTCCGGCTCACCGGCAGCAGGATCGGCTACCTGGCCTTCTACGACGAAGAGCAGGAAAAGCTGACCATGCACGCGTGGTCGGCGCAGGGCGTGAAAGAGTGCAGGATCTCTAACCGGACAATCGAGTACCCGATAAAAAACACGGGCCTCTGGGGAGAGGCGGTCCGGCAGCGCAGGCCGGTGATCACCAACGACTACAATGCTCCGAGCCCATATAAGAAAGGCCTGCCCCCGGGGCATGTCCGGTTAGAGAGGCACATGAACGTCCCTATCATGGACGACGGCCGGATCGTGGTCGTCGCCGGAGTGGGCAACAAGCCCGAGCCATACGACATACGGGACGTCAGGGAACTGGTGCTGCTCATGGAGGGCATGTGGAGGCTGCTGCAGCGCAAGCAGTCGGAAGATCAGCTGAAGATGTCCCTGGCGGAGAAAGAGGTGCTCTTAAAAGAAATTCACCACAGGGTGAAGAACAACCTCCAGATCGTCTCCAGCCTCATCAGCCTCCAGTCCGAGGTCGCCACCCCGGAGAACATGACCGCCGCGTTCAAGGAAAGCCAGGACCGGATCCGGTCGATGGCGATGATCCACGAAAGGCTGTACAGGGCCAGAGACCTCGCCAAGGTGGACTTCGGGGAGTACCTGCGGAATCTGACCAGCTACCTGAAGTCGTCGTACCAGCCCCGGACGGCCGAAGTGCAGATCGATGTGCAGAACATCATGCTGGACATCGACCGCGCCATACCCTGCGGCCTCATCGTCAACGAGCTGGTCAGCAACGCGTTCAAGTACGCTTTCCCGGACGGCAGGCGGGGAACCCTGGAGATCAGCATGCGGAAGGATGAAAACGGAATTCTCCTCGTCGTCGCGGACGACGGCCCCGGGCTGCCGCCGGGGATAGACGTGAGTAATACGCCCACTCTGGGCCTTCAGCTGGTCCACGCCCTGGTCGGGCAGCTCGACGGGGAGCTGGCGCTGCACAGGGAAAAAGGCGCCCGGTTCGAGATCCGGTTCAAATAGCTAAACAATCGGCGGCAAGGTATTATACAGCCGGCAACAGATAACTATTTTCGAGAACGGGGGCATACATCACGGCCGAGAAGGAAGTCGTACTCAGGCGCTCTGTCAGGAACAGAGTCGAAAAGCTGGAGTTCGAGCGGGAGGATGGCACATGGAGGGCAGTCCTCTCGCGCCCAGGAGCCACTCAGGAGATGAGGCCGGCAGAGATCATCAAAAAATATTCCAGCACTGAGGAAGCATGGAAAGACGTAGCCGCGTACATAAGCCAGGGCTACAAGATCCTGTACTACGTAGAATGACCGATCAAAGGTGATGCCGTGACCCTGAAGGAAGACGCGGGCGGCTGCGCCCCGGACGCCGTCATCGCCGCCCTGCCCGACGGCTACGACGTGATCGGCGACGCCGCCATCCTGGCCTTGCCACAAGAAGCCAGAGCTTACGGAGAGGCGATCGCCACGGGCATCCTCGCCCGCCGCTCCCACGTGAAAAAGGTATTGAATAAGGTCTCGATGGTCGAAGGCGACCGCCGGGTAGCCCGGTACGAGGTGCTCGCCGGCGAAGGCACCGTGACAGTCCACAGGGAACACGGCTTCTTTTACCGGCTCGACCTCCGGGAGACATTTTTCAACCCCCGGCTCGGGGAAGAGCGACAACGGGTCGCCTCGCAGGTGACCGGCCGGGAAAGGGTGCTGATGCCCTTCGCAGGAGTCGGCCCCTTCGCGATCCCCGCCGCAGCCAGGGGCGCCACGGTTACAGCGATAGAAAAGAACCCCGCTGCCTGCCATCTCCTCATGGAAAATGCAAGGATCAACAAGGTCCGGGACAGGATAGCGATCATCAACGGAGACGCGTTCGATCTGGGACGAATGCTCAAAGCCGTTTATGACCGGGCTATCGTGCCCACGCCCTACGGGATGGACAGCATACTGGAGACATTGCTCCCGGTAGTAAAAGAAGGCGGGCTGATCCATTTTTACACTTTCAGAAAAAAGGCGCAGATACCGGGCCTGATCGAAGAGTACCGGAAGCTCGGCCTCGAAACGGTCCTGTACAGGCGGTGCGGCAACGTCGCCCCCGGAGTCAGCCGGTGGTCGTTCGACCTGCTGAAGATTAGGTAAGTCTACTCGGCCCCGGGAGGCCCCGATTTTAAATCGCGAGGGCGCAAAGATGCAAAGACGCTAAGCAGGCTGTCTCATAATTCATTGCGATTGCCTGTTAAGATAATCTGCTACCCACATGTACAATTGTATCCTTTCAGGATGTTCGCCTTTTGAACGCCTGCCATGGCAGGCGTTCTCGAAGGCGATCCTCACACCATCGCTGCGCTGTGTGTTCTATGGTTGCCCGGGTTCAGTGAGACAGCAAGACGATCGCTGCGCTGTGCTGGGACACAGATTTAACAGATTGTACAGATTGCACAGATGAACACAATAGATAAAACAGGTAAGGGTCGCTGTTACCAGTCCGATTCGATGATCATCTGTGCAATCTGTATCATCTGTACAATCTGTGACCCTGGCACAGCGCAGCGATCGTCATCGCATCGCCCGCATCGGACGCCTGCCATGGCAGGCGGCCTGGCGGGCGAACATAGGGAATAAACATACGGATTCTCTAAAAAGGATACATATCTCCTTATTGTATAACGAACACGAATTATGGGACAGCCCGTAAGTCGCAAAGTTTTATTGATATCTCCTGGCGCCTTTGCGACCTGGCGCCTTTGCGAACCAAGAACAAGGCGGCCTGGCGCCGAATACCACTTCCATTTTCCTGCGAATAATGCTATTACTCACATTAGTATCCTGGCAGAAAATAGCCCGCGACTGCTATTGCGAGGCCGATGAGGAAGATGATGAGCAGCGACTCGTCCGGCCTCCAGGCGAAGATACCCCCGGCCATCGGGGGAACTACTAAAATCAATGCGTAGTACAGGAGCCAGATCACTGCCGCTATACCTCCTATGACGATGCCCAGGAGAACGATCTTTCTGTTGGCCGTAGTCTCGCCTCGCTCTGAAAGTATATGTTTTTCATGATGATAAATCCGCAGCTTCCCCCGATATTACTAAACGGTGTCGCAGAAGGGATTTAACAGGCCAGCGCGATTACAGTACAGACTTGCCCGTATATGAATATCCGTAGACGGGCTGAGAGACGTGAAGACCATGGATAAACGGATACTGTTGAGAGCGCTGGAAAGCGAGATCGAGCGGACGACCGGCTGCACTGATCCGGGGGCTGTATGTCTCGCCGTCCGGGCCGCTGCCATTGAGCTCGGAGTCGATCCGGAAAAGATAGTCGTCACCGTCAGCCCGAATATCTACAAAAACGGGATCAACGTCGGTGTGCCTGGCACGGGCATGAGAGGCCTACATATAGCAGCCGGACTGGGGGCAGTTATAAAAAGCACGAGCTCCGGTCTGGCGCTGCTGGACGCGGTCGACCCGGCGGACGTCGAGCGTGCAGTGCAGCTTGTCAACAACGGCAGAGTGACTATTACTCACGCCGAGACTACGAGCGCTCTTTACATCAAGGCCGAAGTGTTCTCAGGAGCACATTATGCCCACGCGGTCATCAGGGACGACTATACCAGCATAGTGGAAGTCGGCCTCGACGGAAAAAAGGTATCGTCTCCACGCGGTATGCCAGTAAAAACGAAGCACGAATCGCTGAAAGGCTACACGCTGGAAGAGCTGTTCACGTCCATCGATACTATGACGGTAGAGGAGCTGACCTTTCTCCGGGATGCAGCGGAGGTGAACCGCAAAGCTGCCGAGGCGGGGCTGGAAAGCGGGCCCTGCCCGCTGGGCAAGGCGCTATACTCTGGCCTGGCCGGGGCTGGCGTCAGGCACATGGCCGCCGCCAGGGCGCAGGCGCTGACCGCGGCGGCGTGCGAGGCAAGGATGTCCGGCATGCAGGTGCCCATCATCGCGATTGCAGGCAGCGGCAACCACGGGATTGCCAGCTTCCTTGGGATACTGGCGGTGGCCGAAACCCTGGCCAGCCCGGAAGAGAAGCTACTCAAAGCGCTGGCCATCAGCTCGACGGTGACCGTTGCGATCAAAGAGCACTCGACGAAGCTTTCGGCGTTCTGCGGCTGTGCCGTCGCAGCTTCGACAGGCGTGGCCGCCGGTACCGTCTACCTGCTCGGGGGCAGCTACGAGGAGATTACCCACGCCATGCAGTCCGTCATCGGCACCCTCGCCGGCATGGTCTGCGACGGCGCCAAGGAATCCTGCGCCTTCAAGCTCAGCTCGTCCGTAGCGTTAGCCATCCAGTTCGGCCACCTATCGCTGGAAGACGCCTATATCAAGGAAGGCATGGGCATCGTCAGCCAGAGCATTGAGAAGACATTCGAGAACCTCGGCCGGCTCAACAACCCCGGCATGGTCACCGCAGATAAGCTCATGCTCCAGATGATCTCTGGCCATTAAAAATCCACCACACAGGGCACAGCGCGCTTGTTTTACCACAGAGGCACAGAGACGCACAGAGAACGGTTCACCACAGAGTCACAGAGACGCACAGAGATTTACTTAATAAGTGATTACTATCAGATGATCTATAGAAAAACCTCTGTGCGTCTCTGTGTTCTCTGTGCCTCTGTGGTAAAACCTCTGTGCGTCTCTGTGTTCTCTGTGGTGAATTACCAATCTACAGTCGTGATAATTATTGATCGCAAGGCAGTTCTACGCTACTGCCTCGGCCCTCTGACGGTTTCGCTCTCGAATCCGGGGCAGCACTTCCCGTCCATAGGCGTTGATGAACTCATACTGGTCGAGGCTGACGTCGTGGAAGCAGAGCCGGTCGAAGCCTGCGTCGATGAAGCGCTGGGCGTACCGGGCATGCTCATCTGGATCAGTAGAGATGCACATGTGGCCCCGGATGGTGTCCCGGCCGGCGATGGCGCCGTTGGTGGCCGACATTGTGGGCGTGTACAGGTTCTGGGTGTACATGGCGTGGACCATGGTGCCGGCCCAGTACTGCCTGAAGATGTCGATCGCCGCATCCTCGTCGTCCGTCCAGGCCACGAAGAACTCCACCTGCTTCGGCAGCTGTGCCGGGTCTTTGCCCGACTCCCGGGCGCCTTCCTCGAAGTTCTTCAGGATCTGGCGCATGATCTCCGGCGGGTTTGCCCCGGTGATCAGGCCGTCGCCGTAGTATCCGGCAAAGAAGGCGCTCTCTGGCACGATCGAGGACACGTAGATCGGGATATGCCGCTCCGGGGCGGTGTACAGCTTCGCCTTCTTCGTCGTGTAGTACTCCCCGTCGAAGGTGACCGTGTCGCCGGTCCACAGAGCCCTTGTGAGCTCGATGGACTCCCGCAGCATGTCCTGCCGCATCCGGTAGTCTGGCCACAGGCCTGTGACAGGATACTCGTTCAGCGCCTCCCCGGTGCCGACTCCCAGGTACACGCGGCCCTTGTTCAGCCGCTCGACGGTTGCGGCCGCCTGCGCGATGATCGAAGGGTTATAACGGAGAATGGGACATGTGACGCCGGTGCCGATCTCGATGCCGTTCAGCCTCGCCGCGGCTGCACCAAGCCACGACCAGGTATAGCACGCCTGGCCGGATTCGTCCCACGGGTGAAAGTGATCGGACATGTTTATGCTCTCAAAACCCGCCTTCTCCGCGGCTACCGCCTGGCTGAGCAGCTCGACCGGATCGTACTGCTCAGGGCCTGCCTTCCATCCCAGCATCACCATGACAAAGAACCTCCGAGATACTAGATATGTTCAGCCTCCGGCTGCGGAACTGAAAAAAGATGCCGCCGGAATTCGCGCGTGGAGATCAAACAAACTGTTACTCTTCACAAATGCAGAAGACGAGATGATTATGTTGCTCCGCTCGCCTGAAGATTAGACGTATTATTCAGGATAAATTTCGAACATAAGCCTCCGCCGATCAGCGCGAGAGCGGTGCCCACGAATAGAAATGCGGCACTGTAGCAGCCGATGTTGACCACGATGAACTGCCCTGCGACGCCGAGCAGGCTTTCTGAGACATCAGGTCTCACGAGCCCAATGTAAAAGAACTGCAGCAGGGCCACGGTGATCTGTGCATTGCAGGCAACCCACATGAGGCTGGCTAATGCGCCTGAAAAGGCCGCCTGTTTCAGGGCGTTCGAAGGGTCGTGCAGCGGCTCTCTGGCCAGCCACGCGGCCACGGCTCCGGTGAGCAGCAGGATTACCCCGTACAGGCCAAGGCAGAGCATGGTGAACGCGTTAGGATACGGCGAAAAGATGCCAGGGCCGAAAGATATCGCGCCATTGTCCGGAGACATGATTGGCTTAGTAGCCTCGTAGAGCCACGTGTGCAGCATCAGCACTGCTGAAACGGCCAGACCGCCTGCAATACCGGCAAGAATGCCTTTTATGTGAACGGGTTTCATAGCAAGCCCTTGAACTATAAGATGTACGGTGACTATATATTAATATTTTTAATACAAGTGTGAAATCTGCAGAGGTCAGAGAGGGTGCTTGAAAAGCTGGACGTGTGCCGGCACGACGTCGAAAAGGCCGCTGATACCAGGCTGGGAGAAAATCGGCACCTGTACGATGGTGAAGATGCTATAGCCTTGGTGTTACCGCAACCCCGAAGTCAATATTCAATGATTTGTGTATGTTCTTTCGCGGCCTCGACGCAGTAGGCGACGTCCCGGACCGTGAAAGACCCTTTTGTCAGCTTTAGTCGGCTGTTCACCGCTACCAGCCTCGCATAGAGGTCTTCGGGCTGATTTGCGGCCAGCGTTTTCAGGCTGTCGACGCCGGCCTCGTACATCAGGCGGGCGAAGATCGGGCCTACGTAGCCCACGCGTGCGATGTCGGACATGCGGACGAGCTCTAACAGCACTTTCCCAGGCACGTTCGCCTGCGAGGAGAGCGCGGCCCGATCGGCAGGAGTCACCGACCTCTCGAAGAGCTGTTTCGCATTTTTAACTCCGAGCGCGGCCAGCCCGTTGACGTAAGCCGGATCAACGCCCGGGATGTCCTTCAGCGACAGTGGCATCGGAGTCAGGCTCCGGGCGTGGCGGGAGAGGACGGTAAGGTAGTCGACGGGTAATCCTGACTCTGCGGCAAATTTCTTCAACCGATCTGCAGTTTTCAGCCTGTCGATCAGCATCCCGAGATTAGAGATGCCCAGGGACTCCAGCACAGAGAAACGCTCCTGAAGCTTCTCTTTCAGGATACGCCTGCCCGGCGATAGCTCCTGCGACTCGATCAGTCGCCGGAATTTATCAAGGCTGTACTGCCCCGTATCCAGGTGGTATTGGCCGGCCATATATGACATCCCTCTTATCTGACTACAATGGGCCTCCAGCATTAAGATTTATCGTACGTGCGCCCTGAATGTAATGGTCTCTCCCGCAGTTTCAATACCTATGCTAGTTATGGTATCATCGGACGATATCTGACTTGCAATGGCGTTAAAGTCATTCTATAAGCATATTGTACAGTCCGGCAGAGGTTACATACTACCTGCCGGACAATAAAAAATGTCAAGCATGACTATTGCACGGTATCGAGCCTGTTTTCTGCACATATTAAAACTGTTTATCCAGGGTAAACAATCTTATTTATTACAGATAAACAATTTTGTTTATTACTAATACACAAATGATATATAGTGCCAGAGCATTGTAGTTTCTATGCTTTCCGAGCAGGCGATAAAAGAGATAGCCAGACTGCAGGAGAAAAATTTTCGAAGTCAGGCGGCCGGCGTCGGGAGAGATCTGCTCAACCGCATCAATACGGATGTTCCACACGCCATCATCATATCGGGCATCCGAAGATGCGGTAAAAGCACGCTGCTCAAGCAGCTGATGCAAAGGGCAGGCGAGTGTAACTTTTTTAATTTCGACGACAGCAGGGCAGATGGTTTTGATCTGGGCGATTTTGAGAAGCTGGATACCGTGTTCCGGGAGATCCATGGCGAGCTGGGCTGCTACTACTTCGATGAGGTCCAGTTAGTCCCCGGGTGGGAGCGATATGTCCGGGGAGAGCTGGACCTGGGCAAGAAATTCGTGATCACAGGCTCGAACGCCTCCATGTTAAGCAGGGAGCTCGGAACCCGGCTTACCGGCAGGCACCTGACTTATGAGCTTTTCCCGTTCTCGTATTCGGAGGCGCTGAGAGCGAAAGACCAGTCTCCTTCGCTCTCCTCCTTCAGCGAATACGTTGAAAGAGGCGGGTTCCCGGAATACGTCAGGATAGGTACTCAGGATATCCTGCAACAGCTCTTTAAAGACATCATCGCGAGGGATGTCGTGGTCAGGTATGGCCTGAGAAATGCAGCCATGGTGCAGAGCCTGGCATCATATCTCCTGTCTAACGTGGGATCGGAGTTCTCGTACTCGAAACTGGCGAAGACGTTCGGCGTCACGACCAAGAGCATAACGGAGTACGTGTCATACTTCGAAGCTAGCTACATGCTTTTCACAGTGCCGATGTTTTCCTGCTCGTACAGGAAGACGCTGGTGAACCCCAAGAAGGTCTATGGCATCGATCCGGGCTTTATCAAAGCCAACACAGTGTCGTTCACGAACAATAACGGCAGCCTGCTCGAAAACATCGTGTACCTGCACCTCAGGAGATCGCACCCGAGCGGCTCGATATTCTATTATAAGGGCAAGCGTGAGTGCGATTTCATCGTAGTAGAGAAGAACAGGCCGGTGCAGGCTATACAGGTCTGCCACAAGCTGACTAAAGACAACCTGCAGAGAGAGATCGGTGGAGTAACAGAGGCCATGGACGAGCTCAAGATCGGGAAAGGGCTCATTATCACCATGGACGAGACGGATAAGTTCGATGGAGTGAATGTCCTTCCTGCATGGAAATGGTTAACCTCCGGGCCGGAAGAACAGGAGTGAGAGATATGGCAGCTAAAGCGAAGAGGTCGTGGCGGGAGAAGCTTATAGAGCTGTAGCCCGAAAAGGTGCTATGGCCGTGAACAACTTTCAGCTCAGGACTCGTTCACGGCGGCCGGCAGCATGACCACGAATCTGGCGCCTCTGGTGTGATCCCCTATCACCCGGTCCCCGACCGATACCTTGCCGCCATAGCCCTCAACCAGCGATTTTACTATGTATAAGCCCAGGCCCATACCGTGGGATGTGCTCTTGCCAATCCGGTAGAAGACCGCGTCCTTGGCTTCGTCAGGTATGCCCGGCCCGTTGTCCTCGACGATCACCCGGCAACACCGCTTTCCGTTCTCTTCTATTACGTCCATGTCGACGATGATCTCGGCGCGTTCGCCGGCATACTTGACCGCGTTGCCGACAAGGTTGGCGAAGACGTCGTGGAGCAGCTCGTTGGCCCGGGCGTAGCAGTGCTGGTGGCCGTTGAGGTTGAGAGTGATCCTCCGGCCGGTGGCGGCTTCAAATTCGCCCTGTACTCCTGCGAGGACCGCCGGGACGTCCACGGCGGCGGTCCGGAGCTCGCCCTTGTGGAGTTTTTGCAGTTTCCGCACGTTCTGGATGAGCTGGGAGCTGCGCTGCAGTACCTCTATGGACTTGTCGAGGAATTCGTTCCGCCCGGGATCGGGGCCGGTATACCGACAGCGGGCCAGCTCCATGTAGCCGAGGGCGATCTGATGCATGTTGTTGATGTCGTGGCCCATCAGGTCAAGGTAGAGCTCGGCCTGAAGCTTGGCTTTGAGAAGTTCTTCATCTGATCTAATGTACTCAGTGAGGTCCCGGTTGATCGTCACCACCCCGCTCACAGCCCCGTTCGGGCCCTTGACCGGATAGCCCTGGATCAGCCACTCTTTCCCGTCTGAAGTCATGACCAGTGCCTTGCGCATCTCTCCCGTCTGGAGGGCCTCGATGGCAGGGCAGCCATGGCATGGAGTATTTTTCTGGTGCCAGACCTTCCAGCAGTATTCGCCTATCACGGGTCCCGCGGTCCGGCTCTCCGAAAGCTCTACCGCCCGGTTAACCCAGAGAATCTTCATGTCCGGGCCGTGATAGAGGACGTAATCGTCGATGCTGCCAAGGATCAGGGATATATCCAGGCCTGACAGCAGGGCCGAATCGCCCAACCCTTTCTGGAGATCAGTGCTACCATTATTGTCCATAAAACACCCACGAATAAAAGTGTAAGCGATTACTGTGCGAAATATGTTTTTATGGGCTATAGATAGGAATCTGAGATAACTATTCAACAGGGTGTCTGCTACAAGGGTTTAAAAGATCAGAAATGCAGCAGGCAGGGAAGGAGTTTTGAGAGCGTCAGTAAAAGTGTTAGTTTTTGGCGGGCCCGATGGGATTTGAACCCATGGCATGCGGATTAAGAGTCCGCCGCTCTGCCTGACTGAGCCACGGGCCCACGCCGAATACAATTATGCGCCTGCGACGGCTTTGTCTTGTGACTTGTCACGCCGCTGCGAACCTTGTATAAGTCACGTCTAACATATATAGATTACGGTCGTTCGACCTCAGTTGTGCTCTTTATACGGTGCTCTTGCGCCTGGTTACCATGCATAGCGTTGATAACTTATATAACAGGCAGGACTAATCTATATTTGTTCCTTATGGAAGAGCAGCAGAAAGAAGTCCGGAGCATCAGAGCGCCCAAGCGACAGAAGTACTCGTACGTCATTCTTGGCGGGGGGAGCATCGGCCTCGCCGTCGCCAAAGAGCTGGCCAAGCTGAAGAAAGTGTTTTTGATCATCGATAAGGATAAATCGAGGGTGGGAGCGCTGCGGGACCAGAACTACGAGGCGCTGGAGGGAGACATCTCTACTGACAAGACTCTGGAGGAGTTACCCCTCGAGGGGTCTGACGGCATTTTCATCCTCACCTCCGACTACCAGGCGAACCTCAAGGCGCTGCGCTTCGTCAAGGAGAAGTCGCCCCGGTCCTTCGCCATGGTCAGGGCCATCGATCTCGTGACTGCGGAGGAACTCTACTCTAACGGCGCTGACATCCTGCTGCACCCGCCCAGCATCGTGGCGGACAAGGCGCTGACAGAACTGCAGAAGATAGAGCTTCGGGGCGCTGCATGGCAGTTGATGACCTACCTGAAGTCGCTCGGCCCGGAGAGCCGGATCGGCATCGTCGTCCACGATAACCCGGACCCGGACTCCATCGCCAGCGCGCTCGCCCTCAAAAACCTGGCCGAGTCCGTGGGCAAGGTGGCCGAGATCCTGTACTTCGGCACCATCGGGCACCAGGAGACCCGGGCGTTCATCAACCTCCTCAGCGTTCCCATCCGGCAGATCAACAGCGGGATGCTGGAAGAGTACAACGTGCTCGCCATGGTCGACTGCAACACCCCCGGCCGGAACAATTCCCTGCCCCCGGACACGAAGATCAACATTATCATAGACCATCACGCGCCCCAGGAGTCCTTCGACATCAACGTGGACTTCATAGACATCCGCCCCGACGTGGGCGCCACCTCCACGATCATGACCAGATACGTGCAGGAGCTCGACTTTGAGATTTCCAGCAACCTGGCGACGGCGCTGCTGTACGGCATCAGGACCGACACCAGCGAGTTCAAGCGGAATACCTCCGCCGTCGACATGACCAGCGCCGCGTTCCTCTACGCTTTTGCCGAGCAGGACGTGCTGGCGCAGATCGAGACGCCGTCCATGTCCGCCGAAACCATGGACGTGCTCGGCGAGGCCATACGGAATAAAAAGATCGAGGGCAGCTACCTGATCTCCAACGTGGGCTTCGTCCACGACCGGGACACCCTCCCCCAGGCCGCCGACCACCTCCTGAAACTGGAGGGCATCTCCACTGTGCTCGTCTTCGGCATGACGGAGGACAAGATCCACCTGTCCGCGAGGAGCAAGGACATCCGCGTCAACATTGGCGACATCATCAGCCGGGCCTTCAGCGACATCGGTTCCGCCGGCGGCCACCAGCGCACCGCAGCCGCCCAGATACCCCTCGGCATCTTCATGGGAGTCAAAGATAAAAACCTGCTACTAAAGCTGGCTGACGAGGCCGTCAGGCGCCGGTTCCTCACCGCGGTCGGCGTCGACGAAGAGCCGGCCTGAAAGGCATAGAGAAACACTGGTTACCACAGAGGCACAGAGGAACACAGAGATCTAATGAAATATGGCCAATTATAAGATATATCTCTGTGTACCTCTGTGCCTCTGTGGTAAACCATCCGCTACGTGAACCTGTGCCAAAAAATAGTGTTTACTTTTTCCCGCTCTTGCCTCTGTTATACAGGTCGTAAACGATCATGACGCCGATGATGAGGAGGCACCCGGTCAGGAACCAGAGGCCCCAGTGGTTGAGCAGGTCGTAAGGAATCAGAGACTGAGCGGCGCCTGTGTCTGCCGGAGGTGCTACGGGCAGTCCGGTCCAGCTGTCTGCGGCACGGCTCGCTGCGTCGCCTGCGGCTTTTTCGATGCCGGCTGTAGTGTTATCGGCCGCCGCGAAGAAGACTGTCGGCTCCCGGACCATGTCAGAGGCTACCGTCGTCGTCTCGGGCAGGGGTGGCATGGGAGCGCTGGCGGGCGCCTGGGCAGCGTTGCCGGCGTTGTTGTAGGAGTTGTTCATCGTCGCCATCATCAGGGGGTCTGTGGATTCCCCGGCCCCGTCGGCCTGGAGCTTGTTGCCCGGCAGGAAACTGGCCCCGTTTTGCAGCAGCATGGCCGCCTCGACGAAGAGGGATGCGATGAGGGCTATGGGCAGTAATACGAAGTATTTCTTCAGCGCGTCGATGAGTGACTGACTCGTGGCGGTCTTGGGCACCAGCACGATCATGCGCTTGGCTGGCGCGTAGAGCTTGACCTCACGGCCTTTTTCGCTGTACTTCGTCTTCTCGATGACGACTAGCCCTGCCTCCATGAGCTTCTCGATGTTGTACTGAGCGGTGGTGAGGGGGATGTCGAGCTTTTTCGCTATGTTGGAGGTGGACATCGGGCTCTCGGCCAGCAGCTCCAGGATTTTCCTCGCCGTGTCGTTGGCGATGGTCTGGGTGATGATCTTCGATTCCTCGCCCAGGGGGACTATGAGCATCTTGTCGTCTTCGGGCATCAAGTAGATGTAATACGGCCTTATTAAAGGCCTTTTCTATAACTACGGATGCGTTCGTATTGAAAACCAGGTCCGGGGACTCTCTGCAGGATATTGATTAAAAAAATGAGTTTTAAAAGTAGAAAATGGAAGAGAGCGTTTTACTCTCTTCTCAGGTATAGTACTGCGCCTGCGAGAGCTATGAGGGCGATGACGGCCTCGAAGCCCGGTATGCCAAGGAAGCCGCCGTTGCCGGTTGTGGGCGTGCTACCGCCGGGGCCTATGCCGGGGGTGGGCGTTGCCTTGGGGACGTCGATGTCGGTGATGACGTTCAGGGCGTTCTCCTGCTGGGTGACCCAGAAGTACTGGTCGCCGTACTTGCCGTTCTTTTCGGCGCGCAGGTAGTATTTACCGTAGGGCAGTGCAGGGAAAGTGTACTGTCCGTCGCTGCCAGTAATCGGTGTGCTGGCGAAGCTGACCTGTGTCAGGTTGTTGGTGACGGGGTCCACGTTATACAGCGAGACCGTCGCGCCGAGGACACGGGCGAGGTTTTCGCCGACAGGCAGGCCCTGACCTACGGTGCTCCAGACTGTGACCGTGGTCTGGCCCCTCATGGGCGGTACGTCAGAGGCTACGTCGATGTTGATCCACTGCACTTCTGCAGGCTGGTCCGGGCCGACCCCGGGCGGGTAGTAGAGGACTAAGGCCCAGGCAGTGTTGCCCTCACGGTCGGCCTTTATAATGTAGGAGACCGGGTTGGCCGGGTCGAACGCGACGTTTCTGAAGTTGAACGTGCCGTCGCTGCCGGTGGTCAGGCTGCTGTATTCGGAGCCGGGCTTCTTGCCGTCATAGGAATACAGGGTCACCTTGGCGCCGGCTGCGGGGAAAGCCTTGTTGTAGACTTTGCCCTGGATGTTTTCGAAGTACATGCCGGTCTGGGCCGAGGCCTGGAGCGGCACGATGAGTGCGAAGAATACGCAGGCGATCAGTATAAGCCTTGTCAGTTTCACGATTTATCCCCTTCCATTTTCCAGGATTATGCGCATATGTGAGGAAAGGCCATATAAAGCTTATCTCACAATCGCGTGATCACGATCAATTACGTATCTTTTATATAAATTTATTTAAAGAGCTCCGACAGAGGAGAGAATAGCTGGCGGAGCTACAGGGAGTCGTCGTTGACCGCGCACGACAGTTCCGGGAGCGTGATCGACTCTTTCCCGTTCTTGTTCAAAAAGGCCGAGAAGCGCCGGGAGTTGCCTTCCTCCGGGTGGTAGACCAGCGTCAGCTCCGGGTCGACCGCATACACCATATCTCTCAGCCCTCCGAAATCGAGGTGGTCGCTGATGCAGATGGTGGGGTGATCGTAGTACTTCTGCCCGGTGAGGACGAACTTTTTGATGCCCGCGGGCAGCCGGTCGAGGTGCCACGGCGAGGTGATGCACATCCGCCCGCCGTATTCGCCGATCTCCGCCAGCTCGCCTGCAGCATCGCCGAGCAGGTGCCGGGTGATGCGGAGCGAGCTCTTATCCATCTCGATGACGTCGTCGTAGCCGAGCTCCCGGATCATGGACACGGCCCGCTGGGCCTTGCCGAAAGCGTAAGCCCCGAAGCCCACCCGCTTATGGGCCATCGCCGCGGCGAACGAGTCGAGGTCGTCGCAGAAAGCGCACCCCGGATCATCAGGATCGCCGTACGTAGCCTCGGTGACGAGGACGTCGCATTTAGGCAGCCCCCGGAAGTCCTTCACGTCGCCTGTAACGAGGATTCTGACGCCCTGGTCGTTCTCCCAGTAGAAGGCGGAAGCGCCGATGGAGTGGCCGGTGTCGTAAGTCTTGATCTTGACCCCGTCCACCTCGATGGTCTCCCCGACCTGGAAGGTGGTGCCTTTAAAATACTGGTCGTGCCTGAGCTGCAGGGTCACCGTGGTCTTGTCCGAGGCTATCGAGCGCTCGGAGAGCATGGCGGACTTACCATAGTGATCTGTATGGGCGTGGGTGATCAGAAAGTGCCGGTCGTCCTTCTTGCCGTTGCGGGTGGTATCGATACCGAAGGTCCGCCGCTCTCCCCCGCTCTTAAACGCTATCGATAAGTGCGGCTTGTAGTTGCCCCCGCTGGTGCGGTAGCGCAGCGGCAGGAAGCCCATGTCGACGAGCCTTTTAGTACCATCCATGCTGATGCTGCTATACTTGTGAAACTATTTACGCTTTGTGGATTTAGGAACACGCTGCCAGTGCCGTGAAAAAAAGAGCGGCTGCCCCGCGGGGCAGCAGAGATAGATAGTGAAGATGTATTACGCTTTACCTGCTTCCTGCTCTCTTTCCGCCAGCAGGAAGTCGAGGACCTTTCTGACTATGTCCTCGTTCGCCTCTCCGCCGCAGGAGATGATCTCGCCCTCGATCATGAGGATGGGGATGCGCAGCCCGAACTTTTTCAGGTGCTCGACTACTTCGGGGTAGGCTTTGACTTCCTCTGAGAAGACGTTGATCAGGGATACCTGGATTCGGTCGCCGTATGTCGAGAGCAGCGAGGCCTTGACGTCGGTGAAGTCCCACTCGTGAGCCTTGCCGCCGCAGCTGTGGGTATGTTCGCATTTCGTGCAGTTGGCGCCCGGGTAGTAACCGAAGAGCTTCACGTCCAGAGGTGCGTTCATGATAATCTAGAACGCGTTGCGAGGCTGCTCCCATAAATACCTTTCCATTATTACCACGGCGCATAAATGCCCGAAAGATCAGGCCTTGTGCAGAAAAATATTAAACATACGATTGGGCTGATAGCGCCGACTTATATTTTTATAAGCGACTGGCTCGAATGTAATATACTTTTATGCATTATAAAAAACATGATTTTTTAATCCGGCCGGGATTTGTTTGAAAAATATTACTATCGCCGGAATATTTAAATCCAAAAAAATCAGCATATTAACTATGACCAAAAATTCCACTTCTCAGGAATTGGTAGACAACATCAGGACGTTGTGTGGCGACGAGATAGCCGGCAACTTCGTTAGCATGATGAACCAGGTGAACCAGCCCCGGTTCAGCGCCATCAAGAACACCTTCCGGGACTCGACCTCGGTGTTCATCCTGGCCTGCGCCAACAGCAACATGCTGTACAAGGACCTCCGCGAGGACGGCCTGAAGCTGGGCATCGCCAGCGTCGAGACCTTCTCCAGGAGGATCTACGAGATGCGCAGGGCCGGCCTCATCTACACCGAGTCCATGCACAACAAAGGCCCGGGCAGGCCGAAGCTCAGGCTCAGGTTCAACCCGAACGCTTTCAAGGAAATGTTCAACGTCGACCCGAGCACCATGCTCTCCGGCGGCCAGACAGAAGAAAGCAAAGTTGTCATCTAAGTTTCAGAACCGTCTTACCAAGATGATCTGAGAAGGTTACGCTGACACCTGCACAGGCGCCCTCGACCCGGGGCGCCTGTACGGGGTAACAAGCCGTGATTGTGATACCAGTAGCCGTAGATAGGCGATAATACCGATAACCTTCGTTCCGGCCGGCAGCGATCCTTCCCTTTTTTACTTCACCTTAAACCGATTGCCTGCCATTCAGTCATAACAAAATATATCCCATTATACGCTCTTTTGTTGTGCGTTAACATTCATCGAGGTAACTAAATGGACAAGTATGACAAGGTGTTTGAGCTCGCCAAGAACCGCGGCTTCATCTGGCCGTCGTTCGAGATCTACGGCGGCGCCTCGGGCTTCTACGACTACGGCCCGCTGGGCGCGACGTTGAAGCGGAAGATCGAGGACGCGTGGCGGAGGTTCTACTGCGTGGGCGAGGGCTTCTATGAGATAGAGGCGCCGACGATCGGCGTCGAGGCAATCTTCGAGGCGTCGGGCCACGTGGGCGGCTTCGCAGACCCTATGACCACCTGCCAGAAGTGTAAAGAGTCCTTCCGCGCCGACCACGTGATCAAGGGCGAGATGGAGATCCCGGACGGCCTCAAAAAGGAGCAGATGACGGAGATCATCCACCAGCACCACATCAAGTGCCCCGAGTGCGGCGGCGATTTAGGCGACGTCTACGACTTCAACCTGATGTTCTCCACCTGGATCGGCCCCGGCCAGAAGAAGAAGGGATACATGCGGCCCGAAACGGCGCAGGGCATGTTCGTGGACTTCCCCCGTTTATTAAGGTTCTACAGGGAGAAGCTCCCCTTCGGCGTCACCCAGATCGGCAAATCGTACAGGAACGAGATCTCCCCGAGGCAGGGCGTCATCCGCCTTCGCGAATTTACGCAGGCCGAGGCAGAGGTGTTCGTCAACCCCCAGTTTAAAAACAAACACCCCAACTTCGCGGCAGTAAAGGACCTTGTCCTCCCGCTGTACGACGAGGACGCACAGCTGAGCGGCGGCGAGCCCAAGCCCATGACCGTGGGCGACGCGGTCGCTAAGGGAATTATCGCCAACGAGTATCTCGCTTACTATGTGGCACTGACTTACCAGTTTCTGGTCGGAGTGGGCATCGACGGCAAGCGCCTGAGGTTCCGCCAGCACATGAAGACGGAGCGCGCCCACTATGCGACGGACTGCTGGGACGCTGAAGTCCTGCTGGACCGGTTCAAGTGGGTGGAGATCGTGGGCATCGCCGACCGGACGAGCTACGATCTTACGGCGCACCAGAAGCGCAGCGAAGTAGACCTCTCTGTCTTCATCCCGTTCGACACGCCCATGAAGGTCAAGAAGACCATCGTGACCCCGAACATGGGCGTCATCGGCCCGAAGTTCAAGGGCAAGGCCGGTAAGATCATGGCCGCGCTAAAGGCGATGAAGCCTGAGGAACTCGACAGGCCGGAGGTGCGTCTGAACATCGACGGCGAGGAGATCGTCATTCCCAGCGACCTGTTCGATCACAAGACCGTCGACGTCGAAATCAACGGCGAGAACGTGATCCCCCACGTGGTCGAGCCCTCCTACGGCGTGGACAGAATCCTGTACTCGGTGCTGGAGCATGCCTACGACGAGGAGATCGTCGAGGGCGAGGGACGCGTCGTCATGAGGTTCGACCGCACCGTGGCCCCCATCACTGTGGCCGTGCTGCCGCTGCTCAGCAAAGACCCGCTGGCCAGCAGGGCTGCCGAGATCGCCCGCGGCCTCAAGGCTGCCGGGTACTTCGTCGAGTACGACGAGTCGGGCACGATAGGCAAGAGGTACCGCCGCAACGACGAGGCCGGCACCCCGTTCTGTGTCACAGTCGATCACCAGACCATCGAGGACGGCACAGTGACTGTCAGGGACAGGGACAGCATGGCCCAGATCAGGTACCCGGCAGACGGCCTCGCAGGCCTGATCAGTGAGCTGCTCTGCACTGGCAAGCCGCTCGAAGGCTACGGTACAAAGGTTTAAAGAGGGCTATGGCATTCGATCGCTCCCTGTTCTTTAAGGAGCTCGGACGAAAAGCCTTTCACGCGGCAGGGATCGTCATCCCTGCAGCGTACTTCTTTTTCTTATCCAGAGAATGGATGCTCGCCGCCCTCGCCATCTGCATCCTGGGCGCCGGCGTGCTCGAATATATGCGGCTCAATGGCAGGAGTCTTTTCGGCTCGCAGTTCATGAGGCCGTCGGAGGATAAGCGGCTGGGCGGGTACTTCTACGCTGCAGTTTCGCTGTTTCTGGCCGTGCTCCTGTTCGAGAAGACCATCGCGGTTGTCGCGATGCTGTGCCTCGTCATCGGAGACGCGCTGACCGGGCTCGCGGGAGTTGTGCTGTCCATGTACATGGGCCGTATGACTGCCGACGTCAGGCAGGAGGACACGGCCAGAAGAGGCATCATATCGAGGGTCGTCGGGGACACAGCGTATGCCCTGAGCCATCCAAAATCCCCGGTGCTGATGCTGGTGATGTTTTCGGTGTGCTCGGCCATCGGCATGCTGTTCTATCCGGCACTGCCGCTGGCCGTCATCGCTGCCGGCGCGCTTGGGGCGGTGATCGCCGACTGCTTCCCATGGCGGTTCCTCGGCTTCGTGATCGATGACAACCTCTCCATCCCTCTGGCAGTAGGCATTCTGATGTCGCTGACATTACTGCTCTATAATATTATTCTGTAGCGCCAAAAGCTGATACATGGCAGACGGCAGCGGCGACCAGTATTTAGAATCCCTGGAGCGCATGGGCATGACCGGCCATCCCGGTGGCCTGAGAGGCACGAGAAAGCTGCTCAGGCAGCTCGGCATCCGGCCGGGAGAACTGGCGCTGGACCTCGGCTGCGGGACCGGCTATACTGCCACGCTCATCGCAAAAAAGTACGGCGCCGAAGCCGTAGCCGCCGATCTCAGGCCCGGAATGCTCGCGCTGACGAAGCAGAGGGCGGCCGGGGATGGCGTGGCAGGCTCGGTGCGCCTCGTAGCCGGCGATGCCCGGAGGCTGCCGTTTAAGGACAATACTTTCGACGCGGTTATTGTAGAGTCAGTCCTCGTGTTCTGCGACGTGCCCCGTGCAGTTAGTGAGCTGTATAGGGTGCTGAAGCCGGGTGGCAGGCTGGGCTGCAACGAGGTAACCGCACTGAGGCCAATACCGCCGGATAAGAAGGAGAAGCTGGCAGAGTACTTTGGTTTCAGGCCGGTCGTGGCGACGGAGGCCGAATGGACAGACGCCTTCAAAGCTGCCGGATTCGCCGGCATCTCCTCGGAAGCCAGGCCTCTCGACTGGCTGGACATAGCGGTGTTCGCCCCGATCCAGGCGTATGGTATCAGGAAGTACCTTTCGGCGCTGGTAAAGAGCGTGACAGACCCGCAAGTCAGGAAAGCGAGGTGGAAGAAAAGTAGCTTGACAGCTCCTCGAATGTTAGGCTACCTGGGGTCAGGGCTGTACTGGGCTAAAAAGCCATAACGATAATGTGAGACAGCAAGACGAACGCTGCGCTGTGCCTCACCTGATTGCACAACATCCCCAAGATAGCAGAGCGAACGCTGCACTGCGCCTTACTTGATTGTTTAAGCTTCACGAGACAGCAAAACGAACGCTGCGCTGTGCCAATCCTCACAGATTCCACGGATTGCGATTGATTCCACAGATTCCTCTGCTGAATCCACAGATTACTACACGATATCACAGAAGGAATACTCTAATACTATTCGAACACTAATAGCAATCATAAGAATACAATCGATCAGAACATTTTTAATTATCTGTGAAATCGAGCGTCATCTGTGCAATCGGTCGTAATCTGTGGATTCTGTTTCAATCTGTGGCATCTGTGTAGTTTAGCACAGCGCAGCGTTCGACATGCTATCTCACCACACAGGAGCAACCAGAAAACGCACAGCGCAGCGTTCGTCATCGTTCACGGGCACAGAGACAACATATTATCGAGAGCCGGAGTAATCAGAAGCCAGCACAGTACCGCATTCGTAATCGTTCACCTGCACAGAGATAATAGCTATATTGATTAGATCAAAATTTGATAGCTAATATTTTCACGCTGCTCTAGCAACTTATATATCTCCTCGCCATTCAAACTTCCACACACATGTCCGGGGACTTTGTCAGCCATCCGCTGCTGGTGCCGAACACGGTTTCGAGCCGCTCCTACCAGGAGACTCTGTCGCAGAAGGCGCTGGAAAAGTCGAGCCTGATCGTCCTGCCTACTGGCCTGGGGAAGACGATCATAGCCCTGCTGGTCATCTTGAACAGGCTGCAGGCCGGAGGGCCTGGAGCAAAAGTCCTCATGCTCTCCCCCACGAAGCCCCTGGTAGAGCAGCACGCCTCATTCTTTAGAAAGGCCATGGCCATCGACCCGGAGAAGATCGTCGTCTTCACCGGCAGCACGCCTCCCGAGGAGCGTGCCGACCTCTGGGATAAGGCCACCGTTATCGTGTCTACTCCGCAGGTGATCGAGAACGACCTGCTGTGCAGGCGATTCACTCTGGAAGACGTGACAGTGGTCGTGTTCGACGAGGCCCACCGGGCAACTGGTAACTACGCTTACGTATACATCGCGAAGCGGTATATGGAGCAGGCAAGGAGCCCTCTGGTCCTGGGCATCACCGCATCCCCGGGCAGCACCCCGGAGAAGATCAACGAGGTCCGGGAGAGCCTGGCGATCGAGCGGGTAGAGGTGAAGACCGAGAACGACCCCGACGTAGCCCCTTATATCTACGACAAGGACGTGGAGTGGATCCGGGTCAACGTGCCGGACAAGGCCAACGAGATCCGCATTTTACTGGAGGCGATCGTGGAGGACCGGGCGAAGAAGCTGTTCGAGATGGGCGTTATCTACTCCAAGAACATCGTCCTGAACAAGAAGGAATTATTACTCTTACAGCAGCGACTCCAGGCCGCCATTGCCCGAGGCAGCAGCCCCGAGAGCTACAAGGCGATCTCCGTGGTGGCGGAGATCATGAAGGTCGGCCATGCCATCGACCTCATCCAGACGCAGGGCGTGCTCCCGCTGCGCCGCTATTTTGAGAGGATGAAGGAAGAGGCCAGTACGAAGGGCGGAAGCAAGGCAACCCGAAGGCTGTTCGAGGACGCCCGGCTGCAGCACGCGATGCGAGTCACGAACGAGACTGACGAGGTCAACCCCAAGACTGAGAAGGTCGCAGAGATCGTGCTGGAGCAGCTCCAGGCGAATCCGGCCTCGAAAGTGATCGTCTTCACCAACTACCGGGACACCGCTGATGTGGTGGCGAAGCGGCTGGCCGAGGTAGAGGGTATAAAGCCCGTACGGTTCGTCGGCCAGGCCTCGAAGCTGAACGACAAAGGGCTGAGCCAGAAGAAGCAGGTGGAGATCCTCGACAGGTTCCGGGCGGGGGAGTACAACACTCTTATCGCGACGTCAGTCGCAGAGGAAGGGCTGGACATCCCGTCCACTGATCTAGTTCTATTCTACGAGCCGGTGCCCTCCGAAATAAGGAGCATCCAGCGCCGGGGCCGGACCGGGAGGAACACGGTCGGCCGGGTGGTGGTGCTGATCTCCAAAGGCACGAGGGACGAGGCTGCCTACAGGTCGAGCCAGAGCAAGGAGCGGAAGATGTACAAGACCATGCAGAACATGAAGGACGGAGAGGCCATGGCCGGCATGCTGGAGCACAATTCGGAGTTTTCACAGGCTACTATTGACGACATCGCAGAGGAGCCGCCCGTGGAGGATGCCGCCGTGATGACGGGAGGCAGCAGCACGGTCAGCCTGCAGCCCCCGTCACCTGCATCTGCGAGCCAGGCGAAGCTGGAGCTGTTCGCCGCCCGGGATAATGGCGTTACCGTGCTCACGGACACCAGGGAGATGCGCTCCCAGGTCGTCAAAAAGCTTGAGGAGCACGGAGCGAAGCTGGACTTCAGGACGCTTGAGGTCGGGGACTATGTACTGTCAGACAGGGTCTGCATCGAGCGGAAGACCACAGACGATTTCCTGAGCACGATTTTCGACGCCAACAGAAACATGTTTGAGCAGATCATCAACATGAAACACGAGTTCCTCCGGCCCATGCTGATCATCGAAGGCTCAGGCCTGTATACGAAGCGCCGCATCAGCCCCGCCGCCATCCAGGGCATCATCGCCTCCATCACCATCGACTACGGCGTCCCAGTCCTGTTCACGGCGGACGAGGCGGAAACGGCGTCGTACATCTACAGCATCGCCCGCCGGGAGCAGGTGGACCGCAAGAGGAGCGTCCACCCCCACGCTACCAAAGCCAGCCAGACTTTGCCCGAGCGGCAGGAGTACCTTGTTTCGGCGATATCCGAAGTAGGCCCGGTCATCGCGAAAAATTTATTGCGGCACTTCGGCAGCGTCAAAAAGATAGCGGAAGCTTCGGCCGAAGAGCTGACCGCTGTCGAGCGAGTCGGGCCCAAGACCGCCGCCCGCATCCGGGAGATCATGGATGCCGAGTACAGGCCAAGGGAATGAAGATTTTTCCAGGATTCCAACCTGGTTTCGGCGCCAGGCCGCCTCGTATTTAGTTCGCAAAAAATCAGGTGATGATCGGAGCCTTGATCAGGCATAGGTGATGAAAAACTGGCGGTTCTCAGTTTCTGCGCTAGTAAAGCCGCCAAGCACTCGCCTCATGAAAACTGGTTTTTCAAGTAAAGCCGATGAAAAACTCCTGGAGGTTGGGGAGTTCCCGGGAGGTCTAGGAGGATTTTCAGGCTGGGAGGTTGGGGAGGGTGGAGAGGTCTGAGAGGAGGATTGGGAGTGTGGAAAGGTTTGGGAGGATTTTTTAAAGATATTCTCTCTGACCTCCGGGTACTTACATAACCTCCTCTCTGACCTCCATGACCTCCTTGACCTCCCAGCTTGAACGTTCTCTCTATACTCCGTGAACCTCTCCGACCTCCCCTCCGACCTCTCAACACCTCCCGGACCCAGATTTTTCATGGAACGCCAAGGGGCCAAGCTCGCCAAGGGGCCAAGCACTCGCTAATGAAAGGTGTGTTTTCAAGTAGAGGAATTGAAAAATAGAAATAGCTCGGCCCCGGGAGGCCTCGGTTTTAAATCGCAATCAGCACGGTTCGACCCTTCGGTCGCGACGGCGCAACGACGCAAAGACGCCAAGTTTTTCCTGTTATTCCTTTGCGTCGTTGCGCCCTTGCGCCTTAGCGATCTAAGAACAAGGCGGCCTGGCGCCGACGATATCCATATTTTTCATAGAACGCCAAGTAGCCAAGCACGCCAAGCTATAATTTTATTGATCGGCGCTGTTCCGATCGAAAAAGTCCCTGGCGTGCCCGGCCTCTTGGCGTTCCGTGAAAAATTAGCTCTTGGCGAGCTTGGCACCTTGGCGCTCTTGGCGGTATTTTCGACTCACACAGGGCCAACTTACAATTTTTCACAGCTTCTACCTGAATATCCATTTTTCATAAGGCGAGTGCTTGGCGACCTTGCGTCTTTGCGCCCTTGCGAACTAAAATCAATAAATCGAGCGTTTACGGTTTAAGGCTACTTATAACTACTCTTCCAGCTCCAGCACATACTGGTCGAAGATCGACGTCTGCCTGAACCCCATTTTCCTGTACAGTCCAATGGCAGGCTCGTTATCCAGCGTTACGGCGAGCACGATCTGCCTGCGGCCGAGCATGGCGCTTTTACTGATCAGGTTCTCCAGCATTTTGCCGCCGATCCCTTTTCCCCTGTGTGAGCTGTCGACGGCGATGTCGAGGATGAGGACGCTGCCGTCCGCGATCTGGGAGGAGAGGAGTAAGCCGACTACCTGATCGTCGATGGTCGCCACGAGGGACAGCTCGGGCAGGAACAATCCGTGGCGGTCCTGCAGGATGCTGAGGAGCAGGGTGCGGCAGCCTTCGGGAGAGCCGAACAGCGGATAGACGGCCCGGTCGAAGGCTTCGGACGCCTCGTACATGAGCCGGCAGACGTCCTCAAAATAGCTGGTGCTCCAGGGCAGGACGTTAACGCCGGGGTCGGGCTTGTACAGGAAAATTTCAGCCTCGTCCACACTTCTGGTCATGCTCATGCGGGGCACTTTCCGGAAGCCCATATCTATCGCCGCGACGGCAAACCGGTCTGCCCCGGGCCCTGAGAAGCCGCTGCGCACTGCCCGGACGGCCTGATCAGACAGGACATCCAGAATGTGGAGCAGGAAAACCCGTTCCAGGCCTTCGCTGCCGGGCTCGAGGCACCCGTACACAAGCTCCGCTTCGAGGTCGACGCTGCGGTAGCAAAAGATGCCGATCGGTTCCCGGCCCTTCAGGAGCGTGACCACGCCGAGCTCCCCCCTGCGCACCCGATCGGGAAGGCTCAGGACGTACCTGCGATCGATTTCGCCCGTGGGCGGGATGCGTGCCGCCGACTCGACGAGCAGGCGCTCCGCGGCATCAGTCAGTTCGCTGCCAGTCTCCAGCGTGAAGCCTTGCGGGGACAGGACCATAACAACCGTATGTTGCTTCCCATGGAATTAAAGGTTTGGTCTTTCGAAGAGGCAAAAATCCCCGAATATTCCGCCGTATTTTACATTGACAACACTTGGTAAGCATGCGCTGTAAGCGCCTGTTTCACACCATACAACCACTCTCTGGCCGGCGGAACGCCGGCCGGCCGGCCGAAAAATCTTTTACGGTTCGGGCGTGTAGTGTACTCCATGCGCATATGCCTGGTCAACGCCCTGTTCCACCCCTTCTCGGGGGGAGTGGAGAAGCACATGTACGAACTCTCTCGTGAGCTCGTGAAGCAGGGCGTGGACGTGACGATCGTTACGGCGAGGCTGAGCGGGCTGCCGGCCTACGAGGAGATCGACGGTGTTAGAGTGCACCGGGTCCCCTGCCTGGAGATCAGAGTGCCGGGCCTGTACCCGCCCCCGTACATCGTGTCGCCGCTCTTTTCCTTTTATCTCAGGAAGCTGGACAAACAGTATAATTTCGATATTATCCACCTGCAGAACCGGTTCTTCCCGGACTTCGATACCGCGGCCATCTACGCCAGGCTTGCAAAAAAGCCGTTCATGATGACGATCCACAACGCCCGTCCTGTAGGAATCGCCCCGCAAATCACGGTGTTCGGCCTCGCGTACGACTGGCTGATCGGCCGGTGGCCGTTCGCTCTCGCCGACAGGATCATCGCAGTGTCGGAGTGGGTCAGGGGCGACATCGCGAAGTACTGGATCAACAAGGACAAGATCATACCGGTCCATAATGGCATCAACGTCAAGGATTTCCGGCCTACGGATGCCATGCGTGTAAGAACACAGTACGGGATAGGTAAAGACCCTATGCTGCTGTTCGTCGGCAGGATGATCACCCAGAAAGGAATACCTTACCTGATCGACGCCATGCCTGCCGTACTAGAAAAGCACCCTGACGTAAAGCTGTTCCTCGTCGGCCGGGGCAACGCCCTGCCGGGCTTGAAGAAGAAAGTCGCACAGATGGGCCTGGAAAAGAGCGTTTTATTCTCCGGCTACCTGAGCGAAGAGCAGCTGAAAGAGACGTACGGCACCTGCGACATTTTCGTTTTGCCGTCGGTGTGGGAAGTTCTCCCGATCGCCATTCTGGAGGCGATGTCCTCGGCGAAGCCCGTCGTCTGCACCACCGCGGGCGGAAACAGGGAGCTCGTGAGAGATGGGGTCAACGGCTACGTTGTGCCCATGCGCGATCCCGGGGCCCTCGCTGCGAAGATCAACGAGCTGCTCTCAGATAAGGTGAAGATGGCTGAGATGGGCCGGCAGAGCCGGGCCATCGCGGAGGCCGAGTTCGACTGGAAGCTCATCGCCGCGAAGACGAAGAAAGTCTACGAGGATCTGCTGAGGCAGAAAAGGCGGACCCCTTAAGTATTTATTTTTAAAGAGTAGAGTGATGGACGATAGCCGTGCCGCTTCTGCAAGACTTCGCCGCCCTGTTCGTCAGGTTCAGGAAAAACCTCCTATATCTGGGATTGTATATCCTGCTGGTCTCGGTCATCGCTTTTCCGTTCACCGGCGACGTCATCATGCGCATGAGCAATGACCTGCTACCGCAGCAGAAGTACTCGGGCGAGCTTTACCAGCTGATCCAGACCCAGCCGCTGGAGCTCATGATGCTGGAGCTGAAACTGTCAGTGATCGCCGGAGTAATCGCTGCCCTGCCGGTCGTCTTCTTCTACGCGTACAGGTTCCTCGCCGGCAGGCAGTTCGGAGACCGCTTCAGGATCAGCGGTCCGAAACTGCTTCTGGCCACCGCCGTCGGGCTGGTACTTTTCATCGTAGGCTGCCTGTACTCGTACTGGCTGATGCTGCCCCTGGTGTTCGAATATTTACTGACCAGCTCCCTCGCCGCTGGTGTAGCCAACAGCTGGAAGGTCTCGGACTTCGTCAACTTCGCTGTGATGACCACCGCCGTCTTCGGCCTGGTCTTCGAGCTCCCCCTGGCCATGACCGTCCTCGCCCGCGCCCGGATCGTGCCGGCGTGGGTGTTCCGGAAATACCGGCGCCACATGTACATCGTCATCCTCATCGTGGCCGCCCTCGTCACCAGCCCCGACGTCCTCACCCAGATCATGGTGGGCATACCCCTCATCATATTCTACGAACTCAGCCTGCTGATCTTGAGATTTACGGCTCCGGACAACAGGCCTCCTGCGGAGGAAAAGGCGAGCGGACAGTAAGCTCGTGATATTTTAGAACTACAAAGGCTCACAGGGACTTACATATTAGATGGTCGCTATCCAATCGTCTATAGAAATATCTCTGTGCGTCTCTGTGCCTCTGTGGTGACCAGTAGATATTTTTGGCTCTTCTCCATTTTTAGGATGAGGGTTTCCGGCAGATTGTTAATATTTTAAGCATAAAATACTCCAGGTCCTGGAGGCCGTAACTTCTTCTTTTGATGATATTGATCTTGGTGTTGAAACCTTCGCTACCGGCATTAGTGATATGATGTTTGAAGAGGGCGGTCACACCGTACATGTAACGATCCAATGTCCTTACCAGAGCTTGGAACTCCTCCAATCCGCTACTCTCCACGTTCTCTTTCCATGTCTGCAACCGGAGCATTGCATGGTTCTGATATCGGGCGTCCAGGATGTCCAGGAGTTGTTCTTTCAACAGGTATGCCTTGTACAAGGGTTGGTTCAGCTCCAATAGTTCCTGAAGAGTCTCCCTCTTTTCACTGGGGAGGTTCTTCTCTCTGCTGAGGATGAGAAACCGTTTATCCTTCCAGTGTTTTCGTTCAGCTTTGCCTGCACCCCTGAATTCTCGTCTACGGATACTGTCTATGCATTCCCCTGCTTTCTTAGCGATATGGAACTTATCGAACACGATCTCCGCCCTCGTGTTTTTACGGACGCTGGCAATATATGGATCCCACATATCCATGACCACCGCTTTAACGTTCATGCTTTTCTCGTATCCTAGAATGGCGAAGAACAGGTCGAGTGTCACCTCTTTTCTCCCAATGCCCGTCCAGAGAACACAGCCCTTTTCAACATCCCGGACTACTGTGAGGTATTTATGGCCTTTCTCATAAGCGATCTCATCCACGCCGATCACCCGGGGATTACTGGAATCCAACGGGACAAGGGATTCTCTCATCGTATTCTTATCAATACTCTTCACAGTCTTCCAGTCTAACCCTACGACCTGGGCGGCTTCTTTAATGCTCATATGCTTACAGAGAACCGAGACATGCTTTTCCAGTCTCTTCGTGCATCTCGAGTACTCCCTTACAAACTCCAGTTTCTCATGACCCCTGTGGCCACACCGGCAAAAGATCTTGTATTGAGGGAACTGCACATAACAACGCAGACACCCCAAATCCAGGTCCCTGACCACTCGGACATACTCATCCTCAACACGTTTAACACGCCTGCCACAACGAGGACACAGAGAAGGCCTCCCTGATCTCTCTAACTCGACAAGAAGCCGTTCATCATCATGACTGATACCAGCAATCTTAAATCCCTTAAAATTAAACTGGCTCTTGAATACTAACGAGTATTTACACCGCTTACCCATGATATTGTGCCAACATTACAAGGGCAAGCGGTGGCTTAAAATCACCCATTACAACTAGCAGTTCCTCACCCGACAATCGGAGAAGAGCCATATTTTTAAAGCTTTTAGGACAGTCAGGTACCGTTTACACGAAGTACGCAAGGTACACGAAGTACGCGAAGTTTTACGATAAAATCATATTACAGCATGCCGTTTTTACTGTACTTCGAGTACTTCGGGTACTTCGTGTAAATGGTACGGGCGCTCGTACGAAACATTTCAGTAAAGACTCATGGATGAAAAGGGTATTGTCAAGTAGGGGTACGAAAAATTGAAAGTAGCCCTGAATAGGTCGAAAATACCGCCAAGCACTCGCCTTATGAAAAATGTGGTATTCAGGTAGAGGCTATGAAAAATTAATAGTTGGCCCTGTGTGAGTCGAAAATACCGCCAAGTCCGCCAAGGAGCCAAGAGCGCCAAGAGCTAATTTTTCATGGAACGCCAAGAAGCCAAGCTCGCCAAGAGCAAATTTTTTCATGGAACGCCAAGGAGCCAAGAGCGCCAAGATTTTTTGGCGATATCTTCTGATCCTGATCACAATGTCCTTGGCGAGCTTGGCCTCTTGGCGGGCTTGGCGGCCTTATAACCATAGCCGATATAACACATTTTTCATAAGACTATACTCTGTGAACCTCTGTGCGTCTCCGTGCCTCTGTGGTAAAATCTCCGTGCGTCTCTGTGGTAAATTATTAGAGGACAATTGCTTATTCGTCGAAGAACCTTAACAGCCCGGTCTGCCTCTGTGTCGGGAGGGGCATGGTTTCTTCGGGTTCGGGCCCGAGCATGGTTTCGAAGAGCTTAGCGTTCTTGACGGCGTTCGCCCGGGGGTGGTTGTTGAAGTACGCCCGTATAGTCCCGGGCATGGCCTCTATGGCAGTGGCCCATGGCTGTAGCTGTTCCCGGGTGTAGGAGTAGTCGTAGCGGTTCATCCTGCCTTCGGAGTCTGCCTTTTTTGAGAACCAGAGGTCGGGGTTGCGTCCGTGGAATCTCAGGTAGGAGTGCCGGCCGGTGTTTTCTATTATAGCGGGCATGGAAGGCCCGTCTATGGCGCACAGTGCCACCTCGAACTTCCGCAGGACTGCCAGCACGTCGGGGATTACCTCCTTCTTGTTTTGCAGCCAGGAGCTGTGCCGCAGCTCTACGGCGTAGTCGATGGCCGTGGTGTCGAGCGTTTCCAGCAGTGCCTCCAGCCTATCGAGGTGGTCGGGATAGCGGACGTATGGCGATATCTGCAGGAGGACTGCGCCGAGCGCTCCGGCCGCTTTGAGCGGTGAGAGCACTTTTGCCTCGAAGTCCAGCGCAGTCTGCACGTCCAGCAGTAGCGAGTCGTGGGTCACTTTACCGGGCATCTTGAGGGAGAACTCGAAGCCGTTCAGGGAAGAGGCTTTCCGGATCCATTCCTGGACTACTAAGGGCGCGGGAAACGTGTAGAAAGAGCTGTTGATCTCCGTTGTATGGAAGTATCTGCCGTAGTAGCTCAGCCACGCCTGTTTCGGCAGGCCTGGGGGGTAGAAGGCTCCCGCCCAGTCGTCGTAGGACCAGCCTGAGGTGCCGACGCGGATCATCCGATTAAGGTAGGTGTTCCGGACGCTTAATCCTGCCGGCACAGGTGGCAGCCGGTTATGGTTAATTCTACCTTGACGACTTGGTGATCTCGTCGAACATGCTGTCCATGCCCGATCGCATCTCCCGGGCGATGTCGGAGATGGAGACGATGCCTACCAGCTGAGAGTTGTCATTGACTACTGGCAGCCTTCTGACCTTGTTCTCGCCCATGGTCTTGAGGGCGTCGAAGATGTCGTCGTTCTCTCTGCACCCGACTATGTCTTTGGTCATGATGTCGGATACAGGCGTGTTCTTTGGGTCTTTCTTCTCGGCCACAGCCTTGATCGCTATCTGCCGGTCGGTCACGATTCCTTTGACGCTGTCCCCGTCTACGACGATAACTGTGCCGGTGTTCTGGTTCTTCATCTTCGCCGCGGCGTCCGCCGCCGTGGACTTCGTGTCCACGCACGCGATCTCGCTTGTCATAACGTCCTTGATTTTCATGAACATCCCCTACTGTAAGTTCTGAATCAGGTATCTGCCCGCGTGAATATTAGGCTATTTCGAGTTTCGGGCAACATCCGGGGCTGGTCATGACAAATGTGCTGCTGCTACTGTTTGAACAGGGCTTCCATGAGCCTTGTCGCAAAAGGCTTTGCGACCGGCTGCGTGTCTCGCTTGCGGCCGGAGATGGTTTCGGCGACGTGGTAGATCTCTTTCGACGTTTTAGAGCAGGGGCTGGCGAGGATGGCGGGCACCTTATCTTTCCGGCGCATATCCCCGTCCTCGGGCAGCATGGCGATCACCGGGGTGCCGAAGTACTGCTCGATCTGGGACCGGCTGTACTGGTGGCCGGTCATGTCGTATCGGTTTAAGACGATGCCGGGCACCCGGACGTCCAGGATGCGGGCCATCTCCTGCACCTTCAGGCCGTCGATCATGCTGCCCTCGTCAGGATTGAGCACGAGGAGCAGGTAGTCGGAAGCATACAGGGACAGGGCAACTTCTTTGTTGTAGCCCGCAGGGGTGTCGATCACGATGAAGTCGGCATCCCTGGAAAAGTGGCTTATGACGTCGCCGAGCAGATTCCGGTCCATGCCCAGGAAGCCCGCGATGGACAGCCCGCTGGGCACTATGCGAAGCCTGTTGTTGAAAGCCCGGTAGACGGCTTTGTCAGGCTCCGCTTTGCCGGACAGGACTTCGTGCAGCGTGGCTTTCATGCACTGGACATCGATGCCCATGTACGAGGCCATGTTGCTCATGCTGGTGTCGGCGTCGAGCAGGACTGTGTCGAAGCCCATTTCGGCGAGCGCGATGCCGAGGTTGATGGAAAAGGTGGTCTTGCCCGTGCCGCCTTTGCCTGCGCCGACTGAGATAACGACAGCTGCCTTTTCAGCTGCAGGAAGCTCCCTGGCGGGTTCTTCTCCGGCCGGGGGCTGCTCCGGGGAAGGCGCCGGGATTTCCGGCGGGGGAATTTTCGCGATGGGATCGATGGCCGTGTCCTCGAAGATCAGTCTGGGAGGGAGGCCGCCCATGGTGGAGAGAAGGGCGGCATCCCGGTCAGTCGGCCGTTTTTTCGAGGATGGGTCCCGCAGGGTCTCCCGGGGCAGAGAGGTGTAAACGAGTTCCCGCACTTCCCCGGGCTTCAGGCCTGCCACCCGCCAGGTGATCTTTCCGGCAGAGGCAGTGGCGGCAGGAACGATACCGCCCGATTTAGCGAAGCATAACAGGCCGGAGATATCCGCCGGATAGGCATCCTCGACAGTGGCCTGGCAAACCGACTGGCCGTTGTTTCTGACGATGATCACCATGCGGCCGCCGGCCGCGTCCCAGTATTTCCTGACCTCGATGCCTGACTGTTCCATAGGAGCACCAATGACTTATTTACAATATCTTGCATATAATGCTTTCTGGCCTGTGCCTGGCCTGACCATCACCAGCCCCATAGTAGCGCATGGCCTTCATACAGT
This sequence comes from Methanocella arvoryzae MRE50, assembly GCF_000063445.1. Classification (NCBI taxonomy): domain Archaea; kingdom Methanobacteriati; phylum Methanobacteriota; class Methanomicrobia; order Methanocellales; family Methanocellaceae; genus Methanocella; species Methanocella arvoryzae. Next base: position 1,675,671 of record NC_009464.1, read on the forward strand.
TGGTTCTAGCAGGTCACAGCGAGGCGTTCTCGGAGATTTTTATATAAGCGCTGGCTACGAAGGGTTTTAATACGTAAAAGTCAATAGGCACATGAACACTATGGCAATCCCGGTCATCTCTATCCTTGAAAGCTATTCAGTTTACACGAACCAGGAGATCAAGAGAATCCTAGACAGCCGCAGGAAAGTCGGGCTGCTCGGAGACATGATGATGTATCACCTGGGATGGAGGGATGAGGAGTTGAACCCGTGCGAGGCCAAGGGCGGAAAACAGCTCAGGTCCACCATGTGCCTGCTGGCCTGCGAGGCGATCAGCGGCAAGTTCGACAACGCGCTGCCGGGGGCTGCTGCCGTCGAGCTGGTCCACAACTTCTCCCTCATTCACGACGACATAGAGGATGGGGACGAGACGCGCCGCCACCGGCCCACAGTGTGGAAGCTCTGGGGCGTTCCCCAGGCGATCAACACCGGAGATGCCATGGATGTCGTCTCCTACATAGCCATATTAGAGCTGAAGGTCAAGCCCGAGACCATGATTAAGGTCCTGCGGGTCTTCAACGACACCATCATGCAGCTCTGCGAAGGCCAGTACCTGGACATGGACTTCCAGACCAGAAAGACCGTCACTGTGGAAGAGTACATCGAGATGATCACCGGCAAGACCGCCGCCCTCATCGAGGCATCCACCGCCATCGGCGCCATGGCAGCCACAGACGACCAGAAGGTCATCGACCACTTCAAGGCCTTCGGCCACAAGATCGGCATAGGCTTCCAGATCCAGGACGACCTGCTGGGCATCTGGGGCGACCCCTCCAAGACCGGCAAGTCCGCGAGGAACGACATCAGGAACAAGAAGAAGACGTTACCTGTATTATACGCCCTGCAGTACTCGAAGCAGAAGGAAGAGCTGAAACAGCTGTACGCCAAAGAGCAGTTCTCCGAAGCCGACATCGACCGGGTCTTCCAGATCCTCACCGAAGCCGGCGCCTATGAGTACACCATGAAGACCGCTCACCGGTACAGAGACGAAGCCTTAGCCGAGCTGGAAGGCCTCTGCCCCGGCAGCAGAGCCATGGACGATCTCATTGCCATCGGCCGGTTCCTGGTTGACAGGGATTACTGAACACTTTTCTCACCTTTTCTTTTCCGGGAGCCCCGCGGCGGCAGACCGGAAAAGCTTTAATAACACTGGCCTCATGAGTCTAAATACTAATTTCCCGGAGGGAAAACGATGAGCGTCCATGATGTCCTGGAGAAGGTGAAGCGGGGAGAGATCGGCGTAGAAGAGGCGGAGCGGCTGCTGAAGATCGACTACGTGGAGAGGATCGGCAACCACACCGTCTTCGACATGTCCAGGGAGGCCCGGTCCGGCATCCCGGAGGTGATCTACGCAGAGGGCAAGACGCCGGCGAAGGTCGGGGAGATCGTGGAGGCAGTCGTGAGGCAGAAGGGCATGATAAGCGTGTCCCGGGCTTCCGAGGCAGACCACGCGGAGATCATCAGGCGCATCGGCAGCGACGGTGTCATCCACAGGCCCGAGGCCAGGATGATCGTGGTGGACAGGCGGAAGGAGAAGCCGGCGAAGACGGGTAAGGTCGGCGTCCTGACCGCGGGCACCTCGGACATTCCGGTGGCCGAGGAGGCCGCGATTATCGCAGAGGTCATGGGCTGCGAAGTGATCCGGGGCTACGACGTCGGAGTTGCAGGAATCCACAGGCTCCTGGACCCGCTCAAGCTGATGATCTCCGAGGGCGTCGCCTGCATTATCGTAGTCGCGGGCATGGAGGGCGCGCTCCCCTCCGTAGTGGCAGGCATCGCGCCGGTCCCCGTAATAGGCGTGCCCACCAGTATCGGATATGGCCTGGGAGCCGGCGGCATCGGCGCGCTGACGACGATGCTCCAGTCCTGCTCCCCCGGCCTGGTGGTCGTCAACATCGACAACGGGTTCAACGCGGGCGCCACAGCGGCGCTCATCGCGAGGCTTAAAAATAGCTAAAAGCTAAAAAATATGCCCGACACCCGGCCCCTGGCCGGAAAGTGTCGGCCGTATTCTTTTCTCTTATTATATCACTGCTCAGCAGACTCCACAGCTGCTGATGCCGCAGCCACCAAGGCCGCCGATGCCGCAGCCGCCGAGACCATAGCCACCGAGACCATAGCCACCGAAGAACGGGCTGCCAAAGCCACCGAGACCATAGCCGCCGAAGCCGCCGAGGAACGGGCTGCCAAAGCCGCCGAAGCCGAGGCCGCCGAGACCCAGGCCTCTGAAGCCAAGACCTCTGAAGCCGAGGCCGCCAAAGCCGAGGTTGTTAAAGCCGAGGCCGCCAAGGCCGCCGAAGCCGCCGAAACCTGTGGTCAGTGCAGATGCGCTGCTGGCCGCGCTGGCGCCGCCGAAACCCGCGCCCGCACTGGAGAGCGCAGATGCGCTTCCCAGCTGTGCCGAGGCCGGTGCTGCCACGAGAAAGCCGATTACCAATGCCGCGAAGGCATACATAGCGATTCTACTTAGGTTTGTCAGAAGTTTTCCCCCTACAAAAAGTAATCACTGCCACCGACGATAAAAAGGCTAGGCCAGAAAATCACAAAAGCGGCGATTAGAACAGGTGTGTTACAGATAACAAGGGCAAGGGCAGGCCGCTATGGTTTACGGCACACAGAGGCTGGGGATGGAAGCAGTTACCATCCCGCCTTTCCGGTCGTCTCCCGGATGAAGCCCGTCAAAATAAGCGGAAGCGCTCCGGGCAGAGCCGGAACGCCGATCCATATTGGTCTGAGGTTTTAAGTGGAGCTTACCAGAACACCCGCTGCTGCCACCAGGGGTTCCACAGTCCCCAGTTGTTGAAGCCGAGACCGCCCCACCTGTTGAACCACGGGTTCCAGCCTCCGAGGCCAAGACCCCAGCCGCCGAAGAACGGGCTGCCAAAGCCGCCGAAACCGCCGAGGCCGAAGCTGCTGGCGCTGGCACTGCTGGCTGCACTGGCGCCGCCGAATCCTCCGAAGCCACCGCCTGCCGCTGCAGAGCTGCTCGCCGCTGCCGAGGCCTGTGCAGCCGCGGGCGTCGCCATCATGGTGGCGATTGCCAGTGCCACAAATGCGAATGTCGCAATTTTCCTTATGTCTGTCATGTGTATCCCCTACAATATTAGATTGATCAGAATGATGATAAAAAGCTGGCATAAACTCGCTGACCACAGTGCATCTAAAATCTATTTTATACAGATAATTTTAATACTCTCCCCGCCCAACCAGATGTTGACACCAGCTATATGTTGACAGTAATCGGGGAGTGAGGCAAAGGCAGGCCGCACCTGACGCCGTCTGGACCGCCGCACTCGAGGCATGAAAAACTTTTTGAACAGCCGTGGTACACAATTGTGTTACACAATTGTGTTGCACAATTGCGCACATTCGAAAGTCACAGATTCACACGACAATGCCAGCCCAGACCACCAACGTCATATTCGGCGTCGACATCGTTCACGGGTCCAGCCGGTCCCGGGAAACTCCCCGGTACGCTCTCGTTATCCTGAATGGCGAAGTCGAGCGCTTCCCGGACATCAGCCTTTTTAAGCTTTTACGGATGATCCGCCAGTACCGACCGGACATACTCGCAGTGGACAGCATCACCGAGCTTGCCCCGAACAGGAAAGAGCTTATCGCCCTGCTGAAGCGCCTGCCGGCCGACGTCAGGCTGGTCCAGGTGACCGGCAACGAGCACCAGGAGCCGCTAACCCGGCTGGCCAAGGACAGGGGCATCACGTTCAACCCGCTTAACCCGGTGGAGGAGGCGTTCGCGTGCGCCTGCCTCGCCGCCATGGGAGTCGGGTACATAGTATCCGTGTTCGAGGACAGGACGATCATCAAGGTCAGCCGGGCACGGTCTCTGGGCAGGGGCGGGTGGAGCCAGAACCGGTACCGCCGCAAAGTCCAGGGCAGGGTGAGGGAGAAGGTGAGAGACATCGAGGCGAAGCTGAAAGCCATAGATCACGAGGCAAGCGTGACCCAGGGCTTCGGAGGCCTGGTCAACGGCACCTTCGTCGTTAATAAGAAGCGGTCCGAACTGGGCGCCTTAATACACAATTCCCGGGAGGAAGACGTACAGGTGACAGTAACCAGTGTAGAGAAAGATACCATCGAGTTCATACCGCTGGAGAAAAAAGTCAGAGAGCACCTGATCGTCGGCGTTGACCCCGGGACCACGATCGGCGTCGCGGTGCTGAACCTGCAGGGCGAGCTCAAAGGCCTGATCAGTTCCCGGGTCATGTCCATCCCGGACGTGATCGAGTACATCCGGGAGTTCGGCAAGCCGGTAATCGTGGCCACTGACGTGGTGCCCCCGCCAGACACCGTGGAGAAGATCAAGAGGTCGTTCAAGGCCACGCTGTTCGCCCCTGACGAGCGCATCTCGGTGGATGAGAAGGTCAGGCTGGGCAAGCCTTATGGCTATAACAACGACCACGAGCGGGACGCGTTATCGGCCGCGGTCAAGGCGTTCAACACCTACAAGAACAAGTTCGCTCAGATCGACCGCAAGGCGCCGTCTCACCTGGCTAACGACGTGAAGGCCATGGCCATCGGCGGCACCGCGATAGATGCTGCGATCAGCCGGCTGATACCGAAGCCGGCTGCGAAATCCCGGGCAACCGCGCCTGCTCCCGGGCCTGTCGAGGGCAATGCGGATGTGGAGGCCAGGCTGGCAGAGCTTCGGGAGCAGATCAGGAAGAAGGACGAGCAGATCGAGAACCTCCGCGCCTACGTGTCCGAGCTGAAGCGTGAAGCCCGGGACGCCAGACAGAGGCTGGAGGCCAGAGAGCGCAAGCTAAACAGCTTACAGCAGCGCGGCCTCGACGACCTGCGAAAGAGTAAGGAGATCACGATCAGGGACAAGGAGATCGACCGGCTCAAGAAGGAGGTCTACGACGAGCGTAAGCGGAACGCGGAGCTCAGGTCTAACATCGACCGGCTCAAGCAGATCCGGGTGCTGGAGTTCAGGGGCGACAAGTCCCCGGTCAAGATCATCGAGAACCTGAGCAAGGACGCCATCATGGCCTGCGATAAGAAGCTGGGCCTCAAGCCCGGGGACATCGTTTTCATCAGAGACGCGGGCGGCGGCCCGCAGGCGGCCTCGATGCTCATCGAAAAGGGAGTCAGGGTCGTCATCCGGGGCACCTTCATGTCCCACCTGGCCGAGGAAAAGTTCCTCGAGGCGAAGATGCCCGTCGTCTCGAAGGAGGACGTCGGCCTCAAGCTCGTCGACGACTTCGCGGTGCTGGACAGCCACAAGCTGGATGCCGCCATCGAACGGTGGAAGCAGTTGCTGGCGAAGAGAGAGAAGGAGAAGAACGTCGAGTGGTTCAACGGCATCATCGCCGACTACAAGTCCGAGCGCCGGCGGGAGTACCGCAAAGAGCAGCGGCAGAGCGTGAACCAGTACCTGGGCGACTATACCGACGAGGAGTAGGCCGGCCAGAAGGCCGGCCAGAGATGCCCTGAGTGGCGCGCGCTCAATGTATTCCGGTATCCGAAATCAGCGCATTATTCTGGCCTGGCTGGTGTAGTAAGGCCGGGAGATGTCGACGCCGGTGACCTGCTCTGTGTCCGCGTCGACGTACGTCTTTATGAGCAGGTATGGGGTCACGTCTGTGTTTTTCAGCCGGTACTTGTGCTCGGTGACATCGATCCATGTGTTTCTGTCGGCCATGTAGCTGGTATCGAGGGTGACGGGGCTGTCGCCGGTGACGCTTCCCTCGGCCACTCCCAGCTGGTCGTGGATGCCCGGCAGGACGTTTTCCATGTAGTGCTGGTAGGCGACGTTCTGGACCAGCGTGGCGGTGAATCCGGCTACCGAATGCGTGGACCGGTCGACGACGTAGGTGACCGACCAGCCGGAGGCCCGGGTATAGTTGCCGGCATAGTACTGGCCGAGCCCGATCTTCACTTTTCCGGCTTCTACGTCTCCGGGCGGCCCGATGATCATGCGGTACGGGTCGGCGGGATCGATGACGGCAGAGTAGTAAGGCGTGGTAAGGTAGTCGGCCTCTATCGTGATCCCCTCCTGGCCGAGGTCCCGGTACTCGTCCTGGTGGGCTTCCACCCACGCCATTTTGGCGGCCTGCATGTCAGGCAGGTAGTCGGTCATGATCGCCCTGGAAATTTCTCTCTGCTGCTGCTTATAATACTCAAGCTCCTCGGTGGCGGACTGCAGCGCGAGGTAGTTCAGCGCGCAGGCTATCAGCGCAACGATAAGTACTGCGGCCAGCGTCGCATACAGAAGCTGTTTTAGTCTGTCCATGATCATGCCTGCGTAGTGCTCTTCTACCATAATTGGGTACGGGGGTATATCAACTTACGGGCGCTGCCCGAAAGATTGATAAGGCTTATGGCTCATGAAAAGCATTATTTGATCGACCTGCCGCACCGCCGGACCGGGTGTGCCATGGCTTCTCAGTACGGTGAAAAAATGGATATATCCGTAGTCATCCCCGCGTATAACGAGGAAAAGTACCTGGAGAGGTGCCTCAAGTCGCTTCAGCGCCAGCAGTTCGGCGGGAACTACGAGGTCATCGTCTCGGATGACAGCAGCACCGACGGGACGGCAAAGCTAGCGGAAGCGCTCGCCGACAGGGTGATCACCCACCCCAAGAGCACCATTTCTCAAGGCCGACAGATCGGCGCAGACGCCTCGAAGTACGAGGTCATCGCCTTCACCGACGCCGACACGTTCATTCCCCCCAACTGGCTATCCAGCTTAGCCTCCAGCCTCGAAGACCCTGAGGCGGCCGGCGTACACGGGAACCTGATGCCGCTGGACGGCAACCGGCTGGAAAACCACTTTTGCAGGTACGTGTTACCACCGTACTCGAAGCTGATGGTGAAGATCAACAGGCCCTCTGTCCCCGGCGCCAACTTCGCCGTCAGGAGAGACGCCTTCAACAAGGCCGGCGGCTTCAACGTCCGCCTCTCCACCGGGGAAGACGTAGAATTGTGCAACCGCATCAAATGCTTCGGGCGCATCCTTTTTAATCCAGAGTCGGTCGTCTACGTCTCGACCAGGCGCATCCGCAAATGGGGGTACATGAAAACCGTTTCTTTCCACATCACCAATACTTTGAGATTACACGCCTTCGGGTACGGGGAGATGGAGTACGAGCCAGTGCGTTAAATCAAAAAGGTAAATTCCTGGCGCCTATAAGCCTCGACTTTTAATCGCAAAGACGCAAGGCGGGCTGTCCTATAATTCGTGTTCGTTAAACAATAAGGAGATAAGTATCATTTTTAGAGAATCCGTATGATCTTATCCTATATGTTCGCCCGCCAGGACGCCTGCACTTGCAGGCGTCCGATGCGGGCGATCCGATGACGATCGCTGCGCTGTGCCTGGACACAGATTGTACAGATTAGACAGATTAGACAGATGGTCATCGAATCAGGATGGTAAAGACGACCATTTCTTGATTATATATTGAGTTCATCTGTGCAATCTGTACAATCTGTTAAATCTGCGTCCCAGCACAGCGCAGCGATCGTCTTGCTGTTTCACCGGACCAGGACAATCAGAAAACGCACAGCACAGCGATCGTATGAGGATCGCCTTCGAGAACGCCTGCCATTGGCAGGCGTTCAAAAGGCGAGCATCCTGAAATAATACAATTCTACATTTGGGTAGCATATTATCTTAACAGGCAACCGCAATGAATTATGAGACAGCCTGAAAAGCGCAAGGGCGCAATAGTTTTCCGAAATGTCTTTGCGTCCTGGAGCCCTGGCGCCCTGGCGCCCTGGCGCCCTATGAAACTTGTTGTTTCGGCGAGGGTTGCAAGGCCGCCAAGCACTCGCCTTATGAAAAATGGAATATTCAGGTAGAGGCTACGAAAAATTAGAAGTTGGCCCGGGTGAGTCGAAAATACCGCCAAGAGCGCCAAGGAGCCAAGCTCGCCAAGAGCTATTTTTCACGGAACGCCAAGAGGCCAAGCATGCTAAGGGCTTTTTCGATCTGAACCACACCAATCACTAAAATTATAGCTTGGCGTGCTTGGCCTCTTGGCGAGCTTGGCGGCTTTACAAGCGCAGAAACTAGGAACTGCCAGTTATTCATCACTTATGCCTGATCAAGACTCCGATCATCACCCGACTCTTTGCGAATTAAATACGAGGCGGCATGTCGCCGATATATCGCATGCATGAGCTTCAGTCGCCTTTAGTAATCTTCTCATAATCTACGTGGGCCCGCACGATTTTGGGCAGCCTGCCATAGGTGGCCATCTTGTCGCCGATGATGCCGACGGCGCCGGTGACCTCTGGTATTTCTTTTAAGAAGTCGAAGGCCGTGGCCAGCGATGCCACGTCGACGATGCGGTTGCCGAGGGCGGTGGCGGCTGCGTCCGCCAGGGAAACGTCGTCCGAGATGACAAGCGCAGCGTCGGAGTTACCGAAGCTGATGGAGGGGCCGACTGTCGCGGAGGAGGTGCATACTCCGAGGATAGTGTCCCGGGGCGGTATTTCGAGGCCCAGGCCTTTGATGGGCGATTCCCCGGCATAGATGCCGACGACCACGGGCTCGTCGTTGACAAGAGCGATGTCACCGCCGTTGTCCACTAACGCGTATTTCGCTCCGGCCGCTGCCATCGCCTCCACAGCCATGCACCCGATGGTACCGGCAACCGCCGCCATCGGGCCGACCCCGGCTTTTGCAGTCGCCGCGCACATCCGGCGCACTACGTCCGGAGCATCTGCCGGGCACTCGTAGGGCTCCAGCGTGCTCTGGAAATACGGGTCCCGGGCGATGAAGGCCTCCAGTTCACCCCGGACCCGGTAAATTGTATCCAGGCAGACCGGGTGGTAGGGCTCGTCCGCTATCACTGTAATGATCGTTTCCCGGATCTGGTACTTCGCCGTCTTCCTCATAAAAACAGAGGGGGTTTGCACCCCCGGAACTTTTTATTGTTTATCCGTCAGTCTGATGGCGCTGGTCGGGCAGGCGTGGGTGCAGGTGCCGCACTGGACACAGGCGGCCTTGTCGATGGTGACCTGCCAGTCGTGCTCGTACGAGATGGCGTCGACGGGGCAGACGGAGACGCAGGCGCCGCAGTGGACGCACTGGTTGTCGTCTTTCACGATCGCTTCGCCGAGTTTGGTCACGTCTACCTTTTTCTTCCGCAGCACGCTGACGATGGAGCGGCAGCTTTCCTCGGGGACGCTGATGACGATCTCGCCGCTGGTCCCGTCTACCCGGGCCAGCTCGATGTCGATTCTGGCGCCGGTTTCGAGGATGGTTTCGGCTATGATGGGCTGGCGGATGATCTCCGGGTTGAACTTCAGTCGTAGTTTCACTGTACAGGCCCCCTTGCGAGCAGTTTGCTCAGGCATTCTGCGGTGACGATGCCCAGCACCTTGCGGTCGTGGTCGATGACGGGCAGGGCGGAGATGTTGTGCTTTTCCAGCAGCCGGACAGCCAGATCGACGGGGTCGTCGGGCCCTACTGTGACCACGTTCTTCGTCATCACCATGTCCAGGCTGTCCCTCTTCGAGAGGGCGACGGCTTTGGAGACGTCCCAGGCGGTGATGATGCCGATGAGGCGTTTCTCATCGTCCACAACGGGCAGGTGGTTGAACCGGTCCTTGATGATGGTCCGGGCGGCGTCGTCAACGCTGACGCCCGCTCTGGTGGTCGCCACCTTTTTAACCATGATGTCCTTCACCAGCGGCAGGGCCACGGTCTCCTTCATCGGGCGGGCTGAGGAGGTACGGCTCAGGGTTTCTGCGGGGCCGTTGAGGAAGAATTTGCCTTCCTTGATCCACGCTTTGAGCTCGAAGGCCACTTTGCGGGCGTTGTAGAAGCTGGACAGCGAGGAGGTCTTCACGTCTTTGCCGTTGATTTCCACGGAGCCGCTCTTCAGCTGCTCGTAGGTCACGTCCCGGAAGGCCGGCCTGCTTCTGCGGGGCACCGAGTAGTCGTAGATCGTGGTGGTGATGTCCGCGTCGGATACGGCGGTGAACCGGGCCATGTCCTCGTCCAGAATGGGGATGGGTATGCCCATGCCTAGGAACATGGTGGTGCCGTACCGGTAGAAGGATGCTGCCCTCAGGTAGTCCCGGCTCATCTTCTTAAGGTCGCCGGTCACCATGAGCGTGCCGAAGCCGCTGGCGGAGCTGTGCTGGGTGCCCTCCGAGACGATGTAGCCCGGGGCGCCGCCCAGGAAGATCCGGGTGCCCGGGCCTATCGTCCGGTATTCCGGGTCGTTGGACAGTGGCGACAGCACGCCCGCGCCGGAGTAGGTGACGTTGCCGTTGTTAGGCAGCAGAGTGCCCATGTAAGTGTAGATGGTCTTCGGGGAGCCGTTGGTCGCGGCATTGTACTTCTGGTAGCCGTTTCTGGGGTTGACCATGATGGCCTGGTTGAGGTCGTCCAGCGTGAGCCTCGTCTCGATCTGTTTCCGCGGATAGCAGTCGGTGCCATAGGCAGTTGCTTTGAGAGTGATTTCCTTGCCTGCGACCAGGTCCTCGATGACGTGGGACCCGCCGTACTCCATGCCCCGTGATTCTGATAGCTGGGTTGCGCCCAGGTATGCGTCCACTGCGGCTACGCCGGTGTAGGCTTCCACGTCGTTCATGTAGACGCGCTGCATTTTGATGGGCGGGTCGGAGTGCCCGAAGTTGAGGAATACGCCGGTGGAACACATAGCTCCGAACGTGCCTGTCGTTACCACGTCCACCTGGCGCGCCGCTTCCGTGACGCCCAGTTCCTGTACCAGGGAGGTCATCTCCTCTGCCGTCACTACGTTGACAGAGCCCTCCCTGATCTTCTGGTTGATTTCTTCTATGGTCCTGAGTACCATGCTTCCACCTGATACGCGCAATACGTAATGTGATACGTTACATGCTACATTATGTAATAACAACCTGCACTATTTATAATTGCTGGTTATAATGCGGCTAGTTAACAATTGATGATTATCACAACGGGGTCAAATAGCTGTTGCCATGTCCTCTGCCCCATGCTCGTGCCTGCGGTATGTGGCGGCACCGGCGATATCCCGCCGCCCTTTGTGAATACAGTTATCATCATTCTGGCTCCACCTTATGAGCGAGAGGGGGTCATGTGAATTTTGAACTGTTCGTCAGCGCAGCCATTTCCATTTTTGTCATGTCCGACCCGTTCGGCAACATACCCATATTTCTCTCGCTGACCGGGGGCATGAACCGCCCCCAGCGCCGGCGGGTGATCACGAAAGCGTCCATTGCGGCCACTGTGATCATCTTCATTTTCGCCGTCGTCGGGCAGCCCGCTATGAACCTGCTGGGAATCTCGCTGAACGCGCTGAGCATCGCGGGCGGTATGCTGTTGCTGCTCATAGCCCTGGACATGCTGATGAGCACAGGCCTGCACGCGAAGAGGACGGAGAGTACAGAAAACACCACCCATGAGGATGAAGAAGCCGACTCTATAGCTATAACCCCCATGGCGACGCCCCTCATCGTGGGGCCGGGAGTGATGGCGGCTACCGTCGTCTTCATGAACAGGGCGGCCGGATTGATGGATCAGGCGCTCGTCCTCTCTGCCGTGCTGATCGCCATGCTGGGCTCGTGGATCGTGATGGTGAACAGCGACCTGCTCTACGCCATCCTCCACCGGGACGGCACCAGAGTCCTCACCAAGGTGATGGGCATCATCCTCGCCGCCATCGCTACAGAGATGATGATATCAGGCCTGCTCAACGCGTTTCCGGCGCTCGCAGGGTGACGTAAGCGCAGCGAGATTTCCGTCGTATGCGCTCGCCGTGAGGCACGAGAAATCAGTTTTATTTTATGATAGTAATATAAATATGGCGGTAGTTGGATTCAATGGCGTTCCTATGAGGTATAAAGTCGCTATCGCAATCGTTACCACCATCGCTCTGGCAGCACTGCTTTCCGGTATGCTGGCGAGCTTCAACTTCGCTACGCATTCCGGGGGCTGGCCCGGAAAGATTGATCGGGAGGCTATGCCGGAGATCAGCCCCAGGAGCGGGCTGATCAGCATCGACTACCTGAAGGACGCCACTAAGGATGCCGGGCCGGGAAGGCTGAGCAGCAACTGGCTCGACTTCATCGCCAGAGGACAGTCGGATAACATGACAGGACAGGCAGGACAGGACAGGCAGGCAGAATACCTTGGACTTAACTATACGCCCGCGGGAGGGGCGCAATATAGCCTTGCGGACCTTTATTACACAGGCGAGTCTTACGAGGGCAAGCGCGTGTACGTAGCCGCTGCGGACCCGGGAACGTCGAGGGTGCCCGATCTAATCTACCTCGAGGAGGGCGGCAACCTGACCCGGTACACAATGGCAGATAAGCCTCCGGTATATGCTTATACGCCCTACGGCGCGTACAACACGAACGAGACGGTATGGTTCGGCCTGGCCAACGACGCCGGGGGGAGCATGGAGCTGATGAACGCCGCGCCCTACGAGATCCAGAAGAGGGAGGGTGACAGGTGGGTTACCGTGTTCACCCCTGTGGCCGCGCAGGTGATTGTGCCCATGGAGAACGGCACTTTCAGGGAGTGGCAGTGGAACCAGATGCTGGACGACGGCACCCGGGCGCCCTTCGGGGAGTACCGGGTGGTGATAGCCGACAGGTATACGACCGGCTTTAACATATCGCCCGATACGCCCTCAGTAGAGCGATCTCAGCAGGACTTCACCCGGGAGAGCGTGGAGGAGAGGTTCATCTCCCCGCCCCAGGCGGGCGCTTTGACCACCGCCTACCCGCCCGCGCCGTACAGCGAGCAGCTTCGGAAGGACATAGTCAGCGAGATGCTCTTCAAGGCCTGGGCGCAGAAGCTCGACCCCGGATCGCTGGAGACCGCGATCAACGCCACGGGGCTGCTGGACGACCCCGATATGCTGCCCTGCCTGGCCGTGCGGGCCACCTATGAGGGCAGGCCGGCCTGGATAGTCGCCTTCACCTACGGCGGCAGAGAGGCCACGCTGTCCCACGTCAGGTACTTCGTGGTCGGGGATGATGGTGGCGTGATAGCGGGCGGACCGATCAGCGTCTAAAAGAGATTATGACTTTTTCATACTCGCAGGCTGGTAGTATATAAAGTATATATACTCCATGTGACTTTAATACATATTTAAATAGCGCGATAACGATTATTGGCTTTTTACCGGCGGCAGAATTTCGCCGCTTACTAGATGGCCGGTAATACGAATATCTTATATAGTATAAATACTCGTTATAAAGAGTATAAATACTCATCATAAATGAGCTTAAAGAAAGAGGCCTTACAATGAGCAAAGCTGACGAAGCCAAGAAGACGATTACTATCGAGAACGTCGTAGCGTCCACCGCTATCGGCCAGGAGATCGACCTGAAGTCCGTAACGCTGGCCCTCGATGGCGCCGACTACGACCCGGAGCAGTTCCCCGGCCTGGTCTACAGGACCAAGGACCCCAAGACCGCCGCCCTCATCTTCCGCAGCGGCAAGATTGTCTGCACCGGTGCCAAGAGCATCGAGGACGTGGACCGCGGCCTCAAGAAGGTCTTCAAGAAGATGGACAGCGTCGGCATCAAGGTCGCCGACAACCCGGAGATCACCGTACAGAACATCGTCGCCTCGGCTGACCTGGGCTCTGTGCTCAACCTGAACGCGATCGCCATCGGCCTCGGTTTAGAGAACATCGAGTACGAGCCCGAGCAGTTCCCGGGCCTGGTGTACAGGATTGACCAGCCTAAAGTAGTAGTCCTGCTGTTCGGCAGCGGCAAGCTGGTCGTCACCGGCGGCAAGAAGCCGAAGGACGCCGAAGAGGCCGTGGACAGGATCGTCCGCGAGCTGGAAGGCCTGGCTTTAATTTAAGCCAGCCTCAACCATTTTTTCTGGCAGCTGTCCGACAGCGCCATTATTTTACATTATTTCCGAAGGGCAGTATGACCACGAACCTGCAGCCCTTGCTGTGATCGCCCGGCACCCGGTCTTCCGCCCATACCATGCCGTGAAAGGCTTCCACCAGCGTCCGGACCAGGTACAGTCCGAGGCCTTTTCCGCTGGCTTTGGTGTCACCCCGGTGGAACCGGGTGAACAGGCGTGCTTTAGTCTCGTCGTCGATCCCCGGGCCGTTATCTTCGATGCTGATGCGGCAGTACTTCCTGCCCTGCAGGTAGATGGTGTCGAGGCTCACCCCGATTTCCAGGTCGCCGGTAGAGTGCTTTACCGCGTTGCCGAGGATGTTCGAGAACACGTCCTTAATCAGCTCGTTCGCGACCACGTAGCACCCCGAGACAGGGGTATAGTTGACCCGGATGTTCCTGCCCGGGATGCCGGAGAAGATGGGGACGGTCTCTGAGAGCACTGCGCTCACGTCGATGGTCTCTTTCGCCATCTCGCCCGACCGGATACGCTGCAGCTTGGAGACGTTGGAGATCAGCCTGGAGCTGTCTCGCAGCGCCTGAAGGGTGCAGGCGATCAGCCTCCGGGTTTCGGCGCTGATCTCCGGCGCCTCCATCGCGAACTCCAGGTACCCGACGCCCGCCTGGTTCATGTTGTTGATGTCGTGGCAGATCAGGTCCAGGTATAGCTCGGCCTGGGCTTTCGCCTCCTGGAGAGCGATCTCCGCCATTTTCCTCTCCGTGATGTCGGTGATGAAGCCCTCCATCTCGGCGTACGTGGCGCCGGAGCGGGAGATTCCCCGCCCCTGCTCGTACACCCACTTCTCGGTGCCGGAAGCGGTGGTAATCCTGTACGTCATGCGGAACACCCGGTGCTCTTGGAGCCCCTTCTGTACCTCCTGCCATACGTAAAGCCGGTCCTCCGGAACTATCAGGTCGTTGTAGGAAATCCTGTGGTTGCCCAGGAGATCATCAGGGCGGTATCCTGTGAGCTCAAGGCAGCCTTCGCTGACAAACTCCATAGTCCAGTCGCGATCGTTGAGGCACCGGTAGACCATTCCGGGCAGGTTTCCGATCAGGGTGGACTGGAAACGCTGGCTGTCCTTCAGTGCCTCCTCGCTCTGCTTCCGCCGGGCGATCTCGCCGGCCAGCGACCGGTTGGTTTCCCTCAGTTCCGAGCTCCGCTCCTCCACTCGCTTCTCCAGCCTGTCCCTGACGCTTCTGAGCTCTTCCAGGGTTTGTCTGAGCGAGGTGATGTCGACGCCGGTGCAGAAAATTTCGACCACCCGCCCGTCCTCGACTATCGGGAACATGCTGGAATACACCCATTTGAACGTGCCGTCCCGGACCTTGAGCCTCCATTCCTGCTCTGGCGCTGCGGCGCCCGTTTCCACGATGCGGGCGACAAGCTCTTCGAACTTCCCGGCGTCTTCCCCGTTGAAGAGCAGGTCCTGCATCTTCCGGCCCAGGGCTTCGCTCCGGCTGTACCCGTAGAGCTCAGTACAAGCTCTGTTCCAGTGCCTGATAGTGCCGTCGGGGTCGAACCCCGGGATGGCTACCATGGGAGTATTCTCGAAGATCGCCTCGAACCTGGACAGGGCTGCCCTGAGAGCGGTCTCGATCGCCCTGTGCCTCTTTTCAGTCTCCTCCAGCCGGGCTCTACACTCTGCGAGATCGTCGGCCTCTTTAGCCAGGCCCTTATTGATTACTTGATCGACCATAGCGTATGCCCCCGTAGCAGGCGGCAACGCACCGTGCCGTCGCCTGCTCATATGCAGCACTGTAAGATCAGTTATATTGCCACTCGTAATATTTTACGTTGTTGATCGGCCCCGGCAGGGCGAAAAATGTTTTACTCATGAAGCAGGTATGCCTGTCTTGATAGTATGATCATCCCCGAGCACGAGCGCAGCAAAGAGCCAATGAAAGGCGAGCGCGTATTAAGCCACCCCGACATGATCCGGGCCAACGAATGGATCCTCCGCGAGTACCAGGCGCCCGAAAAGGAGTACTGCGTGTTCGTGCCCTGTGCCAAGGCCAAGCCGTACCATTTAAGTCCCTCGCACCAGATGTACGACCGGATCATCTTCTCTGTCTTAAAGCCCGAGGAGACCCACATCGTCGTGTTCGGGACATGCGGCGTCACCCCGAGGGAACTAGATACCGAGTACCCGTTCATGAACTACGAGTTCATGCTGGGCCGGTGCGACGTTGCTTCCGTGAAGGACGAGTTCGTCAGGAACGAGAGCAGGAAGCTGGCCGCTTATTTAGAGAAGACGAGGCACAACTACAAGCACCGGGTCGCCTACTGCCTGGGAGACTTCCGCAAGGCCATACAGAAGGCGCTGACGCTGACCGATGTTCCAGTCACGATCGCCCCGAAGGACGAGACACTGGAGAAGAATGTGCAGCCGGAGAAGTCTTTCAAGTACGGGTCATTATCGAGAAGGCCGTACCTGCAGGACCTGAGCGATGTTTTATGTGACCTGAAAAAGGCGCCCCGG
Organism: Methanocella arvoryzae MRE50; assembly: GCF_000063445.1. Classification (NCBI taxonomy): domain Archaea; kingdom Methanobacteriati; phylum Methanobacteriota; class Methanomicrobia; order Methanocellales; family Methanocellaceae; genus Methanocella; species Methanocella arvoryzae. The sequence continues at coordinate 1,692,047 of NC_009464.1, forward strand.
CGCACGGTGGGCGTCACCGAGCAGTCGGTCAACGATACAGACTGGTACCTGATCTAGATCTTAATATTATTCAGGTGACAGGCTCCTGACGCTCTGCCGCTTTTTGCCCGAGATCAAGACCTGGGCCGTCGAGATGCCGCATAGCATGCCGGCTGCAAGGAAGCAGGCAGATGAAGAGCTGAGGGAAGGTACGGGCAACGAGAGCCGTCTTATGACGGCAGAGAAAAGTGAGCAGCCGGGCGACAGAGTTACTGGACTTTCTTAAGCTTCCCATTTTTCAGCAGGTAGCGGAGCTGCCTGCCCCGGAGGAAGGTGTTCGAGGCCAGCCCCGCGAAGAAGAGCCAGGGCGATATGGCCGTAAATAGTATGAAGGGCAGCGAGTAGGTCCGGTCGATGCCCGGCATCGCGGCGATCAGCAGCCCGGGCACGGCGAAGATGAAGCCGATGATGCCGAAGGAGAACATCTTGCTCAGCAGCAGCTCCGGGTTCGCTATCGTCCACTTCAGCGTTTTCACGGGGTTCAGGGCGGACCGGAGGCTTCCGTAAATAGCGTACCGGAGCCACGCGTTGCTGAAGAGCGTCATGAAGGTGAAGGTCATCGCCATTATAGTAATAGTGATGATCACCGCCGTCGCGGAGAAGCCGGCGTAGCGAATGTTGTAGCCCAGGAAGTCATCGCCTCCTGCAGGACGGGTGATCGCCATCCCGGGGAGGGTGAAGATTTCGACGAGGAGCAGGGCTGCAAATGGTAGTATGATGAGCACGCCGTAGACGACTCCGAGGGCGGTGATGCGGAGGCCGTTGCCGAACATCGCCCGGATTCCCCGGAGTTCAGGAAGGCGCTCGTTTCCTGCCATCACTGAGGTGAGGCACTGGTGCATGTAGCCGAGCAGCAGCGGGATGCCGGCCGCAGCGTAGCACAGGATCACGAACAGGCCGCCGATGAAGAGCGCGGACAGCCGGGATACGCAGTATGCCAGCGAGCCTATGGTATCGTCCACAATTCTGGCCGCCACTTCTCTGATCGGGCTGTTTTTCGCCATGGGATAAGCAATCTCCGCCGAACGCTAAAAATCTTTCCTGGCGGACAATATAGTAAAAAGCAGCTGTTGCCTGCCGCTGGCTGCCTGCGAGTGGAAGGCAGGCAGCCTGAGGCATAGGAGGCTGGATTGAATAGAGCTTGTTTCTCAGCAAGCCGTTATAGGCCGGGATTGCTTCGGGAGGATAATTTATGGGCCAGGCTAAGCCGGCCCTGATCAAGCCTGTACGTTTGCCTGCGCATTGCAGTACGCAGGCTTTTCAGGCCTGGACTCGACCCGCCATGTGGTGCTCTTGGAGTAGCTCCACTTTTCGATCCGCAGGTCAGCGCAGTCGTCGGAAAGCATCTTCATGTTGGTGCCCACTTCCTTGGAGGTCATGCCCAGATCCCGGGCGATGTACTTGGACTTGAAGTAGCACTTGCCGGCCTTGAGGCCGTTTTTAAGATACTCGAGAATCGCTTCCTGACTTCTATTATACGATTCCTTCAGCGGTATTTTGTCAAACATGGTCTGATTACCTCCTTTCGGTTGAGCTATAAGGCAGGTGATAAGCTTCCGGACCGTGTGCACGATCCAAGAATTACCCCGGCCTACTTTTCGACTTTATTCGACAGCGCTTAATAAGTGCTTATTAAACTATAGTATAAATAAGTTACGCTCTTTGTTCGACATAAGTTATCAACAAAACTTGTGTACGTTACTTTACACCGAAGAGTATATCGTCAATCACGCGAAAAGTAACGATGATATGGCAACCGACAGGGAAGAGTTCGCCCGGATCCGGGAGGTCCTGAAGAAAAATCCGAGGGGCATGAACGTGATTGAGATCGCCGCGGCGATCGACATGCACCGGCAGTCGGTGACCAAGTACCTCGAGATGCTGGTGATCTCGGGGCAGGTGGAGATGAGGACCTTTGGCCCGGCAAAGGTGTACTATTTGTCCCAGCGGCTGCCGCTCTCTGCCATGCTCAGCATAACGTCTGACATGATCCTGCTGCTGGACAGGGATCTGAAGATCATCAACGCAAACGACGCGTTTCTGGCGAAGATGGGCGCGGCGAGGGAGGACATCTTAAATAAGGTTATTGGCTCCGAGTACTTCCCTCTCGAGTTCCAGCCTTCCATCATACCTCGCATCGCCGACGCTATTCTGGGTAAGGAATCCAGGATCGAAGCGGTCTACAAGAAGAGGTCGAAGGAGCAGTACTTCGACGTGAAGCTCCTGCCAGTGGTGTTCGACGACGGGCAGCCCGGGGCCACGGTGATCATGGAGGATGTGACCGGGCAGAAGCGGGCGGAGAAGGAGAGGGAAACCATCATGGCCCGGCTGAAGGAGAGCGATCAGCGGTTCAGGTCCCTCCTCCAGAACCTCAGGTCGGGCGTCATGCTGGCGGATGCCGACGGCAGGATTCTGGTCTACAACCCGGCTTTTCTCCAGATCTTCGGCTTTAAGGACGAGGATATGCAGAGCCTGAACATCAGGGGCATGGAGTGGAGCGCCATAGAATCGTTCGACAGCGATGGACGGATACTGCCACCCGACGAGCGGCCGTCGATCAAAGCCTTCAGGACTGGCTGCCCGATCAAGAACATGCTGGTAGGCTTCCGCCGCCTGACAGACGGCAGGATCACCTGGTCGCTGGTCAACGCCGAGCCGCTGAAGGCCCCGGACGGTCGCGTGGAAAGGCTGATCTGCACGTACTACGATATTACAGAGCGCAAGCTTACAGAAGAGGCGCTCCGGGAAAATGAGACAAGGCTGCAGAAAGCCCAGGAGATAGCCCATCTCGGCAGCTGGGAGCTGGACATCAGGAGCGGCTCTCTGACCTGGTCCGACGAGGTGTACCGGATCTTCGGCCTGCAGCCGCAGCAGTTCACCGCCACTTACCAGGCTTTCCTAGACATGGTGCACCCCGACGACAGGGAGGCCGTTGACACAGCATTTACCACTTCGGTCCGGGAGGGCAGGGACACATATGAGATCGTCCACCGGGTGGTAAGGAAGCCCACCGGCGAGATCAGGTTCGTCCACGAGAAGTGCGAGCATTACAGGGACGCCTCAGGCCAGATAGTCAGGTCGGTGGGCATGATACACGACATCACCGAGCGGGTGATGATGGAAAAGGCGCTGCTGGACCGGGAAGAGTACCTGAAGCTGCGGCTGGACGCCCTGCTGGCGCCGGGCGGGGACATATGCGAGAAGACGCTGGAGGAAGTCCTCGATTTGCCGGCGCTGCAGGAAAGCATAGACTCGCTGTATGACGTCACAGGCATAGGGATCTGGATCCTCGGCCTGGACGGCAAAGTCCTGGCCGGAAAAGGCTGGCAGGACATCTGCTCGAAGTTCCACCGGTCCCACCCGGGCACCTGCAAAAACTGCGTGGAGAGCGACCTTTACCTGTCGGGAAAGCAGCTGGCAGACGGGGAATACGAGGTATACAGGTGTAAGAACGGCATATGGGACATCAGGACGCCGATCATCGTGTGCGGCAAGCATATTGCCAACCTGTACTCCGGGCAGTTCTTCTACGAGGATGAGGAGATCGACCGCGCCTTTTTCGAGAGACAGGCGGACAAGTACGGGTTCGATAAACAGGAGTACATGGCAGCACTGGACCGGGTTCCGCGCGTCGACAGGGAAAAAGTCCTGAAAACCATGGGCTTCTATACTAAGTTCGCCCGGATGATAGCCCGGCAGAGCTACAGTAACGCGAGGCTGGCAAAAGCGCTGGCGGACAAAAAATAAGAAGCCCGGACGACCGGCCCTATTCTGAACCTGCCTCTTTCCCGCCGTTAAGCCTGGCCGCCTTCGCGTCCTGGTACAGCCGGCTTGCACGGGCCTCCAGCTTCGCCACGATGTTGAACAGCGCCTTCATCTCCTCGTCGTCGAGGCCCTCGAACATCCTCAGCATCGCCTGCTTGTCGTGCTCGTCGCGGTTCCGGAAAAGATCGTGGCACTTCTGGGTCACCTTGAGCCGGATGATCCGCCTGTTCTCGGGGTCCCGCTCCAGCGTCATGAAGCCCCGCCGCTCCATGGCGGCGGCTACCTGCTTGACGTTCTGGTGGGTGGTGCTCATCGCGTCCGCCACCTCCTGGATTGACGGAGCATGCCTGAACCCGGCGCCTATGACGATGAGCATGAGCCACTGCTTTGCTGTGATACCGTCCGGCTCCAGCTCCTTTTCTATGTAGTATCTCCACCGCTGCTCGATGAGGAACACCATGATCAGGGTGAACCTCGCCATGCCGAGGCGGCTGGAGGCGAAAGCGTCCTTTACATCTGAGGCATCAGCCAAGCTTTGCCATCTCCCGCGCGAACAGCCTGACGGCTGTTATATCATCCTTGCAGGGGCGGCCGATGTTGACCACGACGAAAGCCTTGCCCTTGCAATAGTAGCTACCTATGATTATGGCTCCTTTCCGCTTTAAAGCCTCCGCCATCACCTGTACCTCTTTCCCCTGCCCGCTCCCGGAGGTGCCGAACAGGGCGATCTTTCTGCCGGTGAAAGTGTTGTTCTCGATGAACTTCATCATCTCCTCGCCCGGCTTATCGCCATAGCTGCCCGTGCCCATGAACAGCAGGCCTTCTTCGGGAACCCGGGCCAGAGCCTTTACGCTCACGGCCCCGGCGCCGAGCTCTTCGGCAATCGCTGCCGCGATCTTCTTCGTGTTGCCAGTCATGGAGTAGTAGAGCACGTGAGCCATTTGCCTGCCTCCTGCCTATGCGCTGGATCTGTAGATGGCGCGGTCTGCCACAGCGGGCTTCATCCTGCCGTAGAAGGCTGCTGCCAGCCCGAGGCAGCACGCCGTAAGCAGGACGAAGATGACGACCTGGGGGATGACGATCTCTACGCCGCTCATCGCCATGAACACGACCATGGAGAGGATGCCCGTGCCCAGGGTGAAGCCCTTGATCAGGACCACCGATGCCAGAGCATAGCCCCACGCTTCCCGCTTCAGCAGCAGGTACCCGGTGATGGCCGCCAGCGGCACGATGATGCCGAGGTCCAGCGCCTGGATGACCAGAGTCGTGTACGTCTCCAGCACGGGAGGCCTCTCCCCGGCCAGGAGCGACGGGAAAATGATGCCGCCCACCCACATCAGCAGCAGGACGAAACACAGGAAGAACATAAACGCCGCAGTGACCCTCACAGGCGCATGCGGGAGGCATTGCCTGACCTTGCCGACGTCCAGGGTGAGCACGCTGCAGGCGAACGTGTACAGCGAGACTGAGAACGCCGCCACGTAGACCAGGAACATGTTGTTATAGGCGGTCAGGAAGGACTGGGATGCGTAGGTGTACAGGAAGAAGAACACCGTGCCCGTCCAGATGAGCCGGCCGCGCAGCGACTGCTTTGCGGCGTAGAAGCCCGATACGAGCAGTAGCGGCACGCAGAGCACCAGCACGACTAAGTCGTTGCCCTGCTGCTGGGCTGCGCCCGAGATAGTGTCGTTCTTGTACGTGTCCGGCAGAAGCAGCCCCGAGCCGGCCGCGATGATGGCGAGCACGGCGATGAGGGCCGTAGCGATGAGTATGAGTTTGCTGTCCATGTTAAATCCTCTACAGGTAACATATTACCTGCACTGGTAATATATTACGTATTGGTATATAAGGATTTCCATCAGGTAACATATTACCTGTATGATCTGCCGCTTACAATCCACAAAAAGTCTTTATCTATAGAACCGCTGCCTGTTCCTCATCCGCCTCGCGGCCCGGGATTTCTCCGCCTCGAAGAGCTCGTACAGCTGCTTCGGCAGAGGCTTGTTGTAGCCTTTTCTGCTCCTGACAAGGTAGATCCTGTTAGGCAGTTCCAGGTTCTTGAAGAGGAAAGTCCTCAGCCGGCTGAAAATGAACCGGGGGTTGTCACCGTCGAGGTATATCTCCGGGACCGTCCGGTGCAGGTTGCGCTGCTCCTCTTCTGCTTCGAACAGCTCCCGGTAGTAAGTGGCGTTCAAGGCCCCCTGGAGATTTTCCTGCAGCGCCTTGTTCGCCCACACCTTATTCACGAAATTCTTCGCGCCTTTCTCGTCCAGCTCGGGGCAGCCCCGGGCGATGACCTGCAACGCGAGGCTCTTCAGTTCTTCGGGATAGTGCTCGTAGACATAGTACATCTGGTACTTGGCTTCCCTCCGCATCTCCCCGGCGGTCCTGCCTTTCAGCCTCGGCCAGACAGGGTTTTCAGGGGCCTCCGGCATACCTAAAAAAGGCTCTTTCAGCGGCCGGCCCTCGAAGACCGCCTCCCGGGCGATCCGCTCCGCCAGACGGACAGAGAATTCAATGCTCGCCACCTCCGCAGCGAGATCATCGGCGGCCGGCTCCGGGACTGCAGGCATCGCCCCCGGGATTTCCTGCGCATCTGCAGCGCGGGCGTTTTCTAAAAGCGCTCTTTTCGTCGGCCACCCCGCAGCATCGATACCGGCCTCCCGGGCTATCCGCTCCGCCAGACGGACAGAAGATTCTATGCTCTCGGCTTCTGATAATGCAGCTTTATCAGACTTATCTTTCCCGGCCCTCTTAGAGCGACCCATAATCCCACACCTGCGAGACGCAAAGAACACGCCGGCATGTCCGCTCCGGCATATCTAGAAAAGGTTAGATAAATGATACCTTATATTTCTTTGCTCCACAGGACCATGTGCTTGCCGGGGCCGTTGTAGTCTTTTATTGCCTGGACCCCCTCAACTTCGATCATGTTGGCCGCTGTTTCCTGCCGGAGGCCCATGCGTTTGTAAAACGCCATGCCCGTCTTGTTCTGAGGCCTCGATACTGCAGTGATCTTCTTGCAGCCCATGGCAATGGCCGCCTGCTGAAACTGGCTGAAAAGCCTCTGGCCCACGCCCAGCCCCCGGTATGAGGGGGCGACCTGCAGCAGGTGCATGTACGCCTGGTCTGGCAAGGCCTGGGATCTGAAGCCCAGCAGGTAGCCGATCAGCTCACCCCTGTCCTCAGCAACAAAGCAGGTGCCGCGGAAGTGCACGCACATGACGTGGTAGATCGTCTCCCTCTCGATGACCAGGTCTCCCCATTCCTTTGACTTCTCCACAATACCGAGGAAATCACTCTCGAACACGTTTCTGACCAACATCTCGTACGGCGTCTCCGGAATGACAAAGTATTCATTCCCGCATATTAACTTTATCGTAGGATTGGTATGGTAGCGGACTGGATTTATGCAGAGCCCATCGGCCTTTACGTGATCGTGGATGTGGACGTGGACGGCAAAACCGTAGAGACCCTGGAGATGACCCGGAAAAAGCCAGCTTTCAAGGCCGCCGGCACCCCCGTGGCAAAGGCGCTCGAGGCCTATTTCCGCACCGGCTCGGACGAAGTCCTCCGTGGCTTCGACTTCGACCGCACCGGGCTGACCCCATTCCGCATCAAAATCATGGAGGCACTGCGCCGGGTGCCTGCTGGCGAGACCGTAACCTACGGCGAACTCGCCGCGGCCGCCGGCAGCCCCGGAGCCGCCAGGGCAGTGGGCAACGTCATGGCCAGGAACCCCGTGCCGATCATCGTCCCCTGCCACAGGGTAGTAGCGACAAACGGGCTGGGCGGCTTCACCGGCGGGCTGGACGTCAAAAGAAAACTGCTGCGCCTCGAGGGCGCTGAATACTAAGCTACGGACTACGCCGCGCCGTGCCCTGACACGAAGGGCAGGGAGGACATGAAAGCCGTTATTATCGCCAGCCAATATTTTTATATATTGTGATTTATACTTCACTTGGTGTCCGCCTGTGAAGCGTGAACTTGCCATCCTGATACTCTTACTGCTGGCCTTGCTCGCGTCAGGGTGCGTGAGCGGCATGCAGGGCTCGCCCTACGCCAACGCCACCCCGGGCAAGAAGCTCTACGATCTGGGCAACGCCAGCCAGTGGGCCTACGCCGTCAACATGTCCGCGAACGAGACGTCCTCAGAGTGGAACATGACCGTGCACAACTACGCCGGCAGCCCGAGGCACATGGTGATCCACACTTCAGGCAACGGCATGGACATCATCTACGACGTATGGTGGAACCAGACCACCTACCGGGTGGAGCGCATGCACGCGAACGGCAGCATCGGCGACTACTACCAGGACCACGACGTCTCGCCCCTGCAGATCCAGACGCTCCCCGACACCGGGCTGAACTACTACTTCGTCCCCTTCCAGCCCATCCGCACCGTCACCGCCAGAGGCCCCGACGGCAGCATGGCGAACCTCACAGTATATGCGGCAACCGACAACCAGGGATTCACCGTCGCCTACTGGATCCACCCCGCCGTGCCTGTGCCGGCAAAGATCCTGATGTCGACAAGGGACTTTAACATTACAATGATGCTCACCGACTACAAACAGGGGCCGCCGCTGCCTCCGATATAGAGTGCACAAGGTCTGTTCCTGCAGCTTTGACCGGGTGAGACAGCAAGACGAACGCTGCGCTATGCGTCACCTGATCGCATAGGCTCCCCGAGACAGCAAATCGAACGCTGCGCTGTGCTAATCCTCACAGATGCCACAGATTGATACAGAATCCACAGATTAGTAATGGATAGCACAGATGACACTTGATTCCACAGATAACAAAAAATATTCTGATCGATTGTCATATGCTTGCTATCTGTGATTGAATAATATTGCGTATTCCTTCTGTGCTATCGTGTAGTAATCTGTGGATTCAGCAAAGGAATCTGTGGAATCAATCGGAATCCGTGGCATCTGTGAGGGTCTGGCACAGCGCAGCGTTCGACAGCGTTCACCCACACAGAGACAACTGTTTACATGTAGCCTTGTAGTGGTGGCCGGCACAATGCAGCGTTCGTGTATATTCACCGGCGCATAAGCAACCTTTTTCAAATAATAAGCCTACTCTCCTGTCATGACCGAGCTGGAAATCCTCTCCTGGAACGTGAACGGCCTGAGAGCTATTCTAAAGAAAGGCTTCGTCGACTTCATGCAGGAGAAGAACCCGGATATTCTCTGCTTGCAAGAGACCAGGGCTTCCGAGGAACAACTGCCCCCGGAGATCATGACCTCGTGGGGCTACCACGTCTACTTCGCCTCGGGGGAGAAGAAAGGGTACAGCGGCGTGGCCATACTGTCGAAGGTGAAGCCCCTCTCCGTGGCCAGAGGCTTCGGCATACCGGAGTTCGACCGGGAGGGGAGGGTGCTGATCGCCGACTACGGGGCTTTCGTGCTGCTGAACATCTACTTTCCGAACGGCAAAGCGAGCCCGGAACGGCTGGCCTACAAGATGCGGTTCTACAACGCGTTTCTGGAGTACGCAGACCGGCTGAAGGCACAGGGCAGGAAGATCGTGGTGTGTGGGGACGTGAACACGGCACACAAGGAGATCGACATCGCCCGGCCCCGGGAGAACTCGAAGATTTCGGGCTTCCTTCCGGTTGAGAGAGCGTGGATGGACAAGCTTATCGCGCACGGGTACGTGGATACGTTTCGGCTGTTCAACGATCAGCCGGGCCAGTATACGTTCTGGGACACGGTGACCAGGGCCAGAGAGCGCAACGTAGGCTGGAGGATCGACTACTTCTTCGTCTCGGAAAACCTGAAAGAACAGCTGAAAGCCGCTTTCATCATGACGGAGATCATGGGCTCGGACCACTGTCCGATCGGTATCAGGCTGGACGCCTGACCAGAGATCGCCGGCTCAGCGATCGATTCCCAAGACTGTGATTAGGTATATATTGTTTGAGGCAGAGTGAGTAGTATCAATACATCCAGAGGCGCTGCAGGCGGACGAAGGATATCTGCCGGCTACGCCGGGATTATCAGGAGGGTATGACATGAAAAAATACGTCAGTATCTTATTAGTATTACTTGTAGTGGCAGCACTATCGGTTTCAGGATGCACCACGCCGGGCGGCGACGGCGGCAAGACGACACCCACGGCGACGCCGGGCGCAACCGACGAGCCAGGCGTACAGCCGACCGCTTCAGCAACGGAATCGCCGGGCCTCATGGACACGTTAAGCTCGCTGTACCAGATGAGCAAGTTCACCTGGTACGAGTACCAGTACATGATAGACATGGGCGAGGGCATGACCATGAAGATGAAGACGAAGATGGAATTCCTGGGCCAGGCGGCTGACCCGGAGGATGGCGTCGTGGGCGAGCACATCAGGATGACGTCTACGACAAGCATACCGGGCATGGGCGACCAGACGACCACCAACGACTTCTACACTAAGCCGGACTCCGACAGCTCTGACGCTGATTCGGATGACTATTGGAGCTCCACCGCCAAGATCGTGAACGTCGGCACTGAGACCGTCACGGTACCTGCAGGCACGTTCGTCTGTACCAAGTACTCGGTTACCGACAGCGACATGGAGGGTACCAGCTACTTCTGGTCCTCGCCTCAGGCACCTCTGCCGGTAAAATACTCCACTACGGTGGAAGGCCAGACCATGGATATGGAACTGGTCGGCTGGGGCTAAAACACCCCAACCTTTCCTCTTTTTAGATATTAGCTTGCACTTCTGCCTGCCAGGCTGCGGGCGAACCTGAGGCCCTTTACTGCTCAGATCGGATTCATATGGCTTCGTAACGATTAAATAGCATTTTACCAAATACTCCATTACCGCATTTACATCAAGCCCTGGCAGCTTATTCGAAAGCTCCTGCCGGGCATCGACGATAGGTGTGGAGGTAGTATTATGAGGAACAAGACAATCGCAATTCTACTTGTTATGGTCATTGCTGTAGCGGTAGCCGTATCTGGCTGTACCGGCGGCAACGCGAGCGTAGATCCGAGCACCAGCCCGGGAACCACCACAAATCCGACGGCGAAGACCAGCGAGCCGGACATGCCGGAGATCAAGCTGAAGGATAACGGCAACTTCAACTGGGCCGAGTACAGCATGAAGTCGGACCCGGACGACGATAATCCGACCAAGGTCAGGTACGAGATGACCTTGGAGGACTACGAGGGCACCCCGGCCAGGCACCTCAAGATGATCATGGAAATGATGGGCATGGAAATAGTCTCCGACGTCTACATCAGCACGGCCACCGGAAAGGCGATCGCCGCTAAGGTCACAGGCATGGGCATCGAGACGATCGTAGACGAGCAGAACCTGTCCACCTACGACACGGCAGACCCGGCATCGACCGTGGGCGCCTTCACGAACGCCGACGGCGGATACGCCGAGTACGTATACAAGGGCGCCACCCCGGACGTGGTGATCATCAACGGCCACACCTACGCCTGCACCAAGTACACCTTCTGGAAGTCCTACAGCAAGGACGGCTCCTCCAGGATGGAAGTCTGGATCGACCCGAACGTACCCCTGCCCGTGATGACCCAGGAGTACTACAAGAACGAAAAGGGCGACAGCATCGAACTGCTGGGCTGGGGCTAAACAAACGCCCCTTCCCCCTTCTTTTTTAACGACATCTCTGGCGATTGCCGTTCCTGGCTATCCGAAAATGTGCCGACATCTTCCTGCAGGTCAGCTTCTCCGGCGGCAACAGGAAAGAATTATGTATCATCCCTTAGACAATTCAATTATCGCATGAGATGCATGGGCTTGCTTTGATAGCCAGCTATCCGGGAAGCACTGCATCTGTTTATGGAGGGTATGACATGAATAGATATATGATTCTATCAGCACTGGTGGTAGCGGCAGCGCTATCCGTTTCCGGATGCTGCTGCTGTTCGGGGCTTCCGGGCGGGGACGTAGACATCGGGATCCCCACAAGCCTGCCGGGGAACAATGACGATGACTATGACTACGATGACGACGACCCGCTCTCGACCAGATCCCTGTTCGACAACAGCAACCTCAACTACTACGAGTGGCGGTGGACGTCCACCTCGGAAGGCGAGACCAACACGTTCAACTACCGGGTAGAGCGGGGCACAGAAGACTTCAAGGGCGTGGACACAAAGTACAAAAAATCACCTTCACTGACAACGACAGGGACCCGGACACCCTGACCGTGTATCTAGACTCGACGGGCGACAAGGCGATCGGCCTCCTGAGCAACGGCGAGGAGATCTCCATGGAGTACGGCGGTGAAGCGATGGCACATGCCTTCGACGCCTACGATGTCGGCGCCATCTGGGCTAACTACGACTATGATCTATCTAATGCAGTGCCGGAGACCCTGACGATCAACGGCAAGACCCACGTCTGCAAGAAGTACTCGGTAGACAGCCTGTACGGCGGCACGTCGATCTGGTCGGCCAGCGTGGACGGCAAGCCGATGGCGGTGCAGATAAAGTACAACGATATTCAGGGTAACTCGATGCTGTATCAGTTGTGGGACTGGGGTTAAGGCCCCAGCCCTTTTCTTTTCTTAATTTTCAAGCATTACTGGCTGTTGATGCCGCCTCAAAGCCTACATCGGCAGGCTATTCTCCTAGTAATTTCCCACCATGAGACTATTATAGGGTTACAGACAATTACTATACGATAATTTGTATAGTATTCGACGAGGCAAAGAGAATGAGAGCCGGGAAAATAGCGGTGATCGCTGGCATGATCGTCATGGCAGCGCTGGTTTTGGGCTGCGCAGAGCCGGACAGCACGAGCATTGCTGCCCCGACACCGACAGACTATCCTTCGAATGTGACGGATGACGAGCCAGGGCCCTCCAGGCTGTTCGACATGGACGGGATTTCATGGTATCAGTACGCTGTACAGCAACAGACGAAGGATACGGTCGAATACCAGAAGCATGTAGTTGAGTACGCTAACGAGACGTATCGCACAGGAGTACCGGTAAAGCACACGAGTATAAGCCGGTTCTGGCTGCACAAGGATCTGGTAAGCGGATTCAACATATGGGAGAGTAGTACCGATAGTACTCCGATCGACTCCAGCTTCGGAGGCTGGCAGAACGGTACGCCATTTGCACTTGCCCCGGGCGCCCGCGGCGTCTCGGGCTTAAAAATGTACGACCTTTCCACCCGGTTCAACGCAAGTACAGATACTACTCTGAGTACCACAGGCTTCGAGCCCGTCAGGTACGGCGATCAGGTCTACAACTGCACCGTGTACGCTATGCCCGGTAACAATGCGACTTACAGGATATGGCACAACGAGTCCCTGCCGCTGCCGTTGAGGGTCGTCATCGACGACACGTACCCCGATGACTTCCCGGAGGGATTGTGGACATACGATCTGGAAGACTGGGGGTATAGCCCGGACAAGTACGACTACGACAGAGCTTCGCAGGATGGCGAAAAGACAGGCAACCACCGTGGATCGTCAACCCTGTTTGACATGCGAAACGTTTCCCGGTACCGGTACATAGTAGCCCTCCGGGTGAACGACGAGCCCGAACAGGTGAAGCTCGACATCAGCTACGAGTACCCTGGCGATAAGAGAAGCAAGTATACACAGGTCAACAAAACCTGGCTATACGAGGACAACTACATTGGCTTCAGACTGGAGGAGGGCCAGGACAACGGAACGCTCCTAAGTGGTAATGTTACGGGAGGCGTAACGTATGGGCAGCCCTGTGCAGGCCGCGAACTCTACCTGCTCCTGATCGAGGATTACCGAAAAGAGGACGTGTCGACCAGATTCGATGCTGGCACAGACGGCACGATGAAGCTCGCGGGCTACGAGGCCATCCGCTTCAAAGGAGATGTGTACAACTGCACCGTGTACGAAATCACGGCAGAAGATGATACTTTCCGGGTCTGGCACAACACCTCCCTGGCCCTGCCGCCGAAGATCGTGGCCACTTACGAGAAGCCGGGGAAATACTTCTGGCACCCGGGCTTCGGCATCGTGAGCGGTCCCATCACATATGAACTGGTGGACTGGGACTGAAGAACTTACAATAGCTGGATGTTAGGGGAAGTTTTTGTAAAAATCGTAAAGGTGGCACCCTTAGGTGCCTCCGAAACCTCCCCGTCATCCGGCTTGCGCACACGTACCATGGAAAATGGGAGGTTGGGGAGTGCCCGGAGGTCAGAGAGACTTTTCAAGCTGGGAGGTCCGGGAGGTCTGGAGATCAGAGAGGAGGACAGTGAGGGGCCAGAGGAACGGGGAGGAACAACCAGCTGTTGGGGATCGCCTTTTGAACGCCTGCCTTGGCAGGCGTTCTCGAGGCGATTCGTAGACGATCGCTGCGCTGTGACCGACTGGAAGCAGTCCCTTGTATACAGAACACAGATTGCACGGATTGCACAGATTGGCACAGATGATTACCTGAATAAAAAAATAGAAGTACGGGAAGCCATTTCTGATTATTATCTATTAGAATCTGTGTAGATCTGTGTCATCTGCGCAATCTGAGTTCAAGCACAGCGCAGCGTTCGTGTTGCTGTCTCACCGAATCCGGGCAATCAGAAACGCACAGCGTAACGTTCGCGTACGTTCACACGAGAATCTACAATGGCATGCGTCCCACGACCTGATCGAACTGGCGTCCAAAAGTTACAGTAATGACTATACTTCGCGTACGTTGTGTAAACGGTACGGGCGCCCATACAAAACGTTCCAGTAATGACTTTTGGATGAAAAGGGTATTTTCATGTAGGGTATGAAAAATTGAAAGTTGGCCCTGTATAGGTCGAAAATACCGCCAAGCTCGCCAAGGTGCCAAGCCCGCCAAGAGATAAATTGTTCATGGAACGCCATGGTGTCAGGCTCGCCGGGCCATATTTAGCTATTCATCTTGATCCTGATCGAAAAGCCCCTGACGAGCATGGCTTCCCGGCGGTCCTGGCGGCCCGATAACCATAGCCGATATAACACATTTTCATTGGGCTATACACCAAGTTCTATCTGACAGACGATTTCTTTCGATACGCTCTTGCCTCAAGTATATCCGCAGATATAACATTCATTATATTGTAAATTAGTGTTTGTCGAAGAGCCACAAGAGTACCTATATATCCCCAAAGGTGAATTCTCGTATGATGAGCAGAACACTCGAAGTCAGGCTACGGGTCTTCAAAGGTGAGAAAATGCTATGCGCCAGCAACGAAGAGCTGGGCATATTTACACAAGGTAAGAGCTGGAACTCGCTCATGAAGAACATCCGGGAAGCTATCGAGTGCTATTTTGACATACCTTCGGCAGACTCCGTCAGAATTGTGCTGGACATCGATCCGGCAGTGACAGATAATGCCGAGACTGCCTGTTGTTAGTGGTTTAAAATTTGCCGCAATACTGCGGCTACAATTTCGAGAGACAGCGAGGCAGCCATATGATTTTTCGGTATAAGTCGGGCCATATCGCGGTTCCAAGGTATAGGAGCTTGATCCCGGGCTTCTCCGGGGCATGATTAAAACAGTATCTGTCCAGACAGGTTTGACACCGGAAGAGCTAATCGAAATGCTCTTCCGGTGAGGTCTACTTTTCCAGATTTGCTTCCCGAACAGTCTTGCACTTGCACACAGATAAAAATCATTTAATATCATATATTCGTATAATAGCCCTCAGAGTGGAGACCGTTGCCAGGCTGGAAGAGTGTGATCATACTGGGGATAGTGACCGTAACGCTACTCACCTCTGGCTGCTACACCTTACAAAAGTACACCGACATTGGTGCATATTCCGATCCCGGCTCGTCGGCCCTGCCTGGCTCGAAGCTGAACCCGGCACCCGTGGGGGAGATGATCACCTACTACCCGACCACTGGAAACAAGTACTATAGATATGATACAAACTTTCTGGGCTGTACTCTCTGCCTCACTCTTCCGAATTGCCATTAGTGCAGCGATAGAATCCACACAATAGCGCAGTAGTACAGGATAATAGGCCAGGCGATAGCCATGACTATCACAGTGGTTTTCACCCATGGTCTACCAAAGGCTGCCACGCATCCTCTGATCCAGATTACGAAGTCCCGGGTCGGATTGGCTCGCTGAGCATGGGCGTTTAAAGAGGAGAGGGATCCGAAGGTCGAGTATTTGACGAAAGCCCACAATGTGAACAGGACAGGAACCAGCAGGTGGACCCAGACCAGCAGGATCACCAGTATCTGAAAATATTTTACGTTACCGTAAGGGTCTACGTAATGCGAGGGGTCCAGGGTACCGCTCACCAGGAAGAGGCCGAACTCTGGAAAAGCCGCCAGCCCTGCCGCGCCCGTCACGATCCACATCACAGCTCCCGTCGCGAGGCCGTTCGCGGCCGCGGCGCTCTCGCCCGAGATCTGGTTTATCCACGCTGAAACGGCTCCGGCAACCGCCACCATAACGAACAGGAGAGCCATGCAGAGCATGGCCAGGAAGGCGAGAGCTAGCATCTCCCCGTAGATCGCATTGGCCGAGCCCGGATTCTGCCAGATGTCCGAGGCCGCGAACGCCAGAGCCCGGAACCGGACCCACGCTTTGTACAGCGCGAAGAAGAAGAGTAAGTTGATCAGAGCGAAAGAAATGCCGGCCCCGAGAGACCCTTTTAGGTACGTACTGAGGAAATCCCTGATACCCATATCCATCGCCACGTCAGATAATAAACCACAATATCTGCAATTTTAATATATAAAGAAGGTGGTGGACCGAAAAAAGAAAAAATTAGAGGTTCTTGTTGTTGAAAAGTACCTCTCCTGTCGCTGCGTCCACGACTACCTGACCGCCGCTCTACAGACCGTTGCCCTTGCCGGTCACGTCGACGAGCCTGGCCAGGTGCTTGACACCGGTGCTGCCCTCTTCGTATACGATCAGCTCCAGATGTTTGCCCGAATAGGTACTGCCTGGTAACCCCGGAGCGCTCAGCGGACCGTTCTGCCAGTTGAAAGTAGAGGGACAGTAGAGGGACAGGCGAGGCTAAAAAAGTATAAAAGAGGAGTGACGTTGCTCTGATCCCGATCTTCAGATCTGCACTAGATTACTCCTCTTGAGGCAGGTAGTAGTACTCACCCAGCTTCTTCTGCTCCCGGTCCAGGCTGGAGTCGGGCTTGTTCACACGGGGCCGGTGGGTCTCCTCATCTCTCCTGAACGTGACGTCGAGGCTGGACAGGAACCGGTTCATGCCGTCCCGCATGTCGAACGGGCCGTGGACTTCGCCGTGCACGCCGGGCTCGCCGTCGAACACGAGGAGCCTGTCGCTCAGCAGGTCGATCATGTAGATGTCGTGGTCGATCACGCATACGGTGACGTCGTTGTTCTCCGCGAACCGCTTTATTACCTTCGTCGCTAAAGTCCGCTGCTCCACATCGAGGTGGGCGGACGGCTCGTCGAGGATGAAGATCTGCGCGTCCCTGCCGAGGCAGGCCGCTATCGCTACTCTCTGCAGTTCGCCGCCGGACAGGTCGTTCAGGTTGCAGTCCATGAGCCTCTCCAGCGCCAGCGGGGTGACAATTTCAGAGCGGAAGTAGCTGGAGTCGAACTGCGGCGTAATACTCCTGAGATAGAGCCGCACGCTTATCTCCGCATCGTCGGCCTTGATATACTGGGGCTTATACGAAATCTTCACGTTGTAGTCGAGCTTGCCCTGGTCCGGCTGGATCTCGCCGGCCAGCAGCTTGGCGAAAGTGCTCTTGCCGATGCCGTTCTGGCCCACCACGCCGACGACTTCTCTCTTGCGGAGATGGCCGCCCTTGACGTCTAGCCTGAAGGTGCCGAGGGTCTTGCTGAAGTTGCCGAACTCGATGAGGTTCTCCACTACCTTTTGATCCCGGGGCGCCTTGACCTCGAACTCGATCGGGTACGGCCTTATCCTGATGTTCTCCTCGGGCAAATACCCTTTCAGGTACTCGTTGATGCCGACTCGCACGCCTTTGGGGTGGGTGATGACACCGTACCCGCCCGGCTCGCCGTAGCCTATGTGGACGACGTCGGCCAGCAAGTCCAGTATTGCCAGGTCGTGCTCGACGACCATGACGTTGTGTTCCTCGCCCATCTTCTTGATGAGCTTGGCTACCTTGATCCGCTGGTAGATGTCCAGGTAGGGGGTGACCTCGTCGAAGAAGTAGAAGCCGGCGTCCCGGGCCATGCACGCCGCTATCGCCACGCGCTGCAGTTCGCCGCCGGAGAGGGCGCCGATGTCCCGGTCCAGCAGGCCCGTAAGGTTGAGCTGTCCGGAGAGCTCTCCGAGCAGTTTCCGCTCGTCCGCCTTCGCCAGAAGATCCCGGACCTTGCCCTTGAAAGCCCTGGGTATCAGGTCTACGTACTGGGGTTTCTGGGCGGTCTTCGCCTTTTTACTCGCCACGTTGCGCAGGTAATCCTGCAGCTCTGAGCCCGCGTAGAACTTGAATACGTCCTCCCAGGTGGTGTCCTTCTCGCCCAGGTTGGGCATCATCTGGCCGGACAAAATCTTGATAGCGGTACTCTTACCCACGCCGTTGGGGCCGAGGATGCCGCTGACCTTGCCAGGAGACGGCTGGGGCAGTCCATATAAAGAGAAACCATTCTGGCCGTACCTGTGGGTCAGCTGGTCTGCCAGCTTGTCGGGCAGGCCGATGATCATGATCGCCTGGTTAGGGCATTTTTTGATGCAGATGCCGCAGCCCACGCATAGCTCTTCAGAAATGATAGGCTTGCCGTCCTCTCCCATGACGACGGTTTCGTCCCCGCTCCTCACTTTCGGGCAGTACTTGATGCACTCGGAGGCACACTTGCGGGGCTGGCAGCGGTCCTTCTGTACGATGGCTATTCGCATTTTATAGCACCTTTGGTCACATTGTTTTTATTATGGCATGCATACGGCAGCCTGTCTTAAAAATATTATAAAGCCAGGGCCGAAGGCCCTCTGTCTAGAAGAACGGGCCGAAAAGCTGGGGCTGGCCCCCGATGGGGGGATTGAGAATGATCGTCCACGTCACGTACCAGTAGCAGAACGTCATGAACGAGACGAAGAACCAGTCCTTGAAAGCGAACTCGGAAGACTTGACCCCTATCAGCGGAAAGAGGTACTTCTGCGCGTAGATGGCGAGCGCCAGGATCAGGAACGAAAAGCTGGCGCGATCCGGGCTCAGGAAATACGGGCTCGACAGGAACCCCGCGACGGCGCCCATAAGGGACGCCAGCAGCACTATTTTGATGCCCCGGACGTGGGCAGCGACCTTCTCTTCACGGGTCGGTGTTTTATATTCCAAATTTAGTCCTCCGAAGGATGTTGATAGGATAGATCGATCGATTGATCGATGCAGTGAGTATAATAACGCGGCGGTGCGTATTAACTTTGCTGGCTGGTAACAGCGCTTAATATTTATTATTTGTGTATATCCGATACACAGAGTTCTTCAGCCTGTCCGTCCGGGAGAAAAGTTTCCCGGATGGTATATAAATCTGCTGTGTGAGAGGACAATCGAAAGTACTGATAGCACTGCATTTTGACCGACTGGAAGCAATCCCTCGCATGATAAAGACCAAGGGCAGTACTCGCCCCATGTTCAGCACGATACCGTTTTATAATTGCGCGATTAAGTAGTATATACGTCAGGGCATCTGTCGAGCGTACTGGTAAACTATCCACTCGAAACGAAGCCCTCGGGTGATTATCATGAAGATCGCAATTCTGGGAGGAACCGGTGACATCGGAGAGGGTCTGGCACTGCGCCTGGCCTTGAAGCACGATGTGATCGTGGGATCGCGTGAGGAGGCAAAGGCACAGGAAGCCGCAGAGAAGTACAACAACGTGCTGAAAGAGAACGGCTTCAGGGGCGGCATCAAGGGCATGACCAACCTCGAGGCGACGAAGAACGCACAGATAATAATCCTGGCAGTGAAATACCAGGTCATGATCCCGACTATCGAAAGCGTCTTCGACGAGCTGGATAACAAGATCGTGATCACGCCCATCGTCCCGATGTCCAAGTCCAGGCTGTGCGCCTACACGCCCCCGGAGCCCGGCAGCGCATCCCGGCAGTTATGTGCAGTACTGCCTCCGGGTATCCGCATCGTCTCGACCTTCCACACGCTCCCCGCGCCGAGGCTCGCCGATCTCAAAGACCCGCTCGGGTTCGACCTGATCGTCTGCGCCGACGACGAGGAGGCCAAGATGGTCGCCATGAAGCTGGCCGAAGACCTGGGAGGCGTAAGAGCGCTGGACGGCGGCAGCCTGGAGGAGGCAAAATTAGTGGAGTCGCTGACGCCACTGCTGATCAACCTGGCAATAAAGAACAAGACGAAGCCGCTGTCGATCAAGTTTGTGTGAGCTGAGGGCTTAGAGTTCATGGTAAGCCTTCGGCTTGGGCTGGTATGGACTTGAAATAACTAAGAGCATGTCCCGGCCTGACAAACCACTGGGGCAGCCTGAGAGCCTTCGGCTCAGTGCTAAGGCTCTGCGCGGCAGGCCCCAGCTCAGGATCGGGTAATGAAAATGAATGACATAAAAACGCTTTACCATATTTTATCGGCCGAGTTCGGCCCCCTTTACGACTGGTGGGTCGCCGGCTCCCCCTTTGAGCGAATTGCCGGCGCCATCCTGGTCCAGCAGACACGGTGGGAGAACGTGGACCGGGTTCTTACTGAGCTAAAGAATCGAGACCTCATGAGCCCCGGGTCGATTGCTGCCCTGCCTCTCGAGGAACTGGAAGATATCGTCCGGCCCACAGGCTTCTACCGCAACAAGGCGAAGAGCCTGAAAGCTGTGGCAGAGTACTTCACGGCCAGCCCGATCGATAGTATGTCGAACAAGCCCCAGCACGTGCTAAGAAAAGAGTTGCTCGCCCTCCGGGGCATCGGCAACGAGACTGCGGACGTCATCCTGCTCTACGTGGCCGGGAAGCCCTCCTTCGTCATTGATGCTTATACGAAGAAGCTGTGCGGGTGCATGGGCATACAGGGTAATTACGCAGAGCTGCAGAGGCTTTTCGAGGATGCGCTGCCCCGGGATGTACCGGTATACCAGCACTATCATGCGCTGATCGTCGAGCATGGCAAGCGTTACTGCGGGCGGAAGGGGTGCGATAGCTGTGCTGTCGCCCGGCTGAGAAAGTACCGGGGTACGCCAGCCTTTGAACTGGCGAAGCCATAGGCTACGTCGATTTTTGTCAGGCCGGGACGATTCTTTGTTAGGCTATATGATTGCCATCAGGCCAGGACGAAGGCCGCACAGGAAAATATTTTAAAGCTGAAGTATAAATTCTGTCGACCTATCATGTCCGACACTAACGATAATACCTTATCAGCCCCCGAGTGCTCGTCCTGCAAGGACGGCAAGGGCTCCAGCAAGTGCGCATCCTGCCCGTCTGCCTCTCCGGAAATGAGAGCCAAGAAGTCCGAAACCGAGCAGCAGATCGAGCAGAGGCTTTCTAAAGTAAAGCACCGGATTGCAATTGTCAGCGGCAAGGGCGGGGTTGGCAAGAGCACGGTTACGGCCAGCATGGCGCTGAGCCTGTCGATGCTGGGCAAGAAGGTAGGCGTGCTGGACGCGGACGTGAGCGGCCCGAACATACCCCACTTACTCGGTTTGGAGGGCCGGAAGCTCGAGGCCTCGATGGAAGGCCTGGAGCCGATCATGAACCGCAACGGCATCAAGGTCATCTCCTCAGAGTTCGTCCTGACCACGAGCGACACCCCCATGCTCTGGCGCGGCCCCATGAGGACGACGCTGGTCACCCAGTTCGTAACGGACACCAACTGGGGAGAGCTGGACTACCTGCTCATCGACCTGCCCCCCGGCACCGGGGACGAGCCCATGAGCGTCATGCAGCAGATCCCGCTGGACGGCATCGTCATCGTCAGCACTTCCTCTAATTTATCTGTACTGGACGTGAGCAAGATCATCAACATGGCGAAGACCATCAACGTGCCCGTCCTGGGCCTGATCGAGAACATGTCCTACATGCAGTGCCCGGACTGCGACAGGAAGATCCGGCTGTTCGGGGAGAGCAAAGTCGAGCGCCTGGCCAAGCAGTACGGCCTCCGCATGATCGGCGAAATCCCCCTCGACCCCCTGAACAGCGGCGTCGACGAGCTGCCGGCCGACGGCAGATCGCTGATCGTCACCGCCATGAAGCCCATCGCCCAGAGGGTCGCCGACCTCGCGGAGAAGCACAAGTAACCTTTTTACGCCTGCCGCCTGGCAGAGAACCACGGCGGCGCTCCCATTTTTCTCACAACGATATATAGACATTTTTCACCACAGAGCGGACAGAGAACCACAGAGATGCACTGAGTGACTGGTTTACCACAGAGTGCACGGAGACTCACAGAGACGCACAGAGATTTTTAGATAAAATGACAGACGTATAACCAGTTATAAAGTAAGTCTCTGTGTATCTCTGTGCCTCTGTGGTTAACCGTTCTCTGTGCATCTCTGTGAGCCTCTGTGCCCTCTGTGGTGAAAGTGGTAATACAACTATATTCACCGCTCTGAAGCCTGGCAGGTGTTCTTTCCCAGCAGCTCGTACACGACGCACCACCTGGCAGCGGCCTCATACGCAGAGAAGGCACCGACAGACAGCAGGAGAATGCCGGCGAGGGTGTTGATGTTCATGGCTACGGGCGCGCCTATGGCGACGAGCGTAAGTCCGAGGCCCATGCGGATGAGCTGGTCCGTGACGCCGATGTTCGGTTTCATCGTGATCAGACAACGGTTTCCGGCTTCGCCATAAAATTCGTTGGGCCCGGCCTCAGCGAAATAACGGTGTAACGCCGCTGCATTTGATGACCTCTGCCCACGGAGAGCGGAAAAATCCGGGCGTAAAACTCCTGCTTACCGCTGGCTGATCGGGCACGTGTTCTTTCCCATCAGGGCGTACAACGCACACCACCCGATGGCGGCCTCGTATATCAGGAAGACGCCGATGATCAGCGGGATCAGCCCCAGCCACGGGTTGATCTGCCAGGCCACGTAGATGCTGACGGCGGCCAGCAGCCTCACCATAGCACGAACGTGGCGCTCTGATCGGCCTTCGAAATTTCAGAAAATGGCAGAGCAGCAGATGCTTAACCGGTTGTGACAGAAACTATATTTTTACCCCTTTCATAGTCTCGTCAGGTAATCGTATGGAGAGGGCCAAAACTTTCGAGGCGACCGTAGTGCTATCGATCATCCTGCTCGGAGCTATGCTCGTCACAATGGTAGCGGCAGGCGGGACGGAGGATGCGGGAAACTGGAGCACTTCCTCGATCAACGCCACACCGTACATGTATACGGGCCACGATGACACTCTCTACCTGTTCAACGATTATTCCGTCAAGGCTATCGACAGATACGGAAAAGCCGAATGGTCTTATAATGTCCCGGAACCCTGGACGGCGATAGGGGTATGGTCGAGAAAGCCGGAGATCACCGAAGGAAACGGGCTCGCCACGACTCACGAAGCCGGG
Source organism: Methanocella arvoryzae MRE50 (assembly GCF_000063445.1). NCBI lineage: Archaea > Methanobacteriati > Methanobacteriota > Methanomicrobia > Methanocellales > Methanocellaceae > Methanocella > Methanocella arvoryzae. The sequence continues at coordinate 1,715,276 of NC_009464.1, forward strand.
GCAGTTTTTGCCGACGACGAAGAAATGCTGTACCTGTACCTCCAGAGGGATGCGGATATCAGGGGTATGATCGGATCGCATGAAAAGGTGGTCGCCTTAAGAAATGGCAGAGAGGTCTGGGACATGGAGCTGAATGGGAGCAGCTTCAGGGGCGACTTCGACGATGCCTGGATACAGGAACACGGAGACTGCCTGTATATCTTCCACTCGTACAGCCTCGACGTCGTCGGTAAGAATGGAGAGCCACGGTTCCGGATAGACGACGTGTCCGACCCTCCGGCGATAGGCCCGGACGGGGAGATATACCTGGTTAAGGCAGTCGCTTCAGCAAGCCTGAGCACATTCTATCCGGGCGGGAGTTTCCGGGGGCCCTCCGGTACCGTGGAGGCATACTACCCCAACGGTTCGCTCTGGTGGCGATCGACGATTGAGGATAACGTAACGAGACAGGCGATCAGCCGGGCTGTGGTCCCTGACGGAGGCACACTGCCATTATGCCGGGACAATGTGTTATACCTGCCTGTGCGAGATGGCCTGGTGGCCATGGACACTGGAGGCGAGGTGAAGTGGAAAGTGCGGTTTGACGAGAACGTGACAATGTTACAGTCAATGCCGTTCGGCCCGGATGGCATCGCGTATATGCAGAGTGACAACCTGTACGTCAGGCCGGTGAAAACTTCTACGCACGTTTACGCCATAAGCAAAGATGGGAAAAGCACAAATGCCAGCCAGAACCATCCGATCACGGACCTGGCCGGCGCCTCGGATGGGATCGCCTACTACGCTGAAAAAATCGCCATGGACAGTCACAGGCCAGGCCTGGAGAGTCTGATGGAGGTACGGATCGTGGCCAGCGACCTGCGGACCGGGCAGGACATCTGGAGCCTGGAAGTGCCTGCGGCAAGGCTAAATGTAGTGGTGGCAGATGAGCAGAACGTGTTCCAGATCTTCGAATACCCTGGATATGCATACGCCTCTCTCGCGTATAACGAGCAATATCCGGATCTGGCTACCAATCCGAAAGTCATTTTCGATGTCCAGGGCAAATCTCTGGTGAGCTTCATCCAGGGCAGGAACGTGTCGTACGTCAGCTATTACTGCTATAACTACGAGTACCCGATAGCGGTCGCTGAGAGTGACTCGTCAGGCCGGCAGTTCACCAGCCTGTCCACAGGGTACGAGCCCCCGGAATCCCACCCGGCCCTCTTCAACCGGTCCCGATTCTGCTATGCCAGCGGCATCGCCGCTCTGGACAGGAACGGCACCATTCTCTGGAACAGGCCTCTCGATTCCCGGGTGGCGGGGATCGCGATCGGCAACTCGACGATCTACTATGGTACGAATGGCGGGGGTCTTACGGCTATCAGTGACCGGATCGCCCTCGGTCTTACAGTCACGGCGGCCCTCTACCTGTTTTTCAGGTTCTTCCTTGTGGGCGCCGTGTTCAGGGCCCGGAACAGGCTGGATAACAACGAGAACAGGCAGTCTGTCCTCAGGCTCGTGCGCGATAAGCCTGGCAGTACCATGTACGACGTGGCCCGTGACCTGAACATGAACCTGGGCACTCTGCGCTACCACCTGCTGGTTCTATGCATCAACCATAAGGTCCGGGAACACCGTGACGGAAAATACGTCCGGTACTTCCCCGGCACGCAGACGTTCACTCCGGAAGAGCTGGAAGTCATGTCCCTGCTGCGACGAGAGCCTGTGCGCCGGCTGATGAGCGTGCTCTGCGAGAAGCCAGGCATATCGAACGCCGAGATCGCCAGGGCACTGGGAATATCGGAAAGCGCAGTCAGCAGCTACATGCGAGACCTCTCGGCAAAAGGGTTTGTGGACAGAGAGATGACGCCCTCCGGCAGGACGACATACGTGATCAGAAAGGAGCGGCTGCAACAGGTGGAGCATTCGCTGGAGATTGGCGGATAACCCTGTTTTCGACGACCTTCGGCTACTTCAGGTAAGGCGTCTCTCTGGTGTTGATCCCCAGCAGTTGGTATGTCGCGCACCAGCCGGTCGCCGCTTCGAAGAGCAGGAAGAGCCCTGTGCCTGCGAGAAACAGGCCTGTCAGGAACCGGATGACCCTGTCAGTTTCGCCTACGTTCTGTTCCATGGCCAGAAGGTCTGCTTCTGAGGATATAAGGCTCTGCTCCGGCTACGGCGGAGACACCTGGCGCGCAGATCGGCGAGCGCCAGCACTCCGACCGGAGCGAAACTTAAGCGGCTCAGATATTTAGAGGTTGTAGATAGAGCGGTAGTCCCTCGGGTCTCTCGGCTCTTCACGCTGATATTCAGGAGTTTCCGCCGCTTCCATGCGCTCTTCGCGTGAGGGTACATACTCTCTGGTCTGCATACGCTCTTCGCGTGAAGGTGCATATTCCCGGGTCTCCATGCGTCCTTCCCGGGAGCTCTTCTTCGCCATCCGGCCTAGCTCGTAGCCGGCGATCCCTGCCACTGCCATCCCTACAGAATACCTGAGCATCTTCTTCATCACGCCCATAATGTTCCCCATCACTTACAGGATTACCGGGGCAAAAATGGTGTGCCGGGTTTTTACCAGCCAGCAGGCTGCGGAACTGCCCGGAGAAAAGAACTAAGCGCCGGGCCTTCCCGGCTACTATGCGGACCTATTTCTGAATAATTATGGTCAGGATGTCCCCATCGCAAAGGGTGTGGTCGACGCCCACTCTCTGGCCCGCGTGCTTGGCGGAGTCGCCCCACACTTTGGCGTACCTGAACTTGCGGCGGAAGTCTTTGTGGAGCCTGTCGCACACGTCGCCCACGGTGGCGCCGCCTCTCATGATCATGGGCTCTTCGAGGTCTGCCTTGTCGCCCTGGGGCTTGAGGTAGATGTTGATGAAGCCGAGATGGTCGTAGATCGTTTCCTTGAGCACGTCGAGATTGAGCTCCCGGTCCGCCGAGATTTTGATGGCGTCCTTCGGGAACTTTTTCAGGTGCTCCTTATCTACGAGGTCGATCTTGTTGAGCACCAGGACCGCCGGGATGTATACCCGGTTGTCCCTTACCACGTCGATCAGCTGGTCGGCGGTGATGTCTTCCCTGATATTTACAAGAGCGTTGTGAATCTTGTACTCGCCGAGGATGGTCTTGATGGTCTCGTGGTCGATGGTGGTATCGACGGTGGATGTGACGACTACGCCGCCCTTCAGCGTTCTCGTGATTGTGACGTCAGGCTTGCGCTGGTTGATGCGGATGCCTGCGTCGTATAACTCTTTCTCCAGGACGGCTATGTGGTCGAAGTTGAACACGTCGAGGATCATCAGGATAAGATCGCAACCACGGATGACCGAGATGACTTCACGGCCGCGGCCCTTGCCTGCTGCCGCGCCCTTGACCAGGCCGGGCAGGTCGAGGATCTGGATTTTCGCGTCCCTGTACTCCATGGAGCCCGGAACGACGTCGAGGGTGGTGAACTCGTAGGCGCCGACCTCGGACCTGGCGTCGGTCAGCTTGTTGATAAGTGTGGACTTGCCGACGGAGGGGAAGCCGACTAAGGTGACGGTGGCGTCGCCGCTCTTCTTGACGCTGTATCCGCCCGTGCCGCCGCCCTTGGACATGGCCTGCTTGATCAGGTCGTCCTTGAGGCGCGCCATCTTAGCCTTTAAACGGCCGATATGGTGCTCGGTGGCCTTGTTTTTCTGTGTTTTGTCAATCTCGTCCTGGATTGCCTTAATCTCTTCCTCGATCGTCATTGTGCAAAAATCCCTATCGAAAAATGGTTTAAATATATTTTGATGATGTAAGGGCCGGGACCGGGATTCGAACCCGGCTCATGGGATCCACAGTCCCGTAGGATGACCAACTACCCCATCCCGGCAAAAGCAACATCATTACAGATTTGCAGTTATATAAAGTTTATTGTTACCGGCAGTATTGACAGTGGCTGTTACCGTACTTTCTGCAGGCGTCACATTCCGTCAGCAGCAAGGTAAAGTCGATTGAACCAGCGATTGCCAGGTTAACTATTTATACGCGGCCTATAGAGAAAATAACCAAATTCATTGCCGTCGTGTGCCTCTAAACGGGTGGATGGCAACATAGCGGCATTCAGATTTCGGAGTAGGATCGAGAGTGCCTGGAAAACGAGTCTTCTGTCTGATGGCGATGATCGCCATTCTTGTAACGTATGCGATCGCGCCTGCCCTGGCGGCATCCCTGTCCCTTGCCGCCCCGGCCAGCCCGGGCGCCATAAAAACCGGCTCTGTCACGAACGTCAGCTACACGTTATCGAACATGATCAACGGCAATGTCGAGGTCATCGTCAACGGCGCGGGCGGCGCCACTGTTTGGTCGGCTTATTTGCCCATGCAGGCAGCGGGTATACATAACGTGACCTGGAACGGCGCGTACGCCAATGGTACACCTGTTCCGGACGGGTTTTACGCGATCACCCTGGCTGCGAGCAACGGGACTCTGGGGTCGCGCGGGAATGGCAATTACCAGTTTAATGGGCCATTCGATGTGGAAGTCGGCGTCGACGGTAAAATCTACGTGGCGGATCACGGGAACAACAGGGTGCAGGTCTACAGCGATACCGGAGCCTACCTCCTGACTGTCGGCTCGGGTCCAGGGTCAGGTGACTCCCAGTTCGACAGGCCGATGAGCGTCGCGGTGGACAGCGCAGGCAGCATCTATGTGGCGGATTATATGAACAACAAGGTCAAGATATTTGATGGCGCCGGGACCTACCTTAGAAGCATCGGCACTGGAACTTTAGGTACAGGCGACTATGAGTTCCGTCGGCCGAAGGGTGTGACTGTCGATGGTTCCGGCAATGTCTACGTCGTAGATGGATATAATAACAGGATACAGGTCTTCGATAGCGCCGGGACATACCTCAGGACCATCGGCGCTTCGGGCTTCGGACCGTCGGGTACGACGCACTTCTTCGTCCCCAAGGATTGTAAGGTAGGAGCTGACGGTACAGTCTACGTGGCGGATGAGGGAGGCATGTGTGTACACGTCTTCAGTAACACAGGAGCCTGGATCAGGACCATCGGCACGCCGGGAACCAGCGGGTCTGGTAACTACCAGTTTAACTGCCCCTGCGATGTCGCTGTGGATGGCGGCGGTAACATATATGTGGCCGATCCAGGGAATGACAAGGTGAAGATCTACGATAATACTGGAACATACCTCAGAAGCATCGGCACGGGAATCGGAGGAGCAGGGGATGATCAGTTTGATGATCCGATGAGTGTCGATCTGGACAGTGAAGGTAATATCTACGTGGCCGACAGGAACAACAACAGGATCCGCATATTTTACCAGTCCGCTACTGCCGTGACCGGCGTCCTGGTCGATAACACCGCCCCTGTCGTGACCTGCAGCCCGGACAGCCCGGCATCGGGCTGGTTCGTCGCCGACGTGCCAGTTACCCTGGCAGCCGCCGACAACCCGGGGGGCTCAGGTATGGAGTCTTTGAAGTACAGCCTGGACAACGTACACTGGAACCCGTACACGGGCGGCTTTACCCTGACCACCGAAGGCGCGAACATGGTCTACTGGAATGCCACGGACATACCGGGCAACTCCGCCCTGGGCAGCCGGTCGCTGAACATCGACAGGATCGCTCCGACGACGACTGCCACCCTTTCGGGCAACACGCAGAACGGAGCGTACACGTCCAGGGTAACCATCACCCTCTCTGCTGTCGACGCTACTTCCGGCGTTGAGTATACAGAGTATAAAGTCAACAACGGAAGCTGGGCCAGATATTCGGGTCTGCTCACCCTCGACAGCACCAGCACAGTAAACTACAGATCATCGGACTTCGCCGGCAACCTGGAAGCGGAAAAGACCATTTCCTTCACCAGGATTTACCTGCCCCCCGGCACGGTTTCGATGGACGAGATGTACGGCCGACCAGGCGCGACACCCTCGCCCTCCCCGACTCCGACAGTGACACCGGCGCCGACGGCGACAGTAACTGCCACGGCAGCACCGACGATCTCACAGTCGCCGGTTGCGAACCCGACGGCCACTCCGGAGGAGACGCCGCAGAACTCAGGATACCTGCTGTGGCTGACCTTTGGCTTGGTAGCGGTAATAGTCCTAGTGGCTGGCGGGTACGTCCTGTTCTTCAGGAAATAGGGCAGGGCGCTGGAAAAGAGCCTTAACCCGGCTCCCTATTTCCCGGTCCCAGCACGGCGCTGCCTGATCTATCAGCTTTTTTCCATTTCGCATCAGCAGCCTGTCAGTAACTGTACTTCTCCTAGCCCAATTGATCTCTTATGCAGTCCACTGCAGTCCCGATGCAAACCCTTATATACTTATAGTGACATGTCGTCATCACATGACAATGCGTCAGTAAGTGACATAATACCATAAAGTGAAAATGTGTCAAATTAACTACTCAACGGTGATATTAAATGTCAGCAATTGGTGAAGCAGCATCAGAATTCGGAACGTGGTGGGCAGTGCTCGCCTGGATAGTGATCTTCGGCATATTCATCCTGTTTATGCCGTTCTACAAAAAGAGCCAGATCAAGCCGACCGGGACGTACCTGGCCTTCATCGTCGCGATGGCGGTGGAGATGTTTGGCGTGCCTTTCAGCATGTACATCATCGGCTGGCTGTTCGGCATCTGGCTGCCTGAAGGCATCCTGTGGGGACACACTCTCGGCCAGTACATAGGCCTGTGGGGCATGTACATCGGCATCATCTTCATGCTGCTCGGCATCGCGCTCGTCGTCCTCGGCTGGAAACAGATCCACAAGGACTACTGGAGCAAGGAAAGCGGCCAGGGCAAGCTGGTCACCGGCGGCATCTACCGGTTCATCAGGCACCCGCAGTACACGGGTTTCTTCCTGATCACCCTGGGCATGATCTGCGAATGGGCTACCATACCCCTGATCCTGCTGTACGGCCTGCTGCTGTTCCTGTACTACGGCCTCGCCAGGAGAGAAGAGAAGGAGCTGGAACAGGAGTTCGGCAACGACTACGCTGAGTACAGGCAGAAGACGAAGATGTTCGTGCCGTTCGTGATCTAAGGAGGAAGTGGAAATGAAGTCCAGCATAATACTTGCAGCAGGCGTGCTTCTGGTCTCCCTGCTGGTATGCGGGTGCGTGGGAGCGGGAGCGATCCTCCCCGTCCTGAATAACGAAGCTTCCGGAAACCCGGCGGCCTCGGCAGACCCCGTGATGGCGAACGATCCCATTGTCGGCACCTGGGAGATGGTGAACCCGGTCGTAAAGGATGGCGGGAACACACTCGACCTGACTGACGCAAGGTGGATCTTCGAAGCAGACGGCACTTACGAGTACCGGCCGCTGAACGCGGGCATCTTCAAGACCACCGGCACGTGGACCAGCCTGGGCACGGGCAGCTACGAGGTCGTCTGCGGCAAGGACAGCCGGGTCATTCACTATGACTTAACCGAGAGCCTGCTTCAGACTGCGGAGGATGAGCGCTACCTGCTGGCCAGGGCAGCCTGAGGCCGAAGTAGAGCCTGCCAGACGGGTAAAGGCTTAAATAAAATCATGACAGGTAGTATATTGAATGACGCTATGTCATTCACACTCTTGAATTAGAAAGGAGCGAGAGAAAAATGTCGACAGCTGAGAGAAAAGAGAGAGAAAAATTGAGGCGCCGCAACGAGATCATCGACGCGGCGGAGAAGCTGCTCTTCTCGAAAGGCTTCGAGAAAGTCACGATGGATGACATAGCGAAGGAGACAGAGCTTGCCCGGGGAACGCTGTACCTGTACTTCAAGAACAGGGACGACATCATCGCCGCCATCGGCATCCGCGGCATTAAAATCCTGAACCGCCTGTACAGGGAGTCGCTCAGCAAGGGGAAGACAGGCATCGAGAAGATCAGGCACGCTTTGTACGCCTCTTATGAGTACGGCAGCAAGTACCCCGGCTACTACTCGACTCTCAACTACATGGTGGCCAACGGCTTCGAGAAGAAGGATTTTCCGGATAAAGCCGAGCTGATCAGCATCCACGGGGACAACAACAGGATGATCCTCGCGGCCTTCGACGAGGGGATCAGGGACGGTACGCTGAAGAGCGATCTCGACCCGATGAAAGCGGGCATCTTTCTGACGGCGGCCATCGACAGCGTGATCAGCACAGCCTCGTCGACCGGGATGCAGGAAGAGTTCGTCAACTACTCGATCGAGTTGATGCTGCGCTCTATCGAGAACGTGAAGGGTTAAGTCAGGCATAACAAGATTTATGCCTGGGCGAGTGGTAGTATTACCGAAAACTACCATGAAGCCCATATCGAGCAACCTTGTCGATTCACTGAAGACCCTCGGCCTCACGGAATACGAAGCCAAGGTCTACTCCGCCCTCGTGCTCTTCGACAGGGCGGAAGTCAAGCAGATATACGAATACTTAGATGCCCCCAAGCCCAGCGTCTACCAGAGCTTAAAGACATTGATGGACAAAGGCCTCGTCCAGGTGGTCAACGCCAAGCCAGCCGTGTACCGGGCCACCCCGCCGAAGATCGCCATCAAGCACCTCACCGAAATCCACCGCAGCGCCGAAGAAGCGGCTCTGCAGGAGCTGGAGGAGCTGGAGCAGAGCCGGATCGAGCAGGACCTGCCCGACATGCTCTGGACCGTGTACGGCGAGGTAAACATCGGCCACTCGATCGAGGAGATGCTGACCGACGCCAGGCGGTCGGTAAAGCTCATCCTGCCCGACGCGTACCTGCACCACCTGGAACACCTCAGGGACAGGGAAATAACTGTAGACCTCATCACCTTCGGGGCAGACCTCTCGATACCCGGAAAATACGGCCTGAAGTACCTGACCATGAAAGACGCATTTGGCGTCGACCTGCACGACCTGGAGCCCATCCTGAAAAACATCCGGCTGCCCATGCCGTCGTCGAACCTGACCCGGCTCGTCCTGATGGCGGTGGACGATGACAGGTTCATGTACGTGCCTCCCCTGCCCAGCCAGAACAGGTCGGGGATCACCACCAGCAACCCCATGATCAACGCTCTGGCACAGATGGTTTTTCAGACTCTCTGGGAGCGCATGCCCTTCACGTACCCGGAGAGCAACAAGCCTGGCCACCACCCGTAATTAGTAGTTTTTTGTAAAACTACCGCCCCCAAACCTTTTTATAGCTTGCCGCACAACTAGCAGTTGTTAGCAAAAATACCGGCACAGGGCCTCGATGATGCCCTGCGAGGAGCAACGTGGAATTAGATGTGGCCGGCTGTTCAGGGTGGCAGCGGTCACTTCAGGGAGGAAACATGGCGGAAAACGTGGCGTACTTCGAGTCTATGGATAAAACATGGCTTCCGGCCGCAGGCGGCAAAGGGGCGAACCTTTGCGAGCTGACCAGGGCAGGCTTCCCGGTTCCGCCGGGGTTCTGCATCACCACGGCCGCCTACAAGACCTTCATTCAGACGAGCGGCGAGATGGCCGGGCTCCTTGACCAGCTCGACCTGGTGAGCCCCGAGGATCTGGGCCAGATACAGGAACTGGGACACAGGATACGGGAACACCTGAGATCGCTGGAGATGCCTGAAGCCATCCGATCAGACATCCTGCAGGCGCTGCGGAAGACAGGGGAAGACAGGGCTTACGCGGTCCGTTCCAGCGCCACTGCGGAGGACCTGCCTACCGCCTCCTTCGCGGGCCAGCAGGACACCTACCTGAACGTCCGGGGAAAGGAACAGCTGCTCCGGGCAGTGCAGAACTGCTGGGCCTCGCTGTTCACCGACCGGGCCATCGCATACCGGGCGAAAAACGGGTTCGGCCACCGCTCGGTGCTCCTTTCAGTCGTAGTCCAGCAGATGGTCTTCCCGGAAATCTCCGGCATCATGTTCACAGCCGACCCGGTCACCGGCCACCGGAAGACGCTGGTGATCGACGCCAGCTTCGGCCTGGGCGAAGCTCTGGTTTCGGGAATCGTATCCGCCGACCTGTACAAGGTCAGAGCAGGCGAGATAGTGGAAAAGCGGATATCCACCAAGAAGCTTGCGATCTACGCTTCTCCCGACGGAGGCACAATAAAGCAGGAAATCACGCCGGAGAGGCAGGAAGCACAGGCTCTCCCGGACGCCGGGATCCTGGAGCTGGCCGCCATCGGCGAAAAGATAGAGGCTCACTATGGCTCAGAGCAGGACATCGAGTGGTGCCTGGCCGGCGGCCAGTTCTACGTGCTCCAGAGCCGCCCGGTCACCTCGCTATACCCTGTGCCCAGGGCGGACGACAGCCGGCTGCACGTATTCGTCTCTTTCGGCCACTTCCAGATGATGACTGAGGCGATGAGGCCGCTGACCCTGTCAATCTGGAAGACCTGCATGGGCCCGGGCAGCGGCCTGATGGCGGACGCTGGAAGCCGGCTGTTTATAGACCCCACCCGGCTGCTGGCAATAAAGCCGGCGCGGAAAGTGGTGCCCCGGATCATGAGTGTCATGATGGACGAGTCGATCGCGGCAGCTTTCACTGATCTGACGGCCCGGGAGGACTTCAGGCAGGACTGGGACAGGGATGGCAGGAAAGTGCCTGTCAGGCTTTTACTAAAGGTGGCGCCGATCGCAGTCCCTGCCCTGTGCAAGGCACTGTTCAACCTTGTCGCAGCCGATCCTGCGAAAGTGAGAGAAGACATAGCAGCCCGGTTGCTCAGGTTCCAGACGGCCCAGGAAAAAGCGATCAGGGAAGCCTCGGGGCCGGAGAGGGTCCGACGGATACAGGAGGGCTTACAAAGGATGCTGCCCTCGCTGTTCCCGACGTTTGCGCCCGGCCTGGCCCCGGCGATACTGTCGTCGAAGGTGCTCGATAGCATATTGAGGAGACAGCTTGGTGAGGAACGGGGCACCCGCCTGATGGGCCAGCTCTTCAAATCGCTGCCGGGCAGCATTACGACCGAACTGGGCCTCGCGGTGGGCGACCTGGCAGATACGGTCACAGAGTATCCAGGGCTGGCGAAATACCTGCGGGAGGCGAAGGATGAGACATTCTACGCCGGGCTGGAGCACATCGCCGGAGGGCCGGAATTCAGGCGGGAGCTCGGGCAGTTCATGGCCAGGTTCGGGATGCGGTGCTCAGGAGAGGTTGACATTACCGCTCCCAGGTGGAAAGAGTCGCCCACCGCGCTTCTGCCGGTGGTCCTGAGCCAGGCCGGCGCCGCCCCGGGGGAGCACCGGAGAAAACACCAGGAGGGCAGGCTGGAAGCAGAGAGGGCGACCGCCGAAATACTGGACGGCGTCCGGAAAACCAGGCTCGGCTTCCTCAAGGCAGGAGTACTGGCCAGGCTCATCAGGGTGTACCGGAACATCATGGGCTTGCGGGAATACCCGAAGCACATCATGATGCTCCACCTGGAAGTGTGTAAGCAGGCTCTGCTGGAAGAGGCGAAAACTCTGGTCGCCGGAGGCAGCCTGCAAAACGAACAGGACATCTTCTACCTCTCGCTGGACGAGATACTGGCGCTGGAGGATGGCCGGTTAGCCGGCGATGCCCGGGATCTCGTCGCCGCGAGGAAACGCCAGTACGAGCTGGACAGGAAGCTCTCGCCTCCCCGGGTCGTGACTAGCGAGGGAGAGGTGATCACGGGGAAGCGGCAGGATACGGGAGCGCCTTCAGGTGCCCTTATCGGGACGCCCGCCTCAGCGGGAACCGTCGAAGGCACCGCAAGGGTAATCCTCAGGCTGGAGGACGCCCGCCTCAGCCCGGGGGAGATCCTGGTCGCGCCCTATACAGACCCGGGGTGGACACCGCTCTTCAGCTCGGCCAGGGGCCTGGTCACCGAAGTCGGCGGGATGATGACTCACGGCTCCGTCGTAGCCCGGGAGTACGGGATCCCCGCAGTGGTGGGCGTAGAAGGGGCGACCCGGCTCATCAAAGACGGCTCCCGCATCCGGGTGGACGGGACCAGAGGGTACGTCCAGGTACTAAAAGAGAGAGATTTCGACTGATCATGTTTCGCATTAGGGAGATGCAGGTGTGAAATCTTGAGACAGAATACGATACCCCAAAGCGATCATCGAGAAGGGGAGCATTCGGACTACATCATCGACTGCTCGGATCTCGTCATGAAGTTCGGCATCTCCATGATGCTGAACGGAGTCAGCCTGAAGATCAGGTACAGGGAGAACTACAGTACTCTGAATTAATCTGGTTTCTCTCCACCCGTCCAGGCCTCTGGCCAGTAATCACCGTACGTGGGGATTGTTGACGGTTCGTTAGATAAACCCTTTAAATACCCTCTGCGTATTATTATATAGCACACGTGAAACCTTTCGCGCAGGTTTCATTCAGTTTACCGTTACACTCCCATGGACGGCAAACAGATATTAACCTCCGGGCCTCCGGTCTCGAACGCCGGCGGCCCGATTTGCGTTTCAGCGCATTATCCCGGCATTTTTGAAGGATTGTTGACGGTTGGTATGAGAAAGGATATATTTGCACCCGGCTAACTGATCGATATACGGTCTAAGCGTACCAATTAAAGCCATTCGGGAGGCGATGAAGAATGGACGACATCAAGAAAAGACAGAAGCTCGGAGCAGGCATCGTTATCGGCGTGGCCGCCCTCGCATGCGTATGCATAATGGCCATTCTGGCAGGGTCCTACATCTACCTGGGCTTGGTGCCGGGAGAAAAACAGCCGACATCTGTGCCCCAGACAACTGTGACGCCCGCACCCCAGACAACCGTGACGCCTGAGCCGGCAGTGGAACCGGCGCCCTCGGCGACAACTCCCGCAGGGATAGCCACTCCGACCTCCGCGCCCATCCAGTCGTCCAACCCGTTCAAGGTAGAGAGCATGAAATGCGACAGCGCCAGCAGGACCTACACCTTCACGCTGTCCCTCGCGCCCGGCGCCCACCCGGCCGAGCTGAACAAGATCGTGGTGAACGCCACCCACGCCGGCAAGGACTATGGGACCGTGTGGGGCCTCCACGACGGCCAGCTATCCTGGCTCAAAAAGGCCTATGACGACGGCGCCCTACACTATGGCGACGTCCTCGAGATCGTCATCGACGTGGCCGCCAAAGGCATACCCATGGACGGCAAGAGCACCCAGATCACCTTCCTCTACGACGGAAGAGCGGCGTTTACTCAGAACATGGACCCCGTATAACGAGAAAATTTCGGGCATCTGTGGTAAGCAGTGCTATGAGCACCGAGAGGGATTGTTGTATGGAAAGTATACACAGGGAGATTATGCCTGTGGATTTTTGAAAATAAAAAAGTAGGGGCTTGTAGCAGCCCCTTACACTCTGGCTTACGCGTAGACGGTGGAGGTCGGAACCTCGACGGGCGTTTCCTTGTGGAGCACCTTGTCGATGGCCTTCTCGAAGTCTTCCATGTTGACGGCTTTGCTGCGCCTGCGGATGGCGAACATGCCGGCCTCGGTGACGATGGCCTTGACGTCTGCGCCGCTTGCGCCTTCCATCTCTTCGATGATCTTCTGGACGTCCACGTCTTCCTCGGTCGTCATCTTGCGGGTGTGGATCTTGAAGATCTGTTCCCTGCCCTTCTCGTCCGGGAGGGGTACCTCGATGATCCTGTCGAACCTGCCCGGCCTGAGGATGGCGGGGTCGAGCATGTCTATGCGGTTGGTCGCGGCCATGATCCTGACGTTGCCTCTCTCCGAGAAGCCGTCCAGCTCGGACAGGAGCTGCATCATGGTCCTGTTGACCTCTGCGCTGCCGGTGGTGCCGTCGTGGGTCCTGCGGCTTCCCACGGCGTCCAGCTCGTCGATGAAGATGATGCTGGGGGCCTTGTCTCTCGCCATCTGGAACAGGTCTCTGACCAGCTGGGCGCCCTCGCCGATGAACTTGTGGACCAGCTCAGAGCCGGACATCCTTATGAAGGTCGCGTTGGCCTGGTGGGCGACTGCCTTCGCGAGCAGGGTCTTGCCGGTGCCCGGGGGCCCGTAAAGGAGCACGCCTCTGGGCGGCTCGATGCCCACGCTGGCGAACAGCTCGGGCTGGGTGAGCGGGAGTTCGACTGTCTCCACTACTTCCTGGATCTCCTTCTCCAGGCCGCCGATGTCCTGGTAGTCGACACTGGGGGCCTCGATGACTTCCATGACTCTCGCGCGTACATCAGCCGGTTTCTCGAGGATCCTGACGATGGCCAGGGAGTTGTTGACAGCGACCCTGGTGCCGAGAGTCAGCTTCTGGAGCAGCTCGTCGGAGGGCTTGGTTAAGACTTCCTGGTTGTTGCCGTGCTGGCGCAGGATAACCATGCCTCCCTCACCGATTTCGATGACGCTGGCGATGAAGAGTGGAGTGCGGCGGAGGTGAGCGTTCTCCTGCTGGAGGCGCTGGATCTCCTTGAGGTTATTATTATTAATCATGGTGGACTCAAGCAGCCGGGACTTAAGCTCCTCGTACTGGAGCCTGAGCAACTCGAGCTCCTCCTGGATTGTCTGTTTCTCCTTCTCGAGCATGCCGACCTTCTCGATCATGGGCTCGGGGAAAGACTCAGGTGGAGTATCAGTCTTTGTCATACAGAACACAATTACTATAATTGCGCGTTTAAAATCTTTTTGATTACAATAGTGAAATGCCGCTTTTATAGCGGAAAATCCGTGTAACAGACGCTTTTTTTGATCTGGGCCTGGGCGATCCTGAGTGTATTATATACGTTGGCGAGGCCGAACTTCAGGATCGAGCGCTCGTCATCTCTCCAGTAGGCTGCCAGGCCGGCCCTCGGGTCGTCCACGACGGCCTCCGGCCGTCTCAGGAGGCCGTAATACCCCTCCACGTAGTCGAGGTCGGCGGACGGGAGGTTCATGTTGTTCTTGACGTACAGGCAGGTGTCATGCTTCCTGAACTTTTTCAGCGCGTGCTTCAGGTGCGGATAAAGCTCCGGCTGGACGTCCCGTGCCCGCAGCAGCAGATACGGCAAATCGAAGCCTTCTTCCGCCGTCTCCACCGCCCCGTAGTGCGCCGCCAGCGTGCCCCCGTCGAACATGTCCAGATAAGAGAGAAAGCTTTTCATGACCTGCCTCTCCTCCAGCTCAGAGGCCGTCGCCGCCACGAACAGCTTAGCGTACACCCGGCTGATCGAGCTGAGGCCGCTGGTGTGCGCCGCCGCGATAAGGCAGACGGGCTGGTCCGGCTCGGAAGGGCACTCCTCGCGCGAGAAGGGAATGACGTCGACCGCCAGCAGTACACCGTTGAGATACTGATCAGTGATTTTAAGGGGATCGATCTCTACCTGCAGGCACTGGCTCATGTTAAAAGAGATAGGCGGATTCTAGAATATATAGTTGATATTTCCGCCTGCCATCCGGATTACACGTGCAGGAAGAAGGACAGGTACTTCATCACCGTCTTCTTCTCCACGACGCCCATGCGGACGAGCAGCCAGAGGATGATGGCCGCGATGATGATGATGGCCACGATGCCGCCGACTGCGTAGCTGAGCAGGTGGGAGTACTCCATGATGGATTCCCAGTTCTCCCCGAGGGTGAAGCCCAGGTACGATAAAACCAGGCACCAGGGGAACGCTCCGACCATGCTGTAGATCATGAATTTGTAGAAGTTCATGCCCAGCAGGCCGGCGGGCACGTTGACGATGGTGCGGACGACCGGGAGCAGCCGGGTGTAGAAGCAGGCGGACTCTCCGAACTTGCAGAACCACTTCTCGGCGAAGACCATCTTGTCCGGGGTGACGCCCAGGTACTTGCCGTATTTGTCGACGAAAGGCTTGCCTCCCCACGCTCCTATCGCATAGCCGATGGCCGAGCCGAGGCCGGTGCCCAGAGAGCCCACGACGGCCGCGAGGACCCAGTTGATCTTGCCCTGGGATGCCATGAACCCGCCGTAGGTCATGATGAGCTCGCTCGGCACGGGAATGCCGGCGCTCTCGATGGTCATGAGAATGAAGATGCCTGCGTAGCCCATGTTACCGATAAGGTTGGTAATGAAGCTAGATAAGCTGCCGAGGAGCGAGTCCAGCCCAAACGTGAGGAACACCACTGTTTCCACTTTACCCGAGAATATAAACTTTGTGCAGCCGTATGATCCGGATAGCTTCCGGTAAACCAGGACAGAGCCTGATCCGGGACGGATGCCGAAGCCTGCCCCGGGACGCCTGCGGGCCGATCTGCCCTCCGGGCGTGATTATTGCAGGCGCGATTATAAGGGTGCCGGAGGATAAAATAATTGTAAAAATGCCCGGCTGTAAAGGTGAGGCGAAGCGGAACATGAAGAAGAACGACGAAGTCTCGGCAGTATTATACGACATCTCGAGGCTGCTGGAGCTGGAAGGGGAGGAAGCGTACCGCATCAGGGCGTACCGGAAGGCTTCGCAAAGCGTGAGCTCGCTGGAAGGGGACATCGAGGAGTACTACAAGGAGGGAAGGCTGCGGGACATCCCCGGCGTCGGCCCCAGCATCGGCTCGGTGATCGAAGAGCTGCTGAGGACGGGGAGGAGCGGCCTGCTGGAAACGCTAAAAAAAGAAACCCCCCTGGAGCTCTACGAGGTCATCGAGGTGCCGGGCATAGGCCGGAAGACGGCGCTGAAGGTGCACAGGGCTCTGGGGGTCGCGACGATAGAGGAGTTCAGGGACGCTGCGAGATCCCACCGCATCAGGCGGATCAAAGGCCTGGGAGATAAGGTCGAGAAGAAGATCCTCGACGCCCTCGATCGGCACAACAAGGCCCTGAGCGAGACCAGGATCCCTGTATTCAGGGCTTCCGCCATCGCCGCCGAGATCATGGGGTACTTTAAGGACTGCGAGGGCCTTGCGCAGGCGGACGTCGCGGGAAGCCTGCGGCGGCGTGCCCCCATGATCGGCGACATCGACATCGTGGCCGCCGCACACGACCCGGCCGAGGTGATCGACTGCTTCTGCAACATGCCCATCACCCGGATAGTCAAGGACAGGGGAGAACACCACGCCGAGATCACGACCCGGTATCGCGTGGACGCGAAGCTGAAGATCGTCAGCCGCGACAACTACGGGCTGCGCCTCGCCCTCAATACCGGCTCGAAGGCCCACCTGAGAGAGCTGGAGAAGCGGGCCATGGCGAGAGGCGACCGGCTCAGCAAGGAGGGCTTTTACAAGGGCGGGGAAGAGAAGGTCAAGTTCCCCAGGGAGGAGGGGTTATACAGGGCGCTCGGCCTCGAGTACATACCCCCGGAACTCAGGGAGGGACGGGGAGAAGTCGACGCTGCAGCAAAGGGCACGCTGCCCGACCTGATCACCGTGGAGGATATACGCGGCGATCTGCACGTCCACACCGAGTGGAGCGACGGATCAAGCTCAATCCAGGACATGGCCATGGCCGCCCGGGCGAAAGGGTACGAGTACGTGGCGATCTGCGACCACTCGAAATCGCTGCACATCGCGAACGGGCTGAGCATCGAGCGCCTCCGGGACCAGATGGCGGAGATCGACCGCCTCAACGACACGCTGGAGAACTTTACCATTCTCAAGGGCAGCGAGGTCGACATCATGCCCGACGGCAGCCTGGATTTGCCGGATGACGTGCTCGAAGACCTCGACATCGTCGTCGGCTCCGTCCACACCCAGCTCAGGCAGGACGCCGACGTGGTCACCAGAAGAGTGATCAACGCCCTCGAAAACGAGCACCTCACCATCCTCGCCCACCCCACGTCCCGCATCCTCGGCAGGAGAGAGCCCACCGCCATAGACATCGACCGGGTCATAGAGGCCGCTAAAGAGAACAACAAAGTCCTGGAGGTAAACGCCTATCCAGACAGGCTCGACCTCAGCGACGAGCACGTCAAAAAGGCCATGGACGCCGGCGTCATGGTCTCCATCGACACGGACTCCCACGGCATCGCCGAGCTGGACTACATGGAATTCGGCGTCAACAACGCCCGCCGGGGCTGGGCCACGAAGGCCAGAGTTCTGAACACGCTGTCCACAGGGGCGCTGCTGGAATATATCGAGAGGTATTAAAAAAAGATAAAAAGCCAAGAGTCGGGTGATGAACGGTGCCTTGATCAGGTATAAGAGGTGAAAAATCGGCAGTTTCCCTGATCTGCGCATATATCACCGCCAAGCACTCGCCTTAAGAAAAACTGAAAGATAGCCCGGCATAGGTCGAAAATACCGCCAAGCACTCGCTGGATGATAAATGGGGATTTTCAGGTAGAGGCTATGAAAAATTGAAAGTTGGCCCTGTGTGAGTCGAAAATACCGCCAGGCACGCCAAGGAGCCAAGCTCGCCAAGAGCTAATTTTTCATGGAACGCCAAGCTAAATACGGGTGATTTGTGCGATTACGATCAAATAAATCTTGGCGCCCTTGGCCCCTTGGCGTGCCTGGCGGTCTTGCAACCATAGCCGAAACAACATGTTTTTCATAGGAGTACGATGGATGAGCTGTACTGCGCTCAAGTCTGAATAATGAAAAGTTATTCATGCGACGCAGGACGCCAATGGATTATTAAATAATTGTAGATCAAATCTTTGGCCTTGGCGTTTGATTATTTAGCTCTTTTTTATAAGGTAGATGGACGGGTGCAGGCCGTGCAGGCTGAGTGTACACCGCTTTTCAATATGAAGGCCGCAGCTCTCTGCAGCTCTGGTGATAGCTTCTTCCTGGTCGGTCAGCAGCACCATCAGGCCTCCGGGGGCGAGCAGCCTCTTCGCCTCGGCCAGGAACTCTACGTATAGCTGGTCTACGTCGCCAACCTCTATCTGTTTGCCCCAGGGCAGGTTGGAGACGATCTTGTTCACAGATCCGGACGGCAGGCCGGTATGGCGGGCGTCCCTGTGGTCTATGCGGATCGAGCCGGGCAGGTTCTGGCGGGCGATCTCCAGCCGTTCGGGTGATATGTCGCTGCCGATGATGGCCTTTGCCTCACAGGAGGCTCGCTCTGCCAGGATGGTACCTGAGCCGCAGAAGGGATCGAGGAAGATGTCGTCGGGCCGGGGCATGGATATTAATACCATCGCGTGCGCGACCGAGGCTTTCAGGGCTGCGGAGAGGAACTGCTTCTCCTGCCCCCGGTAGCGGAAGGTCGCCGGTGTCAGCTTGACGTGGAGGAATGCCGAGCCCCCTTCCACGTCTATCCTGAAATGCAGGTCGTGCGCCTCCACCGACCCCCGCCTGAAGCCGAGCACCCTGACCAGGGCGTCCAGCAGTGCGTCGGCCGCCTGGTACCTGCTATAGGTATGCTTTCCCGTGCGGCTGCCGCTGACGATGACGGATCTGGCGCTCAGGTCTCCGTACAGCCGCTCCAGACGTGGCCGCAGGCCCAGCTTCGCGAGCTTCCGGGGGATCTCGGCCAGGTCGGCCTTATGGGGGCCGATCTCGAACGAGCCCAGGTAGTAGTAGAGGTTGTCCACGCACCGGAGGGAGAACAACTCCTCGTAGCTGCGGTCGAACCGGAAAAAGATCTTTCCACGTTTCCTGGTCAGCACCTTCAGCCCGCCGAGCTTCGACTGCATCTCCCCGGCTGCAACGTCCTCTATCCCCGGCACCGTGGTGGCCATGTAGATCTGCTCGTTAGGATTCTCAGCGCGGCTTTTCGGGTCCATAGAGATCAGGCTCTATGCATGATCTGCGGGGCCTTTAATAAAATGATCGCATGGCACGGGAATGCTCATGGTTGCGCGCAACCTTTTTTCCCTACGCGGTGCAATGTACTATGATCATGATTCGCACGTTCATAGCGGTCAACCTGGACCCGGCTATCAAGGAGAAGATTGCCGAGGCCGTGGGGGACTTCAACATGAAGGGCTTGAAGACGGTGGAGCCGGAGCTGGTCCACATCACCCTGAAGTTCCTGGGCAACGTAGAGGAGGACCGGATCGACGCTATCGCCGACGCCCTGAAAGAGGGCGTCACAGTAGAGCCGTTTACGGCGACTTTCCGCTCCATAGGGGGCTTCCCGGGGACGAAGAACCCTCGCGTCATCTGGATCGGCGCCGAGGGGCCGTTCGAGGCATTGAATAAACAGGTGGAGGACGCTCTGGCCGGTATCGGCTTCGAGAGGGAGGGCAGGTTCAACGCCCACGTCACAATCGGCCGGATCAAATTTTCGACCCCGGAGCAGAAGCAGCGGCTGCCGCTGCTGTTCGAGAAGTACAGGGACTTCTACGCCGGCACCCAGCCGGTGGACAGGATCCACGTGATGAAGAGCACTTTAAGCCCGAAGGGGCCGAAGTATGAGGCTATCCGGGAGATCCTGCTTTGATCACGGACAGCATCCTCAAAGAGGCGGCGGGGAGAGTCAAGCCCAGCGCCGCCGAAGCAGATAACCTGAAAAATACGGCCCGGGAGATAATCGGCCGGATCGACAGCGAGGCCGCCCGCCTAGGGTTCAACGTCCACGCTATCCACGTGGGCTCCACCGCCCGGGACACGTGGCTCAGGGGCAAGCGGGACATCGACATCTTCCTCATGTTCCCCCCGGAGACGCCCCGGGAGCAGCTGAAGCTGGAAGGGCTGCAGCTGGCCAGGAGCGTGTCCGACGACTACGAGGAGAAGTACGCGGAGCACCCGTACATCAGCGCGATCTACAAGGGCTTTGACGTCGACCTGGTGCCCTGCTTCAACGTGCCGGACGCCTCGAAGATCCAGTCGGCCGTCGACCGGAGCCCGTTCCACAACCAGTACGTGCTCACACACATCAACGGCCTGAACGACGAAGCCCGCCTGCTCAAGCAGTTCATGCACGGCGTCGGCGTCTATGGCTCGGAGCTGCGGACCCAGGGGTTCTCCGGCTACCTGGCGGAACTGCTCATCATCAGGTACGGCTCATTCCTCGATACGGTTAAGGCGGGCGCGAACTTTTACCGGGGCCTGGTCATCGACGTGGAGGACCACATGGACCCGGGAGTGAAGCACCCGGAGCCTCTCATCGTCATAGACCCGGTGGACCCGAAGCGGAACGTGGCCGCGGCGCTCTCGGAGCAGAAGCTCTACGAGTTCGTGGACGCATGCCGGCGCTTCCAGAAGGCCCCGAGCCTCGACATGTTCTTTCCGCCCCCCGTCGAGCCGGTGGACGAGCCGGAACTGCTGGAGATCATCGACGACAGGGGCACGCTGCTGCTGACCATCACCTTCCGGGCGCCGGACATCGTAGAGGATACTTTGTACCCGCAGCTCAGGAAGGCGGAAGAGTCGGTCGTGCGCATGCTGGAGCTGCACGAGTTCAAGGTATACCGGAGCGGCGTCTGGTCGAACGGGAAGAGGTGCGCCATCGTGCTGGAAATGCTCGTCTGGTCTCTCCCCAACATCGAGCGCCACCTCGGCCCCCCGCTCGAGCAGCGGGAACACGCCGACCGGTTCCGGGATAAGTACCCTGATGCATACGTATTCGGCTATCGCTATGCCGTCGACATCCCGAGAAAATACCCCCGGGCCGACGAGCTCATCCGGGCGAGGCTCACCTCCTGCGCGTTGGGCAAGCAGGTCTCCGAATCGATCCGCCAGGACTTCATCGTGCTCTCCGGCACCTCCGTGCTGAGCGTCGGCGAAGGCATCGGCGAATTCCTGCGAGAGCTGCTGCACAGGAAATAGAGGCCCTGGGTGACGGGTAAAAAGTTTGCTCGGCCCCGGGAGGCCTCGGTTTTAATTCGCAAAGGCGCAGGGGCGCAACGACGCAAAGATCTTTTAGATAGCCCTGGCGTCTTTGCGCCCTTGCGCCCTTGCGAACTAAGAACAAGGCGGCCTGGCGCCGAACACTACCCACTTTTCGCATTGTTATATACGCCAGTACTGTCGCTGGATCCGGACGGCCTCGCCAATGTGGGATACTGCACCGGCGGTTGTCTCTGGCTCGATCTCCGCGTCCTCGCCCAAAAACCCTCGTATGGAGGCGGCCACGCAGTCGGGCAGCAGGGCCGAGTACCCGCCCTCCAGCATAGCGACGACTCCCAGGGCGCTGCTCATCGTTCTGACCATGTAAGCCAGCTTCTGAAAGCCCCGGGGAGTCATTCGCATATCTCCGAGGGGGTCTCCTTGTGCCGGGTCGTAGCCTGCGGACACGATCACCAGGCCTGGCTTATAGTCGTCCGTGATGGGCGTGAGCACCCTGAGAAAGGCCTCGAGGAAGTCGGCGTCGGTGGATCCTGCGGGCAGGGGCACGTTCACATTAAAGCCTTCTCCTTCACCCTCGCCGGTCTCGGCGGCATCGCCGGTGTACGGGAAATGGGGGGACTGGTGCACGGAAAAGTATAGGACGTCCGGGGTGCGGTAAAAGATCTGCTGGGTGCCGTTGCCATGGTGCACGTCCCAGTCGACGACGAGCACTTTACGATAGTGATCCAGGGCCCGGGCGGCGCCGATCGCGGCGTTGTTGAAGATGCAGAAGCCCATCGCCCGGCCCGGGAGAGCGTGGTGTCCCGGGGGACGGACTAGGCCGAAGGCCAGCTCTCTGCCCTTGCGGACCTCCTCCACCGCGTCCAGAGCGGCACCAGCTGCCAGCCGGGCAGCATCCAGAGAGCCGGCGGTCATCTCGGTGTCGGGGTCCAGCATGCCGGTGCCAGATGTCTCGATATGCCTGACGTAGTCTAAATCATGCACTCTGGTCAGCTGCCTTTCGGCAGCCCTGCCCAGAGAGACCACGTCTACATGACCCATTAATTCTGAAGAGTTCAGGCCCCCCATGATAGCGGTGAGCCTGCGAGCGTTCTCGATATGGCTTTCTGTCCCGTGGAGAAGGCACTGATCGGAGTACAGGACGCAGGCACGCTTCATAATTAAGGAGGTACGAGGCGGGGATATTTGATGCTTTTGTTCGCCTGCAGCGGCCCGTAAACGAGCTTAAAATTGCCATCCGATTCCCGGTCAAATTATAGGCCAAAATTTAAAAATCCATGAACATCGGCCTCGAATTCTTTTTGGCCATCATATAAAAGAAGTTAAATGCGCCATTTTGAGTGAAAGTTTCGATCATATAATATTTGGCGTATAGCCCCGTGCCAGGCATTATAATTTCATCTGATGACATTCTCCAGGGGACCGTAAAAGCTTATCTACACCCCTTTTCCCTCGTCTCATTATTATCGTTCCGAAATATTTAAATATAAACGATTGGTTATGGTCTATCGGCGCTGCAAAATATTCAACACATATTTTATTATCGCGTCTATAAGGATAAAGTATATATAATAACGGTTGCTATACTACCATTGTCAGAATCCCTATAATAAATATTTAATTCTGATAAGAAAATAATTTTCGACAGAGGTGGACATAAATGAAAAAACTTACAGTACCGGTCCTTGACGAAAAGGACAAGGAATTCGTGGAGACCCTCGTGAACGTGGGCCTGAAGAGAAACGTCGCCAAGACGTTAGTCTATCTTGCCAACGTCGACGAGACGATCAGCAGGGACATCGAGCTGGGAGCAGACCTCCGGCAGCCCGAAGTCAGCATCGTCATGAGGGAGCTTCGCGACCAGAACTGGATTGAGGAGAGGGAAATCAAGAAGGAAGGCAAGGGCAGGCCGCTGAAGTGCTACAGGCTCGCCACGAGCATTACCGACATCATTTCAACTCTCGAAGAGCGCAAGCGCATCGAAGCTCAGCTGCACCTGGACAACATTCAGAAGCTCAGGTCGCTGACCGACAAGCTGAAGTAAATCAGAGTTTACAGTAATTCCAAAATGTTCACTTCCCGCAGCCTCTGCGGGAAAAAACTTCTACTTTTTTGCCGGCGCTGCCGGCGAGGCTTTCATGCAGCCCAAGAATAAAATATATAATGGATTCGATCAAAACTCGTCTGCTATGAGCGATGGGATTGGCGAAGGGCTGAAAGTCGTACAGATCGACGACGCAGGCATCGGTTCCCCCGTAGGTGGCGCAGTCATAGGGATGCTCGACGTCGAGACCAGCGCTTTCTCGTACGGCATGATCGACGTGGAGTACTTCCAGGACGGCAAGTACGCGGCCCGGGAATACCAGAACCGCACTGTCGAGATCGTCGACGACCTGTTCCAGTCTGCCGGCATCACCAGCGAGACCCACCGGGTCGAGATCTGCTCCGGGCACATCTTCGACCGGGTTCGCATCTGGCTGGACGACGGGGGCTACTCGTGGAAGTCCGTCAAGATCGAAGACCCGCTCCAGTTTTTAATCGAGGACTCGTTCAGCGACTACCTGGTCAGCATCGGCGTCCCCGAGAAGATCAGGAAGATCGAAGTGGGCAGAGACCAGTTCATGTACCTGTTCAACTGGGTAAAAGAGGACCCGGACAACAGAGTCAGGTACTGCAAGACCAATGGCAGCAAATGGAAGACCAAGTGGTCGCAGCGCCTGTATGAAAAGCCCCGGGTCCGGACCTGAGCATTTTTTAGCCGCTCACCCACTCACTCGCTTTCTTTCCGACAGGATTTCTCAGAGGTACGTGAAGCCGCCGTATGGCCCGTAGCCGTACGGAGTCAGGCCGACGCCATAGTCGTAGGCATAGCCACCGCCCGGGTATGCGCCCCCATGCGCTGATCCCCGGGTACTGGTAGAACGTCTCTGAGACTTCGGCCTGAGGCGGCACGAAGGTGCCCCCGGCCACGCTCTTCTGGTAAGTCCTGGTAAACCCGCCCGTCTGCACCAGCTGCGCGGCCGCAGGGCCGATGGTCAGTACCGCCAGCGCAAGTACCACACAGGCAAGCATAAGGCACTTATTACTGCACTCCATGATTCATCCCCAGAGCGTTATCGAACGCCGGATTATAAAAGGGTTTGGTAAAAAGATAGCGGCGCCCGCTGCCGATCTATCAGCCCCGCCCCCGGAAGGGCAGACCCGAAGGGATTTAAAAAACGAGGACGTGTCAGCCTTCAAAACGGGCGTGCATACACTGATATTCGAAAAACTGCGGTCAGTCTCAGATTCAGGCACAGTCATCATGATCGGCTTAGTCCTCGTCAACGTGTTCTGGGGCGCCTCGTCCATAGCGGCTAAAGAGGCCCTGATCCAGCTCACCCCGGTGGAGATAGTCACAGTGCGGTTCGCCGTCGCGTTCATCGCCGTACTGGCCCTCGCGCTCCTCTTCAACCGGGACGCGCTGAATGTCCGCCCCGCCGACCTCCCCGTGCTGATCTTCATGTCCGTCGCGGGCGTCTCCCTGCAGTTCGTCCTGCAGGTCATGGCCCTGGTGTACACGACGGTGACCAACTTCTCCCTCCTCTTCAACCTCTCCGCGATCTTCATCATGATCTTCGGCGTGCTGCTCCTGAAAGAGCGCCCGTCCGGAAAACAGGCGCTCGGAGCGCTCATAGGCTTCGGAGGGGTCTTCCTCATCGTCACCGGCGGCTCGGGAGGCTTATCCCTCGCGCACCTGTCAGGAGACCTGCTGGGGCTGGCCAGCGCCGCGCTCTTCGGCCTGTACGCCATCGCCTCCAAGACAGTGGCGGACAGGTACGGCCCGCTGACCATCCTGATCTACACCTTCCTCTTCGGCATCCTGGGACTGCTGCCGGTATACTACTTCGCCACCCCCATGACCCCGCTCGCCGCCCTCACCCCTCTCTCCTGGGCATCCATCGGCTTTTTAGCCGTATGCTGCTCAGTCATAGCATTCCTGATCTTCAACCACGGCCTGAGCAGGCTTCCCTCGGCAGACGTGGGCATCACCATCTACGTCTCCCCGCTGGCAGGAGTGGCGCTGGCAGTGCTCCTGCTGGGAGAGACGCTGACCACCTTCACGATCGCCGGCGCTGCGCTCGTCATGGCAGGCCTCTACGTCACCCAGGCCAGAGAAGGCGGCCACAGCGGAGAAGAAGAGGCTAAGGAAAAGGCCGACCGGCCTGCGACAGCAGACGGATAGATACTTTTAACAGCCCGGAAGGTAATGAGAGCACGATGCCCGATTTCACCGATCCCACCCATACGCTGGGCTACGAGTTCGAGCGGCACGTGATGAGCCTGTTCGGAAAGGAGTTCAAGATCGTCGCCTGGGCGCAGGACGGCCAGCGCAGCAGGCAGGAGATCGACTTCAACCCCGACCTGATTATTGAACATTTGCCCTCGAAGACCGTGTTCGGGGTGGAATGCAAATTCAGATCAGGCCTGTTCGCCGGGAACATCGCCTGGGCCAAGGAATACCAGCCCCAGAAATACCAGCGGTATGTAACACAGACCGGGCACAAAGTCTTCGTCATCATCGGCATAGGCGGCACTCCGGCAAACCCCAACTACATGTACTGCGTGCCGTTGTGGCAGGCGAAGTTCAACTTCCTGAACCCCGACGTGCTCAAGAGATACCGGCGCAACCCCCGGCGGATGTTCGAGTATGATAAGGCTTCGGGGCAGCTGAAATAGTAAGAATTATTTATCCTGCAATCATTGTCTCGATCGATGCGGGGCTGTACGCTACTCTTCTCAGACATCCACGCTGACATAGGCGCGCTGGACGCCATCCTCAAGGTGACCCACGACCCGGGCTTTTCCGGGCGGTTCGGCCCCGTGGAGAGAGTCCTCAACCTGGGCGACGTGGTCGAACGGGGCTACCACCCGTGCGAGGTCATCGACCGGCTCAGGTCGCTGCACCATCTGACTTCCGTGATGGGCAACCACGACGAGGCGTTCATCTGCGGCAGCCCGGTATCGGGAAGTGACGACCGGAGCGAGACTGCCAGCCTGCAGTGCCGGGCGCAGGGCACCTGGGAGGGATTTTTAGAAAAGGGGTACAACTACTGGCAGGACGACGAGGCCCGGCTGTTCGCCGCCCACGGCGGGCCGATCGACCCGGAGAAGATCTGCCCCGGGGAGGCCGACTGCCTCACGGCATGGCTGCACGGCCGGACGTGGCAGAGGATATCCCGGGACGGCCGGCGGTACTTCGACTGGAGCGGCTACCACTACCCGCCCGAAGACGCTTTCGCCGCCGTGCGAGATGCCCTCGACCCCGGCTTCGCCATCCTCTGCGGCCACGAGCACTCCGAAGCCGCCTACGAGGAAGACATAAACGGCAGCGTCACCGACGTACTATACGGGCTGCAGAAGTCCTCCTTCACAGTCAAGGGAAGGCGGATCGACGAGAAGCTGCTCCCCCTCCTCGAAGGCCGGAACTACCTGGTCAGGCTGGGGCTCGCGGGCCCCGAAGGGTACTACTCATACTTAGGGTGGGACCGGTCCTATTTCGGCGTGTACTACGAGAAAGACGGCCAGAGGTACATCTCCCTGCTCAGCTTCCTGCTCGGCAGGGACATGGTACCGCCATAAACCTGTTAAGCAGAGAGATGGCGCTGCCATAAACCTGTTAAGCAGGGAGATGGTACCGCCATAAGTTCAAACAGCCCCGTAGCTTACCTAATTCTTATTAAACGGGACACTGTAACATATGAATAGTGGGTTGGCAGGGGTCAACTGAATGCTCGACGAAACGCTGATCTTAATCCTGGCCGCAGGCACAGCCTGCGTCGTTTTCTTCGCGGGGCTCTGCATGGTAGCAGGCAGCCTCTACCTCTTCCTGAAACAGAGAAGCCGGACGGCCGGCGGAGTCCCGGCTTGGATGCTCGTGCTCGCAGTGGGACTCTTCCTTACATTCGTGGTGCCGGGAGCCATCATCTTTCTCGCCGCTTACGTCATCGCCACCCAGACACCTCCTCCGGTGGTGACCTGCTATGCCCCGAAGCCTCCGGAGGTGACGGACTATACGTCGGCCGCCTCGTCGGTCACGATGGCCGTGCCCCTCGCGATGAGGCTGGAGCTGGCTGAAAAGCTCCGGGAGAGCGGCAAGCTGCCCGGGCACATTTATGATAAGATCAAAAAGTAGGGCGGCTATGTTTCGGGAGGTCATGAACTCCATGGCGGCGAAGGAGCCGGAAACCGGGTTCATCTACGAGGTCACCGCAGCCTGTAATAACCGTTGCCTGTACTGCTATAACGTGTGGAAGTGCCACGGCCGTACTGCGCCGGGAGATCTGCCCGCCCCGGAGTGGGCGAAGATCACCGGCAAGCTGCAGCGGGAGTCTTCTGTCAGGCTGATCACGGTCAGCGGCGGAGAGCCCCTCCTTAGAGAAGACCTGCCGGAAATACTCGGGGACATCAAGACCAGAGGCATAGACATCAACCTGATCACCAACGGCACCCTGCTCTCAGAGGACGCCGTCGCCAGGACCATCGATAGCGTTTCGATGTACGAGCTGCCCCTGCTCAGTGACACAGCATCCCGGCACGACTACCTTGCGCAGTCTAAGGCGTTCGACAGGGTCATGGACGGCATGGCCAGCATCACTGATGCGGGCGGCAGGTTTGCGGCGGTCTTCGTCGCCACGAAAGTGAACGCGGAGGACCTCGAAGGCGCCTGCCTCATGGCCATCGCTCTCGGCGCCCGCACTCTGATGTACAATCCCTTCAATCCCGGGGGCGAAGGGCTGAGGCACCTGGAAGAGCTCCGGCTGCCGGCCAGCACCCTGAAAGCCCACCTTGACAGGCTGGAAGAGCTGTCCCAGCAGTACGGCATTCCGGTCCACTGCGGAGTGCCCGTCCTGCCCTGCGTCCTGGACACCCGGGAATACAGGCGGATCACCTTCGGCACCTGCCCCGCGGGCGGGCGTGGGGCGTACTATACGATAGACCCGCAGGGCATGATGCGGATGTGCAACCATTCGCCCCGGGTGCTCGGGGACTTCAGGAGGGAGCCGTTCAGGAAGATCAAGGTTTCCGCAGCGGCGGAGAGCTTCAGGCGCTGCGTCCCGGAGAAATGCCGGGGCTGCGAGGATTTCCGGGCCTGCAGAGGGGGCTGCCGGGCCATACTGGAGCAGATCTACGGCAGGGCCGACGTGGACGAGCCCGCCTCCGGGGTAATCCGGGCTTAAACGCCCAATAGCTATTAGCCCTTTTAGTGATAAGTACAGCCTATGTACTGCGAGGTCGGAGACCTTGAGATATATTACGAAGAGTATGGCGAGGGCACCCCAGTAGTGATGATCCACGGCTACGGCATCGATCACCACGTGATGACCGGGTGCATGGAGCCGGTTTTCTTAAAAAGGAAAGGGTACCGCCGCATTTACCTCGACCTGCCGGGCATGGGGCGGACCAGAGCCCCCGGCCACCCCATGAACTCCGACCAGATACTGGATGCAGTCGCGGGCTTCTGCGAGAAAACCGTGCCCGGCGAGCCGTTCCTGGTCGCGGGAGAATCCTACGGAGGCTACCTGGCACGGGGCCTGGTCTACAAGATCCCCCACCGGCTCTCCGGGGTGCTGCTGATCTGCCCGGTCATCGTCGCCGAGAAGGCGAAGAGGACGCTCCCCGGCAGGAGCGTGTTCGCCAGGGACGAGGCCCTCCTGAAAAGCATCGAGCCGGAGGCGAGAGGCCTGTTCGAGCGCATGCTGGTACTGCAGGACAGCAGGCGATGGGAGAGATTCCAGCAGGATATCCTGCCCGGCGTCAGGCTGAGAGACGAGGACTTCGTCAGAGATCTGATGAAAAACGGGTACCCGTTTACCTTCGACGTAGACAGGCTGGAAAGGTCGTTCGACAGGCCGTCGCTCCTGCTGGCCGGGCGACAGGATGCCTCAGTCGGGTACAAGGACATGCTGCAGATCGCGGACAACTACCCCCGGGGCAGCGTGGTGGTGCTGGACCGGGCAGGCCACGGGCTCGAAGTAGAGCAGCAGCCGGTTTTCGAGTGCCTGGTCAACGAGTGGCTCGACCGGGTGCGAGGCCATGAAAGCTCACATTAACCGTTTTTCCGGCATTTTCGCCGCAATTTCACTGCCAAATCTAATCAGCGCGTACAGAAAAGTGAAACTACGAATTTTGACATCGACAGCGCACATAGTGCCGGAAGATGGCGAGAGGCAGGGCGAATAGAGATAGATATGGACGGCCGTTCGGAAGGGTCTGGCGATAAGAAAAACGGATACCAGCCAGACGAGGATATGTTCCGCTTCATGATCGAGAACTCGGGGGACATCCTCTGGACCATAGACCTGACCGGCCGGTGGCAGTTCATGACCAGCAACGTCGAGAAGGCCATCCACATCAAAGCCAGCGAGATCATCGGAAAGATGGTATGGGACTTCGTCGCGCCGGAGTACGTGGGCATCCTGAAAGATATGCTGAAGCGGCGGCTGGCCGGAGAGGACATGCAGGCATACGAGGTGGTGGTTTTAGACCGGGACGGGAAGCGTGTCCCATTCGAAGTAAAGACTTCTCCCATCGTGGACAAGAACGGGAAAATCATCGGGATCCAGGGGGTATCCCGGGACATCAGCCAGCGGAAAAATGCGGAGGCTGCGCTGCGGGAGAGCGAAAAAAAGTTCCGCGACCTGGTGGAGAGCATCCACGACTGGGTATGGGAGGCGAACAGGAAAGTAGAATTCACTTATTCTAGCCCTCGAGTACTGGATTTACTGGGGTATGCCCCCCGGGAGATCATCGGCAGGCCCATGTGGGATTTCATGGAGCCTGCGGAAGCCAGGAGGATATCCGCCATACTTCAGAACCTGATCAGGCTGCACAAGCAGTACGACATAGCGGAGAAGACGATGCTTAGCAAGAAGGGCGACCCCGTTGCCATGGAAATGACGCTGACACTGACGTACGACGAAAAAGGGGACATCAAAGGCTTCAAGGGCATATGCAGGGATATCCGGGACCGCAAGCGGGCGGAAGAAGCGTTGAGGCGGGCGTACGGCGAGCTGGAAAAGCGGGTGCAGGAGCGCACCCGGGACCTGGCTCAGGCGAGAGGCACTCTCCAGGGGATCCTGGATACGGCCCCGATAGGCATCGTCGTCGCTAACGCCCCGGATGGCAACATCTCCTTCAGCTCGCCCGGGGCGGAAAAAATCTTCGCCGGAGAAGCCTCCGGCAACATCTATAACCCCATGATCGAACAGCACCGGCTGCTGCGGACAGACGGCTCCCCGTTCACCCACAACGACCTGCCCTTCATGATCTCGCTTGAGCAGGGAAAACGCATCATCGACGCAGAGATGCAGTACATTAAGCAGGATGGCCGGACGATGAGCCTGCTGGTAAGCAGCGCCCCGATCCTCGACGAGAAAGGCAAGATACTCGCTGCAGTCGCCACCATCGTCGACATCACCAGGCTGAAGTCGACGGAAAGAGAGCTGCGGGAAGCGAAGGCCCAGGCAGAACTGTACCTCGACCTGATGAGCCACGACATTAACAATATGAACACCATGGCCATGGGCTACATCGACATGGCAAAGAGCAGGGTGGAAGCAGACAGAGAAACCGTGGCGCTGCTGGAAAAGTCGGGGGAGATGCTGGCGAGCAGCACCCAGCTCATCGACAACGTCAGGAAAATCCAGCAGGCCGAACAAAGGGGCCTGGAACCGCAGATCGTCGACCTCTGCGAGGTCATCGACCGCGCGAAAAAGAGGTACTCCACCGGAAACATCACCATCACCGCCACCTACCCCGAAGGCCGGGCATGCATGGTGACCGCAAACCAGCTGATAGAGGACGTCTTCACGAACCTGATAGACAACTCCATCAAGCATGCGACGCCCGGAAAGCCCGTGCACATCAACATCGTGGTGGCCGAAACAAAGCGGGCTGGCAGCAGATATTACAGAGTGACGGTCGAAGACGACGGCCCGGGAATCCCAGACGACGTGAAAGACAGGCTCTTCATAAGGTTCCAGCGGGGGAAAACGAAGGTGACAGGCAGAGGGCTCGGGCTCTACCTGGTCAAAACCCTAGTCGAGGACTTCGGCGGGTGCGTCAGAGTAGAGGACAGGGTCAAAGGCAACTACCACGAAGGCACCCGGTTCATCGTGCTCCTGCCAGTCTCCGCCAGAGAACCGGAGAAAGGGACGGGAGCCTGCGCGGGATAAACGAGCGGACGCTGCCATCATATTGGCCGCCCGCCGCAAAGACTCCTGAATCCGGTTATAGTTTTTACTGTTACTTTTTGGATGTTCGCCATTCAGGCCCTCCCCGGCCTCCGATTCCTCACCGTACTCCTCTCTGACCTCCCGACCTCTCTGACCTCTCCCCGAGATCGTTCTCTCTGATCTCCGGAGCCTCCGAAACCTACCTGTTGTCCGGTTTGCGCACACATACCTGGAAAACGGGGGGTTGGAGAGTGCCCGGAGGTCCGGGAGACTTTTTTCAAGCTGGGAGGTCAGGGAGGTCAGGAGGTCTGAGAGGAGGAAGGTGAGGGGACAGAGGATTGGAGAGGGAAAGGCGGCTGTCGGGAATCGCCTTGAGAACGCCTGCCATGGCAGGCGTTCAAAAGGCGAATATCAAGGCACAGGAATTGTTCGAAATGTTTTAGAAAAGAATATACTTCGGCTGTTTTTCCCGGTATTCTTCATCGACACCCCAAATTTCTACTCTTTCGGATGCAGCGATTTATCAGTCCTACCCTCGTCTTAATTGATAGCTACGGTGATATTATGGTGAAGAAGGAAGAAGAGAAGAAGGGCGGCATGTCCGTCCGCGAAGCAGGACACAAGGGCGGCGAGAAGACAGCAGAAACCCACGGCAGAGAATTCTACCAGGAGATAGGCGAAAAAGGCGGAGAGAGGACGGCAGAAACTCATGGCAAAGAGTTCTACCAGGAGATAGGCCACAAGGGCGGCGAGAAAGTAGCCGAAGAGAAAGGCCCCGAGTTCTACTCGAAGATCGGCCACAAAGGCGGCCAGAAGGTCAAAGACCTCATAGAGAAGGGAGAAGAGGCCGAAGAGAAAAAGTGAGCCTGCCGAAGCCCCGCAGGATAAGCCCTTTCATACGGTAAACCGCCTTTCCTAGAACGATGTGGAAGCCGGGCGGAAAAGCCAGCCTGAAAGCCTGCGCAGGCTTTAGAAAGAACCCTCGCAGACTATTTTCCATTTTCCCTGCTCTCGGGCGGCGGTGGCGGGGTTACCAGGACCTTGTCGACGCGCATACCGTCCATATCCACGACCTCATAGGTATAGCCGTCCACAGTGAACTTATTCCCCACAGCCGGAATGCGGTGCAGCCGGGTCATGACAAAGCCGCCCAGCGTCTGGAACATGCCGCTCTCCTCTTCGGGCAGGCTGTCGATGTCCAGCTCGTTCATGAACTCGTCGATGGGCAGCATCCCGTCCACCAGCCACGAGCCGTCATCCCGCTGGACAACCTTGGGGCCCTCGATCTCGGAGACCTCGCCGACCACGGACTCCATGATATCATGGATGGTGACCAGCCCCTGCAACCCGCCGTACTCGTCGATGATCAGGGCCATGTTCTTGCCCGACTTCTTGAACAGCTCCAGCGCCTTCAGCGCGGGCATGCTCTCCGGGATAAAGAGAGGCTCCTTCATGCTCGCCTTCAAATCCAGCGGCTGGTTAGCCATGTACCTGCTCAGGAGGTCTTTCGCATACACAATGCCGAGCACCTCGTCAAGGCTGCCCTCGCAGACAGGGAAGATCGAGTGCCCGCTCTCCTGGATCTTCTGTCGGATCTCCTCCACCGTATCATCCGTGTACAGGGCGGTCACGTCAGTCCGGGGCACCATCATGGCACTGATCCTCCGCTCCCCGAGCCGGAACACGCTCTCCACCATGTCGCTCTCCGCCTCCTCGAAGACGCCCGCCTTGGCGCCCTGGTCGATCAGGACCTTGATCTCCTCCTCAGTCACCGGAGGCTCCGCGGATGGCTTGACATGCAGCACCCGCAGCGACAGATCAGTCGAAAAGCTCAGCAGCCTGACGACGGGCATAGCCAGCATGGACAGGAAGCGCATCGGCCCCGCGATGATCAGGGCGATCCTCTCCGCGTTGCCCAGCCCGATCCGCTTGGGCACCAGCTCCCCGATCACGATGGTCAGGAAGGTGATTATGAGGACTACGGAGACAATGGCGATGGACCCTGCGTAAGGCGCGAGGGCCGGAACGGCGCTGATATAGGGTACGAAGTCCTCCGCAATGGTAGCGCCTCCGAAAGCGCCCGCGAGGACGCCGATCAGCGTGATGCCGACCTGGATAGTCGACAGGAAGTCGCCGGGAGCCATGGCCAGGTCAAGAGCTACTTTAGCGTTCTTATCGCCCTCGTTGGCAAGCTGCTGCAGCCGGGCCTTACGGCTGGACACAATGGCGATCTCAGCCATCGCAAAAAGGCCGTTAAGAATGATCAGAAATACGACTATGACCGCTTCGATCAATAAATTGGACATTGACAAGTCTCTCCGGGACAGCCCAGATTAAATTCTTAGCGCGGCGGAATACGCCTGCAATACACAATTCTATTTAGTCTGTGGCCATCCTAAACTTTGCTATCATGCGTGCGCCGACCAGAGTATTATCGGGGCGCTGCCTGATAAAACAATAACATAGGATTAGGACATGGTTTATAAATTTTTTGTATCAATATAAATTGGCATCCAGCAAGACATAGTACACTTCCGTGGCTGACAGGCATAATAAATTGTATATTGATTGCCATGGGCAGGGTTGTTCACCCCCACATCCGTGGGGACCTATGATATTATCTTTTCATAGAGCGCCTACTGACGGTTCACCCCCACGCCTGTGGGGACTTTTCGCAACAATCCCTATATATCCACGCCAACGACGGTTCACCCCCACGCCTGTGGGGACTTTGCCACATCGGTGCCTGCGATGTTCGGCTCGATCGGTTCACCCCCACGCCTGTGGGGACTTTATAGTTATCGCGAGGGGATCCGGAGCGGCCGGCGGTTCACCCCCACGCCTGTGGGGACTTTGCCCTCTTGAGGGTGGCAACGCCCCTGGATATCGGTTCACCCCCACGCCTGTGGGGACTTTGGCGAACGTATGAACCTCATAGCTGACTGTCCCGGTTCACCCCCACGCCTGTGGGGACTTTCCGCCAGTTCTCCATGACGGCCCTGATCTTCGCGGTTCACCCCCACGCCTGTGGGGACTTTGGAAGTAGGCCCCGATACGATTGAGCAGCTTACGCGGTTCACCCCCACGCCTGTGGGGACTTTATTAGACGACGTACCGGGATTTGGTTGCGTTACGGTTCACCCCCACGCCTGTGGGGACTTTTGAGGCTGTCATACGAGAACGAAGAGTCGACATCGGTTCACCCCCACGCCTGTGGGGACTTTTATCTGGGTCTTCATGTTGAACCGTGCGCCATCGGTTCACCCCCACGCCTGTGGGGACTTTCAGGCGTCGAACTCTGCCTTCTCGTCTTTGGCCGGTTCACCCCCACGCCTGTGGGGACTTTCTATCTCTTTTGAAAGATCGTAGTTGCTCATTCGGTTCACCCCCACGCCTGTGGGGACTTTTTGAATTGCTGGCCGTCCGAGATTGGGGTGATCGGTTCACCCCCACGCCTGTGGGGACTTTGCACTTGCGGGAATGTTCGGAGCTGCCGCCCTCGGTTCACCCCCACGCCTGTGGGGACTTTCAACCGAAATCATAAACGCACAGATTGCGAACCGGTTCACCCCCACGCCTGTGGGGACTTTATTACAGCCCCGATCCGAGTCTTACACTCGTACGGTTCACCCCCACGCCTGTGGGGACTTTCGCGTCGCCTACCTTCGTAAGGACAGGGACAACGGTTCACCCCCACGCCTGTGGGGACTTTTCGTCTGGTCCGCTAAGTCCTACCGCATTAACCGGTTCACCCCCACGCCTGTGGGGACTTTGCGACGTCTGCCCTAAAAATTCTCCGGTACAACGGTTCACCCCCACGCCTGTGGGGACTTTGCGGTCGGGGCGTCGTGGGTGTGGGGCGTCGCCGGTTCACCCCCACGCCTGTGGGGACTTTTTTTCACGGAAGCGCTACCTGTCCAGGCGTACGGTTCACCCCCACGCCTGTGGGGACTTTTCATAGGCTCCCCCGTACATCGGGAAATGGTACGGTTCACCCCCACGCCTGTGGGGACTTTATAGGGTATCAAGTAAAAGTTTTAGCATATGCCGGTTCACCCCCACGCCTGTGGGGACTTTTCAGATTAGAAGGCTGTAAGTCAGTCTTCTTTCGGTTCACCCCCACGCCTGTGGGGACTTTGGGGTTTTCATTATCACCCACGCCTGCTCCATCGGTTCACCCCCACGCCTGTGGGGACTTTGACACAATGGACATATTAACTTACCATCATGTCGGTTCACCCCCACGCCTGTGGGGACTTTGGCACAACCACCAGTTATCGATGAAGACAAACGGTTCACCCCCACGCCTGTGGGGACTTTGGCATGTTGACCGTGAACGATACGTGGTCCGGCGGTTCACCCCCACGCCTGTGGGGACTTTCTGCGCCTGCACAGCTGCAGGTGTAATCATCGCGGTTCACCCCCACGCCTGTGGGGACTTTTTGTCGTGCCAGGCTGGATGATGCTTGCCGGTCGGTTCACCCCCACGCCTGTGGGGACTTTTCATTATATAACTGGAAAATTTTTGTGTTAAACGGTTCACCCCCACGCCTGTGGGGACTTTGGCAGGATAGATTCAATTGATAGTATGCATCCCGGTTCACCCCCACGCCTGTGGGGACTTTCTGTACCTCCTTGTTGTCATGATCTGCTGCTTCGGTTCACCCCCACGCCTGTGGGGACTTTACGGGCTTCGATTTCCAGGTACTTTTGATACCCGGTTCACCCCCACGCCTGTGGGGACTTTGAGAATAGTTAAAGAATACCCAATAATAGCGGCCGGTTCACCCCCACGCCTGTGGGGACTTTTTTGGGCATTTATCTATACACTTGCCGCCATTCGGTTCACCCCCACGCCTGTGGGGACTTTTTCCTCCGCTTCAACACTCTTAAGATAGCTTTCGGTTCACCCCCACGCCTGTGGGGACTTTCGCTGACGGGGCAGTATCCCACGCAAGAGCGCCGGTTCACCCCCACGCCTGTGGGGACTTTCGCTGCCAGCAGCCTATTAGTCAGCTCTTGCTCGGTTCACCCCCACGCCTGTGGGGACTTTGGGACGCTTAACCTCAATACCCACAAATACACCCGGTTCACCCCCACGCCTGTGGGGACTTTGCGTAGTCGGTAGGAAGGTCTATCGCAAAGAACGGTTCACCCCCACGCCTGTGGGGACTTTATTTGAAGCATCGTAGTTTCTGCCGGGGCCAGCGGTTCACCCCCACGCCTGTGGGGACTTTGAATGGGCAGAGCAGCAGTCATTCTTTGATGACGGTTCACCCCCACGCCTGTGGGGACTTTATTATGAGTCAGCATGGCGACATGACCAGGAACGGTTCACCCCCACGCCTGTGGGGACTTTGGAAAGGTCACCAATAGCAACGGACAGGCCACCGGTTCACCCCCACGCCTGTGGGGACTTTCACCACTGGCTTAAGCCAGTTCTTTTGTGTTCCGGTTCACCCCCACGCCTGTGGGGACTTTTAACAGAATTGCAATGGATACACGGTTCATCAACGGTTCACCCCCACGCCTGTGGGGACTTTTTGTTTGTACAGGTGTGCTTCACGCTTAACGCGGTTCACCCCCACGCCTGTGGGGACTTTCATCTTATGAGCCTGATCGAATAACTGGCTTGCGGTTCACCCCCACGCCTGTGGGGACTTTTCTCTAGGTTGAATCTTCCACTGTGCAACTTTCGGTTCACCCCCACGCCTGTGGGGACTTTACTATCTTCATTTGTTCCTGAAGCTTTTCAAGCGGTTCACCCCCACGCCTGTGGGGACTTTGGGCAAAGGACGGCACTAACGTTCTCGCTCACGGCGGTTCACCCCCACGCCTGTGGGGACTTTTTTTTATCAGTAGTGATCCTGCGGATATCGTTCGGTTCACCCCCACGCCTGTGGGGACTTTGTGATGGTCGTCTCCCGGTTCCTGCGCTACTATCGGTTCACCCCCACGCCTGTGGGGACTTTGTTTTGGAGCATTTAAAATAATCCTGTGTAGTCGGTTCACCCCCACGCCTGTGGGGACTTTTCCGGCTTCTTCCATAGCTTTAACACTCTGATCGGTTCACCCCCACGCCTGTGGGGACTTTTCAGCGATCTCTCCCCGCTTGATCTTAGTGACCGGTTCACCCCCACGCCTGTGGGGACTTTTGGGCTTCGGCTCTGGCCGTCCTCTCCATTCTCGGTTCACCCCCACGCCTGTGGGGACTTTTGTATGTATGATACTAACACCAACCGATGCCGCGGTTCACCCCCACGCCTGTGGGGACTTTGTCCCTACACTATTTCCGTTAATGTCTCGGATCGGTTCACCCCCACGCCTGTGGGGACTTTGCGCTGGCTTGATACCTCAATGCCATCAAGGTCGGTTCACCCCCACGCCTGTGGGGACTTTTTCTTACGTGCAGCCTTAGTCTTAGCTCTCATCGGTTCACCCCCACGCCTGTGGGGACTTTATTTAATTTTTAAATCTATTAGTGGGTGCTGTCCGGTTCACCCCCACGCCTGTGGGGACTTTTATGCCGGACTGCATCTTAAGCACAGGGTATTCGGTTCACCCCCACGCCTGTGGGGACTTTAAAGCCGTCTTTGGTAAACTGGTTTGGTGTTACGGTTCACCCCCACGCCTGTGGGGACTTTGTTTAATAGGAGGCAAACACGTTTTTTAGCTACGGTTCACCCCCACGCCTGTGGGGACTTTTCTGCGACCGGCGAGACGGATAGACGGCTTAACGGTTCACCCCCACGCCTGTGGGGACTTTGCCGCTGCGTGAATCTGCTCCTTAGTAACTTCCGGTTCACCCCCACGCCTGTGGGGACTTTTGTTTCCTTACCAGCATGTTTTCGGCGGCATACGGTTCACCCCCACGCCTGTGGGGACTTTGAATACGCAAAAAATTAATTTTTATCTTGTATCGGTTCACCCCCACGCCTGTGGGGACTTTTCGATTACTGTGTCCCTTAACTCGTACCAACTCGGTTCACCCCCACGCCTGTGGGGACTTTGTATGGGAAAGGCAATTTCACGAACACGCTAACGGTTCACCCCCACGCCTGTGGGGACTTTCAAGGCTCCGCAGTGCTCCGCTGCGAGACATGCGGTTCACCCCCACGCCTGTGGGGACTTTGCGTCAGGTATGGCCAGATTTGTGACTTGTGTAGGTTCACCCCCACGCCTGTGGGGACTTTGCTACCCCAAGATACGCTATTGAATTATAATACGGTTCACCCCCACGCCTGTGGGGACTTTGTGACAGTAACATCGTCTAACCCGCTATTGTACGGTTCACCCCCACGCCTGTGGGGACTTTGTCCAAGCATATACTATTTCTCCTATCGCTTGCGGTTCACCCCCACGCCTGTGGGGACTTTCCGCTTATCCACTATCGTCTCGGTGACGTCCTCGGTTCACCCCCACGCCTGTGGGGACTTTGTTCAGATATTTCAGGATGTTGTCGAACGATTCGGTTCACCCCCACGCCTGTGGGGACTTTGGTGATGCCTACGATGCCGGGGCCGATTGCCGCGGTTCACCCCCACGCCTGTGGGGACTTTCAATATTGTACATCTTCATATCAATCACCATTCGGTTCACCCCCACGCCTGTGGGGACTTTTAACTACAAATTATACTTGCGTTAAGGTACACCGGTTCACCCCCACGCCTGTGGGGACTTTGCTCATACACTCGTTCCATCTCGGCCATACCGTCTGGTTCACCCCCACGCCTGT
Source organism: Methanocella arvoryzae MRE50 (assembly GCF_000063445.1). NCBI lineage: Archaea > Methanobacteriati > Methanobacteriota > Methanomicrobia > Methanocellales > Methanocellaceae > Methanocella > Methanocella arvoryzae. The sequence goes on from NC_009464.1 coordinate 1,754,709, forward strand.
GGGGACTTTGATTCTACGTAGGTCGTACTCCAATCAAATAACGGTTCACCCCCACGCCTGTGGGGACTTTTCGCAGTCTTATTACTGCTCCTGACGGATATACGGTTCACCCCCACGCCTGTGGGGACTTTCCAATAGCCTGATTTTGCAAAGTCTTAATGGCCGGTTCACCCCCACGCCTGTGGGGACTTTGCGCAGGCCCGAAGTTGCAGCGCTCGGCCCCCCGGTTCACCCCCACGCCTGTGGGGACTTTGACACGCTTCTGCACCGTATCCACGGGGATACCGGTTCACCCCCACGCCTGTGGGGACTTTTGCTCAGGCCCAAGAGTGGTAGCAACTATAAGCGGTTCACCCCCACGCCTGTGGGGACTTTTGATTGCACCAAGTAAAACACCAATAAGTAAACGGTTCACCCCCACGCCTGTGGGGACTTTCTTATGAAGCTAATCTCATGGCTTTTCAGGAACGGTTCACCCCCACGCCTGTGGGGACTTTATACTAATGGAAATCAGGTAATTGCACAGTATCGGTTCACCCCCACGCCTGTGGGGACTTTATCTCCGCCACGATATCACCACTACAGACGACCGGTTCACCCCCACGCCTGTGGGGACTTTGGATCTAAAAGAGCTACACGGTAAGTGCCCGGCGGTTCACCCCCACGCCTGTGGGGACTTTGAGGGCCTTATTAATGTAGATGCCCTGAACGCCGGTTCACCCCCACGCCTGTGGGGACTTTGCCGTCTCGTATTAACTCCTGTATGTACCAGCTCGGTTCACCCCCACGCCTGTGGGGACTTTTATGATTTTGCCTCTTTCAATATCTTCAACGACGGTTCACCCCCACGCCTGTGGGGACTTTTGGGTGGGGAACAGGTAACCAAAACTCAACATCGGTTCACCCCCACGCCTGTGGGGACTTTGATCCGGCCAGACAAAACACTTTGGGGTAAAACGGTTCACCCCCACGCCTGTGGGGACTTTCAGTTTGCTCTATGATATAATCGGCCTGTTCTCGGTTCACCCCCACGCCTGTGGGGACTTTCATTGCGTATCTCATCGGATGCGGTCAGGCTTCGGTTCACCCCCACGCCTGTGGGGACTTTGTCTAATATTATTTCAAAATTATTTCTCTTAACGGTTCACCCCCACGCCTGTGGGGACTTTATCGGGGCCGTGGGGTAGATTCATCCCACCGGCGGTTCACCCCCACGCCTGTGGGGACTTTGGCCTTAGCTCCCGCCATGAGCTTCTTGAGGTCGGTTCACCCCCACGCCTGTGGGGACTTTTTAGTGGCGTGAGCCTCTTCTCCCTGAGCTGCCGGTTCACCCCCACGCCTGTGGGGACTTTGCACAGTACGTGAAGACCCCGGGTGGGGTCTACGGTTCACCCCCACGCCTGTGGGGACTTTCACGGCGCCGGGGACGGGGGCACTACGTTCAACCGGTTCACCCCCACGCCTGTGGGGACTTTCTTATACGGTGTGCCGTCAGGTCTAACTCCGTCGGTTCACCCCCACGCCTGTGGGGACTTTGGCTTTGATTATCGTACCATCCGCCGCCCATTCGGTTCACCCCCACGCCTGTGGGGACTTTCCCTCGCGCTCACTCTGAAGAATGCTCTGTAACGGTTCACCCCCACGCCTGTGGGGACTTTGCACCGGCAGTATTCGGTTATGATTTGCTCTGCGGTTCACCCCCACGCCTGTGGGGACTTTTGATAGTGGTTATGATCCTATCGGATTGATTACGGTTCACCCCCACGCCTGTGGGGACTTTAATCTGTTTAATGGTGACCGGGTTACTGATCACGGTTCACCCCCACGCCTGTGGGGACTTTACTTGAAAAAGAGCTTCGTTTTAATTATTAAGGCTTTTCTTTAGTCATCACTAAAGATAGCCCTTCGAAGTCTACTATTGTTCTGGTTGTATCTCCGTAGCTTTCTATCTTGTAGCCTTGTTCGTTGTTGTACGAATAGGCCATTGTGCAACCTCCTTTTTTGATGTTTTTAATGATTTTGCCCCATAACTTGTTTCTCACCATTCCGGATAGTTTGCCGATGAATACGCCGGCCTTGGGTTCGATCATCCAGCGGGTCAGTTCTCCTCTGAGAGATGGGGAGACTGATTCTACGATAAATACTGAAAAAGATGCCATATAAGATCACACGGCTTCGTTAGAGTAGTTCGTGCCTCCGGGCACCTGCCCTTTGTCGGGGTCCCAGACTTTTCCGGGCACTGTGAGGTCGGAGTCGAAATCGTCGAAGATCAGGTCGGAGGGTATCGGCACATCGAGGGCTTTCTCGATATCGGGCACGATCTTTGACAGTAAGTCCAGGTCATTGAATTTGTCCCGGCAGGCGAGTCGGACCTTTCGCTCCAGGCTATCGTTGCCGAGTTCGGCTACTGCCCGGAAGGAAAGGGGGATCGTGATCGAGGCTTTGTAGAGGTCGGCGATGTCGTAGACGAAGGAGAGTTGTTTGCCGGTGTGGATGAAGCCCAGCGCTGTAGAGTACCCTACCGATATTATCGCTGCGCTGCAGATGCCGTAGAGGCAGGAATTTGCTACTGATAATGCCCGGTTAACCGGGTCTGCGTTCATCCAGTTGGAGGGGTCGAAGTTGCGGCCATTCCAGGGGATTCCCGTTTCTGCGCTGGCCAGGGCGTAGGTTTGCCTGACCCGGTAGCCTTCCATGCCTCGGAGCTGCTGGATGCTCAGGTTTTCAGGGATTTCCTTGAAACGCATTCGGTACATCTTTTCCACTACTTTCAGCCGTAGCGCCGGGTGGCTGACTAGAAGAGCCTGTTTGAGCAGTTTGGAAGAGTGGCGGGTTTCGCCGAAGCCCTGAGCGTAGAAGCGGATGCCGCCTTCGCCGCACCAGGCGGCGAGGCAGCCGTTGTCCGCCAGTGTTTTTACCGCTTCGTGGGTGATGCTGGTGCCCGGGCCCAGCATCAGCAAGGCGAGGCTGGCGCAGGGTACTTTGGCCTTGCCTCGCTCGTCGTGGATAGCTACAGCTTTGTCCTCCCTGTCGATCTTGCAGTGCTCGACGTACAGGTAGCTCCACCCGTCTTCGACCCGGGGGAGTTCGTGCAGGTCTTTGGGCATTGGCTCACCTTGCCGGAGCTAAGGATAGGAGGCCGAAGCCATAGGCTTTGCCGCTGCCGATGCCGGATTTGAGGGTTTCGAGGAACTTTTCTGCATTTGTCACTTTCAGGGTGCCTTCGAAAAGGACCGAGCCGAAGGTTAATCTATTTTCCCGGGCGTTTTTCTGGACTTTTGCTTTTATTCCAGTGTCGAAGGTGTATATTTTCTGATGGCCTTCTTCACTGATGAGCACATCGGAGAGTTCGCTAAACCTCTTCGTGGACATGAGTTCGAAGCCTCCTGCCGCGCCTTTTCTTTTCAGCCAGAGGATCTGGTCGCTCTCGTTTCTGATCGGCACCCGCCGCCCGTTATTTTTAGGCTTGCCGGCTTTGATGTCCTCAATCCGGGACGTGCCGATCTTTTTCGTAGGATTGGCTCGAAGACGGAAAGCATAGACATCGCCGGCCTTTATTTTCCCGTACTGTTCGTCTATAGCCTTACAGGCTGGATTTTCCGTGCCCGTATTTTCGAGTAGATAGCCTTCTGGCAGCTTTGACCAGTCGGGCTTTTCCTGCGACTGGACCAGTAGTACGATCGCGCCGCTTCTGGGGTGGATGTCGATCCGGTGGAGAACGCCGAAGGTTTCCCTTGCTTCGCCTCCTTTTCCATTAAGGTCCGGAAAGCCCCCCAGAATAGTCCGATGAAGTTCGTGGCAGTCAGCGAGGTCTCTTCTGACAGCCCTTGTTCTCGGGTTCAGGATCAGTCTTGATAAATACATTAAAGGCCCTCTCCTTCTGCTTGAAGTTTTACAGTGCTCATCCGGACGTGCCTGATGCCGTACATTCTGGCCGGGCTTTTCGTCATCCGATCAGTCCTCTGGTAAGGTCCGGAGAGGTCTTCGACTATACATTTTAATTCTTTGGGGTGCGCTTTGCGGGCTTCCATAGTCCCGGAACTCCACGGGTGTCGGCTCAGTGCATCGTCTATCGAAGCATAGTCAGTGGTCAGGGTTTCGAAGACGGGGCGGGTCGGTGGGCAGGATTTTCTTCCCAGATAGATTGGCCATACAGGGTCTTTCAGAGCGTTGCTTATTCTGGTAAGCAGTTCTCCCGGGCCTTCGAGTACTACGAGGAACGCTGCATCCTGGAGATAGTCTCTGAAGGATACAATCGTCGTTTCGCGGAGCTTACCTTCGGCGGTCCGAAGCTCTCCGCTGACCGTGTGGTAATCCCTGGCGATTTCGCCGGGGCACTCCACACGAATGCCTATCCGAAGTTGTGAGTCCAGTTCGTCAGTCAGCCGCGGGTCCTTTCGGGCATATCCGAGAGCGCAGCCGAGCAGTCCGATGATGCCGGACTTGGTAGGCTCGTCCCCGGTATCTCTGATATCCCACCTGGCTTTCAGCCCCCATGACTGCATTGGCCCCTCCAGCCTCAACAGCAGGAGCAATGGGTTGTCCATTCAGTCACCACCGTTTAGAGGGCACTGTTTATACCGGATATTAGATCGTTGATCGTCTGGCAGGTTTCCGTTCCGGCGAGCGCCTTATCGCCCGCAACGAACCAGAGCCGCCTGGTCGATCTCAGGTTGAACTTCTCAGTCTGGAGCTCGACATGTTTCACGAATTTGTTCAGGGTATCTTCCACCATGTCGACACCGTTTCTCGGGCGGGCCGGATCAACGAACGCGTTAGCGTAGCTTACTGGCGTCTTTGTTGGCCGAATTTCCACAAGGACGGCGCTGGGGAGCTGATGCGCGGCGAAGCTGTTCTGCTTTCCACTGGGCGTCGTGTAGATGGCCGCTTTTAGAAAGGCGGTGATAGTGATCGCGGCGACTTTTTTCGCGTTTTCCAGCGATTCAGCATAGGCTTTTTTATCGGCTTCCGTGGCATTATCTCCGGGTTTCAAGCCTGCGAGATTCTGTATCAGGGCATCGTAATCCAGTGAGAAGTACTTGTAGTAGCAGGCAGAGTTGAACTGGACGTCGCCGATCATATCTGCTCCGGGGCCGTCGGAAGACTTCTGAAGGTCATCCACGGCAGTGAAGTAATCAAACTCGTGGTCCATTTTGTTCGTGGAGATCGCATGGGCCACCTGCATGGATGCCTCGATGTCCATGAATGCATCCGATGTGATCATCCGGCCGAAAAGGGCCAGGTCCGGTGTTACAGGCCGCCATCCCTTGAGTTCTGCGGCTTTTTGAAGATCGGCGGCTTTCATGTCCTTGAATGCCTTAGGGTTTCCGGCTTTCAGGATGGCATCCTTCATGACCGATGCTACAGCGTCGACGTCAGACTGGGTTATGAACATTGTCTGGGCCGTGTTCAGGTCTTCCTCGCGTTCTTTACCGTCCTTGGTTCCGAAACCGGTGGCCTTTTCTGCCGCTATGGCCGCCATCTTTTCGTCTATTCCATCACTGATGAGCTTGGCCTTGACGAGTTCAGGAAGCCTGCGTGTCCTGTTCGCCAGTTCGATTCCCTTCATCTCTTCCTTGAATATCGGGGACATCCTGATGCTGCGCTTGATGCTCTGGCTGGATATCCTCGATCGCCTGATGCCGCCGAACATGCAGTCTTTCGGGCTTCCTGTGTCATCCCTGTTCAGATTGCAGGGAGCGTGGTTCTGGATCATGTGTATCTCGATTAATTTCATGCTTTTGCCTCCTCTTTTGACTCTTTAGTTTCAGATTCTACCGGCTTTCCGTAGCCGAAATATGATCTGGCCCATCTCTTCTGTACTCTCTTTTCCGGGTAGCCCCAGTATTTCAGGTCCTGCAGGAGCCTGTACCAGTCTACCCCGATCTCGTGGCCGCTGGCCAGTTTCACGCATTGCCGCAGCCGATAGGCGAGTTCTCCCCCGCCGGGTTTTATCCCGTCGACGATGTTGAACTCGCTGTCGAGCAGAGTTGACACTCTCTGGTCGATGCTTTCCGAGTTTGAGCTCTCTCTTACAAGCTTCATCGTCTGTCCGAAGTCCCCTGTAAATCGGTACTTATTATGCCCGTACAGAGTGGCTATCAGGAAGTAGATCTCCTCGTAGGGGGAATCTGAAATGCCGTAAGGTAGCAGGCTATAGAAAGTTTTCATCGCGCCGCGAGACTCTGCTATCGTGTTGCCGGCGTTTCGCTTCAGGATGGCCATACCGCCACGATCGGATTCGGCCATCTTTGCTAAGTTCGCCAGGAACTCCTCATCCTTTTTACTCTTCTGGTGCTCTTTGTTTTCGTTGGGAGCGGTCATTTATCCTCCTTATTTTTCTGTCGATTCTTTTTCTTCGCCTGTATGGAATCAGGGTACAGCGCAAATCTGATGCCTGAACTGTACTCGTTCATCGCCTTGACCTGGCGGCGTAGCGAATCGCCGTCAGTATCCAGCGGTCCGAGGCCTTTATCGAGCGCGTTCTTTCCAGTATCGTCCAGTATTTTCTTCCACTGTTCCATGAGCTTAGTGTATGCGTCGAGATCATTTTCGTCCTGTTGAGACAGCGTTTTTAAGAAAATGCTTTCGAACTGGCCTTTCAGATGGCTCCAGTAGGAAGACTGAACGCTCAGAATGAGATTGTCGAATCCACTCTCGTTAGATTTTGCATTTCTCGGGTAGGCTTTTTTCATGGCTTTCCGGAGTATGTAAGCTACGCTATCTGCGAGGTCCATCGCGTCCTGTATTTGTCGGCCGGAGTTTGCCTTTTTCAAGATTTCTATGGGAAGAGCTAGTTTTTCATGGTACCATTCGTAAATCTTCATTTTTCCATCTGTGCGGATACCATAAACTTCCAGTCTTAAAGGCTCGCTGCGTTTGATCATACCATTGCTGACCATCTGTTTGTACTGAGTAACTACCGCCGGCCGATCGAAGCTTACTTTTCCGTCTTTGCCCGAGTAGTCCCCGTGTTGCAGGAGCATCAACGGCCCAATGTCTCGCCACAGCGCCTTGTTCTCGTCCGGCCTGAGCGGCCTGATGGCATCCTTAGTCTTTTTATATGCTACCTGAGGATCGACCCACAGGCCTGGCTCGGGCGATTTTTGTCCCGGGTAATAATGCATGTGGCTGACCGTGTCAACGTCTTTTTCTCCAGTATACGTGCATGTGCCCTTGCCGTTTCCCGGGATAAGCTGAATGATCCTGGGCCTCCAGGTCAGACCTTCGACGATGGAAAAGGTTTTAGGTTCATCGCCGGGATCGATTCGTTTGTCGTTCCTCCAGGCTACAGGTGAATCTCCGATAGGTTTGACAGTCATTGGTATCTGGCAGACGTTGTAGAGGAGAGTCTCGAACAGGTTGTTGCCTTTTACAAGAACGTACCAAGGTGGGCTGCCGTTAATGCTTGGGGACAGGCCAGCGCCGCCGGCTGTCATGAACGGGGCTATAGTCACCAGCCCTTTGGCGCACTGCTCGAAAGAGAAGGAGTTCTCATCCCAGCGTCCATGGTGAAAATGGGAGACGTTAGTGCCTGCCGGCAGATGCTGCATCAACCTGGAGATCGGCTCGGGAGGTTTCTTTATTACCCCCGTTATTGCCTGCTGTAAGAACGGGTATTTTTCGTCGAACAGATCAAACCGGTCTCTCCACCTGGCGGCATATTCGTCCAGCGCTGTGGGGTCTAACCGCTTACGGTCGAGGAGATCGGCCAGATCCTCCAGTCCCTGAGGCTGGAAGACATCTGTTATAAAAGCGATCAGCAGGCGGTATATTCCGAATTCTACCGGAGGAGCCGGATCAAAAATACTGTCGATCTTATGTGCGTTTTTCAAAGTCGCCAGTATTCCCTCCTGCACCGGGTTTCCGGACAGGTCGATGGATGTGATCCACGGTTCTGTTAACAAGTTATATGAGACCAAATGTTCACCTCTTTTCACTCGATTTTTCAAATCTCAGTCCTAGTTCGTCATCGTTTATGATGATCGCATGATTGCCAGAATCATCCGTCCCTTTCCACGAGCCGGATATAGTTTTCAGGATGCTAATGCCCTTTAGCCAGGCGGGGCCTTCCTGAATCGGCTCGTAACCCTGCTCCGGCGTGTATCCATTTACCCACCAGCGGGGGATGTTTACCATTTTTAGCATTATTTCTCTTATGACGCTGACTGGAGGGACCGATTTAGATGCAAGTATGCCGGAATACTCCCCATCGTTTAATACTACGACTCGTAAAGAATCATCTCCTAGTCTTGTGCTTGCTTTAAAATACGACTTGGTTCCGGCTTCATCCTCTTCAAGGGAATAGGTGTTGATCGTGAACTCCTTCGGGTTCGGATCAGCGATCAGATACTTAGATGCCAGACCTTCGCTCTCGTGTAAACGCTTCCGCATATCACTATAAGCTGCCGCCAGATCATCTGAAGAGGACGTTTTGGAGGCGGATGATATTTCCTCTGTATAGGGCCTATAAACAGTTTCTACAAGCGTCTTGATATCGGAGGGAATCTCGATTAAATCACGTTCGAGGAGCGTGTCCATAGTTCTTAGCAAGACGTATCGTTCGTAGACCTTTTCCGAGCTTCCGAAACTAGCCTTCTCCCCGTCAGGTAATAAGACATGGAGTTGTGGAACAGGACCTGTAGGCCTGTTCTTACGATCGTGCCGGTGCAGGCGGCCTGCCCGCTGTAAGAGGAGGTCGATCGGGGCGATCTCGGTGATCATTTCATCGAAATCCAGGTCGAGGCTTTGCTCGACAACCTGGGTGGCAACAAGTATAGCCCTCTTTGGCCGTGCCTGATAGTCTGGATCGAACTCTTCCAGGAGGCTGCGCTTATCGAAGAGCCGTAAGGCATTTTTCTCAATCTCATCACGCCTTCCCGCAGTGAAGCGAGCGTGAAAAAGCATAACTTGATGCTCTCCAGTTGACAGATTCTTTATCCGCTCGTAGACGCTCTGCGCGCCCTTGACCGTATTCATGATAATGCATATGCAGCCTCCATTTACAGATCGTTCCATGGCCAGTGAGGCGATCAGATCATAATCTCCGAGGTATCCCTCATGCTTTGTTACCCGGATATTGACGCGTTTGGAAGACCCTGGTACTAGTTTCTCGTATATCCCGCCATCTGCATTGACAATAGTGATAAGCGGATAATCCATGGAAGGCTTGAATCTGCCGGGTTCATCAGAACTAGTTCTATACATTTCCAGTAATTCCAGCTTTTTCTCGGAAGGCAAGGTCGCCGATAGCATGATCACAGGTATCTGCAGACAAGAGCACCACTGGAGCAGCAGTTTAAGGATCGTGCTCATGTAGGCGTCATAGGCGTGTACTTCGTCTATGATCAGCACTTTGTTCGCCAGACCGAAAAGTCTTAGAAAGCCGAATTTAACCTTCAGTACACTCATCAGGCTCTGATCGATCGTGCCGACGGAATAAGGGGCGATGAGTGCTCTCTTAGAAGGCTTGAACCACTCGATCATTTCATATGAGTCGCTACCATCGCCATTTTCGGCCTTGACAGCGAAGCTGCTCGCATCGTCGACCAGCCATGACATTCCGTGCACAAGGCGTGCTTTTACAGTTTTATCGCTCTGGTGCATGTCGAGAAACGCGTTGAACCGCTGGAACATTTGATTGCTAGTCGCTGCAGTAGGAAGGGCGACGTACATGCCGGATAGATCGTACTCCTTTAAAAGCTGAACTGCCGAGTAGATCCCGGCCTCAGTTTTACCCTCGCCCATCGGAGCTTCGATGATAAGCAGGCGCGGCTTAATTTCGCTTTGGAAAATGTCTACGCATGCCCTCTGGACAGGGCGTAGTTCCTTGAAGCCACCTCCGGGCCACACATCGGAGAAGCTGCTGTTTTCAGGCCAGGATACCGAAACGTTAAACCCGAGACGGGTGATAGCCCTCTCGGAACAGTTCCTGCTAATTAACGCATAATCCTGAACTGAGCATTCAAGGCCCTTACAGGACATGAGCTCTTCATTCGAAGCTATCCAGTCGCTTAAGACGATGAGCCCGCTCAGCAGCAAACCAGCTTCGCTATTGTCGCTGAAATCGACCGGTTCGTTATCGTAATCGAAGACCCTTTTAATCTCCTCTTCCAGCCGCCGCTTTATCGTGTCCCATATTTCGGGACTGCTCAGGAGCTCTCCATCCGAACTTCGGCTGTGATGCAAGAGTATGCTATTAGAAATCGTATTGCGGGATCGTCTAGTCCATTCCGCTTCTTCCAGTAATCCCCTGACCCATTCAGAGCTACTTCTCTCGTGGCGAAACTTCTTATCGGGCTCTGAAGGAAAAGGCATGCCCTGTTCTCGTAAGATAGCGGCGTAGCCATCGTTTAAGAGCTGGAAATTCGGATCGCATTTCCCGATATCATGCATGGCAACGAGATATGCCAGCCAGACGTCGCATGCCTCTCGTGGACAGCCGGTAGCCTTTGAGAACTTATCTCCGACTACTTTGAAGGCAGGAGTCTGTAAAAGGCTCAGAGCAACATTTCCAGCATCAATCATATGGTATAGGAGAGGATGAAAAGGGTCACTCTTCGCCCATATCTTCAATAAATCCTCGTACTCAGCCATATCCCCTCAACTCTACCTCTTACACCAGACTATATGTCAACAAATATTGACATGTGACATGACAAGTAGCCATTAGTTAATACTTGTATTTAATAGTATTGTAAGTGATATAGGACATAGCTATTATTAAGCTATCATAAGTGCAGCCTGAAAGTTTCCTGGCTATTGAAAGAATTCTGCTACTGCGAAAGTGAATGGATACAGCAGAGGCAGATTTGATTAAAAATCTACTATTAACTGATTGTGATAGAACCCTTATATAACACCAAGATAAAACCACTTGTATAGAACTCGTATAGAAAAGGAGTGACACGATTGACCGTTCATTGCCCCAGGTGCGCCGGCGAGCCCCACGAGTACGCTGTAGCCTGGAGGCGTACCGGAAAAAAGAAGTGGCTGTCGCTCCAGAAGTACCGGTGCCTGAAATGCGGCCACAGGTTCGAAAAGAAGCACTCCGGAAAGCCCCCGAAGAGCCTGGCCAGAGCCATAGCAGAGAAGCTCCAGTACGGGAAGTACACTGGAATCTTCCAGGAGTTCGGCATCGTCCGGGACAACTTCTGCTGGGAAAAGACGTTCCTGTTCGTGGACATCAAAGACATCTACGGCAATCTGGTGAGAGATCACCAGTGGTTCAGGTACGACAGCAGGCTGGAGATGCTCCGGCTGCAAACTGGCGACCGGATAGCGTTCACCGCTAAAATTGGAACCTATAAGAAAGGCTACAGGGGCAAAGATCCGGTAGGAAGGGCGCTACACCCGGTAATTCGGGCAACAGGCCTTGTACTTAGCGAGATTGAGAGAGCTTAAGCTAAAGCTAAAAGTTGAAGAATCAAAGAATTAGTTTTAGAGCCTCGGGCGAGATTTGAACTCGCGACCTCGTCCTTACCAAGGACGCGCTATGCCGGCTAAGCCACCGAGGCATCCAGAATTCAGCAACACCCAAATGTCACACCTTATTAATAAATATGTCGGTCGTGCCCGCCTGTGGCGGGCCAAATCGGCGTGGTATACACCCCTGAAAGCCGGGGACCTGCTGTCCCGTGAGAATATGGGCCGCAGGCATCAGTGATAGAGATGGAGGCACGCGATACCACGGTGACTGGCGGAGGACTAATGGATGGATTGCAGGGCTGGCCCGACATATCTGCGCTGGTAAGCGCAGACTAATCATCGATACTCTTTGTTAGGCCCCCGCGATCCTCCCTTCCGCACGACCTTACAACTCATATCTACCGAAAGGCAAGCGGCGGTACTCCCCTAGATCTTGCCCACCATATCAATGGTGGGCTCAAGCGTTTCTTCGCCCGGCTGCCAGCTGGCGGGACATACTCTCCCCTTGTGGTCGTGGACGAACTTGGCCGCCTCCAGCTTTCTCAGCAGCTCTTTCGCGCTCCGGCCGAAGCTGTTGTCGTGCATCTCGATCGCCTTCAGATATCCGTCCGGGTCGATGATGAAGCTGGCTCTCAGGGATACGCCCTCCTCTTCGATGTAGGTGCCGAACTCCCTGCATAGCTTACCGGTGGGATCGGCCAGCATCGGGTACCTGATCTTCTTGATCGCCGGGGAGTTGTCGTGCCAGGCCTTGTGAACGAAGGCAGTGTCCCGGCTGACGCTGAACACCTCGGCGTTGAGCTCTTTGAACTTCGGGTACAGGTCAGCCATTTCCTCCAGCTCCGTAGGGCAGACAAAGGTGAAGTCGGCGGGATAGAAAATGAGCACCATCCACTTGCCCCTATAGTCAGAAAACTTGATCTTTTTGATATCGTTGTCAGCAAATGCATCCACTTCGAAGTCGGGAACCCGGTCGTTAATCCTGAGCATGGGCAATCACATTATAAGATTTAATAATACGCGTTTATATAAATTATTGAGCTTTCCGGGATGCTTCGATCCTGGAGGCTGGCGGGCTGTTGATCATCCGGTAAAGAGGCACACGGATAAACCTCGCATGCGCTGAAAGCGCAGGCTAACCCCCGATATCTTTGTCGGGCTTCCGCGATCCTCTCTTCCGCACGAGCTTACAACTCAGATCTACCGAAAGGCAAGCGACGGTACCCCGCATAGATCTTTCAGCCCGCAGGACAATAATTATTATATAGTATTTTTTAAAGACACTCCTTTGCGCGGCGGGGTGGACGATATATACTCGGAGAAGCTTTTCAGGGGACACGTCATACAGGCGCTGCTTACTTGCAGCCCGGAAGTCTTCCGTAACCTCTGGGCGTCATATTCTGATCCACAAGTATGCCCACTGGACATGTGCCGCCGGCTTCTGCGATACCCGTACTGCCCTGAGGAAAGGCCTGACCCCGAGGTAATTACCCTTATCATCGGCCAGAGGCTGCGATGGTAGCTATCGGCCATGAGTGCGACGCTGGCCGTTTTTCTTGCAGAGCAAAGGCCAGGGCGACAGGCGGTTTGAACGCATTCGCAGGGTCCTGGAATAGTAGTGCAACCATTAGTTTACGATAATCTTTTTATTATAATACGATTTATGAGCCCTGAAACCCGTGGGGTTAAATAAACTTTTTATACGTTATGATTGAAAAGTGAATGTATATGGCTGAAGGGATGGATCGTTCGTCGATCAGGGCTCATATTGAGTCTAATACGCTGATAATAGGGAAAAATTCCAACTATATCAAGCCTATCAACTACAGGGTCAACCTGCTGGCCGGAATGAACTCGAGGCTGCTGGAACACGTCGCCATAGACGGCGACCTCATCCTGAGCAAAGGCGCCCAGGCCATGGGTGACGTCAAGGCCAACAACGTGATCCTCGGCCCCTGGACCATCATAAGAGGCGACCTCACCGTCAAAGGCGACCTCATGGCCCTCGACCACGCCAGAGTCCTCGGCAAGGTCACCTGCAAAGGCAGCGCCGTCATCCGCCCCGACGTGGCCTTCGGCGAGCTCCAGTCCAATGGACTCATCGAATACTACGGCAAAAAGCCGGCCAAAAAGACCAGGGGCAAGATCGTGACCAAAAAAGTGGAAAAATAGAATAAAGGCTTACCCCGGCCCGGCAATCCTTTTTTAATAATAGCCACAGGCTTCAGAGAAACACGTCGACGGCTCACCACAGAGGCACAGAGAGACACAGAGACACACAGAGTAATATTCTATTTTAAGTATTGGGGTGTCGAAGCTGTTCGGTTATATCAACTATATAGGCCTGATGCACGTAGGCCAATCCATAAGTTAAAAGAAAGATATGGGCACGCCCCATGATTATTAAGTAAATCTCTGTGAACCTCTGTGCCTCTGTGGTAAACTAAATCCCTGTGCCCCCGTAAGCTCATTTCTCGACTGTTCTGTTGGCCAGCACGGCCTGGCCGAAGGAGACTCCGCCGTCGCCGCAGGGGAGCTTGTGGTTGGTGACGAATTTGAGGCCATTCTCTTTCACCGTGTTCTCGATGACGGCGCCGATGGCCGCGTTGACTGCGACCCCGCCGCTGAAGCCGACGATGTTTTTGCCGGCCTTCTTGGCCTCCTCGCAGGCCTGGTCTGCGAACGCCTTTGCCAGCGTCTCCTGGGCTGCTGCGGCGATGTCGGCTTTTCGTTTGCCTGCATCCAGTGCCTCTACTACTGATACGAGCAGGGATCTGGAGTCCACGAACTGCATGCCGTTCTCCGTGATCAGGTCGCAGCGGAGCTTCACGTTGCTGGCGTCGCCGTAATAGGCGGCGCTCTCCAGCTTCATCGCGGGCTCGCCTTCGTAGGTCCGGCGGTAGCATACTCCGAGTACGGCGGCGACCGCGTCGAGCACTCTGCCGGCGCTGGAGGTGCGGGCTACGTTGAGGCCGGTCTGGAGTTGCCGCATGACCACGTTCGCCTCGATCTCCGTCATTCCCTGCTCCAGCATCTTTATAATGCGGCTATCCTCGATCGAGGAGCCGTGCAGCAGGCCGGCGACCATCCTCAGCGGGAACCTGGTGGCCAGGTCGCCGCCGGGCATGGGTACCGGGAGCAGGCCGACAGGGTGGCCTTTGCCGGTAAATATTTCCCCGCCCCAGACGGTGCCGTCTTCCCCGAAGCCCACGCCGTCCATGGCCACCCCGACTATGTCGTCGACGCTGACGTCGGCGCTGCCGACATGCTCGATGACGAGGGAGCCGATGTGCGCCCGGTGGTGCTGGACCGGCACTACCGAGGCGCCGAACTTCTGCGCCAGCTCCCTGCCGAGCCGGGTGGACAGGAAGGAGGGGTGCAGGTCGCAGGCTATGATCTCCGGCTTCACCTGGGTCATCTTCAATAGACGGTCTACGGTTTCCCGGAGGTTGTCGAGCGCGAGCGGATTCGTGATGTTGCCCAGATGATGGGAGACGTAGCACAGGTTATCCTTGTAGATCGATATGGTCGAGTTGAGCTCCGGGCCCATGGCTAAAATGGCTTTGGGCGCCTTCTCTTTCATGACGAAGGACGTGGGAGCGTAGCCTCTGGCCATCCTGGTGAAGAACATGCTGCCGTTGTTCCACCTCAGGACAGAGTCGTCGCACCGGTTCAAAATGCGGCGGTTGTGGAGCAGGAAGCAGTCGGCGATGCCGCCCAGCCTCTCGAAAGCCTCCTCGTTGTCCCTGACCATGGGCTCGCTGGGCAGGTTGGCGCTGGTCATGATGAGCGGCTCCCGAATTTTCGAGAACAGCAGGTGGTGGAAGCCGGTGTACGGGGTCATGAAGCCCACGGTATGCAGGCCCGGGGAAACCGCTTCGGGCACGTTGTCCTTCCGCCGCAGCAGCACAATCGGCCGCTTCAGCGAGTCGAGCAGCCCGCGCTCGCCCTCGGATACGCAGGCGTAGTCCTCGATCATGGGCAGCGGCGCCATGAGCGCGAAGGGCTGCTCCGGCCGCTTCCTGCGCTCCCGCAGCAGCGGCGTCACGTCCATCCGGCAGCATAAGTGGAAACCGCCGACGCCCTTGATGGCCACTATTTTACCGTCCTGGAGGGCGGAGATCGTCTGTTCCAGGGGAGGCGAGAGCTCCTGTCTTTCGGAATTATAGAAGCTGAGTTTAGGCCCGCACTTAGGGCAGGAGATGGTCTGCGCGTGGTACCTCCTGTCCTTCGGATTGGTATATTCTTTCAGGCAGTCCTCGCACAGCGGGAAGTCTGTCATGGAGGTGGTTTCCCGGTCGTAGGGCAGGGTGTCCATGATGGCGTACCGGGGCCCGCAGTCTACGCAGGAGGTGGCCCAGTAGTCTTTATAGTGAGCGGTGTGCCGCATGTCGTCTATGCAAGAATTGCAGATGCCGGTGTCGGGGGGTATGAAGCCGCCGAAGCCGGACAGGCCGCTCTTTTCGATTACGAATTCCTTGTATTTGACCTCATAGGGCTGGTACTCTACTTCCACTGAGTCGATGCGGGACAGGGGCGGCCCGATCCTGAGTTTGGCGATGAAGGTCTCTACGGCGGCGTCTTCGCCCTCGGCCTCGATGGCGACGCTGGTGCCCAGGTTCTGCACGAATCCCACGACGCCGGCCTCGTTTGCGATTCTGTGGACGAACGGCCGGAAGCCAACCCCCTGGACAATACCCTTTACCGTAATTTTTGCCTTTTTCATAAAACTAGCTCAGATTGGTGTGATGCTTCAAAAAGTTTATTGCCGATTTGTGATATATTTTTCTATGTCATGTTTTATGGATGGAGCCCAGTTTAATGGAGCCGAGCGTTAAGAGGACAAAGATCATCAATGATGCTGCGGACATGGTGCCGCTTTTGCAGGTATTCAACTCGCGACTGCACTCGCAGGTATTCGACGAGGTGTCGGCCGGGTGGAAGACGAAGGAGGAGCTGGACACGATCACCGGCAAGGATACTACCAAGAGCCTTGAGGCCCTGCGGCAGGGCGGCCTTGTCGAGAGCAGGTGGCGTATGCCTGAGCCCGGCCAGCAGCCGGTGCTGGAGTACCGTACTTCCTACAGCGAGGTGCGAGCCAGCTTCCAGTGCACGATGAAGGAGATGAGCGAGCTGATCATGATCTCGTTCTCGATGGACGAGGGCCTGCGAAAGCTGGCCGAGGACATCGAGGCCGAGGTGGAAAAGGGGAACGCTTCCCTGATCAACCTCGCCCGGGTGTTCGAACGGAGCCCCATGTTCCTGAAGGCGATAGCCAAGCGGTCGGGGCGCATCGCGGTCAAGGGACAGCGGCTGGAGATCGTCAGGGACCGGCCGTGACGAGTCAGGGAATAAGATCATGACGGTGCTGGAGAAGAAGCGGGAGGTGACGCGGTTCCAGATCCTCGTGGAGGTCGCCGCGAGCCAGCCCCAGATCAAGCAGAGCCAGATCGCCGACTCCCTGGGGATTACCCCGCAGGCCGTATCTGAGTACATCAAAGACCTGGTAGCCGAGGGCATGATTAGCTCCGGGGGCCGGGGCCAGTACACGGTGACACCGCTGGGTGTAGAGTCCATCATTTCCGGGGCGCGGGAGCTGAAAGACTATTCTGAGTACGTGCTCAACAACGTGATCGGGCAGGTTACGGTCTGGGCGGCGATCGCCCGGGAGCCGGTAAAGAAGGATGACGTGGTCAGCCTCACCATGGAGGAGGGCGTCCTCTACGCCGGGCGGGGGAGCGGAAGCGCGAGCGGCACCGCGATCAACGCGGCGGGCGCCGGGGAGGACGTGGGCGTGTCAGGGCTGAAAGGCCTCATACCGCTGAAGCAGGAAAAAGTAACTGTGGTCCGGGTGCCGGCCATTGCAAGCGGCGGCTCGCATAACGTCGACTGTGCATCGCTGAAACGCTCAGTGAGCGGCATCGTGTGCGTGTCAGGCATCGAAGCGCTGGCAGCGCTGAGGAAGGCCGGGCTGAAGCCCGAAGTCCGGTTCGGGGCCGTCGAAGCCGCGGTGGAAGCGGCGATGAAGGGAGTTAAAGCCTCGCTGGTAATCTCCGAGGACATGGCCCCGCAGGCGGTCCAGAAGCTCGAGGCTGCCGGGGTCGGGTACGAGATCGCCGATCTGAGCCAGAGCTGAACGAAGCCGAAGCCCGGGCTCAGGTCATCTTATTCAATGCCCTGCGGAGCTCCGACAGATCTTCTTCGCAGAACAGGTCTTCCAGCCTCAAATCAGGGTACTTTTTGTCGATCAGCCCGCCCATGCAGACGCAGCACGTCCCGTTCTCGTGGTGGCGGCAGACAGAGTTGATGCACTTCCCGGGGTTGCGGCAGTGGCTGACGTCCCCGGTGAGGTTCTCGTACAGCTCGTGGAGCGCCACCGCCACGAGGTAAGAGTCCATGGTTTCCGGGGTGTGATCGCAGTCCGGAGAGATGGGGTCGAGCTCCGGAGGCACGCCTACGAAGATGAGCTTATGCCTGGCCACGTTGAACCCGATGATGTTCGTGTGCGGTGCCATCCCGAAGGCGAGGTCCTCGGCGCCGTCGACGAAAACGATCCTTATCCTGTTCTCCGGGTCCGCGGCCCTGATCTGGCGGACGACCTGTCGGAAGGTTCTGTATACTTTATATCTGCGGCCCATAGAAGAAGCTAGCGATCGTAGGCGGCTACCCTGCCTGTCGCCATTATCCGGCTTGAAGGGGCCGGTGAACGCTTTGCTGTCCGGGAACAGCGCCGGGTCGTACTCGAGATCGATTTCGAACAGCTTCGCGAGCACCGCGCGCAGCATGGGGAAATCCCGGTTGGTCACCGCCGCGAGCAAGGAATCAGCTCCATGATAGATTCTCCGCGTCTCTGCATTAAATATATAATCCCTGCCGCCGTGACTGATCGATCAAACTTCACTAGCTTCCGGGAGGCAAAATGAGGACCTACTACGATGTGCTGGGAGTCGGCCGGGACGCTAGCCCCGGGGAAATCAAGCGGGCATACCATCAGCTCGCCCTACACTACCACCCGGACAAAAACCAGTCGGCAGAGGCTGCGGAGAAGATGCGCCAGCTCAATGAGGCGTACCAGACGCTTTCAGACCCCGTAGCCAGAGAGCGATATGATGCGGCATTGCGATCGCCCTCGCCGGGGTACCAGACATACAGAAGCACCGGATACTCCGGCAATACGTGGGCCGATTACGGATACGAGGCCCCCCGGCACACCAACGTTTACCACCACACCGTCTACTTCTCGTTCGAAAACCTCGTAGCCGCGGCGATCACCGGCGCCACCATAGGCGCGATCATAGCGGTCGCGTTCGTCTTTCTGGGCATCCGCCTCGACACCCGTCCCGGCCTGGTCGCGGCGCTCATGCTGGCGGCCGTCGCCACCTTCGCCCCGCCGGTGCTCACCGTGATCCAGCTTCGCAAATCCATCGGCAGCGACGGCGAAGCCCGGATGGCCGGCGCCATCGCCCTGGCAGCCACCCTCTCGATAGCAGTCGCCGGGGCTACCATATTCACCGCCATCTTCGGCGAGCCGGGCCTCGGCCTCAATCCAGTATGCGGGTGCTGCGGACTCGCCCCCGCTATGGCCGTCGCCGGGTGGGTCATCGGCGGCCGGGTGGGCAAGATCACCAGGAACATATTCCCCATCTGAAGGCGCGGGAAGAAAAACGATCGCGTCCCGGGATTGTTTGCAACTAGTTATACATAGGGTCCATGCCTCTGTCGACCACGACGTCGAAGTCGAGCCGGTCTTCCCAGTCCCAGTAGATCCACGCCTGGAAGATCAGGTCGTCGACGCCGGAGGTCTTGATGCTGGTCGGCTTTTTGACGCACACGGAAAGCTCTCTGATCTGGATGTCGTAGTAGCCATTCTCTTTATAGTGCCGGGGATTGTCGAACACGTTCCACGTGGGGTCGGCGTGGATCCACCTCGAGCCGTCCCAGGCCTCGAGCCAGGCGTGGCTGTAGACGGAGTCGTTCCGGTTCTTTTCCACGCAGATGATGAACTTTGCCGGGATGCCCATGGACCTGTAGTAGGACCGGGCCAGCGAGACGTAGTCTTTGCAGATCCCGTGATACCGGGGGCCGTAGCCTGACTGGTTGAACCCTATGTACCAGTCGCTCTGGGTGAATTCACCATAATATGGGTCTTTCTGCCACCGGTCCGTATCGGAGGTCATCTGGCGGTTTACGTACGAGGTCAGGTTTTTCATAGCCCCGTACAGGTCTTTCGTGCGGTAGGGCTCCACACCGTTGGTCAGTCCCATGGCAGCGTGCAGGGAATTATTGTACGCCTCCGCCTGCCTCGTGAAGAAACGCTGATCATAGTAGCCGGTGGGCACGAGGGTGCTGAGATCGTCGTTCCCGAGGTTGTCGCCCGCGGGGTCGGGATCGGATATGGCGAAGGTGACGAAAATATATTTCCCGGTCTCGTCGAGGTAATCGAAGGCCAGCGTCTCGTTCACCTCGTCGAGGTCGAGCCGGAACTCCGGAGAGATGGCGCCCGCGTACCCGTCCGGGGGCACTGTGTAGTCGAACTCGAGGGTCAGGTCCGAGCCCCGGGTCCAGTTTTTGAAAGAGACGGATTTAGCGCTATAACCGTCGTCGGGAAGGCTGAAGGTCAGGTTGCCGCTGATCTCTTCCACGCCCGAATAGTCCCTGCGGAAAGTGACGGTGGACGAGTGAGAGCTGCCGAGAGGCTGCCACTGGTCCAGATCGGCGCTCACGAAACTAATGTTACCCGCTGTAGGCGTAGCGATGACAGGCTCTGCCTGACTGCCGGACAGCGCGCCGTAGAAGAGAACTACTGCGACCATCACGCCGATGAACAGCAGACACGCCAGCAACATTGAAGATGATCTATGCCCTTCCGACACGGTTAGACTTCCTGGACCGCCTCCAGAACGAGGCCTGAGCCGGGAGGATATCTGGGTTGCTAGTATTAACCCTTTCTGTCATAATCTGTTAATCCACCCTCAGGGCGATTGGGCAGATAGAACAGGGGAAAGCTACCGCTCTCCGGAAGGCGATCCCGGCTTCGGGATTTCCGGCATGTCCAGTATGCCCGGCTCCGGCTTGTTGTGCTTGCAGGTCCTGTTGGACACCAGCGGGTCGAGGACGTCGACCTTTCTGGGGCTGCCGCCGTAGGTGCACAGGGTGGTGCGGTCGGGCAGAGCGCGCAGGAACTCGCACCCGATGCAGGATAACGGGTATTCTTTCTTCATGCGGTCGATGAGAGACTCTGGGTACCGGGGCCTTTCGAGATCCATGATGCACTATCCGCGCTCATTCCGCATATATTCTCGGGAGCAAATAACGATTTATATGAGCAGCATCATCTATTCCGAGTAATACATGGCGCTATACGTCGTTTTCGTGCCCTACCGCAAGGACGAGTACCGGGTCTACCCTGTGAAAGGCGAGGGCACGCCCGTCTTCTCGGGCGTGCTCACCGTGCAGGAGACCTCCAGGGGCATCAGGCCGCTCAAGGTGAGGGTGATCAAGGAAAAGGGAGACGAGTACCTGCCGGTGTCGACGTTCACGGAACTGCTCAAGGCCGCCGACTGCCTTTTTACCACGATGATGGCGGACGCCCAGGAGCAGCCGCTCAACGACATGCTGAAAGCCTACCAGCTCACGTCCCAGAGGATAGGCGTCTGCCGGTTCTGCCTGATGGAGGATAAGATCACCTTCAGGAAGCCCGACATGGTCAGGTTCAAGAGCGAGCTGGTCTGCCTGGACTGCGCCAAAAAAGAGCTGAAGAGGGAGCTGAGCTTCCGGGGCAGGATCACTTCGAAGGGCCTCGACCGGATGGAGGCCATCCTCGAGAAGACGAGGGACCTGAACCGGGTGCTCGCCCTGCTCAACCCGTCCAACCTGCCCCCGGAGCTGACGAAGTTCGACCTGATCCCGGCGGCGGAGTCGAGGATTAAGCCGGTGAAGGTCTCCGACCTCAAGATCGACCCGAAACTCAAAGAGGTACTCCTCGGCAAGGTGGAGAGCCTCCTCCCGGTGCAGTCCAAATCGGTGAGCTCCGGCCTGCTCGAAGGCAAGAGCCAGCTCGTCGTCTCGGCCACCGCCACGGGCAAGACGCTGATCGGCGAGCTCGCGGGCGTCAACAACATCCTGGCCGGCAAAGGGAAGATGCTGTTCCTGGTGCCGCTGGTCGCGCTGGCCAACCAGAAGTACGAGCAGTTCAAGAAGCGGTACTCCCCCCTCGGGCTGAAGACCGCCATCCGGGTGGGCACGTCCCGGATTTCCCTGAACTCGGTCAAGCTGAACACCTCGCTGGACTCGGACATCGTGGTGGGCACGTACGAGGGCCTGGACTACGTGCTCCGCACCTCCGGCCCCGCCGGGGTAAAAAAGATCGGCACCGTGGTGATCGACGAGGTGCACATGCTGGAGGACCCGGAGAGAGGCCACCGGCTGGACGGGCTCATAGCGAGGCTCAAGGCCTGCGCCCCCGCCGCCCAGTTCGTCTTTTTATCGGCGACCATCGGCAACCCGAAAGAGGTGGCAAAGCACCTGGGCGGGACGCTGGTCGAGTACGAGCACAGGCCCGTGCCTCTCGAAAGGCACCTGATCTTCGCGCAGGAGCACGAGAAGTACCGCCTCATCGACGAGTACGCCTCCAAGGAGTACTCGAAGACCTCCTCGAAAGGCTTCAAGGGCCAGACCATCGTCTTCACCAACTCCAGGAAGAAGTGCCACTCCATCAGCCAGGCGCTCCGCATCAACTCCGCCCCATACCACGCCGGCCTGACGTACCCGCAGCGCAAGAGCGTGGAGGACCGGTTCGCGAAGGGCGAGATCAAGGTAGTGGTCACCACGGCAGCTCTTGCGGCAGGCGTGGACTTCCCCGCCTCGCAGGTGATCTTCGAGTCCCTGGCGATGGGCAAAGACTGGCTGTCGGTCAGCGAGTTCCAGCAGATGCAGGGCAGGGCGGGCAGGCCAGACTTCCACGACCTCGGCAAGGTCGTCGTCCTCTCCGACCCCGACAGCACCATCGAGGGGGAGAGCGAGGAAGAGGTCGCATTCCGCCTGCTGGGCGGCAGCGCCGAGCACGTGAACGTCTGCTATGACGAGCCGGAGCAGATGGAGGAATGCCTGGCGAATACTAGCGTCGCACCGGAGGAGAAGGTGCTGGAGAAGATCAACGACGGGATGCTGGGCATCACCTGCCCGACCTCTGCGCTGGTCCAGAAATGCGTCTCCGGCGGCCTGCTGGTCAAAGAAAAGGGCCTGGTGAAGCAGACGCAGATGGGCCGGGCTGTCGTGACTCATTTCCTCAGCGTCGCGAACGCCCTCCTGATCCGGGACCGGCTGCGAAAGAAGGTCGCCCCGCTGGACATCGCCGTCGAGCTGGAGGCGTTCGACGCCGTGTACTTCAGAGGAGCAGACAGGTTATCGAAGATCATCGGCATCAGCGTGCCCTCAAGGGTGTTCAGCCCGTCCAGCCTCGACATCGTCTTCTCCTGCGACGCGATAGCGAAGATGGACCACGGGATGCGGGACCAGTTCCTGGAGTTCAGCGCCGACTTCCTGGACTGCGTGTGCGAGGACAGCCCGTTCTGCGGCTGCGCCGAGCGCAAGTTCAGCAAGAAGCTGATCGCCTATCGTCTGAAAGGAAAAGACCCCCACGGCATAGCGAGAGCGATAGCCGCCGACTACAACCTGAACGCCTTCGAAGGCGACATCCTGGGATATCTGGATCGCACGGTGAGAAACCTGGACGCCGTCCACGAGATCGCCCGCATCGAGCGGCTCAACCCGGCCGCCGCGGAGGCTAAGTTACTGAGAGAGGGCGTCGAGGATCCGGAGAAGATCACCCAGGAGCAGTACAACGCTTTAGTGGGCACCACCAGGAAACGGACGTATGCGCCGAGAAAGAAGGCGAAAGCTGCGCTGGACGACGATGAGGACGAGGACTACTAGCTCGTGGTGAATAATTTACCACAGAGACCCATAGAGAACGGTTCGCCACAGATTCAGAGAAACTCTCGCTTAAAATTGGGGGGAGATGGCTGTGGCTATCTAAAGCACAGCCATCTTTGATAATTGTCAGTACGACAGGCGTTCTGCGCTATCGGTCCACTTACTTCTTCTTGATCGGGCCGGGAGCTTCGTCGTCCACTGCGTTGATGAAGACGCACTTCTTCTCATCCCTCACGGGGATGGCCTTGCCGCCGCTGAACCTGATCCGGCCGTCGGCCACGATGACGTTGTCCTCTTCCGTGTCCTCGATCTCCTCGATGACGCCGGTCGCGGGGTTCTGCCTGAGGCGCTTCTTCTTCGGGCCGTTGCTGGTGGCAGCCTGTGCCGGAGCCGCTTTAGGAGCGGAGGCTTCGTCGTCGAAGGGCGTCTCGGGAACGCTGGCTGAGGCTGCCGCGCTGCCACTGGGCAGCACGTCCATGGCCGCATTCAGCATTCTGGCCAGCATGACGAGCTTGAGCTCGAGGCCGATGATCCGGCTCTCGGTGTCCGCCGGGTTTTCCGATATCTTCGCATCGTACTGGCTGACCGCCTCTTTGAGGTCCGTGATGTCGACCTCTGCGCCAGCCGCGGAGAGCTTCTGCTCTATCCTGTCGAAAATGGTCGTTCCTGCACCATCCATCGATATTATCCCCTATAGGCATTAAATGCGGGGGGATTTCGCTTAAACCTTTTGGTGCCGGATAGAAAGCATCTGTAATATAGTCGCCTGTATTAGTTACGCTATCTGTACGCGGGCGCAGCGGCTGGACAGGAATAAATATAAGCTTGCAGCAATAATTAATCGGCAATCTATCATCATCTAGTGACTCGTATGCAAAACTGGAAAGAGATGAGGGCGATCAATGAGGGTATTGATCAGCTGCTGGCCGGAGTCGAGCTGCCGGAGATCAGGCAGGGCATGGCCCATTCGCTGAAGACTTCCGGGAAGAGGCTGCGACCTCTCACGCTGTTAATCATGGCAGAGCTGAACGGCGGTACCGTTGAAAAAGCGCTGAACGCCGCGCTCGGGATAGAGTGCATCCACACGGCGTCCCTGATCCAGGACGACATACTCGACGAGGGCCTGAAGCGCCGGGGAGAATTGACTTCCCACGAGAAGTTCGGCATCTTCATCGCCACTGTGTCCGCCGATTACCTGATATCCAGGGCAGTGATGCTCTACTCTGGCTACGATGCGAAGTCGATCGAGGCATTCGGCCGGATGGGCCTGGAGCTGGCCGAAGGAGAGGTGCTCGACATCAAAACCAGGAGATCGAAGACTGACGAGGCCTACTACCTCGAGTGCGTCCGCCGGAAAACTGCGACGGCCTTCGCCTCGTGCTTCGAGATCGGCGCGAGGATCGCGGGCGTCTCCGACGATAAGGCAGAGCTCTGCCGGAAGATGGGAGAAGAGTTCGGCATCGCCTACCAGATTGTGGACGACCTGATCGAGTTCACCCGGATCGACGACGAGAACAAGATCTCGTTGCAGCAGTCCTACATCCTGCCCCTCATGTACCTCGAAACCATGCCCCGGGAACAGGCAATAGATGCCTGCATGAAGCAGGTGGAGAAGCGGATCGAGTTCATAGAGCAGTCCCTCGGAGAGTTCGATGACGGGGAGCCGAAGGACAAGCTGCGGGAAGTAGTGGACGTCCTCAGAAAGTACAATGGAGTCAAGATCAAAGGATAGCTAAGTAAAGTGCACAGGCTAAGCCTTAATACTTCCATAACCGGCGTACGCTGCGCTATTACCCTGCTATTGGTCGAAAATGCCGCCAGGCACTCGTAAATGAAGTCGGAGAGGTTCTCCGGGTATAGAGAGGACTTTCAAGCTGAGAGGTCAGAGAGATCAGGAGTTCTGAGAGGGGGTTATGTGAGGTACCCGGAGGTCAGAGAGAATATATAAGTAAATCCTCTCAGACCTTTCCACACTCCCAATCCTCCTCTCAGACCTCTCCACCCTCTCCAACCTCCCGGCCTGAAAATCCTCCCAGACCTCCAGGGAACTCCCCGACCTCCAGAAGTTTTTCACCAGCTTGACTTAAAAAATCCAATTTTGTATATAACTATATTATCTGGCCAGCTTGATCACCTGTAAGATCAGCCTACCGCATGCCATGCATGCCATTATTCTAGCCTGCGCTAAATGCCGTGATAACCGAAACTCACATTTATATTATATTGATTATATTTATTATTCTGTTGAGGTTTGACGATGACCGTGCAGAAAGAGGAGAAAGCTAAGCTGCGGCTGAAGGTGGCGGAAGCAGATAAGCGCGAGGTCGGGAGGGGCATCGCGAGGATCAACGAGCGCCACATCAAGGAAATCGGCGTCTCGTACGGCGACATCATCCAGATCACGGGCCGCCGGACCACCTCGGCCATCGTGGGCAGCGCCTTTCCCTCGGACATGCACCTGGACATCATCAGGGTGGATGGCATCGTCCGGCACAACGCGGGGACTACTTTGGGGGACTATGTGGAGATTTCCCGCGCCCGGTGGAACGAGGCCAGGAAAGTGGTGTTGACGCCTGTTCAGAAAGGCATACGCATCTACGCATCTCCCGACAGCCTGCAGGCCTCATTTCTCAACCGGCCGGTGTCCCAGGGGGACATCGTGTCCACGTCGACGTACAACCCGCCGAGCCAGTCGTTCAACTCCAACCTGATGTTCGAGGAGTTCTTCCGCGACTTCTTCTCCAACCCTTCGCTGGGCCTGGGCGAGGTCAAGCTGGCCGTGGCGTCGACCGTCCCGGCGGGCATAGTAAAGATAACCGAGGTGACTGAAATTCAGCTGATGCCGGAGGCGACCGAGATCTCCAGGACTGAGGTGCCAGAGGTGACCTATGAAGACCTGGGGGGCATCAGGGACGCCATACAGAAGATCAGAGAGATGATCGAGCTGCCGTTGAAGTACCCCGAGCTGTTCAACAGGCTGGGCATAGATCCCCCGAAGGGGGTGCTGATCCTGGGGCCCCCGGGCACCGGCAAGACGCTGCTGGCCAAAGCTGTGGCTAACGAGTCGGACGCGTACTTCACTTCCATCAACGGCCCGGAGATCATGTCGAAGTACTACGGCGAGTCCGAGCAGCACCTCAGAGACGTGTTCAAGGAGGCGGAGAATAACGCTCCCGCCATCATCTTCATCGACGAGCTGG
Source organism: Methanocella arvoryzae MRE50 (assembly GCF_000063445.1). NCBI lineage: Archaea > Methanobacteriati > Methanobacteriota > Methanomicrobia > Methanocellales > Methanocellaceae > Methanocella > Methanocella arvoryzae. The sequence goes on from NC_009464.1 coordinate 1,781,270, forward strand.
ACTCCATCGCCACCAAGCGGGCGGAAGTTACCGGGGAGGTGGAGCGCAGAGTGGTGGCCCAGCTATTGTCCCTCATGGACGGCCTGAAGTCCAGGAAGAACGTCATCGTCATCGGCGCGACCAACCGGCCGGAGGCGATCGACAACGCGCTGCGCCGGCCGGGCAGGTTCGACCGTGAAATCGAGCTCAGGGTGCCGGACAAGGCCGGAAGGAAGGAGATCCTGCAGATCCACACGAGGAGTATGCCGCTCACCCCCGACGTGGACCTGGACGAGCTGTCCGACCGGACGTACGGCTTCGTGGGCGCGGACATCGCCGCGCTCTGCAAGGAGTCGGCCATGAACGTCCTGCGCCGGGTGCTCCCGAACATCGACATGAAAGAGCAGTCTCTGCCCGTGCAGGTACTGGACAAGCTGCGCGTCACCCGCCAGGACTTCGAGGAGGCGCTGCGGATCGTCCAGCCCTCCGCGCTGAGAGAGATCATGATCGAGGTGCCCAACGTCACCTGGGGAGACATCGGAGGCCTGGAGAGCGTCAAGATGCTCCTGCGGGAAGCCGTGGAATGGCCGCTGAGATACGCGGACTCGTTCCGGCGCATAGGCGTCGAAGCCCCGAAGGGCGTGCTGCTGTACGGCCCGCCCGGCACGGGCAAGACGCTGCTGGCCAAGGCGATCGCCAACGAGAGCCAGGCGAACTTCATCACGGCGAAGGGCAGCGATCTGCTGTCCAAGTGGTACGGCGAGTCGGAGAAGCACATCAGCGAGGTGTTCAAGAAGGCCCGGCAGGTCTCTCCCGCGGTCGTCTTCCTCGACGAGCTGGACGCACTCGCCCCGGTGAGGGGCGGGGCCAGCGGAGAGCCCAGGGTCACGGAAAGGATCGTCAACCAGCTCCTGTCCGAGCTGGACGGCCTGGAAGAGCTCAGGGGCGTCGTCGTCATCGGCGCGACCAACCGGCCGGACATCATCGACCCCGCCCTGCTGCGGCCGGGCCGGTTCGACGAGATCATCCTGGTGCCGGTGCCCGACCGGGGCGCCCGGAGGGAGATCTTCAAGGTGCACATGCGCCGCATGCCTGTCGCCCCGGACGTGAAGCTGGAAGAGCTGGTGGACAGGACCGATATGTACACAGGCGCAGACATCGCCTACCTGTGCAAAAAAGCCGGCAGGCTCGCGCTCAGGGAAGACCTGAAGGCGACCGTCGTCAGAAAGAAGCACTTCATGGAAGCCCTGAAGACCACCGAGCCTTCGGTAACCGACGAGGCTATGAGATTCTACCAGAACGTGGGCGGAGAACTGAAACGGAAGGGCAGCAAGGAGATCGAGAAGAGCATGTACTTGTAGCCGGAAGATCGGCGGGCGACCCTGCCTAAGACAGGATTCGGAGAATCGCCAGTAATAAATCCATAATCCCGGCCTCCGGCAATATCCCTGATCCAGCGATCTCGAGGTAGTTTATGAAAGCGGCAGCCATCACACCCGGCAAGAAGGACAGCCTCAGGGTCATCGACGTCGATCGGCCCCGGCCCGGGGCTGGCGAAGTTTTAGTGAGGATGCTGGAGGCCGGCGTCTGCGGCACTGACGAGGAGCTCAACCTGGGCATCATCGGGGAGGCGCCTGCCGGCAGCGATTACCTGATCATAGGCCACGAGAACCTCGGAGTCGTGGAAGAGGCGGGCAAGGACGTCAGGGCTTTTCGGAAAGGCGATCTGGTCGTGGCCACCGTCCGCCGGTCGTGCCCGGGGATGTGCTTCGCGTGCAGGACGGGACAGCCAGACATGTGCGACTCAGACGACTACCTCGAGCGGGGGATCAAGGGCATGCACGGGTATATGGCTGAATACTACACCGAGCGCCCGGAAAACCTGATCCCAGTCCCGCAGTCCCTGCGGAAGGTCGCAGTGCTGCTGGAGCCCCTGAGCATTGTGGAGAAGGGCATCGAGCAGGCGTTCAAGATCCAGGAACGCATGATCTGGCGTCCCCGGAGGGCGCTGGTCGCGGGCGCAGGCCCCATCGGGCTGCTGGCTGCGCTTATTTTGAGAGACGTCGGGCTGGAGGTGAGCACCTTCGCCACCCGGAGCCGGGAGAGCCTGAAGGCCCGGATAGCTGAAGCAGCCGGCATCGAGTATTTTAACGTGAAGGAGACCCCGATCGAGCAAATCGCCGAACTGCAGGGGCCCTTAGACATGATCGTGGAGGCGACGGGCTCCAGCGAGATCGCGTTCAAGGCGATAGGCCTCACTGACAGCAACGGGATCGTCTGCCTGACCGGCTTATCCCCGGAGCAGCGGACACATTCGGTGTGCACCGACTGCGTAAACCAGGATCTCGTAATGCACAACAAGGCAGTCTTCGGCACGGTGAGCAGCAACCGGGTCCACTTCGAGCGGGGCATCGACCGGCTGACATCGATAGAGCGCCGGTGGCCCGGCCTGCTGGAGCGGATGTTCAGCCGCAGGGTCCGCCTGGAGAACGTGAAAGAAGGCCTGAAAGGGGATAAGGAAGACGTTAAAGTCCTGGTGGAAATCGGCGCATGAGCAGCAGGAAAAGCAGGGCTCCGGGGAGAGACGCCAGGCTGGCGGCAAGGGCCCGGCCTGCGGCGATGCCCGAGGCGTCGAGGTCGTTCAGCCGCACCTGGTCGAAAGGCTGGCCATTATCGTATTGAAACGACCCGTTTTTCAGGTAGTAGACGGCCGTCAGCGGAGCTTCCACATAGGGATACATGGCAGGGGGCAGATTCGGATCGTAGACCGAAATACGCGTCTCGTTTTCGCCGACGTCCGCCCGGTACGCGACCACCGCGTGCCCCGGATGGCCTCCCGCCGAATAGTAGACGCCGATCACCGCAGGCTTTCCCGACTTCAGCCGTTCTATGATCTTTTCGTACTCGGCCCGGTTGTCCAGGGCTTTGCCGCCGAACGGAAACCGGGCGTACTCCGCAATATAGTAGAAGGACTGATCTGTCTGGATCCGGTCGATGCAGGGCATGGCTTCGTCGATCGGCTGGTCTGCAGGAGTGCGGTTGGCCAGAAAGTCGTCGACGCTCGCGCTGGCCATCCCGTAGCAGTGGCCCGTGTGGCGAAAGATCTCGTCGTGGAAATCGGATCCCAGCACAGCACCGAGGTCGATGCCGTAGTACACCTCGGGGTCGCCGAAATTCTGGAAAGAGAAGCCGTGAGTCCAGGGACGATACCCTGTGTCTACGATCTCTGTCGAGACAGAGGCCTCCGCGCCTGCTGCGCCGGCGAAGAGAAGAATATTGGCGAATAAGAACATGGCTAACGCCATTGCCACGAGCCGAGCGTTCAAATGATCACCTTCTTATTAAAATATCGCCAATAATACTGGTCGTATCAGCTTTTGGCGCTTATAGCTCGGCTAAAAAGGAAAAATACTTTCTGTTAGCAGGCGGTTGCCTGTAAACTGATTGGATCGCCCGATTACTCTATTATGGTTTCCCCATATGGCATACCTTAGGCCGGGCCGAGGCCGACCTTTACCGACACCTGTACCAGGCTGAAGGCCCTGAAGTTAATCCCAAGAAAGTATATTTGTCATCAGGGTAACTCTAATTACATCAACCCCATCGAGGTTAATGAATGAAGCTCAGAGCACAGCCCTATGACATCGAAGTGGGCCGGTACGAAGTGATCATCAACTCCGCCGACGCGGAGGAGCTAGGCGTGCTGGCGGGCGACCGCGTCCAGGTGAAGGACAAGGATACTATTACTGCGGTCGTAGAGACGACGGACGCCATCGTGAGCCCGGGCAAAATCGGCATCTACCGCGAAGCGTGGGAATCCATTAAGGTAGTGCCCGATGAGGTGGTCGAAGTGCTGCCCGCGGCCAAGCCCAAGTCAGTCTCCTTCATCAGGAAGAAGATGGACAAGCAAAAGCTGACCAGCGAAGAGATGCACGCCATCATCGAGGACATCGTGGACGGCAACCTCACCGAGGTCGAGCTGACCGCCTTCGTCACGGCATCGTACATCTACACCATGGACTCGGACGAGATCGAGTGGATGACCCGGGCTATGGTGAAGACGGGCGACCAGATCTCGTTCGACGTCCACCCGGTCATGGACCACCACAGCATCGGCGGCGTCCCCGGCAACAAGATCTCGCTCTGCATCGTGCCCATCATCGCCGCGGCGGGCCTGCTGATCCCCAAGACCAGCAGCCGGGCCATCACCGGCGCCGGAGGCAGCGCAGACCTCATGGAAATCCTCTGCCCCGTCAGCTTCAGGGCGGACGAGATCAAGAAGATGACGACCAAAGTCGGAGGCTGCCTCGTCTGGGGCGGGGCCACCAACATCGCCCCGGCGGACGACAAGATCATCAACGTCGAATACCCGCTGTCCATCGACCCGAAATCCCAGTTGCTGGCGTCGGTCATGGCCAAGAAGTTTGCCGTAGGCGCAGACACTATGGTGCTCGACATACCGTGCGGCAACGAGACCAAGATTCCGACAGTGCAGGAAGGCAGGAAGCTCGCCAGGGACTTCATGGAACTCGGCGACCGGTTAGGCATGAAGATCGAGTGCGCCTTAACGTATGGCGGCACCCCGCTGGGCCGGGCCATCGGCGGCGGAGTGGAAGTCAGGGAGGCCATGGTCATGCTTGAAAAGTTCGAAGGGCCCCGGAGCTTGTTGGAGAAGACCATCGCCATCTCCGGCATGATGCTGGAAATGGGCGGCGTCGCCCCAAAGAACGAGGGCGCGAAGATGGCCGTCGAACTGGTCAAGAGCGGCAAAGCCCTGCAAAAGTTCAAGGAGATCATCGAAGTCCAGGGCGGCGACCCAAAGGTCACCTCCGACATGGTCCCCATCGGCGACAAGGTCGCGACCGTGCTATCCCCCCAGGACGGCTACGTCCTCGAAATATCCAACAAGAGACTGGTCTACATGTGCCGCCTCGCCGGCGCCCCCCACGACAAAGGAGTGGGCGTCATTCTCCACAAGAAGAAAGGGGAGTACGTGAAGAAGGGCGACGGACTCTTTACATTGTATGCGGACAAGGAGTGGAAGCTGGACGCTGCGATAAAAGAGTCCCTGAGGAATCCGATCATGATGGTCGAGGGCATGATCCTGGAGAAAATCGAGGTGGTTTAAGCTTCCTTGTGAGAGGCTTAAACATCTTCTTTTTTATATAATACGGTTTTTCCATAGAATTCATCGCGGGTCGACGCCCGTCCACTGACGGGCTACTCGTCTTTTCTGGTACTCCGATGCCGGGACCGCACTCGCACCCTCGGAGGCACGACCTGGCTGCGCCTTCGGCTACGCCAGTCGAACCCCCTTCGCAAGCGCTAAGCGACGCCACTTCGTAGGCGTCCATTGCCCCGTTATCTCCGTATCATCGCTGATGGGCAGGACAAGCCCGAAACGCCTCGCCGACCGCTAAACCTTTCAAGTAGTACCGATTCGCCGATAGAATAAGTACTAACTGTATGCGGTCGACGGAGGTTTTTCGGGTCTGCCCGGAGCGAAGCGGAGGGATGCGGAGGCGGCAGGGCAATGGACGCCTACGAAGTGGCGTCGCTTAGGGCTTGCGAAGCAATGTGAGGTCGGCGGCTGCGTAGCGCCAGCCGGCCTGTCATTGCGAGGGTGCGAGCCCGGCCCTGACGGCGCAGCACCCGAAAAACCGTAGTAGGCCGACCATCAGGTCGGCCGTCGACCCGCGTGTTAGGTTATATTCTTTTTGGGCGGCCGTCGACCCGCGAGAATTGTTATAGAAAATCGCTATTGCTGGTATTGACCGGCGATGTAAGCAAAATATGATTTAAGAAGCTGAACTAGCTCGAGGCAGACGACACCCCTTTGAGTTCACACATACGGCATGAAAGCAATTCAAAAAAGTATAGAGCCGAGATGCTTTAGCGCGCCCTCGAAGCTCTTACAGTGGACGCAGCCTTGACTGTCGTCTTCTTCTTAGGTGCCGCACGTTTTCCTGCTGCCCTGACTGGCCGGCGTTCTTCGGCCTCGTCGGAATTCAGCGGAGTGTTGCAGCGGTTGCATTCGGTCACACACCACCGGTGGTAGGTGGCAGTGCAGGCCGGGCATACGGTGGCGTCGTCCTTCTTGACTTTGAGACCGCACTCGTCGCAGCGTCCGGACTCGTCAGCCTCCAGGTCGTCGTCCATCTCGTCCCTTGCATCAAATTCGTCGAAGTCGTCGTCGTCAACGTATGTCATACTGAACTCCAGCAAGAATCCTATCATAGATAATATTTAAAATTTGTGGGCGGAATGGAGGAGGGATTTTGTTGCAACCGTCGACGTTTATAAGGCATACGCGGAGGCCGCGCGGATTACGCGCATAGCAGGCGACAGCTTTTTATTTTTATCCTCTGAGACTACTTAATATAGCCTGCGTATTGCAGGCAAGATTCTATCGACGTGATCCAATGGCTGAACCGGACGTACAGAGCAAGATCGACGAAGCAGTCACCAGGGGAGACTACCCCGACAGGAAAGCCGCCATCGCAGGCCTCATGAAGCAGCTGATCGACTACCAGAAAGGCATGCTCAAAGGCCGGGGTTCCGGCGATACCGTGGCAGAGATCGAGAAGCTCCGGGAGGAGAAGTGGAAGGCCTTGCTGGAGCAGGCCGGCGGCGACGACGAGAAGGCTGCCCGGGCTTACGTGGAAGAGATCGGGAAGTTCAGCCGATAGAACTGTTTTGAGAAATGTGAACTGCCTCCCGGGGGAGGCGGTCTTAAAGCGTGCCAGTCACATTACCGGCGGCTGTCAGCCCATGCTGATCAGGTCTTCTGGGGACATGATCCCGGCAAAGCTGCGCACGTTGAGCATGGTATTCATATCCCTCGTGACGATCAGCGCGTTGTTCCGGTGTGCAAAAACTACGTGCAGCGCCCGGAGGAAGGGGATCTCGTAGGTCCTCGAAAGCTTCAGCGCCCCGATGATGATGCTCTCGTTGGCCACCAGCAAATCCCCGCCGTGCAGCAGCATCATAGGCCGCAGCACCTGGTCCACGTACTCTCGCGGAGCCCCCGCGGCGACCAGCTCGGCTGCGGTGTGCTCGGATACGAGCACCTGGTATTTCCCCTCCGCCGCCTCATAGAGCAGCTTCGCCACGTTCTCCCCGAGCCTGACACCGTTCGCTTCCTCATCCCTCAGCAAACTGAGCAGGACGCCCGAATCAAGGTACAGCTTGAGCTTGATGTTCCCCGGCATGATATCACTTAAGTATCGCCTTCCCGGTATTTAAAGGCAGCCCGCAGCGAACCATAGAGGATGGATCGGCTATTCACCACCGAGATACTCAGAGAGTGGTTCACCACAGAGGGCACAGAGACACACAGAGAATTTTGATGAAATGTATTGAAAAATAATCACTTGTTAAATAAGCCTCTGTGCACCTCTGTGCCCTCTGTGGTAAAACCAGTACTCTGTGCCCTCTGTGCCCTCTGTGCCCTCTGTGGTAAACTAGGAACTCTGTGCACCTCTGTGCCTCTATGGTGATAGCAATTCCATGGAGCTATTCACGGAACCCGACTATCGAAACCTCGCCGGTATTGAGGTCGACGAGGGGTATGCGGGCCGGGTCGGGCTGGATGTTCATTCTCTTCTGGAATTCGGTCTGGCCCTGCCATGTTCCGGAATTTGCCAGGATGACGCCGCGGTGCCTGCAGACGCCTACGGTGTGGACGTGGCCGCTGTGGATGATCTCGGGTATGGGGTCGATGATGAAGTGGTCTTTTTCCTCGGGCGCGATCATCACTCTGCCTCCGTAGATGGGCGATAAGTGGCGGCGTTTGAGGAGTTCGGCCATGGCGAGCTCGGGCCGGGAGTACGATGCGCCGGGTAAATTGGATACCAGGTCGTCGATGGACCTGCCGTGGTAGATCATGACTCTTACCCCCTCTATTTCCACTGCAGACGGGTTGCCGACGAAGGTGACGTTGCCCTGTTTGAACATGTCCTGCACTTCCCTGGAAAGGGCTGGCTGGGGCTCGGCCTGCCTGACGGCGTCGTGGTTTCCTGGAGAAATGACGATCTGGATGTGCTTCGGGATCATGGAGAAGTACTCGGCGGCCTTACGGTACTGGTCGTAGACGTCGAGGATGTGCAGCTCTTTTTCCTGCCCGGGGTAGATGCCGATGCCGTCCACGAGGTCGCCGGCCACTATGATGTACTTGAGCCGGGACACAAGGTCGGCGTCTCTGTCGGTGGGGCAGTCCCCGTTCACCCAGTCCAGGAACTTCATCCAGTCGTCCTCGAGGAAGGTGTCGCTGCCCACGTGGACATCGGAGATCAGCGCTGCTATGGATGGCTCTGATGAGCGGCGGGGGATGTTGGTGTAAGGCACGTCAGGGTAGACGAGGGATTTGGCGATGAGCAGGCCCCCGTCGCCGGACAGCTGGCCGGACACTCCGATCACCTCGTCGAGGATGAGCGGGCTCTCGAAGATGTCACTGTCCTTCATGATCAGCACGTTGATCGAGCCCGTGGGATCCTCCAGCTCGATCATGCGGTGGCCTCCCGACGTCTGGCGAAGATCGCTGACCATGCCTATGACCGCGACCTCGCTCTTGCCGTCTCCGCTACTGGACCGGCGGCCGCCCTTTTTGAGGCTCTCGATGGGGCGGGAGCTGACCCGGCTGCGGATCATGTCGCCCAGCTTTGTATAACGATAGCGGAAATATCCTACAAACTCGTCGTAGTCGCCGATACAGGTGGAATTGTTAGTAATGTCGTTGAGGACCCTGACTTCTCCTGCAGATGCGACGGGCTGGATCTGCCTGGGCTTTGCCGGAGACCTGTAGGCAGGCGTGGCCTGGGATGGCGGAACAGTGCTCCCATGAGATCTGTCAGAGCTGCCCGATACGGAGGCTCTGATCACCTCTTCTGAGGACAGGATTCGCCTGACGTCCTCCACAGTGACCATGAACGCGGAAGCGTCCATCCCGTCAAGAAGGCGCTCCAGGTCGCGGCTGCTTTTAGCCTTGAGCAGTTCCAGGGCTTCCGGCTCTACCATGAAACCTCTGCTGGCCAGCTTGTTGACGATCTCCATCCCGGACATAGGCAGTATAGGCAATGTACCGATGTGCCAATTAACTTTTGGTTAACCAGGCGGCATCACAGGGCTCCAGCGGATATCTATATATTATAATAATGCTGATATTTTATTCTGGAGCGGATAGGGTGGACATTATAAGGAAATTTTTGAAGAGCAAGAACTTCTGGGTTTCTACGGCGAGGGAATTCCTGTTCGCCTTCGCCTTCATCGCGGTGGTAGCAGGGGCGCTGTACGCGTATTCGGGGGCATGGCCGCCGCTGGTGAGCGTAAACGGCCTCAGCATGCACCCGCACATGCAGGACGGAGACCTCATTCTCATACAGAAGCTGAGCTCCGACCAGATCCAGACCTATGAAGAGGCTAAACTGTCAGGCTACAAGACTTTTGACGGCTACGGCGACGTGCTCGTCTACAGGCCCTTCGGGCGGACCGATATTACGCCCGTGATCCACCGGGCCATGTCCCGGGTCAACGCGTCGAGCCCCATGTGGGAAGGCAGCACCCTTGCGCCCAACAGCGGCTTCGTCACTCAGGGCGACAACAACTACCTGTTCGATCAGAGCTGCGCCATCTGCCCGAACACGCCTGTCCAGGAAGACTGGATCCTCGGGGTGGCCAGGTTCAGGATACCGTATCTGGGGTACGTGCGGAGCCTGATCGGCATATTCGGGCTGTGATCTGAATTACTTAGCGCCGGCCATCTGCCTGAGCTTCATGGTGATATACCCGAGGTCGGGCACGTTGGGCGGGCTGGCCCCGCGGTAAGCGTACTGGATGACGCCGTCCTTGTCGATGATGAAGGCAGCGGGCCAGGTCCAGTTGGTCGTGGGGTTGTAGACGTCGTACTTCCTGACCGAGTCGAGCTCAGGATCGCTCAGCAGCGTAAACGGCGGCTTGAGGTTTTCGGTGATCGTCTTCACCTTGCCGGGGAGCTCGGGGGTGATAGCTATCACGTCTGCGCCGAGCTCTCTCAGGTCCTGGTACCTGTCGATGAAGTCCCGGAGGCTGCGCATCGAGTGCAGGTCGAAGCCGCCGAGGAAGAAGATCATCACGAGGTTGCTCCTGCCTATGTAGTCGCTGAGGGAAACGTCTTTGCCATCGGCGTTTTTCAGCCTGGCGTCCTCCGCCCGGCTGCCCACGTCCAGCCTTAAGATCATCTTGTACATACAGATCGTAGAAATCTCTCGGCTGCATTGTTAAATAGAGTCCCCAAGAATAAACTGCCAGACGATTCTACCCCGTATTTATCACCTGCTGCCTCGCGGAATACTCCCCGGATTTTCGGAGGAAAATGCCCGAGAATTTATGTGACGGCCTCCCTATATCTCGATCATGGAACCTCGAAGCTCCCGGGGCCTGGCAGCCATCTTTATGTCGAAGGACTTCTGGATCGAGCTGGCCAAGGATCTGGCCTTCACGGCAGGCTTCGTGCTCGTGCTCGTCGGGCTGCTGTACGCCTACTCCGGGGTGTGGCCCCCGATGGTCGCCGTCGAAGGGCATAGCATGCTCCCCAACCTGAAGCCCGACGACCTCATTATTATGCAGAGCCTCGACCGGGCCAGCGTAACCACGTATAACGAAGCCGTCGACCGGGGCTACAAGGCGTTCAACGACTTCGGGGACGTGATCGTCTTCAAGCCTATGGGCGACTCCACAGTGACGCCCGTCATCCACCGGGCCATGTACTACGTAGAAGAAGGCCAGCCCATGTGGACCGGCGGACCTCCGGCACCTCACTCCGGCTACATCACCCAGGGCGACAACAACTACCTGTACGACCAGTCCAGCCCTATCTCCCAGAACCAGCCTGTGAAAAAAGAGTGGGTCCTCGGGGTCTCGCAGTTCAGGATACCATACCTGGGGAAGCTAAGGACGTTGCTCGGGGTATAGCGAAAAGTTACAGCCGTTGCTGGTTGTAGAACGGCTTGCTATCCTTGAGCGACCTCAGCCGGTAGTCGTCGAGGAGGACTTTGCGGGTGCTCTCCGCCGGCACGCTCAGCGCGATTTCCTTGGTTCTGCCGTACCTGCCTTTGCTGACTACGGTGGCGTTGACGATGCCCAGCATGTCCAGCTCGCTGATCAGGTCTGTGACCCTGCGCTGGGTGAGCACGTCGGAGTCGATCATGCGGCACAGCCGGCGGTAGACGTTATACACGTCACCGGTGTTGAGCTCGTGGGTATCGTTGCCCTTGTCGAGCAGCACTATACTGTACAGCACGAGCTTGCTCTGGGTCGGCAGCGTCCGGACGACCTCGGTGATCCGGTCCTGCTCGATCTTCTCTCTGGCCCTGCGCACGTGCTCTTCTTTGACAACCGAGTCTCTAGAGCGCTCGGCGATCTCGCCCGATACCCTCAACAGGTCGAGCGCCTTTCTCGCATCGCCGTGCTCCTGGGCCGCGAAGGCCGAGCACAGCGGTATAACCGAGGGTTCGAGGGTATTTTCCTTGAACGCCATCTTGCTGCGCTGCTCCAGAATATCGCTGAGCTGCAGGGCATTGTATGGCGGAAAGATGATCTCCTCCTCGCCCAGGGACGATTTGACTCTGGGATCCAGGTAGTCGGTGAACGTGAGGTCGTTGGAGATGCCGATGATGCTGACTTTGGCCTTTTTAAGGTCAGAGTTGATGCGCGATAAATTGTAGAGAATGTCGTCGCCGCTCTTCTTTACCAGGTTGTCGATCTCGTCCAGGATGATGATGGCGACCTGCTCTTTCTTGTCCAGCGCGTCCCGGAACTCGTTGAACACCTGGTCGGTGGGCCAGCCGGTGATTGGTACTTCCCGGTTGTAGTGCCTGGCGAGGTGGGCGAGGATCCTGTACTGCGTGTCTATGCGCTCGCAGTTGATGAAGAGGACCCTGCACTCGACGTTCATTTTTTCCGCCAGATCCATGAGTTTCTTGCTCACGCTCTCGAGCGTAGCAGTCTTCCCAGTGCCGGTTTTGCCGTAGATCAGGATGTTGGACGGCGATTCGCCCCTGAGAGCCGATACGAGAATCTCTGCCACAGCGTTGATCTGGTCCATCCTGTGAGGCAGGTAGTCAGGAGTGTAAGATGAACGGAGAACTTCACGGTTCTGGAATATGCCCTTCATGCTGAGCAGGTTTTGGAAGATGTTGTCGAGGGACTTATCTTCTGCGCTGTTCACAAGGTTGTCGAAAAGTCCCTTGCTGTCCTTATTACCTTCTTTAGCAGCATTATCAGATGCCACTATGCCGGCATCGGCAGATGCTTTTGTACTATCACCAGATAATTTACCAACATCAGAAGATGTTCTACCAGCATCAGCAGATGCTCCAGCATCTGTGGGGGTGTTAGTCTCGGCACCTCCAGGGGGAAGAGGTGGTGTGGTCTTGTCAGTCAACATAAGATATGCACCAGAACCAGGCGTTTCCAGAGGAAATGATAGTATTTGTCATGTATTAATAGTTGTGGTAGAGAGAACCCCTTTATTTCTTGTGGAAATTCGGACAATTTGAGATGTGTTTTTGATTTAACGATATTTAATGCCAAATAAAAATTTTTTCTTCTGCACTGTAAGTCCATAAAGTGTCCAGAGCCAGAATATCAAAAATCGTGCCGACGTAAGGCCATCATTTCCACTGGAACTTATTTTATGCCGGATACCCCCACCCCTTAATTTCTACTGGAACTGAAAATCCAAAGCCAAGCTTTAGATTTGTCAGATGAAAATACCTTGTTGTAGTGGTTTGCAGATCAAAGTATTTATAGATAACGATTTATAGCTTAATAGATTATTTTTATTTAATTAAGTTTAATCTAAAATAGAATGGATTTTCGCGGGAAAATTATCTTTTGAATATGGGATGATCCATAGTACTGAATAATGAAATAATCATTATTTTGACTTATTTTCCAATATTACATCAAATTTCAGACTATCTTGAGCCGAAAATCCCGATATACCGGCTCCATTGGAAATAAAGGGGTAGGTGTGTTACCGCTAGCGAGTGAGCTCTAAAAATTTTTATGGAATTTTTACGTAAGAACAATGTCTATCGCTATTATAGACATGCTACAGAATTACAGACGTGCTACAATTATAGTCGTGCCACAGAACATCTATAGAAATAAATATTATCCACCAGCCCAATGCTGTTATTATGAAGGTACTTGCCCTATCCGACCTGCATGGTAAGTTTTTCAGGCTCGACGCAATTATCAAGAAGAGCGATCCGGTAGACGCCATCGTCATCTGCGGAGACATCACTCACGGAGGCCCGGAGGTGAGCGCGGTTCGTACGATCTCGGAGCTGAAGCAACTCTGCCCGACAGTGCTCTTTGTCCCGGGCAACTGGGATACCCGGGAAGTCGTCGAAGGCCTGGGCAGGTACACTGATGCCATCAACCTGGACGTGTCTCCGAGGATTATCAAGAATACGCTGTTCATGGGCATAGGCTACTCTAACCCGACAGGCAACAATACTCCATCGGAAATATCGGAGGAGGAGATCGCAAACAAGCTCGAGACGCTCTTTAGAGAGATGCCCGCGGTGGACAGAAAAGTTCTCGTGACACACGCGCCTCCGCTGGACACGCTGGACATGACGCCGAAGGGTGCCATGGGCAGCAAGTCTCTCAGGGCAGCGCTGGACAAGTTCGACCTGATCATCTGCGGCCACATACACAAAGCCAGAGGCAAAGTCAAAGACGGTGCCTGGCTGATCAATCCCGGCTACGCGGCCGAAGGGCAGGCAGCCATCATCGATCTTGAAACTTTTGACGTCGTCTGGATCGACTCTGTCATCTAAATCGACTGTGTCATCTGAGCCCCCGTCATCTGAGCCTCTCCCAGGCGACTGATTCCACGGCCCCGGTATCGTAAGGCCGGGAATAATATTTATTTCCAGCAGATAATATAATTCGTCTGATGATGTCGATCAGTGATGTCGATCAGGACACTTGCAGCACCGTCAGGGCTCATTTTTATCTCCACACGATCTCATTCGCACCCATATCGGACAGGTACGCCGGGGGGCTGTCGCCCGCCCGGTTTTCAGCTATCTACAGCAGTTTTACCCGGTGATTTCCAGTGCAGGAAACGAAAAAAAGAGCATCCGCCAGATCAGAGTCTCCACGGACATCCGGTGAGATCCACCGGTGGCTGCGTCGCCTGGCCAGGGAAAACCCCGATATCTTCGGCAGAGGCGGGCAGTGGAAGATCAGGCCCGTCAAAGAGCAGCACGCCTCTTCCCACGTCACCGAAGTCTACCAGATCGACGATAAGCGGGTCCACGTCAAGTTCTTCCGCAGAACGCTGGGGCCTACAAGCACGACCTACGAGCCCTGCAGGGAGATGGCGACGGAATTCGCCACCCTCAAGGAATACGAGCGAAGAGGGTTCGGATCCGGCAAGTATCAGGTAGCGAGAGCCCTCGGCAGCGACGAGCGCCTTGACTGCGCGCTTGCCACTTTATACGTGGGAGGCTTCACCCTCCAGTCCCTCATACAGGACGTGATCCACGGCAAGAGGGGCCCCGCCGAACTGTATATGGGGCTAGAGCTGACCGCAGGCCTCCTCAGGCGCATCCACACAGAGATGCCCCAGAGCTACTATATCGACCAGTGCGAGATGTTCTACTCGTACCTGAAAGCCCTCCTCCGCCTCGAAGAAACAGGGGCGCTGGGAGGCTTCCACAGGAAAGCAATGCGCAACATGGCCAGGTGGTACGAGCACCAGCCCCTCTTCAGGCAGAGAGGCGTCACGGTGCACGGAGACGCCAACCCCTCGAACTTCAAGATCAAAGACGGCATCATCTACGCCTTCGACGTAGAGCGCAGCCGGCCCAGGCGCAGCAAATGCGTGGACTTAGGAAGCATAGCGGCGGATCTGTGGCACCAGTTCGCCTACGAGGGCGGGGACGGCAACAAGGCAGAGCCTTACGTGCAGCATTTCATCAGGGCATATGAGCCGGATAGAAAGCATCGAAATGAGATTCAGGATCTCCTGCCATTCTACACATCCCAGTCCCTGTACAAGATCGCTTCGCTGGGGTTCTGGGACGGGGAGTACAGGAGGCGGCTCATAGAAGAGGGAACGAGGCGGGCTGAAGAGGTGCCAGAGTTATCAAAGTAGTGCAAATCGGCATTTGTCATTGTAATAGTAGTCCGAGAGAATTAACTTAGAAATATCCTCTCAGACCTTTCCACACTCCCCGACCTCCCCTCAAACCTCTCCACCCTCCCAGACCTCCCAGCCTGAAAATCCTCCCAGACCTCCCGTGAACTCCCCGACCTCCGAAGACTTTCTAGCGCTGTACGTCCGATGGAAAAAGTATCTGGCTATATTCTCGTATCTGGAGCAGGGCATGATGATGAACAGCTTTTTATCGATTAGATGGCCAATCACTCATAGCCGGTGAAACCGATGCAGAAGCCTTCCCTCGAAGACGTGATCATTCTCGCCACCCAGTCCCACAAAGGCCAGCGGGACCGGGCTGACCTGCCCTACATTCTCCATCCGCTCAGGGTGATGATGGAAATGGACCCGGCCGACGAGGACGCCATGATCGTGGCGGTCCTCCACGACGTGGTCGAGGACACCAGTGTCACGCTCAGCGACCTCCAGTCGAAAGGCTACCCGGACAACATCGTCGATGCCCTCGACTGCCTCACCAAGAGAACCAACCCCGCCGAGGCCGGATCGGGTGTCTACGACATAAATGGCAAGGAGAGGTACAGCTATTATATCAGGCGCATTAAGCAGAACCCCCTCGCCACGAAAGTCAAGATCGCCGACCTCAGGCACAACTCCGACCTCGGCCGCCTCAGGAAGGTCGAATCCTGGGATTTGAAGAGGCTGGACAGATACCAGAGGGCGCTGATGTACTTGACTAACAGGTACGGGTCGCCGGACATCCTGGTGGACTAAGACTATTTTTTATCGAAAATCACTGCCGGCTAATTAGTGTAACATATACGGGTTAGGAGCCCAGCTCGCAATACACTTATTTGCCGTCTCAGGATCAAATGACGGCCGACGTTTTCGTTTCGGGGGTTCCTCATCGCCCCATAACATCTCGTACTCTCCTGGCCCCGGGCGCTGACCCCCGGTACATACAGGATAGGGAAGGTCTTCCGGAGGCAGGATTGCTTCTACGCTGATCTTTACAACCTGCTCCGACCGAAAATCGTAAACGTAGGTAAACTCGCTGACATTCTTTAATGCCTTTTCTATTTTGGCGCACTTCTCGTCGATTACATCCTCGTCGTAATTCTTATTGCCGTATTCTTTCCTGCCGATCCGGAAGACGTGAAGGTGCTCTTCCTCCCAGTCCATCAGGCACTGAATGGCGCTATGGAGCTCGGCAAGGGTCGAATCTCCGCTGATTTTCAGCCTCCTCCACAGGGGCGGACTTGTTCCCTTGAGTTTCATGTATAGCTGGTACGTTCTAGTTCGCTTTTCCGCAGCCTCTTTCATGGTAATAAATATAATATCATATGATATAATATGTATTCGGCCTCTGTATCTTGGAAAATAACTTATACGATGATGTATTAGATTCAGGCGAACAGAGACACAGACAGGCAGGCACTATCATGGTTCACAGGGTTTTCTGGGCAGACACTCTAGCCGACGAAGTGATCGAGCGCTACGGCAAGGACGGCGAAGTCGACGACACTGTCGTCGTCAAGTGCGCGGCGTCGCCCTCGGGCGGCAAGCACATCGGCAACATCAACGACATTCTCAGAGGATATTTCATCAAGGAGTCGCTCAAGAGCATGGGCGTCAGGACGAGGCATGTCCACACCAGCGACGACCGTGATCCATTGAGAAAGATCCCGGAGAGGATGCCCGACCGTGAGGGCAACTGGAAAATTCTGACGGAACAAGAGCTGAAAGAGCTGAACAAGTACGTCGGCCTCCCCTATGTGCATGTCCCCGACCCGTTCGGGTGCTGCAAGTCCTGGGCAGAGCACTTCAACAACGTGTGGCTCGACGGCGTCAGGTCCCTTGGAGTGGAAGTAGAGGACTACAGCAATCACGCCCTGTATAACGAGGGCAAGTTCGAGGCTCCGACGAGGACGATCCTCTCGGACATTCCCCTGGCGAGGGAAGTCATCTCAAAATACCAGAAGAACACCCCCGAGGACTACATTCCCTTTAACCCGATATGCGAGAACTGCGGCCGTATCACGGCAAAGGCAGTCTCCGTCGACCTCGATAACTGGACCGTGGACTACGTCTGCGAAAGCAAGTCGCTTGCGGGCGAGTTCGAGGTGCCGGGCTGCGGCCACAAGGGCACTACCTCTCTGAACAACGGCAAGCTGCCGTGGCGGTTTGAATGGCCTTCCCAGTGGCAGATCTTCGACGTCAAGATGGAGCCCTTCGGCAAGGACCACTACGAAGGCTCGTGGCCATCCGGTCAGGAAATATCAAAGGTCATCCTCAAGAGGCAGCCGCCCGTGTATTCAGTATACGAGTTCTTCCTCGTGAACTCGGCCAAGATGTCCACAAGGCACGGCAACGTCTACATTACCCAGGACATGAACAAAATCATGGAGCCCGAGGCCTTCCTGTACTTCTACTCGCTCAACCCCATGAAGCAGAAGAACCTCGAAGTCAAGAACATCAACTTCCTCGTGGACGGCTTCGACCGGTTCGAGCGTTTATACTATAACGAAGTGGAAGCGGCTGACGCCGAGGAAAAGGAACTGGCCGATCGTGTGTACCCCATGCTTCCGATCGAGAAGCGCCGCAAAATCAGGATACCGTACACCTTCGCCGCCATGGTCAGCGTCTCCAAGAACGAGGAGCACATCCTCCGCACCCTGAAGAAGACCGGCCACCTGCCCGCCGACGCCACGAAGGAACAGGAGCAGGACGCCCTCACCCGGGTCAAGCTCGCCGGCTACTGGGCCCGCAACTTCGGCCCCGAGGAGTACAACATCTCCATCAAGGAGGACCTGGAGATTCCGGCCGACATCACCGACGCCGAGAAGGACGCCCTGAGGGAGATGGCCGACTACATCGAGGCAAGGCACACTGAGGAAGAGACCCAGTACGAGATCTTCGAGATGGCCAAGCGCAGGGACATCAAACCCGCCAGGCTCTTCAAGACCGCGTACACACTGCTGCTCGGCAAGCCCAGAGGCCCGAAACTCGGGCCGTTCGTGCTGGCGCTGGATACCGAATTCGTGACGAAGAGGCTCAGGCTCGAGGCCTGAGCATTTTAACTTTTTATAAGAACAGTTTTGCCGAATCTTACCCTGTAGAGTCTGCGGAAATATTATCGATCGATGGCAAACCATAGGTCCCATTGACAGGTGTAAAGTGTCCGATACCTACCGGATGAATATATTTTACCAACGGGTCTTTCGATGCTCGGTCGATGAAGTCGGTTTGATTATTAGTTTCATACTCAATGGATTGTAAATGCAAATTTTCCTCTGTCAGGCGGTATACCTTTCCGTCATATTTATCTCCGAATCTTTCCAGAGAACCAGGAAGTTTCCAGAATCCGATCGTTACAATATTATGATCGTATTCAACCCCCTTCTCATCGAGGTCTGCGGGGTACACAATTTCAGGTTTTCCAGCTGATAAATTGGAAAGTTCATTCATCGAAGGCAAGCCAACTGTCACGTTTGCTGGGACTAAATGCCCTATGTAAACAGGGTTAATATACCTGACACGAGGGTCTTTTGATGCCCTTTCTATAAAGTCGGTCTGGTTTTCTGTTTCATATACTATACATTGGGACTGCATATTCCACTCTGTTAGGCGAATCGGCATTCCGCCATTCTTTTTCCCGAATCCTTGGATTGAGCCAGGAAGTTTCCAGAAAACGACAGATACATTGTTATGATCGTATTCAATTCCTTTCACATCAAGGTCTTTAGGGTACACAATTTCTGGTTTGCTATAGCTATAAAAACGATCTGTAATTATTTCATAGGTCAAGGTTAATGTTAGCGATAGTACTATTATCAGTATTATTGATAAAAAATATTTTTGTAATAATTCTTTCATTTTATCACCAAAAAATAAAAAATAGAGCATTAATATATTAAGCTTAATGCTCTATATTCCCCTCCTCCTGTTTGCGCATATATCATGTTGTTCAACGTGCCTCCCCACGATGAAGTTAACGCAATTTCCTGCGCATCTATGCTTTGGCCTGTTGCATCATAGCTTGTCGTAGACACTGGTGCATTCCATCTCAGGTACAAGTTAAAGTTACTTCCATCGGGGCCTGAATTGAATGTATAACATCTTCCTTCACCATTGTTTTGGAATGTTGCGGAGTTTGTACCACCTGCGGAAATAATTCCACCGCTTGTTGATACATACGATGGATTACCATTCATTATATATAACTTGAAATTGCCGCTACCACTATATGATATTACCATCACATACAGTGTTCCTGACCCTTTGATCGTCAAGCGTTCAAGGGAATCCACGGAATCTGACTTAGCATCATAGCTGCTTGTCGTAGGCAACGAATTCCACTTAGCATAGATGTCGAAATCCGCATTTTCATTTCCGACCATAACTACAGTTGTATACGAATCGACAGGTACGCTGTAGGTACACCAACCATAATAATTCGGCGCAGGTAGGCTACCAGATCCTCCGAATCCTATCGTCCCGGTCGTAACTGCAGAATATGCGTTGACTTTACCGTAGCCATACTCATTATCAAATCCACTTGGACCTAAATCAATAGCGGTTCTTCTAAGTACATCTCCAACCTTCCAACTGCTGTACGAAGGGTTCTGTGATACCACTAAAGCGGCAACACCTGAAACCAGAGCAGCGGCAGGAGAGGTGTCGCTGGCTGTTCCATATTGTGTTTGTGGTGTTGATCCAATTTGTGTACAGGCTATTTGTACACCAGGGGCCACGACATCAACATGGGGGCCATAATTTGAGATTCCCATACGGTTGTTACTATTATCAATTGCTCCAACAGCGATTACATTTCCATATCCTGCCGGATATTTTATTATAATACTATTGGCTTGTGGGTATGTGTTTCCAGTAGAGGCAACTAAAACGCACCCTGCACCATAGGCATTATCAATTGCTTGCCGAAGGTTTGGATCATCGCCGTCTATCTCAAAACTCATGCTTATTACTCTTGCACCATGGCTTGCTGCATACTCTACTCCCTGTCTTGCATAGATCGAATCGGTACTTCCAGCGCTATCCATAATCTTAACTGGTAGTATCCTCGATTGGGATACACCTGCAATACCTACCCCATTATCTATTGTGGCAGCGATGATACCGGACATCATTGTGCCATGCCCATTATCATCATTCGTGTTAGCATTATTACTAATAAAATTATAACCACTCAATATACGTCCAGTTAAGTCGGGGTGGCCGCTCCAAACACCGGTATCAAGAACGGCTACTATGATATTACTATCACCTTTCTGATAGTTCCATGCATCCGGAACATAAATTGAATTTAAATAGTTCTGATTGCCACTTGTGAAACCGGGATCATTTGGCGAGTAACCATCAATATGTCCAGTTATAGCAGGGCAGATATTGCTTACATATGGATCGCTTGATGCTTTGTTAATGAAATTGTCTATATTATCAGTTTCATAGACAATTGATTGCAATTTTAGATCTCCATCGGTAGGTTGAACTAGTTTGCCTCCGTATTTTTTCCCAAATTCATCCAGGGATGCTGGAAGCTTCCAAAAACCGACTGTTACTCTATCCGATTTATAACCAATACCCTTCTTTTTTAACTCTTCAGGATAGGTTATTTCGGGCTTAGTCTGGATAGTACGCGTTTTATTGAGGAACATGTAGGTGTCTTTCTTCACCGATTCTACCCTGGAATTATTTGCCATTTTCGCAATCGCATCGGTCGTTTTTATACTTGTTTCCCCGACAGTAAAATCTGTCGATGTCTCAAAAGGAGGCAAAATAGAGGTAAACTATATTTGATCATGAGTCTACCTAATTTTGCCTTTTGGCGATGGCGGCCCGGCATGTTGTTCCAGAACGTCGCCGGGTTTCCATCTACGTCTCATCTTGCAAGCGGTTGTACTACTTAATTATTTATTAATTTTTCGTCATAGATATTTATTCGATATATTTATCAAACAAAAAAATGAAATTTATTTCATATTTATGAGGGTCAGCCTCGCCGGCTTCTGGGCTCACCACTACGGCCCGGACGAGTATAACATCTCCATCAAGGACAACCTGGAGATTCCCGCGGACATCACTGGGGCGGAGAAGGACGCGTTGAAGGAATTGGCCGATTACATCGAGGCGAAGCACACCGAGGAGGAGACGCAGTACGAGATCTTCGAGATGGCCAAGCGCAGGGAGATCAAGCCCGCCAAGCTGTTCAAGACCGCGTACACACTGCTGCTCGGCAAGCCCAGAGGCCCGAAACTCGGGCCGTTCGTGCTGGCGCTGGACACAGAGTTCGTGACCAGGAGGCTCAGGCTCGAAGCCTGAGGCTCAACGTTATTGATAGTGTGCTCGGCGCCAGGACGCCTTGTTCTTAGTTCGCAAAGGCGCTAAGGCGCTAAGACGCCACGATCATCAAAAAATCTTTGCGTCCTTGCGTCTTAGCGTCTTTGCGATTTAAAACCGAGGCCTCCCGGGGCCGAGCACATCGAGCTTTTTCTTCACAATGGACATAATACAACGTTAGTTTTTTAGACTAGCACACGAATGATTGACCAATCATGATCCTCGATTATTTTGGGAAACCCGAAATCTCGAAAACTGCTTTTGTCGCTGAGACCGCCGTGCTGATCGGTAACGTCCACGTGGAGGACGAGGCTAGCGTGTGGTACGGCGCTGTGCTCCGGGGAGACAAGGGGAAGATCGCTGTCGCCCGGAAAGCGAATGTACAGGATAACTCTGTGGTGCACTCCGGGCCAGGGGAGGACGTCTTCATCGGCGAGGGCACGACGATCGGCCATGGGGCGATTATCCACGGGTGTACGATTGGGAAGTATGCGCTGATCGGCATGGGCGCTATAGTGCTGAGCAAAGCGGAGATCGGCGACCACTGCATCATCGGCGCCGGCGCCGTCGTCAAAGAGGGCGACAAAATCCCCGCAGGCTCGCTCGTCGTGGGCGTCCCGGCGAAGGTAGTCAAGCAGCTTTCCCCCGAGCAGATGAAGTACCCCGAGGGCAACTGCGAAGAGTACGTTGAGCTTTCCAGGAAGTACCTGGAAGCGATGCGGAGATGAGTAAGTGGTGAAGATCGCGGTCGGCGGCACTTTTCAGCCGCTGCACGACGGGCACAAGCTGCTGCTGCGCACAGCATATAACCTCGGCGCCGACGTGGACATCGGCCTCACCTCCGACGACATGGCGACCGGCAAGCGGACCCGAGACGTGGAGACGTACGGTGAAAGAGAAAAGGCGGTCCGGGACTGGGTCAAAAAAGAGTTCGGCATCGAGCCCCACATCATGAAGATCGACGATCCCTACGGGAAGACGCTGGTCCAGGACTACGATTACATAGTGGTATCACCCGAGACGTATCCGACGGCCGTGAAGATCAACCAGATTCGCAAAGAAAAGGGCATGAAGCCGATCAAGGTCGTGAGGGTGGAGTACGTCCTCGCCGAGGACGGCAGGCCCATTTCCTCCACACGGATCGTAGAGGGCGAGATCGACTCCCACGGCAACCTGCTGGCCAGAAAGGAAGGAGATTACTGATGAAGGTGGCAGTTGGCACCGTGAACCCGGTCAAGGTCAACGCGGTCAAAAACGTGTTCGGCAAGCTGTTTGACAACGTAGAGGTCGAAGGCCGCAAGGTCGGCTCGGGCGTGCCCGACCAGCCCTTCGGATCCGAGACCATCAAGGGCGCCATCAACCGCGCCAAAAACGCTTACAGAACAGGAGATTACGACTACGGCGTCGGCATCGAGGCCGGCCTGACCGACGTGGAAGGCTACGTGTTAGACATCCAGTTCTGCGCCGTCTTCGACGGCCTGGACTGCACGACAGGCTGCGGCAGCGGCTTCCAGTACCCGCCCACAGTCCTCGCCGAAGTGCTCACCGGCAGAGAAGTCGGCGACGTCATGAGCGAACTCACGGGCATTGAGAATTTAGGACAGAAGATGGGCGCTATTGGTTATTTATCCCGTGGTATGCTGGATCGTACTCAGTTAACAGAGCAGAGCGTCCTCATGGCCATGATACCCCGGCTCAATCCAAAGCTGTACAGGCAGATAGACTAAAAACACCTTTTTATCCATTGCCTCAGACTAACCACCACGGCATGAGGCTGTTTTACCACAGAGGCACAGAGACGCACAGAGGTTCACGGAGTACTGGTTTTACCACAGAGGCACAGAGATTCACAGAGACGCACAAAGGCTTACTAAATTATTAGAGATTATCAATCCAGATCATAAAAAAACTCTGTGTTTCTCTGTGCCTCTGTGGTTAACCGCTCTCTGTGTTTCTCTGTGCCTCTGTGGTGAATAGTACTCTGTATGTCTCGGTGGTGAAATCGATATCTTATATGTCGCCAGGCGCTCGTTTAGACACACACGGGCTGTTTTTGTCATAGAACCGCCACGGCCGTAGCGCATCTTCGCCGGCGTAGTCGACGCCGATTCTCGGGCAGGCGACGATCTTCTTCACTGCCGGCCCGTCCTCGACGTACAGCTCGCCTGAAGCGCAGACGTCGGCGCCGTTTAGGGCTCTGGTAATGCTCATGGCGCCGCACAGCTTGCCGGGCCCGGAGGCGATCTCATGGTGCTTTCTGGCCTTCGGGCGGAGGGAGGACATGATCTCCTCCCCCTCGATCGGCTCGCCTGCCCTGATGAGGACTGCGGCGGGGTAGCCGTCTTTCTCCGTTACGAGATTGAGGCAGTTGTACATGCCATAGATGAGGTAGACGTAAGCGTGGCCGGGCTGGCCGAACATTACCCGGTTACGGGCTGTCATGCCCTTGCTGGCGTGGCAGGCTTTGTCGTTTTCACCGATATATGCCTCGGTCTCGACGATTCTCAGGGCGACTCTGCCAGCAGGGAGTTGCCGGACGAGGGTTTTGCCGAGCAGGTCTCTGGCTACCTCGAGCGTGGGCCGATCGTAGAAATCTCGGGGCAGTACTGGCATATGCCTTTTAGTGGGACAGGAGAATACAAATAGCTTTGGTGGGCCGTTCTCAGGGCCTGCCGGCGATCTTCTCTACCAGGTCACCGAACTCTTCTTTCACTCTGAAGCCCCTGCTCTCAGGCTCCCTGATGATCAGTCCTCTGTCAGTAAGCTCTTTGGTGCACCGGCTGGCGATGCTCTCTGGATGTCCAGCTCGGTCGAAATCTCGCCATTGGAAGCCCCCGGTTTCCTGTGGAGAAAGCACAGAATTTCGCTTGTGAATCCTTCTCCGCGAGTGTTGCAGCGACGGATATCACCCTCCCCGACCTCCTTACCTCCTTAAACCTCCCTTTTTTAAACCCTCCCCGACCTCCGTGTATCTCCTTTAACCTGCCTCCTTTCCTCCTGAACCTCCTTGGTCCTCTGCATTTTGCTGGTGCAGGCCATCCCCGGCATATACCCGAGTAAAGGGAGGCACTGGAGGATAGGAGGCAGGTCAGGGAGGTCATCGAGGTTAAAGGAGGGTTTTAAAGAAGGAGGTCAGGGAGGTACAGATGTCAGGGAGGGCTGGATAATAGTGATGGGAGAATAGAGTGTAGAGACAGTCTTTTTCGGGGAGGCACGGGCGATATCTGGCAGCATGCAAGCACCGCAACATATTTATCTTCCCGGCGCGACTACGATTCAGTCAAAGACGGGACAATGGGGTAGCTTGGTCCATCCTCGAGCGTTTGGGACGCTTGGACCCCAGTTCAAATCTGGGTTGTCCCATAAAAAATTTGGGGGATATAAATCCCCTTCTTTTTATGTCATATAATTCTGAGCTATTAAAAATAAGTCAGTTTAAGCAGCGAGCAGCATAACTACGAATCTGGCTCCCATAGTGCAGTCGCCGGACGCCCGGTCTAATCATTTTTTACTCTCACTCTCTCGGATGACGCTATTTGATGTAGACGACCGATGGCGACTGGCTCAGGAAACGTCCGGTGTCTTCCGCTTCCTCTGCTACAAGCCTTCGAATGGTGTGGTCAAATGGCTTAAACGGCTTGATTTTCAGGTCCAGCCGTTTTCCACTGCGCTCGTACCGCCACACGCCGGCTACGAGGCCATCGATCAGCACGACAGGCACGGTCTGGCCGCCATGGTATACTTCGCCATGATACGATTCAGGAACGAGGTATCTTCGGTCATCATAGCCCAGGACGTACGGGTCGAATGCTGGCAGGAGATTCACCACCGTCCCACTAACAGCCAATTTATCGGAATGTTCATCTTGAGTCCGGAGCGACCAGAGTACCTGCCCTTCTACCGTAACCGGCATAATGGTCCCGTTCTCCCGCAATATGTCCCAGCCGCGCTTAGCCCTGGAAACCGACTGCCCGGACCACGAGGTAAAGTCTTTCAGGCTTGCAGGCCCGTACCCTGGCAGATACCGCCGGGCGAGTTCAGCCTGCCACTCTTCGTCAGACATACGCTTTCGTATGGCGCCAGGGTCAGCCACGAGGTAAAATGTTTGCTTGCCCTCATCGTTCTCCGGGCCTATGCCGACAATACCTTCGAGGGCTGCGCGGGCGAGTAAATGGTATGGTGCCTGACTTTTAGGGTCAATATCCACTCCCCGTTCGTTCAGCATTTCGACAAGCTCGCTCCGGGTGAGAGACCCCTCTTCACGAAGGATGTCTCGAATCTCCTCGAGCCCCAGTGCGACCTTCTTCTCGTCGAGCCCGAGCTCGAGGCGTCTCCCCATGCCCTTTTTTATGAGGCCCGGGCCGAGTAGCGGGACTATCCAGTTGAGGTCCTGCGGATCGACCAGGTGCAACGTTCCACGCATAGCCCACGTCCGCACCAGGCGTTTTTCCTCTAACGCTTTGTTTACATAGGCCGGCTCAAGCCCTCCGATACGTGCCCTGAGCGATAACATCATCGCCTGTCTGGACTGAGCGTTTGCCCCGCATAAAGAACGCACAACCTCAACGAGCCGATCCACAGGCGCCTTTACATCCAGGTGCTGAGCATGAAGACGCTGCCACCGCACCTCTTCCGGGGACAGATGTGCCGGCTCACTGTTGACAGTAGTGTCTTCATGTACGCTCAACCCGGGCACCTCTCGCTATCCTCATGCTAATCAAGAGTCCTATGGGTCGCAAAATATTTAGAGACAATGCTTCCGCACTCCGTGGACCTATACTTGAATTAGTCTGGGTCGACGCCGGTTACTTCTGCCCCGGGCATGGCGTCGATCATGGTACCAGTAGCCGCATCGATAGCGCAGGCCAACTGATACCTGACCAGCTTACGGAGTGAAAAATTCAGGCCAGCATGGCATGTATAAAATTTTTTATCCTTATAACTTATTTAGCACCTATAAAAAAATTTATAACCTGGCAGTGCATAGGATAGGCCATGCCTCATAAGCAAAGGCCGGACTCGGCGATTCAGGAAATCATGATTGTCGAAGATCCCCACGCCATCAAGTTGCTATGCAGTCCCAGGTATGCTGAGATCATTCGGATTATTAGCGGGGAAGAGTTTTCCGTGTCCGACGTGGCCCGGAAGCTCGGCGCCAATTCAGGCTCCGTATACTACCACATGAAGGAACTGGAAAAGCATGGCCTGGTCAAGCTGGTCAGGGAAGAGATCGTCGGAGGCGTGGTCAAGAAGTACTATCGGAAAGCGGCCATGAACTTCACCTTTAATATCTCTGATCCGTCGAGCCCGTCGGCTGCGGCAGCAGTTGCGGCCGGCATCAACGAGGAGTTCTGGGAGAAGCTGATCAAGTCGCTGAGCTACATGGGGTACAACGTCTTGCCGGGAAAAATGGCCGAGGCGAAGCGCGACCTGATGGCTATGGACAGGAGAAGCAAGGCCATTCTAGCGGAATTGCAGCAGTCGGGCCTGGAGCAGGTGGAGAAAGACCGCCTGGTCGTGGCTAACGCCTACCAGGTCGCGATCATGCTGCGGCTGGTAGAAGACGAGCAGTTCCTCGAGGCGGCCAGAAAGTTCAGCGGCGGGTTCCTGCGAGAACAGGCCGGGACCGGGAAACAGGATTCAAAGGAGAAAAGTGGAAAACATGACTAAAACGGCAATCGAAAACAGAGAAGTATCGTGGAACGTACAGGGTATTACAGTAAATGGGACGATTACGGCGCCGGCAGATAAAGAAGCGCATTCGGCAGTTATCTTTATAGCAGGCAGCGGCCCGACAGACAGAGACTGGTGCACGCCGCTCCTGCCCGGAACGAACGGCAGCGCCAGATTGCTGGCTGAAGCGCTCGCAAGCCAGGGCTTTGCTACTCTGCGCTATGACAAGCTCGGATCCGGACCAAACGTCGTAGAGAACTTATCAAAGTTTAACGGCAAAATCAGCATGCAATACTACATAGAGGAGATTACGGGCGCCGTTGAAACATTACTGGCAGAAACAAACGTTAAAAAGGATAATCTGTTCGTTCTGGCCAATAGTGAAGGCACTATTCATGCTGTTAACTACCAGTTGCAGGCAAAGATCAATCGCTTCAAAGGACTGGTGCTGACCGGGGCGCCCGCAAGATCGGTCGGCGACTTGGCCAGTGTCCAGCTCTCCAGGCAGTTTGAGCCTTTGCCCGGCGGAGACCTCGTCATGAAATATTACGATGAGGCCATAGCACGGTTTATCGCCGGTAAGCCAGTTACCCCCGATCCTTCGCTTCCGGAAGTCCTCAAAAACATACTGCTAACTCTAGAAACCCCTTCCAACTTGCCGTTTTGCAGAGAACTATGGGCTTACAGCCTCGCAGACCACATTGCAAAGGTCAATGAGCCGCTACTCGTCGTCATCGGCAAAAAGGACATCCAGGTCGACTGGAAGGCGGATGGCGAGGCCCTGGAAGAAGCAGTCAGGCATAATTCAGAGGCATCTTTCGTGTACCCTGAAACCGCAAATCACGTACTGAAGCACGAAGAGGCCCCTGAAGAAAAGCTGGACGCCCAGTATGTTAGCATGAACTATAATGCGCCAGGCATAGAGCTTGATCAAGAAGCATTAAACGCTATCGTAAACTGGCTTAAGAAATATTAAAAGCTGCGAGGCTGGTTATCTGGTCACCGCAGCAGGCTTCTTGTGCAGGTAGTTGTAGACGGCGGTAAACCCGGTGATGAGCAGGGGCACCAGCATCTTCATAGTGTCGTCGCGGGAGAAGCCTTTCGCGATGCCAGTCTTGTTGATGACGTCCATGATCATGGACTCGCTGGGCTCCTTACCGCCGGCCATGGCAGACTCCATGTTGTTCGCGAAGAAAGTTTTCCCCAGGAAGCCGATAAAGTCCTGCTTGTCGCTGAACGTGCCCTTGCTGATGAGGGCGTTCAGCCCGGCCAGTGCGACGCCTGACAGCGGGAGGTTGAGGTTTTTGGCAATGTCTGCGATCTGCGGCGTTTTGTACGCGGCCGTGGATTCCCGGACTTCTTTCATGGTCTCCTCGGGTGTGCGCCCGGTGGTCTCCGCATGTGCCCGCTCTTCCTCGTAGCGGGGTGCGGTCCGCTCAGCCGGAGCCTTCTCCCTGTATGCCTCCCGCGGTGCGGGCTCTGCATGTCTTCTGCGCTTCATCATCATGTATGCTCCAATCGCTATCAGTGCCAGCAGGCCCAGCGGCAGGATCCACCAGGGTAATCCCTGAGCGGGGGACTGGGCAGCCTGGGGCATGACGAAGCCCGGGGGAGTCATCACGCCGCTCACCGGATAGATGATGCCGTTGCTGCTGTCGATGCCCGAGCCTGTAACCGTGGCGCCTCCGACGGTTATTGTCCCGTCCGGCTGCCGGCTCACGGGCAGGGTCTTTCCGTCGATCGTCTGCAGCGAGTCCCGGTTTGCCAGGTCGGAAGCGGACAGTTTCCCGGGCACGACGTGGTAACTCATCAGCTCTCCCAGCTTCGCCTTATCGTTCATCAGCGCGCTGACGGACTCCTGCGGGATCTGGCCGAAGGCCGTGTTGCCCGGCGCGAAGACCGTGTAAGGCCCGGCTCCGGCCAGCGTGCTGTCCAGGCCGGCGGTCTTCGCCATGTTGGTCAGCGTCGAGTAGCCGCTGCTGCCGGCGAGGTTCTGGAGGATCGTGTTCTGGCTCGTAGTCTCAGCGGTCTGCGCGAGCGCCGGTACAGCAAGCCCTGTGATAACTGACAGCGCGAGTAGTATCACGACTAGTCTTCTGATATCATCATCCATGTGTCGTTCACCCAAAAAACCGAAAGAAACCAAAATGATAATAGTTGACACAAGACTATCGTTCTAATTATCCGAAAGGGTCAACTTATCATCGGGGCCGGGGCCAGCAAGTATTGTGGCCGGCTTATTGCCCTTCTTTAGGGGCCGGGTGCTCAACGAAGAGCGATGCTATTACGGGCAGGCTCGCTCTTTTGGCGATGATGGCCAGTGTCCCGGAACGGCGTCTACCGTATTGCCTCTTTGGAGGCGCAATAAAAAGTTATGGGGCTCTCAGAGCGAATCTGAGAGATCTGTTTGATCAGGACCCGGGCGCGCTCAGGTACCCTTTCTGCCGGAGCCAGTCTGCCTGCGGCCCTGTGTACCTGTATACGACATCGGCCTTATCTTCCTGGATCTCCCAGGGCACCACGATGACGATGTCGCCCTCGCGGATCCACGTCCTCTTTTTCATCGTGCCCTTGATGCGGCACATCCTGGTGACGCCGTCCATGCATACGACGTTCAGGTGGCTTGCCCCTAACAGCTTGGTCACGGTACCTAAAATTTCTCCGTCACCTCTCCGGGGGGTCCTGACCCTGGTTACTTCGCCGCCGGCTTGTGCCGGTTTCCTTTTTCCCTGGCTTCTTGGTTTATACAATTTTCCACCTTCAGATTAAAAATTCAGTTGAATCATTTTCATTTTTATAAATCTAAAAAGAAAAAGATAGGCTCATGCAATAAGATATTTAATCTTAGAACCTGGGCTTTCTGTGCTTGGGGAAGCAGTCCTGGCAATAGACCGGCCTGTCTCCGCTGGGCGCAAAAGGTACTTCACATTCTTTCTTGCAGTCGGCGCAAACCGCCTTGTGCATCTCCCTCGGGCCACCGAAGCTTCTCCGGGGTCCTCTAAATCCACTGTCTCTCATGATAAATTCTCAAGCAGAAAAGGTTTCCACGCCGGAGAAATGTTTCTCCACCGAAGAATTTCTCCGCATTAACCAAGAGGGTCAGGTACTATAAAAGGGTATGTATTGCTGGCAGTGTTGAAACTTCGGTTGGCTACTTAGAATAGAAGCGTTGAATTTGCGATTGTTGATAACGGTTGATGATTTATTGATTTAGATAGTTCTAATCTAACGGGATATCTCTTAGATGATTCGTGAACACTATAAAGAGTCCAAGTATTAAGCCGATATATCACATACTACGGCTAACAGGACTATACTTAATTGTATAATTGTTAAGGTATTATCGCCACCTATGAACTGGGTAAAGCCGGGATCGATATTTTTGAGTGAATCGAATATAGTTGATGCTATGAACCGCAACACAGCACTGATCGCTTCGTCTATAGCTGAGCAGATTAGCATACCTTATAGGGCTAATGTAATCTTTATATGATGATTGATACTTAAGTAAATATAAAATGTTTGATCACTAAGCGATTATTAAAAAACTATAATATGATTAACTGCTTATATACTCCATCCATCCATCAATAACCCTACCGATAAGGGCACTGTTAAGCGTTCTGAATGGCATGAAGGATTACTATTCTATTCTTGGGCTTGATCGAGATTGTACTCGTGATGACATTAAAAACGCCTATCGGAGATTGGCGAAGCAATACCATCCCGATATCAATCATAGCCCAGATGCTCCTGAAAAGTTTAGGGCAATCGTAGAAGCATATGAGTACCTTCTTGATGTGAAGGATGGTAAACGACCTGACATACCTAAATACACGGCAACGAGTACCCGTAGTACTCGTGCTACCACTGGAAATAATTCTAAACAATTCACGCCACTTGAAAAATTATTGGCAATGCTTGATAGCGCAGATGTAAACGTAAAACGACAGGCAATTGAAGAACTTGGTTCAAGGCAGTACTACTCAAACCAGACTGTTATATCCGCTCTACTGAGCTTTATGAAATCGCCCAATATGATGTTACGGAGGAACGCGATCATTTCACTTGGTAGGCTTGGAAATCCTATTGTTGTCGCGGACGTAGCTAAAGGGTTAAAAGATGATTGGGCACAAATTCGATTCGATACAGCAGTCGCATTAGGCAATATTGGAGCACCCGAAGCGTTGCTATATCTTCAAAGAATGGACTCTACGGAGTACGAAAACAATGAAATGGTGATGAACGCTGTACGAGAGTCCATCTATTGGATCAAGCGAAAAAACAAAATGTTCGATCAATCTAGAAAATGCCCATACTGCGAAGGATATGACAACACAAGTGTATTACCACCGTTCGTATGCCATGATTGTGGTAGAACATTTCAGAACACCGCAAAAGAGCAACCCAAAAAACCACAACCTGAACAACGCCCACCGAGTTCAGACACAACTAAACGATGCTCATATTGTTATGCTCAAGATGTACTTGAAAAATGTAGATACTGCGGAGGATTGTATTGTAGCGACCACATTAGTTCACAAGCCCACCATTGTACAAAGAGCAGAACAGACACAACTACTATCCGCACTGATACAATGGGTAATAATAAAACCGAAAAGCAATCCCCCATCGTTACGGCAGTGAATTGGATTTACGCTAACGCAAAAACCCTTTTAATTGCTTTAGTTGTAGTCATGTTATTGCTGGCAACTACGCCTATGCTAATTGGTGCACTTACAACTCCACAACAATCCGAACAGTCTTACACACCACAGCAGCCGCCTTTACCCACCGATTCACCACAATCTACTTACGAAGTACAATATGGTGATATCTCAGGTCAAGTGTATAAAGGGACGGATCAAGTGTCGCATGCAACTATATCTTATAAAAAAATGGGCGATGCCATCCTTACAGAATCAGGTTATGTATTAGTCCCCGCCGGTACACCCCAATCAGTAACCACCGACAATAATGGGTACTATTCTATCACCCATCTACAATATGGCAACTACTCAATCATGATCTGGGATGGAAGCGGTAGCAGTATCATCTATTCAGGGAACATTATCGTGGATCGCAAAACTGCTACTGTAAACTTCTTTACAAAATAGCGATGAATCTCATTTACAAAGTGTAATTTGATAAAGACTTAAGAAACCCCGAATATTATGGCTAATGGTAATAAAATTATTGGATTAGAGGGCATAACCCATGAACAACTCTCTGACGAATTAAACAACGGTAGCAAATTCGTAGTATACCAAAGATGTGTATCTCTTCTTATAGTAAGTAACCTAAGCAGTTCTGATATCTACCATATTAAGCCAAATGGCAAATACCCAAACGAACGCTATACGGCGACACTATTCTCTCTTCTTTTTGGGTGGTGGGGCTTCCCTTGGGGGTTTATATGGACGCCTATGGCAGCCATTAGAAATCTATTGGGCGGTAAAAACGTGACAGAAGAAGCCATGTCCCAACTCCGCACAAATGTATGGGACACATCAGGAATGAGGTACAATTGATCATCCAAGTTCGCATCGGGCCTGAAAAGGAAAAGATCAAAGAGATCATTCAAAAAGCTCACAAGGGCAGTGGACTATATTCTAAGCACACCGTCCCCCATATGACTCTATATGGCGACTTCAAAGCGCCAGCCAGCTCTTTTCCAAGGATAAAGTCTGTAATTATGGAAACTGCAAAATGTTATGAGACATTACCGTTTCATATTGATGGATACGACTTCTTTCAAGGGAAACATGGTTATGTATGTGCTTTAAAGGTCATACCATCTACACCGCTCGTGGATTTTAGACGTGACCTAAGTAGTAAGATGATCAAGGTAGCCCCATCTTTAAGAGATTGGGATTCTGACGATGACTTCAAATTTCATATCACAATAGCTCACCGACTTCGATACTCACAGTACAAGAATGTTCGCCAGTACCTCGAAACTGGCAAACAATCATTCATCCAAAAACTGCTTTCATTCCTAACAGGTTCAAAACCACAAATAAGGCAATTTCGTCCATATTTACCAATGGATGGGGTACGTATCACAATGCTGAACGACAATCGCAGAATCTACTGCGAATACGACCTGCTACAAAAACGGATGCTTAACCGTACAAATGCACTAAACAGGGACGTATATGCCACTACACTCAGCATACTCCGTAATAAAAAAGGGTTGCAACGAAATAATCCCTCATACTCGTCAGAGCCTACAATATTTCTGTACTCTGATACACACTTTGACCACGAGAATATTATACGATACTGTGCCCGACCATTTATAAACGTGCATGATATGAATAGTGTATTGTTAACTAACTGGAATAATACAATATCAAATAACGATACAGTGTACTTCTTAGGGGATTTAGTTTTCAAAGGGCGTAGAGCAACTTACTGGATGAACCAACTTAACGGCAATATATACTTCATCGACGGCAATCATGACCGCTTTAATACAAAACCATATGAAATTCTGACATATGGTAAGTACCAATTTTTACTTGTCCATTCCCCAAAATCAATTCCAAATTGGGGTGGGTGGACGATCCACGGACACACCCACAACAATGACATCTACAACTATCCATTCATCAACGGCGAAACGAAAACCATTAATGTAAGCGCAGAACTCGTAAGTTACAAACCAGTAGACATTCGGAGTATAATTGCCCTTGATCCGGACTCTATAAAAAGAATGGACACCATCTCAAGCACTCCTGAAAGATGGTAGCCTCATACCAACCGATTTCAACAACCGCTACTTCAACGCGTCTGATCTATAGACCCACCGAAGCTTCAACACTGCCGTATTACCTTGCTCTGTTGAATAATTCTGGGTATCCTGTACAATATATGGTGACTAAACCCTGCCCTTGCTTATGTACGGTGAGATAGCATACGAACGCTGCGCTGTGCCAAACCACACAGATTCCACGGATTCTGCCAGGATTCCACAGATTCCTACTCGATAGCACTGATGGCGACGGATTCCACAGATAAACAAAAATATCTGATCGATTGACTTATGATTGCAATCGGTGATCGAATTGTTAGCGTTTTCTTTCTGTGCTATCGAGTAGGAATCTGTGGATTCAGCAGAGGAATCTGTGGAATCAATTGACATCTGTGGCATCTGTGAGGATTGGCACAGCGCAGCGTTCGTTTTGCAGTCTCGGGGAGCCTGTGCAATCAGGTGAGGCACAGCGCAGCGTTCGTTTTGCAGTCTCGGGGAGCCTGTGCAATCAGGTGAGGCACAGCGCAGCGTTCATCTGCAGATCGACTTTTGACCTGTAACCCGTTTTGGTGATCGACTCAATCAGACAGCCGCCGGGCATACAATATTGCGTTGCCCCTTTTTCCCACAGGTGTCAGGCAGCCGGCTTTCCGCATGCAGTAGGCCATTTTTCCCGCCAGCCATGCGGGTCTGGCGGTGGCCGCTGCCAGCTCGCTGACTGTGAATGGTTCGGCCAGGGTATCGGGGATGAAAGCGAGCATGTCTGCCGGCGTGCTCAGCGTCCGTTGATCCACCACCTGCAGCAGCCTGCGTTCCTCTGTGACCCATCCTCTGCGCCTCCAGCCCCGGGCGCCGTCGTACCGGCGGACTTCTTCCTCCTCTATCAGCAGCAGCTCTATCGAGAAGCCGGGGTTCCGTAGCAGTTCAGGCAGCCTCACCAGCTCCAGGAAAGCGTCTTCGAAGGCGCCTCTTTTAGGGGATTTCCTGCGGATGATAGGGCCGTCCCCGTTGTCTGCCAGCTTTACGATCCACTTCTCCCTGGCTATCGGGTAGACCAGCCGCACCGGATGGCTGCTTAAGAGCTTTTCCAGTTTCCGCTTTATGGCACTGAAGTTCCGGGTCTGGATCTCGATGAGGAGGCTTTTTGTGATGCAGTCGCCTCTCACTATGTCTACGTAAAACCCGTCCACCGGCACCTCGAACAGGTCACCGGGCTGCGCGTACCACTGCTTCAGGGCCTCGTGCAGCGGCTTTTCGTTCAGCGTGCCTATTTTAGACGTTCCCAGGATCAGCCCCTCGTCCTCCTCTGTTCATGAGCCTTCTTCCTTCATATCCGTTCTCTATACCTCAAGCGCAAGAGCCACCAAGATAGGGCGTGATTCGCCGGCCAGGCCAAAGATCAATGAAGGGCCGGGGCAGTTTGCGAAGGATGGCGGCGCTCTCTCTGCATTTATTCCCGGGTAATTACCGGGATAGGTATTACATTTACCGAGATCACCATTTATTCGGTGGCACACCGATGCCGGGCCCGGCCAGCTTTTTCCAGGATCCTCTGTACCGTAACTCTGTGTTCATCATGCTTAACACGGGGCTGGTCACTCTCTTCAACTACGTGTTCTGGATCCTCGCGGTCAGGGTGGTTTCGTCTGAGCATGTTGGGCTGGCCACTGCGGTGGTTTCGGCGTCGATGATGATCGCCGCAATCTCTCGGCTGGGCATGGATGACAGCATCACGAGGTTCCTGCCGCAGTCGAAGGACAGGGGCGGGTTTGTGAATGCCCTGATCGCCATCATGCTGGCGGTGACGGTCGTCGTCCTCTTTGGTTTCATGGCGGGGCTGCGGCAGATCTCGCCGGCGCTGCTCTTTCTTCGGGAGTGGCAGTATCTTCTGCCGTTCGTGGTGCTGGTGTTCCTCACGTCGGTGTGCAACATGCAGGGCACCACCCTCGTGGCGAGCAGGAGAGCAGATCTGGCGCTGATGGAATACGCCCTCCTGTTTCTCAGGATTCCTTTGCTGCTCATTACCGGGTCTCTCGGCCTGTTCGGCATTTTCCTCGCCCTGGACGTCACCTACCTCATCATGATGTTGGTGGGCGTCGTGTTCCTGTACCGGCTGGGCATAGCCCGGGACCTCCGTGTAGACTTCGGCCAGGCCCGGAGAACCATGAAGTATTCTCTCAGCAACTACCTGGCCCTGATCATGTATACTGCGCCGTATACGCTGATCCCGATCCTGGTGGTGAACGTGATGGGGGCCAGCCAGCAGGCGTATTATTATGCGGCGTATTCCATCGCCGCGTTCCTCCTGCTGGTCCCTGACGCTATCGTGGCTTCCATGTTTGTGGAAGGTGCCCACGAGCGGCCGCTCAGGGAAACCGCAAAAAAATCGCTCAGGTTCGCCCTCGCCATCCTGGTCCCGCTGGTGCTGGCGGCCGTTTTTTTCGGCGATAACCTGCTACGCTTGTTCAGCCCGGAGCACTCGGCCGCCGCTTATGAGCTGCTACTACTGCTCGCCCTGTCCAGCGTGTTCTACGCGGTCATCGAGGTCTACTTTACGGTGATGCAGGTCCGGAAGAACCTGGTGATGCTGAACTTCGTCCGCTTTTCCGTCACGGCTTTGACCCTCGGCCT
This sequence comes from Methanocella arvoryzae MRE50, assembly GCF_000063445.1. Taxonomy (NCBI): domain Archaea; kingdom Methanobacteriati; phylum Methanobacteriota; class Methanomicrobia; order Methanocellales; family Methanocellaceae; genus Methanocella; species Methanocella arvoryzae. Next base: position 1,817,842 of record NC_009464.1, read on the forward strand.
CGGCTACGTGTTGCTGCAAAAGCTGGGCCTGATCGGCATAGGCTACGCCTGGTTCCTGGCCTGCGTGATCGTGTCGGCGATCTCGGGCTGGAAGATGATGTCGAGGAAGACATGGGAGTAACGGCTGAGTCCAAATTCCTGCATGTAATAATCAGGATCTTGTGCATGACAAAGTTATAAGTTATAATAGTAAGTATAACTAATGTAATTATATTTACCGCTTATGGGGCTGCTTTAACGGATGCGGGGTATGAGCAGGGGAAACGATCATTCCACGGCAAAGCGATGGTGGCAGTCGATCAGGGTGGAGATCGTATTGCTCGTGCTGCTTATGACCCTTCCTACCATCTTGTTGGGCGTAGCTGGTACTCTCTATTATCAGGGCATACTAAAGCAGGATATCGAAGACAACCAGCTTGGCTCGGCTATGACGATTTCTGCTCTCGCCCCGGATTATCTGCAAAGCTCTCAGCTGTACCTGAAGAGCCTTGCTGACAGGATTTTGGTGATCAGGGCGATGGAGAATAATGACCTTGTTCTTTTACACTCCGTCGCCGTCTACGGGAATAACTCCACCAGGGTCAGGGGCATATATTTCACCGATAGCAACGGCAAGATTATCGAGGGTACTTCGGAGGTCGCCGGCCTTATCGGTGCTGATTATTATAACCATTCTTACGTCAGCGGTGTAATAAAAAGCGGCCGCCCGGTCATCGGTGACGCGGAGCCGGGGTTCGATCAGAGGCCGATGGTGCCTGTAGGCGTACCTGTGGTCGATGCGAACGGCACTGTTCTGGGAGTGCTGGTGGGCATCGTCGACCTCGAAGAGTACTCCCAGATCATGGATGAGTCGCTGGCAGGTCGCGGACAGTGCGCCTATCTGGTGAACCGGACCGGCCACGTCATGGCGCATACTAACCGCAGCCATGCCTGGATGATGACTAACTTTTCCTCCGTGCCCGTGGTGGAGCGTGTGCTGGGGGGAGGCTCGGGCATCCTCGAGTACGAGAACCCCGTTGATCGGATGCTCATGATCGGAGCATACGCTCCCGTAGAGTCGTTTGGGTGGGGCGTGGTCGTGGCGACGCCCACGGAGATCGCTTACCGGCCTGTATGGGGCGCAGCGTGGATCATGGCCGCGATGATCGGGATCTTTTCCGTGGGGGCGGTCCTGCTCGGCATACTGGTCGGTAACCGCATTGCGTCTCCGATCGCCAGCATGTCGATGGCCATGAAAAGAGTGAAGGAGTCGGGCGACTATCGCAGGCTCCTGCCGCTGGAGCGTAAGGATGAGGTCGGAGACCTCGCGCGGGCGTTCGACGACATGGTGTATACTATCAGGAGGAATATGGCGGAGCAGGATGCCAGCAGGCGGGAAATTGAAGAGCTGGCCCGCAGGCAGGAAGCGAGCCTGGCACAGCTCCGGGAGAGCGAAGCCCGGTTCCGCAGCTACTTCGAGTCTCCCCTGGTCGGGATTGCCATCTCGTCGCCTGATAAGCAGTGGCTGGACCTGAATGATAAGGCCTGTGAGATCCTGGGCTATTCCCGGGAGGAGCTTTTAAAGATGACCTGGGATATGCTGACCTATCCCGAAGACCTGTCCAAAAACGTCGAGCTTTTAGACAGGGTCATAGCCGGCGAGATCGATACCTACACACTCGAGAAGAGGTTCGTCCGTAAGGACGGGAGCCTGGTATCCACGTACCTCTCGGCAGGCTGCATACGCAACCCCGACCGATCAGTTAAATACATGCTCTCCATCATCCAGGACATCACGGAAGAAAAGCGGGCCGAGGAGGCTTTGAAGGATGCGAAGGCCCAGGCGGAACTGTACCTCGACCTGATGGGCCACGACATCAATAACATGAACCAGATCGCGATAGGGTTCCTGGAAATGGCTCTTAGTACGATGGATTTGAGCGACGACGAGCGGGAGTTGCTGGATAAGCCGCTGAGATCGATCAGGAACAGCTCGGAGCTGATCAGCAACGTGGGGAAGCTGCAGAAGGCCGCGGGCAATCAGGAGTTCAAAATGAAGCGTACCGACCTGTGCAGCGTGCTGGGAGAGGTGGTCCGGAAGAGCTCCGACCTCCCGGGCAGGCCGATCACCGTCAATTTCGAGTGCCCGCCCGGATCTTTTGTTATAGCCAACGAGCTGCTCGAGGACCTGTTCTCCAACCTCATCGGTAACGCCATCAAGCATTCGGACCCCGGTAAGCCGCTGACGATCGACGTCCGCGTGAGCCGGCAAAAGGAGGATGATAAGGATTACTACGAGATCAGCATAGAGGATAACGGGCCTGGCATACCGGACGCGCTGAAGGCGAAGCTCTTCCGCCGGTTCGAGAGGGGCCAGACTAAGGCAAGCGGCAGAGGGCTCGGCCTGTACCTGGTGAAAACGCTGGCGAGGGAGTTCGGGGGCAAGGTACGGGTCGAGGACCGGGTGCCTGGAGATTCCGGGCAAGGGGCGAAGTTCATCGTCCTGCTGCCCGTACTGGCAGAATAAGGGGTTGCTCCGCCAGCTTTCCTGCGCCATGCCAGAACCCACCAGTCCCCTGGCGGTCGCTATCCTGGCAGAGCCTTTAGCTGTGTACTGGTATCCCACGACGTAGAGCTCATGTGTGTCAGTTATCCGGGAAAACCATATACGATATGGGCGTATTATAAAATATTACAAAATCTTTGATATATTACCCTGTTGAGAAAAATTTTATATGATTAATATTAAGGCTTATCTGATCTGAGGCGTGGTCGTGAATACTTACATCCGGGAATCAGGTATCGAAGTGCTTGGCCGCATACCATGGGGTACGCATTTCTGCCTTTTCTACCAGACGAGGCAGGACCTGGCAAACGTTCTCATCCCCTATTTCCGGGCAGGCCTGGAGAACAACGAGTATTGCGTGTGGATCACGTCCGAGCCCCTCGAGGAGGCCGAGGCGAAGGCCCGGATGTTTGAGGCGGTGCCCGACTTCGGCAAGTATCTGGAGCGGGGGCAGATAGAGATCATCCCGTACGACCAGTGGTACGTGATCGACGGCGTCTTCGACTCCGGCAGGGTGCTCAGCGGCTGGGTGCAAAAGCTGCAGAGCGCGCTGTCCAGAGGTTTCAGCGGGCTGAGGCTGTCGGGGAACACGTTCTGGCTGGAAAAGTCCGGCTGGAATGACTTCCTCGATTACGAGCAGGCTATCAACGATACCATTGGCAAATACAGCATGATCGCGCTCTGTACGTATTCCCTCGACCGGTGCAGTGCCAACGACATCCTGGACGTGGTGAGCACCCACCAGTTCGCCATGAGCAAGCGGGATGGCGAGTGGAAGCTCATCGAAAGCAAGGAGCAGAAGGAGGCCAGAAAAGCCTTGCAGGAGACCGAGATCAGGTTCCGGTCGCTGATCCAGAACTCGTTCGACATCATCCGCATCCTTGACCGGGAGGGCCGCATCATCTTCGACTCCCCCTCGTCAGAGCGTATCCTCGGCTATCCCCCGAGCTTTACCCTGGGCAGGTCGCCTCTGGACTTCATTCACCCGGACGACAGGCAACTTGTACAGAGTTCCCTGGGCGAAGTTTACCTGAACGTTAACCGGGGGACGCCGACGGAGTTCAGGATCAGGAAAGCCGACGGGGAATACCTGGACGTCGAATCTACCGGGGTCAACATGATCGGCGTGCCAGGGGTGGACGGCATCGTGATCACCACCCGGCCCATCACGGAACGAAAGAGGACGGAAAAAGAAAATGAGCAGCTGCTGGCCCGGCTGAGAGAGACGCAGGTCTACCTGGAGAGCCTGATCAACTACGCCAACGCCCCTATCATCGTGTGGAACCCCAGCTTCACGATCACCCGGTTCAACAGGGCTTTCGAGCGGATCTCCGGGTACATGGCAGACGAAGTCGTCGGTAAGCCCCTGAGCATCCTCTTCCCTGCCTCCAGCCGGTATGAGTCGCTGGAGCAGATCAAGAATACTCTGAAGGGCGAGCACTGGGAATCAGTCGAGATACCGATCCAGCACAAGAACGGCAGCGTACGCATAGCCCTCTGGAATTCCGCCAACGTCTACGACGAGGATAGCCATACCCTGGTGGCGACGATCGCCCAGGGACAGGATATCACCCGCCGCAAAAAGGCTGAAAAAGAGCTGGAAGAGGCGAAGCTGCAGGCCGAGCTGTACCTGGACCTGATCGCCCACGACATCTCCAACATGCACCAGATCATGCTGATGCAGATAGAGCTGGCGGAAGAAATCCTGCAGAGCGATGGAAAGCTGGACGGCGACGACCGGGAGATACTCCAGTCCCTGTCCAGAACCATGGATAAGGCCGCCAGGCTGATCGATAATGTGAGGAAGCTGCAGAAGCTGAACACCGGCGACTATCGCCTGGAGGCGCTGGACCTCGCCGCGCTGATCCAGGACGTCCTGAACACTTACACGAACATACCGGGCAGGGACATCACCCTGACCTACACTCCCTGCAAGGGGAGCATAGTACGGGCTAACCTGCTCCTGAGGGACGTGTTCCTGAACCTGATCGACAACGCGGTGAAGCACTCCTCCGGCCCCCTCGAGATAGGGATCGACCTGCACAAGATCAACCTGAACGGCCGCTCGTACTACCGGGTAGCAGTAGAGGACAATGGCAAGGGCATCCCCGACGAGAAGAAGGATGAGATCTTCCAGCGCTTCAAGCGCGGGCACACGAAAACAAAGGGCACTGGACTCGGCCTGTACCTCGTCAGGAGTCTGGTGGAAGGCTTCGGCGGCTACGTCGAAGTACAGAACAGGGTCCTGGGAGACTACACTAAAGGCTCCCGGTTTTTAGTGTACCTGCCGGCGATCGGCGAAGCACAGAGAGGTGGAGAATAGCTCACGAGCCTCACCCCTGAACAGCTCCGGGCTCCGGGAGCCCCCGCTCGCTTCATTAAGCTGCATTAGGCAGCATCATTATTTAAGCACGGCTGTCAGACATAATCATTATACCATGGCAAATTCGGATGTGATATGTCCCGACCTACATATACTGTGAAACCCGGGATAAGGCCAAAGCCCGGGAAAATTGCCGGCTCAGTCCCAGATCAGCGTGTCGATCAGGAAGAGAGGCTTCGCCTGACTCAGTACTCCATGGACCACTTCCCGGAGTCGGCAATCTGGACGGACATGGAAGCCCGCATCCTCTACGTAAACGACGCGACGTGCGACATGCTGGGCTACACCCGGGATGAGCTGCTGGCCATGTCGGTGTCCGATATCGCCCCCAACTACTCCCGCGACCGCTTCGCCGCTTTTATCCAATCCATCCAGGAGCGTAAAGCTCTCACTTTCGAATCCGAGCACGTCACGAAATCGGGCCGCAGAATCCCAGTGGAGGTCACCACACACTACCAGAAATACGGAGCCCAGGAGTACATCATCTCCTTCTCCCGGGACATCTCCGGGAGGAAGCAAGTGGAGGACACCCTGCGAAAGAACGAGAAATTTTTGAATCACATCTTCAACAGCTTCCAGGACGGGATCGGCATCCTCGACAAGGACCTGAACATCGTCCGGGTAAACAGGATCATGGAGAACTGGCACCCCTACATGATGCCTCTGCAGGGTAAAAAGTGCTACCACGCCTTCCATTGCAGGGACAAGCCCTGCGAGGTATGCCCCAGCCTTCGGGCGATGAAGCTCAAGACTATGCAAAGCGAGATTGTCCCCCTCCATGGCGAGCACGGGGAGCAGAAGGGCTGGCTCGAAATATACTCGTTCCCCCTGCTGGACGACCGGGGCGACCTGACGGGAGTCATCGAGCACGTCCGGGACATCACTGCGCGCAAGCGGGCGGAGGACGCCCTGGAAGAGACCAAGACCCGGGCCGAGCTGTACCTTGATCTGATGAGCCACGACATCAACAACATGAACCATGCAGGCATCGGCTTCCTGGAACTGCTGCTGGACTCCCCCCGGCTTGACCGGCAGGAGCGGATGCTGCTGCACAAGGCGATCGACTCTCTGGAAGGCAGCACCCGGATCATCCGGAACGTCCGGAAGCTCCAGATGGCGCAGTCCGGGGAGATGCGCAGCCATAAAGTCGACGTCGGGCAGGTGCTGGACGAGGTGAAGTCCCACTACGCGGGCACGAGGGGCGAGGCCCTCGTCGACTATGATAGACCTGCAGGTTGCGAGGTGATGGCAAACGAGCTGCTGTTCGACGTCTTCTCCAACCTGGTGGGCAACGCGATCAAACACTCGGCTGAAAAGGGCAGGCCTGTGGTGAAAGTCAGGGCCGGGCGAAGCGCAGAAGGCGGCAGGGTTTACTGCAGGATAACCGTCGAGGACGACGGCCCCGGGGTACCGGACGAGATGAAGGACAAAATCTTCGGCCGGCTCCGCAGGGGCGAGACGAAGGCAGGCGGCAAAGGCCTGGGGCTGTACCTGGTAAAATACCTGGTCGAGAGCTACGGCGGCAAGGTGTGGGTCGAAGACAGAGTCTCAGGCGATCACACCCGGGGCGCCAGGTTCGTGGTCATGATACCGGCCGCGGAGCCGGAGGCCGCACCGGACGTGCCCGGGTGAAACCCACGGCCGAAGCCGTTCCGGCCGGGCGTATGTCCCTCTGCCTCCCGCCGAGCGCGTTTACCGCGCCAATCCTATAAATAAAAGCGTCGTCCTGCATATGATATAGGAGTCATTTTCATGGCCGAGACATCGCAGCTAGTAATGGATACCAGTGACGCCAGCTTTGACAGCGCTATCAAGAGCAGCCGGGTGGTCGTCGTCGACTGCTGGGCCCCATGGTGCGGGCCGTGCAGGATCCTGGCACCCACCATCGAGAGTCTCGCCAGGGACTACGACGGCCGGGTCAAGTTCTACAAGCTCAACACCGACGAAAACCCGCAGGTCGCGTCCCAGTTCCGCATCCGGAGCATACCCACGATCTTCATCTTCACCGACGGCAAGCTCGCCGACACCATCATCGGCGCGGTACCCAGGCAGTACATCGAGGGCAAGCTGGAGCCGCTCCTCAAGTGAACGACGCTATAGCAACAGCCCGGCCATGCCCGAAACCATTTAAGCATTAAGCGCCTATAACCTAGGGGTAAACTTATGGCAGAGACATCAAAATTCGTCACGGACCTCACTGACGCCACTTTCGACGACGCGGTCAAATCCAGCTCACTAGCAGTCATCGACTGCTGGGCCCCCTGGTGTGGGCCATGCAGAATGCTCGCTCCCACCATAGAGACGCTGGCACAGGAATACGAGGGCAAAGTCAAGTTCTACAAGCTCAACACCGACGAGAGCACCAGGGTAGTCCAGCAGTTCAAAATCTTCAGCATCCCCACCCTGCTCATCTTCGCCAAAGGCAAGCAAGTCGACACCATCGTCGGCGCCGTGCCCCGGCAGTACATCGAGTCGCGGCTGCAGCCGCTCCTGGAAAACCAGTAAGCTTTTACTTTTCCCCTTTTTAGAAAGCATCACCACAGTACGCCTATACTCTTACTTTCAGCTTCTCCCGCAGCTTCGCCCGGAGGTAGCTCTTGTAGAACTCCTTCTTCTTCAGCGGAGACCCCGCGGCCGTACCTAACGCTTCCAGTTCGGTCTTTCTGGCGTGCCTGACGAACCACTCGTTCTCGCCTTTCCAGTAGTCGTCCTGCATGTACGGGAGAGACAGGTTGTTCTGCGCTCTCAAAAGATCGTTCTTGCTCAGGGGTTCCTGCACGCTCTTCCACACGTCTTTGAGCCACGTGTCCACGTCGGCGGACTCGATGCCGAGGAAGGCGGCCTTGGAGGCGTGGAGGCCGGATAAGTGCGCGGCGTTGATGCTGCCGCTCATGACGGACTTGGCGATCATGCCCGACCACGGGGAAAAGTCGGTGAGGACTCCTATGGGGATGCCCTTTTCTGACAATAGCTTGATCAGCGCCCTGCATCCTCTTGCCGGCTGGCCTCCGAGGTGGACGAGCCCGATGTTCAGTTCGTCCGCGACCTTCAGCTTCTTCAGGTCCATGAACACGCCGGTCTTCTCTATCGGAATGACAGCCTTGACGCCGTACTTCTTGATCTCCCACTGGCCGGCGAACCCGGTGATGCTCTGCTCCCTTTCCCCGCAGGTGAACTCGGTGCCCTCCTCGTCCACGATGGTGATGTCGCCGTAGATCAGCCCTTTGGGATCGGCGATTACGTTGAGGTTTTCCCGGTTGAGGCGGATGATGCGCTCCAGGGTGTCGATCAGCCGGTCGCTTTCTCCCTGGCCGGTCAGGTCCATCCACGGGTACTTCTGGAACTGGTTCTTGAGCATGTAGTAGCAGTCCCTCTTCGTCGACACCGAGTTCGCCACTATGGTCTCGATGACGTGGTTGATCAGGAACTGCAGCTTCGCCAGCGACGCAGCCTGGTCGATGTTGGCCGTCGTCATGGAGAGCGTGTCCCCGGATGTGCTGTACCCCTCGACGTCGTCGTATTCGACCGAGGCCCGATCGACCTTCAGCGCCTTGAACGTGTACGGAAGGGCGTTCTCGGCCCGGATCACGGCGCCCAGGCAATACGCCGAGAGCACCTTGATAGACCGCTCCTGATCCCTGGTGAGGCGGCGCTCTTTCAGGATGTCGTGGGCCATGGCCATGGTGGAGCCGTCGCTGGTCCGGGAGGCGAGCATCTTCACGAAGTCCTGGCGCTTTGCGTCGTGAGCAATCTCGAAAATAGCCTCGAACTCGTCCGCGAGGGCGGCGTCCTCGATGGCCTCGTACAGCTTATCGTTCTTCCTTCTCGCTGCCACGCTCAGTCACCTCCCGCCGCTGCCACTGCCCGCCTGCTTTCAGGGGCCCGTCTCTCCGGCTTCTCCTCCCGGAAGACGTCCAGACCGTACTCCTCCTCTACCTCGGAGACGCAGTTGTCGAAGCCGAAGGCAGCGGCATACTCGGGGCCCGCGACCTTCGCCCCCGCGTACCGGTTGAGCTGTCTCAGGAGCAGAGAGTGAATGATCGCCTTCCGCTTGCCTTTGACCGCCTCTTCCTCGGACTTCTTGATCCGGCGGATATGCTTCGAGATCTTGCGACCACACTCCTGGATCGCGAGGCGGATTTCCTCGTAGTACTCGTCCACGAACTTGATCGCCTCCTTGCTCTCGCTCGTGTAGGGGATGTTCACGCCCGCCACGTGTACGAATAAGTGACTGCGAGTCTCCGGGGCGATCTCGTACCGGGCCAGCCCCGCGTCCCTCGCCGCTTTCAGCGTCACGTCGCCCGACTCCGAGAAGAGGAGGGGCACCCGGTTGACGAACCGGTGAATGTAGACGCCGGTGACCGGGTCGATGGAGGACTCCCCTGTGCCGCCGAGCTCGGCGCCGCAGCCGTAGGCGATGATCACCTCCACCAGGAATGGCTGGCCTCTCATCGCCCGGGGCTTTCTCGTGACCGCCTCGATAAAGGCGGGCTGTAGCCTGCTCACCACGCCCTGCACCAGGGTGGCTTCGCCTACTGGCGACAGGCACTCGGTGGAAGGCGGGAGCGTCTGAGCACCGCTCATAGCTTCGGCGAGCGCCATCAGCTCCTCCTTGCAGAGGTCTGCGGGCTTCTTCCTCACGTCTAGCCGGTCCTTGCAGCCCGCGATGATCTGCTTCGAGACGTCGGACCGGACCCGGTCGAACTCGCCCTTCAGGAAATCGTTGAGCGTACTATATCTTGTCCTGGCGGCGAGCCGCTTCAGCAGGTCGTAGTCAGCCCCCGAGGGGTGGGGCTTCGTCTCCACCGGGATGGCCGGCAGCTCCTCGGTGCGCCTGGGCACTTCGAGCCGGTCGGCCTCGTTCACGCCATCATAGTGCAGGCTCAGATGCGGGTTGATGGCCGCGGTCAGCTCGATGTACTCCATGATGCGGGCGGAGAACTGGGCCTCGAGGATCACGGAGATTTCGACGCCCTTCCAGCCTTCGGCCTTCTCCTCGTGCGAGTCGTGCACCTTCGCCGAGTTCCGGTCCACGTCCACCGAAAGCTCGAAGACGTGGGACTTCTTCCCGTTCGTCGACGTCTTCACGATCGCGTGCTCGCCCGTCTTGATCTGCGATATGAGAACGACCGCGGACACGCCGATGCCCTGTTGCCCTCTGGACTGCCGGCGGACGCCGAACTTGCTGCCGTACAGCAGCTTGCCGAACACGAGAGGGACATTCTTAGGGAGGATGCCGGGCCCGTTGTCCCGGACCGTCAATTTGTAGCGCTTGAGCCGGCCCTTATCGTCCAGGCTCTTCAGGTCTATCCAGACCTCGGGGAGGATGCCTGCCGATTCGCAGGCGTCGAGTGAGTTGGTGAGAATCTCGTGGATGGACATGGGGATCATCTTCACCGAGCTCTCGAAGCCGACTAAATGAGGGTTAGTGGCGATGAACTCGCTGAAGGAGATCTCCTTCATTTCCTTTGCAAGTTCCTTTGCCGTCTTACAGTTTTTAGGTGCCATATATACGGGAATTTTCTGTATTTAGAGGTTAATACCGCTCTGATAGAGCGAATTGAAAGTATTATTGCTACATTTGAAAAAGGTGCTGGATTATATACTTTCATCAGCCGGAGAGCCCTGTTACCGCGCAAACGGCTGCCAGTTTCACTGTGCCAGCCAGTCCAGCTTCTCTCTTCTTGAAACTTTCTTATCGGCAGCGACCCGACCCGCGCCCAGGTAGCGGGAGAACTGGCGGAAGCAGGCGAGCAGGCCGGACCGCAGCTCCTCAGATTGTTCGATCTCAGGCTCCCACCACCAGTTCTTGATCAGCAGGGCTCCGTCCTCGCCCCTGCCCGGCTCGAACCGGGCGACGAAACGGTCGCCGTACAGCACCGGGAGCACATAGTACCCGTAGCGGCGCTCCGCGGCGGGCTTGTACACTTCCCACAGGTACTCGAAGCCGAAAAGCTCCTTCACGAGTTTGCGGTCCCAGATCAGGTTGTCCAGCGGAGCAAGAACCGACGCCCGGGCCTGAGGGCTTCTGCGAGACCTCAGCGCCCTCTCCATGCATGCCATGTCCTCGTTTCGGAGGTAGAAAGGATGGCTGATACCCTCCACCCATACCTCTACGATCTTTTCCTGCCGGAGCAGCCGCCCGATCGCATCGTTCCTGTCCTTGCTCTTGATGTCGTGGATGCCCAGCCACGCGTCTCCCGCACGGTTCCAGAGCAGCCCGATGCTGCCTATCCGCCGGTGAACGTACCAGTCGTAATATTGCTTCTCCGTCCGGTTCCGGTCGGGCGCGCTCAGGATCTCGTCCGAAAGGTGGCGGCGTGCGAAGTCGTAGGCCCTGCGGGTGCCGACTTTATGGTGGACGATGAGCTCTCCCCAGAAGTACATGCTCTCCAGCGCGGCCCTCGATACTCTTGTCGGGCCCCAGGGCCAGTCGATCCTGTCGTCGAAAGCCAGATCGGCAGAGGTCAGCGGCCCTTTTTCCTCGATCTCTCTTCTGATCAGGTCCAGGTAAGGGGTAATCGGGTGGGACTTGCCGCCCAGTCTCTTCCTCGCCCTCTCCCGGGCACGCCGGAAGTACGACCAGTCCTCCGCAGGATAGATACACATGTTCTTATCCCACCCGTCGATCAAAGTGCGGTCCCGGTAAAGCAGCTCCTGCAGCATGGAAGAGCGAAAATCCTTCACCCGGGCCTGCAGCACCAGCTCGTGGTTCGGGCCCGCGACGTTCAAAGGATCGAACTGGATGCAGTTGACTCGCCTGATGTACGCCGATACGCCTGCCTTGCCTTCCAGCTCTCCCGGCGGCCACAGGCCCTGGTGGGCGAGCAAAAAGCTACGGGCCTGCTGTCTGGTGATCTCGAGTCTCTCCATCCATTACGCACTCCGGCTGCCCATGGTACAAATAGTAGCTGGGAGCTTCTCTGGCAGCCGGGCTATTAAGCGTGATGTAAGCTGGCTGAAAATATTGATGCTCCCCCGCCTGCTGGCAGGGCAGCATTTGAAAGTCCTTTAACTTATCTTATGCATCTTGCGATCGAAGAGCTTCAACAATACCAGGATCAGCACCGCATGGAAGACGGCCGCTCCCAGCACGTATGGCCAGAAGTTCGCCCCTCCGGTCGAGCCCTCCCAGAACGCCCTGACCGGCCAGAAGGTCGGGATGACGTAGAAGACGAACTCCCACTTCGGGTCGATCAGGTAGGCGAGCAGGGGAATCGACAGGACCGTGCCCAGCATCTTCTGGATGGCGAAGCCCTGTACCTTGTTCTCCGCAAATACGCCGAAGACCAGCGCAAACAGGGGCGCCTCCAGAGAGGCGACCAGCGCAACCACCACCAGCGTGGTGAGGTCGACGCCGGTCAGCCCGGCTATTGGGCAGGCGATCAGCGTGGTGACGAAGCTCACGATCACCGGCGCCGAGATCCTGTACGCCAGGTACTGCGCCATGGAGACCGGCGTCACCTTCAGCGCGGCCAGCATGCCCTCGTCCCGCTCGTCCAGCAGCAGAAACCCGATGCAGACCCCGAAGAACATGGGTATCATGACTATCAGCAGGCCCATGAGCATGGGGTAGAACGGCACCAGGTCGAACATCGGGGCAGCCCAGGCCGCGATTACCGGTATCAGGTACCGGTATGCCAGTGCGATCACGAAGGGTATCACTATCATCCACTTCAGCAGCGGATCCCGGATCACGTTCAGCAGGTCGCCGGAGCCGAAAGAGCGGAGCATTTTCAGGTAGTCCATCTCAGTTACCTCCCTTCCTGTTGATGATGTGTCGATCGAACGCCCTCTTCGAGAGGACGAACGCTACAGCAATCACTATTAGTGAATACAGCACGCCGTAGGCGAGCTGCCACGACTCTACCGGCACAAATGCGGCCTTCATGACCAGCAGCGGCGCCTGCATCGGGTGTAAGTATACTAAAGGCGTCTCGAAGATCTGCAGGTAGTCGACCAGCGGCAGCATCAGGGCGACTATCACGAAAGCAGCGGGCATGAGGTACTCGCTGATCGACTTGAACCGGGACACCATCACGAACCCCAGCAGGACGTAGATCACCGCTGCCAGTATAGTGCCGGCGGCCAGCAGCAGCACGTTGTAGCCCGTGCCAAAGATGGCCAGGACGATCGCCATGTTCTCGATGAAGGCCAGCGCAGTCAGCGTAAGTACCTTGGAGCCCAGGTATTCCTCCACCCGGAGGGGGCTGACGATCAGCGCCTGCAGGACTCCCTCGCCCTTCTCGAACAGCACCATTCCCCCGATGAAGAAGAAGGTGCCGATCATCAGGTTGCCGAAGACGAACAGAGGGACGAAAACCGGGGACCCGTACTGGCTGAACTGGCTGAGCATGGCGATGAAGACGATCATCGTGAACAGCGAGGCAACGATAAAGCCGTACCGGACCTGCTGCCTGAAGTCTACCAGCAGCGTGGGGACCAGCCTGTTGATCATGCGAGACTCCTTCCTGTAGCCTTGATAAAGATGTCCTCCAGCGTCGCCTCTTCAGTGTGGATGGTCTGGACGCTATTCGAGCGTAGAAGTGCCAGGAACTCGGCATTATCCCCCAGGTCCTTAAGGTTGAATTCCCGGGTCTCTACGTGAGAGTTCTCGCTGTACTCGACCCTTACGACGCGCCTGCCGTGCTGCAGCTTCAGCTGCCGGGGCGAGTCGATGAGCTTGATCTCCCCGTCCACGATGAAGGCGACCCGGTCGCACAGCTCGTCCGCGAGGGCCATGTTGTGCGTGGTGAGGAAGATTGTCTTGCCCTCCGTCTTCTTCCGCAGGATGATGTCCCTGATGATCCGGCTATTGACAGGGTCCAGGCCCGAGGTCGGCTCGTCCAAAAACAGCAGGTCCGGCTTGTTCAGCAGCGCCCGAATGAAGCCCAGCCTCACTTTCATTCCCTTGGAGAACTGGGCCACGCGGTTGTTGGCGTCGGTCTCCAGGCCCACCAGCTTCAGCAGCTCCATGGGGTCTTCGGTCTCCCCGCTGTAGAGCGAGCGGAAATAGTTTAAATTTTCGAGGGCCGTCAGCTTGAGATAGTGGTTGGGGATCTCGAAGGAGACCCCGACCTTCTCGTAGAACGAGGACTTCCAGGAGCTGACGTCCCTGCCCATGACCGCTACCTTTCCCCTGTACCCCGTGAGCTGGCCGGTCAGGATCTTCTGCGTAGTGCTCTTCCCGGCGCCACTGGGGCCCAGGAACCCGAAGATTTCCCCGGGCTTCACTTCGAAGGAGATGTTCCTGACGGCCTCTTTCTTGCCGCCCGGATAAGTGAATGTAAGGTCTTTGACTTCTATCATAGCACTCGCCTCATATGGTAAAGTGAATGCGCTCACAAAAAGTGAACGACGTTCACTACAAAAAAGGATAAGTAAATAAGGTATTAATAAAGTTATTGAACAAGGTTCACCAGGTCCTATAAAAAGATGGCGGAGGCGGAGGATGGCATGCCGGAGAAAAAGACTGTGCGTAACAAGGCTGAGAAGATACGCTCTATCCTCAGCGCCAGTAAAACGCTCATAGAAACTGTCGGCTACCAGGATGTCACCATCCGGGACATCGCCCGGGAAGCCGGGGTCAGCGTAGGGCTGATCTACAAATACTTCCCCGGGGGCAAGCCTGAAATTATCAGGGAGATCGGCATGGGCCTCATCACCGAGATGACCGGGGCGGGCAAGCCCGGCAGCGTCGACTTCGACGACTTCCCCGGCTTTCTGCGCGTGTTCTTCAGCAGGACCGTCGAGTACTACCGAAATAACAAACGCTTCATCGCCGCTCTCATGGTGGCCACTCTCCAGGACCGGAAGATTTTCGAGGGGTTCGAGGAGGCCGGCCTGGAAAACCTGGACGGCCTCGTCCTGTTCCTGGGCAACTTCCGGGGAATCGACCTCTCCGACAAGGGCGAGCCCCGACTATTCATGGCCAAATGGTCCGACATAGTCAAGAGCATCATGCTGCATCACGCGGTCTACCCCACGCCCTTCGACTCCGATGAGGAGATAGTGGAGCTATTGGTGAAAATATCGCTGATGATGTGGGGCTATAAAAGTATGGAGAAATGACCCTCGGACGTGCAGATCTTTTTACTCTGCCAGCGGCCTGACGTTCTTCAGGTATTCACGGAAAAGCGGATTGTAGAGACGATACCTGCCCCTGGCCACCTTGACGACCAGCTCCTTTTTAACAAGCCGGTCCAATAGCTTGGTCACACTGCTGCCTTTCAGCTCGGACGGGGTGATTTCGCTCTGCTGAGCCAGGGCCATCCGGAATAGCAACTCTTGTTCTGCATCCGAGGCTCTGTCCAGATCATCGTGGAACTTAAGCCTTGCGAAGTGCTCGATGAGTGCCGGGCAGATTCCCTTGAATTCCATGATCGTCAGGCGGCCTTCGTTCATCTCGTCGAGCACGTCCCGCATGGTCACAGTCAAGAAATATGGGTGGCCATCGGTGATCTGGTGAATTTTCTCGACGACGGGATCATCGATCGTGAGATCAATGCCTTCGGCTTCGAGGGGCTTTTCGATTAGCTGGCGGGTCCCTTCTATGTCAAATGGTTCCAGATCAAACCGCTCGAATAGTCTGGTAAACGGCTCGGCTTTATCCCTCATCTCCGGGTAAAGGTTGGCCGGCCCGGTGATGATGAACATGAACTGGGCGCCAGATGCCGACAACCCCTGCATTACCGTCCGCAGGTCGTACAGCAGCTCGGCGTTTTCCCGGGAGGCGAGGGCATAGTGAATGTCGTCCAGCATAACGACGGCAAGCTGGATCCCGCCGGCATGAAGCTTTTCCCAGAACTTGATCATGGTCTCCTTGAAATTTATACCTCTGGGCGGAGAGTGTTCTCTGCGCTCGATCTCCGGGGTCATAGATACCTTTGAGATTTTCCAGTTCTCGAAGACGTTCAGCTCCTCTCTGATAAAGTCTACGACTCGCTGCGGTAGCTCCACAGTGCTCTCGTACTCTCGAAATATGCTCTCCATGAGGTATACGAAGAACGTATCTGCATCAGAGCAGCAGTTAGGGCTTAATGGTACGCATGCAGAAAAGATCCTGGCACCTTCACTCTCGTTTTTAATCATATCCTTGAACTTCAGGAGCGTAGACGTCTTACCTACTCCCCAGCCCCCCATGACAGCGATGTTAACCGGGCGAGTGACGCCTCCCGACCGTGATACCGCCATTACGCTGCGATGGAAGGTCAGCAGGAGCTTTTCCCGGTTAGCATAGTACTTCGGGTTGGTCGGCCCCTGGGCATTGAAAGGATTAACGAAGCGCATGGTTTTAGCTTTTGTCATTTTTGTCATGATTGTCACTTTCTCCTGCCGACACTGAACCACAATGCTTCCGCTTTTCCCTCGCACCGTTTGTGGATAAGCCTGCCATTATAGTACATCCCTGTCCCGGGGTACACTTGCCTGCCACATATTGCACAAGTCTTTCCAGGCATCTTATACTACCACTGTGTCATTTTTGTCATGATTGTCATTTCTTGTCATTTTTGTCATGATTGTCATTTTGGATATGCAAGCATATACTTTACTATAGTCCGTGACGGAACTATTCGAGCCTGACCTGCACATCACTCGTTCGTCCTGTTACCGTCCGGCGCTCTCAACAGCCACTTTTTCCTGATCCAGGCCAGCCCCGCCAGGCCTGTGATGCCCATGGCGATCACGAATACTTCGATGATTCCGTACCTGGCGTACGTGCCCATGCCTGCCAGGAGATAATTTGATATCGGCAGCATCCCATCCAGCACCGTCTTATATAGTATCGATAAGGCCAGCCATACGATGGCGTGGAATCTGGCCGCATAGACCAGCAGCACCGTGGCGAAGACGTGGCAGAACAGCGTGAACAGCCTCTCGATGATCGGCACCGGTATCATGAACAGCGCGAACTGTTCCTGTGCTGATGCCGGCAGTGTCGCGAACAGTTCCGGCACCATCAACAGGGCAGCCGTATTGACGAGCGACAGCAAGCCCAGCAGTGCAGCCTCAGTCCCCCCGAACCCGATGCCTAGGGCTACTGCCTCATCGAAACCGGACTTTGAGAGTTTAGTGAACCGGACGGCGAGGTACGAGATGCCGCTTTCGAGGATGCCCGTCCTCAGGCCGTAATAGATTCCAAGGAGGACCGCGGCCGCGAGCGGGGTGAAGATGATCATCGCCTGCTGGGCCAGCGCAGGGCTGATGGTCAGGTCCATTATCAATTTGATCGCTATGGCGGCCGCCCACAGGATACCTCCCAGGAGGAAGTATACGGGGCTGATCCGCTTCTTGTAGTACCAGTACGCCATGGCGCCTGCGCCGACAGCGATCATGCCCAGCCCGGGCAGCAGGTTAAGCCACGAGATCATCGGATGACACCTCTCCGCTAAATGCCGTTGGGGAACCACAGTCCGTCGACGAGGGACTGGTTATCAGGGTTCATGACCAGCCGGATCTTCAAGGTGCCCTTCTCAAACTGCGCATCGTAGAAGAAGTTATTGTACCCGTTGATCACGCTGCCCTGCGGAGCAGGCTTCGAGGTGTAGTTGCCATACTTGTCGTGGATCTGGTTCCTGATGTCCATGAAGCTGCTCTCGTTTACGCCTTTCTTCATCGGGTCGGTCAGGTACGCCGAGAACTGGCCGTAGTCCCCGGTGTTGAACGACTGGAACACCGCCTCGGCGGTGGGGTCCGCAGCGTCGAAAGCCTCCTGCGGCGGAGCCTGGTTGAAGATGCAGCCGGAGAGCAGAACGCAGAGGGCGACGGTAAGTATTGTCATGCCCACGAGAACAAAACGGTTTGACATAAGCATATTTTAATATCGGCCGATATTTAAGAATATTGAGTGCTGGCAGACACACTAGTTTAGGGCGGAGCTTCTCCTGGCGACAAGCGTAACTTCATCGACGGCAAGTGCTTCTATGTGCCTGTCGGCGAGATCAGGGAGAACGGCTACGATCGTTCGATATCCCGGTACAAGGAGATGGAGTACGAGGAAGTGGAGTACGAGAAGCCCGAGGTCATCATCCATAGGATAGAAGAGATCGAGGGGCAGATATTGACGAACATCGCCGAGCTGAAGAAGCTGCTGGCGGAGAGTAAAAAGTGACCGGCTATTGTTCTAATCTGGTGTTTGCAGGCCGCCAAGCTCGCCAAGGAGCCAAGCTCGCCAAGGACTTTGTGATTAGGATCGGAAGATATCGCTAAAATAAATCTTAGCGTTCCATGAAAAATTTATCTCTTGGCGAGCTTGGCTCCTTGGTGGGCTTGGCGGTATTTTCGACCTATGCAGGATCAATGGCCAATTATCGGCGCGTCGATCTTCGCCTGACAATTAAAGAAGAACCAAATAATTATTTTATTTGCGTAGGGTGCCTCGACGAAAGCTTCATATTTCTATTATTATTTCCACGCTCCGCTGGTGTGTAGTAGCGGTTCTCACTATACTCCGGCTTCCGGTCGATCTCAGCGCCGATCTTATCGAGTGCTACGCTGTCCGCTTCAGCGTCGGCCATCAGGAAACTGTGCTGATAAACGGCAGTGATCAGAGTCCCGACAAATTCGTTCCTGGCCAGCCTGTACGTTTTCACGTGGCCTGCCTGGCTGTCGATTTCTATGAGACGGTTATGAATTAACATCGGCAGCTTACTGTGCACAGTAGGCCTGGAAAGCCCGGTGAACTCGCTGATCTCTGAGATGGTATAAGCGAAATCGTTGTTTTCAGCCAGGAAGTCGACGATGGTGATCTCGGATGAGCGCCCGAGAAACGATTGGAGAGACATAGTTCTTCAAAGCCTGTTTTAGCTTCATGGTATAAAATTGTATTTACAATATGTTAAATCAATTTAACATATGATCCGTATAGGTTATTTAATCACAAAACTAGATCTTTGCTTGCTACTATCGTTCTCGAAATTGAACTATAAATACGGCCTGGGTACGCATTTCTTTGGACTGCCTCTGCTTACCCGGTTTGTTAAGCCGGGCCAATTTTGATTTATTAGGCTAGCTACGCTATCACATTTGCTGAAAGCAAAGACCTTATACCGTATGAACATTCTTTATCTTCAGATGAAAATGAAGATCGCCGTATTCACCGACACCTTCTACCCTCAGGTCAACGGGGTGGTCAACGCCATCCGCAACTTCAACTCTCAGCTAACTGCCCGGGGCCACGAAATTACAGTTTATACCTCCGGCAAGAAGCCCGGGGTCTCGAAGATGGACGGCGCCGAAGTCCGGCGGTACATCGCTTTCACGCTGCCCCCCTACCCCGAGTTCGAGCCCTCGCCCAACGTGATCGGCCCCGCAGCGAGCGCCATCAAGTTCAAGCCCGACATCGTGCACGCCCACACCCAGTTCATGATGGGCTACAGCGCATGGATGGCGGCGAAGCGGCTCGGCGTGCCCCTCGTGGGCACTTTTCACACCCCGGTCGACGAGTACGTGATGTACGTGGCGAAGCACTCGAAAATGAGCCAGCGTTTATTGAAGAGAATCGCCAGAGAGTACCAGGATTTCTTCTACAAGCGGTGCGACATCATCATAGTCCCCGCCCCGTCGGCGGCGAAGTACCTTCACGTGAAGAACAAGCCGATCGTCACCGTGTCCAACGGCCTGAACCTCTCGAGATATGGCCCCGAAGGCAGGGAGGAAGTTCGGAAGCGGTTCGGCCTGACCGGGCCCGTAATCATGCACGGCGGCCGGCTCAGCTACGAGAAGCGGATCGAGGGAGTTATCGACGCTATGCCTCTGGTTTTAGAGAAAGTGCCGGACGCGAAGCTCATGATAGTTGGCAGAGGCCCGGCGATGAAATTCTTAGAGTGCAGAGTGAAAGCCCTCGGGATCGAGCAGAGCGTCGTGTTTACCGGCTATGTCAGCGACGAGGACTTCCCGAAGATGTTCGCCGCCGCGGACGTTTTAGCCATCAACTCCCCCGTGGAGACGCAGTCCCTCATCGTGCTGGAGGCCATGGCGACCGGGCTGCCCGTGGTGGGCGCCGACTCCGCTGCCATCCCCGACGCGGTGGTCAGCGGGGAAAACGGCTACCTGTTCAAGCCGGACGACAGCAAGGCGCTGGCAGAGCACCTGACCAGAATTTTGACCGATGGCGAACTGCGGGCGAAGCTGAAGGCCGGGGCGCTGAGGACGGCGTCAGAGCACTCGCTGGAGAAGTCGGCGGACAAGTTATTAAAGGTCTATGAGCAGGCGCTGGAGATAAAGGCGAAAAAGAAGAGCCTTCTGCAGGCTATTCGCAGCCGCAGAAGTTCCTGATTTAATACTTACCGGGACACGCTCCGGAGCTCTCTCAGCACTTTCAGCGAGGTCTCCAGGATCTCCATGTACATCTTGATGCGCTCGGGGTAAATCTCGGTAGCCATCCGGCCCGCTATCTCGTTGATCTTGGCGATCACAACAGTCTCGATCGCTGCCTCATCTAAACTTGTGTCCCCCATGACGACGCTGACCTGCCGCTGCTGCGGTATCTCCGCCACTCTGCCCTTCTTTACGGGCTCTAAGGCCTGAGGTGATACAGCAGGCCTGGTCTCCACGGGCACTGCGAGCCTGGACTCCTCTTCCTTCTTCTCCCCGGAGTCGCATACCGGGCAGACTACCTTGCCGTGGTACTTGAACATGGGGGCGCCGCACTGGCAGTGCTTGGCCAGCATCGTGCCGCCGCGCTCCAGCATCTGGGTCACCTTTTTCAGGTCCTGGTCTTCCATCGTATCACGTCCTATCAGTTTTAGGGGCGTTATCATAAATGTTTTCTTCTGCCCCCACTCCGGCTCTGCCCTGTCCTATCCTGCTCTGCTAAAGTATATAGCCTTGAAATGCCGCCTAGTAGATGATGAGCGACGTGTTGAACCGGTCGTTAGAGGCGCAGGCGAGGAAGATTTTGCGGATGGAGAGGGCGCTGGTAGTGGTGACGGGTGTCCTGACTCTGGTGACTCTGGGCGGGGCGATCTACTTCGAGAAGATCTTCGGGGTACCGCCGTACTCGTTCGCCGTCGTCCTGGCTGCTTTCCTTGTCTCGTACGCGTGCTTCTGGGCGGTGTTCAGCTTTTTCAGGGGCGATTTCCAGCACCGGGCTCCGGGCAGGGGGAAAGCCCGGGCTGCGCTCTGGGCAGCGACGCTCTACATTGCCATTGCCTCTACCGTGGCCTACATTGCGGCTTTCGGCATGCTGGGGCTGAGCGTGCCCTGGGCGGGTCCGGGCCGGGAGAACCTCTATATCTTCTACTTCCTGGCTGCGGTCTGCGCCATCTTCCTGTCCAGAAGCGTGGCATTCTACCTCAAGCTACGCTCATACGTCTTGCGCTCGCTTAACAGCCTGGCCCGGTAAGGTTCCGGTAAGGTTTATATGTATGCCCTGCGATTATTCATATAGAGAAGACCGAAAATTTTTTTCCATAAAACGATGAGTACCGGCAGCCCCTCACAGGCGCCGTACTGATCTGATTTTCGATCGATCAAGCAACCAAGGTGGTGCCACATGTCATCAAACGCTGACGCCGTAATCAAGCAGTGTGTGGAAGTGCTGTCCCGTATCAAGGACGACGACACAGTACCCCGCAACATCAGGAGAAACGCGGATTCCGTGAAAAACATATTGCTCAACAACAGCGAGACGCCGGCGGTTAGGGCAGCGTCGAGCATATCCATCCTCGACGAGATTTCCAACGACCCCAACATCCCGCTGCACACGAGGACGCTGATCTGGAACATCGCCAGCCAGCTGGAGACGATCTCCGTCGACGGCTGAAGCCTTTAGCCGTCCAGAGACAACGGCTGAAATTCCAGCCGTTAACCCCTTTATTTCTACTGGAATCCACCCGCCTGCGCCCGCCTTATGGGGCGAGGCCCGTCTTTTTGTTGCCATTCTTCCACCGGTGGCCGGGGAAGCTCGCGTTTCCGGCGCTTATTGCCGGATCAACCGCTCTTTTTACGGCCATATGCCCTGATAACCGTTCAGACGGCAGCTTTTTTGGTTTAGGGACCATCAAAGCTATATACAAACATACGACTAATTACAGCTAACACGGAAGTGTCCTTAGTGACCATCATTGTGAGCGAAGAAGACGACGAAGCGGATTATAGTCCGTTTGCTTTTCTCCAGTCGTCCGTGAAGGGCGACGTTTTGAACGTATCACACGACTACCGGTACCAGAAAATGGGGTATTACGTATCCATGCACGCCGAGATGTGCGGCAGCCCGGTAACCCCGAGGTGCTCCGACATCCTCGACTCGCACCGCAACCCGCTGCTCATGATCCGGGCGGCCCGGGCGGGCATTCCCTGCCTCCCGTACACCCTCGTCTCAAGGTACGAGCGGAACATGTGCCTGCCGGCGCTGTGCTTTGCCGTAAACCCGTACACGTGCAACTCCGTCACCCAGGTCAAGTCGGAGTCCAAGATGCTCCGCACGCTCAAAAGCCTCAGCATGAACAACCGCTACCCGGTGTCGGTCCAGCCTCTTGTGGGCGACGTCATCGAGGCTGTACAGGTGTTCGGGGAGACTGACGTACCCGAGGCTAAGTCGATCGCCCGGAAGTTCTACGAGGAGTTCAGGATTCCGATCGGCAAGCTCATCCTCCAGGTGGTCGACGGCGGAGAGGCTCGCCTGTCCCACTTCGAGCCGGCGCTCAGGAGCGAGGTCGACTGGGGCTATGTCCATGATCAGGTGCGCTGCCTCCGGAGCTCATCATGCGTATAGGGTGCTTCGTAGAGAAGTATAACTTCCACACCAAAGACGAGACCCTTGCACTGGAGCGGTTCAAAAGCGCGGCCGAGGCCATGGGGCACGGTTTCGAGTTCATCTTCAAGAAGGACCTCAACCGGCTGCAGGACTTCGACTCGATCTTCATCCGGGCGAACACCGACCCGATGAATACGGCGTACGTCGTGTCCCGGATGGCCGACTCCATGGGCAAGGTCGTCATCGATGACCCCCACTCGATCAGGATCTGCTCGAGCAAAGTCGTGCTGGACGGGCTGTTCAAGCAGAACGGCATCCCCTCGCCGAAGTCGCTGCTGTTCGAGGGCGACTATCACCCGGAGCGGCTGCGCAGCATATCCGGCTACCTCGGATACCCGATCGTGGTAAAGGCCCCGTACACCAAGTTCTCCTCCCACGTGGAGAAGGCCCACGACGAAACTGAGTTCAGGGAGGTCACGGCCCGGTACCTCAAGAACGCCACTCCTATCGTCTTGCAGGAGTTCATGCCCACCTCCTTCGACTGGCGGGTCGGCATGCTCGACAATAAAGTGCTGTATCTCTGCAAGTATATGATGCCCAGGGGCGGGTGGAAGGTCAAGTCCATCGTCAACGGCAGGCACGTCTGGGGCGACACCGTGCCCATTTTCAGGAAGAACATTCCCCGGAAGCTGGAAGAGCTGGCCGTCAGGGTCTCGAAGTGCGTCGGAGACGGTCTCTATGGCCTGGACATCAAAGAGGTCGACGGCGAATACTACTGCATCGAGATCAACGACAACCCCAGCTTTTACGGCGGGCTGGAAGACGCCAAGGACCGGGACATCTACGAGAAGATCATCGAGCGTCTCGTATCCGGCAGGCCGGTCAAGCCGGGCACCTACCGGATAGGGCCGGAGGCCGCCGCCTCCGGGGCCGGCCGGGGCCGGGCTGCCGGATGCTGAGCTATAAAAGGTGAAGGCAGCCACGGCCAGGGCTGGCCTTCGGCATTTTTTACTTATATCTCTTCGTTCAGCGAGGTGAACGTGTCCAGGTGGTCTTCCTCATCTTCCAGGATCGACCTGAAGATGTGGGCCGTAGTCACGTCCCCTTCCTTTTCAGCCTTCTGGATGATCTCCTTGTAGAAGTCGACCGCGAACTTTTCAGACCCGATGTCCGACTCGACCATCTGCTTCAGGTTGTCCCCGACGACGATCTCCTCCGGCTTCGTGGTGGGCTTCCCTCCCAGGTAGAACAGCCTCTCCCCGATCTTCTCCGCGTGCTTCATCTCCGCGATGGCGATGCTCCTGAACGCGTCCCTGGTCGCGTAACCCTTTACCCCGGACCACTGCACGTGCTGCCACATGTACTGGATGGATACCTGCAGTTCCCGCGCAATGGCTTTATTCAGCATATCTAGTAGCTCTTGCGATGCCATGTTTATCTACCCTCATATAATAATAGCATAATAAATTTGGCTTAATGATTATATAAAACAGTACCCGATAAAAAATCGGCATTTTAACCGGGGCCTGGCGGCTCCGGTTACCGGCTGCCTTCCGACGAGCGGCCGTATGCCCGCGTAAGTTTACTTACTTACCTGCCTACCTGCCGCCGCCGAGGGCCTCGTGCACTTCTGCGCCGGCGATCTTCGTGATAGGCCTGCCGGTGATGCAGTAGTAGTTCGTGCCGAGGAAGTTCTTGTTCTTGTACACGTCGCAGGTGGGGCAGATGCAGGCCACCGCGTTGGGCTTCGCCTCGCTCCGGTCGTTGTAGCAGTACGCTTTTTTAGCCTCTTCCTTGGGCTTGGTCGGACACTCCGGACACTTGCACGATGATTCTATCCACTTCTTCTCTTCGTCAGATACGCCGATCATCAGTATCACCGATACTAAAACGAAGAGCGCGGATAAAATGGTGTCCTGCGGTATCTGCGGAATGGCGAATACTGGCACTCGGCCGCTACGAGAAGTACGGAGGCATCGTACTGACCCCGGAGGGGGAGGAGATCGCCCGTACCATCAAAGACCGGCACGATACTCTTGTCCGGCTTTTGTCTATTGCCGGCGTGCCCGCCGATATAGCCGATAAGGACGCCTGCGTCATCGAGCATCACCTGAGCCCGAAGTCGCTGGAGCAGCTGAAGAAGCTGGTGGCCGCCCTTGAGGGCGGCCAGAGAGCACAGGCTATCAGCATCGCAAACTAGGGCCGGCACCGGCGAGTCTAGTTTTTTTAGAGATGCATCGGCATCTCCGAACATCGATCGGGGAGGCGTTATTGCCACCTAACGGCCATGTAGTGTTTGTCGGCGCGGTGCCGCAACCCCGCGCCAGATCAAAGAAAGAGGTAATAACATGGGATGCAACTGCGGTGGAAACTGTAAAAACTATGGAAAGCCCGGGTGCCTGTGCGCACTACGAGACCAGAAAGCCCTGACCGAGACTGCGGACGATTCTCAGGACCTCGAGTCCGAGTGAGATCGTAGCCAGCTCCGTTTCAGGCACCAGCCGCCTCAATAAAACTTCCCGTCATGCCGGCACTCTCCGACCAATATTTCCTCCGGTGCCGGCAATGACTGAAAACCGCCAGATTCTTCTTATCCTCGCTGTCCTACTGCTCCCGTATTATCCCGGCCTATCTATTTATGAGGATGCGGGTTTAATATGAACAGCAGCTTTGCCGGCCGGCGTTATCCGGCCGGGAATCAGGTTTCAGCATGCCGCCGGGCATCAGCCCGGCCATGAAAAACTATAAGTACCCATAACCCATCAAATGTGCTGGATTATCGAGCCTTATCAATTAGGCTGGATTATCTACCTGGCCTTATCAAAGAGGCTAAACTTTCCTATAAGGAGGAATCAGATGGCAGTAGTTTATGATGTGCCGGCCACTGCATTTATCAACAGGACCGCACAGAAGCTTAAGGAGACCGGCAAAGTCACGCCGCCCGCCTGGGCAGCTGACGTCAAGACCGGCATGCACAGACAGCTGCCGCCCGCACAGCCTGACTGGTTCTACACCAGAAGCGCCTCACTGCTGAGGAGGATCTACACAGATGGTCCCGTCGGCGTACAGAGGCTCAGGTCGCTATACGGCGGCAAGAAGAACCGTGGAGCCCGTCCGGACAGGCACGAGCGCAGCGGCGGCGCAATCATCCGCAACTCGCTCCAGCAGCTGGAGAAGGCAGGGTACGTCAAGGCCGTAAAAGACGGCAGGGTCATCACCCCCGAAGGCATGTCGTTCCTGGACAAGATCGCCACGGAAATGGTGAACGAAAAGGCTCAGCAGAAGCCTCAGGCATAAGCAACCTGAAACCTGAACTGCTAACAACGTAATATACGTAATATAACACTAACCGGAGTGAATGAAGATGAGTGGTGACGAGCTGGATGAAATTCGCCGGCGCAAGCTGGAAGAGTTGCAGAGAGCCCAGCAGGATGATATAGCCAGAGCTCAGCAGCGACAGCAGGTCGAGCAGCAGAAGGCTATGATCTTACGTCAGATCCTCACCCCGGAAGCCCGCGAGCGGCTTAACACCATCCGGATGACCCGGCCAGACTTCGTGGAGAACGTCGAGGCCCAGCTCATCGGGCTGGCGCAGACAGGCAGGCTCGCCAAACAGATCGATGACCAGCAGCTGGTCAGGATTCTGGAACAGATACAGCCCAAGAAGCGCGATATAAGAATCACCCGAAAATGAAGGTACAGGTCCTGTACAGCGGGGGCAAAGACAGCTCGCTGGCAGCCATATTGCTTGAACCTTTCTTTGACGTGGAACTTGTGACGTGCACGTTCGGGCTGGAGAACACGTGGGAACACGCTGAAGAAGCGGCCCGCGCGATAGGATTTCCGTTCAAGCTCGTAAGGCTCGATCCTGCGATCCTTGACGAAGGCATCGACGTAATGCTCAAATTCGGGTACCCCCGGCACGGGATAAGCCTCGTGCACAGAAGGGCGCTCGAGACCGTAGCAGTGCTGGGAGAGGCGAAATACGTCGCCGACGGCACCAGGCGGGATGACCGCGCACCGAAGCTTTCAATGGGAGAAATCAGGAGCCTGGAAGACCGGCATGGTATCAGATATATCCGGCCGCTCGCAGGTTACGGCCGCCGCGCGATCGAAGACTTGATCGCTGAGCACCTCGAAATCATCGAGGGCGACACCTCGGCGGTGCCAAAGGCAGATTACGAGACTGAGATCCGATCATCGATGAAGACACGCCTGGGGGTTGAAACCTATGACAGGGTTTTTCCCCCTGAGCATACCCAGTCAAGGGTACTGAGAAGGTATAGTTCATGACTAAGAAGTCGAAGGGCAAGAAGATGCGGTTGGCAAAATACACCAACCAGAACAGAAGAGTTCCGGCGTGGGTGATCATGAAGACCAACAGGGCTGTCATGAGCCACCCGCAGAGGCGGAGCTGGCGCAGAACCAGCCTGCCCGAGTAAAGGAAGTGTCGGATTATGGCAGAAGAGAACAAGGCAACTGAGCAGATCTACACTATTCCGCTCAGGGAAGTCAAGGATTACCCCGTGTGGAAGCGGAGCAACAAGGCGATCAAGGTCATCCGTGAGTACCTCAGCAAGCACATGAAGATTGAGGAGGAAAAGATCAAGATCAGCTCTGAGCTCAACGAAGCTGTCTGGGAGCACGGCATCGAGAAGCCGCCCAGCGCAGTCCGTGTCAAGGCCGTCCGTTCCGAGGAAGGCGTGACCGCGCAGGTAGTGGGTGCCGAATAAACCGCTATTAGCGGTTTATTCATTAATGGCAGCGAGTAAAGCGAGAGATACTAAAAGGCGATTAACCGATGATGATCAGGCAGATTGACTTTTACGGCTATCCGTACGTGGGCATCTACGCCGCGAACACAGAGCAGGTGGTAGTGCTCCCGCCAGATCTGCCGCAGGCCACCGTGGACCTCGTCGCCGAGACGCTGGGCACAGCCGTCGTCCGTACCCTCATCAACGAGAGCACTCTGATAGGCTCCATGATGACGGGCAACAGCAACGGCTTCATCGTCTCGGACCTGACGCTGGACAGGGAGGCGAATCTGCTGCAGGAGCACGGCAAAGTAACCCGGCTCAAGGGCAAGATGACCGCGGCAGGCAACCTCATCCTGGCCAACGATACGGCTGCGCTGGTTCACCCGGCGCTGACCGACAAGAACATCGAGGCGATCGAGAAGACCCTCAAGGTCGAAGTCAGGCGAGGCACTATCGGCGGCCTCAAAACCGTCGGCATGGCCGGATGCGCCACCAACAAGGGCATTCTCGTCCACCCCCGGGCGACCGAGGAGGAGCTCACAGTATTAGAAGACCTGTTCAAGCTCCCGGTGGACATCGGCACAGTCAGCTTCGGGTCCCCGCTCGTGGGATCCGCCATCCTCGCTACCACTAAGGGACTGATTACAGGCACCAGGACATCCGGTCCGGAGCTAGGCCGGATCGAGGATGCTCTGGGCTTTATCGAGGAGTGAATTCATTATGGCTAAATTCGTAGTGCAGGGATCCTTCCAGGCCGGCGTCCAGCGGGAGAAGTTCTCCGTGGAAGTCGAGGCCGTGAATGCCAGGAACGCCGAGGAGAAGGTTTACACCACCTTCGGCAGCAAGCACAAGGTCGAGCGCCGGCTGATCAAGATCGAGTCCGTGAAAGAGGCGTAAGCCATGGCAGCCGAGGCAAATGAGGACCAGATTCGCGAACTAGTCGCGAAGATGCAGGCCTACCAGGGCCGCATGGAGGCGCTGCAGCAGCAGGCTAACCTGATCCAGGCCTCCATCAACGACGTGGACTCCGCCCTCAAGGCGATCACCTCTCTGGAAGGCGCCGGCGAAGGCCACGAACTGCTGGTTCCCATCGGCGCCGGCTCGTTCGTCCACGCGACCATCGCGAAGCCGGACAAGGTGCTCGTCGGCCTGGGCGCGGACATCAGCGTCGAGCGGACCGTCGCCGACGCCCGGAAAATTTTCCAGGCGAGGCGCACCGAGCTTGAAAAAGCCCTGGCCGAGACCAACGGCGTCCTCAACAAGGTCGCCGGAGAGCTCATGAGGCTCCAGCAAGAGGCTGAGAAATACAGACAATAGACAGAGACTAATAGCGGCCGGAGGTGCCTTTGATGTTCGATAAGCTCAAACAAAAGCTCAACGAATTCAAGCAAACCATCGACGAGAAGGTTAAGGCAGTCTCAGGAGCGCCAGCTCCATCGGAAGCGCCGACTCCCGAAACTGAGGCTCTTAAGCCAGAGCCTTCCCAGCCGCAGCCCCAGGTTTCTGCGGCGGCCACGCCGCAGCCCTCGCCGGCCGAAAAGCCGGCAGAAGCTCCCGCTGGCAAGCCCACAGAAGCTCCGGCGGCGCCGAAGCCGGCCGGCGGCATCCTGAACAAGGCAATTGCCCTGACCAAGGGTGAAGTCGTCCTGTCCGAAAAGGACCTCGAAGGCCCCCTCTGGGAGCTGGAGATGGCCCTGCTGGAGAGCGACGTCGCGCTCCCGGTGGCCGAGTCCATCATTAAAAGAGTAAAGGAAGACCTCACCGGGCAGCACAAGAAATTTCTACGCTCCACCGGAGACCTGGCCGAGGATGCGCTCAGGGACTCCATCGCGAGCATTCTTAACACTAACGCACTGGACTTCGACGATTTCGTCAGGAAGAGCAACAGGCCGGTAGTCATCACCTTCATCGGCGTCAACGGCGCCGGCAAGACCACCACCATCGCCAAGCTGGGCGAGCGCCTGAAAGAGCAGGGCTATGGTGTGGTCATCGCCGCGGGCGACACCTTCCGGGCCGGGGCCATCGAGCAGCTCGAGAAGCACGCCGACCGTCTCGGCATCAAGATGATCAAGCACGCGCAGGGCGCAGACCCCGCCGCTGTAATATACGATGCCGTCCAGTTCGCCAAAAACAACAAGAAAGACATAGTTTTAGCTGACACGGCAGGCAGGCTTCATACGAACATCAACCTCATGGAGCAGCTCAGGAAGATCAACCGCGTCGTGAAGCCCGATTTAGTAATATTCGTCGACGAGGCCATCGCCGGCAACGACGCCGTCGAGCGCGCAAAATTATTCAACGACGCCGTGCCAGTCAGCGGCACTATCCTGACCAAGGCTGATGCGGACGCCAAGGGCGGCGCAGCCATCTCCATCGCCCATATCACGGGCAAGCCGATCCTGTTTTTGGGAGTAGGCCAGGAGTACAAGGACCTGAAGAAGTTCGAGACGGACTGGTTCGTGGATCGGCTGTTCGAGCGCTAAGTTTTTTGAGAGATCTTCCGGTCTGTTCAGCAGGCCGGGACGTCCGCTTTTCTTGTTATCCCCGTTATACGCCGACCGAATACTGGTAGCGGACTTCCACCGGCACGTAGCCTGTCACGCCGCCGGGGATTGTCTCGTCGATCGTGTAGGTGTGGATTTCGAACCTGCGGACGCCCTCTTCCGGGGCGTTCACCTTGTTGTGGTTGAGATTCACCTTCAGCTTCCCCTCTACCCGGAGGTTGCTGTCATTGCTGAGGGGCCTGAGCGCCGGGTCTACGTAGATGTACGTGCTGTAATTGGTCTCCAGGGTGCAAAGCTCGGGCACGTAAGCGACGGGCAGCAGCGGCGTGTCGAGGAACCGCTTTACCGCTGCCCGGCCTTCGCTGCCGGTCGGGTAGTTCAGCGCCTCCACATACCCTGAAGCGATGACATGCACGTCATCGAAGGACGGTGTCTTGTTGATCCTGTCCGGCACCACCCCCGGAAGCGTTGATGTATCCTGGCCGGGAGAAACGGCTATAGGAGTAGCACCGGCATAGCTCTCGTAATAGTCAGTCGTGACGATCCGGGCTTCTAGCATGGGGCCTTCTGTGGCATCCACGGGTTTCAGGCTTTGCATCCCGTGGTACCTGTACCTGCCGTCCTTGTTGTAGTTTACCCACCAGCCCTCCTCAAGCACCGGAGTGCCGTTGACGCCGGGCAGGGGCATCATGATCACGGCGGTGCCGTTTTCCGAGGCGAAGCCTTCGAGGCCGGTGACCGATAGCTCGTATTCGTAGTAGGGGGCCCGGGGCGCAAAGGGATCGTCGATCGAGCCTATGTAGGCGAAGAAGAGGCCGAAGAAAGCGGCCAGCGCCAGCATGGAGACGATGATCAGGAGCGTGATCGCGATAGACAGCAGTTTCAACCTTCTCCGGTACCGATCTGACTTCTCCTGTTCTACCATAGTAATCCTCTCTGGCCTGAAACACTCATGGGTCTGCAATGTCTTAAAGATCGCCCTCGTCTCCGGCGCCAGCCTGCCCGGCCTGCAACGTTCGTCCGGATACCGGCATTTGCCATTCCATAATTATTTTAAAGCGGAGGGCGACTTTTCCTCGCAGGTACGTGCAGATGAGACCGCTCATATTCGGAAACGGCTCGCTCCTCGTCTGCGTGGACGAGAGGGGCATAGTGAGGGACTTTTACTACCCGTATGCCGGCATGGAGAACCACGGCGGGTTCATGCGGCTCGGGCTGTACGACCTCGCCAGGAAGCGGTTCGCGTGGCTGGAGGACTGGGATAAGAGCCAGAGCTATGTCCGGGAAGCGCCAGACCTTTCAGGGTCGGCATACGATGTCTCCATGGTGGGGGAAACGGACTACTTCAGCCCCGACTTCGGGGCGGAGGTGGCGGTCAGGAGCATGGTGCATCACGAGCGGAACTTTTTCCTACGGACCGTCACCGTGAAAAACACCTCGGGAGAGCCTTCCCGGCTGCGGCTGTTCTCCTCCCAGAGCTACCACATCCTGGAGAACAACTTCGCCAACACGGCGGTGAGGGACGGCCCCATGCTGAACCACTACAAGCGAGACCGGTTCTTCATCCAGAGCTCCAGGCCGGTGTTCGACCAGTTCACCACGGGGATCTCCGAGTGGAGGGACCGTCAGGGCACCTGGAAGGACGCGGAGGACGGCGTGCTGGAGGGCAACATCGTCGCCCACGGCACAGTGGACTCCACCGTGGGCTGGACACTGCCTGAGCTACCGCAGGGCGAAAGTGCGGTAGTGCACTTCTGGGTCTGCGTCGGCCGCCACTTCCGGGAGGCCAAGGAGGTACACGACTGGGTCAGGTCCCGTGACCTGGACAGCCTCTACCGGGAAAGCTCACGCTACTGGAAATCCTTCTCGGTAAAAGCCCAGAGCCACGGCCATCTATCCAGTTACTCCTCCCTGCCGGACGACGTGCGGGACGCGTTCTCCCGGAGCCTGCTCACGGTGTTCTGCCACATCGATCGGGGCGGCTCTATCATAGCGTCCTGCGACTCCCAGATCAAGCAGCAGGGAGCCGATTACTACACTTATTGCTGGCCCCGGGACGCCGCGTGGGTAGCGATGGCGCTGGACCGGGCCGGCTACCGGTACCTGTGCCGCAACACCTACAAATTCTTCAGCAAAATCCTCGACCGCCGGGGCTTCTTCCGCCACAAGTACACGCCAGCCGGCGATCTGGGAAGCACCTGGCATCCCCTGCCCATGGTCCAGATCGATGAGACAGGGCTGCCGTTGTACGCGCTGTACCGGCACTGGCTGGAGGACAGGAACATCATGACCATCTCGGCCCTGTACGAGCCCCTCGTCCGGCCGGCCGCCGACTTTCTCGTAAGCTTCATCGATCCAGGTACTGGCCTGCCCCAGCCCAGCTTCGACCTGTGGGAGGAGCGCAAAGGTGTCTACGCCTATTCCTGCGCCTGCGTATATGCCGGCTTGCGCAGCGCCGCGGAAATGGCCTCTCTCATAGGTGACGAGGGTGCCAGAGCCCGGTGGGACTCGGCTGCAGCCTCAGTCAGGGACGCCACAATCCGCCGCATGTATGATCCCGCGCTCGGCCGGTTCAGGCGGGGCGTCGGAGACGATACGGTAGACGCGTCGCTGTTCGCCGTCTGGTACCTGGGCCTGGTTCCGCCTGACCATCCTGCGGCCTCGGGCACCATGAAGGCGGTGGAAGACCGCCTCACCCGGCCCGACGGGGGGATCGCCAGATACGAGGGCGACCAGTACCAGGGCTTCATGAATAGCTGGCCCCTCTGTACATTGTGGCTGGCACAATGGTACCTGTGCAGAGGAGACCTGGAACGGGGAATGTCGCTGATCCGCTGGGCAATCAGCCATTCGGCAAAGGGGGGCCTCATGCCCGAGCAGGTGAACGAAAGGGGTGAGCCCGTCTCAGTGCTCCCTCTCGCCTGGTCGCACTCCACGTTCATGACCGCGGTGATCGAGTACCTCGAGGCTCAGGCAGGGCGATTCTGGTCTCCATTTTAGATGCCCCCGGAAGCCCTTCAGTTGCAGCCGGCTCAAATGATCTCCGGCAGCCGGTACCGGCGCGGTTGTATCCTATTCCATTAATGCCAGCGCAATAATTAACCCCTTTATTTCTACTGGAAAGCCTGTATTTCAGCCCTGTCGTCCCGGATATCCTGCAATGGCGCCAGTAGCTGAATTCCCGTACTCCAGCAGACGTAAAGCTTATTATCCCACCGCCTGATATGGCTAGTATTCGCTTAGTATTAACCGGGTAAAATAAAAGGCGGTATTCTTGTGTTGAGGCTCAGAAGGTTTGCGTTGATCGCTTCTTTGATCGTATTCGCCGTGGCGCTGTTCGCGCAGCCGGCCATGGCTGAACAGCCGGAGCAGGAGTGGACTTATTCCACGAACGCGTACATTACCGGCTCGCCGGTGTACCAGAACAACGTGCTCTACGTGGGTACCCAGAGCGGCAAGCTCTACTCGCTCTACGCTCCCTACGGTTCGGCCCAGTGGACCTTCACCACTGACAACAAGACCCCAACGGCTATATCTGCTGCACCCCTTGTGGCGACTGACGAGGTGACCCGACAGCGCATGATATACTTCGGCAGCGGTCAGGGCACCCTGTTCGCTGTTGATATCAATGGGAAAGAAGTATGGCGCTTCCAGGCGGACTCCTCCATCGACTGTACCCCGGTGCTCTACAACGGCGTCATCTTCTTCGGCACCTTCAACGGTAAAGTGTACGCACTGTCGGCAGAGGATGGCAACCAGTGCTGGAACTTCACCGCCGACGGGTGGATCAGCGACGGCCTGGCGGCTATGGACAACCAGATCTACTTCGGCTCCTGGGACGGCCACCTCTACAGCCTGGACGTCGGCAACGGCAAGCAGAAGCTGAAGGTGGACCTCAACAGCCGGGTGAACGCTCCCGTCGTCTCGGGGGATAACATCTATGTGGGCACTCAGGACGGGGTACTCTACTGTATCAACCGCTTCAGCGGTAACGTGCAGTGGAAGTTCGAAACAGACGGCGCCATCGTATCCCGGCCCCTGGTACAGCTGAACACCGTCTACTTCGGCTCTGCAGATGGCAACCTGTACGCAGTCAACGAAACCAACGGCAGGCAGATATGGAAGTTCGCGGCCCAGAACGGTATCAGGGCTACCCCCGGCTTCGACAGCGGCATCCTCTACTTTGGCTCGAGCGACGGGCACGTCTACGCCGTCGACGCCAGAATGGGCCTGGAGTACTGGAGGTACAACGCTGGCAGCGCCGTAGACACCACCCCCATGGCGGGCCTGGGGACGGACAGGAAGAAACACCTCTACTTCGCCACCGTGAATGGAGATGTCATCTCCCTGATGCTGCCCGACTCCCTGATCATGGCCACCCCCACCCCGAATCCCTCACCGACAGTGACGCCCACGATCGTGCCCACCCCGACCGTGACCGTGACCCCAACCCCGGTGCCTCTGCCCACCGCCGGCCCTGAGCCCCAGTCCTCATGGTGCCCGCTCCCCGGGCTGCTCGCAGCTGCGCTGGCAGTCGTTGGAATAGTATATTACAGGCGTCGTTAAGAGACGCCTGTTCTAATTCTACAGGCCGGCTGACTGGCAAAAGTCGGGGAGATGCCCGAAGATCTGAGGGGAGGTTATGTGAGGCACCTGGGGGCAGGAGCGAATATATTTAAGTAAATCCTCCCAAACCTTTCCACACTCCCAGACCTCCTCTCTGACCTCTGACCCTCCCTAACCTCCCAGCCTGAAAATCCTCCCCGTCCTCCCTGGAACTCCCCGACCTCCAGGAGCTCTTCGTCGGCTTAACTTGAAAAACCACCTTACATTAGATAGTGTTCATAGGGCTCATTTTCTCGCGTACTACCCGCTGGCGCCGCCCTTTGTCCTCGCACAACAATAATATAATAAACACATCATATAATTTTGGTGATCCGATGGAGACTGTGAATGTCAAGGTCGACGAACAATTTCAGGACCGGGAGTTTTACCGCGAGAGCCCGCTGAAGACTGATAAGATCGCTTTCAGCCTCTACAATTTCAAGCCGTGGCAGGCGCTGCCCATGCAGCGGAACCCCGGGAGCGACACGATCATGTACTTCGTCGACGGGGAGGCATTCATGCTCATCAACGACGCCGTGTTCTCCGTCAGCCCCGGCGATGCCATGTATGTGCCAGCCGGCGCCACTTACGGGGTGCTGGCAGGGGAGAACGACCTGAACGTGGTCACGGTGCAGGGCCCGAAGCCGGTGGAAGTACAGCAGGAACGAGGCCTTTTCTTCAGGTGTCCTGACTGCGAGCTGGAGGCGCCGCTGACCACCGGGACCGAGACCGGAGACTTCAACATGTGCCCCCGGTGCGAGACCATGGTAAAGCTGACCAAAGGGCAGGACAGCTACAGGGCTGAGAAGACGACCGAGACGCCTCCGCCGGAGCCGGAGCTCTCTCACATGAGCGGTGAAGCCTCCGCAGGAGAAGAGCGGAAAGAGCCGGAGGCTAAGCTGGAGTTCAGCGTGATCGACTTCCAGCCCTGGCAGGCGCTATCCATGCATAAGAACCCCGGGAGCGACACGCTTCTCTACGTCGTCCAGGGCCAGGGGATCATGTTCGTCGACGACGAGGAGAAGTCGGTAGACGCCAACGAAGCCATCTACGTGCCGGCAGGTTCTGCCTACGGGATCATGGCCGCCGATAACCCGATGACAGTCATGAGCATACAGGGCCCGGTACCGGTCGAATCAGAGGAAGTCGGCGGCCTCGAGTACGAATGCCCTGTCTGCAGCCTCGAGACTCCGGTGACCACAAATACGTATGACGGGTGCATCACGGTCTGCCCGAGGTGCAACGTCAAGCTCAGGCTGACCCGGGCGGGAGATACGTTCAAGGCCGAGGAGACCACGGAACAGGCGCCGACGGAGGCCGAAGCTCAGTAAAAGACGGACAGATAATAATTCTATTACTGGCCTATAGGGTTAGCCGACCAGGCCCGTTAACGATGATGGCTGTCCTGATGTGCTAATGCCGGAAGCGTAGATGCTTAAAAAGCAAAACGAGATAGTTGATATATCTTTAGCGGCATACAAGTAAGCCGTTAAACTATGTCAGACGGCGAGCCTGAAACCGGCCGGATCAGGATAGTGGTCCTCCTGGTCGCCATTGCCATAACCATTCTTCTGCTGGCCGGCATCGGAGCGATCGGCTACAGCATCCTGTTTCCGCCAGTATGGTCGGAGGAACTGCCATTCAAGAACAGCACAGGCCAGTACGACGTGGTGACGAAATACCGCAACGCTACCGACGTCTCTGCAGCTAACCTCTCCATCTTCCTAGACTCTGTAACGCCGGCTATAGAGGCCTCGATCTTCGAGGATCCGCAATACCGGCCGGTGGAGTACGCGGTCCTGCTGCACGACGAAGCCCAGCGGCACCAGATCAACTGCAGCGTGATCGGCACCAGTATGGCCGGCAACGTTCCCCGCCACGCCCTCGTAGCGTTTCATACCACGGACGAAGGCATGGTCTACGTCGACCTGACCGCCATGAACGTCTCCGCCTCCGACTACCCGGGGCTGGACTACTCCCGGATCCGGCTGCTCAGGGACTCGTGGAAGTTCCGGCTGCCCCCGATGAACGCCAGCGGAGGACACCCTGAAGCGATCGAGCGCAGGGACTCGCAGCCCGTAACATACGCCGAGCTGGAGCGCTTCCTCGCAGCAGACCGTACTGAGGACCAGATCTACGTCATGCCCGAGTACACCTGCCTCGACTTCGCGGTAGCCCTGCACGACCGGGCCGGGGAGGCGGGGATCAAGAGCGGCATCGTCGCCGTATCCTTCGAGGGCAGGAAGGACGGCCACGCGTTCAACGTGTTCCCCACCACCGACAAAGGACTGGTCTACATCGACAGCACCGGCCTGAACCAGACCCGCCTCGCCGACGGCGACCGGCCCACCGACAACGTGATCTACCTCAAAAAGGGAGAAGAGCTCGGCTCTCTCCCCATGACACAGGTCGCGGGCAACCTCGACTACGACTTCTACCTCGATCGCAAGGCGAAGATCCTCGCCTACCACGAGCAGTGGAAACAGTACGGCGAAAATCTCTCGGAGTATAACCTCGAAGTGGTCGCCTTCAACGCCCAGTCCGCCGCCAACAACCGCTTCTATGACTCATACAGCGCCGAATGCGACCAGTACGCCGCAGCCATAGCAGCCTACAACTACCAGATGAGCCTGCACAACCAGGCCATACTGACCGGTAGCAAGCCAGTGCCCCCCGCTCCCACAAACCTGGCCGAGCTGCAGGCCTGGAAAGCCCGGCTCGACGATAAGTACGACCAGTACTCCGCGGAGTGGTCCCGGCTGAACGCGTGGAGCAGACAGCTCGACAGCAAGCTCGCAAACCTCAAAGCCTGGCGCAGCAAGCTCGTGAACTCGGAAGAATACCACTGGATCACATACACCCCGCCAGGAGTGGTGGACGTGATCGAGGTCTACTGGGGCTGAAAGCTGCGCTGTCAGGCGTTGGTAGTAGGTCTGAAAACACATGAATTCGCAATGCAGGAGATAAAAGTACGCAGAGCGGTGAACTGCACACCGCTCCTGCATTTACTCATTTTCTCTTTTTCAGGTAACCTGTCGCCCCGATGGCGAAGGCCGCTCCGATAAGCGCCATAATCAGTAAGGCCGGATTGTTGAACGGCGACGGCGCCGGCCGGGCGGTGGCATTTGCTGCCGGCGTATCTGTGGCTGCCGGGGTGAACTGATCGGCGACGAAGGTCATGGCATTCGTGTCCAGGTACTTCCAGGCAGGCAGGACGTCGATGCTGACCGGCTTCGACTTGAGGCTGCCGTTAGCGTCGACGTGCTCAGCGTAAGCGGTGTATTTGCCGACGGGGACTTCGGAGATGAAGCCCGGGGCCTCTGCGGAGTCGTAGGTCGGTATAGTCAGGTTCGCTGTCTCGTTGGCGAGATATACGGTGCCGGTCAGCGGGTTTCCGGCGGCATCGGTGATGCTACCCCAGACGAATCCTGAATCAGATGGGCCAGGATAGTCTGTCAACTGGGTATCCTGCGCATTAAACCTGACAATGCCAGTGTCAGTAGGATACCAGAGCACGTTGTTCAGCCGGGTCTCATAACTTGTTCCATCTGCCGCAGTATAGTTCACCTTCGCTTTGCAGCCGGGGGAACTGGCTATCACATTTGTGAAGACAAACGTGCCATCCTGATTGGTTGTGTTAGTCCCTATCACCTGGTAGATGCCATCGTAGAGGGTGACTGTCGCACCGGCAATGCCATTG
The DNA here is from genome assembly GCF_000063445.1 of Methanocella arvoryzae MRE50. NCBI lineage: Archaea > Methanobacteriati > Methanobacteriota > Methanomicrobia > Methanocellales > Methanocellaceae > Methanocella > Methanocella arvoryzae. The sequence goes on from NC_009464.1 coordinate 1,856,034, forward strand.
CCGCCAGCGTCAATAACCTGCCCCAGAGCCGTAAATGGCTTACCAAGAGACTGTCCTGCCTGCCCTGCATCACCGGCGGGCGTAGTCATAGGCGTGGCTATGTGGGTATCTGACAGACTGACGTTGATGATTGACTGGTTAGCCGGGTACCATTCCGGGCTAAACCTGGTAATATTGTACGTGGTGGCACCCAGAGTGTACCATGTGATAACTCTGATCCTGCCGGTCCCGCCGTCGCTGACGTTGGTGAAACTAAAGTTGCCGCTGCTGTCGCTGATCGTTCTGGCGATCTGGTTGTGGGAGCCGTCTTCGATCACGACGTCGGCCCCGGGCAGCGGCTCCCAGTTCGCATTTGTTACCTGGCCATGGACTAAATCAATCGTTCCCGTTTTGGCGAGCGAAGGGCTGGCGAAAAATGCAAATGCCAGCACTGCGATGAGCAAGCACGTGATAAATATATTGACTCTCATGTAATCACAAATTAAAAAATATAGAGAATATATATAGCGTTTCTCTCACGATCTATCAACGAGCATACGTCTCTCACACTAGCCTGATTGCCCTTCGGGCTGTGATCGGGCGTCGAGAGTCGGGGGAACCTTTTTGGAAAAGGTTCCCCCGACACCCCCTCCAAAACTACTCCCAAAACGTTTTATCTACCTTTCACCAATTAGCTACGATGAATTTCGAGAGGAAGCACATCATCTCTACCAAGGACTTCTCCAGAGATGAGATTGACTTCATACTGGACAGGGCGGCCAGGCTTGAGCCGTTTGCCCGCAAGGGTAGCACTGTTCTCAACGGCAGCATTGTTGCCACACTTTTCTACGAGCCTTCTACCAGAACCCGTCTTTCTTTTGATACCGCTGTCAAGAGGCTGGGCGGCACGACCATCGGCTTCGACAGCGCCGCTTCTTCCTCTACGGTGAAGGGCGAGACGCTGGCCGATACCATCAGGATCATCGACTCTTACGCGGACGCCATCGTCCTGCGGCACCCTAAGGAGGGGGCTGCCCGCATGGCCTCCGAGATCTCCCGGGTGCCGGTCATCAACGCGGGCGACGGGGCGGGGCATCACCCGACTCAGACGCTGCTCGACCTGTACACGATGCGGAAGGAGTGCAAAAAGGCCATCTGCGACCTCAACGTGGCCATCGTGGGAGACCTCAAGTACGGGCGGACCGTGCACTCGCTGGCCTACGCTCTGTCGCTCTACGGCGCCAACCTGTCGTTCGTCTCCCCGGAGCAGCTGAAGATGCCGGGAAGCATCATCAACTATTTGAAGCGAAAAGGCCTCAGCATCACCGAGACCTCCAGCTTGCAGGACGTGCTTGGCCGGGCGGACGTGATCTACATGACCCGCATCCAGAAGGAGCGGTTCCCGGACCCCGCCGAGTACCAGAAGGTGGCCGGGACTTACCGGATCACTCCGGAGACGCTGGCCGGCGTCGGCAGGGATACGATCGTGATGCACCCTCTCCCGAGGGTGGACGAGATCGCCCCCGAGGTAGACGCGACGAAGCACGCGCGGTACTTCCAGCAGTCCTTCTACGGAGTCCCCGTACGCATGGCAGTCCTCTCGCTGGTAATGGGTGTGGACATATGACAGGCAAAAGAGAGCTCAGGGTCAAGCCGATCGTCAACGGCACGGTGATCGATCACATCACCTCAGGGCAGTCCCTCAACGTGCTGAAAATTCTGGGCATCAACGCCGCCTCCAGGTACGTGGTGAGCGTGCTCATGAACGTCCCCAGCGGGGAGATGAAGGGCAAAGACGTGGTCAAGATCGAGAACAGGGAACTAGACCCTGAAGAACTGGACAGTATCGCTTTGATCGCCCCCAGGGCGACCATCAACATCATCCGCAACTACGAAGTCGTGGGCAAGCACCGGGTGGACCCGCCCCGGGAAGTCTCGGGCCTGGTCCGGTGCGGCAACCCCAACTGCATTTCTAACACGAACGAGCCGGTCACCTCCCGCTTCACCGTAGAGCGCACAGGCGACGACATACAGCTGCGCTGTTCGTACTGCGAATACGTCATCGACCAGGAGATCGCAGATCACCTGCTCTGATAACATTTACTCTAACAAGTTTCGAGGGTACAGGGATGGAAAGGGAAGAGATCGTCAGGAAGCTCGTCAACGGCGAGCTGAAGTTTTACCAGGTGGAAGAAGTCACCGCGACCAGGAAGGACGCCGTAGAGGCCCGCAGGGCCGCGATCGAGACGCTCACCGGCGTCAGGCTGGATTCAATCGGCCACTACTCTTACGACACGGAGACCGTCACCAAGAAGAACATCGAGAACGCCATCGGCGCCGTCCAGGTGCCTGTGGGCGTGGCGGGGCCGATCCGCATCAACGGCGAATACGCGCAGGGAAACTTCTACATTCCTCTCGCAACCACCGAGGGAGCCCTCGTGGCCAGCGTCAACCGGGGCTGCTCAGTCTGCACCCTGGCCGGCGGGGTGAACACCGTGGTCTTCCAGGACGAGATGACCCGGGCGCCGGTGATGACTGTCCAGAGCCTCGCGCAGGCGAAGGAGATCATGGCCGCGCTGAAGACTCCTGAACTAATGGCCGAGATCCGGGCCGTAGTGGCCACGACCACGAGGCATGGCGAGCTGTTGAGGGTGGATCCTTATGTGGTAGGCAAGAGCGTCTTCCTGCGCTTTGCTTACGACACCAAGGACGCCATGGGCATGAACATGGTCACCATCGCCAGCGAGGCCGTGATGAACTTCCTCGAGAAGAAATTCCCCGGCACCAGGCACGTCACCGTGTCGAGCAACATGTGCACGGACAAAAAGCCGGCCGCCATCAACGTCACCGAAGGCAGAGGCCGGACCACCGTAGCCGAGATCACCATCCCTAAAGACATAGTCGCCTCGAAGCTCAAGGCCACCCCGGAGCGCATCTGCTACGTACACTACCGCAAAAACTTCCTGGGGTCGGCCAGGGCCGTGTCGTTCGGCTTCAACTCCCACGTGGCCAACGTGGTCGCCGCCATGTACATCGCCTGCGGCCAGGACCCCGCCCACGTGGTCGAAGGCAGCAACGCCATCACCTCCGCAGAACTGACCGAAAACGGCGACCTCCAGTTCTCCGTCTCCATGCCGTCCCTGCCGCTGGGCACCGTCGGAGGCGGCACCGGGCTCTGCACCCAGGCCGAATGCCTCAACCTGCTGGGCGTCAGAGGAGGCGGCAACCCGCCCGGCTCCAACGCCCGCAAGCTGGCGGAGATCGTCGCGTCCGCATCCCTGGCCGGGGAACTGTCCCTGATAGGGGCGCAGGCCTCCCACGACCTCGCCCGGGCCCACGCGAAGTACGGGCGGTAAGAAATATACCATCGCTACGCTGTGCCCGGCTATCGCGGCACAGCCCGTACCCGTTTTTGCCTGCGCAGGCACTACCTAATCGCTCTGGCGGAGAGCGCCATGCAAATGTCTTAACCCCTTCATTTCCTGTGGAACAAGCCTGCTAATACGATAACTGTCGAATAGCAACCTATATTGTCCCTACAGCCATACGATAAGGCGCCAAATGGCGAAAAGAGGTAAGAGTAAAGACATGGCCGACATCACAGTCCTGGGACTGTTCATATGAGGCGAGACAGCAAGACGAACGCTGCGCTGTGCAAAACCTCACAGATTCCACGGATTATGCAGAATCTGATGATTCTGCCAGATTCCACAGATTCCTACGGATTATGCAGAATCTGATTATTCTGATATTCCACAAATAAAAAATAAGTTATGGGCTATGCATCTCAAACTTGTCTGATCGATGAACGGTACCTGCGATATCTTCATTCATCTGTGCTATCGAGCCAGAATCTGTGGAATCCAGTATCCCCGTGTTTGTGGTGTTGGTGGTTGGGTTGCTGGTGGTTTGGGGGGTGGAGTAAAGTGAGGTATTTGTGTGGGGGCGGGGTTATCTCATGGTTTGTGGTAATAACGTATGAGACAGCCTCTTCCGCCCTCAGATGTGAATCATAAGTGTGTTGGTTTAAAGTCTTTATCTCGGGTGTTTAATGCATACTTCCAGTTCAGTAGGGCTGGTTGGTATTTCCTCCTATTGATCTGGTGTGCGTTGGAGAAGACTAGTATGGAGGATTTGTCTGAAAAATTGTTTTTCAGCAGCGATCAACTCTTTGTATTCTTGGGGCGGATGAGTATTGAAGAGATCACTTGCGGGGTGAACCTGCTTCTGTATCATTCTTTCAAGTTGTTATGGAAAAGAGCGGTTCAGTATTGTCCGGATATCGTGGATTCACCGGTCCTCTTGGCTATTGATACTACGGATAAACGGTATTATGGAGTCGATAATGAATATGTGCATCGTACTTTGAAGATGGAGGGGCGGAAGAAGAAACGGGTTAGTGTTCTCCGGTATGCCTCGATCAGTATCGTGACGAAGAACTTTAAATTCACTTTGGGGGTTACGCCTAAAAAGAGGGATGAACCCCTGGACCGGGTGGTGGAACGACTTTTAAAGTTGGTCCCGGAGGAACTCAGTGTTTTCGCAGTGCTCATGGATAAAGGATTCTACCTGAGCAGTGTTATGAAAACAGTGGACAAGCAGGGTTACAAGTACATTATACCGGTGAAACAGTATGGTAGCATGTCCCTCCTGTACCGGTTGTTAGAGCTTACCGGAGTGTCTCATTGGAAGTACACGATGCGTGGTGGGGAGTCTTTGGAGTACACGTATGACGTGTACCTCGAGGATCTTGGAATTGAAGCGTACTGTGGCTTCGCTACCAACCTCCCGGTAACCAGGATGAGTTTCACAATTCTTGCTGAAGCGTACGCTAACCGTTGGAATATTGAGAACGGGTATAAAGAGACTAAGGAGTACACGATAAAAACAAACAGTCGGAATCACGGTTACCGCACCTTAGTATTCGGTTTAAGCCACCTAATCCTGAACCTGCACGGCATCATGAAAAAGACACATCAAAAAGCAAAGATCACTGTTAACCAGATGAAAAACATGCTGAAACAATTTTTGGAAAGAATTTTACAACTACCTAAGAGACCAGACAACATGATCTCAAAACACCTAAAAGTTGCCTGGTAACAGCCAACCGGATAGCTCAGGCTATCAACAAAAACCTATTAAACCCCCAATTTTTAACACCGACTCGTAAATAAGCCCGCCCCCGGATAAGCACACCAATCCCACCCCACACAAACCACACCCACCCAACCACCACCACACACCACGTGGATACTGGGAATCTGTCACAATCCGTGGATTCTGTGAGGACTAGCACAGCGCATTGTTCGTTATCTTTCCCCCAAGCCTTAAAAGGGCATTAAAATTTCCGGGCTATTGTTATGAACCCGGTGTGCCCCACTCTGGTCGAAGGTCTGGTCCCGCGCTTGCTGTACTCCATCTCGTGCTCGCTGACGGTGATGGTGAAAATATCCTGGAACCCCTCTGTTTCCACTGCAGCTCTCACTGCGGAGGCCTGTTCGAAAAACGGGGAATATGTTGCGAGGAATCCGCCCGTGCGGAGGAGTTTGCGGGCTCCCGGGACTGCCAGGGCTGCGTCCTGCAGGTCCAGCGTGATCACGTCGAACACGAGGCCTTCGCCCTGGAGCTTCTCCATCTCCTGGAGGATGTCGGCGTGCCTGACTTCCACGTTGTGCAGGCCCGCCTTCTGCATGTTCTTGCGGGCGTTGGCGGCGAACTGCTCGCTGGCCTCGCAGGTGATGACCTTTCTGGCGATGATCCCCATGTAGGCGGCAAGCACGCCCGAGCCGGTGCCCGCGTCCAGCACCACGTCCGTGGGGCATAGCCCTGTATAGGCGATGATAGCCCCTATGTCCTTGGGCATGACGGGGGCGCCCGTCCGTTTCATGTGCCTGAACAGGTCCGGCGCCCTCGGCCTGACGACCGTGAACCCGACGCCCTTGTGAGATGCTATTGTGTCGCCCCACTCCCTCCCCGGGACGGCTTTCAGGTCTACGATGCCCAGGTCGGTATGCATGGGCTTCTCGTCGCCCGCCACCGCGAAATATTCCCTGCCTTCGGCCCTTAAGAGGATTTGCTCGCCATTTTCGATCATGAGTATACCGTAATAGAAAAGTTCAGGTAAACGCTACGCGGCACTAGCAGCGTAGCGTTCGTCGACCCTCAGCGCGAAGCGCCCTCACTGGCCCCCGGCCAGCTTCATGATGGCTTCCGCGAGGTCTCCTTTCGCCTCGACCAGCGCTTGTCTGGCCATTTCCCGGCTGACTTTGGCCTGGGTGGCCACGAGGGTGACGTCGTCCTCGGGGATCTCCGCCGGCTTCGCCTCTTCGACGGGCTTGCCTGCGGCTGCCGCCTGCTCGGCGATGCTCAGCGTCTTTTCCTCCGGAGTGCCGACGATCTGGTAAGACTTGGCGCCTTTAGCGTCCATGACTGTGACCTGCGCGTCGTTGAAGACGATCTCCTTGTCGCCTGTCCTGATAATGACCTGCTTTACGTCCTCGATCTCGTACATGTCGATGCCGAGGGCCCTCATCTGTTTCTGTAGCTGCTTGGGGTTGATGCCCCTGCCGCCCATGCCCGGAAACATAAGTAATTCACCTGCTGTGCTTATTGGTGGCATGTGATAAATAAGTTTTTTACGATACTTGCGCTCGTTCCGGGTACCGTCGCCGGGAAACGTGGCCGGAGTGCCTTGCCGCTCATAACAGGTTATTGATTTTTATCTCCGCAGGAAAACCACTATTCATGGGCGCGAAGGGACGTCCGTCGGTGGTGAAGCGGGATTTCGATAAGGCGACGGAGTGCTTCAACTGCGGTAAGGAGGCCATCCAGCGCATCGATCTCAGGCCTGACGAGATTATCGTGACCTGCATGAACTGCGGCGCTGCCAGGCACTACCGCCTCAGCGGGGTCTACATCGGGGAGACCTTCGGCGAGGATGCAGCAAGAGGCTGACCGGGCGTGCGCATGCCAGGCGGTCAAAAAACTACGCTTCCGGCGGGACACTGTTTTATACTTCAGGGTATCACGTATCAAGGAGATCGTTATGATGGACCAGCCGATGACTGGAGAGCGGTGGGATATAGAGAAGGAAACGGCGTGCTTCAACTGCCACAAGGGCGCCATTCAGTTGATAGAGATCACCCCTGTGGAGACGGTGATCACCTGTACAAACTGTATGGCAGAGCGCCACTACACGATACACAAAGTCGAGGTGCCGGATACGCCTCCGGAGGCGTTCGAGGACGAGGCGTTCCGCCTCCGCCACGACATCTGGAACTTCCGGTATACTGGTAAATGCGTCAATTGCGGTAACTGCGTGGACAACGAGGTGAACGTGGACGAGCGGCGGGTCCGGACGTTGTGTCCGGAATGCTACTTCACACGACTGTATGAGTTCAACATGTTCAGCGAATCCCGGTCCAGGCGATAGCTCTGATGGCGCCGAGACCTGGATGATCGTCATGGACCCCGAGGCCGGGGTGAGGCCTGCCACCGTGATCTGTGCGGGCTGGCTCTCTCATCTGCCTCTCAGGTTCAAGGAGACGTGCTTCGGGCTGCTCGCCGAGGGCGACCGGGAGATCATCAGGGGCTTCCTTAGCGCGCTCAGGCTGGCTTACCCTTCCGGGCTGATCTTCAGGCGCCGGTGGTATTCCATCGGGGATACTGCTATCTGCAGGAAGACTTTTGCTGAGACCCGCCCCCTTCGCCGGGCCGCCGATCAAATCAGGCACCACTGCCAGTCATAGGCTTCGACCACAGGCAACTATGGGGGTCATCTTTATTTCGCTTTAGCGCTTATTGGAAAGGTAGTGTGATAACGTTTGAAGCTGCGACTCACTGATCTTGCCGGGCCTGTCGGCATGGGAATCTTCATGCTGGTAGTGCAAATCCTCTCGCTGCTGCTTGTAGCTCCGCTGACCGACTATTATGACCTGAAGGCCTTCGAGAACCCGCAGAGCGTCTGGAACCCGGTCTTCTACATCGTCCTCATCATCCTCTTCAGCGCAGTCCTGCTCCTCATCATCAAGTTCAACATGAAGTGGATTATCCAGCTCTTCATGATCTTCGCCGTCTTCTCCACCCTCATATACGTGCTCTTCGGCATGGGCACGATGCTGCTGCCGCCACCACAGTACGGCTGGGAGATCATCCTCGCGGCTTCCATCATCATCTCCATCCTGCTCACGGCCCTCATGGTCGTCTACCCTGAGTGGTACATCGTCGACGCGGTGGGAATCATGGTCGCGGCCGGGGCCAGCGCCCTGTTCGGCATATCCCTCTCGGTCATCCCCACCATCATCCTGCTCGTCCTGCTCGCGGTGTACGACTTCATCGCGGTGTACAAGACCAAGCACATGATCAAGCTCGCCGAAGGCGTCATGGACCTGAAGCTGCCCATCCTGTTCGTGCTGCCCCGCAAGCTCAGCTACTCGTACGTCCGGAGCAGAACGCAGAAGCTGGAGCCTGGCAAGGAACGGGAAGCCTACTTCATGGGGCTGGGCGACGCGGTCATGCCCACCGTGCTCGCGGTATCGGCCAGCGCCTTCCTTGAAGCGCCGAAGGTCCTGGGGTTCGCCAACGTGCCCGCCATCGGCGTAATCTTAGGCACCCTGGTCAGCTACGCGGTCCTCATGTACTTCGTGATGAAGGGCAAGCCTCAGGCCGGCCTGCCTTTCCTGTGCACTGGCGCCATAGCCGGGTTCCTGCTGGGCTGCCTCGCTGCGGGGATCAACCCCTTCTTTTAAACCATTTTAAACTGTATAAAAAAGCGGCCGCGATCCGGCCGTGACTTTACTTTTTGTCTTCGCCGGCTTCTTCTGTCTTGACTTTCCTCTTCTTGCGGGAAGGGGGAATCTGGTGGACCTCTTCTTCCTGCTCCCTCTTCTTTTCCTCTGGCGGCTTCGGCTTCAGTATCTCTTCGAGCATATCGGCGAGCCGGTCCCTCACGGCGAGCACGCCCTCGCCTTTCAGCGTCGACATTTCCATGTCCGCGTCGGCTTTCGAGTGCTCCACGTCGATCTTGTTGGCCACGGTGAGCACCGGCATCTTCACGGTGTCCCGGACTTCTTCGAGCAGCTTCATCTGCTCTTCGAGGGTGAACCCGCAGGTTTCGCTCGGGTCGATGATGAAGAGCAGCACGTGGCCGACGTGACGGAGCGCGGCGATCGCCTGGAGCTCGATGTCATTTCGTTTCTCCAGGGGGCGGTCGAGCAGCCCGGGCGTGTCGATTACCTGATACCTGATGCGGTTTCTGGTGAAGTGGCCGATGATGATGCCTTTTGTGGTAAATGGGTACTGGGCGATCTCCGGCCTCGCCCCGGTGACCGCGGCGGTGAAGCTGGACTTGCCCACGTTGGGGTAGCCGGCCACGACTATGGTGGGCTCATCCTTGATGTCGGGAAGCTGCCTTAACTTATTCCGGGCGTCGTTCAGGAAGCGCAGGTCCTTGTCCACGTCGTAGACGATGGACGCCATCCGGGCGAACGCCTGCTTTCTCAGCAGTACGGGATCCTGGCTCTTCCGGATCATGCCCACGTACTTGCGGGAAATCTCCCTCGTCTTCTCCGAGGCCCAGCTCACAGAGGCGAGCCTCTTCCGCAGCTCGTCCACGCCTACGAGGATGTCGGTGAGGTCCCTGTAGAATGGCTCGATCCTCTCCAGGTTCGGCCAGTCCTTGACGGCGTTGCGCAGGTTGTCCCCGAGAATGTTGCCCGCTGTCAGCACCATCGACTCCTCGATCTCTTTCTTATCCGTGTATTCTCCGCCAATCTTGCCTCTGCCGGCCCGGACAGAGCGGGAGAACGCCTTGTCCACCAGCTCGTCGGCGGTTAGTATGGTGCTGATCTTTTCAAATATCATAAGTGATCACTCTGCTTCGCTCGCCTATCCTCTTCATGCAGGTTGTATTTATAATGAGTAGTACCGTACAGGCAACATATAATATAGCTGCCGGATTATGATAGTCCTTTGTGAAACTTTTTATTCGGCCCGGCGCTGTGCACAGCGCCGGGCCGAATAATATGTTTCAAGAATGACTATAATATGATCGGGGCGGCATGCACCTGTGGTAGCGACCCCGGCCAGTGTAACCGATTTGCCGCCTGTAACCGAGGGGATTGTGTAATGGAAGAAAGGGAAATCAATATGGGCAGCGGCTGGAAGATGACCATCCGCATGGACGTGGACAAGTATGGCAAACAGTTCATCGAGATAGCCAAGGTCCGGAAGGAAATGAAGATCGGCCGGTTCAAGCTCAACCCCCGGTACGCCCGCAAGCTCGGGGAGGAGCTGATCCGCATCGGCGACGAGCTGGAGAAAGGCGGCGGCCTCGAGGAAGACGCCGGGGAGTCCGGGGAAGACTAACCCCATTTCCCGTTTTACGTGCGCTTCTGGTAGACGCCCTTCTTACCGGGCTTCTCCACCTTCTCGATGATCTTCTTTTCCATCAGCCTGTCCCGGATCAGCGGGAAGTAGAACAGCCTGAAAGTCGGGAAGGGCACGCCAATCTGGCCTCTGTCATACCCTTCTTCGATCGTCTTGATCGTGATGGGCTTGCCGGTGTCGAACTTGCCGACCACGAAGTCGAAGGCGTTCACCAGCGGCTCGGGCTTGATCTTCTTGTACTTGTCGTGGCTGAGGTACCAGTTGATGTCGCTCTGCACGTCGTACTCCGTGGCCAGCGTGTCTACCTCTTTGCCGCCTATCCTGACATGATCGACAGCCTTGATCTTCCTGGGCCTGCCTCTGCCGCGCTTGACCTCCGGCCTGACCTGTTTAGCGCCCGACTCGATGGTTTTCAGCCGGTCCTGAAGTGCGTTTATTTTCCCCTCTATGTTGCTGAGGGTGCCTTGAAAGCTTTGAAGGACCCTCTCTTCACTGGTCGTGCCGGCTTCCATGGCCTGCCGTAAAACATTGTTCAGGTGAGTGGAAAATTTTTCCTTGCCTTTCGTCCTCTCGAGCCAGTCTGCAACATCTCTGTCAATCGTGCCGCCGATGTGGACTTTCCTGGATAGCCTCGCATTTGCTGCCATAGCAATCATTATATTGTCAACTTTTTATTATATAAATATATGGCATGCGATCGCATTATTTATTACCGGTCACATAATAGAAAAATCTAACCTATGCGGGCTTATTTTATCGTAAATATGTTAACTCCGGCGGTGTGAGCCTGTCACGGCCCGGTAAAGATTGCCAGCGCCAGCGAACCCGGGTAAGGGCTCTAGTTCCAGACAGGTACGTTAATACCACCAGGCCACAGCAGTCCGATTTTTTCAGCCGTGGCCCCCTGCCGGCGGGCTACGTGCCGGATAAAATATTTATATAAACGGCTTGTTAACTTAGCACCATAACGATTGTTACAGGAGCATTTTCTCATGGCCGGCTTACGTGACTGGATAAAAAAATTCAAGGAAAAGCATCCTGAAATTTACAGCTTCGCTCAGGACCTCATCTTCTCGCTGGCCATCGTGGCGTTGATCGCGCTGATCCTCTATGCGTACGCGGGCACCTGGCCCCCTGAGGCGGCCGTCATCGGCACGAGCATGCTGCCTAACCTGCAGGCCGGTGATCTGGTCCTGCTGCAGAGCATCGAGCGCTCTCCGGTCAAAACCTACGAAGAGTCCATCGCCACCGACTATATCACATATAACGGGTACGGCGACGTGATCGTGTATTACCCACACGGGGACACTTCCCGGTCCATGATCATTCACAGGGCAATCCGGTGGGTCAACGAGTCCGAGCCCATGTGGCCCGGCGGCCCGGCGGCCCCTCACGAAGGCTACATCACCCTGGGCGACAACAACCGGGGCGTCTACGACCAGGCCGGCAGCGTCAGCTATAACGATCCTGTGAGGAAAGAGTGGGTCCACGGGGTCGTGAAGTTCAGGGTGCCCTACCTCGGGTATCTCAAGACGCTGGCTCCGAACCTGTAAATTAGCGATAATCCACGATCAGGGGCTCTAAACCCATCCTTTCTGTACCCAGTACAGGTAGTCGTGGGCCCACTTTTCCTTGTTGGCCTTGATCGACTCTCCGAACACTTCCCGGTTCCTCCTGTGGACAGCCTCCTGCTCGGGGTAGGTACGCCGCTCCCGGATCGCTATTACCAGGTCTTTGCCCAGGAGGTATGCTTGTTCGACGGCATCGTTGATCGAGCCGGGGTGCTGGCCTATGGCGGCTACGGCTTTGCCTACGACGGTGGCTCCGCAGCTGACCAGGAACTTGTTCATGTAGTCTGCGACCAGTTCAGCGCCGCTGCTGCCCGTGGTGCACACCGCCATGCCGTGCTTGCCGCTGAACTGCTGGCAGTGGATGGCATCGCTCATGCGGTCCATCAGCGTCTTCATCTGGCCGGTGACGCCGTCCATGTACGACGGGCTGCCCAGGATGAGGCCGTCTGCCTTGAGCATCTTCTCCATCACGTAGGAAAAATCGTCGTCCTGCTCGCACCTGCCCCGGCGGTAGCAGGCGCCGCAGCCCTTGCAAAAGCCGATCCGCAGCCGGGTGGCATCGATGATCTCGGTATCCGCCCCCTCCTGACAGGCTCCTTCGATGGCGGCTTCCATGAGCCGCAGCGTCGAGCTGTTCTTGCCCCGTGGGCTGCCGATGATGCCGGTGACCTTCATACTTATAAAAGTAGACTTCTGCGCATATAGCACTTATGGTGCCGGCATACTCCGAATTATGTGCAACTCTGATAAAATAAGGCTTCTGTGACGGCCTTCAGGCCATCACTTCCTTGCTGAACGGCTCGAGCTTACCGATCATACTCTTGTACTTCCTGATGCCGTCTGCCAGCCCGTTGTCCTCTGAGAGGACGTGTACCTGGTCGATGACGTCGTCTTCGGACTTCGCGTTGGCGAAGTGCAGCGTGGTCTCTCCCCCGCTCTCGATCAGCACGAACTTGCCGTTCATAATCGTCACCAGTCCGCATGCCTGTAACGGCGTCGGGGCGATCTCTTCCAGCACGTCGTCGTCCCCGGTGCAGACGTAGACGCCTCTGGTGTTTAGCCTGTCGGAGAACTTGACCACTTTGATACTTTCGATCTGCTTGACGCTCTGCTCGAGATCCTTGCGGATGTTCTCAGTGATGTTATATGTCAGTACAGTCCTGGGGGTGGTAGCAAATTGGGTCATCATGGCTTTAACCTTCTCCGATTTTACGGATTTCAAGTCATAGGTGTCCCCTTATGTTCTTTAAACCTGTGTTATCGCATCACGGAAAAGACACTGGCCCTCCGCGGTTGTGATCGTTATAGCGTGCGTTTTCCGCGGAAAATGCAGGTTTGAGGCCTACGCATGCCGATTATTGAAATCGGCTTACGTCTCCCCTATTTTAATTATATTAATCATATTATAATTATGTTCATATACGTGCTGCTGAGGATTGTAGTTCGAAGGTAGCACAGTAACTGGCGCTGGTGAAAAGGATAACACCACAGTTATTAGCCTTGGGTGCAGATCACCTTATAAAATATAATAAATTCATCATTAAATTTTGTGAATGAATAATAAATGGTCTTATTAAACCACTTATCAGCATTAACATTACCAGTGGAGTGTCTGACATGAAATACGACGTAGAAACAAGAGAGGGCATTACTCGCGAAAAGGGTGCTGCGAAGCCGGGAGAAAGGGCGGGCCAAACGGGATGCGAGGACCGGGTGCGATTCCTGGAGGGCATACTGGGCAATACCGACGACGGAATCATCGCCCTCGATCACTCAGGAACCGTATCTTACATGAACCCGGCCGCATCCAGGATGTTCGGCTTCAGCTCACCCGACGAGGGCATCAAAATGATGAGGGACCCGGCGGTCTTCGAAGCCCGGTACTCTGACGGGCGGGCAGTGCCTGCCAGCGACGTCCCCCTCGCCCGGGCGGGCAGAGGCATGGATTACCGGGACGAAGAGCTGATCATGAAGCGCAGAGATACCGGCAGGGAGTTCACAGGCTCCTACTCCAGCCATCCCGTCCGGGATGAAAGCGGCAGGCTGCTCTCCAGTGTGGTGACAGTCCGCGACCTCTCGGGAAGGACGGGAGCGACCACACGGGGAGTCACAAATCTGCCGGCGATGCTGAGCACCATCGCTGCCAGCATCCCCCGGGTCGTCATGGCCAACCGGTGCGACATAGTCCTGTACGACGAAAAGGACCGCTCCTTCACTCCTGTCGAGGCGATGTGGCCGGAACGGGAAACGGAAAAAGGGACAAGGCGCGAAGACCGCATGACCTGCATCTCAGCGGAAGACGAGCAGTTGTTCACCCGGAGGGTGATGGAGACGAAGAAGCCCCTGATAGTAGAGGACACCAAGGAAAATCCTCTGTGCACAGCAAACCGGCACATGATCGAGCGGCTGGGCATCAAGTCCGTGGTAGTCCTGCCTCTCATGGACCGGGAACACTTCCTCGGCTCGATGATCCTCGACTCTAACCTGAGCGCCAGAGACTTCTCCGACCAGAGCATGGATACTCTCAACCTGATCGCGAGGACCGTATCCGCGATGATCGCCGAGGCTAAGGAACGGGAGGGGAAACCCGCCGCAACAGCCCACAGATAACTGCCCGGCCTTGTCTGTCGTCCCCGGTATCATCGCCATGCACTTATATAGCTCAAACGACATATCTGCATAAGAATATTTCAGGAGCATTATACATGGCAAAGCTTACTGTATTAGCGATCGGTGCCCACGCCGATCCTTTTGATATGCCGTACCAGTGCGGCGGCACGCTGGCAAAGCTCGCCAAAGCAGGAAACAGAGTAATATGCGTGTCTTCCTGCGAAGAGAACCAGGAAGAGGCAACCCGGGTAGCCACAGTCCTGGGCTGCGAAACCATGTTCCTCGACCTCGAGGAGGGCGAGATCCAGAACGACACCGAGACCGTACACAAGATCGTCGAGCTTATCCGGTCGACAAGGCCCGACATAGTGATCACCCACCAGCCCACCGACTACAACCCGGACCACCGGGCCCTGTCCCAGGCAGTCCTGGGCGCCTGCCTGCTCGCGAGGGTGGGAGAGGTCAAGACCAGGCATGAGCCCTACAAGGTGCCCTGCCTGTACTACTCCGAGACCTCAAGCGGGGTAAACTCCACTGCAGACATCTACGTCGACATCGGGAGCACCTTCGAGACCAAGATCAAGGCGCTGAAAGAACACAAGAGCCTGTACGAGAAAGAGGGCGTCGAACACCTCGGCAGCATAGAGCACCTCATCGAGCGGGAGGAAGCCACCGCGAGGTACAGGGGCATGCAGGTCGAGATCGAGTACGCAGAGGCCTTCTCCCGGGCGGTCAACTACCGGGTCATGCGCGCGTTCAGCACGCTGCCCTTCCCGGATGTGGAAGTCCATAACGAGTAACCCTCAAAGCTGCTCAGGAGTGGCGTACAGGGTAACCATTTGAGGAGATCTTGCTGATGAGTGGTGTACAGGGGAACCATTCGAGAAGCCATTGATGATGAGTGGTGTACAGGGGAACCTTTTGGTAAAAGGTTCCCCTTGCACCCCTCCAAAACAACCTTTTTTAATGCCCTTCGGGCTTGCTTCGGTGTCGAGTGTCAGGAAAACCTTTTTTGGAAAAAGGTTTTCCGACGGCCTTTCGAAAAACTTTAAAGCGCCCCGACTGGGATTCGAACCCAGGTCTAAAGCTCCGCAGGCTTCAAGGATATCCACTACCCTATCGGGGCACGTCTCTGTAAAACGGCGCGGAAGTTGCGTTCCACATAATGTGCTCATCATTACATAAACTTATCGCCGCCATGGCGCAGGCGGGGGATATGGCCTGGGACCGCTCTGGGGGGTGCTCTGGCAAGCATCCCGGGCTGCTCAAGTCCCCCTGATATTATTCGGTAATAACACGAAACAAGCCTAATTTTTAGCATGTTAATGATATAAGCCTTAATAAGTGGTACTTTAAAGGAATCAGACGTACGATAAAGCTACAATTGCCCATCCGAGCTACTGTAAAGTTTTAAAATTTCTGCAATGGCAAGTATCGTTTTATATTCACCTGACTATTAACAGCTTGTAGTGCGAAGGGCGCGGACCGCTCATACTCGCGCAAGGCAACCGTATAAAGGCAATCGCGCGGCTGTCTTTAGTATACCCCCGAATTAACCCCCAGATGCGAGCGCGGCGGGCCCCGCATTACTTTGCACAATTCTTACGATCACGATTCAGTTCCAAATTTTGGAGGGGTATTTGCAGCAGGCCTCATCAAGAGGCCTGCGAAAAAACTTCTTTTACAGTATGTCCTTCGGGTCTGCGAGCTGACGCTCTGCGATCTCGGCCACTTTCGGGTCTCCGCCGCCGATCCTGACGGTCTCTATGGCCTTCCTGTACCACTCTTTTGCCATATCCGGGTTCCCGAGGCGCCGGTACAGGTCGCCCAGGATATACGTGTAGAGCGCCTTATTTTCTCCCTGCGCCTCCCCTGCCTGAATGCCCCTCTCGAAGAACTCCGCCGCCCTGGCGAGGAAAAATTTCTCCTTTTCCGGCTCGTTTCTGGTACGGTGGCACCACGCGCCCATCTGGTATATCCGGCCCAGCGCCAGCGGGGTGGCGCCCTGCCATTCGGCGCATAGCGCCACGAGGTAATAGTGCCCGTTAGTCTCGATCTTTCTGGCCCTGACCTCAGGGGTGATGACGTCGGCCACCTTCTGCCTGAACTCCTCGGTGAAAGCCTGCGGGGAGGCAAAGTCACCGTCGAAGCCGGAGAAGCCGCAGTTCGTGCAGGTGTGGGCGAAGTTGCAGACCGGCTGCGCTCCGGCGGCCTCCCGGTAGAAATCGGAGTGGAGCGGCCCGAAAGAGTTGCTGGATGTGACCAGATTGGTCTCGAACACGTTGTTGCAGAGCGGACAGGTAAAGGTATGAGGCTGAACGGTGGTCATGCCATGAATTTAAGTTTCTAAGGGTTAAAAACCTATGCAGCCGCCCCGGTGAAGCGCACAGTGGCGGTCTGAAGGGCCTGATGCGTGCAAGCACATGTAGATTCCGAATTCGTGAAACCATCACGATTATTCATTAATTTTTTATACCTTAAGCATCTAATCTAAACACTAGTGGTCATCAGTGGACGCGCTCGACTTCCGTATACTGGGTCTCTTGCTTAGAAACGCCCGGCTCTCCTATGAGTCCATGGCTGCCGAGTTAGGGGTGTCCGAAGGCGTCATCATCAACCGCGTCTTCCTGATGTGGGATGCAGGCGTGATCAGCGAGTACCGCACCAGGGTCAGCCCCCTGCTGTTCGGCTGCAGGCCGGCGATTGTCCTGGCGGAGGCTTACCGCTCCTACTGTAAGCAGAAAGACGTCAGGGCGCTGCGCACCGTCGACCGGATCACCCAGATCGTGGAGACCACGAGCAAAATCTATTCGGCATACGTCCTGTTCCGGGATGATCAGGACCTCAGGGACACGGTGGACCTGATCCGGGCGAAGGTCAGCCCGTCGAGGATTACAAGTATTCTCCAGCCGCACGAGCCTGTGCCATCTGTGCAGTTGACAGGCCAGGACTGGAAGATCGTGGAGTATCTCATGGACGACCCCCGGGCAGCGGAGGATAAGATGGCCCGGGACCTCGGAGTTCCGGAGCGATCGCTGAACCGGCGCATGGAAAAGCTCCTGACCGGAGGCGCGTTCTCCCACACGATCGTCATCCAGCCCGGCATGTTCCAGGGCATGACCTCTAACCGCCTCTACATCGTTTTCAAGGGCGGGGACGAGCACGATCGAAAGACTATCGTAGACAGCATCGAGAACAAGTGGAACATGCTGCGCCTGGACGCGCCGGACGGCGTCGTCATCGACGTGTATGGCAAGACAAGGAAGGACATCTACGACGACCTCAAAAACCTCAAAAGCCACGAAGCGGTCGGGGAGACGTTCTACACACTGCCCTCCCGCATAGTCTCAAACGATCTGCTGGTGAGGCGGAAGGTCATCGAGGCGGTGTTCAGCACCGATTCGCTCCGGGGGCTATAGCCGCCGGCGGTTCCCGGCAACTTTGCGGCTAAAGACACATAATTCGTAAATCGTCTGCTTGCTGTAATATAACCAGGCCGGTAGATACCTGTGCAGGTGATTTATCATGGAAGACCACATCGCTCCAGACGGATCAGGCCTGACTTGCAAGTGCGGAGAGCCACTCAAGGAGGGCCGCTGCCCCGGATGCGGCATGGCCCCGGATGACTGCAAGTGCCAGCACAAGTAATGGGGTAACCGGCGGGCCCGGCCGGGCCCGTCCTTATCTCAGTAATCGTCGACCATGTGGCCGGTGTACTTCGGGGTGGAGTTGATGTCTCGGGCCTGCAGGTACTCGTAAAGCCTGCGGTCGAGGCTGTCGAAGCCAACCAGATACGTGGCTGACTGGTCGATCATCAGGGAAAAGAAGCCCTCCTCCTCGGCGAAGGCTATGACTGGCTTCCCCGCCGAGAAAGCATATCCCATCTCCCAGATAGTACCGGCATCCCTGCCGTCGAGTACGGCGAATACTCCGTCGCTCCTCCGGATCTCCTCGCACAGGAGCCTGAACCGCCGGCTTTTCTCTTCCGGCTTCCTCAGGTCTATCCTCTGGTTCCTGTGAGATGTACTATATACCTCGAAGCCCAGGTCTTCCAGCCTGGCCTTCACTTTATCCAGCCTCTCTACCTCTTCGTCGTCGAAAAACGGCCCTGCCAGGAATAGTCTCATAATATCATCGAGTATCGTTTGATTATTTAACACGTTTTTTATAAACGTGTTAAATCGTATGAAAATAGTAAGATTTAAGCTTTTGCAAGACGAGTTATCCGCATGCACGACATGCCAGGCTGTAAATATACGCACATGGACAGGGAGTACTCCATCGAAGATCTGGCCGCCTTCCACGGTCACCTCGGCCCGTACATCGTCCTCGGATACCGCATCGGCCGGTACGCTAGAGAGTATTTCTGCGACGACGCTTTCCAGATGCACGCCGTGGTCGGCTGCTCTGGCACTCCGCCTCAGTCGTGCCTCGCCGACGGCGTCCAGATCGGCAGCGGCTGCACCACTGGCAAGAGGAACCTCGAGCTGCGGGTCAGCGACTCGATCGCGTGCGAGTTTACATCCGCCGAAGGGAAGAAGATGGTGATCAGGCCGAAGCCTTTGAAGTTCCCTCCCCGGGGCGAGGACTACTTCCACCAGATCGAGCAGCTTGCCGTCGACATGTACCGCATGGACGACACAGAGCTGTTCGAAGTCAGCTCCCAGTAGGCAAGGTCCTCCATGATCGAGCTGGACGGCATCTACACGGCTTACGAGGGCGGCGATCGGCCCGTCATCAGAGACCTCTCGCTGCGGATCGGCAAAGGCGAGTTCGTGATCATCGGCGGCCCCAACGGCGCGGGCAAGACCACGCTGCTCGAGTCGATCAACGGCATGGTCAGGGTTACCCATGGAAGTGCCAGGGTATGCGGGATCGACGTCCGCAGGGCGGGCTGCGAAGTGAGGAAACGAGTCGGGTACGTCATCCAGAACTTTTCCTTCGATCCGTTCACTCCCTTCACAGTGGAGCAGGCCGTCATGATGGGCCGGTACGGCAGGCTGGGCATGTTGCGTCGCCCGGGAAAGGCAGACTTTGACGCCGCCGAGCGTGCCATCCGGCTCGTGGGCATCGAAGACCTGACGCACAAGCCGATCGGAACCTTGAGCGGCGGCCAGCAGCAGAAGACGCTGATCGCCCAGAACCTGGCCAAAGAGCCGGACGTCCTACTGCTGGACGAGCCTTTCAGCAACCTCGACTTTCAGGCGAGGGAGTTCGTTTCCGGCATCCTGAGCGGCCTGGTGGAGAAAGGCACGCCGGTAGTGATTGTCTCTCACGCGTTCGACGACCTGCCGGACCGGGACATCCGTATGATCATCATGGAGGACGGCCAGGTCAAGGGCGACATTACCTGCGCCCCCGCCGAAGTGAAGGACGTGGTCCGTTTCTCGATCGGCCGCTCAGCCGTGGCGGTGAACTGAAGGTGCTCGAGTTTCTCATCCCCAACAACATCGTCTGCCACGCGGTAGAGGCGATGATCTTCGCGTCGATCTCCTGTAGCATCCTGGGGGTCATCATCGCGAGGATGAACATCTCCTCCGTGGGCTTCACCATGTCCCACGCCGCCTTCGCGGGAGCGGCGATCGGCCTGTTTCTGGGCATGGACTCGATCCTGACCGCAGTCATTTTCAGCCTGGGCGTCGCTGCCCTGATCGGGCCGGTCAGTGAGAGGGCGAAGATGTCGGCCGACACCACGCTGGGCGTCCTCTTCGCGATGTCAATGGCGGTCGCTGTTTTCTTTATCTCGTACATGCAGTACTCCGGCAAAGGCATCTCGGCCGGAGGGCTCCTGTTCGGCGATCTGATCTCCCTCTACCGGGAAGAGATCTATCTGCTGGGGCTGGTCTCCCTGCTAACCGTGCTGTTCATCGTGGTCTTCTACAAGGAAATCCTGTCACTGATGTTCCACATGAAGATCGCAGAGGCTTCCGGCATCCGCACGAAGCTGGTCTACTACGCCCTCCTCTTCATCATCGCCGTCTCCGTCGCGCTGAGCATCAACATCGTAGGCGGCCTGATCATCTACGTCTGGCTCGTGGTACCGGCCGCGATCGCCTACCAGTTCTGCTTCAACGTCCGGGGCATGTTCATCGTGGCCCCGCTGGTGGCACTGGCGGTTAGCATACCCGGAGTGTTCGCGGGGTTTGAGTACAACCTGCCGATCGGGCCCCTCATTGGGATGGCCTTCACTTTCGTATTTGCGCTGTCTGTAATACTATCTACAAAAAGACGGATAACCTGTAATAAGAATTAAATATTAAGTGTTACTACTTCATATGTATGATACACTGGCGATTATCCTCAATTCTATTGATGGTGCTGCTATCGATCTCACTGATAGCTCCTGCCTGCTCTGCCCAGCAGGCAGACGAGATGATAGCTCCTGTCTGCTCTGCCCAGCAGGCAGACGAGAAACTAAAAGTCGTGTGCACGACCTCAGTTCTCCAGGACCCCGTCCAGTTCATCGGCGGGGAGAAAGTCGAGGCCATCTCGGTGGCCGACCCGACGATGTGCCCGCACCTCCAGGCAGACATCCTGCCCAACCGGCTCCAGCTCAACAGAGAGTTCATCCGGACGGCCGACCTGTTCGTGGCTTACGGCGATAACAACGACGTATCGTACAATATGCCCGCGGTCAACGACTTCATGAAGGCCAACGGCTACGGTAACGTTACCTGGGTGGAGTCAGCCGCCCCGGGCGCCGGCTGGAACACTCCGGAGAAGTCGAAAGCCCTTGCAGCAGAAGTGAAGGGCTGGCTCGTCGCCGAAGACCCGGCTAACCAGGACTACTACGAGCAGCGGTACGTCGAATACGTGAAAACGTTCGACGCCGCCGGCCCGACCGCCGAAGAGCGGGAGCAGCTCGGCCAGACCGAGGTCATCGTCATGTTCTGGCAGAAAGACCCGGTCGAGAACTGGCTCGGCATGAAAGTGGTCAACTTCTTCGCCCCCGAGTTCGTCATGAACGGCACCAAGACTCCGGCGAAATTGGTTGATGACATCAACGCGAACCCCGAGAAGTACCGGAATGTAAAATATGTTATCGAGAACATGCAGTCCACCGAGCTCGCCAAGGGCGTGGAGGAGGCGCTGAAAGACAAGGGCATCAACGCGAAACGGGTGATCTTCACCAACTTCCCGGGCTCGGTGCCTGACACGACGACCATGGCCGATGTGCTCAAGTACAACAAGCTGCTGGTTTTAGAGCAGGAAAGGACCCCTGCTGCCGCTGAAACGACGCCCGCAGGCGCCGTAGCGATCCTCGCCGGACTTGCTGCCGGCAGTCTTGCAGCCGCCGGCAAACGTCGCCGTTAGCAGTTGCGCTGCCATCCTCTTCTTTTTTAGCTCCCAATCTATAATAGCAGGTACGCCTATATCTCTCTGATAAAAGGATGTTTCAGATGCCCGACTCTACCTTCGAAGAGCTGTTTGAAAACAAACGATGGGGAGAGCTGCGGGACTACCTGAACAGCCTCGACAGAGTAGAGCTGAGCGACCTGTTCCGGGACATAGACCCCCGCCAGATGGTGCCTGCCTTCAGGCTTCTCCCCAAAGATAAGGCACTGCAGCTCTTCGAGCTGATGGACGTGGAGGACCAGGCCCGGCTCATCGACATGATGGGCGACCCCGAGACGATCAAGCTGGTGGAGAGCCTGGACCCTGATGATCGGGCCCGCCTGTTCGAGGAACTGCCCGCCATCGTCACCAAGAAGCTCCTGCGGGCGCTCAGCCCTGAGGCGAGGGAGTCGGTCAACCTGATCCTGGGCTACCCCGAGGGCACCGCCGGCAGGATCATGTCCTCGAGATACCTGTCAGCAAAAGCGAGCAGGACCGCCGGATATGTGCTATCCACCCTCCACGCCACGCCCCTCCGGCCCGACGAGATGCAGGTGATCTTCGTCACCGACGACCAGCGCGTCTACAAGGGCTACGTGACTCTGGGCAGCCTGATCAAAGCAAAGCCCGACATGCTCATGGGAGACCTCGCGAGAGACCCGGAAGCCTTCGTGTACACCTCGGAAACCAGGGCCGAGGCGGCCAGGATCGTAGTTGACTACGACCTTCCTGCGATCGCGGTGGTGGACAGCGAAAAGAGGCTGGTGGGGACGGTGACCTTCGACGACGTCCTCGACGTCATAGAGGAAGAGACCACCGAGGACTTCCAGAAGCTGGGTTCCGTCGGCGTCATCAAGACGAGCCTGAAAGACGCGAGCACCTGGCTCCTCTACCAGAAGCGGGTGCCCTGGCTGCTCATCCTCGTCATCATGAACGTCTTCACCGGCGCGGCCATCGCCATGTACGAGGGGAGTATCTCCGCAGCAGTAGTCCTCGTCTTCTTCATGCCCCTGATCGTCGCCAGCGCCGGCAACGCCGGAGCACAGTCCGCCACACTGGTCGTACGTGCCCTCGCTACGGGAGACGTGATAGTGAAGGACTGGCTGGCACTGCTGGTCAAAGAGACCATGGTGGCGCTACTGATCGGCATGACCCTCGCCATCGTCGTCTCCCTCCTCGGCCTGTACCGCGGCGGCCCCGACCTCGCCGTCGTCATCGGCCTCAGCATGATAGCCGTCGTCGTCATCGGCTCCCTCATCGGCATGTCCCTGCCCTTCCTCCTGACCCGCTTCCACCTCGACCCCGCATCGTCAAGCGTGCCACTCGTCACCTCCATCGCGGACGTCATCGGGGTGTTTGTGTACCTGAGTTTCGCTACGTGGTATTTGAAGCTGTGAGGGCTGTAAGAGATCGGGAAGACGAACGCTGTGCCGTGCGTTCTCTGGTTGCTTGGGTATGGTGTGACAGCAAGACGAACGCTGCGCTGTGCAAAACCTCACAGATGCCACAGATTGAAACAGAATCCACAGATTTCGACCGATTGCACAGATGACGCTCGATTCCACAGATTAACTAAAATTTTCTGATCGAGTGCTTTTATGATTGCTATCAGTGTTCGAATAGTATTAGAGTATTCCTTCTGTGATATCGAGTAGTAATCTGTGGATTCAGCAGAGGGAATCTGTGGAATCAATCGCAATCCGTGGAATCTGTGAGGATTAGCACAGCGCAGCGTTCGTTTTGCTGTCTCGGGGGAGCCTATGTGATCAGGTGAGGCGCAGTGCAGCGTTCGTGTACGTTCACCCACACAGAAACAACCTCCTATTCACAGTACAGTTACCACGAGACCTCCTGAAAATTACTTGCTCTGGTAGTGATCTCTTTCGAGCATATCCGCCAGATCATCGATCTCTTTTACGGCCATGGTAAGCTCGCTGCCCGTGACCGAGGCCTTCAGCAGGCTCTTGTCCGCAGGCAATACGGCTGCCACGTCCTCGCTGCCCAGGGCCTGGATGATCGTTTCTCTGGTCTCGGCGTCAGCCTTGTTCACTACAAATAGAGTCCGGCTGACGTGGCCCGAGGCCATGTCCCGGATCTGCTTTGCCAGCACCACCGACTCGTAAGCGGGCTCCACCACGGCGATGACGTAGTCGAAGCCTTTCTCGACCGACCGCCCGAAATGCTCTACGCCGGCGGCCGTATCCATAATGACGACATCTCTGATGTCGTCGACGTCCTTCTCGTCCATGATCAGGTTGTCGAAGAACTGCCTGGAAAGAGTGCCGATCGGACAGGCGCAGCCTTCCCCGAACTTCTGGATCTTGCCCACGGAGAGGAGCCTGATACCGTCTTTCTCCCCCGCCATGTCAGCCGGGATGTCCTCGAACTTCCACTTCGAGTCGAAGATGCTCTTTCCCGATAGCCGGGCGCCCTGGGCTCGTTTGCCGTACTCCGCTTTACCGCCGAGCTGTGCCAGGAGGCTGTCGTGCCCTTTCATGCCGAGGTATAAGGGAAGCCCGAGGTTGGACTCGTCCATATCCACTACCAGCACTCTCCGGCCCCGCCGGGCCATGCTCTTCGCCAGCAGCGCCGTGATCGTGCTCTTGCCGCTGCCGCCCTTTCCGCATATGGCGATCTTCATATCGAGATTCTACGATGATGCGGGTAAAAAATTTTTCGCACCTGCAATCATGCCTCTCGTTCACCGCACTATAATAACTTCAGTATCCGGTTCTCCCCCGTGGAGGTTACAGTTCACTACCGCCCGGAGATTCACGTCCCTGTCGAAGCTGCCCGTATATGTGACCGACCACTCTTCAGCCCTTTCAAAGTTACTATTGTCATAAGTCCACTCTTTCAGCAGCCTGTCACCGTCGTAAAGCTTCACGCTGTCCACGTAATGCCCCGGCGCCGAGTCCTCGTGATGCACATTCAGCTTTACCTGAACGGTCTCCCCGGGCCTCGCCGTATCCGGAGCGTCCACGTCTACTTCAGCCCTGTCAGCGCTGGCTATGCCCGAGGCTGCCAGCAAGAGTACAAGTGCCAGGCATGGCAGTAAAATCCATTTCCATCCCATTCTGATCACTGGTTGAAGATTGTGCCGGGACGGGAAAAGAGTGCCCGACAGATCGGGCGGAACAAGTTGCATGTAAACCCGTGAACGTGGCCGATCGCTGCGCTGGCGTCACATATTCCCGGCACCTCCTTGCTCATGTGGCCCATGGTTACATTAGAAGTTGACCCCGCATAGGTCGAAAACGCCGCCAAGCTCGCCAAGGTCTTTGTGATCAGGATCAGAATATCGCCAAAAAACTTGGCGTTCCATGAAAAATTGGCTCTTGGCGCTCTTGGCTCCTTGGCGAGCCTGGCGGTATTTTCGACTCACACAGGGCCAACTATTAATTTTTCATAGCCTCTACCTGAATACCACATTTTTCATAAGGCGAGTGCTTGGCCTCTTGGCGTGCCTGGCGGTATTTTCGACTCACGCAGGGCCAACTTTCATTTTTTCATACCCCTACTTGATAATACCCTTTTCGTCCATGAATCTTTCCTGAACCATTTTTGACAGTTCCTTTGCCCGGATATTCGCCTGTTGAACGCCTGCGAATGCAGGCGTTCTCAAGGCGATTTCCAACAATCGATTTTCCCCTCCCAATCCTCCGGCTCCTAACCTTCCTCCTCTCAGACCTCCTGACCTCCCTGACCTCCCCCTGAGAAAAGTCTCCAAGATCTCCGGGCACTCCCCGACCTCTCATTTTGCCGGGTACGGATACGCAAGCCGGGCGACAACGACATAATCAGTATGTCGTTCGACGATGGCGACCGCTTGTTCAACTGTTTTAGGGCGCGGGAATATTGAGAATCTGTGATCTTTATGCTACGGACTGCTTCCAGTCGGCTACACAAGAACGATTATGATGGCGTTCAGGGGGCTGTCTGGCTCAGGGTAGTATTACTCGCGCTCACCGCGAGGCTTCTCGCATTCTGCAGAAATCGCAGCGTTTTCTCGTCCTTTACCTCCTCGATGGACGTGACAGCCCCATCTTTGAGGTCGATGCTGACATTGTATGTTTTACCATGAGCGTCATAGTACAGGTAGGCGTAGGTTCCCTCCCCAATTATGCCGCTGACTTTACTGCCGTTACCTATCAGTTCTCTGAACCGTGAATCATTTCTTGCGATTTCATCGGCCAGGCCACCCCAGTGTACTCTTGAAGTTGCTGGATTCGTCCTTTTCACCTGTATCGTTAGCGCAATAACTCAATATGGCGATACCAGCCGCTATGGTAATTATCGCTGCAATGACGTGGATATATCCTGTTTTCATATTTACGCCTGAATACTATCCGGTAATATTTTGATTTGTGTGCCGTAGAATACTTAAGCGTTATGGCCTTACCGATCGACGATACTTCGCTCGCCGGCTCTCGTGAGCCTGTAAGGGCAGAGAGTAGTTCTCCAGATAAAAAAAGAGGCGCATAGTTATTGGCGCCCCTGCTGCTTGACGATTCTCGCTATATCGGTGCCGACGTCTGACGTTCCCGCAGAGCCGCCGAGGTCGTATGTCCTGATCTTCTTCTCTTTCAGGTTCTGCTCGATGGCGTCGACGATGCCTGCTGCCGCCTGCTTTTCTCCCAGGTGCTCCAGCAGCATGGCGCCGGCCCAGATCGTCGCTATGGGGTTGACCTTGTTCAGACCCTTATATTTAGGAGCGGAGCCGCCCATGGGCTCGAACATGCTGGTGCCCTCCGGATTAATATTGCCCCCGGGGGCGAGGCCGAGGCCGCCCTGGATCATGGCGCCGAGGTCGGTGATGATGTCGCCGAACATGTTAGGGGACACGACTACGTCGAAGAACTCGGGGTTCTTGACGAACCACATAGTTACGGCGTCTACGTAGTTGAAGTCCGTCTTAACATCGGGATATTTCGCCGCTGTATCGGTGAAGACTTCTCTCCAGAACCCGTAGATGTCCGTCAGGACGTTCGCCTTGTCCACGCTGGACAGGTGCTTCTTCGGCCTCGAGTTTGCGAGATCGAAGGAGTACTCGATGATCCGCTTCGCGCCCTCCTTAGAGACGACGCCGAGCTGGTAGGCGATCTCGTCGCTGTCGGTCTCCACGTCGAGGCCGAACTTGACGGAGTACATCTGCCTGATGACCTCGAGTTCCTGCTTGCTGGTGCCCTTCTTGCTCCGGCCGCCGATGCCCACGTAGAAGTCCTCGGTGTTCTCTCTCACCACGTAGAAATCGATGTCTGCCGCGGTCTTGCCCTTCAGCGGGGTCTCCACGCCTTCCATGAGCTTGACCGGCCTGAGATTCACGTACTGGTCGTAGTAGAACCTCATGGTGAGGAGGATGCCTTTCTCCAGCACGCCAGGCTTGACTTTCCTGTCGTCGCCGATCGAGCCGAGGAAGATCGCCCTGTACTTCGAGAGCTCCTTGAGCGAGGATTCGCTGATCGTCTCCCCGGTCTTCACATAGTGATCAGCGCTGAACGGCATGTCGATCCACTCGACGTCGAAGTTGTAGACTTCCTGGGCTGCTGCGATTACTTTACGGCCCTCTGCTATCACTTCGGGGCCGATGCCGTCGCCGGCGATGACCGGTACTTTATAGGAAACCATTATTGAGCCCCCTTCTTGCCGGCCGGCTTCTTCTTGCCCGCCGCAGCCGCCGCTTTCTTCGCCGGCTTCTTCCTGGAGTCGACCATCTTGCGGGCGTACTCGATCAGCCCGCCGCTCTGGACGATCTCCGCCAGGAACTCGGGCACCGGGGTGACCCTGTACTTCTCCTTCTTTGTCTTATTCAGGATGACGCCCTTCTTCTCGTCGATCTCAAGAACGTCGCCCTCCGATATTTTATCGGTGTCGGGGCACTCCAGCAGGGTGACGCCGATGTTGATGGAGTTCCTGAAGAATATTCTCGCAAAAGACTTCGCGATGACGCACCTGACTCCGGCGCCTTTCAGCGCCAGCGGGGCGTGCTCTCTCGAAGAGCCGCAGCCGAAGTTCTCTCCCGCGACGATGACGTCGCCCGGCTTCACTTTTTCCCGGAACTCCGGCCTGACGCCCTCGAAGGCGTGCTTCGCCAGCTCTCTGGGATCGTTGATGATGAGGAAACGGCCGGGGATCACTGCGTCGGTGTCCACGTCGTCTCCGAACTTCCAGACCTTCATGTTTCTCACACGCTCCTCGGGTCGGTGATCTTGCCTTTAATCGCAGAGGCCGCCGCGGTTGCGGGCGAGCTCAGGTACACGAACGCGTCCGCGCTGCCCTGCCTGCCCTTAAAATTCCTGTTCGAGGTGGAAAGGCCTACCTCTCCCGGCCCGAGCAGCCCGAAGGAGCCGCCCATGCACGGCCCGCAGCACGGGTTCTCGACCATAGCGCCGGCGGTCATGAACTGGTCGATCAGGCCAGCTCTCAGGGCCTTCATGTATTCGGTCCTCGACGCCGGGATGACGATCATCCGCACGCCTCTGGCAACGGGTTTAGACCCCATGATCTCGGCCGCTATCTTGAGGTCCTCGAACCGGCCGTTGGTGCAGCTGCCCAGGAACACCTGGTCGATCTTCTTGCCCTCTACCTCAGAGATGTCGACCACGTTGTCCACGTTGTGGGGGCAGGCGACCTGCGGGGGCATCTCCGAGAGATCGTACTCCCGTACGTCGGCATATTTCGCGCCTTCGTCGCTCTTCATGTTCTTGTCGAGCTTGTAGCCCTTGACCCTGGCCTTCACGTACTCCTCTGTCTTCTTATCCGGCTCGACGATGCCGGCCTTGCCGCCCATCTCGATGGCCATGTTGCTGATCGTCATCCGCTGGGAGATGTCGAGGCTCTCGATGACCTCGCCGGCGTACTCGCAGGCCTTATAGCGTGCGCCATCCGCGCCGACGTCTCCGATGAGCTTGAGTATGACGTCCTTGCTGCTCACACGATCGTCCAGCCTGCCGTTGACCTCGAACCTGATGGTCTCGGGCACCTTGAACCAGAGCTTGCCCAGCGCAAAGGCGGCGGCCATGTCTGTGGAGCCGATGCCCGTGGCGAAGGCGCCGAGCGCGCCGTAGGCGCACGTATGCGAGTCGGAGCCCACGACCAGCATGCCCGGCTCTACGTGGCCCTTCTCCGGCATGACCTGGTGGCAGACGCCCTCGAAGACGTCGTAGAAGTGCCTGATCTTCTGGTCTTTCGCGAACTTGCGCAGCATGATGTGGTTCTGCGCCGCCGCGAGAGAGTCCGCGGGCACCTGGTGGTCGAAGAGGATGACGATCTTCTCAGGATCCCACACCTTCTTCTCTTCCTGGTTCTTCACGATCTCGTAGAAGCCCTCTACGGCGAGCGGCCCGGTGATGTCGTGAGTCATCGCCCGGTCTATGTCGGCCAGCACGAAATCGCCGGCCTTCACGCTCTTCCCGGAGGCCCTGCCGAAGATCTTTTCAGTGATTGTCAGCTTGGTGGCCATAATGATTACACTGGCTAGTTGCTCTGTGCCCTTTATAAATCTACCCATGGACTAAAGTGACTTTACAGTGTAAATAAGTTATAATTATATCCTAAATCGCAGTACGCAAAGCTATATATGCAAAAGTGACCATAAGTCATCATATGACCATTGGTCATGAAATGATCGAGGATTGCAGGGCGTGATGATCGTGGGGACCACGGCAGAGCGAAAGGAGAAGGAAAAAGAAGAGCGCCGCGCTTCCATCGTCGACGCGGCCGAGCGGCTGTTCTCTGTGAAGGGCTACGACAGCGTCAGGATGGACGATGTGGCAAAAGAGGCTAAGCTGGCCAAGGGCACGCTTTACCTGTACTTCGAGAACAAGGAGGCGCTGTACATCGCAGTCGTCCTCCGGGGGGTCGCCCTCCTTGGAGAGATGATCGGAGCGGCCATGGCCCGGGAGAAGAAGGGGATCAGCAAGACCTACGCAGGCGGGCTGGCCTACTACGAGTTCTCCAGGAAATACCCCTTCTACTTCGGCATGCTGCTCGACGCCCAGCAGCGCAGCGCAGTCGGCACTCTGAGCGAGACCGTCCGGGACGAGTTCCTCCATGCCAAGCACCGGGCTCTGCAGACCACCGTCGAGGCGGTGAGGGTCGGAATAGCGGACGGCACCATCCGCCCGACGGCAGAGCCCCGCAAGACTGCGCTGCTCCTTATGGAAGCCACGACCGCCATGATCCGGACCTCCCACGAGGTCCATGTTACCAGGGGCAGTCCGACAGCGACGAGGGATGAGATCGTCTACTTCACCCTGGACATGCTGCGGCAGGCCATCGAGAATAAAGAGAAGTACCGGTGAAGGCCGTCGCATGCAGGGCTATCTTTAATGAGTGCGATGCAGACCTCCTCAGCCGCCGGCTTTTTTTACATTTTTCAGGCCCGCATCGACAACATTAATATACTCTAAGGCTTACTTTCAGCGAGTGACTTGAGCATGTCCGATACCCTTGACATCTACGAAAAGCTGGGCGGTAAGATTTCCCAGAAGGAATTTAGCAAGCTGGTAGACGAGAAGATGGAGGCAATGGGAGGCCTCTGTGACGAGCGCACGGCAGCCATGCTGGTGGCGCACGACCTGGGAGTCGAGGGAGCGGCAGCCATCAAGATCAAGGACATCACCCTGGACAAGCGGAACGCTGAGTTCGTGGGCAAGATCACCGGCGCCTTCCCGCCCCGGGAGTTCACCCGCCAGGATGGCACCGCAGGCAGGGTCACCAACATCCTCGTGGCCGACGAGACCGGGGAAATACGGGTAGTACTGTGGGACGACCTCGCAGATTTAATAAAGACCGGCGACCTCAAGGAAGGCGACGTCATCCGGGTCAAGGGATACATCAAGGAGGGCCAGCAGGGCCTGGAAGTCAGCATCGGCCGGGGCGGCGGGCTTATGAAGGATGACGCCAAGATCACCGTCAAGGACTCCATGAGCAAGATCAAGGACCTCAAGGCCGGGCTGGGCAACGTGTCCGTAAAGGGAGTCATCTTGTCCCGGCAGGAGCCCCGGACCTTCACCCGGAAGGACGGCTCCACCGGCAGCCTCGCTTCCTTAATGCTGGGCGACGACACCGGCAAGATCCGCGTGACTGTGTGGGACACCAAGATCGCCGAACTCGACCCCTTCCAGCCCGGGGAGAGCATCGAGCTATTACATGCTTATACCAGAGAGTCCTTCAACGGCGGCGTCGAGCTGCAGGTCGGCAGCCGGGGCATCATAAGAAAGGCAGAGAAGCCAGTGCAGTACGAGGAAGAGGTCACCAAGATCGGCGAGATCGTGCCGGACCAGTACTATAATGTCAAGGGTACGGTTACGGGCATCGACGGCGTCAGGGAGTTCACCACCAAGGACGGCAAGCCCGGGCGCCTGTGCGGCGTGCACATCTCCGACGAGTCCGGCCGCATCAGAGTCGTCTTCTGGGGCGAGCTGGCCAACGTCGCAGAAGCGCTGTCCGTGGGCGACAAGATTATTGTAACTGATGCCCAGGCCAGGGTCAACATGAAGCAGGAGATCGAGCTTTCGGCGAACTGGCGCAGCACGGTCCGGAAGATCGAGTGATTTAACTTATTGTGACGTGACGCCTGTACGCCGGCGTCACTCAATGCAATTGTCTATTTTCCTTTTTGAGTCCGACGACCATCGGATGATGTAAAAAGTATCTGTAACTTTTTGGATATTCGTCATTCAATCCTCCGGAGCCTCCGGTTCCTCACTGTCCTCCTCTCTGATCTCCTGACCTCTCTGACCTCTCCCCGAGATCGTTCTCTCTGATCTCCGGAGCCTCCGAAACCTCCATGTCAGCCCGGCTTGCGCACACGTACCCGGCAAAATGTGAGGTTGGGGAGTGCACGGAGGTCTGAGAGACTTTTCAAGCTGGGAGGTCCGGGAGGTCAGGAGGTCTGAGAGGAGGACAGTGAGGGGCCGGAGGAAAGGGGAGGGAAAATCGGCTGTCGTGAATCGCCTTGAGAACGCCTGCATTCGCAGGCGTTCAAAAGGCGAACATCCTGGCAAGGAACTGTCCAAAATGTTTTGGGATAGACCATACTTCAAGTAGAGTCATTCTTGAAACTTTTCTTACTGTCAGGTACCGTTTACACAAAGTACACAAGGTACGCGAAGTACGCAAAGTTTTACTATAAGATCATATTACCGCATGCCTTTTTACCGTACTTTGAGAACTTCGCGTACTTCGGGTACTTCGTGTAAATGGTACGGGCACTCGTACAAAATGTTCCAGTAATGACTCGTGGATGAAAAGGGAATTTTCAAGTAATGGGATATTAAAAATTTAACGTTTGCCCTGAAAGGGTCGAAAATACCGCCAAGACCGCCAAGGTGCCAGGCTCGCCAAGCTATATTTAGCTATTCGTAACAATCCTGATCGAAGAGCCCCTGGCGTTCCATTAAAAAATGGCTCTTGGCGGGCTTGGCCTCTTGGCGTGCCTGGCGGCCCTATACCCATAGCCGATATAACGCATTTTTCGCAGGCTTCTGATCGATGAGCGGCAGTACGCTCAAGTCTGAACAATGAAAAAATTTTTCATGTGACTATACTTCGTGTCATATGTACGAGCACATATTTAAAAACGTAAAGTGTTGACTTCTCTTACGTTCTCTTTCTCAATAACTCCTATAGTAGCCGGTATCGGACTGGTTATTGCGATACCTGGTCAGGTTCGCCTTGTCGTAGACACCAAGATTTGTAACGGTCCAGGTGGTGTTGATAATCGTAGTATATGCATACGAGGCTCCTGCAAATGAGCCGTTACCCTTGCTGATCTCAGTAGTAACAGGCGAAACCCATTCTTCCCCGGGCTTCAACGTAACAGACGCATTACCGTAGTTAGCGAAAATAGTTCCATCTCTTGCGATATTCTGGATGGTAAAGCCGGATTCACCCGCATATGGAAGGTTGTAAACACCTTTTATCAGCAGGCCAGATCTGACCGCATTCGGAGCGATGCTACGCTTAGAAGTCGTGCCATACAGTACCTGGAAGCTGTCGTTGACCTCGGGGTAGTAGCCTTCGTCGATGGATGACGGGAGACCGGATGAGCTTGCAGTCGTGCCATCATAATAAAAGGCGGACGGTGGCGGGATGCTCATGGGGTATGGGTATGTTCCCTTGATTAGATTACTGTCGACCAGCAGGTGTTCCTCGACTGCCACGTACATATCTTGAGGCAGGGTTTTCTCTCCGATATTCTGTGGTTGTGCATCCTGGCTACCTGAGATACATCCGCTCAATGTAAGCATGCATGCGATAAGTAATAACAAAAGTAAGTTGGTAATGCTTCGGGCCATTATTACTCACCTGTCCGCTCTTCTTAATACGGCATGTAAAATCCGGTATCTGACTGGTTATTATGATATTTCGTAAGGTTCGCCTTATCGAAGACTCCCAGGTTCGTCACAGTCCAGGTCGTGTTGTATACGGCAGTGTACTGATAAGGGGTTTCCCCAAAAGCCATTCCGCTATCTGTTCTGGCCTCGCTGTATGTAGGGGATACCCATTTGTCGCCAGCCTTTAAAACGATCGAAGTGTTATTGTAACTAGCGTATATCGTCCCGTCGCTGTCTACTCTTTGTAGCTTAAAGCCAGATTCTCCAGTGTATGGGAAGTGATATACACCTTTGATTCTCAAGCCGACCATGGTATTCCAGTAAGTTACGTCCTTTGCGAAGGTCGTGCCGTACAGGACATTAAAACTTTCATTGACCTCCGGGTAGTAATTATATCTTGATGTTAGCCCCGGATCAATGATGCCATCATAGCTGTATATCACGGACAAATTTATGTGCGGCGGAAATGGGTACGTGCCATTGATCAGCTTGCTGCTGACCTGTAGATGTTCCTCGATAGCCACGTACTTGTCCTGTGGCAGCGATAGTTGCTCGTTGCCCTGCGGTGATGTGATCTGGCTGTCATAGGTACATCCGCTGACGGCAAGCGTGCCGGCTATCAGCACCAGCACGATCCATAATGCCTGCCACCCTGACTTCATATGGTATCTAACTATTAACGGCTTACTATATAACACCTTATTATATCCACTGTTGTTCTCGACAGTAAAGCAAATAGGCATGTAGGTACTATGATCAGGCCGACCAGTATGGCAGACGTCACTTACTTAGAGCTGGGCCCGGAGTCCCTGGAATTAATCCGCCCCCTGTGGGAGAAGCTGAACGTTCATCACCTGGTGCGCTCCCCCGGCTTCCGCCAGCACTACGAGCAGATGACCTTCGACGTCCGCAAGGCTGATCTTCTGAAGAAGGAGCGGCTCAGAGTCATCATCGCCATCTGCAACCGGGCGCCCGTCGGCTATTGCGTCTGCACCGTTGCAGGGGACACGGGGGAGGTCGACTCTATCTTTGTCGAGGACGCCTATCGTCGCAGTGGCATAGGGGAGCAGCTCATGTACCGGGCGCTGGCCTGGCTGAAAGCCGCCGGCCCGGAGAAGATCATCGTGGCAGTCGCAGCCGGCAACGAGGCGGCGATCCCGTTTTACGAGTCCTTCGGCTTCATGCCCCGGATGACTGTGCTTCAGCTGATACAGTAACCACGATTGTGAAACTATTTATCTCAGATATCATATGGAACTAGTGATATGGCTTCTGAATGGCTGGTCTACCTGGTCATCATTGTCCTGCTCATGATCGACTTCATCCTGATCGCGGGGATGGTTATTCTGGGCGCTCTGGTCGCAGGGTACTTTCTGGTCAACGCTGTCAAAGACTTTCTTCAGGAGATCGTCAACCAGCTCATCAGGGACATTCTGGCCATACTGCAGGGCTACATCGGGGACAGGCCGGGGAAAGCGGCTGGCTATACCAGCTTCGGGCTGTATGTGGTGAAAAAAATTTACGGGCTGGTCTACTGGGTCTACAACCTGGCGCAGAAGGCGATCACGGCGGCGATCATTCTCGGCGCCGGGGCGCTGGGGGCGGCTGGGGTTATGACCTTCGCGATGATCAACGCCCTGCTCGTGTATATCGTATACGTTTACCTGCTGTAGCTTACAAGCTCGGGGAGCCCTTTCAGGAATTCCATCATCATGGCGTTGAACTGCTCTGGGTTGTCCTGGTTTGAGCAGTGGCCCGCGTCGGGTATGACGACGTATTTGCTCCGGGGCTCCCGGAGGGACCATTCTTTCATCGCGGCCTTGATGTTGCCCAGCTTATCATGTTCTCCTCTAATCAACAGCAGCGGGCATCCGGTGCGGTAGCCGGGCTCCGGGTGGACGCAGCCGGAGACTCCGCTCATGATGTTGATGATCTCGGCTTTGGAGAGGCGGCCGAAGGTCTCCCGAAGGTATGCTCTGGTCGACTCTTTCACCGCGGATCCGTCCGCCATGCTTTTGATGAGGCTGCCGTACGGGTACAGGCTCATTATGGCGGGTGTCAGCTTTAGAAGCAGTTTTTCAGCCCGGGAGAGCTTCTGGAAGATGTAGGTGCCGTCCACGATGATCATGGCCCTGACCATTCCGGGGTGCCTGAACTCAAGCTCCTGGATGATGTAGGTGCCGTTGGACTGGCCGAGGAAGATGGCGTTGTTCCGGCCCGTCTCTTTCAGGATGCTGACGATGTCCTCTACCGCGTCGGGGACGCTGAAAGGGCCTGCGAGGGGTCTGGAAAGCCCGTGGCCTCTGACGTCCACTCGCACGATCTGGTAGTCCTGGATCAGGCAGGGGATCTGCATGTCGAACTGCCGGTGGTCGGCACAGGCGCCGTGGATGAGGATGATCAGCGGCTTGCTGCTGTTCCCGGAAACCCAGTAGTGCACGTCGCATCCGGGCCTGCTTATCGTCTTCTCTGTTTCGTCGGGCTGCGTTTTCTGTTCCATTGCCGGCCACCTTGTATTATCCGGTGAATTCCTGTGTTTCGGTCCTGAGTATGTTATACTGCCGTTCTTCCAGAGTCAGCGGGTCCATGCAGAGGAGGACGACGCAGTCGCTCTGCATGATCCTGTCGTTGAGGAACTGGACGAGCTTTAGTACTGCCTCAAAGCCGTTGCGGGTCATGAGGTACTCCATGCCGTCGATGAGGACGAGGCCATTGTGAGTGCCTGTGATGAACTTGCCGAGCGTCGCTCCCAGGCCGGTGAGGTTGTCCGGCCTCATGGTGATCTCTCCGCCGGGGTCGTCCCCGCCGGTGAGCCAGACGATGGGAGTCTTTTCCAGGCCGTACTTCTCCCGGACCTTCTTCGGGTTCTGCCTCGTTATACATAAACCCTGGATGTTGTGTTTCACCTGATCTGCAAATACCTCCATATACTGGTGGCCGGCACGCCGGTCGAAGAGGTATATGTTCCCTTTTTCGAAGTGGTACCGCTGGGCGGTGTCGACGGCTTTTTCCATCAGGGGGGTGATTTTGAGGCCCGTGATCGCGGACAGGTCCTTGAGGGTCACTATGAACCCGTTCTTCCGGCCGTCCCGGATGATGGTGGACGTCGAGATGTTCAGGGTGATCGCGGAGCCGTCCTTGCACTTGAAGTCCCGGACGTAGTTTCTGTTCTCGCCCCGGTCGACGCCTGCCTCGTCAGGGAGGAGCGAGGTGATGTGCCGGCCCTTGACCTCGGCGGGCGTGTATTTCAGCAGGCGGGAGGCGCTCTTGTTGAAGGAGACGATGAAGCCGCCCATGTCCACGGTGAGCACGGCGTCGGGGGACTCGTCGATGATGTCCGCGAGATAGCGGCTGGTGTCCTGCACATTTTTGAACAGCCGGTAGTTTTCCACAGCGATGCCGATCTGGGCTCCGGCGCCGATGAGCATGGCTGCCCGGTCACAGCCCTCTACGGCCTTGCAGTCGCCGGACACGTGGAATGCCATGAGGCCCAGCAGGTTTCCTCTGGCCGTAATGGGCACTACTGTGGCAACGATAGAGTCCTCGAAGATAGACTGGACACCTGTGGAGACTGTGCCCAGGGGTATGGCGACGTCGTGGAGCACCTGCCTGCAGCGGATGGCTTTCTCTGACCCCGGCTTTGCCACGATGGCCGCGAGCTGTGCGTAGCGCTCCTGAGTTTCGAAGAGGTACAGCACGCCGAAGTCTGCCTCCAGCAGTTCCACCGACTCTTTCAGGGCTTCGTTGAGCATTTCCTCGATGCTTCCGGACCGGTTGATGGCAGTGGTGATCGCGTTGTAGACTTCGAGGTCGCGGTTCTTACGCCGCAGGGCTTCTACCGCCCGCTTGCGTTCGGTGGTGTCGCTGAAGATGACGACCACGCCCGTCGTGCTGCCTCCTTCGGCGGCCTTGATCGGGGCGGCCTTGCAGTAGACTGGCGTCTCTTTTCCATCTCTTCCTATGAGCAGGACGTTAGGGGGAATCTCAGTTTCGCCCCCGCCCAGCAGCTCTCCCACCGATTCGTCAAGGGGCTTTCCGGCCTCTGAGGTGATCCTGAAGACGTCGGTCAGCCTGCGGCCCATGGCTGCGCCCTGCATCCAGCCGGTGAGCGTTTCGGCGACCGGGTTCATGAACTTGATCTCGCCCCTGTCGTCCGTCGCAATCACGCCGTCGCCGATGCTCTTGAGGGTGGTGGCCAGCCAGCGCTCGCTGTCTTTCACCCGGGAGTCCATACGGGACTTGTACAGGGCCATCTCGATGTTGGTGAGCATCTCCCGCTCTTCGAAGGGCTTGAGGATGTACCCGAACGGCTCGGTCAGCTTGGCCCGCTGCAGGGTGCTGGCGTCCGCGTAGGCGGTGATGTAGATGAGGGGAATGTTGTAGAGCTCCTTGATCTTTCCGGCGGCGTCGATGCCGTCCATCTCCCCGCCCAGGAAGATGTCCATGAGAATCAGGTCCGGGCGGATGCGGCCTGCCTTCTCCACCGCTTCCTCCCCTGACGAGGCCGTTTCGGGCACTTCGTACCCCAGGCTTACCAGCCTGCTCTGCAGGTCCATCGCCACGATGTGTTCATCTTCTACTACCAGAATCTTTACCATACGCTCACCCGGGTTCCCTCATTTCCTTATGTGTTATCTCTTTGAAGGTTATCTTAAATGTTGTTCCTGTATCCTGCCCGAGCTCGATGGTGCCTTCTAACTGATCGACAAGCGTGTTGACCAGCTGCAGGCCGAGGGACGGGGAGTCGCGGAAATCCAGTATTCGCGGCAGGCCGACGCCGTCGTCGCCTACAGTAAGCGTGTACAGGGACCCTGTCTTCTCCATGCGGATCAGAATATTGCCCTGGCGGCCGTCTTTGAAAGCGTACTTGAGCGAGTTGCTGGCCAGCTCGTTGATGATGAGGCCGCAGGGTATGGCCAGGTCGATGTCGAGGGCGATGTCTTCGATGTCTATATCGACTGAGATGCCGGGGCCGGGAGCATACGATTTGACGAGGTGGCTCATGAGGCCGGAGACGTACCCGCCGAAGTCGATACGGGAGAGGTTACTGGACTGGTAGAGCTTCTCGTGGATCAGGGCCATGGACCTGATCCGGTTCTGGCTTTCGGTGAAGGCGGCTGCGCTTTCCTTGCTGCTGGTGCCGGCCTGGAGGCTGAGGAGGCTGGAGATGATCTGCAGGTTGTTCTTGACACGGTGGTGGATCTCCTTGAGGAGCACCTCCTTTTCCTGGAGCGAATGCCGAATCTGTTCCTCTGCCTTTTTCCGCTCCCACATCTCGGCCTGCAGCGACTCGTGGGACCGTTTCAGCTCCTCCCCTCTCCGCCTGAGCTCGGTAATGTCCCTCATGACAATCAGGCGCCCGGCCTGCCCGGATCCTGCGCTCTGCAGCGGCGATATCCTGATATCCAGCCACTTCGGTCCTCCCTGGCCATCCATCAGGATCTCCGCCGGGGCACCGATAGCCCCATCAGTACAACAGCGGCTCAGGTCCGGCCACTGCTTCAGTACTTCTGCGGCGGGCTTTCCAATATCCCCGTCCCGGGCACCCGTTAGCTCACGCGCCGCAGGGTTAATCTCCACGACCAGGCCCTCGTCGTTGATCACGATCACTCCGTCGCACATGCTGGCGATCAGCTTTTCCCGGGCCACAGGGACTATGTCGAAGAGCCGTTTCTGGAAAATGAGCCAGGCTAACAGGAATCCCGTAACGGTCATTGCCACCGGGGTCAAGTCCGCGTCCACTAACGGGGCGCCCGTGATGGCGTACGGCATACTTCCTGCCCACATGGCGGCGACGCATGCCAGTATTGTCATGATCAGGAGGCGCTCCCGACCGGTAGAGCGAATTGCCGTTATCGCCAGAATACAATAGCCAAGGAAGAGTAAAGCATAGGAGTACGCTGTGTGGATCCAGTACACGATCCCGTGCTGGTAGATCGGGGTGGCCTCCGGCGCATTTGAGGCGAGCGTGACCTGAGGCCATACCAGCCCATGCCACCCGTTGGTCAGCACGAAAGCGAGCGTGACCAGGGGGATAATGCAGAGCAGCGTAGTTTTGCCGCCGGTGATCCACTCCCTGTGCCTGCTGTAGTCCAGGGCGAAGAGCACCCATAGCGGGCCGATGAAGACGACACTCAGGTAGGATAGCTGGGTGCAGATGATTTTTGCCTGCAGGTCAGGCGAGACCATCTTCAGAGCGCCGGCAAGAGACCATTCGGCGGCACACGCCATCAGGAGGATGAAATACACCGCCCCCGGCGAAGCCCTCCGCCGCCAGACGTACGCTGCCAGAACTGCCGAGATGATGGCGCAGATCACCAGCACGACTATGTATGGCGAAAAGTAGAAGATCATGTCCGCTCTCCCCCTGTCAGAGAACTGTATAGGCACCTTCCTGTATACCCGATCACGGCTGTTCCTCCCGGCCACGCCGCCGGATACATCCCTGGTACCCTGCCGCCGTTCTGCTCCTGTCTCTCACCGTATTCGCCCTGGTTTGAGACACTCCGTACCCTGGCAGGATCACGCCAGCAATAGTAAAGGGCATAATGGCCAGTGTACCAGTAAGCAGCTTCATTTTCCACCCGGGATGTCAGCGCAGGCAACGGGATGCTAAACCGGCTTACTCGCGCGAATAACTCTTGTTTCACCCACTATTAAAATAAACATAACCTACCTAACCAGTAATTACAAATTGATATTCTTATAGTCTATTTATTCCTGAAACTTTTATGACGGCCCGGCAGAGTGTGTCCACAGGAGAACTATCAAGAGTATGCCTGCCTGTCAGCCGCCCTGCCCGGACCCGCCTTCTTCTTTTTTTCCGGGCTGAGAAAGTATACATAGATCGCCCACCCGCTAGATGATACAGAGGCCTGTATGTGGGGGCGGCGTAATACTTTCAATGCGCTTACGATAACGTTCTATATACACAGGCGATATTTTATTTAATTAATAGCCGTGAGGTTACAAAATGGCAGAGAAACTAACCATAGAAGACTTACCTGGCGTGGGGCCTGCTACCGCCGAAAAACTCAAAGAGGCAGGATATACATCCATCGAGGCGATCGCTGTCGCATCGCCGTCGGAGCTGGCAGCCGCAGCGGAGGTCGGCGAGAACACCGCCTCCAAGATCGTGGCCGCAGCCAAGAAATGCTCCAACATCGGCGGCTTCGAGACCGGCGACACCGTGTTCGAGAGGCGCAAAGCCGTAGGCAAGCTCAAGACCAACTGCAACTCCTTAGATGATCTGCTCGGAGGCGGGGTGGAGACGCAGTCGATCACCGAGTTTTACGGCGAGTTCGGAAGCGGCAAGACCCAGGTAGCCCACCAGCTG
Source organism: Methanocella arvoryzae MRE50 (assembly GCF_000063445.1). Taxonomy (NCBI): domain Archaea; kingdom Methanobacteriati; phylum Methanobacteriota; class Methanomicrobia; order Methanocellales; family Methanocellaceae; genus Methanocella; species Methanocella arvoryzae. Next base: position 1,896,593 of record NC_009464.1, read on the forward strand.
GCAGTCAATGTGCAGCTCCCCCCTGAACAGGGCGGGCTGGGCGGCTCAGTGGTGATGATCGACACCGAGAACACCTTCAGGCCGGAGCGTATCGCTCAGATGGTCAAGGGCCTCAAAGGCGGAGAAGACCTCGATCCGGAGGACTTCCTGAAGAACATCCACGTGGCCAGGGCGTACAACTCCAACCACCAGATTCTCTTAGTGGAGAGCGCCTCTGAGCTGGCGGAGAAGATGAGGGACTCCGACAGACCTGTAAAATTAATAATCGTGGACTCGCTGACCGCGCATTTCAGGAGCGAATACGTGGGCCGTGGAACTTTAGCGGACAGGCAGCAAAAACTGAATAAGCACATGCACGACCTGATGCGGTTCGGCGATATCAACAACGCCGCCATCGTCGTCACCAACCAGGTGCAGGCCAAGCCGGACGCGTTCTTCGGCGACCCGACGAGGCCTATTGGTGGGCATATTGTAGGGCACACAGCCACGTTCCGTCTGTACTTGAGGAAGTCGAAGGGCGAGAAGAGGATCGCAAGGCTGGTCGACAGCCCGAACCTGCCCGAGGGCGAGGCGATCTTCTCGGTGACGACCGAGGGACTGAGGGACTGAAAAAAGTTCAGTCTCTTTCTTTTTTATTATCACTTCAGCTTGAAGCAAAACCAGATATCTTTGACTTACACCGTTCCCTTCGCGGTTCGGCGCCCGTTCTTTCAGTTCTCTCAGTTATCAATACTTCTCTTCGCGGTTCGGCGCCTGTCTGATGACGGGCTACTCGTCGTTTCGGGTGCTTCAATGTCCTAGCCGCGCTCGCACCCTCGTCATTCAGCAGAGCTCGCAGATTCGCTTGCTCGCTCCGCTCAATGGTTTCGCAAGCGCTAAGCAATGCCGCCTACGGCAGGCATCCATTGCCAGGCCATCTCCGCATCCTGCCCTGATGAGCAGGACTGGTGCCTGAAACGCCTCGCCGACCACGATTAAATTATCGGAGTTAAGTTAGTGTTACTCTAAAACCTCATCTGCAACATCAAGAGTATATTTCTTAATATCCTCTCGGTGTTTGCCATCACAAAATACGTAAAACCTGTCAAGGGGATCCGAATCCATAGTGAACGGGGATATATTGCTAAGATATTCTATATTCTTGTCATTAAACGATATATACACAGGTAACTGGTTATCCTTGAGAATCTGGTATGTTGAGTTATACAATGGATTATTTATCTGCTGGATGAATACGATGATAGAGTCCTTATCGCAGCCACATTTACTTGCAAGAGCCTCTTCCAGTCTCCTAAAATCATTTTCTTTCATCTGTGATATCCTATAACGCAATACCGAGTCTTCGATGTTGATGAGACTCCTATCGAATCCTCTTTTATAGAGTTTTCTATTCATTATCTTGCTGATTATCTCTTTTGAAGTACTCTTTATGTCCGATGACATGATCCGATAAAACAAGTTATAGTCATCATATGACAGGTAGTTTTCAATAAATCGTCGATTTGAGAAAGTCAGCGAATCGCCATCGATTATTTTGTCTCTTACAGCGATTTCCACAGCTCTCTGCATCATCTTCTCAGCAATTAGCTTCACATGATGGAAGTATACTTGGGTATACATCAGGTAACGTGCCATCCGGAAATTTTCAAGCGCATCCTTACCTTTTTCGTGAATGGTGAAGAACGATTTAGACCCTTTCCTGACGGGTTTAATTGTATATAAAATCCGGTCGATATCGTAATGACCGTATTCTACTCCGATATGGTAAGAATCTCTTCTGAGGTAATCTAAGCGATCGGCATCGACATTACCGGAAATAATCTGCTTCATTGGTGAATCTTTTTTCTCGGCCAATAATTTGATAACTTGTGTTCTTTTATCACCAATCACTTCAGTTATGTCCGCATCATTATCTATGATCTGTTGCCCGATATACTCGTGATCAACCTTTTGCTTATGGCCGGAAGTCTTATTCACACTATTGATGACCGCTTCAAAACTATGGGACATAGGCCCATGGCCAACATCGTGTAACAAAGCCGCATATCTTACAATCTCAGTTTCATCAGGGTTGAGGTTTAGACGATCAGCCATCTGCCCTGCAACATGCAAAACACCGATAGAATGCTCGAAACGTGTATGACACGCACCAGGGTATACAAGGTGAGCGTCTCCCAGCTGTTTTATTCTTCGGAGTCTCTGGAAAATCGGCGTATTTACAAGTCGGACTTCATCCTGAGTAAGGCCAACATATCCATATAATGGATCTCTGACTATCTTGTAATAGCCGCTCATATTCCTGATGCTTTAACCTGTATCGAGCCGATTAGATCGAACGCATTTTCGACATCGTCTTCAGAAAGTTGCCAGCCATACTCTTCAGAAATCACTGATATGTCCGATATGGATAACGCAGTTCCATCCTGGCAAGTTAATGTATTGAAAAGATAGTGCACTTTAGCTGCTCGTGATAGCCGACCAATATCCAAATCAGATTCTTGCTTGCATATCTCGACGATCTTTTTAATTTCTTCGCACTCTTCCGGGTACTTCTTCTTGATCATGTCGAGAACCTTTTTACCGTCGTCGGAAAGCTTGTATTTATAAGTCTTCCAGTCTTCGGAACCGTGCAATTTTTTACTCTCTTTGTAATCTATCTCTTCCGTTAGAAAGTGCAAAGATACCAGAGACTGTGTGGCACCTGCGACCTCAGCGCTATACGGACCATAATAATACGGCTGATAACACGCGTTTATTTCTGTAGCCTGCGATTCAAAGTATACCAGCTTCTGGATCGCCGTACGGCCGCTGACCGTCCCGCCAGCCGCATCTATCGTTAATAAAATTGCATCCATCGGGTCCATATGGCTTCCTATCCTACCCATATTATATTATGAGTACATAAGTGTATTCGTCCGATCTTTTGAACATGAGCCATATGCAGGCCGAAAATATTCCGATTATTCTATGAAACAAAACTCCTTAAAAACGATTCTATATCAAAGTAAACTAATAGCTTGATAGTCCTCCGTTAACAACCTATAAATACTATAATGTTATATTATCTATTGCAATAGACAAAGTGATAATATGCCATCTAATGAAATACCAAAAATGTCAATCGGCAACTTAGTCGTCTCGGTAAAGTCTGGGATTTCTTCCTATTACACCAATGGGGGCGACTTAGTGGTACCGATGGTTAACATCAAAGACCTCCAGGATGGCAATATCATCACTCGCTCGGTCGATAAAGTCAAGATCAAGGATACGAAGCTACTTGCTAAAAACATCTTGAGTAAAGACGATATCGTCGTAAGCATCAAAGGCCAGAACTACAAGGCTGCAGTGGCTGGGAGCGAACATGAAGGCTATGCGATTAGCTCCAACCTGATCGCGTTCACGCTAAATGATAGAATCCTGCCGGAGATCGTGGAGGCATACCTGAACAGCCCTTATGGTCAGCGAGAACTGAGGGCAAGAGCAAGCGGTTCAACTATGCCTGGGCTGAACACCAGAACGCTACTCGAAGTGGCTGTGCCAGTACCTCCTCCGGATAAGCAGGCGAGTATTGCCGGGTACCTGAGACTGGCACGGGAACGCAGGAAACTACTGGATAGAGAGCAGATGATCTTAGAACAGCTAAAAAATACTATTATAGGAGATGTCATGGAATGAGCGAGAAACTGACGTTTGAGACGATGAAGGCAAAGGTCTGGGAGGCTGCCGATATTCTGCGAGGCTCCATAGACTCGGCAGACTACAAGAATTACATCTTCGGCATGCTGTTCCTGAAGAGGCTGTCCGATGTATTCGAGGAAGAGGCGGAGAAGATCGAGAAGGAGACTGGCGACAAAGACGCCGCCTGGAACGATCCTGACGAGCACCAGTTCTTCGTGCCAGAAAAGGCCCGCTGGTCGGAGCTCAAGAAATCGTCTTCCAATATCGGCGACAAGCTGAACAAAGCTTGTGAGGCCATCGAAGATAAAAACAACGTCCTCGAAGGGCTGCTCGCCTCGATCGACTTCAACACAGACAAGCTCGGCGAACCCAAGCAGCGCGACGCCACGCTCTCCCAGCTCATCCAGCACTTCTCCAAAATCCCCATGCGGAACTCCGACTTTGCCGAGCCCGACATGCTAGGCAGGGTCTACGAGTACCTGATAGAAAAGTTCGCCGATGATGCCGGCAAGAAGGGCGGAGAATTCTATACACCACGGATGGTAGTTAAGCTCATCGTCGAATTGTTAGAGCCGAAAGAGGGGATGCGCATTTGTGACCCTACCTGCGGCTCTGGCGGCATGCTCATCGAATCGGCCCACTACGTAGAGCAGCATGGCGGCAACTCCAAGAACCTATCGCTATTCGGCCAGGAGAAGAACATCGGCACCTGGGGCATCTGTAAGATGAACATGGTTCTCCACGGCTATGTCGATGTAAACATTGAGAAGGGCGACACGATCAGAGACCCCAAGCACGTCAAGGACGGACAGCTGATGCTATTCGATCGCGTCATAGCAAACCCCCCGTTCAGCCTCGATAAATGGGGCCGGGAGGAAGCGGAAAAGGATGGCTTTGGCCGATTCAGCTACGGCATACCGCCCAAGACCAAGGGCGACTTCGCCTTCGTTGAGCACATGATCGCCACCCTTAACAGCAAAGGCAAGCTCGGCGTAGTTGTTCCCCACGGTGTTTTATTCAGAGGAGCGGCCGAGGGCAAAATCCGGGAAGGCATCATCAAAGACGACCTCATCGAGGCGATCATAGGCTTGCCGACAAACCTCTTTTATGGGACAGGCATTCCCGCAGCTATCCTAATTATGAACAGGGATAAGCCCGCCGAGAGAAAGGGCAAGATCATCATCGTCAACGCCGTCGATGAGTATCAGGAGGGCAAGAACCAGAACTATCTCCGAGATCAGGATATAGAGAAGATCGTCCGAGCTGTCAGGGAATATATTGATATTGACAAGTATAGTAGGATTGTCTCATTGGACGAGATCAAGGAGAACGACTACAACCTCAACATTTCCCGGTATGTCGACACTACTATGGAAGAGCCTCCGATCGATATTAAGGCTGTGCTGAAAGAGCTGAAGGAGATCGAGGTGCGACGTGCGGAGATCGGGAAGAAGATGGATGCTTACCTTAAGGAGCTGGGGTATGTCGAGTAATGGGGATACAAAGGCTCTATCCTATTATCTCGAACATAGAAAAACAGATGATGGGTACAAAGAAACGCCGATGGGACGAATACCGGAAGAGTGGAGCATCGTAAGTATAAAGAACATAGTTGAGAAAACAGAGCAGATCGACCCTCAAAAACAGCCTGACAAGTATTTCAAATATATAGATGTCTCAAGCGTCTCTAATGAGAGTTTAAAGGTTGTATCTGTAAACGAGTTTAAAGGAATAAATGCTCCAAGTCGTGCTCGGAGAATAGTACGAACCGACGATATTATCTTTGCAACCATACGACCGAATCTGAAAAGAGTAGCCATAATATGTGATGATCTAGAAGGTCAACTATGCTCAACAGCATTTTGTGTACTTCGGTGTATGAAAAACATTGCAGAGCCTTATTTCGTATTTCAAACTGTTACTACTGATAGATTTATTGGTAAATTATGCGATTTGCAATGTGGTTCAGGATATCCTGCTGTTACCGATAATGACCTACTCGATCAGCAAATATTACTTCCACCAATTAGCGAGCAGCGCAAGATCGCCGCCATCCTTGGCACTCTGGACTCTCTGATCGAGGAGACCGACCGTGTTGTAGCCCGAACTGGGCAATTAAAGAAAGGGTTGATACAGGAGTTCCTGACGGAAGGTATGGGAAATGTAGAGCTTGAAGATACTGCCCTCGGCATGATTCCCAAGCACTGGAAATGTGTGCCGTTTGCTACCTTATCTCTCACATATAAGAATGGTATATATAAGCACGATAAATACTATGGCTCCGGGTACCCCTGCATCAGGATGTATAACATTGCGGATGGTACTGTAAATACTATCAATTCCCCGCTTTTAAACGTCACAGATGCCGAGTTAAAGGAATATGAGCTTGCTGAAGGTGACCTATTAATTAACAGGGTAAACAGCCGTGATCTTGTCGGTAAAGCAGGTATTGTGCCTGCAGGATTGGGTCATGTCACATTCGAAAGTAAAAATATCCGTGTCCGACTCAACCGCTCGATGATACTCCCTGAGTTCATGGGTCTATTCATCCAGAGTTCTATGTACCGCAATCAGGTTAATAAATTCGTGAAATCGGCGATCGCTCAATCGACGATTAACCAGGACGACCTCGATAATATATTGGTTCCGTTGCCTCCGAAAGACGAGCAAGAAAAAATCGCATCGGTTATCAGGGAAATCAATAGTAAAATAACTTGGGAAATTCGATACCGTGAGCGTATAGAGCTTGTTAAAAAAGCACTCATGCAAGACCTCCTCACCGGCAGAATCCGCGTAAAACCCGACACTATTGCACCGGAGGCGACCCCTTAAAATGTCCGACTCCGAAATCCTCGAAGTCGAAGATCCCGCCCTGGAAGTCCTCACCCGACACCTGGGCTGGAAGGAGATGTTCGCGAAGGACATCGACCGACTGCGCACGTCGCTTAAAGAGACAGTCATTACCCCGATGCTCATCGCCGCAATCAAGCGGCTGAACCCATGGATCAGTACAGACAACGCCAACCGTGTCGCCCGGGACATCTCGAACGTTCAGGCCACGTCAGTATTGGAGGCAAACGAGAAGATCCACGCGATGCTGGAGCGGGGCGTCACTGTCGTGCAGGACAAGAACGACGGCCTCGGCATCAAAAGCCACGATGTCTTTCTCATTGACTTCGAGAACCCGGAGCGCAACGAGTTCGTGGCTGTCCGGCAGTTCAGAGTGCAGCACTACAAAGATATAATTCCTGACATCACTCTGTTCATCAATGGCATACCTCTCGTGCTTATAGAGTGTAAGAGCCCGAAGATCCAGAACCCGATGGATGAGGGAATCAGGCAAATCTGCCGGTACCAGGAGATGGAGGATGCGGACCGGAACATGGGCGCTCCCAGGCTGTTCCATACGGTGCAAATCGTCGCCTCCACCTTCAAGCACAAGACTAAGTACGCGACAAACTATACTCCACGGCGAGACTGGTCGATCTGGCGGGAGCCGTTCCCCTTTACCTTAGACGACCTCGCGAAGAAGCTCGGCAGGCCGCCTACCGAGCAGGATATATTCCTCTATGGCGTCTGCTCTAAAGAGAACCTGCTGGATATCATCCGCACTTTCGTTGTCTTCGAGCGGGAGAGCGGCAGGACTGTCAAAAAGATCGCCAAGTACCAGCAGTACCGGGCAGTCAGGAACATCCTGCGGGGCATATCACGGGAAAAGCGCAAGGGTGGTGTCGTATGGCACTGGCAGGGCAGCGGTAAGAGCCTGACCATGCTCTGGACGTCTGTGAAGCTAAGGCTAAACAAAGAGTTGGAGAACCCGACCATCGTCATCATCACTGATCGGACTGATCTTGACGACCAGATCTTCAGCACGTTCAAGCGGTGCGGCTTCCCCAATCCTGTGAAGGCAAAATCGTCGAAGCACCTGCAGGAACTGTTGCGTGACCCTGTAGGGCAGACGATCATGACTACGGTCCAGAAGTTCCAGGATGCGGCAGACATGTACCCGGTGCTCACCGAGAATGACAACATCTTCGTCCTGGTGGATGAAGCACACCGCACCCAATACCGGTCGCTGGCAGCGAACATGCGCCGTGCTATTAAGAACGGCTGCTTCATCGGCTTCACCGGCACGCCCATCTTCAAGCGTGACCGGGACACCTTCGACAAGTTCGGGCCATACCTCGACCGTTATGATCATAACCAGTCTGTACAGGATGAAGTCACCGTCCCTATCTTATACGAGAGCCGAATGCCCGAGCTGAGCGTGAGCGGCAAATCTCTCGATGCTTTATTTGATCGTATCTTCAGGGACTATTCCCCGGAAGACCGGGAACGGATCAAACAGAAGTACGCTACTACAGCAGCGATAGCTATGGCTACGCCACGTATCAACGCGATATGTCTTGACATTATCCAGCACTATGAAAGCCATATTCTGCCAAATGGCTTCAAGGCCCAGATAGTTGCCGAGAACAGGGAGATGGCAGTCAAGTACAAGAGAACTCTGGACAGCCTCGGAGCGCCATCGAGCGAGGTACTGATCACAGTCGGCCACAACGAGTCGAACCTGATGGAGTTCCAGAAGTCAAAAGAAGAGGAGAAGGAGGTCATCCGCCGCTACAAGGAAGAGGCCGACCCGAAAATCCTCGTGGTATGCGACAAGCTTCTGACCGGGTTCGATGCTCCGGTCGAGCAGGTCATGTACCTCGATAGCCCGCTGCGTGAGCATACGCTGTTACAGGCAATGGGTCGTGTCAACCGGAAGCGGGAGGGCAAGAACTTCGGCATCGTCATCGATTACTGGGGCGTTTCAGAAGACCTGCAGGAAGCCCTGCACATGTACAGTGCCGAGGAGCGGCAGGGCATGATCCTGACCAACTATAAAGTGGAGATTCTGCCCCGGCTGGAAATGGCATACAGGAGCGCGATCACTTTCTTCGACGCCGCGAAGGCGACACAGAAGCCGGGAGAGACGCTCGATGAGGCATGCGTCAGGTATCTGGCTCCCGAAGATCGCAGGGCTGCATTTGATCAGCGGTTCAAGCTATTCTCCAGGTACATGGACATGCTGCTGCCAGATCCCCGGGCGCTTGACTTCATGCATGATCTGAAATGGATGGCCGGCATCCGCATGACTGCCCGTAACGTCTACCGTGAAGAGCAGACACCGCTGGACGGCTGCAGCGAGAAAGTTCGCAAGCTGATCGATGAGCACATCAAAGTCGAAGGCATTACTACCCTCGTGGAGGCAGTACCGATCTTTTCCCAGAAGTTCGATGAAGAGATCGACAAGCTCGGCTCTGCTGAGTCTAAAGCCAGCTACATCGAGCATGCGATCAGGCATGAGATCAACGTGAAGATGGGTGATGATCCGGTATTCTTCGAATCTTTAAGGATTCGCCTTGAGCGTATTATAAAGGACTACATCGAAGGAAGGATAAACTCAGCCGTACAGCTCCAGCTATTAAGAGATCTTCTCGATAGTACTCGGGCACCAGAAAAGAGAGCTTCTGAGATGGGGCTTGAGCCAGACGTAGTCCCATTCTACTCCCTGCTGGCCGAAAAGTTCGATAATGTCGAGGCTATGAAACAGGTTGCCGGTGATATATATTCGACATTGAAGACCTTTGCAGTCGTAGACTGGCAGCATAAGGAGGATACCAAACGCGAAATGCGGAAAAGCATCAAGCGAAAACTGAAGGATGTCCAGTATCCTCCTGAACAAATTCAAGATATGATTGCTAAGATCATGGACCTCGCCGCCCGGAGGCTATCCGGCTATGGAAACTGACTGTATTCAATTTGGAACTACAACAATTCAGTACGAGTTAATCAGGAGCAGGCGCAGGAAAAATGCAACGATCACTGTCCTTCCAGATAGGACTGTGCAGATCGCTGTTCCACAGGATACTAATAGAGATCAGGCGCAGTCCCTGATGATAAAAAAAGCCCCTTGGGTGATTAAAAAAATCGATATGTTTCAGTGTATCAGCCCTGAAGTTGCCAGTAAAGAGTATGTGAGCGGTGAAACGTTTCTATACCTTGGCAGGCAGTACCGGTTAAAAATACTAAAAACTAAATCAGAGTCATCCGCAAAACTAGTAGGCAAATACTTATATGTCAGTGTTCCAGAAAGTGTTAGATCAGATAAGAGCGAGTATGCTAAAAAATTAGTATACGAGTGGTACCGGACACATGCTGCCGAAAAAATTAAAGAAGTCATTAACTTTTATTGTAAAAGATCAAATCTGCCAGTGCCTGCATTCGTTGTTAAGAATCAATTAAAGCGATGGGGTAGCTGTACTGCTAAGAATCAATTGATCTTTAACACAAGAATTGCTATGGCTCCTGTCTCTCAGCTTGAATATGTTGTTGCACATGAGCTTTGCCACATGAGATTTAGAGATCATTCACCGAAGTTTTGGAGTATGTTAAAGTCTGTCATGCCTGAATATGAGAAACGGAAAGAAGCACTGAAAAATGATGGATGGAAATACGAATTTTAATGATCAAGCAAATGGGACAATTCCCTTCTAATATTTAGCGTTCGACGGAGGTTTTTAGGGTCTGCCCGGAGCGAAGCGGAGGGGTGCGGAGGCGGCGGGGTAATGGACGCCTGCCGTAGGCGGCGTCGCTTAGCGCTTGCGAAGGAGGTTCGACTGGCGCAGCCGAAGGCGTAGCCAGGTCGTACCGACGAGGGTGCGAGCGCGGCCCCGACGGCGTAGCACCCTAAAAACTGGAGTAGGCCGACCCGAAGGGTCGGACGTCGAACCGCGAGGATGACGGTTTATACATTAGCTTATTACTCTGGCATCCCCAAAATTGATTTAAAGAAGCTCACGATGCCGTTAATGAAATCGTCTAAGGGCGATCCACCGCTCTCCTCTTCCCCTGCAGGCCCGCTTTCGACTTCGGGACTCATATCCGGCGCCGTGTGGACGATAGTCTCGTTTGTCCGGGCGGGCTCAGGCGTAGGAGTTACTGTGGCCACTTTCGTGTTGTCAGTTGATGTAGAGTTATCTTTCGCATTCAGGGCCGGCCACGGGGTGACCATCGGGTAGTGGATGTAATCGGGTATGTAAACGTTCGACTCGTTCAGGGCTCCCGCGGACACCCTGAACTTCTTATGCCAGGCGTACCCGTCCACCTGAACGATAACCGAGTAGTTACCCGGGTCCAGCTCTGTATACGTATATGTCCCGTTTCCGTCCGTTGCGGTAAGCCCGGTGACGATGCCCTGATCGTCGCACAGGTATACGTCAGCGTCAGGCACGAGGTTGCCGATGGAATCGTAGATCGTGCCGGTGACGGTGCCTGAATTGCCGGCCGCCTGCGCGGAAACTGCAGCCGTAGCCGCGCCGTATGCGGCTAAGACAATAGTGGCCAGAATTAGCAGGCCTGTAATCAGCTTTCGGGTTTCCATCATGGCGCTGTCCCCCTGATACCATCAGGTAAGCGGGTAATGCATAAGAAGCTAATCTTACCAATTTGAGACTACTTTTGTGAAAGTTATCCGGCTCTGGTACCCATATTGTATCAAATTCAGGCCGCAGACCTCTATACTTTTTATGTTATCAGAAGCGTATAGTATAGCGATATGGGCCTATCCACATCTGAACCTGGCAGCATCCGGTACGGCGCCGAGACTATCAGCTTTTCCATAGTCCGCAGCCCCCGGCGGAAGACGGCCTGCATCACTGTGTACCCTTCAGGCGAGGTGAGGCTGACGGTGCCCGCCCGGACCAGCGAGGCCCAGGCCCGGCGGTACGTGGAGCAGAAGGCCGGGTGGGTGCTCGGCAAGCTCAAAGCCTTCGAAGCGCAGGGCGCCCGGGACGTGAAGAAGCGGTACGTCGACGGAGAAATCTTCCTATTTCTCGGCCGGGAGTACGCGCTGCAAATTTCCCGGGGGCCCGAGCCCCTGGTGACGCTCGGGGATAAGACGCTGAACGTGTTCGTCCAGGACCCGGGTGACAGGGAGGCGATCAGGTCGGCGGTATTCGGGTGGTACCGTTTCCAGGCCGAAACTTATCTCCGGGAGCCCGTGGCCTCCTACGCGAGGGCGCTCGACGTTTTCCCGCCCCCATTCAAGGTGAAGAACCAGTCGAAGCGGTGGGGCAGCTGCACGGCGAAAAACCTGCTCAACTTCAACCTGAAGATCGTCATGGCTCCCCTGGAGCAGCTGGAATATGTGGCCGCCCATGAAGTCTGCCACATTAAGGTGAAAGACCATTCCCCCCGGTACTGGGCTGTCCTGAAGTCGATCATGCCGGACTGCGACACGAGAAAGAAGGCGCTGAAAACTGAGGGGTGGAAATATGAATTATAGTGACGGGCCGGCCTTTCGGGTGCTAACGTTCGTCCAGATCGGCCCGACATTTGCTGGTATGTGATAATCGTTATTCCAGGGGAGGCTTGCGCCAGTCAGGCAGGCTTTTGACGCCCTGCATGATGGGCCTGTACTCCGGGTCTTCGGCGCGCTTTTTGCGCATGTATTCCCGCTGATATGCAGTCTTGTCGAAGGCCGACTGGCCGATGAAGGCTTTCAGTTCCCTGACCAGGCGGTCCAGGTCTCTGGTGTCCTGGCTGATGTCGCTGTCGCCGGCTTTGATCCGGGCTTTAATGGCCTCGGTCCTGGCGCTGATCTCCTCGAGCTTGTCCAACATGGCCTGTTTAACTTTCCCTTCTCTGCCTGTCATGATAATCCGGCGGTGGTGCTTTCGCCGCGTTCGGTGTGAGTGAATATGCCTGTGAGTTGTGGGACTTAGTATAAAATAACAGTCTGACAATTTTAGGCGGATTGTCAGACGGGCGGTATTTGAGTCTTACACGCCTTAGTTGTTAGACTAACTATAAATATTTGTCTGTTAGTCTAACAACTATGTGCAGCACCGTGAAAGTTATAGCGGTTACCCGATAATCGATCGAACTGCCTGCGACGTGGCCTTTCACCTGGTTTCCTGCAACTGCTCGCCTGCTGGCCGTAGAAAGAGCGGGAATGCTAGATTATCTCGTGCGCACTTGTTTCCGGTGAGGCTTCAAAATGATTCTCAGGATACTGTTAGGCGCCGTCATCGGCGCGGTGTTCGGCTATATCGTAGGGTGGATCATCGAGATGTTCCCCAACTTCAACTCGGCGCTGCTCAGCGGCATCACCGCGCTGACGGGGATCGGCGGGGTGAGAACTCCGGCATTGCTTGCCGCTTTAGGCTTCATCCTCGGCATCCTGGGCGGGCTGCTGAACGGTCTGGCAGCGCATAGTCGTAGAAAAGATCGGTACAGGATACTGCGGTGACCGGCCAACAATAAAGGCGACCGCGAGGTTCCCGCCTTTTTATACAGCTTTCGCGGGATGATTCTCTGTCTCATCCCGGTCACCAGGTTGGGGCGCAGCCCCTCTCCTTCGCCAGCCCGAGGGTGCCCAGAGGAGTCTCTGCTTCTCTGCCATGGGCAAAGTACATGCTCATGAACCGTTTAATATTTGTACCGGGGCAGCTAATGTAAATGTTCCGGGAGGCCGGCGTGAGATACTGCGGGCGTCTTCGGATTTACTTTCATAACGGAGGTCCAATATGTCCAGATTCAACACACCAATATCCGGCAAGAGGAACGAGAAAGGGCTGATGCAGATCGAGGTTTTCCCGCTCAGGGTGCTCAACGTGGAGACGGCGCAGAAGCTGATCGACGAGCTGAACAAGATCGACGGCATCACGAGGATGGTCGTGCACGGCCCCCGGCTGCCAAGGGAGAACCCCGACGACCTGCTGGAAGGCAAGTTCGGCGCCACGGACAAGAAGTACCTGAACATCAAGGGCGAGCAGGTGGAGCTCACGGTGCAGGTCGGCAGGATCTGGATCGAGATCACCGACACGCCGGTCATCGAACAGGTCCGCGCCGCGGCGGAGAAGACGCTGCCCTTCCCGTTCGAGATGTACGAGGGAGTGTACATACGGACGAAGAAGACGCTCAGCGACTACGTGCGCAAGGGCGGAAACGTCGACGACATCAGCGTTGGTCTGTTCGACCCCAAGGCCAAGGCCAGGTCTTCGTGCTGTAGCACGAAGGGCGACTAAAAAATTTTTCTGCGGCCGCCGGCCCCCGGTCGGGATTCCGGCTACCGCCATCCATTTATAGCCCTAAATATATTGCTTGCTCCGGAGATGACCATTGTGGATCCAACACTTAAAAAACTGGGCTGGAACGCCTTTTTTGGACAGAATTTCAGACAATACGCCGGAGCGTACGAGCCGGGCCGGGTCTCGACCGTGCACAAAACCGGTTACCTTGTATATACTAAAGACGGAGAAGTCCGGGCAAGAGCTGCGGGCAGCCTCCGCCAGAACGGCGATCAGCCTGCCACTGGTGACTGGGTAGCCCTCTCTAGAGACGCTACTGGCACGGCAACCATCCACGCCATCCTGCCCCGGAAGAGCAAGTTTTCCCGGAAGGACGCTGGCCGGGTCACGGGCGAGCAGGTGCTCGTCACCAACATCGACACCGTCTTCCTCGTCACTTCGCTCAATAAGGACTTCAACCTGAGGCGGCTGGAGCGCTACCTCGCCATCGCCAGGGATAGCGGCGCGGAGCCGGTCGTGATCCTGAGCAAGGCCGACATCTGCGATGATGTGGCCTCGAGAATCGCCGCCGTCAAGGAAATCGCCCCCGACGTCGCGGTACACGCCATCAGTTCCGCCGAAAACCGGGGCCTGGAGCAGCTCTCGGCGTATCTGCAGGAAGGCCGCACCGTCGCACTCCTTGGCTCGTCGGGCGTCGGCAAGTCCACCCTCGTCAACGCCCTCGAAGGCCGGGAGGTCCAGAAGACCGGCGATATCCGGGAGGACGACAGCCGGGGCAGGCACGTCACCACCGAGCGTACTCTCATTATGCTGGAGAAAGGCGGCATCATCATCGACAATCCCGGCATGAGGGAGCTGCAGCTCTGGGACGCCGGGGACGGGCTGCTGAGCCAGTTCGCCGACATCGAAGCGCTCGGGAAACAGTGCAAGTTCTCCGACTGCAGGCACGAGACCGAGCCCGGCTGCGCTATCAAAAAGGCGCTCAGCGACGGCACCCTCTCAGTCGTCCGGCTGGAAAGCTACCGCAAACTCCAGAAAGAGCAGCTCGCCATCGAGCGGAAGAAGAACCCTGCACTGATGGCCGAGGAGCGGAAGAAGTGGAAGAAGATCGGCCAGCTGGGAGAGGCTATCCGGAAGAGCAAGGAGCGCGGGGATTACAGAAGCTGATCCCCGCCTCGCAGGGACTTTTCACTCGTGCTCGATCCGGTCGGCCATGTGCTCTTTGCCCCAGTTGTACATCTGCTCGACGATCGGCATCAGCGACCTGTATCGCTCTGTCAGCGTGTACTCCACTCTGGGCGGCACCTCCGGGTACACTTTCCTGGCTATGAGCCCGTCGTTTTCCAGCTCGCGCAATTGCTTCGTCAGCATCCTCTGGGTGATGTTAGGCTTATAGGCCGAGAGCTCTTCCTCGATCTGCCCGAACCTGAGCGTCCCGTCTCTCAAAGCCCAGAGGATCAAGGGTTTCCACCTGCCGCTGAGAATGTCTGCGGTCGCCTCGACCGGGCCGTGGTACTTCTTCTTTTGCATGGACAGTTTCCCCTGTCATCTACCACTATACAGGCTGGTAGTATATACCACATTGTATTCTGTTTTCGCTATATACTATCGGTGTGTAGTAGGTATGGCGACGGAAGATCGATCACACGCAGCCCGAAAATGCATGAAACAATGGAGGAATGAACTAATGCCAATTATTACACTGGAAATGGGGCCGCTGACGACCGAACAGAAGGAGAAGCTCATCGTCGCCTTCACCCGGGACGTCTGCGAAGTGACCGGAATGCCGGCCGAGGCGATGGTGGTGCTCATACGGGAGCTCCCCCGCGAAAACATGGGCGTGGCGGGCCAGCAAGTGTCGAAGATCAGGCGCTAAGGGAAAAGTTCCGGGTATCTGTCTGTACTGTCGTCCGGGCTCTCTCCAGACTATTTTTAAAAAGTGCCACATAAAGGTGGAATACTTGCAAAGGGACAGTAAAGTACTCCTGATACTGGTCATGGGGATGCTGATGGCCTCCATCGACGCGACTATCGTGGTCCTGGCGCTGCCGGCTATAACCGCCAGCCTCCACACGAGCCGTTCGCTTTCGATCTGGGTGATCGTCATGTACCTCCCGTCGTGTCCGTGGCGACCACGCAGTTGGGCAGGCTCAGCGACCTGTTCGAGCTGGTCATCGAGTTCTTCACCAGGCTCAACTATGCGCTGCTGGCCGGGCTGCACGCTCTGTTAGCCGCCATCGATCGGACGGCGGCATTGTCAGCTGCCTGCCACACGAGGTGCTGTGTACGTCCGCATCCCGTAAGTGGCACTGATAGGGGGGACTGACCTCTTTCCTCCAGCACCGGAAAGTCTATATCGCCGCACACATATGGATTGGTACGTACATATACAAACTAATCTCTCGGTGGAACTGGTGATCTAAAAATGGAGATGGACAAGCTCGAGCAGGAGAACACCGCAGCCACGGTCTTTTCGTACCTCATCCGGGGGCTGTCGAACGGCAACAAAGAATCAGTCAAGGCGGAGCTCGTGCAGAAGATGACGCCTATAAAGGAACTCTACAGCCTGTCGGACGAGATATACCCGCTCTACATCGACCAGTGCATGGAAAAGAAAAAGTTCCTCAAGGTGCAGGACGCCATCGAGGCGTTCGGCAGCGCCATAGACGCAGGCAAGATCAAGAGCAGCGATGAGCGTATCATCATGGCCTGGATCGGCGAGATCATGCGGCAGAACAAGACGACCGGCAACGTCAAGACCAAGCGCCGGTAAACTTTTTTCCGCCAGGGGCAGATGAGAAACTTTATTGTCCTCCTGCCCATAACTACTTTTTAACGATCCGGCGAAAATTGCCGCCCGAGGAACACTTATGAAAGTTTTTGGCATCTGCGGCAGCCCCCGGCTGGGAGGCACCGACTATGCGGTCAACTACGCGCTTAATCTCCTTAGAGAGAAGGGCTGTGAGACCAGGTACTTCCACGTGAGGGGCAAGGACATCAAGTTCTGCATCCACTGCGATTACTGCGTCAGGGAGAAGAAAGGCTGCGTTCACAAGGACGGGCTGGCCGAGTACTATGAAGGCATGATGTGGGCTGACGGCATCATCATAGGCACGCCCTGCTACCACGGCATGCTGAGCGGCCAGGTCAAGACGCTGATGGACCGATCCCGGGCCATCCTGGCGAAGGACCCCGAGATCCTGAAAGGCAAGATCGGCATGGGCCTCGCAGTAGGCGGCGACCGGGCCGGCGGCCAGGAGATCGCCCTCCAGCAGATCCACGAATACTACATACTCAACGAGATGATCCCCTCCGGCGGAGGCAGCTTCGGGGCCAACCTCGGCGGGGCGCTGTGGTCGCAGGACCGGGGCGCAGAGGGCATCGCGGCCGACGAGTACGGGCTGAAGACGGTGCGTAAGACAGTTAAGCGGTTTTATGATCTAATGGAGAAGACGAGAGGTAATTCCGATGGTTAAGATAGCATGGGGCATCACAGGATGCGGGGATAAAATCGAAGAAATCGCCCACATGATGGTCGATCTCAAAAGGCAGTACGACCTGAACGTGGACATCTACATCTCCAAGAACGCGAAGCTTGTGCTGAAATGGTACAAGCTCTGGCAGATGCTGGAGAACGAGTTCTACGACATAAGAGTAGAGGTCGACGCCAACTCCCCATTCCTGGTCGGAAAACTGCAGACCGGCCACTACGACATGTTCCTCGTCGCCCCCGTCACCGCCAACTCCACGGCCAAAATAGCGCACGGCATCTCCGACACGCTGATCACCAACGCAGTATCCCAGGGCGCCAAGGCAAGAGTGCCCATCTACCTGTACCCGCCCGACAATAAGCCCGGCGAGCTGGAGACGATCTTACCGGGCGGTAAAAAATTGACGCTGTACATCCGGGATGTGGACGTGGAGAACGTGGACAGGATCAGGAAGATGGATTCAATTACGGTGCTTGAGGATGTGGCGGATATCAGGCGGGTTATTGAGGACTTCATCAAGGCTCACCCGGAGGCAAAATAACGGAAATACGATAAGCCCGGCGCCGGGCTGCCTGTTCTTAGTTCGCAAAGAGTAAGGTGATGATCGGAGTCTTGATCAGGCATAAGTGACGAAAACCTGGCAGTTCTCAGTTTCTGCGATAGTAAAGCCGCCAAGCTCGCCAAGAGGCCAGGCACGCCAAGCAATAATTAGTGATCGACGAGGTTCCGATCGAAAAAGTCCGTGGCGTGCCCGGCCTCTTGGCGTTCCATGAAAAATTAGCTCTTGGCGGGCTTGGCTCCTTGGCGTGCCTGGCGGTATTTTCGACCTATACAGGGCCAACTTTCAATTTTTCATAGCCTCTACCTGAATATCCCATTATTCATATGACGAGTGCCTGGCGCCCTTGCGCCCTTGCGTCTTTGCGATTTAAAACCGAGGCCTCCCAGGGGCGAGCAATTCATTTTTGTTAGCCACGAGTCCTAACCACCAGCTATTTTACATTCTCCGCCTCTCTATCTTCCATCATGCGCGAAGGCAGCGGCTTCCCGGAAATCAAGGCGATAGTAGTCGACATAGATGGCACTCTGACGGACATGAGCCGCCTCATCAGCCTCGAGGCCGTCGCCGCTATGCGGCAGATGCCGATCCCCGTCATCCTCTGCTCGGGGAATGTGATCTGCTTCGTCCGGGCTGCGGCCAAGCTGCTGGGCGCCAGCAACACGATGATCGGGGAGAACGGCGGCGTGGTACTCCACGGCTTCGATGCTAAGGCCATCGTGCTTGCCGACATCGAGGAGTGCCGCCGGGGCAAAGAGCTTTTACTAAAGGAATTCCCGGAACTGGAGTCGCTGGACGAGACCTACCGGAAATCCGAGCTCGCCTTCCGCCGGGGCATCGACCTTGAAAAAGCCAGGAGCATCATCGCAGAGGACTACCCCGGCCTGGAGATCGTGGACACCCGGTTCGCCTTACACCTCAAGCATAGAAACGTCAACAAGGCCACCGGCATGCGCAAAATCGCCGAAATCCTCGGCATGTCCACGCAGAACTTCGCCGCCATGGGCGACTCGGAGAACGATTTACCGATGTTAAAAGAGGCCGGCATCGCCATCGCCGTCGGCAACGCGACGCCGGAGGTCAAGGCTGCGGCCGACTACGTGTGCCAGAAAAGCTACGGCGAAGGCGCCGCCGAAGGGTTCGAGTGGCTAAAAAGACAGCTGTGAATTAGACCACGACAGCAATCGCTTATTCACCACAGAGGCACAGAGACGCACAGAGGTTCACAGAGTTATTGTTTTACCACAGAGGCACAGAGACGCACAGAGACTTTTATATTGATGCTTGATTTTAACCTATTATCGTGTAATCCTCTGTGCGTCTCTGTGATTCTCTGTGCCTCTGTGGTAAAATGGCTCTCTGTGCGTCTCTGTGGTGAATTCTCAAATCAGTCAGCTCTGACTACTACCAGAGCGTTCTCGTTCTTGTAGGTGATGTACCCTGGGGCGGAAACTTCGAGGGTCATGTACCCGGAGTTCTGGTTGGGGTTGAGCACGATATCGTTGGTTTTTATCAAATAAGCCTGCCCTGTCTTGTTGGTCATGTCCGAGCCTGCGCCGCCCATGCCGTAGACGATTACGCTGGCCCCTTCGATCGGGTCGCCGGCGGCGTCTGTCACTTTAACCTTGCACGTCCACGTCTTGTTTACTTTACCGAAGCCTGCCTTGTCTACGATCAGCATGTTGCCCTGCTTGCCGCTCACCTCAATAATAGAGGCGGAGAGCGTCTTCTGGGGCTTGAAGCCGTTCAGGGCTGAAACCATTGCGGCTAGCGCAATGACTCCGATCACCAGTACCACTATCAGCCTTACAGGGAGGCCTTCCACCCCTGCCTCGTCCTTTAAGAATCCCTTCTTCCTCATGAGCATCACTTGCAAATTATTGAAAATAAGTATTCAAGTATTGTATTTAAAAATTTGCATTTGTGTGAAACCAAGTATGCTATCTCTGTGCAATCTGTGACCCTGGCACAGCGCAGCGATCGTCTTGCTGTCTCATGACGTATAAGCAACCATAAATGCATATCCTGGTGATACTCTCGTCACATCATGCCGCTGAACATGACCCCTGATACTACGGTAGTAAGCGTAAATACAGCCACTGAAAAGGGCAGTGTCGTCCCCACGCTGTACATGAACTCGTACTCGTCGTCGCCGTGCTCGATGCCGCTGACGAATCTCAGGAGGATGATCACGAGGAGCACGATGTAGAGGCCGACGATGAGCATGAACTCGTCCGCAGAAACCAGGGGCGCCGTCACCTGGGGTACCATGGGGAAGTAGGCTTTGGCCGCCTCGGGCATATTCTGGAGATCGATGGCGGTTTCGGCGATGACGGCTGTCACTGCGCCTGAGAGGGCGAGGGTGACGCCTCCGATGAAGGGGGCGAAGGCGATGCAGGTCGTCCTGAGCATGCTGGTCATGGTGAACAGCATCTTCCTCACTTCCTGCTCGATAGCCTGCAGTTCTTTCAGGTGATCTGCGAGCACGATGACGGAGGTGCCGGCGACTTCGCCGCTCATGCCGGAGGTCTCGACAAGCATGTTGATGGTCGCCCTTATCCTGTCGGAGTAGACGTCGGAGAAGGCGCCGTAATCGGGGTCCAGCACGGCTTCGCTCAGCGTGGTTCTGAGGCACCGGATGTTGTAGGCTGCCCGGGCGTAGGCTTTGCCGATTGTCGTGCCGGTCACGATTCGGGCGGTGTAGGCGAACGCCTCTTCGGGGGACCGGCCTTCTGATATACGCCGCCCTAACACGAAAAGGGAGTCGGCAAACTCGCCTTCCATGGCTACGATCCGGTCCCTGATGAGCTTGTATGGCCTGTAGGCGCAGTAGCAGTAGATCGATATGGCTGCGGTGATGCCCCATAGAATGAACGTCGTCCCGGGAAAGGGCAGGGCATCCACAGGCAGGAAGAAGTAGAGGCTGGCTATAGCCGCCCCGAGGCCGATTCCTGTCAGCGCCCAGGCCCATTTTGGCGTCCCGGCCGCTTCCGGGTGGTCAGGTGGTATTTCCGGCGGGGCGAAGGCGGCAGGCCGCTTCAGCAGGATGCTGTGGGCGTACGCCAGCGTCACGAGGGGAAAGGCGAGGTCGTAGAGGAGAAATAGCTGTACGGCGTTCACTCTGATGCCCACCACGGCCGCTGCCGGCAGCATGGCTACCAGCGCGAGGGGTACCATGACGAAGATCGAATAGAGGATCAGCGTCGGGGCGTGGAGCGTGGAGGAGAACGTGCTCATGAGGGAGCGGGTGCCGTCGAGTATCACCTGCAATGCTCTGTTAAGGGATATGGTGCGCATTGCCACTTCCCGCTCCCCGGTCGAGCTTTTGATGATGAAGAGGGATCGTTTGAAGTGGTCGCTGAAGCCTGTGTTCTGCCCTGCCAGCGCGTCCAGCGCGTCGTCCATGCTGTCGTAGGCCCGGATCTGCAGGTCCCACATGAGCTTTCTAATATCCCGGGCGAGCTGCCTTCTCGAGTTTTTGACGGTGAACCGTAAAGACCGCTCCATGTTGGGGTTGAGCTTCATGGCCATGACGATGTAGCTGACCACTTCGGGCATGTCGCCGAGGGAGTGGACCCGCATGTAGTAGGCCTGCCGTTTAGGGTATTCTCCCGCTATGACGAACGTCACCACCGGAATGATGCCTGCGCAGGCGATCACGATGCCTGCGGTGATGTTATCGAGCATTCCCGCTGTAAATGCTGTGAGTCCGGCCGCCAGTATCAGGGCGAACGAGGCGGCCGCTGCCATGATCGCCAGTGACAGCACCTCGACAGCTTCTGTCTCCATGCCGGTAAAGGCGAGCGCTTCCTCCATCTCAGGGCTGGTGCTGGCTTCTGCATAGCCGGCCAGCCTTTCCCTGCCTATAATCTGGCTTAAGAGGCGGCAGGATGCCTTGCACGCCTGCGGAAAGAGTCCCGGCGCAGATCTCATCTGCTCTCCCGGATGGCGCTGCCCAGCCATTGTTTCCAGGAGGCCAGCGCTTCATTGTAGTCTATCGTGCCGTGCTCTCTGCGAATGGTCTCGCAGCACGCCCGGTATTTGTCCATGTGCCGGGCGTACATCGGGGCCTCCATGAGGTCCGGCCTGGCCTCTCCAGCAGCGGCTACCGCTCCTATCATTTCTCCCCGGGCTCTCACGCAGGCGGAGACCTGTTCCAGCGACAGCCCCCAGCGGACAGATATCGCCTGCAGTGCCTCAGATCGGCCGGTATCGATGCGGTCCATGGGCACGAGGGAGTCCCTGTCAGCGGCATACAAAAGCAGGTCGTTAAAGGCGCTTTCAGGGTCATCGTCTGCCGCTCGCTTGACGATCTCGGCCACCTGGGTCACTCTCCTCTCCCTGATCACGCTGCCTCCCGGCCGGACCGTGGAGCAGACCGCCACAGCGTCCGTGGCCCGAAATGAGGCTGGCGGCACTCCTATGTCGTGGACCACCCGCTCGAACACGTCTCTGCAGGAGGCGCCGTGGATGGTGCCCATCACCGAGTTGCCCGAGGCGCCCACACGCATCGCCTCGTAGAGGGAACGCGCTTCAGCCCCTCTGACCTCTCCGAGGACGATCGCCGAGTCTCCCAGCCTCAGCGTGGCCCTCAGCGCATCCGATGCCTGGAACTCGGCCTCCGAGCCTGAAACCGCTGCTCTGGTGCCGATCCCCTGCACTTTCCACCCGCACCGCTGCATGTCCTCGATTGGCAGCTCCGGCGTGTCCTCGATAGCGAGGATCCGGTAGCTGCGGGCTATTTCCAGCATGAGCGCGGTGAGCAGCGACGTCTTGCCGGCGCCCCTGGAGCCTGTGATCAGCATCGAGGCCTGGCCGTCTACCAGCACTGACAGCAATCCGGCTGCATACGGCGATAGCATCTTCCTGTTGACCAGCTGAGGCAGCGTCCACGGGGTCTTCTTGTGCCGGCGGAATGCGTAGGCGAGGCCTCTGGTCAGGGGGCTGCCGATGGCAGACACTCTGGTGTGGAACTCGCCGAGGTCCATGTCCAGCACCGGGCTGGCCTCGGAGAACGGCCTGCCCGAGATCGCCCTCAGCCGGGAGATCATCGAGTCCACGTCGCTTTCCGACAGGTATACGTTGCTGGTGCATTCCTCTCCGTCGACGACCACGTGTAACGGAGTCATGCCTACCGGGGCGTTGACGTATACGTCCTGGATGTGAGGGTCGTTGAGCAGGTCTTCGATGATGCCCAGCCCCGACGTGTACTTGACGAAGGAGAAGGTCAGCCTCTCCAGCCTCGGCCTGTCCAGGTATATGCCGGCTTCCCTGGCCGCATCCACTATGGCTTCCCTGGCCTGTCTGGTGAAGAACGCCCGGGCCCCCGCGGGGTCCATGAAACCGTCGTCGTAAGGCCGGTGCTTGAGCAGGCGCTCCCTTGCCGCAACGATCACCGACAGGTCTTCTCCTCCCACCGCGTATTCCCACGGCACCACGAAGTAGAGCTTTTCCAGGCTGTCCGGCAGCCGGTATATGGAGATCTGGAGGAGGGGAGACAGGCCGTCGGTTCCCTCCACCTCGTAAGACCTCAGAAATGTGGAGCCGTCAGGGGGCTCGGAGAGGATGCGGGACCTGGAAAACCGGGGCCTGATGTACGGCACGATCTTCGAATAGCTGACGTCCTCTATTTCCCTTGCCATGATGGCCAGGTCGCCCACGTAGGCGGCGTACCGGTCCACGCAGGGGCTGCACTGCCCGGTCCTGCCCGCCTCAAAGCTCTCCGTGTACAGGCTTTTGATCTCGATGGCGGCGTCGAGCGGGTCACGGTATGCCAGCGCTGACACTCTGCGGGTCTCGTTCTCCCGCCGGGGGTCGCACCTGCCACACCCGTACCTTGTGAAGGCCGAGGCGTGCAGCCTGACGTCCTCGCAAAACGCCGCCAGGCGAAGGATGGCTTCCAGAGACTCGTGAGCGTATTCCCTGACGAAGTCCCGCTCGAGCTGCAGGCGCTCGATCCCGCCCTTGCCCGCAAGCGCGGCCAGGATGCCTTCCCTGCACGCCGGATCGTTCATGGACGACCTCCCTTTGCACCGGGAGCAGTCTATGATCATCTCTGTGCCCGTCATGCCCGCCCTCGTCCGGGCCGTACAGGCCGTGCCTTTACTCTCTTCAGCCCCTGCCAGTCCTGCTATCCGCCGGAGTAGCAGACCACTGTCAAACATATTTACACCAGATTGTAAATAAGTGTCTGTCAAGGAATAAATACGTTTGCAGGCGCGCATAACGCCGGGACTCTTCAAGTACCCGCGGCCGAAACTGTGATCAGGTGAAGACATGAACGAGCTAAAGGGCAGGAAGATCGTGATGATCGTTGGAGACGGGTTCGAGGACTCGGAGCTACTATATCCTCTGTACCGATTCAGGTACGAGGCGTGTGCCGACGTTACGGTGGCGGGGATCGAGAAAGGGCAGACTTTGAAGGGCAAACACGGCGTGCCCGTCACCAGTGAGGCAGCGATCAGAGACCTGGCTCCAGACGAGTTCGACGCGCTGGTCATCCCCGGAGGGCAGAGCCCGGACCATATCCGCATCTACCCGGAGGTGATCAAGTTCGTGCAGGACTTCGACAGGACCGGGAAAACGATAGCCGCAGTCTGCCACGGGCCTCAGATCCTGATCACCGCCCGCCTGCTGAAAGGCAAGGACGCGACGGCCTGGAAGTCTCTCAGGGTGGACATGGAGGACGCGGGAGCTAACTACATCGATAAGCCGGTCGTCATCAGCCAGCAGTACATATTCTCCCGGCAGCCTTCGGACCTCGGGTTCTTCTGCGACGCTATCATACAGGCCATGTCCCCCGGGAAGAGCATGACTGCAGCGGAGATGGCAAGGGCACAGGCATGATGTTCAAGGACCGGAAAGATGCAGGCCGAAAGCTGTCAGAGCGGCTGGCTCAGGAGCAGTGGGACCAGCCGGTGGTCTTCGCGATTCCCCGGGGAGGCGTGCCCATAGGGTGCGAGATCGCCAGAAAGCTCCGAGCTCCGCTGGACCTGATCATTCCCCGAAAGCTCCCTGTCCCGTACAATCCGGAGGCGGGCTTCGGGGCTGTGGCGCCGGACGGCACCATAGTGCTGAACGACGACCTCGTGTCGCAAATTGGCCTGGACCAGGACGAGATCAACTCCATCGCCATGGCGGTGCTCGACGAGGTGCAACGGCGGATAAGGGAGTACAGGCTCGGGCCGCCGATCGACCCTAAAGGCAGGGACGTCATAGTGGTCGACGATGGCCTGGCATCGGGGTACACGATGATCGCCGCGGTGAGGGCGCTGAAGAAGAAGGGCCCGAAAAAGGTCGTCGTCGCGGTGCCCTGCAGCCCGAGGACTTCCGTGGAGAGGCTGGAGGAGGAAGCGGACGAAGTCATCTGCCTGGCGGTGCAGGAGCAGGGATCGTTCGCGGTGGCCAGCTATTACCAGAAGTTCCCGGACCTGTCGGACGGAGAGGTGCTGGCAGACCTGGGCACATGCACGCTGGTGCCTCCAAAGAGCTGATCCGCGCCCGGCAGCAATACGTGGCATAGAAACCTTTATTATTTTTCATTATGATGTAAATTAGTATGCTGTATACAGGGCGCCACTACCTGCTGGGCAATGCCGGCGACGGCCGCTCTTCCCTGTACCTCGGCCGTTATCTCGCCCTGGACGGATCTCAGGGAGCGCCGGTGCTGCTGGACGTCAGGAAACCCCACGCGGTGGTGATCTGTGGCAAAAGGGGCTACGGTAAATCGTATACCATGGGAGTCCTCGTGGAGGAGTTCGCCGGCCTTCCCGAAGCGCTCCGCAGGAATTTTTCCGTCATCGTAGTCGACACCATGGGCATATTCGGCAGTATGGCCGGCCCCGGAGGCATCGGCGCCAGGGTCTTCACGCCGGCCCCGTTTTTAAGCGAGATGCCTGCCGGGGCGCTGCCCTTCGAAATACCCACCGGCTCTCTGTCTGTCTACGACTATTGCGAACTGCTGGGAATCGAGCCTCTAAGCCCCCATGGAGCTGTCCTGGCCAGCGCGATCTCGGAGAGCGACACGTTCAGCATCGAGTCGCTGATCGACCGTATCCACTCCTCAGCCGCCTCCCCCGGGGTGACCTCGGCAGTCTGCGGCCTCCTCTCCATGGCATCTTCCTGGAAACTGTTTTCCCCGCATGCGAGTTTTGCCTCTCTGCTCGAGCCGGGCAGCATCAACATCATCGACCTCAGCGGCTACGGCCACGACCCCGGAATTAAATCCTGTGCAGTTGCGTCGCTGGCCCGGGCGTTATACGACGTCCGGGTCAGGGCCAGGCGGCGGGAGAACGGGTCGAGGGAGGTGCCGCTGATCTGGATGCTGATCGATGAGGCGCACATGTTCCTGCAACCGGACTCCGGTGCAGGCCGGGTGCTGGTCAACGAGTGGCTGCGGCAGGGCAGGCAGCCCGGGCTTTCGCTGGTCCTGGCTACCCAGCGGCCGTCAGCGCTGGGCTACGATGTGCTGTCCCAGGCCGACGTGATCGTCTGCCACCGGCTGACTTTGAGGGACGACGTGGAAGCGCTGGAACGGGCCAGGCCACTCTACGTCAAGGAGCCGGTTCGAGAAGCGCTGGCCAGGCTGGGGAACACGAGGGGTGCAGCCATAGTGGTGGACGACGCGACCGAGTCCTACCACGTGATCAAAGTCCGGCAGCGGAAGAGCCTGCACGGCGGCGGAGAGCCGGAAATCTATGGCGCTGACTGAACTCCTGCCGATCGCGGCTGCAGGTATCCTGCTCGCCGTTGCCGCCTGTATCGATGTCAGGTCCGGTCGCATTCCCAACTGGCTGACGCTCCTCTCAATCCTGGCGGGCATGGCAATCCTGTCAGTAAAGTGCATATACGGGTATCCCGTATGGACAGCCGCGTTAACAGCCGGAGTCTCTCTCGCTCTGACGTATCTGCTGTGGTTCACCGGGTCATGGGGCGGCGGAGACGCTAAGGCCTGCCTCGGCGCCCTGCTGCTCGTCAGCCCGGCCTTTCCAGTGCTGTTGTTCATCATTGCCTTTTCCAGCGGCCTGGCCCTCATAGTCGCTGTCAGGTGGATGTACCGGCTGACCGACTCGAAAAACAGGCACCGCCATGATAGTGGCGGCCGGCAGCTGGGGCCATCGCTTCTGGCAGCCTTTATCCTCTCTGCCGGAGCCTGCTCAGTACTATCAGGGGGTTCATGATGACGGACGATGCCGGGGCGGACACCCTTCCGATCGCGTTCATCGCCACTTTGCTCATCGCTGCAGCCATCGTCGGTATAGCCGCAGCCGGAATCAGGAACGTCTCTCCAGTTGTGGATACCGGCTCCGTCGACGCGCAGGCGGAAGCTCTGGCGGCAGACTGCAGGGCCTTATTGTCCTGCGCCCCGAGGTACCTTGACGACCCTGGGTCTCCGGCGGGGGCCACTAAAATTGTGGAGCTTTCCCTTCCCGATTCCACCGAGTATTTCGGGCTCGGCTGCGATCCCGGGGGAGAAAGTGCCAGCGGAGGCATCATCTGCTATTCAGTGGCTGGCAGTAAAAAGACGATAGTCGTAGACGCAGGCGTATCGTTCAGGTCCGGGGGTGACGGGACGCTGTCCTCCGTGCTCGAGGCTGAGCATGTCGTACTGCATGGCGGCCGGTATGCGCTGGAGATCGAGTATGCGTGTGATGCGGAGGGCAAGAGGTACCTGCTCGTAGGGGAGGCAGGCTATCGATAAAAGTAAGGGACGCTACGCCAGTGGCGTAGCGTCGTTTAACCAGAGTCTCGAGGACGTTGATACTGTCTTAGTAGGTGGCCAGGTAGTTGTCCAGCTCCCACTGGTGGACCTTGGTGCGGTAGTCGTCCCACTCGATGCGCTTGGCTTCCATGAACCGGTCGTAGATGTGCTCGCCCAGCGCGCTCTTGATGAGGTCGTCCGCCTCAAGCTCGTCCAGCGCTTCCGACAGGTTGGTCGGCAGGCTGCGGATGCCTCTCTGGAGGCGCTCTTCCCTCGTCATGTGGTATATGTTCACGTTCTCCGGCGCTCCGGGGTCCAGCTTCCGCTTGACGCCGTCCAGGCCGGCCTTGAGCGTCACGGCCAGCGCGAGGTACGGGTTGCACGCGGGGTCGGGGTTGCGCAGTTCGGCCCTGGTGCCGACGCCTCTGCGGGCGGGGATGCGGACCAGCGGGGACCTGTTCTTCTCGGACCAGGCGATGTATACCGGAGCCTCATAGCCGGGGACGAGCCTCTTATACGAGTTGACGAGCGGGTTGGTGATCGCGCAGAAGCCCCTCGCGTGGGCCAGCAGGCCGGCTATGTAGCTCAGCGCGGTCTGGCTTAGCTTGTACTTGCCGTTCTCGTCGTAGAAGGCGTTGACTTCCTTGCCGTTCTTGCCCTTCTTGAACAGCGACTGGTTGATGTGCAGGCCCGAGCCCGGCTTGCCGAATACCGGCTTGGGCATGAAAGTGGCGTGCAGGCCGTACTCCATCGCGATCTTGCGGACGACGAACTTGAAGGTGACGATGTTGTCCGCGGTCGCCAGGGCGTTGGCGTACTTGAAGTCGATCTCGTGCTGGCCTTCCCCGCACTCGTGGTGCGAGGCTTCGATATCGAAGCCCATGCCTTCGAGAGCCACGACCATGGAGCGCCTGACTTCGTCGCCCATGTCGATCGGGGAGAGGTCGAAGTAGCCGCCGTGATCCCTGGTGTTCGTCGTCGGCCTGCCCTCCTGGTCTCTCTCGAACAGGAAGAATTCGGCCTCCGGGCCCACGTTCATTGTGAAGCCCATGGCTTCCGCCTCCTTGATGATCCGCTTCAGGTTTACGCGGGGACAGCCCGGGAAAGGCTTGTTGTTCGACCCGTACACGTCGCAGATCAGCCTCGCTACGGGGCCATTTTCGCTCTGCCAGGGGATCAGGGAGAACGTGTCAAAGTCGGGCTTCAGGTACATATCCGACTCTTCGATGCGGACGAAGCCCTCGATGGAGGAGCCGTCGAACATGATTTCGCCATCGAGCGCCTTCTCCAGCTGAGAGACCGGCAGCGCGACGTTTTTAGTCGTACCGAACACGTCCGAGAACTGAAGCTTGATGAACTTGACGCCCAGTGTCTCGGCACGCTGGAGCACAACGTCCTTCGTTACTTTGGTCATGTGTGGGAGTTAAGCTTTCCGTTGCTTATTATCTTAATGGCGGAAAGTAACTTCCTACTTAATATGTATTATAAGTTTTCGGTGGATTTTGGGTCAGGCAGACGAGTTATTTAAAAGCAGGAAATCATAATATAAGGGCGACCTTTACAGGTCGACGACCTTACAGGTCGTACAGTTTGGCCGATCTCGGCCGCCGGGGGGCTTCTATGACGTTGTCGCCCTCTGCGGGGGCCTCGTCGTGTGCCATGGCCAGCCGCTTGAAGATGGTGGCCACGTCTTCCTCGACGACGTCTTCCTTGAGGTTGTACTGCTCTGATATGGCTCTTGTTCCGGCCGCATCTGCCTGTACCTGGGCCGGGGCAGGGGCGGAAGTCTCCGGCTGTGCCGGGGGCTGCTGAGCGGTTTTGGCCGACTGGACTGCTTCCATGATCTGGGTGATCTGCAGGGGAATCTGGGGGGCCTCAGGCTCCGGGGAAGCCGGCTCGGAGGCCACAGGTGGCTGCCGTTCCTGGGCGGGGGTAAAGACGACAGGCTGCTGAGGCCTGATTGCCTTAAGCGTGGCGATCTCTGCTTTCAGATCGTCGATAGCTGCCTGCAGCTCTTTGATACGCAGTTCCTTGTTAGCGTTGTCCAGCGTGAGGCTGTTGAGCATGAACTCCTTTTCCCGCAACTCGTACCTGAGAGTGACCACGTCGTTGTTCAGCTTGATGATCTCAGCGTTCTTCTGGTCGATGTCGGATAGCAGTTTCGGCACCAGAGTGTGGTCTTCCGGCAGCGCGATGACCTTCGGGGGCTGCTGCTGAGCCTGAGGCGTCTCCACCTCGGGAGCGGCCTGGATTTCGGGCTCCGGCGAAGGCGGCAGTGCAGGCCGGGCAGGCGGCCTCGCCTTCTTGCCGTCGAGAATAGAAAGGATGCTGTCGAAGCCGAAGGACTTCCTCTTTGGAGTCGTGTTTGAGCCGGACATATAAAACCTGCCAGAAGCGTTTTAACTTTAATCTGCTATACAATAAACCTTTTGGCCTCGGCGGCCGGGAGCTGTCCCGGCAGAGAGAGCGGGATCGAATTTTCAGGTTTCGCCTGCGCTTCAGTCTTTTCAGGCCTAACAAGGACTGTGGGGTCGATCACATCCAAAAACCGATATGTTTATGTGTTGCGGCCACATAAGGCGAAAGAAGCATCCATTTTCACACTTATCAGAGGAATTTTGCTATGGACGATAAAGAGATCAAGAAGCTCATGAAGCCGGAGTTCGCGAAGAACTACGAGAAGTACTATCCGGTGCAGACGCTGACTGCGATGGGTTACCACCGCAGGGTTTGCAAGAAGTGCGGCCGGGGCTTCTGGACGCAGGTGGAGCGGGACTTCTGCGACGAGGCGGAGTGCAGCGGCGGCTACAGGTTTATTGGGGAAAGCCTGACACGGAAGAAGTTCGAGTACAAGGAAGCCTGGGACACCTACGTCAAGACGTTCGAGCAGTGGGGCTACGTCCCCCTCGAAAGGTACCCGACCGTATGCAGGTGGTACGAGGATCTCTATTTTGTGGCGGCGGGCATCAACGACTTCCAGCCGTACGTGGTCTCGGGCGAAATCGAGCCCCCCGCGAGGGCGGTGCTCGAGCCCCAGTTCTGTTTACGCTTCAACGACATCGACAACGTGGGCATCACCGGCCGGCATTATACAGGCTTCATCATGGTGGGCCAGCACACGTTCAACACCCCCGAGAAACACGTCTACTTCAAAGAGGAAGGCATCGGCCAGATCCAGCACTTCCTCACCCAGGGTTTAGGTATTCCGGCGCACGAGATCGTGTTCCACGAGGACGTGTGGGCCGGCGGCGGCAACTTCGGCCCCTCCATCGAGTACTTCTCCCGGGGCTTAGAGCTGGGCAACCAGGTGTACATGCAGTACGAGCAGACCCCAGACGGCGGCTTCAAGGAATTAAGGACCAAGGTCATCGACATGGGCGCCGGCCTCGAAAGGTGGGCGTGGTTCAGCCAGGGCTGCCCGATGTCGTACGATGCGACGTTCCCGAAGACCATGGAGTTCATCTATAACAAGACCGGCTACCGTGCCGACCCCGTCTTCCACGCAAAGTTCGCTAAGTATGCGGGCATCCTGAACGTCGAGGAGATCGAGGACGTCGGCTCCGCGTGGAACGACGTGGCGAAGAGCATGGAGATGGACCTCGGGGAACTGAAAGACATGGTCTACAAGATCCGGGCGCAGTACGTCCTCGCCGACCATACGAGGAGCCTGCTGGTTGCGATTCACGACGGCGCTCTGCCGTCTAACGTCGGCGGCGGCTACAACCTGCGTAATTTGCTCCGCAGGTGCTGGTCCCTCATCGACCAGTACCAGTGGGACATCGACCTCAACGACATTTTCAGATCGCACATCGACGAGTTCGGCAGCTGGTACACTGAATTAAAGGACTACGGCAGCCTGTTCGACATCATCGACGTGGAGCGGAAGAGGTACGAAGAGTCCCGCCGCAAGAGCAAGGACATCATCAAGCGGATGGTCAAGGCGAAGGAAACGCTGACGGCGGACAAGCTGGTCGAACTGTACGACTCCCAGGGCATCTCTCCCGAGTTGATCAAAGAGGCCAAGCCGGACGTCGTCATCCCGGAGGACTTCTACGCCCGGGTACAGGCCAGGCACGATGCGAAGGCCACCCGCAAGATCGAGGTCAACGAGACCCAGGGCCTGCCGAAGACCGAGCCCATGTACTACGAAAAGCCCCGGGAGTTCAAGTTCGAGGCTAACGTGGTCAAGCTGCTGACGCCGACGAAGCTCGTCCTCGACCGGACGCTGTTCTACCCGCTCGGCGGCGGCCAGGCCGGCGATACCGGGTTTGTCAACGGCATCAAGGTGAAAGACGTGTACAAGCAGGACGGCGTGATCATCCACGTGCTCGAGTCCCCGATGCCCCCCGATACTACTAAGGTGATTGGAGAGGTGGACGAGGCCCGGAGGCGCATCCTCGCCGCCCACCACAGCGCCACCCACATCGTCAATTACGCCGCCAGAAAGGTGCTCGGCGACCACGTGTGGCAGGCAGGCGCAGAGAAGACGCCAGAGAAAGCCCGTCTGGACATCACCCACTATGAATCGCTGACTTTCCAGCAGCTGCAGGAGATTGAGCGGGTCGCTAACGACCTGGCCATGAAGCAGATCCCCGTAGTAGTCAGGGAGATGTCGAGGACCGAGGCGGAGATGGAGTACTCGATGCGCATCTACCAGGGCGGAGCGGTGCCCGGCAAGATCCTGCGCATCATAGTGATCGACGGCTACGACGTCGAGGCCTGCGGCGGCATCCACGTCGACAACACTTCCAAGGTGGGCTTCATCAAGATGCTCTCCAGCGAGCGCATCCAGGACGGCGTAGTCCGTCTCGAGTTCAAGTCGCTGGACAACGCGGTGAGCGAGATCCAGCACCACGAGTCCATCCTCAGGGAGGTTTCCGACCTGTGGGGCGTGGGCTACGATGACATCCCGAAGACGGCTCAGAGGTTCTTCAACGAGTGGAAGGAGCTGGGCAAGAAGAATAAGGAGTTGCAGGCTGAACTGGTCCAGCAGACTATCGCTGCTGCTCTGGGCAAGCCGGGCGATACGGTGGACGTCGTAGTTACTGGCGCCGATTTCGGCACGCTCATGAAGGCGGTCGGGAGCTTCAAGAAGGAGTTCAAGGGGAGGACCGTCATCTTCCGCGGCGATAACTTCGCGTACGGGTACTCTGATCTGATTAACGTGAAGGAGAAGCTGGCGGAGGGCTACGTGAACGTGGATGGCAGCGAGCACGAGGCTAAGGCGTTTAAGGCAAAACCGAAGGCCTGATCAGGCCTTTTTCTTTATTATTACGTTTGGCCTGGTAGTTTCTATTATCCAATGACGCATAGCATTTTACTATGACAATGTCTAAGACGGTTCAATTATCCCAGATCTGCTCAACTATGTTTGCGACTTCCTCTCCTGTCGGTGTCAGCGAGTAAATTATCTCTTTGGTTCCCGGGTCTGCATTTGCCAGGCCGGTTGTGACGAGCGATAGTTCTGAGTCGTATTTTTCGCCGTTGCCGACGAGGGCTCCCCGGGTGTTGCTGTAATGGTAGCCGGTACGGGTTGAGAGGTCTGTGGTGTTGCCCGGACCGTTTCTTTTTAGGTCGAGCAGTATTTTTCTTCTGGCCTGGCTTCTGATCATCGAATGGTATATGATATCGCCGTAAGCCCGGAGTTTGCCAGCTATGGCTTTATCCAAATTTTTCAATCCCCTACACTACTATTATTTCTAAGATAATGAAATCATGATATATATATATAGCTTATGTCACAATCGATCAATTGTCTTTAGTTTATATAATTAGTAGTACGTGTAATCATTTGTTTCAATTTTCGGGAGATCGTGCCAGAGCACTCCGATATTTTTCTACTATTTATAGTTTTTTGGCAGGTACTCTAGTACCTGCCTTATATAACTTAAATATATGGTATGCATATTATTGGTTTGCGAGCATTGGCCCGCAAAGACAATAGCTTGTTAAATATTAAGGAGGAATCAAAGGCGAACTATAAAAAAATTCTGATGCTGACCATAGCCACAGCTGTGCTTGCGGTGATGGCCAGCGGAAACGCTTTAGCATATTCATATAGTAATGTTGAGTGGTCAGTGTTGACTTCCGATAGTGTTACCTATACTTCGGAAGCTACTGGAAACCCATCGGTATCGGCCGGTGATCAGCTTACCTGGCAAAATACATTAGTAAATGGTAGACCGAACTCGTACTATTATCCACGGTTTGAGTGGTCAGGCGATCTGCAGAGTTCAAGTTTCCAGAGTTCTCCCAGCGGATTAAGCTATAATTATGCGTGGTGTCCGGATGGATCTGTTAATGCAGGCTCTTCATCCGGTACATGGACGGTAACGCATTGGTACTGTGCCGGTCAGGATATGAACTACGGTCAAAACGACAAGCAGTATTGCTAAACAAATTAAACATCTATTTATTTTTTATTTAACCCGGGCTGTATTACCATGGACACCACCTTATGTATAGCTAAAAAAGAACTTGCCGATATTTTAAATAGTAAATTAGTCTTGATCATGCTAATTTTTTATGTTATAGTATTTGTCTTCTCCTTTAACAACAGCGTTTCGTTTAGATCGGAAAATATCGGTAATCTTTTCATGCTATTTACGTACTCTACGTGTTATTATAGTACCTTGGTTGCCATGTCTCTTGGCTATTCTTCTTTTTTCGCGGAGATGGATGGAAAAGCTATCAATAC
Source organism: Methanocella arvoryzae MRE50 (assembly GCF_000063445.1). Taxonomy (NCBI): domain Archaea; kingdom Methanobacteriati; phylum Methanobacteriota; class Methanomicrobia; order Methanocellales; family Methanocellaceae; genus Methanocella; species Methanocella arvoryzae. The sequence continues at coordinate 1,930,794 of NC_009464.1, forward strand.
ATTGTTAACTAAGCCGTTATACCGGGATACGATTATCAATGGCAAATTGCTTAACGCACTGATACTATCCGTTGGCTTGTTTGCTTTTACTACTGTTCTCTATATACTGGCTATCTTAATTTATTATAATGACCCGGTCGAAATCCTGTCCTTATTCTTTAATATACTGCCTTTGATGTTTTTCCTCTCCATTTTATGTATCATATTTTTCTATTCGCTGACTATGATGGTTTGTATTTTGATTAAAGATCAGGTACTTAGTCTCTTTTCCAGTTGCCTGTTATGGATCATTTTATTTTACCTGATCAATGATAACTGGTTTGCGGGGTATGTATCTTATTTTTTCCATAGCTCAGAGTTAGAGTATTTAATTTGTAGTTTCTCACCTTCCTGGCTGGTACATTCAGTGCTTGAACAGCCTGACCTTCTGATGGCTACTACAGTATACGGCAACACCGATTTGATCAAATTATCACTGTATACCTTTATCACAGTGATCATAACCTACATTGCATTTATTCGGAGGGATATCAATTGAGTGATCAAGCTCGAGTAACGCTCTGTATCGCCAGTTGCGAGTTTTCAAAGTTGTGCATGAGCCCTATAGTAATCGTTTTTGTGATGCTCATGATCATCCTATCATTAACGAACGCTGCAGGCTGCTCTGTGGTGTTACCAAGGTTCAGTTTCATGAGCCACGACGAGGCCTTCTTTTTTGTGGGTCTGGGTAATTTTTTATGGAATTTTTCCTCGCTTTTTTCATTTTTATCTGTTTGTATCACGATTGTGTCTTTTTCAGATGAGAAGAAAGGGGCATTCAGGGTTCTCCTTACAAAACCAGTTTACAGGCGAAATGTTATCGGCGGCAAACTATTCGGAATCCTGTCGTTTTTATTCCTGATGATGGCCTTTACTGTCAGCATTTTCGTCTCTCTGATAATGGTGGTATACGGAGGGCCAGGCTCACTTTCGGAATTATTTTTGAGATCCGGATCATTTGTCCTGCTGCTATTTTTAAATTGCAGCTTTAGTGTCGGCCTGTCAACTTTCTTCTGTATCTTACTTGGTAAAGCAGAGGCAATGATGGCCTCCATAGCCTTTATAGCCCTTGAGTATCTGGCCAGGACACCATGGGTCCCTTCATTCCTCGGAGATCTAGAGATAATTAATCCGGTAAGCCTGTACCTGTCTGCGTTTTCCTGCGGTATTAACCAAAATTTGTACTCAACTTCAATTCCTTACTTGTCATGGGCTAGTCATGCACTACCTTACGTCGTTTTAATGGTCGCCGAGGTCGTGGTCATAACCTTGATCAACTGCACTATATTTAACAAAGAAGAATTATAAACGGAGAAGAACGCATGAAAACATCTGTAATAGTTCCAGCCGTACTGGTTATATGCATTGTTATCGTAAGTGCCGCTTATATCATTGGCCAAAAAAAGGCAGAATCAGGCCCAGTTGTTGTCAAATCTAACAGCATCTCTGGCAACGAGACACCTGCCAATGTATATAGTATACCCCACGATTCAAACATTGTCCTTCCCAACCACGAAAACAACGGTGATACGGGGACGGTTAATTACCAGTTACAATACGGAAAAAATAAATTCATTACGGACGCGAAAGTGAGCATATATACTTCAAATAATAATTCAGATTTAACTCTGCTGGACATCTCTGGCAATCCTCTTTATACAGTAAACGCGGATAAGAGCAATTATGGCCCTGTTTACCAATTTAATAATGTCCCATACGGAAATTATGTCATAGTCTCAGAAAAAAACGGTAAAACTTATAAAAGTAGTGGATTAATGCAACCGGCGACAGACGGTGGCGTTCTCGGCACAATGGTTGACGATCCTGATCTCCAGGTACCTGCCTCAGCCAATATCACGGGTGGCGCAGTATACGGGTGGGTAAGACATATGTTCTACTATGATTACATGCCCGGTGTCAAGGTAACTCTACTTAAACGGGGTAGTACTGAGGAAACAATTTATACCCTTGCGGACGGGGCTTGCTCAACACTGTCAGAACCGGCTCCGTATTCCGGTTTTTATATATTTGAAGACCTGAAGCCGGGAACATATCTACTACAGACAGAAAATAATGGCAAGGTACAGAACAGCACGCCATTTAAAATTACCGGTAACGAGGATCAAGGTACTCTACGTACTATTACTTCCTTATAATTTTATTACTTGCAGGCTAAGTGAGATGATTACTGCGAATACTGGTGGTTGAGTGATTGAACATTATCGAAGATATCTGAAAGATATGTTTAGCAAGCATTGGCCCGCAAAGACTGGCCTGCTAAACATAAAGGATCTGATACGAGCTTTATATTATCATCGTATATGATAAAGCTTACTATCGCCTGGCTCTGATAATCTGCTGATCCGGGATAATATTAAAATTAGAGCAGCCCTTTCCGGGTGAGTCTGAAAGGGCCTTTCGCTCTCTTTATATCTCTTTTTCCTTGGTCTCGGTCTTCACCGTCGTAGTTGTAGTGGCTCCGTTGAGCAGATCCTTTATCTTGTCCATCGCCTTCAGCAGGACCAGGAAGCCACCGAGGGCGCCCAGCGCGATGGCGATGATGTCGAGGGCCTGGAGGAACAGAGTCACGTACTGTGCCGGGATCCGGCCGTATACCGACGGGTACATTCCGCCCCACAGCATGCCGCTGGCTGCCTTGTCCAGCAACCACAGTAGCACAACGCCGATGATGATCAGCACGAAGGTCGCCGACAGATTGCGGGCGCTGTTCATGTTGATCTTGTCGATGCCGAGCAGCAGCAGGAAAATGGCCGCGGCCAGGAAGTAGACCTTGTTGATCAGCAGGAAGTACAGCGCCTCGTGGGGTATGATGTACTTCGCCACCTCTCCCGCGATTACGAGCACTACTGCTCCGATAGCCACCATGGCAACGAGTGCCAGGAGCTTACGCATTTTTTCATCCATGTCCAGAATCTCAACCTCCTCTGGATATTGATGCTTGATCGTATGAACGACCATATATATAACCGTTTTAGTGGTTTATGAAAATTTTACGACAAATTAATGAAAAATTGCTTAAATTTGCAACTATTGCGTGAAATAATTGAAAATCGTCCGTATACAGGCGATAGCGGCGCTGTTACATGTCTTCGTGGCAGTCGATAATCTCCGGCCCGGGAAACCCTCTGCACTCCGGCTCACCATTAATTATTTCCATATGCCGGGGAATTACTATCCTGATCAACAGATGGGGTTTTGCTGATGATGGAAGGCACGATGGAGGACAGGAGTGGCAAGCTTGGCTCAGTCCTGCGCAAGCTCAACGAGTCCGGCATCGAGGCTTCCGCTGTGGTGAGCAGGGACGGCTTCATCCTGCACTCCGAAATGCAGGCAGGGGAAGAGGAGAAGGCAACCTTCGCTGCCATGGCGGCTGCAGTACTGGGCGCTGCCGAGACTGTCACATCCGAGCTGAAGCAAGGCGTGCCCCGCAGGGTGATCATCGAATCCGGGGACCACAGGCTCATCGAAGTAGGCGCCGGGCCCATGGCTCTGCTGGTCGCCATGGTCGGGCCCAAAACGACGCTGGCAGAGGCCCTGAAAGCGATCGATAAAGCAGCGCTGGAAGTCCGGGCTATCGCGAAGCCCGGGAGATAATCGCCGGCGAACAGGCATCCTCGATATCTGTCGCCTTCGCGCAGCTTTGATAATTCAGAGTAACATATTTAACTATTATTCGCATCTTACTACCCAAGCAAGCAGAGTGATTTTTATGGTAAACGCAGCACTGATCGGCGGAGAGCAGTCGGGCAAGACCACGCTGGCCGCCAAGCTGGGCAAGAAGGGCACCGAGTCCGACATCGTGCTCTACAACTTCGTGAAGGGAGACAACATCCTCGCAGTCATCGATCCGGTGGGCTACCCGAAGTCCCCGAAGCCGCTGGTGAACGCGGCCAACATGTCCGACGTCATCGTCTTCTGCATCGACGCCAAAGGCCTGGACGCAAGAGCCGGCGAGTGCATCATCATGCTGGACCTGCTCAAGCCGAAGCACGGCCTGATCACGATCACCAAGTCCGACACTTCCAACCCCTATGCCATAGACGAGCTGAAGAACAAGATCAGGCTGATGACGAAGGGCACTGTCCTGGAGTCGTGGGAAGTCCTGCCCACCTCGACCAAGACCTTCGAGAACATCGACAGGCTGAAGGACATTCTGTTCGACCTGGACAACAAGCTGAAGGAAGAGAACAAGGCGCTCAACGATAAGCCAGCCCGCGTGGCCATCGATCATCATTTTAACGTCACCGGCGTCGGCACCGTCATCCTCGGATACGTCAGGCAGGGCACCATCCACGTGAAAGAGAAGATCAAGGTCTGGCCCATCCAGCAGGAAGCCGAAATCCGCTCGATCCAGATGAACGACGTGGACGTCAAGGAAGCCCCGACAGGCTCGAGAGTCGGACTTGCGCTCAAGAACGTGCAGAGCAAGGACCTCGACAGAGGCCACATCCTCTCGGTAAAAGAAGAGGTCGGCGACGAATTAGCCCTAAACTGCGTAACGGCTAAGTTCAAGGGCGAGTTCAAGCCCGGGGACAAAGTCCACGTTTATGCGGGATTGCAGTCCACCCCGGGCAACATCGTCAAGATCCTGGAGAACGGCAAGGAAGTCGAGTCCACCAAATCCGCGGGCAAGTACGTCGTCCACCTCAAGACCGACAAGGAAGTCGCTTATACGACGGGCGACCTGTTCCTGATCTCGAGATTAGAGGATCCGAAGCAGCGGTTCCTCGCAAGCGGAACCGTATAAAAAGTGCCGCCAGTGCTCACCACCACGGCACAGCACTTCTTTTTTCTGCAACGGCAAACTTTTGAACCACCGCGGCATGGCTCCTTATCCTGACAACGTGAGAGTAGGTTTTTAACCACGGCGGCACAACGACACGGCCAAGAGCATTATTTTTATTGATCCACGGTGGCACGGCGGTCTGATGACATGGAGACAATCCTTCAATTGTTATTATATGTGAAAACTAGGAATCACTATTGAAAGTAGTTTACCGGTCATGTGATCATAATGATATGCTGAAACACCTGGCCAGCAAATAGTAATTGGTTAATGCACCGTCTCCGTGCCGCCGTGGACTAAAAAAGGAGTGACCTGTGTGTGGGGTTGGATTGCCGCTGTGTCGTTGTGCCGCCGTGGTTATAGTTACCATCTGGTTGCTTAGGGTTGGATTGTCGCCGTGTCGCTGTGCCGCCGTGGTTGAAAAGAGCCGTCGTGGTCTTTACTCGAACTGGAACAGCCGGGCCTGCAGGCAATCCGCGATAACTGCGTTAGAAGTCTTCCAGGACTTCCTCGCGCAGTCGGGCAGGCACTTGTGTTTCATGTAATAGTTCTTGAGAAAAGATATTGTGACCGGGTCTGCGGGGTAGCCGCTGCCCACGTCTTCGCCCATCTTTTCCGAGATCTCCCTGATTAGGGAATCCCGATGTACCTTGGCGATGATTGAAGCGGCGGACACTATGGGGTACTTGCTGTCGGCCTCGTGGGCGGATACAATTTCAAGCTCGAAGTCGAGGCATTTCTTGATGTTTATGCCAAATCTCTCGGCGTTCACGTCGCACGCATCTAAATACGCAATGGTCGGCTTTGCGGAGCGGATGAGGCCGGCGAAGCAGTTGACTTCCAGCCGGTTCAGGTTGTCCTCGGATTCGAAACGGGCGTCGATCTCCTGGGGCGGGAGAACGGAGAGTTCGTACTTGTACTTATTCTTGAGGGCGGCGGCGAACTCTTCCCTCTTTTTGGCGCTGAGCTTCTTGGAGTCCTTGAGGCCCATGGCCTCGATGGCCGGCAAATCCTTTTCCTCCACAATTATGCCACAGACGACCAGCGGGCCTATGACAGGGCCCCGGCCTGCCTCGTCGATGCCCATAATGGTCGAGGTGCGCTTTTTGGCCATAGGAGTCACTCCTCGATTAATCCCAGTCCCTTTTCTTTCCTGATGCCCCTCTTCGGGCAGATGTCCTCCACCGGGCACTCGTGGTGCAGCGGCAGCACAGCCTTGCAGAAGTCCCGGCCGAGGTTGATGATGAGCAGGTGGGCCATGCCAGGAATGCGGTGTTTGCGCTCGAGGTCTTCCTTCACCCTGCGCTTGGCTGCTTCGCTGTCGCCGGTGGCCAGGCTCAGGCCGGTACGCTCTGAGACCCGGCAGATGTGAGTGTCCACCGCCACGACGCTATGGCCCAGAGCGAATAAAAGCACACAGTCGGCGGTCTTGGGGCCTACCCCATAAAGGCTCATCAGTGCTTCCCGGGCCTCCTGCGTCGGGGCGGTGCGCATCCACTCGAGGCTGCCTCCCCACCGGTCAATGATCTCCTGCGAACACCTGATTATAAAATCCGCCTTGTAAGGCCCCGAAGTCCGGATCAGCTCCTCAAGCTCCTTTTTATCTGCCGACGCCATCTTATACACGTCGATGCCCTTGTAGTGGTGCTGCAGGCGGTGGAACGTCTTCCTGGCGCTGTCCGCGGTCTTGTTCTGGGTGAGAATGGTGATTATGAGAGAAATGTAGGGGTCGTGCAGCTTGAGGGCCCAGCAGTTCTTATAGTACTCTTTCAGCCGCAGCAGCAACTCATTTTCCCCGTGGTAGACCTGGTCGAGGGGGTAGTCGAACTCGGACAGGACCCTCTCCCGGTACTTCTCCGGCCTGACGATCAGCGAGCCGTCCTGCGTCTGCTCCAGGTACACGTCCTCGTCGGTATCGGGGTAGTACTTGAGGTATCCGTCTCCAAACGGCATCCACTCCAGCGCGGTGATCTGGATGTCCATGGTCGAGCGCAGGTCGACCGACCCTGTGTCGGAGTACATCACAGGCACGTCACCACTCATTTTATATTTACTTTTCTTCTGTCCCGGTTAGAATTGGTTAAAAACAATCGAATGCTGAGTTGTACCTTACTTGATTGCATAGGTTTTTCCAAGATAGCAATACGAACGCTGCGCTGTGCTAAACCACACAGATGCCACAGATTACAATTGATTCCACAGATAACTATACTATATGGGAATACTGTGAGAATCCACAGATACTGACATGATATCACGGAAAGAAAATACATGGAATTCTAATTAATCAGTAATCTATCAGGCAGAGAGATATCGTCTGATTTATTTCGTTATCTGTGGAATCGGTTTCAATCTGTGGAATCCGTGTGGTTTTACACAGCGCAACGTTCGTCTTGCTGTCACATCACACGGAAACAAAAAACGCAAAGCCCAGTACCCGTCTTGTTGTAGCGTCATCAGAGTTAGTTGAAAGAGGCGGCTCTAGTTTTCCAGTGCATAGGTTATTTTTAAAGATGTGTGAGTAGTTAACGCATATCTTATTTTCAATTATTAGAAAAATAGTTATAAGTTAAGTGATTTAAAGAGGGCATATGGATCAGAGATTTGTGCATTATCCCATTGAGAAACTCAATGAGCTGACGTATGCAACAAGGGGAGCTGCATTTAAAGTTTACAATAAACTAGGCCCGGGGTTGCTTGAAAGCATCTATACAACATGTTTAATTGAAGAACTAAAACACAAAGGTCTATCAGTAGAGTCCGAGGTGTCACTACCAGTCGTGTATAACGAGAAAAGTCTCGATAAGCAAATGAGAATCGACATTTTGGTAGAAAAAGCGTTGATCGTGGAAGTTAAAGCAGTAGAAAATCTAACAGCGTTACATCATGCTCAGACCCTTTCTTATTTAAAACTTAGCGGCTTAAAGCTGGCTCTACTTATTAACTTCAATACGACAGATATGAAGAAAAGCATAATCAGAATTATCAATTAGCGCTTAACCATAATAAGGCCCATCTGTGCTATCGAGTAATAATCCGTGGATTCTCCCCTAATCATATTATTCTACTATAATCTGTGGAATCAAACGTAATCTGTGGCATCTGTGAGGATTAGCACAGCGCAGCGTTCGTATTGCTGTCCCACCATGCAGGGACTTGATATGCCCATGCCCAGGAATACTGAGTATGGTTATTTACTCTACGTTCTTGCTATCGAGAGCGGCCAGCGCATCCACTATCTGGCCGAGCGTCTCGACCGTGTAGTCCGGCTCGGCCGTGCGGCCGTTGGCGTTGTAATATTTGGAGGCGTACTTCTCGAAGCTGGCCATGTACTTCGTAAAGAGAATAGCCTTCCAGCCGCAGGCCTTTGCTCCGTACACGTCGAGCAGCGGGTTATCTCCGATGTGGACGGTCTTCTCCGGGGCAGAGCCCAGGCTTTTCAGTGCCCTGTCATAGATCTGCCGGCCGGGCTTGATGTGGCCGACTTCGTCCGAGAAGGTCATGGCCGTGAAGCAGCCGGCGAGGCCGTATTCGCTCAGCACTTCCCTCATCGTCCTCCCCGGGGTGCGGCCGGTGTTGGAGATGAGCCCGAGCCTGTAGCCCTGGTCTTTCAGGGTATTGATTATGTCTGCTGCTCCGTCCACCAGCTTCGGGCGGAAGTCGAGCAAGGCGCAGGAGTACGGTTCCCGGATGATCTCCATGGTGTCGTCGTCAGGATCGAGGCCCATTCCTTCCAGGAATAGGGCGAGGTGGCCGTCGTTGCTGAGGTCCCTCTCTGTCTGCCATATCCTTGTCAGGCACTCCTCAGTGTAGTCGTAGGCAATCCTGATCTCCTCGCAGGTGCAAGAATGGCCGTGCTCCCGCAGTGCATCGCGGATGCTCTTCATGCGGTGGTTTTTCAGCCGGTCGTCGTAGAACTCGTGTACCACTAAAGTGTTCCACACGTCGAAGGTTACTGTATCGATCGTCATAAGTGCCTGCTCCTTCAGTGTTCACCGGTCGAGATGAGAGATCGCTTCCGGAATCTGCCTCAGCGTTTCCACCGCCCGGTCAGGGGCGTGCGGGGCTTTGATAGCCGGGGCGTATCGGGTGAAATGGATGCACTTCATGCCGAACTCTTTCGAGCCCTGCACGTCTAGCATGGGGTGATCGCCTACGTGGACGGCTTTCTCCGGCACTGTCCGCAGCAGGTCGAGCGTGGAGGCGAAAATGCGCCCGTCGGGTTTGAGGTAGCCTGCCTCGTTGGAGAACGTGGTCACCTTGAAGTAGCGCAGGATACCAAGGCGGTCCATAATCTTCCGCATAGACCTGCCAGGGGTTCGGCCAGTGTTGGAGATCAGCCCGAGCTTCACTCCGGTGCTGTTCAGCGAGTCCAGGACTTCCTCTGCACCGTCGACGAGGTCCGGCTCGACATGCAGGATTGCGTCCGAATACGGCTTATCGACGGCATTGACCAGCTCAGGTGTCGGCTTGATGCCGATGCATTTCAGTAGAATCTCTACCTGTTCCGGGGTGTCGACGTCAAGGTTCCGGGACCACCGCTGCTGCAGGTAGCCTTCGGAGGTGGCGTATGCCCGGGTAATCGCATCATCCGTCACTGAGATGCCTTCTGCTTCCAGCGCGTCCCTGATGCCTGCCGTGCGGGCGGCGCGTAACCGGTCGTCGTACAGGTGATCGTGGGCTATAAGGGTGAACCAGAGATCGAAAGTAACTGCCTCTATGCCGGCCATGATGACTCCACGTATACATTCCCGGCGATAAACATAATATCTTTGTGCAGCGGCGGTAAAAAATTAAGGTTTCCTGACGGCCGGCGCGAACTTGTCCACGATCTTCTTCGTGTCGTCCTGCAGGCCTTTGATCTCGTCCTGCTCCAGCGCAACGGTCCTTCGGGCCACTCCGATGACTTTGTTGCCGGCACTCTCCGTCGAGTACAGGTATACTCCCTTGTCGGCCACCGGGTAGTAGCTGCCCGGCTTTTCCTTGTGCATCTCGTTGAACCTGCCGGACCAGACGGCCGCTTCCTCGTCGGGATCGTTGATTGTGGAGGCGATCACCAGGCCGTCTGCCGTGGCAAGCGTGACGGCGTTCAGCCTGTACTTCTTCTCCAGCGCTTCCATGCTTTCCTTCACAGTGCCCTTGACCACTTCGATCCCGGGGACTGCGGGCTTTTCGGGGGCTTTCGCCGGAGGCTTTTCCGCAGGCTTTTCCCCCGGAGCTTCAGGCGCTTTTTCCGGCTTCGGCTCCGGCGCCGGGGCAGCGTGCGGTACTTCCTGCCTGGAGTACTCTTTTACGATCCTGACAGCCTCCAGTATCAGGGCTGCGAGGCCTCCTGCGAGCACCAGCGCGATCAGGGTAGTAACGGCGAGCTGGGCAGGGTCCGACGTGCCAGTGAGGTCGTAAAGGCGGCTTAATATGTCCATGGAAAGGTCCACCCGAAAGTCACTATCATTCTGGCACGAATCTATTTAAAATATTTCGTTTGGCAACCGATCATCTGTAGCGCTCAAGCATATTATAAAATTTGATCCATATGTAAACTAATGGTTGCACTACATTTTATTTTTGCCTCTTTCCGGCCGCAAACAGCCTGTGCCGCACGTGCTCCTCTCCCCGGAAAACCCTGCGCGTCAGCCGACTTTCCACACGGGGCTCCAGCCCTTCCAGCAGCTCGAGAAGCTCTGCTTCAGAGAAATAATGGTAGATGATCCCGCTCTCCCGTCTGAACGTATGGGGCTCGACCGCAGTGCCGCCGTACCTCATGTCCTCCCTGCCGAAGACCTCTACGAAGACCCTTCCGCCCGGCGCCAGCACCCTTTTTATTTCTGCCACGGCCATCTGCCTCTCGGCTTCGAGGAGGTGCTGCAGGACATCGTAGCATACCACCGCGTCGAACGAGCTATCCTTAAAAGGCAGGTGCCGGGCATCTCCCTCGATCCTCTCTCCCTCCCTGACCATCAGGAGCCCCTCCCTCGCCACGTCCATGCCGACTACGTTATAGCCGGCCCGCAGGAGCGGAGCCATGATCTTGCCGCTGCCGCAGCCCACGTCCAGCACCAGGGCTCCCGGCGGTACCGCCGCCCTGATCGGGCCGATATCATAGGGGCCCCTCCAGGTCACGCTGGAGTATTCCTTCTTCCACGCCTTCAGATGCGAAACTTCCATGCCCTCAGAACCCCTTTATTTCCTGTGGAACAAGCCCACCGCGAGTATCTCATTATATCAGGTAGCGGAAGAGCTATAAAATGTAGTCGCTAATTCATAGGTGATGTGGCGAGAAATAGCCTACTGGGGTAAAAAGCTGGACGACGCGGGGCTGGTCAGCTCCCGGTTCGGCAACATCAGCGTGCGGACGAAAAACGGTCTGTTGATAAAGCGCAGCGGCGTCATGCTCGGGAACATCCAGGGACCTGAAGACCTCGTCGAAGTGGGCTTACACCCTTCGGATGACGAAGACGACTCCATAGAGTCGCTGGCATCCACCGAGACGCCCAGCCACTGTGCGATCTATTTATCTACGAACGCCAGAGCGATCATCCACGCCCACCCGAGGTTCGGCATCATAGAGTCGCTATTGCAGAAGGACGAGGTCAAGCCGCTGGACAGTGAAGGCCTGCCTTTCCTGGGCACCATACCCATCATCGACGGCGAGACCGGCTCACAGCTACTGTATGACAACGTCTCCAGGCTCTTCTCCACGGGCAAGTACAAGGGCGCCCTCAACCGGGGCCACGGCTCCTTCGCGATAGGCGGAGACCTGGCGGACTGCTTCAACACCACGGCCATGATCGAGCACAGCTGCTTCGTGAAGTACCACGTGGATCTGGCGAAGAAATAATAAATCTCGGCCCCGGGAGGCCTCGGTTATAAATCGCAAAGACGCAACGACGCAAAGGCGCAAAGATTTTTCAGATATCCTTTGCGTCGTTGCGCCCTTGCGTCGACGCGACCGAAGGGTCGAATCCTTGCATATTGCGAACAAAAAATATGGCGTCCCGGCGCCGATAATATCTACATTTTTCATGGAACGCCAAGGAGCCAAGCACTCGCCATATGAATACTGGGATATTCATGTAGGGGCTATGAAAAATTGAAAGTTGGCCCTGAGTAGGTCGAAAACACCGCCAGGCACGCCAAGGAGCCAAGCCCGCCAAGAGCTAATTTTTCATGGAACGCCAGGGACTTTTTCGATCGGAATCGCACCGATCCTCAATATGTAGCTTGGCGTGCTTGGCCCCTTGGCGAGCTTGGCGGTGATATATGCGCAGATCAGGGAAACTGCTGATTTTTCATCTCTTATACCTGATCAAGACTCAGATCATCATCCGACTCTTTACGATTTAAGAACAAGGCGGCCTGGCGCCGAACCCTGATAGTCTTACCTCATCAGATATCTGGCAGCAACCCGAATGATCAGGTAAGCTACCAAGCCTGCGAGGAGGTACGCCCAGGCGTTATGCCTCCCGATCAGGCTGGTCAGGCTGGACGAGGTCAGGTACATGATGGCGCCGGCATAGATGACCAGAAGAGCCAGCATGATCATTTTGAGCAGGCCTTGCTGTCGCGACCATCGTGTGTTCTTGCGATAGCCACGCTTGATCTCTCCGTAGGCCTTCTCGAAGGGCCCGCCAGCGTAGCTGCCGCACCGGGGGCAAAACCTGGCACCCGCAGGGATATCGGCTCCGCAGTGTTGACACGTGACCATGATACTGATGCCTCTGGTATAGTTATGCTGCACCCATACCTTGATAATATCGCAGCCAGTATCAGGTACAGGTTATGAGGGAGCGGAAATGGCTACGGATAATCCTGTAAACTATTCTGAGGTCTTCGAAGGAGTGCTCGAGCGGGGAGAGCGTATAGTCTGGACAGGCCGGCCCCGGCAGGACTCGGTAGTGCCCCTGAACCCTAAGTCGACGCTCGTCACCGGCGCTGCAGCGATCATCTCCCTGCTGTTCGCGGTGCTCGCCGGCCTGCTGGTCCACAATACCCTGTACCGGGCGATAGCGGCCATTCTGGGCCTGCTCTTCTGTGCCATGTGCATCTACGCCACCTTCAACCAGGTCGGCGGAGGCTTCCTGGCCCGGAAGAAGGCGTACTACGCACTGACGAACCGGCGGGCGCTGGCCCTATTCCAGTACAGGGTTCCCGTGCTGGTGGCGATAGATATAAGCAATCCGGTCAGGCTTCGCATGTCTTCCGGCGAGAGGGGCACGATCTACTTCGGCGAGGGCGTACTGACCTATGTGGGCATGGAGCACGTCCGGGGAGGAAAGCGGCTGTTCGACCTTGCGTTCGAGGACATCGAAGATGCACGGCAGGTCTACGACCTGATATGCCGGCAGAACCCCGAGCACAGAGGGCCTCCTGTGGCTTGAAAGGATAATCTCGGCCCCGGGAGGCCTCGATTTTAGTTCGCAAGGGCGCAAAGTGTCAGGTGATGATCGGAGCCTTGATCAGGCTTAAGTGATGAAAAACTTGCGGTTCTCAGTTTCTGCGATAGTAAAGCCGCCAAGCACGCCAAGGAGCCAAGCACGCCAAGCTATAATTATAGTGATCGGCGAGGTTCCGATAGAAAAAGCCCTTGGCGTCCCATGAAAAATCTGGGTCTTGGCGAGCTTGGCTCCTTGGCGGCCTTGGCGGTATTTTAGACTCACACAGGGCCAACTATTAATTTTTAATAGCCTCTACCTGAATATCCCATTTTTCATAAAGCGAGTGCTTGGCGGCCTTGCAACCCTCGCCGTAACAACAAGTTTCATAGGAGTCTGATCGATGAGCAGCAGTACGCTTAAGTCTGAACTATGAAAAATTTTTAATGTGACAGAAGGGCGCGAAGAAAATCGTACAAAATATGGTAAACCTTTGCGTCGTTGCGCCCTTGCGCCTTTGCGATTTAAGAACAAGGCGGCCTGGCGCCGACTAAAACTTGTGGATTATAAAACTCTGAGCAGTGCCTCAACCATATCCTCGAAGGTAAACCGCTCAGGCACGGCGTCGACCCTGATGCCGCTCTTCTTGAGGAAGTCGGCGGTCGGGTGGCCGATCACAGCCACTTTCTTAGAGTTGATCTCGCGCTTCAACGGATCCAGCACGCCCATGGACTCGCCCATCATGAGCAGGCTTCTCGCTGTCATAGTGCTGGTGAACGTGTAGGCGTCGATCCTGCCTTCGAGGGCTTCTCTGACGAACGCTGCCTGTTCCTCGCCCTTCAGGGGCACGATGTCGTAGACGATGATCTCCCTGACCTTCGCGCCGCCGGCTTCCAATCCTGAGATTAAAATCGGGTTGCCATGGTTGCTGCGGAGCACCTCGACTCGTTTGCCTTTCAGCTTAGCGCAGAAGTCCTGCACCAGGCCTTCGCTGGAAAAGGTGCCGGGCATCTGTAGGTGGGTGATGCCCCGCTCAGTCAGGACGCTGTTAGTCCTGGGGCCGATGCCGATGACCTCTACAGAGTTCAGCTGCTTCGTCAGCGCAGCCGGATCCGGGGCTTTATCGTAGATGAACTGTACCCCGTTCTGGCTGGTGATGATGACCGTGTCTGCCTCGCCGGCCTCCAGCCTCTTGAAAAAGGCTTCGAGGGCGCCGTCGTTCCGGGGGATCATCTCCATCATGGGCACGGGCACGGCTTCGAGGCCTTTTTCTTTTAATATCCTGACTGTGTCGGGCAGGAACTTTCTCGGCCTGGTGACCGCTATTCTTTTCATCCGCCGAGCACCTCGTGCATCCTGACGACGTCGCCGACTACCACGATGGCGGGGGCTTCCACGCCTCTCTTCTCCGCTAACTCGACGATGGTGGAGAGCGTGCCGATTGTGACCCGCTGCCCGGAGGTCGTGCCCTTCTCCACGATGGCCACCGGCGTGTCCCTGGCTTTACCGTTGTCAAGGAGCGCTTTGACGTTGTCCCTGAGGCGGCTGACGCCCATTAAAATGACTAAAGTGCCGTTCATCGCGGCGAGCGATTTGAAGTTCAGGGCGCTTTCTCCCTTAGTGGGATCTTCGTGCCCCGTGATGAAGGTGACTGAAGATGCCAGGTCCCGGTGGGTGACGGGTATGCCGGCTGCTGCAGGGGCTGCGATGGCAGAGCTGATGCCGGGGATGACCTCGAACTCGACATTGTTTTTCGCCAGCTCTTCAGCCTCTTCTCCTCCTCTGCCGAACACGTAGGGGTCTCCTCCCTTCAGCCGGGCGACGATGCGGTGCTTTCTGGCCTGCTCCACCAGCATCCGGTTCATCTCTTCCTGTGGCACTGTATGCTTGTCCGCCCTCTTGCCCACGTCGATGAGTTCCGCTGCAGGGTTGAAGTACTGCCTGATGCCGGGGCCGACTAAAGCGTCGTACAGGATGACGTCTGCCTGCCCGAGGATTCTCACTGCCTTCACAGTGATCAGTTCCGGATCGCCCGGTCCGCCGCCTATAAGGTACACTTTTCCAGTCGTAGGCATCACCTGTCCAGCTCCTTGCGGGCCTCTTCGGCCAGCTTCAGTCCGCCGGCCAGCACGAGCTTTTCAGATACTTGCTTCGCGTGTTCCTCGCACCCGGCCACGGGAATGGTTTCCCTTACTCTGACCTGCTGCCTGCCATCCAGAGAGAGCACTTCGCCGATCACGTCGATCTCGTCCCCGACTCTGGTCGCGTAGACGCCCATCGGGACTACGCAGCCTCCGTCGAGGCCGGCGGCGATGATCCTCTCCACCCTCGTCTCAATCCAGGTGGTCTCGTCGTTCAGTTCCTTGACTACTTCAGCTTCTGGAGTGCCCTGTCTGGCCACGATGGCGATGACGCCCTGGTTGGCCGCCGGGACAAAGTTGTATGGGTCAAGTCTTTCTACTTTCAAGTCCAATCCCAGCCGGATCAGCCCGGCCTCTGCCAGGAGGATCGCGTCGTACTCTCCGTCCCGGAGCTTGCGCAGCCGGGTGTCCACGTTGCCCCGGATGTCCTTGGTGACGAGCCCGGGGTAGTGGCGGTAGATCATAGCCGCCCTGCGGGTGCTGGAAGTGCCCACCACCGCTCCTTCAGGCAGGTCTGCCAGCCGCTCTGCATTTCTGATCACCGCCACGTCGAGCGCCGACTCGCGCTTGAGCACGGCGGCGGTCACCAGATTTTCCGGGCGTACGGTCGGGATGTCCTTGAGGCTGTGGACGGCTAGGTCGACCTCGTTTTTTAACAGTAAGTCGTCGATCTCCCGGACGAAGGCTCCATAGCCCTTCATCATGTACAGCGGACTGTCCTTCTGCACGTCCCCGGAGGTCTTGATTACCGTAATTGTGGCCTCCACGCCCTGCTCTTTGAGCAGGCGGCGGACTTTCTCCGCCTGCGCCAGCGCCAGCTTGCTTCCCCTGGTTCCTATCCTCATTCTGGTGCTCCTATTTCACCGCGGCCAGCGACTTCTTGCACGCTGTCACGATCTGCTCCATATCGGCCTGGGAGTGCGCCAGCGACAGGAAGTTGGTCTCGAACTGGGAGGGCGGGAAGAACACGCCATTCTGGAGCATGTGCTTCCAGAACTCGTTGAACTTTAGCTTGTCGCACTTGAGGGCCTGCTCGTAGTTTTCGGGCTGGGGGCCGAAGAACAGCTGGAACATGGAGGCGATGCCGGTAGGAGTGACCTGGCCCTCCATCCTGAGGCCCCGTACGATATCTGTTAAAGACTGCCACAGGGCCTTGCCCTTTGCGTTCACCTTGTGGTGGACGCTCTCCTTCTCCAGCACCTCGACTGTGGCCATTCCGGCCGTAAGCGACAGCGGGTTGCCGTTGTACGTGCCAGCCTGGTAGACTCCTCCCTGCGGGGCGACGGTTTCCATGATGTCCTTCCGTCCGCCGAAAATGCCGATAGGCAGGCCGCCGCCGGCGATCTTGCCCAGGGTGGTGAGGTCGGGCTCGACGCCGTAGTAGCCCTGTGCGCCGAAAATGCTCACCCGGAAGCCGGTGATGACCTCGTCGAAGATGAGGAGGACGTCGTAGTCTCTCGTCACGTTGCGCACCGCCCGCAGGTACATGTCTTTAGGCAGGATGGGCCCCATGTTGCCCATGACCGGCTCCATGATCAGGCAGGCGATCTCGTCTTTATGGGCCTCCAGGGTCTCCTCCAGCGCATGGATGTCGTTGTACGGCACCTGCAGGGTGTTCTTCACCACGTCCACCGGGACACCCAGAGAATCGGGAACGCCGATGGTCGTAGCGCCCGAGCCGGCCTTGACTAAGACGGCGTCATGGGCGCCGTGGAAGCCGCCCTCGATCTTGACGATCTTGTCCCTGCCGGTGAAACCCCGGGCCGCTCTTATCGCTCCCATGGTGGCTTCGGTGCCGGTGTTCACGAACCGCAGCTTTTGCATGCCGGGGTAGTACTTCTGTATTAGTTTACCGTACTTCACCTCGATCTCACTGGGCGTGCCGTAGAGGCAGCCGTTTTCCAGCTGCTTCGTGATCGCCTCTTTCACGGCGGGGTGCCCGTGGCCGAGGATGAGCGGCCCGTAGGCGAGGCAACAGTCTATGTACTCGTTGCCGTCCACGTCTGTGATGTGGCTGCCGCTTGCCGACTTAGTGAAGAATGGGAACGGCTTGATTGCCCTGACCGGGCTGGACACGCCGCCCGGGAAGAGTGACTTCGCCTCGTCATATAGCTGCGCTGAATGATCCTGCTTCAAGATGATACCTCTGTCTGTTATTGCCTTACTGTAAAACGTCCATTTTATACAATTATTTCCCCAGCGTGGGGGCGATCTCTTTCGCGAAGTAGGTGATGATCATGTCCGCTCCCGCCCGGCGCATGGAGAGCAGCGTCTCCCGGGCGACCTTCTCGCCGTCTATCCACCCGTTGGCGGCCGCCGCTTTGATCATGGCGTACTCCCCGCTCACGTTATATGCTGCTACCGGCACCCGGAACTCGGACTTGACCCGGTAGATGATGTCTAAATAGGACAGGGCGGGCTTGACCATGACGATGTCGGCGCCCTCCTCAAGGTCGAGGGCTACTTCTCTGATCGCCTCGTCAGAGTTCGCCGGGTCCATCTGGTACGTCGACCGGTCGAAGCCCTGGCATCCCGAGGAGGCGGCCTCCCTGAACGGGCCGTAGGATGCAGAGGCGTACTTGGCTGCATAGGACATGATGATGGTATCCTTCAGCCCGTAGAAGTCCAGCTCGCTCCTGATGGCGTGGACCATGCCGTCCATCATGCCCGAGGGGGCGACCACGTCTGCGCCGGCCCTGGCGTAGTTGACCGCCGTCCTGGCGATAATGTCCAGCGTGGCGTCGTTGTCGACCGTATTGTTTTTGATCGGCCCGCAGTGGCCGTGCGTGGTGTATTCGCACAGGCACACGTCTGCGATGACTAAAAGGTCTCTGTTCCGGCGCTTGATCGCCTTGATGGCCTGCTCGATCACGTTGCCGGCTGCGTACGCGGCGTCGCCGGTCTGATCCTTGTGCTCCGGTATGCCGAACAGGATGACGGCTGGTATGCCCAGCTTTGCGATCTCGTCCGCTTCCGCTTCGAGGCCGGCGAGAGGCAGCCTCTCTATGCCGGGCATGGAGCCTATCGGCTTGCGTTCCTCAGCGCTCTCGTCCACGAATATGGGGCAGATCAGGTCTTTGACGTCGAGCGAGGTTTCGCTGACCATGTCCCTGATGAGCTTAGTCTGTCTTAGACGCCTTAGTCTTGTTACCGGGTATCCCATTGCTCTCTTCCACCCACAGGTCAAATAGTTCCTCCGCCGTGCGGAGGCAGTCCTCGTCGCACCGCTCGGCAGCCCGCCTGAGCTGCCTGGTCGGGGCGGCCAGTATCTTGTTGGTCAGGGCCATCGAAAAGTCGTGGAGGATGCTGATCTGCTGTTCTGTGAGGCTTCCCGCGGTGCTCAGGCGGGCCACCGCCCTGCGGAGTTCCGTCGCCCTGATGTGATCGGTGCGCTGGTACAGGTCTCCGATGACCCGATCGGCATGCAGGCGCCTGATGTCCCGCTGAAGCAGAACCAGCTCTTCTTCGATAATTGCTTCTACTTTTCTTGCCTCGCCCTGCCTGCGCCTCATGCTGGCCTCGTTGATCTGCCGCAGGCTGTCGATATTGTGCAGCGTCACCCCGGGCACCTCTCCCACGGTTTCCTCGATGTTCCTCGGATTTGTGATGTCGATGAAGATGAGGGGCTTCTCGCCCTTGCACTGCTCCACCATCTTCTTCGTGATGATGAGATGAGGTGCGCCCGTGGCGCAGATCACCACGTCGGCGCTGCCCATGTAGTCGCACAGGCGTTCCAGCCTGATGGCGACGCCCTGTAAGCTTGAGGCCAGCTTTTCAGCCTGCTCGAAGGTGCGGTTGGCGACGTAGATCGCCCGGAGGCTCTTCTCAGCCATCGCGTTCGCCACGAGGGTGCCCATCTCCCCGGCGCCGACCACCAGGATAGTACGGCCCCGGAGGTCGCCCAGCAGCGACTCTGCGAGCTCTACCGCCGCAGACCCGATCGAGACCGAGCCCTTGTTGATCTCTGTTTCAATACGGGCGCGGGCGCCCACGTGAATGGATTTCTGTATGGCGGTCGACAGTACCGGGCCTATAGTCCCGAGCCGCCGGGCCTGCAGCAGCGCAGTTTTCAGCTGTCCCAGGATCTGATCCTCGCCCACGATCATGGACTCCAGGCCGCAGGCCAGCCTCAACAGCCCTTTCAGGCAGTCGTCGCCGGCCCTGACCTCGGCGATTTCGAGAGGCATGCCCTCGGCGCGGGCGAAGCCGACGATATCCTCGACCGACTCGGCCACTGCGTAAATCTCCACGCGGTTGCAGGTCTGCAGCACGACGGCCTCCGATACCCCGGGCAGGGAGAGGAGCCTGAGCATCGCCACATCCGGGTCCCGGAAGCGGGCGCGCTCGATGCCTTCGATGCCCGCATGCCTGTGGTTGACCGAGATGCTGCAAACCTGAGCCATGTGATCACTTTTTAAGTATAATCATATGATATAGTAACACTTTTACTTAATTTTTTAGCACTATAACAGGATAAAACTTGCGGAGTAAAAGATTGCCAGGTGCATACTTTCAGTCAGGGGGCTGTTAAACAATATATGCAACATACTGTAAATTAGTTATACTTACCATCAGAGCGACCATGAAACAATGTAAGTATCAGGTAAATCCCTGGCCCATCCCTTATGAGACATATGCATACGTGAGACTTACAGAAAGAGCCGCTACAACCGTATTCGACAAGCTGGGCCCTGGCTTGAAGGAGAAATCCTACGAGAAGTGCCTCGCGAAAGAACTGGGGAAAAAGGGCCTGAATGTGAGAAGGCAGGTAAACCTGCCGGTCATCTACGACGGCGAAAAGATCGGCGACACGTACCGGGTCGATCTACTGCTGGAGGACGACCTGATCATCGAGGTAAAGGCCGTCGACAGGATTATACCATTACACTACCTGCAGGTTCGGACGTACCTGAGGATCTACAACAAGCGCGTCGGTATGCTGATCAATTTCAACTGCGAGGACATCGCAGACGGCATCAAGAGGGTCGTTATCCATTAGCCTCACGGTCTTCTCTCTTCAATCATCATCAGCGCCAGCGTCAGGGCGTCGTCGTACGACGTCTTCATCGCCTCCCAGACTGCCGGCGTTTTCAGGATGTCCCACAGTAGCCGCTCTCTGTCTTTCTGCTCTGGCACTACCTTCTTCAGGACTTCTCTCACGTCGGCCTGCAGCCTCACCATGTCGGCCATTTCCTCGCCGAGCGCCGCCTCCAGCCGCTGCCGCAGATATTTCGACATGGCGGGGCTCTTACCCCCTGTGGCGATGGCGACGGAAATGTCCCCTTTCGTAATCCTCGAGGGCAGGATCACCCCCGACTCACCGTGCGCCGAATTCACCAGTATCCCGGCACTCTGCGCTTCCCGTACCACCGCACTGTTGAACTCCTCGTCGCCAGTGGCCGCAATGACCAGAAAGGCCCCGGAGATCAGCTCTCCGATCTCCTCCCGGGCAGCGGCTTTCTGAATACGGGTGATGCCGCCCATCGCCTCCAGTGCGGGAGTAAACGCCGGGCTGACCACCGTCACGTCCGCCACGCCCGAAAAGTACCGCGCCTTCCGCTCGCCCACTCCGCCCCCGCCGAATATGACGATGCGCCGGCCTTTAAAGTCGATGTAGAGGGGCAGGTAATCGCTCATACATCTTAGATTGCCGGATGTTGGACAAAAATGTTTGGGCACTGACCACTGTGAGTCTCTGTGCCTCTGTGGTAAACCTTACTCTGTGCGTCTCCGTGGTTCCCCGTGCCCTCTGTGGTGAATTTGTGGTGCATAGGACCTTAGCGCAGCCATTCGACCATTCTCGGCTGGAGCTTGGCGGTGTCCTGGTAGAACCGGGCATAGATGAACGTTATGGCGACGCTTATGGTGAATACGGCCCAGGGGATGGATACGACGAGCGTCATGGCTACGACGCCTATTGCGGCGATGGCTGCGGACGATGCGATGGCCACGAGGAAGCCTTCGGGGTTGTACAGGATGAAGCCGATGACCTTTTTGATGTTGATC
Source organism: Methanocella arvoryzae MRE50 (assembly GCF_000063445.1). Classification (NCBI taxonomy): domain Archaea; kingdom Methanobacteriati; phylum Methanobacteriota; class Methanomicrobia; order Methanocellales; family Methanocellaceae; genus Methanocella; species Methanocella arvoryzae. The sequence continues at coordinate 1,952,159 of NC_009464.1, forward strand.
GCTTTGCGCACGCTGCCGGTGCTGGCGTACAGCACCCATGAGGCGAAGAATACGAACGCGAGAGTCGCGGCGGTGATGGCCATGGTGGTTACGAGCAGGATGGTGCTGATGAGGAGAAGGAAGGTCATGTCCGTATAGCTGAAGACCAGCACGGGTATGCCGGGTATGAGCACGATGAGGGCGTAAACAGCCGCGTAGGCGAGGAAGACGAGGGTCATGCGTATCCCGTCCACGAACATCTGGCCGATCTCGACCCATTCTGGCAGCACTCCGTTGCCCCTGACGATCTCCCGCATGCACCGGGTCACGAAGCCCAGGAAGAACGGCAGGCCAATCACTAAAAACGACAGCGCCACGACGATGCCCCCGACCAGGAGCGTGGCCAGGTTGGAGAGGGCGTACTTTCCGGCCATCAGGATAGTTTCCAGCAGGTCGTTGTTGGGGGGCATTGTAGTATTACATAGGGTGCGGGCAGTAAAATGGTTTTCGTTGCCAGGCAGACAGCAAAAGCAATATACGATCGCAGCCTACCTGCTGGTCGATGAGCGATAATGCCGCCCCCTGCGAGGACTTTTTGAGAGAGCTGGTGGCCATACCGTCGGTGACCGGCTCCGAGGGGCTGATCAAGGATTACCTGGTCAATAAATTCAACAGCCTGGGCTTCGATACGAGGGTCCAGCACGTCGACGGCGACCGCTACAACGTGATCGGCACCCTGGGCGAAGGGCCGATCAGGCTCATGCTCTGCACTCATGAGGATGTGATCCCCTCGCTGGACGAGTCCAAGTGGACCACTCATCCGTTCCAGCCCTCGGAAAGAGAAGGCCGCATCTACGGCCGGGGGGCGACGGATGCAAAGGGCTCGCTCGCCGCAATGATGGAGGCGATGGCCAGGCTGAAGGGTAAACTGCTCAATGGCTCGGTAGCGATCGCCGCCGTCGTCGAGGAGGAGACCGGCCGCTCGATCGGCGCCCGCAGGCTACTCACCGAGTACCGGCCTGAAATGGCGATCATCGGGGAGCCCACGGGCCTGCGGGCCGCCGTCGCCCACAAGGGCGCGCTCCGCCCGGCGATCACCGTCCACGGCATGGCCGCCCACGCCTCCCATCCCGGCAGGGGAGTCAACGCCATCTCCGCCATGGGCAAGCTGCTGGTCACCCTGAACTCCTACGCTTACCGGGTTAGCAAAAATAAGGACCCTCTCCTGGGCAGATCATCGTCAGAGGCCACGATGATCCGGGGCGGGGAGCGCATCAACGTCATCCCCGAGCAGTGCACCGTCTGCATCGACCGGCGCCTGGTCTCTAACGAGACCATCGACGAGGCTTACCACGACCTGCAGATGGTCGTCAGGCGGTTCTCCAGAAAATACAGGGCACGGGCCGAGATAGAGCTGCTGTCCTCTTACCCCCCATCGTCCACCCCTCTGTCCGAGCCGATCGTCAAAATGGCGTCCTCCGTTTTATCCGGCATGGGCCTGAACCCCGAGCCCAACGGCTTCCCCGCCGGGTGCGACATGTGGGCTTTCCGTGCCCGGGACATTCCCACCGTGATCCTCGGCCCCGGCAGCATCCAGCAGGCACACGTGATCGACGAATATATCGAAATCGCCGAGCTCCGCAAAGCAGTCGACGTCTACGAGCGACTGCTTCAAAAAGCTTCACAGTAGTTTGTGCCTCGTCTCGACGAGGTCTGGCGCTCTGGTCGCGAGGGCGTTGTAGCAGAAGAGTAGTATCCAGCCCAGGGAGAAGTATACTGACAGCCAGATGAAGGAGATCGGCTTGTAGCCCATGAGGTAGAGCACGATCTGGGCGCAGTTGAGCAGGAAGGCAACGAAGCCCCATGCCGGGATGATCCAGAGCCTGTACCTGACGTTGCGTATGAGGGCGACGTTGACGAGGAGGATCACGACCGTGAGGGTGGCGTAGACGAACTCTGACAGTCGCAGGTGGACGGTTCCTGACTCCTCGGAGAAGACGCCGAGCAGGATCATGCCAAGGCAGAACCCGATGCCGGCGATCTCGGCGACGATGAGGGTGTACCTCGACCACTTCGGGCCGATGTGCCAGGTGGCAAAGCTGAGGACGAAGGGTATCATCAGCAGTCCTGTCAGCACGAGGCCAATATTGTAGACGAGGGCGCCGTTCGGGTTGATGGTGGTGCTGCCCAGGTCGCTGATCCAGTTGCTCAGCGGGTGCATGATCTGCCCGAACAAAAAGATCGAGACGATCGTGCAGAGAACGTATATCCCGAGGGCGGCGACGAAGAACCAGGCGCCGAGCCTTCTCAACACTGCCTCATCCATCTCAATCCCTTCTAAATATCTTACGTCAGGGTATATATGCTGTTTTCTAGCTGCAGTATGCTGGCTATGCGGGCCTGCCAGACATCGCTATCAGGCTTCAGTCAGGGTGTGCCAGCAGAATAACAGGACCCAGGCCTGGGGCAGGTAGGCGGACAGCCATTCGACGATGGTGGGGAAGCTGCCCGTTAGTACCAGGCCGATCTGGGCGAAGTTGCTGACGATCGCCAGGGCGCCGATAAACGCCAGCCAGCCGGGGTATTTCGGCTCTCCCCACAGTGCCAGATTAACGAGCAGTAGCATGGCGGTCAGGCAGAGGAAGGTCAACATGGCGGCCGGTACATGGACTTCTCGCACGGTCTCAGGGTACAGGCCGATCAAAGCCAGGCCGACGCTCGCCACTATGCCCGGTACTACGGCCGCGGCAGCAAGACGGCTCTGCCATTTGCTCGCAGTCCTCAGGAACGCCAGGCTGGCGACGAAGGGCAAGAACAGCACACCTCCGACCATGCAACCAGCGTCGAAGACAAGGTGACCGTCCGGGTTGGCCGAAGGGTTGCCGAGGTGGCTGACGGTGCTCTCCAGCGGGCTGAACGGGCCCGGGTACAGATATACTGCAATAAGCGTGAACAGCACGAACGCTGCGGTGGCCGCCATGCCAAAATATGCGCCAAGCCTCACGTACCTCTTATTCTCTGCCACGATTCATGCCCTCTCAGTCAAGCCACTTTATCCGGCTGTCGTCTGCCTTAGCTCTTTAGCCATGCGCACGGCTTTCACGATCCGGTCCGGGTATCGCAGTTCGCTCTCTCCCGTGCGGCAGAAACCCTTCTTCTCGTAGAACTTCCCGTTATACCCGGGCACGATGGTGTCCAGCTCAACCCTGCGGGTTCCCGGGTATCTGGTCCGCAGCAGGCTTTCCATGTGATCGAGGAGAACTGTGCCGATGCCCTTGCCCTTGTAGCCGCCTTTCACGTACAGCAGCATGAGCTCTGCCGTCGAAGGGTCGAGCTGCTTTACGAAGTAAAAGCCGACCACTTCGCCTCCGGAGGTGGCCACGAAGGCGATCATAGTCTCGCCCATGTGCACGTAGTCGGATGGCATGTAGGCGTTGATGCCCGCGGCGATCACGACCGGGTCCTGCATGGGGTAGAATTCCCGGACGAAGGCTTCAGTCCTGATCCGGAAGCAGTCCTCGGCGTCAGCTGCCGTGAACGGGCGTATGGAAATATTGTCGGCTGCGGTAGTCGTATTCGGTCCCTCGCTTACTCGCTCACTTGCGGATATGGGAGATGATGTGCCCGAGCTCGGGCAGTATGATCTGGGATAGTGCCAGCCTGGCCGCGTTCGGGGACCCCGGGATGCAGAATACCGCTTTGTCCCCGATGGTGCCTGCCGCCGCCCTGCTCAGGACGCTGGCGGTGCCGACCTCCTCGTAGCTTTTCAGCCGGAACAGCTCCCCGAAGCCCGGGATGACCTTCCCGAACAGGGGTGTGATAGCCTCGATCGTCACGTCTGCCCTGGTCAGGCCAGTGCCGCCGCACACGATGGCAGCGTCGGCGCCCTCATCCAGCATCTCCTGCAGCCCTGACTTCAGCCTCTCCACGTCGTCGGGGAGCAGCCGGTATGCCGTTTTGTGCCCGGCCCCGGAGAGGTAGTCCAGGATGATCCTGCCCGACTCGTCGCCGCACTTCTCCGGCGAGTCGCTGTCTCCATACTGCTGGTGCCTGGAAGTGCTGGCGATGATGACGGCTACTTTGTAGGACTGGCCTTTCGACTTCTCCTGGTGCTTCTCGTGTGATGCCTTTTCCATTATCTTACCCTCGGGAATTCTGTTGGTCAGCACTAATCTATGTTCTCCGGCGGGTTAAAGCCACCGGGCAGAGACTTTCGACACATCCATCTCTAAGCCGCCCATCGTAGCGTAGACTCCCAGTGCCCTGAAGCAGTCGTTCAGCGCGTTGTGGCCGGGCAGGGCCCTGATCTTCTCGCACTGGATGGAATCGGCGTAGTGGTCAAGCTTCGCGTAGGGCTTCGGCTGCATCTCGATCCAGCTCAGGCCCGGCTGCCTGACTCCGGTCTGCTTGAACAGCTTATCGACAAAATACCTGTCAAACTTGTGGTTCCACGCCCCGGCAAAGGTGAAGCTGTGATTGCTGTGGAGCGTGAGGAACTTCCGGCAGACCTCCTCCGGGGCAGGGGCGGCGGCCACCTGCTCAGGGGTGATGCCGTGGACGAAAAAGGTATCCTCCGCCATCGAGGGGTCGGGAATGCGGATGAGCGAATCCATGCAGTCCCGGCACTCTATCCTTCTCGCCTCGAGGTCGATATCGGCGACCAGCATGCCGATGCTCAAAGCGTAATCCTCCCGGCGCTCTTTTCCGAAGATGCCGAGGCCCGTAGTCTCAGTATCGATGACGCATATGGTAACCGTGATATCCCCGCCTCATACGCTTGCTACGCAAGTGATCGGGTGTGGGAATATTAATCATTGCGGTGCCGGTGACCTATCATATGGCCAGCTACGGCACACTGTGAAAAATTCTGGACCCGGGAGGTACTGAGAGGATAAGCGAGGAGGCCCGGGAGGCCTCTGGAGGTGTGAGAGGTCGTTCAAAGTGGGAGGTCCCGGAGGACGGGGGAGGTCTGGGAGGAGGTTATGAGAGTTACCCGGAGGCCCGGGAGGAATCATTGTAATAATCTAATCACCTGTGGGGTTCACCGGACGGCCAGGCACCTTTTACACGAAGTAAGCTTCGATCAGGCGCCGGCGTTGCCATTGCCGGCGGGGTGTGCCCTGCTCCTGATCTTCTCGATAGAACTGCGGGCGTGCTCCCTGACGCTGACGTAGCGGTCGTCCAGGGCAGCGTTAAGCTTTTCTACCGCCCTCTGGTCGCCGATGTTGCCCAGCGCGTCCACGACGGCTTCCCGGGTTTCGGCGCTCCGGCAGCTCAGGGCCTGGATCAGCGGCTCGATCGCTCTCTCGTCCCCTATCTCCCCCAGCGCCCGGGCGGCCTTCGTGCTCAGCCAGGGCACACGGAGGGCTTTGATCAGGCCGTCGATATCCCCTCGCTTCTTCTTCACGTCGATCCTCCGCTGCTCGAGCCTGTCCATGCACATGTAGGCGAGGGCGAAGGCTATCACTGCCAGTAGTATTAAAATCGTAATAAGCAGGCCTGTCCACGGGTTGCCGCTCGTGTCGTACCCGCGAGTGCTGGCCTGAGCCGGGACTGCCATAATCCACGATGATGCCGCCAGCGTAATGGCCGCGGCTACTAAGCGACCGCTTTTCATATCTATCGGTGATCATATATGATAGTTGGCAAGATAAATCTACCGCACATAAATTTTATTGTAAGATTTTCTCCACTTTGTTCCGCCATGGCGTACCCGTACCCATATATTTTCAAGCCGCTTATCCGTCAGGCTTATCCTTATTAGCGCTTTACTAAGCATGTCATTGCTATGCCCCCGAAGACCAGCGAAGCGCAGGAAGCCTATTTCAAGAAGCTGGAGGCGGAGTTCCTCCACTGCAGGGAGATCGCTACCGCCGCCCGGAGGAAGGGCTATGATCCTTCTCTGGAGGTCGAGATCCCCTCGGCAACGGACCTTGCTGACCGTGTAGAGGTCATCATGGGCGTGCCCGGGCTGGCGGCGCACATCCGCAAGTGCGAGGAGAAGATGTCCCGTGAAGAGGCCTCGCTGCAGGTGGCGGCCGATATTGCGGAAGGCCTCGTCGGCAAGTTCAAGGACGAGGAGGAGGCCGTCCAGTGCGCCGTCCGCACTGCTGTGGCGGTCCTGACCGAGGGCGTGGTGGCCGCGCCGCTGGAGGGCATCTCCGCCGTCAAGCTGGCCAAGAACGACGACGGCACCGAGTACATCAAGGTCTATTTTGCCGGCCCCATCCGGAGCGCCGGGGGCACGGCGGAGGCGCTGGCCGTGCTGGCCGCCGACTACGTCCGCCGTAAGACCGGGCGGGCGCCCTACAAGATCAGGGACGTCGAGGTGGAGCGCTTTGTAGAAGAGATCATGCTCTACAAGTCGATCGCCCACCTGCAGTACACCCCTACCGACGAGGAGATCCGGCTGATCGTGCGGAACTGCCCCGTATGCATCGACGGGGAACCGACGGAGCAGGAGGAAGTCCAGGGCTACCGCAATCTGGAACGGGTGGAGACCAACCGGGTGCGGGGCGGCATAGCGCTGGTTATCGCAGAGGGCATCATTCTCAAAGCCCCGAAAGTCAAGAAGCATGTGGACAAGCTCAAGTTCGACGGATGGGAGTGGCTGGACAAGATCATCGCCGGCTCCAAGCCCGCCGGGGGAGAGAACAAGGAAGAGGAGAAGAAGATCAAGCCCAAGGACAAATTTTTGGCGGACCTGATCGCAGGCCGCCCCGTGTTCGGGCATCCCTCGAGGGCAGGGGGCTTCCGGCTCAGGTACGGCCGGTCCCGGAACACGGGCTTTGCCACGGCAGGCATTCACCCTGCCTCCATGACGATCATGGACGACTTCATCGCCACGGGCACTCAGCTGAAAGTGGAGCGCCCCGGCAAGGCTGCGGCCATGGTCCCGGTGGACAGCCTCGAAGGGCCTACCGTGCGCCTGTTCAACGGTGACGTGGTGCGCATCAGCGATGAAAAGACCGCGCTGAAAGTGCGCCCGGACGTATCGCAGATCCTGGACAACGGGGAGATCATCATCAACTACGGTGACTTCCTGGAGAACAACCACACGTTCGTGCCTTCTCCATACGTGGAAGAGTGGTGGATCCAGGACCTCGAGGAGAAGACGAAGGACAAGGTAGAGGTTAACTCACCGGAGGAAGCCTTTGCAGTGTCTGAGAAGTACGGCGTGCCTCTGCACCCGAAGTACACGTACATGTGGATGGACCTGACCACGGACGACGTGGTCTACCTCGCCCGGTACATCAGCGCCAGCGGCATGGTGGAGAACGGCGAACTCCGGCTGCCTGTCGAGCAGCGGTCCAAGAGCCTGCTCGAAATCCTCCTCATCCCACAGAAGGTGCGGGATAACACTGTCATCCTCTCAGCGGAGGATACGTACATCCTTTGCAGATGCCTGGGCCTTAACCCCGACCTGTCGATGAAGAACCCGGACGCCTATGCCGGCCTCGACTCCCACGCCTGGAAGGCTGTGTCAGCGCTGTGCGGCGTCACAGTCATGGACCGGGCTCCCGCCCGGATCGGCGCGAGGATGGGCAGGCCTGAAAAAAGCAAGCTCCGGGAAATGAAGCCTCCGGTACACGTGCTCTTCCCCGTGGGCGAAGCAGGGGGCATGCGCAGGTCCCTGCAGGACGCGAGCGCCTACAGTAAGTCCATGACCGACAGGATCGGGGAGATCGAGGTAGAGGTCGGCAGGCGCAAATGCCCGGACTGCGGGAAGATGACCTACATGGTGGCCTGCGAGTGCGGGGGGCACACCATCCCTGTTTATGGGTGTCCCGACTGCGGCATCTCCGGCATAGAGGGCGACTGCCCGAAGTGCCACAAGCCTACGACGCCGAACGTGAAGCAGAAGATCGACGTCAAGGGCCTCTATGCAGCCGCCCTGAAGAGAGTGGGGGAGCGGGACAACTTCGAGGTGCTCAAGGGCGTGCAGGGCCTGATCTCGAAGGAGAAGACCCCGGAGCCGCTGGAGAAGGGCATTCTCAGGGCCAAGCACGAAGTCTTCGTGTTCAAGGACGGCACCATCCGTTACGACATGAGCGACGTGCCCCTCACCCACTTTATCCCCCGGGAGATCGGTCTCAGCGTCGAGAAGGCCAGAGAACTGGGCTACGAGAAGGATACCTACGGGGCTCCCCTGGAGTCGCCAGAGCAGGTGTGCGAGCTCCGGGTGCAGGACATCATCCTGTCCCACGATGCCTCTAACTACCTTTTGAAGGTATGCGCGTTCCTCGACGACGAACTGGAGAAGTACTATGGCCTGCCCAGGTACTACAACGTCCACGAGGAGCAGGATTTGATCGGCCACCTGGTCATCGGGCTGGCTCCGCATACCTCCGCCGGGGTGCTCGGCCGCATCATAGGCTTCGTCTCATCATCGGCAGGCTACGCCCACCCCTTCTTCCACGCCGCTAAAAGGAGGAACTGCGACGGGGACGAGGACTGTGTGATGATGCTGATGGACGGCCTGCTGAACTTCTCTTTATCCTACCTGCCTGACCGCCGGGGCGGCAAGATGGACGCCCCCCTCGTGCTGTCGATGCGGATCGACCCCAAGGAGATCGACAAGGAATCGCATAACATCGACGTGATGGCCCGCTATCCAAAAGAGTTCTACCTCGCCACCCGGGAATTCAAGGCCCCCAAGGACGTGGAGAAGATCATGGACCTCGTCTCCAAGCGGCTCGGAACGCCGGAGCAGTACGAGGGCTTCAAGTTCACCCACGGCACCAGCGACATCGCCGCCGGGCCCGCCAACTCCGCCTATAAGACCTTGGGCAGCATGGAGGATAAGCTCAAAGCCCAGCTCGAGCTGGGCCGGCGGCTCCGGGCGGTGGACGAGAAGGACGTGGCGGAGCGGGTGATCAACTCCCACTTCCTCCCGGACCTGATCGGCAACCTGAGAGCCTTTTCGACGCAACAGATGCGGTGCGTCAAGTGCGGCGAAAGGTACCGCAGGCCCCCTCTGACCGGAACTTGCCCCAGGTGCGGCGGAGGCAGAGTCATCCTGACCGTCCACGAAGGTGCGGTGACTAAGTACATGGACGTCTCCCTGGCCATCGCGAAGGAGTACGGAGTCCCCAGCTACACGATCCAGCGGCTTGAGCTGCTGAGCCTGTCGATCAAAAGCTTATTTGAGAACGACAAGAGCAAGCAGACAGGGCTCGCGGATTTCATGTAAAATGGAAAAGGGAAAAATCCCCAGACAGGGCTCTCATTTTAGAACAGCGACAGCAGAATCCCCGGCGCGAACATGGCGACGAGGCCCAGCAGTATCATAGGTATGCCGACGATTACCCAGACCATGGGGCTGGACCGGAAGACTTTGGCGCCGTCCAGGGGGCCGAAGGGGATCATGTTGAAGGCGGCCAGGATGAGGTTGATGATGATACCGTATACTGCGGCGGTGAGGATCAGCCCTGACAGGACGCCCATCTGAATGAGGACGAAGAACAGCGCTGCGAGAACCAGGTTGGTCACCGGCCCGGCGATCGAGATCTTCAGCTCCTTATCGTCCTTCCGGCGGCTGGTCAGGTTATCCCAGTACTCGTCGTCATCTGGGTTGCCCGCTATCTCCGGGCTGCCATCGTACCCGTACAGTGGTCTGGAGATGTACACCGCGCCAGGGGCCGCGAACAGAAAGCCTAACAGCGCGCTTCCGATGGTGAGGAGCAGGCCGTTCTGGCTGGTCTTGAACTCAGCGTAGTAACCGTACCTCATGGCGGTAAACTTGTGGGCAAGCTCGTGGAGCAGGAATCCGCTGCCGACGCCCACCGCAGCGACGAAAAACACTTCTGCTGTCAGGTTGCCGAAGTTAGGGCTGAACAGCCTTACCCCTGCGAACATGAAGCTGAACGCCAAGGTCAGCACGACGAACGCGATCAGCAGTTCGATGAGCTCTGAGGTCCCGATTCTGGAGTTCATGTCCCATAATAATTGTTGTGACTATATCAATTTGTTGATATGGCTTGCCGGTTGCCCGTATATCGGTCCATGTGCCGTATTGGAAAGTACGGTTTATTTCAGCCGGTTACACGTAAATCGCTTTCAGTGCCACTTTAAGCCATTAAAGGGCAAAATTTATAATTTATCACCGAAAATACGCATATTTAATGTTCGAACACCATGCGACCAGGGTCAGCGTCAGAGACCGGGAAAACCGGGTCAAAGTCGTAGCTTTCGGCTCATATCACTCTGGCAAGACCTCGCTGATCCGTTCGATCGACCCCCTTACCCGTACGACCGAGGCATACAATCCAGAAGGCGGGACTACCGTCGCTCTGGACTTCGGCATCCGGGAACACCGGGGCTATAAAATATTCATCTACGGCACCCCTGGCCAGGATCGTTTCGGGGTGGCCAGGGCTGTGGTATCTTTCGGCCTGCACGCCGGCATCGTGGTGGTGGACTCTGTCCGGGGCATGACCTCTTTTGAGAAGAAGATCCTCGCCGAGCTGACAGAGCACAACGTACCGTGCGTGGTACTGGCCTCGAAGATAGACCTTCCCGGCGCCTCCGTCGACCGGGTCAGGCGGGACTCGGGCAACGCCTGCGTCCTTCCATTTTCCGCCGCCACGGGCCAGGGCGTCGACGAGCTCCTCGACCGGCTGGCCGACATTGCGAGCACAATGGCATAACCTCACATTTTCTGGTGCAGGTGCTATTGAGCCATATTCTAAAAGTTCCACGACGTTCTCTTTTTTAACAATTTACATCAGTTCGTCGAACACTCTCCCCACGTCTCCTGTGAGCTCGACATACTTCAGCTCCGGCTTCGATGAGCGGAGGATGTGCAGTTCGGGCACTCCCAGCTCTATCATCCGGGCGTTTCCGGCGCCGGCCGAGATGGCCAGAGGGGTTTCGCCGTCGGCGTAGACTACCCGGGTGCCGGTGGCCTCCAGCAGGTCCTCTACATAGTCCCAGGTGCTGTACTTCGTCTCCTCGGGCACCGCCATTTCGGGCAGCTTCAGCGCCGCTGGCGGGCTGATCTGTACCGCCCCCCGGGCGTCGACGGTCACCTGGGTGGCGATTCCCCTGTAGCGGCCGTATGCGGATGCGTCGATGAATCCCAGAAGAGCTTCTGTCAGTGCGCTGTCCTGGTCCCGGCAACTGGAGACGCAGCCGGATCCGGGTACGGCGCCTTCCAGCTCCAGCGCAGCCTTACCGTTAGCCTGGAATTCAATCCGCATGGAAGGCACCCGGAGGAGCCTCGCCCAGCCCTGGAGGTAGCCGTCGCCCGTCGTATGCAATAAAAGATCGAACCGCCTGAGGACGCCGGCACCTATCCGGCAGGGCGCCTCGAAGAAGTCGTAGTACGCTCCGGCCACGTCTTTCCGGTTGCCCCGGCCGCTCCTGAACTGGAGGGGCGATCTCCCTTCCACGCCTGTGTCGGCCACGAACACGTTAAGCTTGTACAGGCTGAGCAGCCCGAGCAGGTAGAACACGCTGGCGGTATCCCCGGCTACGAGGATGTTCGGCCAGTCGTTGTCGTCTGTTGAGTTGAGAGGTATGAACATGTTTACATATTATTGAAAATAAGTAGATGAGCATTTAGATTCACCGTAGTGAAAGTAATCTGCCGGGCGTCCGATGTATTGTTGGTGTAAAGTTATTCCGCGAAGTCCTCTAAGTTCCCCGCGGCCTCGATATCCTTCCGGTCTATCGAGACTTTCTCCATGATCTCGCGCTCGATGAAGATGCTGGCGTTGGTCCGGACTGCCAGGGCTATGCAGTCGCTGGGGCGGGCGTCGATCTCCACCTGCCTGTCCCCGTCCTGGAGCATCAGCCTCGCGTAGAAGACCTGCTCGTCGAGGTCGTCGATGATGATGCGGTCGATGCCGATGCTGAAGTTGTCCATGATCGTCTTGAGCAGGTCGTGGGTCATCGGCCTTGGAGTTGTTTCCCTGCGGAGCGCCACGTCTATGGAGATCGCTTCCGCGGGCCCGATGTAAATCGGCACCATCATGTCCTCGTTGTCCGAGAGAAAGACGACAGCCTGAGGCCCTGTGATCGTGCTCACAAAGTAGACCCCCTTCACGCTCACCGGCACGTAATCGCTCATAAGCTCACATCGGCTTTCGAGTATATAACTTTAGGCTATATTTATTTGGTTTTAATCGCCTGATGTGCGGCCTGGTGGGGGCTTTATGCGGGCTTTTGCCCTGTGCTCGCCCCGGTGCCCGCCACCCGGGCTAAGTAGAGTGTCGTGAGACCTCCGACGGCGGTCAGGAACCAGAGCGTGACCAGCCGGATCATGATGGTCGCCCCTGCCGCAGCCAGCTGGGGCACTCCCATGGACAGGTAGAGCACGGTCATCACCGCGTCCACGATGCCCAGGCCTCCCGGCAGGAAGGTCGGGATGAGCTGCAGGAGAACCATGATGCAGAAGATCGTCACCACTACCCCGGGCGAGACTGAGTAGCCGATGGCCATGAAGGCAATATACGCCACTGCCACGTCGAAGCCCCAGGCGATCAGGATGAGGCCGAGCGATTTGACGATGGTCAGCTTCCTGCCCGCGATGGTCCTCATGCTGCCGTCGAACTGGGTGACCAGCGCTCCGACCTTCTCTTCCATGGCAGACTGATCTCCCTTCCGTAGCACCCTGGCGACCACCCGCACCACCGAGTTCGCAATAGTCCTGAGCAGCCCGGCATTCATGCTCAGGGCCAGGATCACGACAGCGGCGATGCTGACGGTCGCCGCGACGAAGATACAGAAGGCGAGCACCCACGTCGGCACTTCATAGTATAGCGCCACGAATATGACACCGGCGACGGTGCCGAGCGCTACCGGCACGACTTCCAGCAGCCGGCTCATGACTCCGGCGGCAAACGTCTTATCGAACCGGCCTCCCTCGACCGATTTCTGCACGAAGTACAGCTTCGCCACCTCTCCGCTGGCCGCAGCCGAGGGGATCAGGTTGGTGAAAAAGATGCTGGACAGGTAGATCAGGTACGCCCAGCCGAGCGATATCCTGTGCCCCGTGTCCCGCAGCAGCACCCACCACCCGGCGGCGTGGAACAGGTTGCCGCATAGAGCCACGAGCAAGGCCAGCCCCATGAGCGGCAGGCTCACCGATTTCAGCACGTTCGCCAGGCTTTCGAAGCCGACCAGGTAGAGGTAAATAAAGTAGATGACCAGCCCTACGACGATGAGGATCGCCGTCTTGCTGAAGGGAATGTCCGGGAACCTTACGTCGGCTTCGGAAATCATGATACCAGATTGCTTCAATAGTATATCAGAATTTCCGGCTTGAGCTTGAGTAACTGCCGGCCCGATTATAGCACGGCTCATGGCAGAAAAGTTCTATTTCCCGAACCGCCGCTGCCTGAGCTGGTAGTCCCTGATGGCTCTCAGCAGATCCACCTTCCGGAACTCTTCCCAGTTGACGTCCGTAAAATAAAGCTCGGAGTAGACGGACTGCCAGATGAGGAAGTCGCTCAGCCTTTCTTCGCCGGTCCTGATGAAGAGGTCGGGCTCGCACCGGAAGATGAGGTGGGCTTCGACCATGGCCTCATCTATGTCTTTCGGCTGGATTTTGCCAGCCCTGACGTCTTCCATGATTTCCCGGAGGGCGTTGGTCAGCTCGTGTTTGCCTCCGTAGCCGATAGAGAGGCTCACGGTCAGGGGTTTGTGGCCGGTCAGCTGCCTGACTTTGCCCGGGGACACCACTTTCCCGGGAAAGCCGGCTCCCTGCAGGGTCTGGTAGATGCAGTCCGCGAGGCCTGGCACGGTGCTTCCTTCGGTTGTGCTCACGTAGATCGATAGTTCTCCGACGCCCATCTCGGTGCACCACTCCGCCAGGCTGGCGAGCTTGAGGGTGGATGGCCTGTCTACGAGGTCCGCGTCCGACACGACGACCGCGATACACTTTGGTACGCGCTCGCCTTTGATACTCCTGAGCATGGATTTCTCGTAAAACCTGTAAGCAATTTGTCTGGCGAGCATTCCAGTCATCTAATACGCTCACATAGTAAAGTATTTTTTGTACGGGGGCATAGACTCTCCCATATGTATCCCGGCACCAGGGCAGGAGGCGCAGGCAGACAGCAGCCACCGCACTCCCCGCAGCACTCCCTTAAGTACGAGCTTAAGCGGCAGTCTGCGTACATTTCTCTCGGCCTCCTCGCGCTGCTCTTTCCCTTCCTGCCGAAAGGGCTGATCGTGCTGGGCGTGTTCATCGTCACCCTGATCATCATGTACATGCCCCGGGATTCCCCGGTGTTCAAGACACTCTCGTCCGAAAAGGACCGGGAGACCGGCGTTCTCCTCGGCCCCCTGAAGTTCTGCTTCGCAATATTACTCCTCGCGATCCTGGTCATGGTGCTGGACTTCCCGGTGTACGTGCTGTCCGCGGTGATCGGCACAGTGGCGTTCGGAGAAGGGGTGGCCACCATCGTCACCCGGCTTGTCAAGGGCGACCCGGCCATATTCTGGAGCATCACCCTGCTGGTCCTCGGCACCGCCTTCGCCTTCCTCTTCGGCTACTGGGTTATCGTGAACGGAGGCCTGCCCGCCAGTATCAACGTTAATCCAGTCCACTTCATGTTCTTCCTCGCCGTCATCGGCACAGTCACCGGAGCTTTACTATATACCATAGTGGACGAGGACGACATCGCCATCCCGCTGGGCGCGGGCATGGCCATGTGGCTCTTCTCTTCGCTGGCATACTCCGCCATGCCCGACCCGGCAGAGATCGCCCTCGCCGTCGCCGTTCCCCTGGCCATAGGCATCGTCACCTACAAGCTCAACGCTGTCGACCTCTCGGGCGCCCTGAGCGGCGTGCTCTGCGGCGTACTTCTGATAGTATTCGGAGGCTTCGAGTGGTTCATCCTGCTGCTGGCCTTCCTCATCCTGGGCACCATCTTCACCAAGTACAAGTACCAGTACAAGCGCAAGGTCGGCGCCGCCGAGTCCAACCAGGGCTCCAGGGGCTACAAGAACGTCTTCGGCAATTGTTTCGTCCCCCTCATCTTCGTCGTCGCCTACGGGGTGCTGGGAGGCACCACCTACGTGCCCTACCTCGGCTACATCGACCAGTCGATATTCCTGATCGGCTTCCTCGGCGCCATGGCCACCGCCACGGCCGACACGCTGGCCAGCGAGATCGGCAGCACCTACCGGGGCCAGCCCATCATGATCACCACCCTCCGCAGAGTGCCCCCAGGCACAGACGGCGGCGTGTCACCGCTGGGCGAGGCCGCATCCATCTTCGGGGCGCTCGCCATCGCCGTCATCGCCATCCCGCTGGGGCTCCGTGCCAACAGCGTCGGAACCATGGTCTTCATCACCGTGCTCACCGGCTTCCTCGGCACAAACATAGACAGCCTCTTCGGAGCTACATTACAGCGGAGAGGTTTACTGTCCAACGCCGGCGTCAACTTCGTAGCCACGCTTTTCGGCGGGCTGTTCGCCATGGCAGTCTACTACTTGTTCTTCATGTAAACGCTAACATGCAGAGCGTTAGCAGTATGGCGATTATTCTCACCAGAGAGGTGCACGTAGTGGCTGGTTTACCACAGAGGCACAGAGGTGCAGAGAGGCTCACAGAGATTTACTTAATAGGTGATTGCCGTTATATCCTTATAATAAAAAAATCGCTCTGTGCGTCTCTGTGTTTCTCTGTGCCTCTGTGGTAAGCCGTTCTCTGTGTTTCTCTGTGCCTCTGTGGTGAATCTTTCTCTGTGCGTCTCTTTGAGCTCTGTGGTGAACAGTTGATGTGTTTCTCTGTGAGCTATGTGGTGAGCAAGTAATCTCCATAAATCCTGAGATGTAAGTGTTTTTATATCAGCTAAGCCAATAAGTTGGCAGCATGAGGTCGGGTATCATCCTCGCGGGCGGCCGGTCCACCCGGTTCGGCGGCGGGGAGAAGTCGCTGAAGGAAGTCGGGGGAATGCCTATGATCTGCAGGGTCAAGGGCTCTCTGGACAATGTCGTGGACGAGATCATCGTGTCGGTCCGGGACGAGAAGCAGCGGGACCTCGTCTTTCCCTACCTCAGAGAGATCACGCCCTTCGTGTACGACGAGCTGCACGACATCGGCCCTCTAGCCGGAGTCAACGCCTGTCTGAAGGCGGCGAAGGGGGAGTACGTGGTCGTGGTGGCCTGCGACATGCCTTTCATCAGCCCGGAGGTCGTCGATTACCTGTTCAAGGCAGCCGAAGGCCACGATGCCGCCGTCCCTGTCCGGGAGAACGGCTTCATCGAGCCCCTCCACGCCGTATACCGGCGAGAGGCGATGATACAAGCGGTAGACGAAGCGATCCGCCGGGGCAGGAGAAGGATAGCGGCGCCTTTAGACTATTTAAAAGACGTCGTCTACGTGCCGGTCGAAAAGCTGCGGGAGATCGACCCTGACCTGAAGACTTTCGTCAATGTCAACCGGGCGGAGGACATGCCGGCCGAATAGCTGAATTTTAATCTTCTTTTGTGTTCACAATTTCAGCAGTCGAGTCCTGCATCAGGTCTTCCTTCCCTGTCAGGAACATCGATTTTATATGCAAAAATTTCCTCGGGTCTAACTGCACCATGCCCACGTGGATGACTGTCTCGATGATGAACCAGTAAGCCGCCGCTATGTGCAGCAACCTGGCAAGCCCTAATCCCGACAGGCTCATGGTCGGCGCGACGAAGTCCAGCACTTTCAGTACTATCCCAGATATGTTCGTGTCCAGCACTGTCAGCGTGGTGGAGTAGAGGACCAGCCCGGTAAACGATGCGATGAACAGGGCAACATAATGGGAGTAGATCAGCAGCTTGGTGACCGGGTGCAGGCGGTTTATGAACCGGCGGCCCTGCTCGTCGTAGATCGTGTAGCGCGGGGATTCTTTGCCCGAGAAGAAGCTGGACAGGGTCCTGGCCAGCCTCCTGATGTCGGAGGGCCACAGCCAGTATTCGGCCAGCTTGCCGTTGACGATGGCGTTGTAGGGCACCACGATCCAGTTGACTGCCACGAACGCGGCGCCAGAAAGGACGTGTATCGCGAAGGCGTCGTTATAGCTCAGGTACGGGAGGCCCATGTAGACGCAGAAACCGGTCAGGAGGAGGGCGGTCAGGAAGACAATGTTCGCGTAGTGGGACAGCCTTTCCAGGGTGGTGTGGCGGACGACGATCATCCGGTTGCCGGCTTTCGGCTTCTCTTTCTCCATCATTTCATCTCACCCTGTCCTGATCGTGTGGACGGCGCAGGAGACGCAGGGGTCGAACGAGCGGATGATGTGGTACAGGCTGATCGGGTTGACCTCCGAGCCGGGTATGTTCCCGCGCGGGGTGGTCTTGGCGCCGATCAGGGACAGCTCTATCGGCCCGAACTTGGTCTCGGCGTCCCGGGGCGAGGCGTTCCATGTGGTCGGGGAGATGATCTGGTAGCCGGCGATCCTTCCGTCCTCGTCCAGACGCATCCAGTGGCCGAGGGCTCCCCGAGGCGCTTCGATCATGCATGCCCCGGCCTCTCCGCGGCCGGGGGTGACCGGTACACAGTACTTCCTCGGGTCGGAGTGGACTTCTAGGTCGTCGATCCACCTGCCGAGCAGCTGCGCGGTGATCAGGCACTCCTGCATGCGGGACAGGACTCTGGTGTAGACGCTGGTCCTGTTGTAGCTTTTGCCGCTCGAGAATACAGGGTTGCTGAAATGCATCATCTGCATGATGTTCATGATGTAGGGCTCTCTGGAGTTGATCATCCTGGCCAGGGGTCCTGTTTCGCAGGGCACGTTGCCATACCTGGGCGCCTTGACAAAGCTGTACTTATGCCCCGAGTAGTCGATGTCTGCCGCTCTGGGGGAGGGGGATGTCTCTCCGGCCTCAGGCTTCAGGGCCGTCTCACCACCACTGTAGGAGAAGAATGAGCCGCTTACCTGCTCTGCCACCATTGCGGGGTCTGCTTTTCCGGGGCTGTCGAAGAGGTTGGGCATGCTGCCCGGAGTGAATCCGGAGGGGATCTCGAAGGTGCCTTCCTCGCCGTCCACCGGGGAATAGCCGTCGGTAAAGTTGCCGGCCCTGTCCCTGACCCTGTAGAACCCGCCGTAGTTCAGGAACCCGATCAGCTGATCGTACAGCGGGTAGCCGCCCAGCGTATCCAGCTCAACGTAGATGGGCATGGACAGGAAGTCATAGCTCATCATCCGGGAGCAGAACACCGAGAAGAGCTGCATGTCATTCCAGCCCTTCTCCATGGACAGGTCTCCGGTCGGGAGGGATTTGATCCGGTTGAGGATGAAGTCGGGGTTAGCCTGCGTGCTGTGGGTGTTCTCGAGCCACTCGTCCAGCGACAGGGGGTAGGTGAGCCGCCTCTCCAGGAAGTCCACGATGCTGGCGTAGCATCCTTTGAGCTTCATGAGGTCTGAGGCGGAAGGCCGGACCGTGACGCCTCCCGGCACAATTACCGGGGAGTGAGGGGAGCGTCCGCCCAGAATGGCTTCCGCCTCTCCCGTGAGCTTGACGAACCTGATCGCGTCTGTATACGCCGACCCCGGGGCCGTATGTCCTGTAGACGCGTAGCCGGGCACGTTGAACCTGCCGGCCAGCTCTCCGGTCAGGGCGGTGCCCACGTCGGAATACCTGAGGAGATCGCCGTAGATCGGGTCCGCCAGGTCAGGCAGGAACGACAGGTACAGGTTCTCCACGTGGCTGCGCAGCCATGCCAGGCCGTTCAGGATGTTGCGCACGAGCAGCGCATCCTTCGGTATCTGGCCTGTAGCCCCGGCCAGGCTCTCGACTGCCCCGGCCGCCGCCGTGGCGTGGGGCGTCGAGCACATGCCGCACACCCGCTGGGTAAAGTATACTGCGTCCATGGGGTCCCGGCCGATCATCATCTGCTCGAAGCCCCGGTAGGTGGTGCCGGAGCACCTCGCGTCGACGACCGAGCCGTCTTTCATCTCCACCGAGACCCGGAGCCCACCCTGCGTCCGGCTTACCGGGTCTATATCTATCCTGACCGTTACCGACCCCTCCTGCTGCGCTTTTCAGACAGCTTCTCCTCGTCGCCGTCGCCTTCGTTATCGTTGTCCCCTATCGCGAGGCGTTTTACCGCGTGGACGCCCGCCCCGAGAATGGCGGCGCCCAGGATCACCTTGGCCCCGAGGTCGACGTTGGTGCCTGATATCAGGCTCCTGTCCTCCACCCTGTTGAAGAAGGGCATGAAAGCGCCCGGGAACTCTGCTTCGACGCAGCCCACGCACGGCCCGCCTGCGAGGGTGCAGGTGCTTACCCCGCCGTTCCACCTTCTGACAGGGCAGTCTGCGTATGTGATCATACCTTTGCAGCCCGCGCCGTAGAGGCAGCCTTCGCCTGCAAACTGCGTATCTCTCTGCCCCTGATCGTAAGAGCCCCGTCTCGTACAGGTATCGTGGATGGCGCTCTTGCTGAAGAAGGCCGCAGGCCGGCGATAATCGTCCACCGTCACCTCTGCGCCGGAGAGCACGTCGGCCAGCGTCAGCAGGAACCAGTCGGGGTGCGCGGGGCAGCCCGGGACGTTGATCACCTTCTTGCGCATGTTCAGCTCGCTCAGGATGCCATTAAAACGGGAGGCGCCCGTATAAGCGACGCCGCGGGCGTCGGTGACGCTCCGGCCGGCCGAGGAAATGCCGCCGAAAGCGGCGCACGTTCCCAGCGCGATGATCGTCTCGGCCTTCTCCGCCGCCTCGGAAAAGATCTCCTTCACCGCCCGGCCGCCGGTGGTGCAATACTTGCCGGTGCCATCAGGGCCGTTAGGAATGGCGCCCTCGACCACCAGCACGTAGTCGCCCGAATCGATGAGCAGGTCGAGCTTCTTGAGCGCATTGTAAGTGTCGGGAGTCTTGGACACGCCGTCGAGGGTGATGCCTTGCTGGGCCATGAGGCCGTCGTGATACGTAATCACCGCTCCAACGCTGTCGAGGGCCGCCAGCACGTCCGGGTACCCACCGTTCAGGAACGAGGCAGTACACCCTCCGCAGCCCGAGCCCCTCAGCCATAAAAGCTTCTTTCTGGAGTCCGCGATCGCGGCGGCGACGCCTGGGCTGTGCATTGCGAGAAAAGCGGCGGCTCCGGTCGTAGCGGCCAGTGCAAGAAACGCTCTCCTGCCCAGCCCCGGCAATACTGGGCCGTCCATTTTTTCTCCCGTCATCGTCCATCCCGCCCGCGAGCCAGAGGCTCATCTCTTGATAGCTGTATAACTTAGTGCACTAGCTCTTAAAATTCTTTCTCATATCACAGGAAGCGGGTCAGCACCATGCTTACCTCGAACAGTATGGCCAGCACAGCCAGTACAATGAGCTGGGAGAACAACGTCGGGTCCGGGGAGAAGAACATGGCCACGCCGAAAAGCAGCCCGTACACTCCCAGCCGGCCTTTGACCAGCGTCTCTCTCTTCACCAGGCCCATCTTGATCGCCAGCACGATGATCAGCGGCACCTGGAAGACGAGGCCCAGGCCTGCCACGAAGTTGGTCACGATCGAGAACGTCTCGCCCACGGACAACGCAGGCGCGGCTACCTCCAGCCCATGCCCAATGACGATGCTGAAGAACAGCGGCAGGGTCACGAAGTATGCGACGAGGCCTCCCGCGACGAAGAGCAGGAGCGAGAACGGGAACACCAGGTACAGAAAACGCTTCTCATGCGGGTACAGTCCCGGCGCTGCAAACCGGAACGCCTCGTACACCAGCAGCGGAAAGCCCACGGTGATCGCCCCGATGAAGCACATGGTCAGCCTCGCCTTAAACATCTCCATCGGCGCATAAGTCGTGATCTTCACGTAAGAAGGCACAGCATGGGCAAGAACTGCGTCCACCAGGCCGGCGGAGAACGGAAAGATAGCAAGCATAAGCAAAAGAGTGACGGCGATCACAATGATCAGCCGGTTCCTCAGCTCCCTGAGGTGCTCCGACAGGCTCATCTCCATGTCCCCGGGCGGAAGGCTACTTTCGGCTGCCATCGCCGAAGAATAGGCCCCGGAAGCTATAAAGCTTTACTGACTGGCCGGGCTCCTGCTACCATTGTGCTCCGCATGGTCGGGAGCATCCCCGCGGACAGAAAAGCTGTCTAGAGGCGATATCTCGATGTGTCCGCGGGGATGCCCCCGACCGCCGGCCAGGTACAAATCGCTTACAGCCAGCTCACAGATCTTTCGACTACGTGGCCCGGCCGATCCTGTCCGCAGCGGCCCGCACGTCATTGATCATGTTACGGATGTGCCCGATCCTGTTCTCCAGGTAGCTCATCCGGCTCTCGATTGCTGTGGCGTCGCCGTGGCCATACTGCTCCGGGTCGTACCGGCTCTGGACATCCCGGAGGCCCTTTTCGATCTCGGATAGCTGTGCCTCATAAGTATCAGCGTTGTTCTTGCCTCTCTCCGCCATCATTCTGAGCGCTCCAGGATCGCTTTCAGGCACTCCAGTAGCATTATTCTCGCCTGCGCCCGCAGCGACGTTCATATCCACCAGCTGAGACTCCACGCTGTCGCTCAGGTTGTCCGCCCGGAGCGCGAGCGAGTCCAGTTCGCTCAGGACGGGGTCCGCAGACACCTTCTGCGCCAC
Source organism: Methanocella arvoryzae MRE50 (assembly GCF_000063445.1). Taxonomy (NCBI): domain Archaea; kingdom Methanobacteriati; phylum Methanobacteriota; class Methanomicrobia; order Methanocellales; family Methanocellaceae; genus Methanocella; species Methanocella arvoryzae. The sequence continues at coordinate 1,973,667 of NC_009464.1, forward strand.
CGCCATCCCTGTCGCCATGCATGCCAGCAGTACTGTTGCCACTACGATGACTGTCAGCTTCATACCCAACACCATACGAGATTCGGAGGGCGCAGCAAAAAGGTGATCGCAGGAAAAGCCCGGAGAAGCATCAGGGATTGCCGCAGGCCGCAATGAACTCGCTCCCCTGCCCGGCCCGATAATCAATATATATGCGCGGCCCGTACCATACAAGTACTATGGGCATCCTCGATTTCCTGTCCCGAAGGGCGGAAAAGCCGCTGCCGATCGGGCTCGAGCAGGTCTACGACGCCTCGATCAGGGACGAGCCGGAGCCCCGGATGCTGGCCCACAACAGAAGGCTGGCCGACGCCATCCAGGACTTCCAGGACCACGAGGACAACCCCCGGCCGCAGGAGATCTTCACCTTCGAAGACGAGCGCCGGCTGCAGCCCGACTACCACGTACCGTACTACTGGTGCGCCAGCTACTACATGAAGAAGCGCAACTACGAGCTGGCGAAAGACATCCTGCGCTCTGGAATAGAGAAGTGCAGGGGTAAGAGCGCCCTGTGCCGGCGGCTGGCGGAGTGCTACTTCTGCACGGGCGACCTCGAGAAGTCTATTTACTGGTTCTGCACCGCCATCATGGCCGGGGACCAGACCGACTTTAACCCGTATCTTTTCATCGGCTACATGTGCGACGCCTACGGTCTGAAAAATGAGGCGTACTGGGCGAGGCGCAGAGCGAGGGGTATCTCGTATACCATGTCATTTGCGGTGCTGGAGTACGTCCACTCTGACAGGGACAAGATCATGACCTTCGCTTTAGAGAAAAAGACGGAGAAGGCCGTGAAGATGCTGCAGGCGTTCTACCTGCACGCCAGCAAGACGCTGGGCGACCTCTAAATATTTAAGCGCCGGCGCTCTACTTTAATTCATGCCAGTCGTAGAAGTCAAGATGTGGGACGGCCGCACGGCCGAGCAGAAGAAGCAGATCGTCGAAGGGATCACCAAAGTATTCACCGACCAGGGCGTGCCCGCCGAAGCGGTCCACGTAGTCCTGATCAGCGTGAAGAAAGAGGACTGGGCCATCGGCGGCAGGATGTGCAGCGAGCAGTAGCTCGCTGTCAATATCTGCGCCCTCTACAAGCACTTGTCTTATGAAAACTGTTTTTTCAAGATAAGCAATGAAAAACCCCTGGAGGTCGGGGAGTTCCCGGGAGGCCGGGGAGGATTTTCAGGCTGGGAGGTCGGGGAGGGCGGAGAGGTCTGAGAGGAGGTTGGGGAGTGTGGAAAGGTCGGAGAGGATTTTTTAAGTTAATTCTCTCTGACCTCCGGGTACCTCACATAACCTCCTCTCTGATCTCCATGACCTCCCTGATCTCCCAGCTTGAACGTTCTCTCTATACTCCGTGAACCTCTCCGACCTCCCTTCCGACCTCTCAATACCTCCCTGACCCAGATTTTTCATGGAACGCCATGCTTCCCTCTTTTCCCGGCGTTCTCCTCGATTAAATTGCCAGCCATTATTTGACGTAATTTTTCCCATGCCCCCTGATCGTCGACAGTTTTATATATTGCATTAGTACCATATTGTACTGATACAATATGAGAACCATACAGCAAGTTAGCGTACCTTCCACATCACCTGATTTAACGCAAAAAGCCATGGCATACCTCGATACTTTATGCGCCTGCCAGCCCGGTCGGAGCGTGGGCTCGCCCGGTAACAAAGAGGCCACTGGCTTCGTCGCCCGGACGTTTGGCCGGTTCGGGTTTACAGTTGATACCACACCTTTCGAGTGCCTGGACTTCGAGAGCGGGGCCTCGTCGTTAAAATGCGGCGGCGAATCGTACGACCTTTATTCGAGCCCGTACTCTCCCGGCTATGCCGGATCGGGCAAGCTCGTGGCCGCCTCCACCCTCGGGGAGCTGAAGAAAGCCCGGTGCAAGGGGAAGATCCTGCTCCTGAAGGGCGAGCTGTGCGAGGAGCAGCTGATGCCGAAGGACTATCCGTTCTTCTACCCCGACCACCACAGGGCGCTGCACAAGCTGCTGGAAAAGAAGCAGCCGGCAGCGATCATTACCGCTACGGGCAAGAACCCGGCAATGGTCGGAGGCATGTACCCTTACCCAATGATCGAGGACGGCAACTTCGACATACCCTCTGCATACTGCACAGACGTGCTAGGGGAGGAGATATCAGCCCACGGCGGGAAATCAGTCGAGCTTACCATCGATGCCCGGCGCATTCCGTCGACGGCCTGTAACGTGATCGCCGTCAGGAATCCAGATGCTGTGAAAAAGGTGGTCGTCACCGCTCACGTAGATGCGAAGGCCACGACCCCAGGCGCCCTCGATAACGCCTCCGGCGTGGTTGTGCTGATGCTGCTGGCAGAAATGCTAGAAAACTACACTGGCCCGACAGGCATCGAGATCGTTGCCATCAACGGGGAGGATAATTATAGCGCCGCCGGGGAGATGGACTACCTCCGCAGGTACGGGGAGGAGATCGGCAGAGTCCGCCTTGCCCTCAACATCGACGGCGCAGGGTATGTTAAAGGAAAGACCGCTTACTCGTTCTACGGCTGCCCGGAAGGGGTGCAGGAGAAAGCAGACGAGGTCTTCGGGCAGTTCAGCGGCATCGCCGAAGGGCCCGAGTGGCCCCAGGGAGATCACATGATCTTCGCCATGAGCGGAGTGCCCACTATCGCATTCACCTCGGAGTACCTGCTGGAGCTGACGGCCGACATCACCCACACTTCCCGAGACGTCCCTGAGCTGGTGGACTGCAGGAAGCTCGTAGAGCTGGCGGAAGCGATTAGGCAGATGATCCTCGCGGAGGAATGACCTTGACAACGACTATCTATTATTTTTCCGGCACCGGCAAGTCGCTGCACGCAGAAAAGCTTCTTCACGACACGCAATTGTACAGGCTGTCGCACCTGTGAGAATATCTGTCCGGCCGGCAACATCAAGGTCAACGGCACCACGGTGACGTGGGGCGATAAATGCGCGAAGTGCATCGCCTGCTTCCACTGGTGCCCACAGCAGGCGGTGCAGCTTGGCAAGAAAACTCCTGCGATCGCCAGGTACCACCACCCGCATGTGACTGAAAAAGATATGATGCTCGGGTAAACTCCTGAGCATACCAACTCGTGAAAAAGAGTTTTTCAAATTGTGGGTATGAAAAATGGGGTAGTCTCGGCCCCAGGAGGCCTCGGTTTTAGATCGCAAAGGCGCCGACGCAAAGAGTCGGGTGATGATCGGAGTCTTGATCAGGTATAAGTGATGAAATACTGGCAGTTCTCAGTTTCTGCGCTTGTAAAGCCGCCAGGCTCGCCAAGGGGCCAGGCACTCGTCTCATGAAAACTGGTTTTTCTATTTAAGCCGGTGAAAAACTCCTGGAGGTCGGGGAGTTCCCGGGAGACGGGAGAGGATTTTCAAACTGGGAGGTTGGAGAGGGCGGAGAGGTCATAGAGGAGGATTGGGAGTGTGGAAAGATCGGAGAGGATTTTTTAAAGATATTTTCTCTGACCTCCGGGTACTCTCATAACCTCCTCTCGGATCTCCATGAACTCCCTGAACTCCCAGCTTGAAAGTTCTCTCTGAACTCCGTGAGCCTCTCCGACCTCCCCTCCGACCTCTCAACACCTCCCGGACCCAGACTTTTCATGGAACGCCAGGCAATAATTTTAGTGATCGGTGTGGTTCCGATCGAAAAAGTCCCTGGTGTGCCCGGCCTCCTGGCGTTCCATGAAAAATATCTCTTGGCGTTCCATTAAAAATTAGCTCTTGGCGAGCTTGGCCCCTTGGCGGGCTTGGCGGTATTTTCGACTTATGTGGGGCCAACTTCTAATTTTTCATAGCTTCTACCTGAATACCACATTTTTCATAAGGCGAGTGCTTGGGGGCCATGCAACCCTCGCCGAAACAACAAGTTTCATGGGACGCTAAGTTTTTCCTCTTATTTCTTTGCGCCGTTGCGTCATTGCGCCTTTGCGAAATAATAACAAGGCGGCCAGGCGCCGAATACTACCTCCTATTCCCATCTGTGCAGTCTGTCAGAAAAATCACTGATACTGTATCCAGTCTCTGAACTCTCTCAGCGGCGGGAACTCCAGCGTCTCGCCTTCGACGACGATGATGGGCCGGTAACTCCCGATGTCGCCTTCTCTTATAAACGCTGACATGAAGTCCCGGGAGTCCATGTAATTAATGGAAGTCCCGGCGCAGAGCGGATTGAACGCCGGCAGCACGAGGATGTCCTTGCCGCGCCAGGCGTTTTTACCGTACAGGAAGCAGGGCTCCTTCTTCATCTCGATGTCGAGGGTGGGGTGCTCGTGGCCGATCACGATGAGCTTGATGTCCTTATCGTTCGCCCTCTCGGGTATGGCGTCGCCGTGGGCGAACATGATCCCTCCTGAAACGTAGAACTGCTCGCTCCTGATGCCGTCGACGTCCTGCAGGGCGGCGTCCAGCATCCTGTCGTGCGATCCCGTAATTAGGACTACCTCGTCCACCGAGGAGAGGAGGGCCATCATGATCCGGTCGAACGACTTTTTCGTGTTTTTCCGGAGCTTGTGGAACTCGTGGAGCACGTCGCCGTCCAGCACCATCGTTTTGGGGGAAAACCGCTGCACTATGGACTTGAACTTTTTAAGCAGCTCCTTGTCCTCGTCCAGCGGCATGGCGAAGCCTTCCGCCTGGAGGGCGCCTTCGATGCCGATGTGGACGTCCGAGACGGCGCACGTCCCGGTCTCGGGGAAGTAGGCGGCGCCGTTCAGGTACTCGATCTTCATGCCTTGATTTTCTCCATGACCCGCTGGTGGAATTCTTTCAGCAGCGAGTTCTTGTCCTCTGCGAGCACCACGTCCGAGGCCGACAGCGAGGCGATGCCGAAGCTGAGCGGGCTCGGGGTTTCCACCGGGATCAGCTCGACCTCTATCTCCCCGTCCTTGATGCCCCGGATGATCTGCTGGATGTGGGCTATCTCCAGCTTGTCCTCGATGATCTCCCGGTAGGCCTCTTCGAGCACCGCGAAGTTGTCCAGCTTGTGCGCGTACGACAGCATCATGTCTGCCGATACCTGCTGGCGCTTGGCGCTCTTCTGGTGGCCCTTGTAGTTCCTGAGGATCATGAGCGATCTGGTCGCATTGATCCTGAACATGCGCTTCAGCAGCTGAGATTCCTCGAGCGATAGTCTTAGTAAGTCTTTGACCTTGGTCTCGTCCAGCGACTCGATGTAGTCCAGCAGGTCCAGCTTTTTGGACAGCGGCACCGAGATGAAGAAACCGCTGTCGCTGACCGACAGGGTCACGTTGCTGGTGCGCTGGCGGGAAACGATATAGGCTAATACTCTGCTGAGGCCGTCGTTGAACGGCCTGCCGTAGTTGGACTGGAAGTAGTAGTACCGGCGGAAGTGAGGCTTGTCTAAATGTTCCTCGATGACGAACTTTTTCCTCGTGGAGATAGAGTTCTCGCCTTTGTACCGGATCTGCTCGTCGAAGATCTGGTAGATGCTCTCCGCGCTGTTCTCGTCCAGCGGATATGTATTTAACAGCCACTTGCGGGTGCTGCGGTCCCCCACTCTGCGGGCCATCATGTCCCGGAAGTCGAGGATGTGGAGCGCCAGGTCGAAGGACAGCGGCAGCCTCTCCGAGAACCACGACGGGACAGTGGGCCGGCTGTGGGACGGGTCGACGTAGACCTTGCTGCCCCGGCGGTACTGGAACTCGAAGAACTTGCCGCCCAGCACGAACACGTCGCCCTTCTGCAGTTTCTCCAGATACTGCTCGTCGAGCTTGCCCACCCACTTCTGGTCGCTTCTCGTGATGACGTCGCAGGAGAACTCGTCGGGGATGGTGCCGATATTAGTATAATAAATCATCCGGGCGAGCTTCCCCCTCCGGCCGATCTTTCCCGTCTCCGGGTCGTGCCAGATCTTGCCGTAGATGCTCCGGTCCTCCATGCCCGGCAAACTTCCCGCCAGGTACTTGATGACCTCGTCGAAGTCCTCGTCGCTCAGGTTCCGGTAGCAGTAGCTCCGGCGGACGATCTTCTTGACCCTCTCCAGCTCCATGGGCTCGTTGATGGCCATGCCGAACACGTGCTGGATTAAGACGTCTAAACAGTTCTCCGGGATGTTGACGCCGTCGATGAAGCCGTCCTGCGCCTTCTTGAGCATGACGGCGCACTCGATCAGTTCGTCCCGGTCCAGCGCGATGACCCGGCCCTTGACGACCTGGCCCAGGCTGTGGCCGGCCCTGCCGACCCTCTGGAGCAGCGCGGAGACCGACTTCGGGGAGCCCACCTGGATCACGAGATCGAGGTACGGCATGTCGATGCCCAGCTCCAGCGAAGTCGATGACGTGGCGACCTTGAGGGTGCCCGCCTTCAGCTTGTCCTCGATGTCGAGGCGGCCTCCCTTGGAGAGGGAACCGTGGTGGCAGCCTGAGTTCTCCTCGTTGTAATAGTCGGGGTACTCCTTGCGCAGGTGGTACAGGATGCGCTCCGCCCCGCTCCTCGTGTTGGTGAAGACGAGGGTGTTGGTGTTCTCCTGGATCATCCCGTGGATCATCTCGTACAGGGCGTGGTTGACCTCCTGGGCGGAAGCCTCGATCAGGTTGGGTACAGGGCATAACAGCTTTAGGTCAAATTCTCTGACGAAGCGTGTGTCTACCACCGTGACGTCCCTGGGTATGCCATTTTCGCACCCGGCCAGAAACTCTCCAATTTTATCCAGCGGCTCCACTGTGGCGCTGCAGCCGATGCGGACGAACGGCTTTCTGACCACTTCTTCCAGCCTCTCCAGGGCGAGCGAGAGGAAGACGCCTCTCTTGGTGTCGGCCATGGAGTGGATCTCGTCGATGATCACCCACCGGACCGTCGCCAGCTTCTCCACGAACCTGGGAGAGTTGAGGAGGATGGCCAGCGTCTCGGGCGTGGTGTTCAGGATGTGGGGCGTCTTGCGCAGCATGGAGGAGCGCTCGTCGCTGGCGGTGTCCCCGTGCCGGATGGCGGCCCGGATCAGCTTCTCGTCGCCGTACAGCTTGCTAATCTGGTCCAGAGGCTGCTCCAGGTTCTTGTGGATGTCGTTGGCGAGCGACTTGAGCGGTGAAATGTAGATGCAGTAGACACTGTTCTCAAGCCCTTCAGAGCTGGCGAGCAGGAACAGCTCGTTGATGATGGCGGTGAACGAGGACAGGGTCTTACCTGAGCCCGTGGGGCTGCAGATGAGGACGTTTTTGCCCTGGTGGATGAGGGGGATGGCGAGCCGCTGGGGAGGGGTAAAATAGCCGTTGTTGACCTGCTTTTTCGGGCCGAAGGTCTCCGTCCACCACTGGCGGACCGACGGCTCGAACAGGCTGAGTATCTCCTCGTCCGTGTGATCGAGCGTGGCGTAGCTCACGGAAGAGGGCGGCGTATACGTTTTTCTCTTTCTCTTCGCTGTCATGTGTAGATAACCTGCTGTAGATGATCAATATATAGCGGGAAAGTTTGGCCACATACTTCAAATTCTTTCTCTGTATGCTGCGCAAAAGTATAGCCGCTATGCGGCGAAAGTATCCATGCATCGCATTGGGGAGTTTACGGGTCCTGCAAACTAATTTTCGCATTGGTGAACGTTATTCTGGCAGCCCCGGGCTCATAATACTTTCAGCGTGCGCCGCACGCGCAAACCATTAGATACATGGATGCCAATTAAGGTACAATGACACTCGTATCCCCCGAACTTACGCCAGAGGCGAAGCTCTTCAAGCTCCAGCGCATCTTGCGAGAGCTGGGCAGCGTTCTCGTAGCCTTCTCCGGGGGAGTGGACTCCACCCTTCTGCTGAAGTGCGCCGTGGACACGCTGGGCGCCGACAAAGTTGCTGCTGCGACGGCCATCTCGGAGATCACCCACCGGGAAGACGTGGACGACGCCGCGATGATCGCTAAGGACCTGGGAGTGCGGCACATCATCATCCGGTCCGACGAGGTGGAGAACGCGGACTTCGTCGCCAACACTCCCGAGCGGTGTTACATCTGCAAACGGGGCCGGTTTGCCAGGCTGGTACACCTGAAGGACGAGCTGGGGCTGGACTACATCGTGGACGGCTCGAACAAGGATGACGAGGCCGACTACCGGCCGGGTGAAAAGGCCATGAAAGAGTTCGGGATCCGCAGCCCCCTCCGGGAGGCGGGGCTGTACAAGAGCGAGATCAGGGAGCTGTCCCGGCTGATGGGCCTGCCGACATGGGATCGGCCTTCCCGGGCCTGCCTGGCCTCCCGCATTCCTTACGGCGCGCAGATCACCAGGGATCGACTCCGAATGGTGGACGAGGCCGAGCGGGCGCTGCACTGCTTCGGCTTCGGCCAGCTGCGAGTGCGGTATCACGGGGACGTAGCGAGGATAGAGGTACCCGACTCTGAGCTGGAGAGCGTCCTCAAGTTCAGGAAAGAGATTGTGGAACGGGTGAAGAAGGCAGGCTTCACCTACGTGGCGCTCGATCTCGAAGGCTTCCGCACCGGCAGCCTGAACGAGATACTCAAGGGGCGATAAGAGTGAAAATTTTATACGTCGACTGTTTTTCGGGCATCAGCGGGGACATGTTCCTCGGCGCCATGGTAGATATGGGCGTACCCCTTGAAGTGCTGTCTCAGGGGCTGGACGCGCTGGGCCTCCCGGGGCTGAAAGTCACCGCAGAGAAGGTTACGAGGAACGGCATCGCGGCCACGAAGGTAGACGTGGCCGTCCCCGACACTACGGAGGAGCGGCACCTCCCGGAGATCGTCGGGATCATCGACGGCAGCGGCCTGCCCCCCGAAGTACGCAAGCTCTCCCGGGCCGTCTTCAGGCGCCTCGCCGCGGCCGAATCTAAGGTGCACGGCATCCCGGTCGAGCAGGTGCACTTCCACGAAGTCGGGGCGCTGGACACCATCGCCGACGTAGTCGGAGCCGCCATCTGCCTTAAGGAGGCTGGCATCGAAGAGGTCTACGCCTCCCCTGTCAACGTGGGCAGCGGCTTCGTCAGGAGCTCTCACGGCCTGCTGCCCGTACCCGCCCCCGCCACCCTCGAAATCCTCTCCGGGATACCCGTGTACTCCACCGGCGTCCAGGCCGAGCTAGCAACGCCGACAGGCGCCGCCATCCTCGCGGAGGCCTGCAAAGGCTTCGGCCCCCTGCCCCGGATGCGCGTGGAGAAGGCCGGCTACGGCGCGGGCACCAGAGAGCTGGAGACGCCCAACCTGCTCCGGGTAATCGCGGGCGAGCGCCTTGAGTCCAGACCACATGGGCACAAGGGGCATCACGGGCACTGATTAACTTTTTTGCTGCAGAATTCACCGAGAGCGATTATTCACCACGGAGTGCACAGAGACGCACAGAGGTTCACAGAGGACTGGTTACCACAGAGGCACAGAGACGCACAGAGGTTCACAGAGATATTCTATTAATCTCTGGATATGATTACTTATTAAGTAAGTCTCTGTGAGTCTCTGTGCACTCTGTGGTTATAGGTGCTCTCTGTGCCTCTGTGGTGAATAATCGCCGTGCTGTCGTGGTTCCATCGGCGCAACCCTGTAATAAAATTAGAAGCTACCGGCTCTTCTGCTGGGGGCCGGCCATCATTTTTCCCAGCTCCTGCTGGAGGACGCCCATGACGTATGGTGCGGCGAGGGCCAGTATCTGGGAGACCATGCTGCCTCCTCCGCCGCCTTCCTGTACGGTGATGTTGTGCTTGGCAGGGACTTCCTTGACCACGACTCTTGGAGTGAGCATCCTGATTATCCTGAAGGCGACGATTCCCGTTCCTACGGCGGCCGCGGTGGTCATGAATGGGTGGTCCCTGATCGTGCTGGTCGCCGGCCTGATGAGGTCGTGCGGGGCTCTGGCTACAGTCGTTTTCAGCCTGCCGAAGGACTGGCCTATCAGTGCTTCTGTCAGGCGGATGTCCTCTTCGGTCACCTTATGCTTTGCCACTTTGCACCATCTCCGTGGTACTGGGTGTCTTCAGGACCGGCACTCTGGAGAACAGGAAGTATGCGATGACTGCTGCCAGCACAATCGCTACGACTCCGATGATGAGGAGCGCTGCCCAGAGCGGTATCAGCGTGGAGATGAAGAGGATGGATCCGGCCACGAGGGCCAGCGCTCCTGCGACCAGCAGGGCGGCCAGCACGGAAACGTAGATCAGCTGCCTGATCAGGAAGTCGAACGGGTCGAAGACATAGTGTTGTAAATACAGGTCTGTCTTCTGGCGTACGTATAGATCTAAGTACTTGACCAGATCGGCGAACTCCTGTTCAATCGAGCTTTCCTCTGCAGCTGTGGCAGATGATGCTGCCGTGGTTCCGCCTGTGGCCTGATCCATGTTCTCAGTCACTCTCTTTCTCTCTATCCTGGTCTCTCTTTTAGTCTTAGTCGCGCCTCGTCATCAGCGAGCCTACCATGAAGCCTATGCCCACGGCGATCATGACCGAAGCAAACGGGTGCTCGACGATGAACGTCTCTACCGGCTCCACTTTCTTGTCTACCTCTGCCTTGAGCTCCGCGGTGCGGGCCTCGATGTCGTCTATGATGGCCTTGACTTCCTGGCCCTTGGATCCGAGGTCTGCTTCCCTGAGCTTTCTGGCAGCTTCCGCAAGAGCCTCGGCTGTATGCAATTTCATCTCGTCAGCCCTGGATACTGTGGTATCGACTAAACGCTCTGCCTTTAACGCAGCCTGTGTTCTGGCATGCGGGGTAGACGTGGTGGTACCGATCATTTGTTCTACATCTTCCGCCATATCGATCAACACTCAGTTGTATTAATTTAATAATATAATAATGTTTTGTTACCGATTGCACGGCTATCGATAAAGAGAAAAACGTATGGGGTGACGCCGAAGGCGGAGCAGCCCCGGCGCCGGGCTGAAGGGTTAGTGCTGTTTGGAGCTCTGCACGGTCTCCATCATGGCATCGAGGGCCGCGGAGAGCGCCGTCTCGTTGCTGAATCCCCCGGCGATCTTTTCCAGCTCGGGCCGGGGCAGGCTCTTCATCTCTTCAGCCAGCTTCACCATGTTCGGCAGCGCCCTGACGATGTTGTCGACTATGGTGACCGTCGCAGTTCTGGCAGATCTGGACAGCGGGTTCAGGTCAACGACGATGACCTTTTTGCCCATCTTCACCAGCGCCTCGCACCGGTCACCGTCTTCCAGCGGCACGAGCACCACGTCCGCCGTGAAGATGCCTTCCGAAGAAGCTTTCGCCCGGTCGTGAGACAGGCCCGGAATAAGCCGGTCAGGGTGCACTCCGAGGGGCTCACAGCCGTTAGACCTGAGCAGGCCGGCGATCTTGCCCACCCTCTCCTCGGTCCGGTGGAACAGGTTGACCTCCACGCCTGCGTTCACCTCTTTCGCCAGCGCCACCATCTCCGGCGCCGCCAGGGCCGCGGCGTTGCCGTTCACCGAGACGACCGGGTTCCGGGCGAGCAACAGCATCGCCACGGCAGCCTTCTCAGCGCCGAGCGCCGGGGCTGTCGTTTTTTCGCCGAGCAGGTAGTCGAAAGCTTCGCCCCTGCCATGGGCGATGAGCCCCTGCATACTCGTGATGCCGTCCCGCACGCCCTTCACCAGCATCTCCCTGGTCACCAGGGACTGGTACCGCGGATGATCTCGTGGAATGTCGGTCATAGTAAGTAACACCTGTAAGCAGAGGCTGATCAGGGCTGCATCCACCAAATAAGTATCGCGGAGCCAGAGCGCAGACTTCAGCGATTATACCTGAATATCCATCACTATCCCATTGATCTCTGGATACTATAGGCTTGCATATTAAGCCCGCGATAAAAAGGCTTAATACAGCACGCTGATATAAGTCCCATCGATAAGGGGGAGTGTAGCAGTGTTCGACAAGCTCAGGGAAGCGCTGAAGGGAAAGGCCGCAGTCACGCCGGCTAAGAAAGTACAGCAGCCTGTTCAGGAGCGCATCCAGATCGAGGCGCCAGTCCTCCTGCCTTTTACCGACTCCACGACCGACATGGGCGGGGAGCGTATCCGGCAGCCCGACCTCCTCAAGGGCAACGTGGACCACGCCGGGCACCTCCGCATCCTGGCGAGGAACGACGAGGAGGCCGGCAGGCTGTGCATCGACGCGCTGGGGGCGTCAAGGGACCGGAAAACGGTGCACTATGGCACCGACGACATCTCCGGCTACCTGTCGGGCAAAGGCCCGCTGGAGATCCTGACGCTCACCAAAAACGGCGAGACTCTCGCCGTCTACCCCCTGTTCCCTGTGGGCAGGCCGCTCCCGGCGAGGATCACCCAGATCACCGAGTGTAACAACACGTACGAAGGCCAGCTCGAAGTCTGGCTGAACGAGGGCACAGCCACCTTTTTCGACTCTTTATACTTCAAGAACCGCAACTCGTACTACCCGGGCAAGGACGTGCGGGTGCTCATCTCGGGCGTCGCCTACGTGCTCAGCAAAGCCAGAGCCCAGTCCCATGATCTAAAATCGGCCGCGGACGAAGTTCTCATCCGGTACGAGAACGGCGACGTCGACGACTACGTTTTCAGAGGCGTCGTACAGGGCGTAAAAGACTTCACCGCCTTCGACAAGAAAGCGGTGATCATCAAGACCACCGCCCGCACAGGCCCCGATTCCGCCCCGTTCGACCTGTACCTCTGCGCCACTTCCAACGCCATCTCGGAGAAGATCTCCCCGGGCGACCACGTGAGCGGCATCATCTGGCTGCAGGGCTACATAGTCTAAAATACTCGGTGTCCTGGCGTCCTGGCGTTTAATTAGTTTTCCTGCTGTCGTTCACCCGCAGCCCGGCAGATAGGGAAGCGCAAAGTGTTGTCCCTGTCCCCGGCCTCGGCCGATGCTGAAATGAAAAGCCTTATACAGTCATACTTATATAAGACTACGACAAGACTTAACAGATTCACTATCATTCTCCAGCGAGGCATTCAAACATGGATTTCAAGGCTATCGAAGAAAAGTGGCAGAAACGCTACGAGGACGCTAAGGCCTTCGAGCCCGTGGTCGAGCCGGGCCGGCCGAAGTACTTCATCACCTTCCCCTACCCGTACATGAACGGCTACTTCCACATCGGCCGGGCTTTCAGCGGCATCCGGGCCGAGGTCATGGCCAGGTACAAGCTCATGCAGGGCTTCAACGTCCTGTTCCCGTTCGGGTTCCACTGCACCGGCACGCCGATCGTCGCAGCGGCCGAGCGCATCGCCGAGGGCGAGAAGAAGCAGATGGACATCCTCCGCAAGATGGGCATCCCCGAGGAGGAGATCCCGAAGTTCGCCGACCCAGTATACTGGACTGAGTTCTTCCCCAGGGAGACGAAGAAGGACCTGAAGCGCATCGGCGCCGCGGTCGACTGGACCCGGTCGTTCATCACCACCTCATTAAATCCGCCGTACGATCACTTCATCCAGTGGCAGATGCGGAAGCTCAAGGCCGGCGGCTACATCGTCATGGGCGAGCACCCCGTCGTGTGGTGCCCCAGGTGCAAGTCGCCCGTGGGTGATCACGGCAGGCTCGAGGGCGAGGGCGTCACCCCCGAGGAGATCTACCTGATCAAGTTCAAGGTCGGCGACGCAATTCTGCCCTGCGGCACTTACAGGCCTGAGACCACCTTCGGCGTCACCAACCTCTGGCTCAACCCCGAGGTCACCTACGTCAGGGCGAAGGTCAACGACGAGGTCTGGATCGTTTCCGAGGAGACCATCGGCAAGCTGGAGAACCAGAAGTTCGCCGTGACCATCCTGGAGAAGGTCCCCGGCAAGACTTTAATCGGCCAGAAGGTCCTCAACCAGGTCACCGGCACCGAGATACCCATTCTCCCCGCGACGTTCGTCGACCCCGGCGTCGGCACCGGCGTGGTCATGTCCGTGCCTGCCCACGCTCCGTATGACTACGCGGCGCTCAGGGACATCGAGAACGACCCGAAGAAGTTCGGCTTGGACGAGAGCGTCATCAGCGGCATCAAGCTCGTCAACCTCATCACCATCGACGGCTACGGCAAGTTCCCCGCCAAGGAGATCGTCGAGGGCATGAACATCAAGAACCAGGACGATCCCAAGCTGGAAGAAGCGACGAAGGAGATCTATAAGAAGGAGTTCCACACCGGCATCCTGAACGAGAACACGGGCAAGTACAAGGGCAAGAAAGTCATGGAGGCGAAGCTGGAGCTTGTGTCAGACTTCGTCCACGCCGACAAGGCCGCCATCTTCTACGAGCTGCCCGAGCCGGTTGTCTGTCGCGACCTGACCCGGTGCGTGGTCAAGATCGTCTCCGACCAGTGGTTCCTCAACTACAGCAACCCCATCTGGAAGGCACAGGCCCACAAAGCCCTCGACCAGATGAAACTGTACCCGGAGAAAGCCCGGAAACAGTTCGACTACGTGATAGACTGGCTCAAGGACTGGGCGTGCACCAGGGAATACGGCCTCGGCACCGAGCTGCCCTGGGACAAGCGCTGGGTGGTAGAATCCCTGTCCGACTCGACCATCTACATGGCGTTCTACACGATCTCCAAGTACATCGAGAACCCGGAGTACGGCATCAAGCCGGAGCAGCTCACGGACGAGTTCTTCGACTACGTGTTCCTCAGTATCGGCGACGCCGAAAGCGTCTCGAAGCACACCGGCATCAGCAAGGACCTGCTCAACACGTGTAAGCAGGAGTTCGAGTACTGGTATCCCTTCGATTTGAGGAACAGCGGCAAGGACCTCGTGCAGAACCACCTGGCATTCTGCATCTTCAACCACACCGCCCTCTTCCCGGAGAAGTACTGGCCTAAGGGCATGAGCGTCAACGGTTTCCTCCAGCTGGACGGCCAGAAGATGTCCACCAGCAAGGGCAACGTCCACACATTACGCCACATCTGCGACCTGTACGGCGCCGACGCTACCCGGATGACCCTCATGTACGGCGGCGAAGGCCTCGAAGACCCCAACTGGGACAGCGAGTTCGCCCGCAACGCCGGCCCGAGGCTGACCCAGTGGTACGAGTTCGCCGTCGAGAACTACGGCAAAGGCCGGGACGATGAGAAGTACATCGACCGGTGGCTGGAGTCCATGACGATCAAGACCCTCAAGCTGACCAAAGAGTCCATGGACAACATGGACTTCCGCTCGGCAATTCAACGTGGGTATTTTGATATGCAGCGGTATCTCAAATGGTACATCAGAAGGTCGCCCGTGCCCAACAAGCGGCTCATCAGCTGGTTCATCGAGGCGGAGACCAAGATCCTCGCCCCCTTCTGCCCGCACGTCTGCGAGGAGATCTGGGAGAAGATCGGCGGCCAGGGCTTCATCGCCAGGGCTCCTTACCCGTCCTGGGACGACAGCGTGCCCGTGGACGAGTCCATCGAGAAGTCCGAGGACTTCATCCGCAACGTGATCGAGGACATCCAGGAGATCGTCGAAGTGGCCCAGCTCAAGGAGGCCAAAGAGGTGTTCATCTACACCGCCGACGAGTGGAAGTACAAGGCTTTACAGCTGGCCTCCGGCAAGAACATGGGCGACGCCATGAAGGATGTCATGGCGGATGCGGAGATGCGAAAGCATGGCAAGGAAGTCAGCAAGTACGTCGGCAAGGTCGTCAGCGAGCGGCTCGTGTACAGCGGAGTAGACGAAAAGGCCGTCCTCGACGAGGCGAAGGACTTTGTTAGTCGAGAGGTCGGCATGACCGTGACCGTCAACCCGGAGACCGACCCCGAGAACAAGAGGCGGCATGCTATACCCGGCAGGCCGGCCCTGCTGATAAAATAGCCTTCGGCTCGGGCTTGCCCGACGTTAGAAGGCAGGATCGCAGTAGCCTGACAAAAATAGTCCGCTCGAATGCTACGATGGGAATGGTGTCTGATATCCCCTGCCCATCGTAGCTCGACCGACATTCTTTCTTTTTATGCGCATACCAGACGATATCGAGGACCTCGTGCTTGCATTCGTGGAGCCTGACAAGAAAAAGGACCTCATGCGAATGAGCCGGGCGGAGATTGACGAGCTTATTCTGGCCGAGATATCGTGCGCCGTCGAGCCCGGGTTTATCGAGAAGAGCCCTGACTCCGGCGGCTTCCCATACCGGGTGACGCCGAGGGGCCGGGAGATCCTGCAGATGCTGGCACCTTGCAAGAGGAGCGGCCGGTGAACTTATAGTTTATATGCCTGGTGCTCTATGGCCGTACTTTTCTCCTTTTTTCCGTCGCTATCTACCGATAGATTTATAAGTTATGTGGCACTATGAAGTGCTGGATTCTACACATTTGGGCACGTAGATCAGGGGTAGATCGCTTCCTTGGCATGGAAGAGGCCTCGGGTTCAATTCCCGACGTGTCCACTAAGTTTTTCGAAAGGCTGTCGGAAAACCTTTTTCCAAAAAAGGTTTTCCTGACTCTCGACACCCGAATAAGCCCGAAGGGCATTTTTAAAGCGATGTTTTTGAGGGGGTGGCGAGGGGGGCTTTTTACAAAAAGCCCCCCTAACACCTATCATTAAAAGGGCTATTACTACAGTTCAATAAACTCTTTCGCGAGTCGACGTCCGACCCTTCGGGTCGTCCTACTCCGGCTTTTCGGGTGCTCCGATGTCCGGGCCGGACTCGCACCCTCGCAACGGAAACCCGGCTGGCGCTTCGCAGCCGCCGGTTTACGTTGCTTCGCAAGTCCTAAGCGACGCCACTTCGTAGGCGACGACTGCCATGGGCAGTCGTCCATTACCCGGCCATCTCCGCATCCTGCCTGATGGCAGGACAAGCCCGAAAAGCCTCCGTCGACCGCTTACCCATACGTTTTACCCTAGGCTCCGCTTAGCGGATCGGTTACTTGATCTATAATCCCCGGTTTCTCACAGCAGGCCTTTACTATCGGCAAGAATCGATCGCTGATCCTGTATGTCGGCTTCTGTCCTGTCTCTGTCGTCCTTGCGACGACACTTTTCTCATATAGCACACGCAAGTATTTGCTCACCGCACTCTCGGGCAGGCCCAGCTTCGCCGCGAGCTCCATGTTTGTGATGCCCGGGCTGTTCAGAAGGACAAGTATCATCCGACCGTATGATTCCCTGCGCAGCAGGGCTATGATTAGCTTTTCCTCTGGCGAGTAGCTGTTGGAATTGGTGAAATACCTGACGTATTTAGTGTCGTCGGTGTACTCCGTGATCTTGTGGTTCATCGACAGGATCAGCAAGTGATACCTCACGGTACCGACGTTCATCGGCAGTTCCCTGGATAGCTCGTGCAGGGTGGACCCCGGCCGATCTGCAATAAGCTTGTATAACCTGTTCCTGTTATCGTTTCTGTCGATCCTGGAGCGAGCGCGGGTAATAGTGCCCGCGGATAGAACGTGCAGGCAAAGGTAGCCGGCCGCCGCAGCCAAACCAGCTGCTATGCCGAAGCCGATGGCAGACAGCTTGCCATCGGCAGTCCTGTAGTAGAGTGTGCCATTTCGCTCGACCATGTCTATTACAAGCGAGCCTGTCGGCCGGCTCCACAGCAGGTGACCATCTGCCATATCCAGCGCATATATTCCTCCTGTATACGTGCAGTTGGATCGGCCGGCGAAGAAGGGGTACTCGTAGTTTGAGACCCAGTAGCTAACGTATACAGTGTTATTGCCCGGTACCACCCAGGCGATGGCATGGCTTTTGATAATCTGCGAACCAGGCTTCATGCCTCGTTCCTGATACCACTCATCGGCAGGAGTTTCGTTGGCCTCAACGCTGAAAGCGGGTTCGTAGGAGTTCGTGATTATGTTGAACTCATGTGCATCTGGCCTGATTGCGTAGACCTTTCCTGCGGGAATGGTGTATTGCCAGATCTGTTCGCCTGTCTCCGAATAGTGGGCGCTGACCTTGACAGGCTGGAAATCATACAGGTTAGCCACCTGTCTATCCCCTACGTCGTTAACATCTGTACTGTATGCTACGCCGTTTTTTATGTTGGCGGTATTGATTCTCATGGTATTGTTTTCAAGTATCGTTTCTCCGCCATCAACTGTAATAATGTGGATAGGTGAGTTGACGTCCCCTCCAGACACGAAAAACCGGCCTTGAGCATCCGGTAAGTAGCCGTATATAGGGCTCATCCATCCTTCCGGGCTGGTCTTCACCCACTTCAGCGAGCCGTCTTTAGTGATGGCCACAAGGCTGTCATGCGTCCACAAGTACACCGTCCCGTTATCGTAGGAGATCGCTCTCCACGCCCTGAAAGGTACTCCGTAGTCGGCGAGGCTGCGCTGCCAGGCTGTCGTTCCGTTTGGCGAGCGGGCGATAACTCCGGTCATGTCAAGCGAACCGGAGAGCTGGTACATATTTCCTCCTTCATCGAAGGCAGGTTTGAAGAGGATGCCAGCCTGCCGCCATAGCTCTCTACCATTCTTACCGAACGCAATCACAGAATAGCCGTTTACGTAAGCGTAAATTCGCTCGTTGCAGAGGGTCAGCTTTACGGTCTGGGAGTTATTCAGCTGTCTGGACCAGAGTATGGTTCCACTGCGTGAGACTGCTACGATTTCACTCTCTCCCCGGCTCCAATTATTGCGGACGCTACCTTTTGACGGATAAACTGACATGTAGATCGTATTATTATCCGATACAGCGGTTTCCATATTCCAGTTGTCGTACTTGCCGGCTGCCTCGTCATATACTGGCAGAACCACATTCCAGCGGGCGCCTTGAGGGCCCATGGCGTGAAGTGTTTTGCCACTGATGAAATAGAACGTATCGTCATCTTCGACATATGGTTTTGAATTAATGCCAGTATCGTTGATTTTGACGGACCACATTTCCACAGGTCCTTCACTATTGTTATCCAGCATAATGGCGGCAAGCGTCGCCGCCATGAAGACGAGGGCTGCTATCAGGATCGCCGTGAATATGCTGCTCCGTTTCATCAAACCACTGATCGAATAAACAGTGACAGCTTAAATATAGGTTCTCTCAGTATCGGATAATTGGCTGCTTATGATAGAAGTTCACCATTCTCGACCATGGCTTGCGCTTGGGTACCGGTACCAGTGCCCGGTCATCTGTTGTAGCCCGAAAAGCCCCCGTCGACCACGGGCTGAATAATAACTAAAGCACTCTGGCTACGGCGGAGGATTTGCGGCCGGCCCCCAGTTCAGGGCAAACTCGTACCTCATAACGTCCTTTTTACCGTACTTGACAGGTATCTCGAACGATGCCGTGCCATTACTCTCGACAAAGACCGACTGGAACCACGGCCTGGCCGACTTTGTTATTACAGTCCCGACGCTCTGCCCGCCTCTATCATAGAGCCTGGTAGTGATGCCGACCCAGCAGTCGTCGGCCCCGTCATTTCTGATCGTTCCCCTGACAACGACACACGGGTCTCCCTTTATGTAGAAGTATTTATCCATCAGGTACAAGACGTAGCTGTCTTCGAACCTATCGTAGCTGAGATTGGAGTCGATCAGGTATACTTGGGTTGATTGGATATAGCCGGGAGCAGGCGGAGTAATTTGCTCCACTGGCACCGAGCCTCCCTGCTGTACTGCGAAAATCAACGCGGCCCCTGCTATGGCTACTACAGTCAGGATGGCCAGGAAATAGTTTTTATCCACGGCTTATTATTTCATCTTACTGGATAACAACTTTTCTAGCATACCTTTACTCTGGCGGATAACGTATTTCAACCATAAGGCAGTTCATCGGATTACTATCTATGAGTGACTTTAGCCCTGATACTCCGGAACTCGCAGAGGCATACGACAGGACTAGCGACGGCCAGCTCGAGAAGGGCGGCGTGCTGATCTCCCGCATGGGCATCGGGGCCGGGGATCGAGTTCTTGATGTGGGGTGCGGGACTGGCAGGCTGGCCTTGCGAGTTTCTGAGCTTGTGGGGCCTTCGGGGTGCGTGGTGGGCGTCGACCCCTCGGAGCCTCGCATCGCGCTGGTCCGGCGCAAGCTGGCCTCGTGTGAACATTCCAGCGTCCGGTTCGTCGTCGGCAGGGCCGAAGACTTGAGCTTCCTGCCAGGCCAGGCGTTCGATCACGTCTACTATTCCTCTGTGTTTCACTGGATCAGCGATAAAAAGGCCGCACTGCGAGAGGCTTTCAGGGTTCTGGCGCCGGGCGGGCGGATCGGCATCACTACGGCCGACGCTGGCGATCTCAGGAACGTACCGGCAGTCATGGACCGGCTTATGCTTCAGCCGCCCTATGCGGGGAGAGTGGATGCTTCTCTGGCTGCCAGGCGGCCAGTGAGCCGGAAAGAGCTGGAGGCCATGCTGGCAGAGGCTGGTTTCGGGAGCATTGATGTGACTCTCCACGAGCTAAACCGGGTCCGCAGCTCTCCTGAGGCTGCACTGGAGCAGGCGGAGGCAGACTCTGCGGGCACTCTGCTGGCTCACGTGCCCGTAAATCTGCGAGCCCTGGCCAGGCAGGATATCCTCCGGGAACTGGAAGCTTTCAGGACCCCTGCCGGCATCGTGCTGTCGACGAGCAGCCTCGTCGCCGTAGCGATCAAACCTCGCTGATCACACTGAGTCAATGGCATCATGAGCTTGTGAACTAGGACGAACGCTGCGCTGCGCCCGACCCACAGAGATTCCACAGATGGCTCGGCCCCGAGAGGCCTCGTTTTTTAATCGCAAAGAGTCCGGTGATGATCGGAGCCTTGATCAGGCATAAGTGATGAAAAACTGGCAGTTCTCAGTTTCCCCGCTATTAAAGCTGCCAGCACTCGCCATATGATAAATAGGATATTTGGGTAGAGGCTATGAAAAATTGAAAGTTGGCCCTGCGTGAGTCGAAAATACCGCCAAGCTCGCCAAGGAGCCAGGCTCGCCAAGATATAATTTTTCACGGAACGACAAGCAATAATTTTAGTGATCCGCGTGGTTCCGATCGAAAAAGTCCTTGGCGTGCTTGGCTTCTTGGCGTGCTTGGCGGCCTTGCAAGCGTCCTTGCGCCTTTGCGAACTAATAACAAGGCGGCCTGGCGCCGAACGCTGCCCCGATTATCATGGGAATCTCTGAGGGTCTGGCACAGCTCAGCGTCCGTCTGTTGTCTCACTCTTCTTAAATCCATTTCCACCTTCTGGCTAGCATGAGGATTACGATATCCACGATAATAAACGTCGCTATCAGGGCGTACCCAAAAGCGCTGCTGCCGTAGGTGGGTATCAGCAGGAGGGTCCCGCCCAGCAGGACTACGAAGATGATGGCGTTGAGCAAAATAATCGTATTCACGTTCATCCTGATGTTGAGCACGGGGATGAATAGCGAGTATATGGTATAAGGGAAGCTGGCGAGGACGATGAGCTTCATCAGCTCCAGGCCTTCGAGGTACCGGGGCCCGAAGAAGCCCATGATGGCGGGACCGAATAAGAATAAGAAGATGGCGCCGGGGATGAGTATGGAGTACACGGTCAGGGCTGCCCTGGTGAAGTTCTTCTTCAGGCTCTCCCCGTATACGCCTTCCACGAAGAAGGAGGTGCTCAGGGAGATCGGGATCTGGAGCAGGAAGTTGCCCAGGGTATACGCAATGTAGTAGATGGCTGCCTGCGCTTCGCCCAGCTGTGCTGAGATGATGAGGGGCACTGACAGGTAGGCGGCGTTATAGAGGATGCTGGCCACGTAGTTCCTCGATGATGTCCTGAAGCTGGTTTTGATGAACTCTGGGTCTACCCGCAGGTCGAACCTGACCACCTTTTGCAGTATCCAGGCCACGAAGATGAAGGCCACTATATAGGAGAGCACGTTGGCGCTGAAGATGCCGAAGAACCCGAGGGCGGCCAGCAGGAACAGCAGGGGTAGCCTCGTCAGGTAAAGCAGGTTCTGGATGAACGTGTATTTCGCGTCCCTCATCGCTATGAAGGTCTGGGTGGCGACGGCTCCTGCGGCGCCTGTGCCGACGAAGACGAGGAAGATCAGGATGTACTGCCAGTCGAGCAGGCCGGCGATGTCGGGTGATATGTACGGTGCGGTAGCCACGTACAGCAGGCCCAGCACTAAGGCGGTGGATACCATGACCACCATCGAGGTGTTGAACGCCTTGCTCTTGTCGTAGTGGTGGAAGTAGCGGAGGAGTGATATGTCGAAGCCCATGCTGGAGAAGGCGAGGATCAGGGACGCGGCGGATATCAGGACTACGGCGTTGCCGACGTCGTTTACTGAGTATAGCCTGGCCGCTATCGCCCAGAAGAAGAAGCCGGCGGCAACGCCCAGGCCTTTGTTCGCCATGATGAAGAAAGAGTTCTTGAAGAACGGGTCTTTCAGGCTGCGTTTTAACCCGCCGAAGTAGTGCTTGACCGTGGTGCTCATGCTACCTATCAACAAATATAATATGTGGCTTATTATATAATATTACTTCAAGGGGTATTCTGCCGGTGGTTGGCCGGCCCGTCAGATGATTAGCCGGTCATATCTCACAAAGGATCTACTGCGCATTTCCTGTCATATCTATAGTATATGCCGCCATCGACTCCACCTGGAGAGGCGTTCGACCAAATTATTATATAATAAATTATTAATATAACTATAATATATTGATTTAGGGGCTTGATTTGCATATACGCCAATCGCTATTACTGGCTCGTGTCGGAAATTATCGGTGAGCGTGGCATCATTTTCCTGATCAAGTACACGCTTGCCATATATGTGGATATGGTGGTGAGGGAACTGTACCAGGTTTACTCGTACTTGTATGCCTGGGTGTTCAACAAGCCTCTTATCTACGTTATCGGGGACAGCCACTCGTGGGCGTTTAAGAAGCAGAGGTCCTTCATCATCAATAACATCGGGCCGGCTACCGCTTACAATCTGTGCAATCAGGACAGCACCATCCAGTCGTACCGGAAACTGCTTCAGGCTGTAGGGAAGATCGACCGGCGCAAGGACTACGTCATCCTCACATTCGGGGAGATCGACTGCCGGGTGCACTTCTATAACCAGTACATGAAAAACGGCGGAAAAATTTCCCTTGACAGCCTCATGGACATGACGATCGAGAACTACGGCAAGGTCCTTTTCGAGTTGCGGGAAAAGGGCATCAACTTCCTGGTGTACGGGGTAGTCCCGGCGGCGAGGGACGTGGTCCGCTACCCTCCCTACTCCACCAAGAAGATCCGGGAAGAGCTGGTCAACAGCTTTAAAAGCAGCTATCGTTACCAGGCTTCTCCAGAAATGCGCAGCTATATCAACCGCCGGTTCAACGAAAAGCTGAAAGCCTTCTGCAAGGCGAACCAGATCAAGTATCTCGACATATATTCGGTCGTGGCCGATAAGCAGGGTTTTGTAAAGGATGAGTTCGTGGCCGACGAGATCCACGTCAACGGGAAGATCATGCCATACGTCAAAGCGATGCTCAAAGAAGAGATGGGGCTCGAGACCTGATTATATCCTGTGGTGAAGCTCCGGCAGCTACCCTTAAATCCGTTAACCCTCCCGTCCACAGCGTGTTCCCGCATCAGCAACCCTTATGAGAAGAAGTAAACATAGTGTTATATTATGGACTGGAGGGTCATGCTGGCCAAGGGCTTTAATACCTTTATCTTACTGCTGATAGTGGTCCAGTTCCTCCTTTTGCTGGGCATCATCGTCTTGCTCTCCTACCTTGGGTCCGGGCTTTTCATGTCGATCATCACCGCGGTGTCGACCATCACTCTCGTGGTGCTGTGCTTGCCCCTGTCTGTTCTCCAGTACTTCTCGAGCCGGGACCGTAAGCTCAAGGTACTCTTCGCAGGGCTGATCATGGTGTTCCTGATCTCCTCTCTCGCAGTTATCATCTGGTATCTGGCAGAGTTTCCCGGCTACTTCTGGCTGACAGACGTCACCAAGTTCCTCACTCTCCTGACCTATCTGCCTCTGCTAGTCTCCCTGCTGGCGGTTTCCCGGGCCAGGGACCTGAAAATCGAGCCGTATAACAAAGCTGCTATCGTATTTCTCAGCGTCGTCTCCGCGCTGGTCGTGGCCTTTTACGCCCTCGCAAACGCGGGCAGGGCAGGGGCGGACACCTTCGGCATCATAAACTATACCGTGTCGATCCTCCTCGACATCGTCGTGCTGGCCTTGACGTCTGTCCTGATCCTCACCCACCTGCAGGGCAAGCTACGGTACCTGCTATCCATTATTCTCATCACTTACCTTCTCAGCACGGTGGCAGATGTCGCTGTGCTGATCGACAGCCTGAACCTGTACGAGGCTTTCGATGTGGGGCGCTTTGTCTACGCGATCATGATCAACTTTACCGGGCTGGCCTTGCTGGCGTATTCGCTGGGCAACATCAAGGTCATAACCGTGGAGGAGGTATCCAGGAAGCTGAACGATGTCACCCTGCTCATGTCCGACCTCGTGGAGCAGTCGCCGCTGGCCATCTGCATATGCGATACCACGGGCGCTATCCTGATGGCGAACGATCGCTTCCTGGACATCTGCGGCCTGAGCCGGCCCGATGCGCCGGGCGGGCTTACCGTCATTCAGGCGCTACCTGAAGCAGGAAAAGTATTGCCACCTCTATCCCGGCTGACGACCGGTACCGGGGCTTTCACCGTCGACGGATTGCGAATCGAGAGGGCCGGCAAAGCCCCTGCGTACTTCCGCATGAAGGCGTTCCCGACTCGCGGATCAGACGGCCTCGTCGCCAGCATTGTCATCATCCTGGACGACGTCACCGAGCGGAAAGCCTTCGAGGACCAGCTGGTGATAGAAAAAAAGCAGACCGAGCTATACGTCGATTTGATGGGCCACGATGTCAACAACATGAACCAGATTGCGATGGGCTTTCTGGAGATCGCCGAAGAAAAGCTCCGGCAGGAAGGCCGGCTCGGGGAGGATGACCTGTACCTGCTGTCGAAGCCGATCGAAGCACTGGCCCACAATTCCCGCATCATCTACAACATCAGGAAGCTACAGCAGGAGAAGGCCGGGGAGTACCGGCACAAGCCGGTCGACGTAGGCGAGACGCTCGCAGGCGTGACCTCCCGGTACTCCGGCCTCGCAGGAAGAGACGTCCGGGTGAGCCTGTGCATCGGGGAGGACTGCACCGTCATGGCCAACGAACTGCTGGGAGAAGTGTTCGACAACCTCGTCGGCAACGCCGTCAAGCATACAGAAGGGCCTGTCTGCATCAGGGTAGCCGTGGATAAGATCAGCGGCGCAGGGGGCAAGGATTACTGCAGGGTGACCGTGGAAGACGACGGGCAGGGCATCACGGACGAGATGAAGGGCAAGCTGTTCGACAGGCTGTCTATGGACAACAAGAGGGCGAGAGGCAGCGGGTTCGGCCTGTGCCTGTCAAAAATTCTGGTCGAGGACTTCGGCGGCCGGCTGGAGGTCGAGGACAGGGTGCAGGGGGATTATACAAAAGGCGCGAAGTTCGTGGTCACACTGCCCTTGATCACGGATAATCCCCGCTAATAGTAGTACCGCTACTTACCGCTACTAACAGTAGCCGCGCTACCGTTCAGCTTCTCTATGGTCTTCGCTATGCGCCGGGCTCTGGTCTCCTCTTTCTTCGCCTCCGTGATCCACTCTATGTACTCCCTTTTATGGGTATAGGACAGCTTCTCGAAGGCCGAACGTGCCATCTCGCAGCCTGACAATGCCCGGGCAAGGTCTTCCGGCATGTCTACGACTCTCGGCGCGTCGTCCACGTCCATGGTTATGTGCACGCTATCCCCGGGCTCCTTGCCGATGGCCTCCCGGATCTTCTTCACCACGCCCAGGTAATAGACGCCTCCATAGGGGTGGATTGACCCCCTGTACTCGACGCCGTCTATGGTACAGCGCACTTTCACCTGGCCTTTTCGGCCGAACGCCTGCTGCACGTCGAAGGGTATCTTTACTCCTGCTCCGCCGCTGTCGTCGTCCTTGACCAGAATTGCCTCGAATTCCTGCCCCGCCATAAATGTGGATATATGCGGGGCTTTATCAAAATGATTACGGGACGAGTGTCACGTCTTCTACTTTTTCCTGGCCTTGAGCTTCTTCATCATCTCCTCGACTTCCCTGGCACCTTCCTCGTAGTGCGCTTTCTCGTCCGGAGCCAGCTCGTCCAGCAGCCTCAGAAATTCGCCCACGTGCTCCAGCTCTTCCTCCGCTATGTCTCTCAGTACCGCGATGGCCAGCTTGTTATCCGTAGACTCGGCGAGCTGAAGGTAAAGCTGGACTGCCTCGTATTCAGCTGCGATATCGAAGCGTATCGCCCTCTTGAGCTCTTCGTCGGTCAGCTTCCGGTCTGCTTTCATGCCCGAAAAATTAGTAGCGAACTCTGGCATACAATCTCCTCACCAGGTAACTACTATCACGACGTTTATATAATATTCCTGCGGGGTACACGGGCCATCTCCTTAAACTTATCCTTTGCCAGGCCTAAAAAAAGTTCACATAGGGCTATACTAGCTATTACTTGCCCTTGTCAATCTCAGTCCGGTAGCCGGCCTCGATCTCGCGCTTTTCCTTCGCTTTCTCGTACCTTTTCACTTCCGCCTTCTCAGCGCCGGTCAGCGGCCTGTGCTCCTCCACATCCTCGTGCTCGACTTTGACGTTCTTATCTATGCCCATGCCATGATCCCCATGAAGACGACGTCATCGAAGCATAATTAGGTTGCCCGCTCTTTCCGGGCCAGAAAAATGTAGAGTGGCCCCTTAATCATGGCGCCTTCGGCCGGGTGCGGGACAGTGCTGCCGGCCATTCGGCCTTCAGCATCGAGTAAACCACCATGTCGTGGTAGCGGCCGTAGAGCAATATTGCCTCCCGGAGGACCCCGTCCTGAGTAAAGCCCGGCCTCCCAGCGATCGCCCGGCTGCGGCCATTCTCTGTCGCCACGCGGATCTCCACCCGGTGCAGCCCGAGGTCTTCGAAAGCTGTCGTGACAAGGGCACGGCATGCCCTGGTCGCCAGTCCTTTTCCCCTGTATTGTGTGCCGATCCAGTATCCCATTTCCGCCTTTTCGTTCTCCCAGTCGATGGTGACCAGCGAGACAATGCCGGCGATCTTACCCCTGTACATCAAGGCCAGGATGATCGCCTCGTTCTTCTCGTGCTGCTCCAGCGATCGGCGGATGAACCCGGCCGTGTCCTCGGAGGTGGTCGTCAGGTCCACCCAGGGGAGCCAGGGCCTGAGGTGTTCCCGGCTGCTGTCGATCAGCTCGAAGATCTCCTGCACATCCTGCTCTTCCACCAGCCGGAGCTCGGTTTCAGCGTCGATTCTGCACTGGAACATAATGCCTGCCAGTATCACGCGTTCTCTTTGACTCTTTCGCCCGGGAGCGGCTCGCTACCCGAATTTCTGGCCCTGGCAGCCAGCATGGCCAGCAGGACGACAATTCCGGCGCACAGGACTGCGATGTTGATTGCGTAGTACAGGTCGCCGGTGACCGTGTAGCTGAAGAGTGACGTACTGAACGTGGTTCCCTGTCCCGCTATGCCGAACGGGTTGGTGTCCATCCAGTTCCACGCGGCGTGGAAGCCGCAGACACCCCATATACACCTGTCAGACAGTGCGTACAGTGACAGGAGCACGGCGAACACGAACAGGAACGGGAAGACCAGGAGGCTGTCGACATCGGCGATCAGGTGCAGCGCGGTAAAGGTCAGGGCAGAGAGCCCGACAGCTACAGGTATCCCGTACTTCGACGCCAGGGCCGGCAGTTGCCAGCCCCTGAAGATGATCTCCTCTGCCGCACCCTGGACGACGAAGCCCGCCATGCCCCAAATGACCAGCAGGGCGACGAGCGGCCCAAATTCCAGAGCCTGTTCCACCCGGACTGCGCCGGCTGCAATCAGCAAGGCCATGCAGACCAGGTACAGGGCTATCCCGCAGGCCATGCCCAACGCATATTTCCAGGCAGCACCCCTCCTGCCCAGCCCCAGCGTCGACAGCGGCCTCTTCTCCCGGAGCAGCACCCACGCCGCCAGCGCGACGATCATCAGCCCGAACGGGATGACGTAGTCGAGGTTCTGGACTACTAACGCCAGGGCCAGAGACGAGCCTGCTATATTCTCCGGCAGAACTGCATTCAGGATCATGCCTCCGATCAGCGAGAACGCGATGACGATGACCAGCGGCAGCAACAGCAGAGTAATTATGTGTGGCGGCTTCCGGGATTTGCCGGCTCCTGCCACCAGGGGATTATCGGGGCTGAAAGGGCCCCCGGTCGGCGCAGACATGAGAATTATCTCCTCTGCGTATTATGTTACGGTTGGCTTTATGGATTATGCTCCGGGGGCTAAGCGCACTCGTAATCAAAAGCATCCTTGCGGCAGAAAGACCTGAAGAGCTTCTCCACGATCTCCGAGTCCCTGCCCCGGAAGTACATGCGGATGCGCTTTCTGGTCCGGATCCAGACGATCAGGCCCCGCCTGGTCTTGCGCATTTCGCAGCACCGGATCTCCGGCCACCTCTGGAACATGTCGCCGTAGAGTATGCCAGCGTCGGTGATCACCGTGGTCCTCCGTTCGCCCAGGATCGCCACGAGAGCTGATATGATAAAAAGCCCTGCCAGGCCCGAGACGACCAGCATGTAAAAACCGCTCTGCTGCATGTCACCCGGCAACAGCAGGGCGATCTGGGAGAAGGCGATGACGAGCACGCAGCCTGCGATGATGATGGCGGCCATGAACAGCAGCATCCGGGAAGATCGATAGCGATGCAGCACGTCCAGCACCAGGCTCTCCCGCCTGAACAGCACCTTACCCACAAACGTCCTTTCTCTCATACCCACATCACTGCCTTACCGCCAACCATCATATCTGCCTGCTTGCCCTACTGCCTGCTCCCCTGTCTGTCCGGCTGGTGCACCATGATCGTCGTGCACCTGCTTTCCACCAGCACTCCATGGGCGACGCTGCCCATCAACAGCTGTTTTAAGTGCCTGCGGCCCCGGTGCCCCATCACTATAGCGTCATAATTCCCGGCCGAAGCCTCGTCTATGATCGCCTCCGCCACGTTCTCGCTGACGACGGTCCTGGCATCGGCCTTCACCCCGTACTCTTCCAGGGCCTCGCGGCACCGCTGGAAAAGCGCCTTTTCTTTCTCTTTCTCCGGAAGCTCGAAGAGCTTGTCTCTCGTCACCATGTCCGTGATTACTTCCGGCACCGGCTTCCGCACGTGCAGCAAGGTCAAGGACGCGCCTGTCGTCGACCCTATCAGGCCTGCTGTTTTGACCGCGCCGAAGCTCTGCTCCGAGTCGTCTACCGGGACCAGGATTTTTTTGTACACGAAAAAAATTTCGGCGGGCAAAATATTATAGCTTGGCCCGCCAGATACCTGAAATGATAGCCCCGCCGCGGGGTTCAGGCGGGCGGGTTCACTTATGGCTCGGAGACTTTTCCTTCTCTACGGCAGTGCTTTCAGCTCAATAGCGATCGCTGTAAAACTGCCCGAATTTCTCGTCCGTCCACCCTGCATAGTTCATGGCCGTGCGCCGGGCACAGGACAGGGGTGACTAGCGGTTGCGCTCTAAACCAAAGCCCGAGATCCGCATCCTCGGCATCGACGACTCGCCCCTTTTATCCGACCGCATCCTCGTAGTCGGAGCTCTGCTGCGGGGCAGCGGCTGGGTAGACGGCGTGCTCAGCACCTGCGTCGCCAGAGACGGCACGGATGCAGGCGAGCGCCTTGCGGCCATGATCACCGGAAGCAAGCACTACGGCCAGATCCGGATCGTCATGCTGAACGGCGTCACATTCGGGGGCTTCAACGTGGTCGACCTGAAAGAGCTGCACCGGGCAACGGGACTGCCTGTCATCGCAGTCATGAGACACCTGCCCGACATGGCCAGCATCAAAGCAGCGCTGGACAATCTGCCGGACCCGGAGCTAAGGTACCAGGCCATCCTGAACGCAGGGCCCATTACGGAAGTGCAGACCCCCTGGCGAGGTCAGCCCGTATACATCCAGTGCCAGGGCATCGAAACCGCCGCCGCAGCAGAACTCGTCGCAGCCACCGCCATCCACAGCCGGCTGCCAGAGCCCCTGAGACTCGCTCACCTGATAGCGACAGGCATTGTCCTCGGAGAGTCGAGTAAGCGGGCATAGGCTAGTTGCGGTCATAGCACAGCGCTTGTTTGTTTTCCGCCGGCCTGGTGATAACTTCTTGAAAAATGTGGGCGTATGCTCTACTCGCTAAACCACTTCTGGGTCTTGCCGTAGTATAGCAGGTAGACCGGCAGCAGCGCGAGCGGGGTGAGCAGAATTGCGGCGGGGCTGTCTATGCCTGTCGTGAGCAGGTAGTACATGATCGTGATGGCGGAGCCGGCGATCATGCTGGCGGTGACGATAGATACAACGGCGCCGATGTTGTTGAGCATCTCCATGCGGCTGTGTCTGGCCATCGCTCTGGCCCCCATGCCTTTCAGTTCCTCAAGCTGCTCTGGGGTGAGGTTCTCCCGGTCGATGAACTCGGTTAGCTCTATCAGGAGCGGGACGATCTCCTCCGGAGTCTTTGCGTTCCTGATTTCCTTAAACACCATGTCCACTTTGTTTTCGATCTTTTCCTTGGTCAAGTTGTCCAGGAGGTTCATCAGTAACCTATTAGAATAAAACATATAAAAGCATATTGTTACAAAAATTTACTTATAGGGGTTTATAAACATGCGAGCGCCGGCCCGTTTAAGGCGCATAATTTTATTATTATACTGACAACTGGTTCGCAATTATTTATACATGGCAGGCTATTTATGTATGATTTCTATGTCAGACGTGGCTAGTAAAATTTTGCTCATCGTGCTGGACGGGGCGTCCGATCGTCCGGTCAACGGCACCACTCCGCTCGCTCACGCGGTCACTCCCAACCTGGACGCGCTCGCCTTCGGCGGCATCAACGGCCTCATGGACACCATCGCCCCGGGCATCCGGCCGGGGTCAGACACCTCTCACCTCGCCATCCTCGGGTACGATCCATATAAGTATTACACTGGCAGAGGCCCCTTCGAGGCCGCCGGGGTGGGCATCGAAGTCAAGGGCGGGGACATCGCTTTCAGGTGTAACTTCGCCACTCTGGAGGGCGGCATAGTCACCGATCGCAGGGCAGGCCGCATAGAGGATACCGACGAGCTGGCGAAGGCCATCAACGAGAAGGTCAAAGTGCCCGGCGTCGAGGTCATCTTCAAGCGCTCCACCGGCCACAGGGCTGCGCTGGTGCTAAGAGGAAAAGGCCTCTCCGCCGCGATCACGGACACCGACCCGAAGAAAGAAGGTCTTCCTATTAAGGAGTGCCACCCGACCGACGACTCCCCGGAGGCAAAGCGGACGGCTGAAATCGTGAACAGCGTCTCGAAGCAGGTGCTGGAAGCCATCGACCAGAGCCCGGTCAACGTCGAGCGCCGCAAAATGGGCCTGCCTGCAGGCAACGTTATCCTCATCCGGGGCGCCGGCGAAGTGCCTCACATACCGCCCTTCCCCGAGAGGCACGGCTTGAAGGCCGCAGTAGTGGCCAACGCCGGCCTGATTATCGGTATAGGCAAGATGTGCGGCCTTGAACACCTCACCGTCAGCGGCATGGAAAGCATGGAGCCGGTGGAACGGATCAGCGTAAAGGTGAATAAGGCCCTGGAGGCGCTGCAGACCCACGACTTCGTGCTGCTGAACATCAAGGGCGCGGACGAGGCCGGCCACGACGGCGGCTTCGAGAGAAAAGTCCAGTTCCTGGAAGCGGTGGATGCAGCGTTCGCCCCGCTCAAGAACCTCAAGGACACGCTGGTCATCATCACCGTCGACCACAGCACCCCCGTAACGCTGAAAGATCACTCCGCAGACCCGGTGCCCATCCTGATGAACGGCCCCGGGGTCAGAGTCGACGAAGTGACGAGGTACACCGAGCTCACCGCCCACAAGGGCGGGCTGTGTCGCATCAGGGGCATGGACGTCATGAACATCGCCATGGACCTGATAAACAATACCAAGAAGTTCGGGGCCTGAGAGCCTAAAGAGTATGGGGGCTGGTTAACCCGGCTGCCCCTGTACTTTTTTACGGCACCTGCACGAACTCTTCTGTCGGCGCCCCACATATCGGGCATATTTCGGGGGGTTCCTCGCCTTCGTGTATGTAGCCGCAGACTTTGCACATCCATTTCATCTTTTTACTGGCCTCCTTTGACTTTCCTGGCGATCATCCTGCCTGTCTCCCGGCACTGTTCCACCTGAGCTTTAGTGGCAGGATACCGGATCTCCAGCCCGTCCAGGACTTCCATGTCTGTCTCTTTGAGCCGGGCGGTGATCTCTTTTACGGCTCCGCCCATCCACCCGAAGGAGCCGAAGCCCATGGCGATCTTATTCTGTGGCCTGAGGCCTTTGAGGTAGTACAGGAAGCCTCCGACCGGCGGGAATATGCCGTTGTTCAGCGTGGCGGAGCCGAGTAGCACGGCTTTAGCGTCCTGGATCTCGCTGATGATCTCGCTGTTCGTGGACTTGCGGATGTTGAAGAACTTCACCTCTACTCCGCCCTCGTCCATCACTCCTTCGGCCAGCAGGTGAGCCATCTTCTCGGTGCTGCCCCACATGGTATCGTAGGCGATGACCACTCTGGGCCTGGCCTCGAACCTCGACCACCGGCCGTAGGCTTCGATGATCTTTCCGGGGTCTGTCCAGATGACGCCGTGGTCGGGGGCGATGATCTCTGGCTGGAGGTTGAGCTCAGGCACTTTGCTGAGCAGGCTCTGGATCAGGTGGGAGAAGGGCATGAGGATGTTGGCGTAGTACGTCTTAGCCTCCGCCACCGGATCGAAGCTGGCGTCCCTGTCGAACCGCTCCGATGAGGCCACGTGCTGCCCGAATGCGTCGCTGGACAGCAGGACTTTATCCTCCTCTACGTAGGTCATCATGCTGTCCGGCCAGTGCATCATGGGGGTCTCGATGAAGCGAAGCGTCTTTTTGCCGAGCGATAGCGTGCTGCCTGTCTTCACCGCCGTCACCGGCCACCGCTCTCCGTAGACGTCCACGATGCCCTTCCTGCCCATGGTGCCGGAGTACACCTGCGCATTCTTCGCCACTTCCATGACGCCGGCGAACGAGCCGAAGTGGTCCCTTTCGAGGTGGTTGACGATCAGGTAGTCGATCTTCTCCGGGTCCACGATCTCGCTGATGCGGGCCAACAACTCGTCTTTGAACGGCTCCTTGACCGTGTCGACCAGCGCCACCTTCTCGTCCACGATGAGGTAAGCGTTATACGTCGAGCCTTTCGGGGTGGTGTACCCGTGGAAGTCTCGCAAGTCCCAGTCGATGGCTCCTACCCAGTAGATACCGGGCCTGATCTCGGTCTTCATAAAAACATCCTGCCTGCGGCAGCCATACTAACTCAGCCGCTAAGTCCATATTACCCCTATATAATTATATATTTATCCGGAAGTGCCTATCGAAACAATTTTTTGCACAGGAATCTATTAGCTACTATGCAGAAACCTACACTTTATTTTGTCACCCACAACGCCGGCAAGTTCCGGGAGGCTCAGGCTCTCTTCCGGGAGTACTTCAACCTCGAGCAGATCGACATGACCTACCCGGAGCTGCAGGAGGATGACCTCTCTAAGATAGCGGCGTACGGGGCAAGGTAC
Organism: Methanocella arvoryzae MRE50; assembly: GCF_000063445.1. Classification (NCBI taxonomy): domain Archaea; kingdom Methanobacteriati; phylum Methanobacteriota; class Methanomicrobia; order Methanocellales; family Methanocellaceae; genus Methanocella; species Methanocella arvoryzae. The sequence goes on from NC_009464.1 coordinate 2,007,143, forward strand.
TGCTCCGTAGAGCTCGACAGGCCCGTCATCGTCGAGGACTCCGGGCTGTTCATCGACGCCCTGAACGGTTTCCCGGGACCGTATTCTGCGTACGTCCAGAAAACCATCGGCAACAAGGGGATTTTAAAGCTGATGGAGGGCGTTTCTGCGAGGCGGGCTGAGTTCCGCTCAGTAGTGGCCTACTGCGCCCCCGGCGAGGAGCCTACCGTGTTCACCGGCATCTGGTGGGGCGACCTGCTGACCGAAGAAGTCGGCACCGGAGGCTTCGGGTACGATCCGATATTCTCATACAGAAGGTTCCCGGTGGGAGAGATGACGGTGGAGCAGAAGAACGAGGTCAGCCATCGGCGGAGAGCGCTGCTGGAGTTCAGGCAGTGGTACGAGAATAAGCTGAATGCGGTCAGGTAGCCGGCGCAGATGTCCGCTATTTAAGGTGGATACTGCCGTCTCCCCGTATCCTCTCTATAAACTCAAGGCTGATCTTGGTCTTCAGATCGTTGCGGGTCTTGATGGTCGTCACGAACCGGCCGTTGATCCAGATCCTCTCCTCGTCGATGTGAATGGTGATTTTAGGGCCGCTCTGCAGGTCGTGGAAGAAGTTGGGCAGGTCGTCCTCACTGAAGGTTTCCATGGCCTGCCTGGCGAAGGCAGCGTTTTCCACCCTGAGCAGATCGCTTAATATCTGGGCCGCCTTCGTGACGTCGCTATCGGTCGTCAGGGGTATCCTGATCTCGTCGAAGATGTAGTCGCAGGTGATGAGCTGGTCTCTGGTCGAGTAGTCCTTGGAGTAGTTCCGCACCGGCTGGTCGAGGACAAGCAGGTTCGGGATGTGGAGCAGCCTGCCGGTGAGCTCGCCTCCCATTTTATCGTCGTCGCCGACCTCGTCGAGGATGATGTGGAAGAGGCCGATGTGCCGGACGTCGCCCTTGATGTGGCCTATCATGATCCGGTCGCCGACGTCGACGGCGCTGGACCGCCTGATGACGAAGTGGGCGGCGAAGCTGGCGATGTACTTCTGCAGCGCCACCGAGGCCCCTAACGCGATGATTGTAATGTAGATGCTCAACTCAGGCCGGAAAAAGGGAATGGCGAGGATGGACGCGATGACGCCTATGATCAGGAGCGACACGAGGATGTCCTGAATCTGAGTCTTCAATCCCGAACTGATCATAGCGTACCCTTCCCAACTGTTCTCTTTACCGTAGGTTAGGGGGCGAATTAATAAATGCTTTCTTCCGCGGGCGGCATTAAAAATAGTCCGGAGCTGCCCGGAGGCAGCCCTTGCTGTTTTCCGTTTACGAGATGGTCATCCTGGCGTCCAGCGCCAGGCAGCCGGTGCCCTTCTCGTACACTTTGACCGGGTTGATGTCCAGCTCCAGGATCTCCGGGAAGTCGGTGACCAGCTGGGACAGCCTCTGCAGGAACTCTACCAGCTTCTCGATGTCGGCGGGCTTCTCGCCTCTGACACCCTCCAGTAGCTGGTGAGCCTTGATGCCGTAGATCATGCCCAGTGCGTCGTGCTCCGACAGCGGGGCTACCCTGAACTGGACGTCCTTCAACACTTCGACGTAGATGCCGCCCAGGCCGAACATGATGAGGGGGCCGAACTGCGGGTCTCTGTTCACGCCGAGGATGACCTCCTTGCCCCCGACCGCCATCTGCTGGATGAGGACGCCGCTGATCTGGCAGTGGGGCACTGCCACTTTGACGTCTCTCATCATCTTGTTATAGGCGTTCAGCACCGCCTCGTCGCTGTCGAGGCCGACCCTGACGCCGCCCACGTCCGACTTGTGGACGATCTGCGGGGACACGATCTTCATGACTACCGGGTAGCCGAACTCCTTCGCGGTGGCGACCGCCTTGTCAGCGCTGTCCACAATGCGGTACTTGAGCGTGGGAATGCCGTACGCCTCGAGGACGGGGAGCGCCTCTAAGCCGAGGACGGATATGCCTGCCTTCCTCGCGTCGTCGATGACCTTGCGTACTGTGTCCTTGTCCACCTCGAACTGCCGGGGCTTCTCGAACACCCTGTTGCGGATGCTGTTGTACTTCGTCAGCATACGCATAGTGTATGCCGCCCTCTCCGGGGCGTTGTAGTTGAGCAGCTTGTACTTTCTGAGGACTTTCACGCCCTCGTCCATGACCACGCCGCCTACGAAGCACGGCAAGATGGGCTTGTCCGTGGTCTTCTTGGCCTTGGCGATGACTTCGGCGATGCCTACCGGGTCCGTCATGGACTGCGGGGTGGCGACCACGATGACGCCGTCGACCCCGTCGTCGGCAAGCACGGTGTTGAGCGCGAACTCGTACAGCCTCGCGGGGGCGTCTCCCAGCACGTCTACCGGGTTGTAGAAGTTGGCAGCAGGCGGCAGAGTCGTTTTGAGCTTGTCCACCGTCTCGGTGGACAGCGTGGCGATCTTCAGCCCGTACCTTTCGCAGGCGTCGGTGGCGATGATGCCCGGGCCGCCGGCGTTAGTCACGATGCAGACTCTGTCGCCCTTGGGGATCGGCTGGTTGGAGAACCCGCCGGCGAGGTCGAAGAACTCGTCCATGGTCTCCGCCCTGATGACGCCGCACTGGGCGAATGCGGAATCGTACGCAGCGTCAGCCCCGGCCAGGCTGCCCGTGTGCGAAGAGGCTGCCCTGGCGCCGGCGCTGGTCCTGCCGCTCTTGATGATCACGATGGGCTTCTCCCTGGAGACCTCCCGGGCTACGTTGATGAACCGCTGGCCGTCGGTAATGCTCTCGAGATATGCGAGGATGATGTTGGTCTCCTTGTCGTCCTTCCACGCCTGCATGAAGTCGATCTCGTTGAGGTCGGCCTTGTTGCCGAAGCTCACGAAGTTGGCGAAGCCGATGTCGGTCTTCTCCGACCAGTCCAGGATGGCGGTGCCCAGCGCGCCCGACTGGGAAATGATAGACATGTGCCCCCGGGGCGGCATTTTCTTGGCAAAAGAGGCGTTGCACCCGGAGTACGTGTTGAGGACGCCCAGGCAGTTCGGACCTACGATGCGGATGCCGTAGCTCTTGGCTACTTCCTTGACCTCGTTCTCCAGACGGGCACCCTCTACGCCGACCTCTTTGAAGCCGGCGGAGATGATGATGACGTTCTTGATGCCCTTCTCGCCGCACTCCTTAACCGCCTGAGCGACGAACCTGGCGGGGATGACGATGACCGCGAGGTCGATGCTGCCCGGCACGTCGAGCACGCTTTTATAGCACTTGATGCCCTCGATCTCCGTCGCTTTGGGGTTGATCGGGTAGATCGCGCCCTTGAATTCCTCAATCAGGTTGTTGAGGACATCTCTGCCTACCTTACCTTTCTCCTGCGATGCTCCGATAACAGCAACGCTTGCCGGGTAAAACATCTTTTCTAACATTGCAATTCCGCATCCCTGAGTTTTTATATGACTCAATCTATTATATTATTTTACACTTGAGCATCCCCATGTAGAGGAATCTATCATTATTGACCATTGTAGATAGTGATATCTAGTAAATAATGTTTACCATGAAAAGGCATGGAAAAAAGGGGCATGCACACAGGGCATGCCGTTTACTGTGTCAGAAACCCGTTGCTTACGGGAAAAGCTCCGGGTGGATCGCGCGGGCGATGTCTAAGGCTGCGTCCGGCATCCTCGGGCCGGGGCGCATCATCACGTTGCCGTCGGCCTGGATCACGTTGCCGTTCTTCACGGCAGACAGGCCCTGCATCCACGACTCGTTGCCGTACCTGAAGTTGTCGAAGCTGCTCTGCGTCGTCATCACGCCGTCCACCGGGATGATGATGAAGTCCGGGTCCGCCGCGATGATCGCCTCGGTGCTCATGACCTTGTACTCGGTGACGTCTCCGGCTGCGTTGATGCCGCCGGTCAGCCTGATCATGTCGTCGCCGTAGGTGTTGGCACCGTACACGTAGATCGACTCGCCGGTCAGGTAGCTTGCCACCAGCAGCACCGTAGGCTTCTGACTCTCGTCCAGATCTGCAGTCTTAGAGTTGATGGCATCCATGCGGGCGTTGATGTCGTCTATGAGCGCAGCAGCGTTGCTCTCAGTGCCCGTGGCCCTTCCCATGAGCTCGATGGTCTCCACGATAGCGCTCATGTTGTTGTTCTTGACCTCAATGACCTTGAATCCCTTATCCTTCAGGCTGGTCACAGCCTCTTCGCCCACAATGTCTTCCACGAAGATCACGTCCGGGTTAACCGCTATGATCTTCTCGTAGCTGACGCCGCTATACCCGCTGACGTGAGTAATGTTCTTCGCCTCGGGCGGGTACTCGCTGTAGTCGTCGGTTCCCACGATCTTGCTCCCCAGCCCGAGGGCGAAGAGGACCTCTGTGTTGGCGGCGGAGAGCGACACAATACGCTCCGGAGCCTTATCAAGGGTCGTGGTCTTGCCAAAGGCGTCGGTGATCGTCACGGGGAAAGCCGATCCGGCGGCCGGAGTGGCGGTAGGGCTCGCCGGGGCCGAAGGGCCGGGCGACGGCGTAGTGCAGCCGCTCATAGCTACGATCAGTGCTATCAGTATCGCTACGATTGTAATGCGCTTCATCATTCACACACCTCAAATTAATTTAAGTTAAATCAAATTTACTTGTGTATTTATGACGATCATATATATAGATTATTGTGCAAGCCCCCGCCTCAAGTTAAGTATTTATGCCAGCGCGGAGACAGTATCGAAAAACACGCGGGCCGACCGGCCCTGCGGCGGTGGCGAAAGTGAGATACTACGTTAAGAACAAAACGCTGGTCATAAAGGGCGACTTCGACGGCATCAGCACCGGGATCAACGGCGGCAGAGGCAGAGTCCGGACAGTGATCAACCACGAGGTCGGCAAAAACTTCAACGAGCCCGATCCGATGCAGTACCTGGACGGGGTAGCCGATTCTCTCGCAGTGGAACGCCCGTACTTCGGCTTCATGACCGCCGTGCACATGACCAACCTGTGCATCGTCAGCGACCGGCTCGTCACTGCGTTTATCACCGCCGGCGTCAGCAACCAGTGCCACGACCCCGGCGTGCCCGGCACTATCAATATTCTACTGGTGATCCCCGGCAGGATGACGGAAGGCGCGTTGTCCAGCGCCATCATCACCGCCACGGAAGCCAAAGCCAAAGCCCTGTTCGAGATGGGCTTCGACTTCACCGGCACCACCACTGACGCCGTCGCAGTGCTCACCGAGCCCCGGGAAACCGGCATCTGCGAACCCCCACGGTACGAGTACTCCGGCACCGCCACCGAGATCGGCCAGAGCATCTACCGGTGCGTGAAAAAGGGCGTGACTGAAGGCATCAAGCGCCAGCACCGCATCGGCGAGGAAAGCGCCCTCAGAAGCAGGCTGTTCGTGCTCGCCAGCGGCGACGACGGCTTCCGGTGGATCGAGTTCCCCCCGGAGAAGCGCGGCAAAGGCGCCTGCAAATACTACCCGTGCCACTACGAAGGCCAGGACTGCACCTACTGCTTCTGCCCCCTGTACCCGTGCGAAGACCCCGAGCTGGGCGAATGGATCATGAGCAGCAGCGGCTGCCCAGTATGGGGCTGCAAAGACTGCACCCTCCTCCACCACCCCGAGGCCGCAAAGCACCTGACAAAGCACCCCGAAGCACCCGTGGCAGAGCTCAAAAAGATCAGAGCGTCAAACGGCACTCAATAGGCGCTGGCTTATTGGACAGGGCCTATCTTCTTCTATACTTGCGGGCGCTGTCGACGAGGGCACGGGCCATTTCTGGCGTGAAGTAGGCGTGGGTGTAGGTGCCGACTGCGTTGTGCTCGTACATGCCGTCGAGGCCGTCTGCAATGCCTTTGCCTCTGGCCATCGTGATGGCGAATCGGGCATCGCCGTTGTGCTCTACCCTGGAATAGTGGAACTCGTGGCCCCGGTATTCCATGCCCCGGGCGAACAGCGGTCCGGCGATCGCCTTCGCTTCCACGTATCCCAGGGCCTGGAGGCGGGTGGTCATAACCGCCTTTGCGGGGAGGATGCCGGCCATGCGGTGCTCTTTTTCCGCCGTGGAGATGCTCTCGGTCAGGTACATCAGGCCGCCGCACTCGGCGTAGACGGGCATGCCATCCTCTGCGGCTTTCTTCAGGTCGTCCCTGCACCGGGACGCTTCGAGCTTACCGGCATGCAGCTCCGGGTAGCCTCCGCCGAGGTAAACGGCGTCGACGTCCGGGAGCCTGTCCCGGGCGGGGCTGAAAAAGACCAGATCTGCACCCGCTTCGGTCAGCCGGTCGAAGTTGTCCCGGTAGTAGAAGCAGAACGCCTCGTCCATGGCGATGCCTATTTTGACATCTTTCCTGGCGGCCGTTATTCCCGCGCCGTCGGCAGCCGCTGTCTTGCGGGGCTGTCCGGCGATCTGCAAAATCGCGTCCACATCACAGTATTTCTCGACGATTTCCCCTGCCTTCTTCAGGGTATCCGCCTCGTGAGCCATATTTAAGCCCAGGTGCCTGCTTTTCACGTTCACCGTCTTCTCGAACGGTATCCATCCGACCGGCCTGACCTGCAGGGAGGGCTCTATCATTCGCCTGTGGCTCTCCCCTCCGACCCGGTTTAAGATCACTCCGGCCAGGTCGACGGCCGGGTCGAACTCCCTGAACCCCTTGACCAGGGCACCGGCGCTGCGGGACATGCCTCCTGTATCGACGACCAGCAGCACCGGCGCTTTCAGGATTTTAGAAACGTGGGCGGTGCTCGCCGTATCCGTACCCTCCAGCCCGTCGTACATGCCCATCACGCCCTCGATGACGGCAATATCGGCTCCCTCACAGGCAGCGCCTCCTTCGGAGGCGGCATTAAACGTGTCGAGTATGCCCTGCTCGCCCATCATGAACGCGTCCAGGTTGCGGGACGCCCTGCCACAGATGGCGGTATGGTGGGACGGGTCGATGAAGTCCGGGCCTACTTTGAAGGGCTGTACCGTGTAGCCACGGGCAACCAGCGCGGCCATCAGGCCGCTGGCTACAGTGGTCTTGCCGCAGCCGCTGTGGGTGCCTGCGACGATGATGCGGGGGATAGTCATGAAATGCCTCGTCATGGATTGTTAAAGTAAAGTTGCGGTAGTACAACTGAATTTGGTTAAGGGGCGGGGCAATAAATAGATTGCCGTAACGCGTCTGTAGCATATTTCGCAAACCTTTAAATACCAATAATTCTTACTGACTAAGCGTCAGTCAACACTGACTTACAATCAGTCAATCATTACGTCGTGATAAAAATGCGAGTTTCGAAAAACCCCGACGTCAGAAGGAGCGAGCTCATCGAGGCCGCAGAAATCCTCTTCCGCGAGAAAGGCTTCAAGCAGACCTCGGTCAGCGACATCGTGAAGAAAGTCGGCGTGGCACAGGGCACCTTCTACTACTACTTCGACTCGAAGGACGACGCCCTGAACGCGGTGATCGACCACTACATCGACAACTACAAGGCAGGGCTGGAAAGGCTGCTGGCTGACGAGGGCCTGACTCCCCTGAGAAAGGTCGAGATCATCGTGAACGACGCGCTCGGCATGCACACCTGCGACCGGCAGTTCGTCGAGTTCCTGCACTCGGAGGAAAACCTCGTCACCCACCAGAAGTACATGATCAAGTCGTTCGGGGAGACCATCCCGCTGATGACGAAGATCGTGAGGCAGGGCATCGAGGCGGGCGCGTTCGACGTCGACTACCCCGAAGAGACCGTGGAGATGATGGCTTACGCGTTCGGCTACCTGGAGGACGCCCTGTCCAGGTCTCCACAGGATGCCAGATATGATACCCGGCTCCGGGCTGCCGAGAGGCTCATCGAACGGGCACTGGGCATCGCCAGAGGATCTCTGCACATCACCCCGTCCACGGACCGCAGCTTATTCACGACTCACGGATAGTTAGCGCCGGAGGCGCGATCATCATGTTCAAAGAACTAGGCCAGTTCATCACCCGGCACCCGGTGGCGGTCATCGCCGTCTGGATCATCATACTCCTGGCGGCAGTTCCCCTGGCAATCACCTTCGGGGACCGCCTTTCATACAACATGGAAACCTTCATCCCGGACGACCTGGAATCGGTCAAGACCGGCGACGTCTACGAGTCTCTGTTCCCCGACACGGCCAAAAGCCAGATCATCGTGGCCGTAGTGTCAGAAAACAAGACTGCTTCCGCGCTCTTCATCGACGAGCTGAACCAGTCGATCAACAACGGGTCAGTCAAGAACATCACTTCCACGTCGTCGATCTACGACATCCAGCGGGAAGCGCTGGTCAACGCCTCGCCGGACCTCCACGCCGGCTTGCACGATCTATACAATAATACCACGAGCGTAAACCGCGAGCTGTACAACGCCACCCGTGATCTGGCCGACGCCAGCCGGGACGTTTACTACCTCCGGGACAACGTCACGAAGATCAACAGCGAGCTCTACACCGCATGGGGCCAGGCGGCCGGCGCCAGCCAGCAGATGTACGATGCGAGGGCGGGGATCGAAACAGCATACGATGGCATGGCCCAGATGAAAGGCATCGGCGACGTGCTCTTCGGCCTGCCCGCGGGCTACGCCCGGGCGTGGGATGACATCGGGGCTGCCAATACCAGCATGGACGAAGGAGCGAGAAAAGCGGCAGCATACAATCAGATCGCTGGTACGGTGCCATCTGGCCCGGCCCAGCAGCTGGCGATCGGCTACCTGCAGGCCTTCAACTCCACCTGGACGACGCCGTCCGGAAGCTCGGTGCAGCACGCCAGCGACATCGTTAAGGGCGGCTTCGCGGCGAACTTCATCAACAGCGCTCCTGCATCGGCTGAAGAGAAGCAGATGATGCAGGCCATACTGGACTCGTTCCCGTCGATACAGGCATACCAGGACGCCTCGACAAGAAAGAACGTCTTCGTGGGCATGGTCATGAGCCAGGGAGGGATGACCTCTGACGCCGATCGTGCCCGGATGAACGCCATCTACGATCAGGTGGAGAGCGGAAACCGGGACATCGACGGACTGACTCTCGGCTTTGTGACAGCGGGCATGGACGGCGACGCAGCCTCGCAGGCCCGTGAGCTTTACGGCCTCGGCAACGACAGGAACCGCATCGGCAGCTACGTCGTCGACAAAGCGGTCAGCGCCCAGAACAATTCCACTGTAAAAGACCTGATCCGGGACGCGTGGAACCTGGGCCCTCAGGCCACTAACGAGACCTTCGACAAATACATTATCGGCAAGGCCACTGAGGACATGAACGAGTCGGAGAAGGCCGATTTCCTGGTGATCTACGGTTGGGGCCCGAACCCGGGCGCTACTGTCATCAGGGACTACGTGCTGGGCAAGGCCGGCGAGGACCTGAACCAGACTGAGAGGGACTTTCTGGCCGACGTCTACGACCTCGGGGACAACCCGGGCGACGCCACGGTCAAGGCCTTCGTGGTCGGCAAGGTCAACGACGAGCTCAACCTGACCGGCAACCTGTCCTACATGTACGCGCTGCTGGACCTGGACCGGAACGCCACGAAGGCAGAGGTCGAGGCGTTCGCCGCTGACTGGGCGGCCACCCACGACTACACAAACCCGCAGCTGATGCCGGACTCGGTGGTCAAGAACCTCGCCGCCGGCAACCTGACGATGTTCGTGGTCAGCACCAGCGACAGCGACGAATCCCTGTCCGCCAAGAACAACGTCATCGCCATCCGGGCATGCGTCGACGGCCTCGAGAGCCGCCCCGAATACGGCGAGGTCGACGCCCACGTCACCGGCAGCACCGCCATGAGCCTGGACGCGGAAGCCGCGGCCATGGCCGACGTGAACAACATCGACCGCATAGCGATCGTCCTCATCCTGATCCTGCTGGGCCTGTACTTCAGATCATTCCTGACCCCGTTCGTGCCATTATTAACTATCGGCATCGCCATCGTGGCCGCCTTCGGCGGGCTGACCCTGTTGAGCTACGTGATGCCCATGTACAGCCTGATCATGACCTTCGTCATGGTGATCATGTTGGGCGCGGGCACCGACTACTGCGTCTTCCTGCTCTCCAGGTACTCCGAGGAGCGGTCGAAGGGCGTGGAACAGAAAGAGTCGATCATCACCGCCGTAGAGCACGCCGGCAAGAGCATCGTCTCCAGCGGCAGCACCGCCATGATCGGCTTCGGCGCGCTGCTGCTCGTCGACCGGGGCATCTTCGGCGGCATCGGCATCAGCGTGGCCGTCGGCATCTTCTGCGCCATCCTCGTGGCGACGACGCTGCTCCCCGCGGTACTGACGCTTGTGGGAGACCGGCTGTTCTGGCCTCGCAAGCTCTACAACTCGGGCGACAGCAGCATTGTCAAGAACCTTTGGTCCAGGATCACCAGACAGGTGCTCAAGCATTCCCGGCTTGTCCTGATTGCCGCCATCCTGGTCAGCATACCCGCAGTCCTGCTCGCCACCCAGATCACGCTGGGCAACGACTTCGTCTCCATGATGTCCCCCGGCATCGAGAGCAAACAGGGCTTCGACGCGATCAACGCCGCGATGGGCAGCGGCAGCATCGACCGGGTCATGATCCTGGCCACCCTGCCCCAGAACGTCACCGACGCATCGGGCAACTATACCGCCGCCTCGCTCGACACCATCGAACATCTGTCGGGCGTGATCGCGGGCATCCATAGCATCGACAAAGTGAACTCGCCCACCCGGCCCGAGGGCGCCACTATAAACTACAATAACCTGTCCGTCTACTCGATGACGGAAAAGGAGTACTATCGGTCGTATATGACCGACAGCCTCGGCAATGACGACAGAACCGTGGTCCTGTACGCCTCCTTCAAAGGCTCTCCGTATTCGGACGAGAACATGCAGTCCGTAGACGAGATACGGGCCAAACTGGCCGACTACACCGCCGCCACAGGCGTCACCACCATGGTCGGCGGCAGCGTCGCGGGCATATACGACTACCAGAAGTCCTGCACCAGCAACTACCCGCTCGTGTACCTGGCAGTCTTCGTGGGCATCTTCCTGGTGCTGGCCGCCGTGCTGAGATCAGTGTTCACCCCGCTCAGGCTGATCATCACCCTCCTCATGAGCGTAGTCTGGACCCTGGGCGCCTACGTGCTCATCATGCAGATAATGTTCGGCTACGTCACCTCATGGATCCTCCCCATCTTCCTCTTCTGCGCATTAATGGGACTGGGAGTGGACTACGACATCTTCCTGGTGTCGAGGGTGAGGGAAGAAGTGATGAAAGGGAAGAGCGACGAGGAAGCCATCGAAACCGCCGTCGAGTCCACCGGCTCGATCATCACCCTGTGCGGCGCCGTCATGGCCTCGGCCTTCGGATCGATGCTCCTGTCGACCAGCGCCGAGCTACAGGAGTTCGGATTCGTGCTGTCCCTGGCAATCATCCTCGACGCTACGGTGATCAGGCTCATGCTCGTGCCCGCCATTATGGTGCTGATGAAAAAGTACAACTGGTGGATGCCCTTCGTGGGCCATGCTAAAGATAAGCGTCCGTAGCGGCGCTTATCTACCCCTTATTTTTCTCTCAGCCCGGGCGTAGCAGAGCGATCGGCTTACCACAGAGGCACAGAGACGCACAGAGGTTCACAGAGAACGGTTCACCACAGAGGCCACAGAGACGCACAGAGATTTTTAATGTAATCCTCGCTGACCTTACCACACTCCCGGACCTCCTCTCCGACCTCTCTTACCTCTCTAACCTTCCAGCTTGAAAATCCTCCCCGGCCTCCCGGGTACTCCCCGACCTCCGGCTTTCCAATCGTCTAATTTTGTTCGTTCTTAAGCGAATCGTAGACGACTGTTATATACACCTTCTTCATACCCTTGTAGATTGATGGGGTTAACATGTCAGAATTCAGCGACGATATAGTGGCTTCGATAGGGCGAAGCTCGGTGCGGAAGAAGATTTTATTATACCTGTATCACTCCACTGCGTCCACGATGTATGACATCGCCCGGGACACGAGGACTGCCTACACCAACGCGACCGGGGCCATCGCCGGGTTCGGGAAGAGGTACGGGAAAGAGCGCTCATTGATCCACCTCGGGCTGGTGCGGATGGAAAAGGGCAACCGGGGGCTTAATGTTTACTCGCTGACGCCAGAGGGCCGCAGGCTGGCCGACGTGCTGGATCGGTAAAAGTTTAATGTGAGTGCCAGAATCGTTTGCACGAAGTATATTTTCCCTAAAACGTTTTGTACGAGTGCCCGTACCATTTACACGAAGCACTCGCTTTATGGAAAATGGAGTATTCAGGTAAAGGCTGTGAAAAATTGGAAGTTGGCCCCGTGTGAGTCGAAAATACCGCCAAGCTCGCCAAGGTGCCAAGCACTCGCTGGATGATAAATGGGGATTTTCAGGTAGAGGCTATGAAAAATTGAAAGTTAGCCCTGTGTGAGTCGAAAATACCGCCAAGCCCGCCAAGGAGCCAAGCTCGCCAAGAGCCATTTTTCATGGAACGCCAAGAAACACATTTTTCGTGGAAAGCCAAGCCATATTAGATATTCGTCTTAATTCTGATCGAAAAGCCCTTGGCGAGCTTGGCTTCTTGGCGTTCCATGAAAAATTAGCTCTTGGCTTCTTGGCGGGCTTGGCGGTATTTTCAACCTATACGTGGCCAACTATTAATTTTTCATAGCCTCTACCTGAATATCCATTTTTCATTAGGCGAGTGCTTGGCGGCCTACAAACACAAGATCAGGCAACCGTAGATCAATCATGACTATACTACATATGAAACGTCAGTCGATTTCTTTTAAATCGAATATGGTCAGGCCGAGCTTTGCCTGTCGATGAGAGCTTTAACATCCTCTCTCAGGTAATACCTCAGGTACCTCCCGGCCGGCTCTGCCCTGATGATCTGGTCTCTCAGCAGCTTTTTCAGCTGGACGTTGGTGCCGCTGTCGGTGATGTTGATGCTGCCGGCGATCTGGGGAGTGGTGGTGCCCGGGTGGTCGTGGAGGTACGAGACGATGGACAGGGCCGTGGGGCGATTGATGGCTGACAGGACGGTCTTTTCCCGGTCGGTATATGTATTGGAGTTCTGGAAGAGCCTGACAAACTTGTCGGACTTGACCAGGGTGATCCGGTGGGTGGACTGGAGCTGGCCGACGTGGTAGCGGACGGTGCCGAGGTTGAGGCCTTCTTTACGGGCGATGCTGGCCACGGTCGACCCGGGGTTGTCTTTAATGTGATTGTATATCCGGTCCCTGATCTCGTTGTCCCGGGGCGTCTTCAGCTTGCCTATAATCAGCGGCCCGAACTTGAGGATCAGGGCCAGTGCAGTTGCTGATAACGTGGCTATCCAGGTGACCTGGGTGAGCTGGATCCACAGGGGCAATTGCCAGAAGGTGATCGTGCCGTCGGCGCCGCTGGTGTCGCCGATCAGGCTGGCATTGTCAGTCTCATTCTCAATAACGTGAGCAGGCACTACCTCATAGGGGCCCACACGCTGGATGACGTCGCTTTCGTTATATGCATGTGCTCCCGGGCCTGCCCATGCCAGCACGACGAGTAGTAAGGCCATGCAAATCAGGAGCTTCGATCGCATGAAAGTGGTATTATAATCGAGCGTGATATATAACTTTGCGGTCGTGGATATAGGGCGTAAACGGTTATCTCACAAAATGGGCTTAGCGGGCGCTGTCGATTTTCAACAATGAGCCCATGTAGTAATTACTATCGCTGCTCCGTGCCGGGCTAATCCTGGCCGCTGGCAATAATCATGTCTAAGGCCGGCTTCAGGTCGTTCTGGATGTAAAGCTCTTTCAGCTTCATCTTCTTCTCAGCGATGACTATTCTGTCCCGAATATATCGACTGGTATGCCAGTGTACCGTACCCTCCGGGATGCCGAGCATCTCCGACAGCCGGGCGTTCGTAATGCCTGAATTATCTCTTATGATAATCAGGATCATCCTGCCAGTCTCACTTTTCATGGCGGCAATCAATCGCTTTTCTCTTTCAGAATAGTCGTCGGACCTCTTGAACAGCCGGACGTATCTTCCGATCTTCTCCGTGGTGATCCTCGCCGAACGCTCCAGCATGCTGGTGTGATGTTTCACAGTGCCGAGGTTGAGGCTCTCGTTCCTGGAGATCTCGGCGGTAGTACATCCGGGGTTCTTTTCCACGTAGGTGTAAATTCTTCTTCTGTTCTGGTTTTCCAGGACATCGGCAATTTTAGCTATAATGAATGGGATAATTTTAGCAATCCCTAACAGAGAAAATGAAAGTCCTCCGATCGCCCCAGATATGATAGCTATCTGAATCCACAACGGAAGGTCCCAGAAGGTTAGATCTCCATCAGCGCCGCCTGTAGCAGATATGTCGTCCGGATGCGGGGTGAGCACGATTTCATAGCCTGCAGCAGCGCCTCCGTTTGGACTCACGTTGCCCGGAGGGGGGCCAATTACCACCTCATACCCGCCCTCTGCATATGCTAAAGAGCAGGAAATGGCGAGAAATAAAATTAGAATTCCCACGCAGAGGTGAGGCTTCCAGTGCATGGGCTATTAATTAGTCTTTCAAATAGTATAACTTTGCGTTCCTGACACACTATGCCCATAGACCTCGTATTTCCATGTCCCCTGTGCGATGCCGTTGGAATTCCTTATGTTAATGCTGATTTTACCATCGATCACTCCGTCGGCATTGTCGTAAAATGGTCCGAAGGTAATCTTATCCGGAGAATATACATTCAGTCTCAGGGAGTTCGCGGAATTCCCCCAGTCCAGATCAACAGGCAGATTCGTATAGTAGCCGCTGACAGTTTTATAGTGCAGGTTTAAATTTCCCTGAGTAATCGATCCGGATATGGTTAATATTCCAAATGACCATGGGTAACTTGTCCCGGGCTCCACAATATATCCGCCTTTGCTCTCATAATCCGCATCTACGTTCGATGCGACAGCCGTACCTGCCGTGAGGAAAACGGCAGCTAAAAAGGTTGCAAACACGATGGTGCGACGATAGTTTGGCATGTAACCACCAAACGATCGTTTGATCAACTTGTCTTAACTGGCCTCTACTAATCGTCTAGGAAAAATAATTATAATATTTAAAGTATAATATTAGATCTAATGTCCAGATCGACAATACACATGGTGCTTTACTTTACTGGACATTTCCAACAAAGTCAGTACTAAGGTTTTATCGATTGCAGCCATTGGAGTTGAAAGGGCAGGGGGTCACATGCCTTTTCTTCTCACGAATCCTTTCAGCAGTCCTACGATAATTAACAAGCTGCAAAGTCCGGCGATGTTGTTGAAGCCGAAGCCCGGGGTAGATTCAGGGGTTACGCTTGGTAACGGGACTGGAGTCGGAGAAACCGGGGCTACTGCTGCAGGCTTGGATGTTTCAGTCGAATTATCCTCCATGTTAGGAATAGCGGTATACGTAGGTGCCTGCGCTGGTGTCGAAGTCACCAAAGAGGTACCTGTTACTGCCCGTAAATCCACATGGAGATCGGTCACCTGCACAGCATAGGGTTTGCCGCCTATGCCAGAGATTTCTCCATTACCCAGCTCACCATGTTTATTACATCCCCATGCCCAGACTGTGCCATCCTTCTTAACGCCGAGTAGGTGCTGACTACCCGTTGCGATTGAGACGATGTCTGTGAAGCCCGCCAGCTTTACAGGCGTGTTGCTGTCGAGGGAATTTTGTCCATCATAGCAGTAGGGATTACTACCCCATGCCCAGACGGTACCATCCTTCTTCAAAGCTGCATAATAATCAACTCCGCTGCCGATCTCAATGACGTTGCTCATCCGTGGCACGGGGTGAGGGGAAGAAACGATAGAGCTGGTTGGGAAACTGGAATCGCCGGCCACCCAGTATGTATTGTCACCCCAACCGTAAACTTGTCCAACCTCATCCAGCGCCAGCACGCTGGAGGCAGACACGAACTCATCGTTGACACCAAAGCACATGGACTCAGCGCTGACCTCTTTAACGTTAGCAAGCCGCATCCTGACCGGCGTATCCCGAGAGACGTTAGTACCATCATTTAGCTGGTAATCCCTGTTTTCGCCCCAGCTCCACCACGAACCGTCATCCTTCAGCACATACACAAAACTCGACGTCACAACTATATTACTGACATCACTCACGGGGCACTGTACTGGATCGTAAATATGCTCTGTATGTAAAATATCATCCATACTCAGGCATAGCTCACTTCCGCACATCCAGAGGCTGCCATCCTCCTTTACCATGTATACAGAACTGCCAGAGCTTGTGCAGGCGACAAATTTCACATCAGATATAGGGATCTGGATAGGCATAGTGCTGTTATCGCCAGGATAAGCACCAGCACAGTTTGCTGGCAGGTTTCCCCAGGCCCAAACTGTTCCGTCATCTTTTAACGCTACAGCACACCCGGCAGTACCCGGGGCTATCATCTTCACATGATCGATAAACGACAGCCTGGTCGGATGTGCATACTTCTCATTGAGAAAACTACCCCACACCCAGACATTACCGTCAACATCCACCGCATAGCTAGTAAAGCCTCCTGCGTATACTTCCTTTACAGTGACAGCTCCAGCGGTCACCGGTATAATCGCGACCAAACCTGATAGCAGAACCAGAATGATAACAGGTTTAATATAATTCTTACACATAATCACAAGTTATCACCTTTCGTGTATACGGACATCGCAACCAGACAGATGAGAACGATCGCTGCCGCGAGGAAAAACAGGTTGAGTAGGTTAGCGCTGAACCACTGGCTGACCGTTAAAGAAGTACTCTGAAGATTGGCTGCGCTACTGATATACAGGTTGCACATCGCACTTCTCGGGCTGAAATTCCTCAGGCCTGGAAGCAGCCACGTCCAGCCGACATAGCCGTCCATGAATATATACGCTATAGCCACTGTGGTCGAGATCAGTAAATCCCTAAAAATAATACTGATCAGCAAAGCGATAGCCAGCGTTATAGACGTATAGCAGAACGCGATTATAACGTATATAACGATCTTAGCGAGAAAATCTAGGGGATTCGTAGGGGTGAAATAAAATAGTGATAGCACCAATCCTGCAAGAAGCATACTGTAAACAATAATTGCTAGCATATAGCAGTTTAAACCCAGGAACTTCCCCGCGAGAAGATCTCTCCGGTATACAGGCTTGGATAAAACGATGTTCAGCGAATGATTCCGTCTCTCCTCAGCGACCGACATCACACCTATAAACACGGCAACGACCACACCATAGATCGACGTGAACATAAATGTCTGACCGATACAATAGTACAGGCCAGCTTCATCGGGTCCTCCTATAAAGTTCGCAGCAGTACCGCCAGCCCCGTTTAAAACCGCTAAAAACGACAACAGGAGAACAATCACCGGAGTCATTGGATGATAAAACACTCGGGCAAACTCATTCAGGGCAATATTAATAAGTACGTTGAACGGATTCCGGTACATCAGGCCACATCCCTCCGCAGAAATATAATGTAGCTTATAATAACCAGAATAACCACATACAAGAGCAATTTAACAACATTGGGCATCGATTCAGATAAAGCCAGGATCAAGTCATTAGAAGGCCTCAGGATATTGTTGCTCTCGATAGGTTTTTTAAAAATGCTACTCATGATACCGTTCGGTATGAAATCGTGGAATGGATTACCGGTATTAAAGTTCATGCCGAGCAGAGTAGTTAACTTCCCGGAAATTTCCACCGAAAGGGCGTCGACAAAAAAACACTTTACCATCATGCTCAGGATCAGTGCGAAGGCAAGGTCGGTTACGATCAGTGATATCAGCATGGATAAGGAGAAGAAAAACAGCACATAGAGCAATGAAATTAGTGCTATAATCGGAAGCCTGACGAAATATCCCTCGGCCAACGAGATAAAAGAGCCGCCCCAAAAAAACTGAATGTAACCTGTATAAATTAAAATGGAAAGGACGAAGATAGATAAGATAAATAGAGAACAGCCGAGTAGCTTTCCGTTAAGTATAGTGTCACGGTAGAGTGGCTTTACTGTCAAAGTATTCAAAGTATTATTGTACCGTTCTGCAGCCACAGTATATACGCCGAGAACCATCCCGAAAAATGCCCCATAATACCATAGGACATATCCGATGTTCCAGAGAAGAACGGACGTATAATAATCAGAATCCCCTACCCCCATCATATGAATCATAGAAAGCGTCTGTGAGTAAGCCTCATTCCCGGGCGCCTGAATCTCGATCATAACTTTGACAAATAGCAAGACATAGATGGCGCCAATTACGAGAATCAGCTTACTTCGCAACAGGTTAGTATACTCATTTACAGCTATGACACCGATATTTCTCAACAGACTCCCTCCGAAAAAAGGGCCACCTAGGTACCTATGTGGCTATCTCGATACTCCACAACCATTTTAAGTCACTGTGATGGTTTCCTGATCCGTCGACGTGAAGTAATTATTCAGACCCCACCAGAACCCAAGGCAAATATTGTAGGGCTTATTCGCACCATAATTTGTACTACTCGCCGTCACGGTCGTGGACCTCTCTTGAGACTGACCTGGCGCACTTAGCAGATCCCTGTAGAGAACCTGATTATACTGTGGCGACGTGTAAATACTGGAATAACAGTATACACCATCTATATTACCCGAAATATCATCGGTAGCATACACCCATTTACAGGTCTCGGAAAAAGTACTACCTCGTGCAACAGTAAAACTGTTACTCGGATCGTTATCCCATCCTGCGCTTGGCCCATCATTCAACGATGCCTGCGGCACCATTGCCGACGCGTTTCCGCTGGCGACCACCGCAAGTATTATTGCGGCAAACGCCAATACAAAGACTTTGTTGTATTTCACGATACTAACTCCATTTATTGTTCGGCAGGCATTGCCTTGCCTGCCGATTTATTGTTTTACAAGAGGAATTATATAAAGTAGTATTGATACGTATCACTACCTCTCGTTGATAGGTACTTATTTTGGGCTAATTTTTGATGAATAGTATAAAATAAATAATATAGCGCACGATTCCTAGGCGATTAGGAGAGGCCATTTATATACACCTACTTATTAACCCCTTATTATAGTGAGTTAAGGGGTTGGTATAAAACGGAAAATTTCCAGGACGATATAGTTCAAACCAAAGAGAGCCGCAGACGTGAGCGTCTGGAGGGGCTTAAAGAACTTGGCTTTGACGTCTACTATTCGCTGTCACGGAGCACGGTCAGGCAAGAATTACTCTTGTTTTTGAAGGCCGTCGGGAAAACGACCACAATGTATGATGCGTCCAAGCTGACAAAGCTGGGCTATACCAACATCAAGCTGGCCGTTATCGGTGATGACCGGAAGTACAAGAGAATGTATTCACTTGTAAATACCGGTCTTGTCTGCTGTGAAGAGGTTGAGGACCGCTGCTACCTTACTCTGACTGATAAAGGGGCAAGGGCAGCTCTCGTGCTGGAGGCCTCCAGATGATCGAGACGCAGAGCCTGACCAGGCTTTATGATCAGAAGGCAGTGGTCAACAACCTGAGTTTCAGCGTAGGTGCAGGTGAAATCTTCGGCTTTCTGGGGCCGAACGGCGCTGGGAAGAGCACGACGATGAAGATGCTTCTCGGGCTGGTGCAGCCCACTTCGGGCACGGGCAAGGTGGCCGGTCACGATATTATCCACGATGTGCTGGAGGTGAGAAAGGCTTGCGGTGTCCTTCCTGATCCTTATGGTTTCTATGAGAACCAGACTGCGTGGCAGAACCTTGAATTCTACTGTAAATTGTACGGCATCCGTGGCAAGGAGCTGGAGGAGAAGGTTGATAAGACTCTGGTGACTTTTGCATAAGTCGGTAACAAGTATATGGGCATTGCAGCCGTGTCGTTTTTCATGCTAAGTAAAAACGTTGGTACGGGCTGGCAGATGCCCGTTTCTTGCTTCGATTGCCAGTGTAAAATACTTTCTGATGTGCCGCTCATGATGCTGGAAGCGGTTGACTGGCAGCGTTTCAGGTATCTCGAGAAGAATAATAAGATGGGCAGACCCTCCACGTACAGTCGGATCGCCTTGCTTCGGGCGCTTCTATATATGGAGCTGGCAAATCTCTCGAGTGTTAGTGAACTGGTAAGAATACTCAAGGGCGACTATTATAAAATGAATGTTCTCGGTCTCAATAAGTTGCCTAGTGAAAGCACGTTCAGCAGGTTCAAAGATACTGTGGATATCGACCGGATCTTGACTATCATCGCAAGCATGATTAAAGATGAGGAACAGGACTTCATGTGTATGGTCGGTGTGGACAGTACCAGTCTGAACGCTTACAGTCAGAAAGATCCTGACGCCTCGTGGGGTCTCGATCATATCACTGATGAATGGTATTATGGGTACAAAATCCACTTACTGTACGACCTTTTAACACTGGCACCCATCTGCAGTGTAGTTACTCCCGCCAACATCCATGATACCACTCAACTCTTCCCTTTGCTAAAGAAAATGGGCGCACGAACACTGCAGATGAATGGGTTGCTCGCTGATATGGCGTATGACTCGAAAGAAAACCTGGAGCGTCTCTACCAGGTAGGCATACCTTTGATTAACCGGGTCAACCCGAGGAACAGTAAGAAAGAGCTGCCCAGGTACCGGATACAGGAGAAGATACCCTTCCATGACATCACCATGAACAAGATATATAAAAATCGAATGCATTGCGAGTACACGAACTACCTTTTGAAGGAGCATCTGGACCTAAAACGAGTAAAAACAACCAGAATATTTAGGGTTACAGCAAAGACCGGACTCACCCTGATCGCACGACAAATCCAAGTACTCTACCAGATCAGACAAGGAGCAAACCCACGGACAACAATCATCGAGTGAATTATGCAAAAGTCTCTGAGAGGTAAGTGAGGAGGCCGGAGAGGATTAACATCAGAAAATCCTCTCTGACCTTTCCACACTCCCGGACCTCCTCTCTGACCTCTCCTACCTCTCTGACCTCCCAGCTTGAAAATCCTCCCCCGCCTTCCGGGTACTCCCCGACCTCCGGCTTTCCAATCGTCTAATTTTGTTCGTTCTTAAGCGAATCGTAGACGACTGTTATATACAACTTCTTCTTACCCTTGTAGATTGATGGGGTTAACATGTCAGAATTCAGCGACGATATAGTGGCTTCCATAGGGCGAAGCTCGGTGAGGAAGAAGATTTTATTATACCTGTATCACTCCACCGCGTCCACGATGTACGACATCGCCCGGGACACGAGGACTGCCTACACCAACGCGACCGGGGCCATCGCCGGGTTCGGGAAGAGGTACGGGAAAGAGCGCTCATTGATCCACCTCGGGCTGGTGCGGATGGAAAAGGGCAACCGGGGGCTTAATGTTTACTCGCTGACGCCAGAGGGCCGCAGGCTGGCCGACGTGCTGGATCGGTAAAAGTTTAATGTGAGTGCCAGAATCGTTTGCACGAAGTATATTTTCCCTAAAACGTTTTGTACGAGTGCCCGTACCATTTACACGAAGCACTCGCTTTATGGAAAATGGAGTATTCAGGTAAAGGCTGTGAAAAATTGGAAGTTGGCCCCGTGTGAGTCGAAAATACCGCCAAGCTCGCCAAGGGGCCAAGCACTCGCCTCATGAAAACTGGTTTTTCAAGTAAAGCCGATGAAAAACTCCTGGAGGTTGGGGAGTTCCCGGGAGGTCTAGGAGGATTTTCAGGCTGGGAGGTTGGGGAGGGTGGAGAGGTCTGAGAGGAGGATTGGGAGTGTGGAAAGGTTTGGGAGGATTTTTTAAAGATATTCTCTCTGACCTCCGGGTACCTCACATAACCTTCTCTCTGATCTCCATGACCTCCATGACCTCCCAGCTTGAACGTTCTCTCTATACTCCGTGAACCTCTCCGACCTCCCCTCCGACTTCTCAACACCTCCCGGACCCAGATTTTTCATGGAACGCCAAGAAACACATTTTTCGTGGAAAGCCAAGCCATATTAGATATTCGTCTTAATTCTGATCGAAAAGCCCTTGGCGAGCTTGGCTTCTTGGCGGGCTTGGCGGTATTTTCAACCTATACGTGGCCAACTATTAATTTTTCATAGCCTCTACCTGAATATCCATTTTTCATTAGGCGAGTGCTTGGCGGCCTACAAACACAAGATCAGGCAACCGTAGATCAATCATGACTATATTACATATGAAACGTCAGTCGATTTCTTTTAAATCGAATATGGTCAGGCCGAGCTTTGCCTGTCGATGAGAGCTTTAACATCCTCTCTCAGGTAATACCTCAGGTACCTCCCGGCCGGCTCTGCCCTGATGATCTGGTCTCTCAGCAGCTTTTTCAGCTGGACGTTGGTGCCGCTGTCGGTGATGTTGATGCTGCCGGCGATCTGGGGAGTGGTGGTGCCCGGGTGGTCGTGGAGGTACGAGACGATGGACAGGGCCGTGGGGCGATTGATGGCTGACAGGACGGTCTTTTCCCGGTCGGTATATGTATTGGAGTTCTGGAAGAGCCTGACAAACTTGTCGGACTTGACCAGGGTGATCCGGTGGGTGGACTGGAGCTGGCCGACGTGGTAGCGGACGGTGCCGAGGTTGAGGCCTTCTTTACGGGCGATGCTGGCCACGGTCGACCCGGGGTTGTCTTTAATGTGATTGTATATCCGGTCCCTGATCTCGTTGTCCCGGGGCGTCTTCAGCTTGCCTATAATCAGCGGCCCGAACTTGAGGATCAGGGCCAGTGCAGTTGCTGATAACGTGGCTATCCAGGTGACCTGGGTGAGCTGGATCCACAGGGGCAATTGCCAGAAGGTGATCGTGCCGTCGGCGCCGCTGGTGTCGCCGATCAGGCTGGCATTGTCAGTCTCATTCTCAATAACGTGAGCAGGCACTACCTCATAGGGGCCCACACGCTGGATGACGTCGCTTTCGTTATATGCATGTGCTCCCGGGCCTGCCCATGCCAGCACGACGAGTAGTAAGGCCATGCAAATCAGGAGCTTCGATCGCATGAAAGTGGTATTATAATCGAGCGTGATATATAACTTTGCGGTCGTGGATATAGGGCGTAAACGGTTATCTCACAAAATGGGCTTAGCGGGCGCTGTCGATTTTCAACAATGAGCCCATGTAGTAATTACTATCGCTGCTCCGTGCCGGGCTAATCCTGGCCGCTGGCAATAATCATGTCTAAGGCCGGCTTCAGGTCGTTCTGGATGTAAAGCTCTTTCAGCTTCATCTTCTTCTCAGCGATGACTATTCTGTCCCGAATATATCGACTGGTATGCCAGTGTACCGTACCCTCCGGGATGCCGAGCATCTCCGACAGCCGGGCGTTCGTAATGCCTGAATTATCTCTTATGATAATCAGGATCATCCTGCCAGTCTCACTTTTCATGGCGGCAATCAATCGCTTTTCTCTTTCAGAATAGTCGTCGGACCTCTTGAACAGCCGGACGTATCTTCCGATCTTCTCCGTGGTGATCCTCGCCGAACGCTCCAGCATGCTGGTGTGATGTTTCACAGTGCCGAGGTTGAGGCTCTCGTTCCTGGAGATCTCGGCGGTAGTACATCCGGGGTTCTTTTCCACGTAGGTGTAAATTCTTCTTCTGTTCTGGTTTTCCAGGACATCGGCAATTTTAGCTATAATGAATGGGATAATTTTAGCAATCCCTAACAGAGAAAATGAAAGTCCTCCGATCGCCCCAGATATGATAGCTATCTGAATCCACAACGGAAGGTCCCAGAAGGTTAGATCTCCATCAGCGCCGCCTGTAGCAGATATGTCGTCCGGATGCGGGGTGAGCACGATTTCATAGCCTGCAGCAGCGCCTCCGTTTGGACTCACGTTGCCCGGATAGGGGCCAATTACCACCTCATACCCGCCCTCTGCATATGCTAAAGAGCAGGAAATGGCGAGAAATAAAATTAGAATTCCCACGCAGAGGTGAGGCTTCCAGTGCATGGGCTATTAATTAGTCTTTCAAATAGTATAACTTTGCGTTCCTGACACACTATGCCCATAGACCTCGTATTTCCATGTCCCCTGTGCGATGCCGTTGGAATTCCTTATGTTAATGCTGATTTTACCATCGATCACTCCGTCGGCATTGTCGTAAAATGGTCCGAAGGTAATCTTATCCGGAGAATATACATTCAGTCTCAGGGAGTTCGCGGAATTCCCCCAGTCCAGATCAACAGGCAGATTCGTATAGTAGCCGCTGACAGTTTTATAGTGCAGGTTTAAATTTCCCTGAGTAATCGATCCGGATATGGTTAATATTCCAAATGACCATGGGTAACTTGTCCCGGGCTCCACAATATATCCGCCTTTGCTCTCATAATCCGCATCTACGTTCGATGCGACAGCCGTACCTGCCGTGAGGAAAACGGCAGCTAAAAAGGTTGCAAACACGATGGTGCGACGATAGTTTGGCATGTAACCACCAAACGATCGTTTGATCAACTTGTCTTAACTGGCCTCTACTAATCGTCTAGGAAAAATAATTATAATATTCAGCGTATGGGATTAGATTTAAAGTACCAGATCGACAATACACATGATGCTTTCCTTCTTTATCTAACAATTTCCTAATGTCAGTAATAGGGTTCTATCGATTGCAGCCATTGAAGTTGAAAAGGCAGGAAGTCACCTGCCTTTTCTTCTCACGAATCCTGTCAGTAGTCCTACGATAATTAACAAGCTGTAAAGTCCGGCGATGTTGTTGAAGCTGAAGCCTGGTGTTGTGACAGGCGTATTGGGCGTGACCGTGCTTATATCGTTAAGAGTGCCCGGAAATGATGAATTATTTATGGCCGTGTTCGTCGGCTCAATCATCTGAGTAGATGTCGTCACAGGTGAACCTTCAAGGAGCATAACTGGCTCGGCTACATATTTACCATGATCTAGTAACGCATTATAGTGGTTATCTCCCCATCCCCAGATACTGCCATCCTCTTTTAACACGATACAGCATTGATCCCCTGCGGCTATGTCCACTACTTGATCAAGACCACTAATCTGGTAAGGTGTCGACGTACCTTGCACGTTATTATACATTGTTCTGCCGTCGATGAACTTACCCCAGAACCAGACAGTACCGTCACGCTTAAGCGCCACAGTGTGATAAAAAGTGGAGGATATCTTTTCTACATCTGATATTTTTGCCTGCACCCGGGTATTGGTAATCTCCTCAACGAACGGGGGACAACAGGAAGA
Source organism: Methanocella arvoryzae MRE50 (assembly GCF_000063445.1). Classification (NCBI taxonomy): domain Archaea; kingdom Methanobacteriati; phylum Methanobacteriota; class Methanomicrobia; order Methanocellales; family Methanocellaceae; genus Methanocella; species Methanocella arvoryzae. The sequence continues at coordinate 2,032,276 of NC_009464.1, forward strand.
ATTCTGGTTACCATCTCCTAGTTCACCATAAAATTTGCCGCCCCATCCCCACACGGTACCATTATTCTGAAGATATAGTGTGTAAGATTCCCCGCCTCTGATAATTTGCTTAACATTCTGGAGGCCACCCACCTGGAATGGCGTCCGTACCCCAGGCCCTGTCGTATCACCGAGGGCACCGTATGAAATCGTATAATAATCGCCGTAGTCGTTACTTCCCCATGCCCAGACTGTGCCATCACCCTTAATGGCGAACGATCCTTTTTCGCCCAGGGCAACAATGTCCGTCAGCCCATTTATTTGGGCCGGTATCAACCGATTCTCAGTGGTATCATCACCAAGTGCACCATTATAATTATTACCCCATGCCCAGACTGTGCCATCGTCCTTTAAAGCATAACAGCCATAACCACAAGCAATGGCAGTCACATTGGTGAGATCGGTCACCTGCACCGGAGAATATTTAGGTTCGGTCCCGCCATTTCCTAGACTACCATCCGCTCCATTTCCCCATGCCCAGACTGTGCCGTCCTTCTTCAAAGCCAGGCTATTGGAGCCCGATGCGGCGATAGCGGTCACATTATCGATGAGGACTTTCTGAGGAGTCTTTTGCGAGTTTCCGGCCACACCAATGCCTAGTTCACCCATACGGTTATGTCCCCACGCTAACACGGTCCCATCGTCATTTAAGGCGAGCACATGTCCGCCACCCGCTGCTATTGAAGTCACTCTCGCTTCGGCAGTACACGGCAATACCACTATGAACAATATTGCTAAGAATGCTATGGATGTAAGTTTGAAGTACAAGTTTCTCTCTCCATTTCAGATTTTGTCTTCCCTGGTGAACAGGTGGATGCCTGCCAGCAGGAATACGAGTATTTCGATGAGCATGAGCCCGATATATGGGACTGCGCTGGAAAACCACAAGGTGAACGGAGTAAGCGTATCGTACAGAGTCGGATACAGGGTTGTGATCGGATTGATAAGCTTGTTATACAGGTTCATCGGGGTTAAAAAGGCAAGGTTGCCCAGCATACGGTCGTTATTCCAGATCCAGTCGAAGTAGATATAGGTCATGGCTGCTGAGGTGACCACTAGGATGTTTTTAGACAGAACACCGATCAGCATATTTAACGCAATCACCAGAGAGCAGGACATTGTCATTACAATGATGTACGCTATGACCCGAAGCAGGAAATCCGAAACGGATAAGGGCTCTCTGAAGTAGACTATGATCAGAAGGCCGGTAAACATGACGGCAAAGGTGTTGAAGACCAGCATAAACGCGGTCAGTCCAACGAATTTTCCGGCAATATAATCTTTTCTGTACAGGGGTTTGGTAAAAAGCACGTTTAGGGTATGTTTCCACTTTTCATACGGGATCGTGGTGGCCCCGAGAAACGCTGCCATAATCGTGCAGATCATAGACGTAGCCTGCCAGGACTGGCCGAAGCCAACCATGACCGCGTCCAGATCAGCCTGCGCATTTACGATCTCAAGAGTATCTACACCGCCAGCACCGTTGATATAAGCTACCGCTAGTACGATACCACCTACCAGGAGTGCTAACGGATGGGTTAGAGTATGAGTAAACTCCTGCATTGCGATCATAAGCATAACCCTCATATTCACAAAATATCCCTCTTCACGAAGACGATATAACTCAGAACTAAACAGATGATCATGTACAGAAGCAACTGTAAGAAATCCGGAAGACAGTCGAGAAACGCATCGTAAGCATCTACCCCCGTGTTCATGATCAAAGGCTGAGCATGCTCCAATATTCCCCTCGGCGACAACTTCACCAGCAGACCACCCAATCCTGAACCGGGCAAGATATTGTCAATATAAGCGGATATTGTATAGAAGTAGACGATCAGAGACAAATACACGGTAAGAATGCTAAGAATCATTGCGAAAGCCTGATCCCTGACCAGCAATGAGATCAGCATCGACAGCAGCAAGAACACCAACACGTAGATCAAGGCGAATATCAAAACGAAAGGCAGACGGGCCAGGTAATCGAGTAAATAGGCAGAAAAGGCATTACCGCATAATATTAGAAATCCCGCCGTAAATGTGGCAATGATCAAAACCATCGTAAATGTGAGAAAAGCGATCGAGCCAAGCAACTTCCCGTTAATAACCGTATCCCGATACAACGGCTTAACAATCAAAGTATTAATGGCATTACTGAAACGCTCCGAAGAAATCGTCGAACATCCTATAATAATACCAATCAATGTGCCAATCCAGGTTATCGAATAAAAGATCGAGTTAGCACAGGCAACCCCAGGATTATCTTGAAACAATACAGTAACCCCTGGCCTGCCCCCGAAAAAAACGATACTATAGTCATAAATAACGAATATTGAATATACCAAATAAGCTATAATAACAACAAGAACCACTGGATTACTCAACAAATCCACGAATTCTTTCCTGGCCATGACCATTATGTTACTCATAAAATCCTCACTAAAAAAAATAAAAGTTTAGGAGTTCATCCTCAGCCGTTCATTTAATAAAACGTCATCTGCGAATTTACCGGAGATGTGTAGCTGTATGAGCCATCCCTGTACGAGTGAGTCGCCTGAATCGTATAGGAGTTCGACCAATCGTCGACCAGAGTCTGGAATGTGTTGGAGGTAACACTGTTCTGCGACATGCCGAAAGTGTTTTCAGTATTGTATAACACGTCAGCATACTGGCCAAAGCGGTTTGTTGCGAATGCATCATTGTAAACTGTGACGCTTCTGCCAACATTGTTGTGCATAGTGTTAAACCAGGTAAGCAGATCGCTACCACTGGTTACATCCCGAGATCCGGACGAGTACCCGTTTACTGATGGATAACTACCCGAATAGGTCGTTTCAAACGTGCCATCATATGGTGATGCCGCAAATGCGCTTCCGCTGGCGACCACCGCAAGTATTATTGCGGCAAACGCCAATACAAAGACTTTGTTGTATTTCACGATACCAAATCCATTTATTGTTCGGCAGGCATTGCCTTGCCTGCCGATTTATTGTTTTACAAGAGGAATTATATAAAGTAGTATTGATACGTATCACTACCTCTCGTTGATAGGTACTTATTTTGGGCTAATTTTTGATGAATAGTATAAAATAAATAATATAGCGCACGATTCCTAGGCGATTAGGAGAGGCCATTTATATACACCTACTTATTAACCCCTTATTATAGTGAGTTAAGGGGTTGGTATAAAACGGAAAATTTCCAGGACGATATAGTTCAAACCAAAGAGAGCCGCAGACGTGAGCGTCTGGAGGGGCTTAAAGAACTTGGCTTTGACGTCTACTATTCGCTGTCACGGAGCACGGTCAGGCAAGAATTACTCTTGTTTTTGAAGGCCGTCGGGAAAACGACCACAATGTATGATGCGTCCAAGCTGACAAAGCTGGGCTATACCAACATCAAGCTGGCCGTTATCGGTGATGACCGGAAGTACAAGAGAATGTATTCACTTGTAAATACCGGTCTTGTCTGCTGTGAAGAGGTTGAGGACCGCTGCTACCTTACTCTGACTGATAAAGGGGCAAGGGCAGCTCTCGTGCTGGAGGCCTCCAGATGATCGAGACGCAGAGCCTGACCAGGCTTTATGATCAGAAGGCAGTGGTCAACAACCTGAGTTTCAGCGTAGGTGCAGGTGAAATCTTCGGCTTTCTGGGGCCGAACGGCGCTGGGAAGAGCACGACGATGAAGATGCTTCTCGGGCTGGTGCAGCCCACTTCGGGCACGGGCAAGGTGGCCGGTCACGATATTATCCACGATGTGCTGGAGGTGAGAAAGGCTTGCGGTGTCCTTCCCGATCCTTATGGTTTCTACGAGAATCAGACTGCGTGGCAGAACCTCGAATTCTACTGCAAACTATACGGTATTCGTGGCAAGGAACTGGAAGAGAAGGTGGATAAGACGCTGGATAAGGTCGGCCTTCACGATGCCAAGCACAAGAAGGTACACAAGTTCAGCAAAGGCATGAAGCAAAGGCTCGGCGTCGCCCAGGTCATCGTCCACGATCCACCAGTGATGATGTTCGACGAGCCCACCGCCGGCATAGACCCTCAGGGAGCCGAGGACTTCCGCAACCTCATGCTGGAAATGAAAGCGAAGGGTAAGACCATTTTCCTGACTTCGCATGTCATGCCCGAAGTAGAGGCGATCTGCGATCGTATCGGTATCATCGTGAACGGCGAGATGAAGATCTGCGGCAACGTCGATCAACTGGTGGACCAGTTCTCCCGTAGGCAGGGTTACCAGCTCAGATTAAGAGTAAAAGAGATCGACGAGCCGGTCGTGAGGAATTCCATTTCAGGCATTACCGGCATCTCCTCTGTCGCCAGGAATAATGGTTTCTATGTGATCAATGCTTCTGAGGACGTCTCGGAAGACGTGTCCCGGGCTGTATGCAGGACCGGCGGTCTGGTCACCGAGTTAGACGTGTACCGGCCTACGTTGAACGAGATCTTCTTAGAGGTCACCCGGCCTGTTCAGGTGAAAGAATGAAGCTCTCAACTAGATTACTCCTCCCAATCCTCCTTTCCATATTTTTAGTTACCACCTCCACCTCAGCCCTCGCCGACAGTCCCGTCACTGTTCTGGTGAAGGATAAGAATGGGGCGGTCGGCGGGGCCCTGGTGTCCGTGCAGGTCAACGGCGTCACCCATTCTACGCAGACCGATCTGAACGGTATCGGCAACTTCTCCCTGCCCCCGGGCCAGTACTACTTCACCGCCTCAAAAACAGGATATGCGAGTGGAAGTGGAACTGCAACGGTCGGCGACAATTCCACGGTTACTATCACTCTCACTAACCTCTACACGTTAAGCGGCACCGTGATCGATTCGGCTACTGGCCAGCCAGTAAAGGATGCTGCAATAACGATCACTAACAAGGAGACTGATAAGTCGTACACCGGCGGCACTAATGACAACGGCGTATTCAGCATTCCCGTCTCCAACGGTTACTACAGTGTTACTGTCAGGGCTCCATTCTACCAGCTAACCGTAATGGATGACAAGGGTGCAGGGTACCACGTGCTGGACAGCAGCCTGTACATCGGGTACCTGCCAATTGCTACTGATAATAATATTACTAGTTTGAACGGCGTGAAGCTGACTACAGATTACCCTGGGAAAGTCATCAAAGTCAACCAGACTGTCACCTTCGACGTCACGTTGACTAACAATGGTATCGTGGATAAGTCGTACGCTGTCAGTGTAAAGGATGCTCCCGCCGGGTGGAACGTTCAATTACTGTCCGGCTCGGACGTGATCAGCCGGGTCTTCGTAGAGAAAGGAACGTCTAAGACCTTCCAGGTCAAGACTACTCCTTTATCGGCAGGCAATAATGTGATTACCATTATCGCTGGCAGTGAAGGCGACTCGGGCCAGGTACAGTTATACGTGGACTCCACAGAGGATACTGATTACAAGATAGAGTTCTCCTTACCAGATAATCTTAGCCTCGCTGCCGGAACGAGTAAAAATGTTGATGTCTACGTTAAGAATAATGGCAGTGGTAAGCTTTCCAGTGTAAGGATTGACATCGGGAGCGATGATGTGCCGGAATCGCTGAACGCAGAGGTAGTGACTCGGGAAGCTGGCGAGCTCAGCCCGGGCGAGTCGAAGCGGTTCGTAGTCAAGATAACGGCCAAGGCTGACGCCTCCGAAGGCACTGACAGACTGTACATGCGAGCGGTGAGCGCTGAGGCGAAGACGGAGCAGAAGTACGTCGAAGTAAGTGTGACCCGGAGCAATTCCTGGCTCGGCATCGGCATCGGTGTAGCGTTACTAGCGATTCTGGCCTTCGGCTTCATCGTCTGGAAATACGGCCGCCGCTAACTGACGATTATCAAAACAATTTGTACACAAACCCAACTCTCCGAAAACGGCGGTATACCAACCCCGCCAACCCCACAAACACGGCACGGGGGCCACACCCCTGGCTCCCCGTGCACCCCAACCCCTATGCGACAGACTATCAGAGCCATAAAAAGACGTGAAGTACGCCAGTTGCCGGTTAGCTGCCGGAAGATTCTCCTGTGATCAGATGACGCCCATAGCCTTCAGCACCAGGCAGAACACGAAGAGTGTAGCCATATAGATCAGCGCAAACTTGTCCATGTTCTCGTTGGGATCGAACTTGCCGTCGTCGTTGGAGAATTCACTGACAATATTATCGATCAGGGACAAGGCTGATACACCCGGTATCCTGTACGATAGCCAAAATTAAAAACTTTTGCTACTCATTTGCCAAATATAAAAGCATAAGTGCGCTTTATCCCGGCGCTATCCGGGTGATGCGGACAGATAGTATCTCATCACCCGATAAGCAAGATGATCACTGCGCTATGCAGGCGTCACAGATTCTACAAATGATGCAGAATATGGCGATTCTGACCAATTGCACAGATTGGAACCTGCCATGGCAGGCGTTCTCAAGGCGAATATCCAGGCACAGGAACTGCTTAAAAAGTTTTGGGATAGACAATACTTCGTCTACCTTGTGTATATTTATTCTTGAAACTTTTAGGACAGTCAGGTACCGTTTACACAAAGTACACAAGGTACACGAAGTACACGAAGTTTACTATAAGATCATCTTAAAGCATGCCGTTTTTTACAGTACTTCGTGTACTTTGTGTACTTTGTGTACTTCGTGTAAATGGTACGGGCACTCGTACGAAACGTTTCAGTAATGATTATATTTTGTGTAAACGGTACCTGACCCTCCGAGAAACCGGGAGTCACTAAAAAATTATCCTCTCTAACCTTTCCATTCTCTCAGACCTCCTCTGCGACCTCTCCATCCTCTCTGACCTCCCACTTTGAATATCCTCTCATACTCCCGGGAACTCTCCGACCTCCAGTTTTTCATGAGCTGTACTTGAAAATGCCCTTTTCACGACCGAATCAATCTGCGGAATCAGTGGCGCCAGCACAGCGATCGCCTTTCTTCATTGCTCCCCATAGAAGCTCCGGTATAGCTGTAGCTATGTCCTGATGCTCCAACGGGTAATGTTTATATACTATGTATGATGTACAACATATATCGTTAATGTATAACATTGTACATAATGGTGGTGTCTAAACTGGACTTCGGCGAGATCATGCAGGCCTGCAAGGCATCCTACAAGCCCTTTGAGGGCACGGTAGAGATGACCAGGAAGCCCGCCAGCCTCGTCGACAGCATCGCCGCGGCGAAGAAGGACGGCAGGCGGCCGGTGATCGCGGAGATCAAGCCCGCGTCGCCCACGGCAGGCGCCATCAGGACGGTCGGCGACCCGGCGGAGATCGCGAAAGAATACGCCGGTGCCGGGGCCTGCGGTGTCTCTGTACTGACAGAGCCCAAATACTTCGGCGGCTCGCTCGCCAATCTACAGTCTGCAGCCGGGATCAGCGTGCCCGTGCTGCGGAAAGACTTTCTGTTCGACCTCTCCCAGGTAAAAGAATCGTATTATTATGGTGCCGACACCCTGCTGCTGATCTCGTCCTTCTTCTCTGCCGATTCCCTCGCCGCCATGATCGCCGAATGCCGGCGGTACGGCATGGAGCCGCTGGTCGAAGTGCACGACAGGGACGACGTCGAGCGCTCCGCATCGGCGGGAGCCACGCTGTATGCGGTCAACAATCGCGACAGGCACACCCTGAAGGTCGACCTCCGGCGCACCAGGGATCTGGCTCCTGCGATAGACGGTACTGTAGTCAGCGCGTCCGGCGTGTCCACCGTCGATCAACTGAAATTTGTTCTCTCGTATTCCGACGCTGCCCTTGTCGGCACCGCGTTAATGAGGGCTGAACGTCCGGGTTCGGCTCTTCAGAACCTGATCTGGTGATCTGCTATGCTTATTGAGGAAATCGTTACCCGGCGGGCTAAGCCCGCGCTTATGGTTCCCGTCGTGGAGGCCCTCGAGCTGGACTTAGACCCGCTCGAGGCATTTGTAAGATTATCCGCGCCGGGCAGCCGCTCGTTCCTGTTCGAGTCCGCCGAGATCGGCGGCAAGTCGGCCCGCTACTCTTTCGTGGGCAGCGGGGCCACAGCAATTGTGGTAAAAGACGGCCGCATCACAGTCGGTGGCGCCGAAGTCAAGTCCGAAAAAGGCCCGGTGGCCTTCCTCAAGGACTTCATGGCCGGCTACAGGCAGCAGGCACCGGTCTACGTCAGGAAGGAGTCCTTCAGCGGTGAAAACCCGCCTCTGCCCCCGTTCTCCGGCGGGCTGGCCGGGTACATCTCCTACGACTTCGTCCGGTACGTGGACCCGATCGGCAGCACGGCAGTCGACGACCTGAACTGCCCTGATGTCGAATTACTCTTCGTGCAGGATTTAGTGGTCTTCGACCACGTGCGGCGGAAGAAACTGCTCATAGCAAACGCCGACGGCATGGATGACACGGCGATCATGCAGGCCCGGGAAAGGCTTCGCTCCATGGAGGACAGGCTCGCCCACCCGGCCAGTACTGTCTCCCGGCCGCCTGCCGTGAAGAAGCCCTTCGTGGTGAAGTGCCCCACCTCAAAAGAGCAGTACATGAAGATGGTGGAGCGGAGCAAGGAGTACATCCTGGACGGCGACGCCTTCCAGATCGTGCTCTCCCAGCGGCAGGAAGTGGAGACCGACGTCGACCACGTTGCCCTGTACAGGCACCTGAAGCAGATCAACCCGTCTCCGTACATGTATTTCCTGGAGTTCGGGGACATTTCAGTCGTGGGCTCCAGCCCGGAAATCCTGGTCAGGCTGCAGGACAAAAAGGTCATCGTCAGGCCCATCGCGGGCACCCGGCCCCGGGGTAAATCGGACGAGGAGGATAAGGTGCTGGAGGCCGAGATGAAGGCCGACCCCAAAGAGGTAGCGGAGCACGTGATGCTCGTCGATCTGGGCAGGAATGACGTGGGCAAGGTGTCGAAGTTCGGCTCTGTAAAGGTGGACGACTTCATGGGCGTGGAAAAGTACTCTCACGTCCAGCACATCGTGTCCAACGTGGTCGGCGACCTGGCCGATGGAAAAGATGCAGTCGACACACTCGCCGCCACCTTCCCGGCCGGTACCGTGTCCGGGGCGCCGAAGACGAGGGCCATGCAGATCATCGAAGAACTGGAGGGCCGGCGCAGGGGACTGTATGCAGGCTGCGTGGGGTACATCTCGTTCAACGGCAACACTGACATGGCCATCACCATCAGGACTATCGTCCTCAAAGGCGGAAAAGCATATGTGCAGGCCGGGGCAGGCATCGTGCTGGACTCGGTGCCCGAAAACGAGTACTACGAGGCGATGAGCAAGGGCGCCGCCATGCTCCGGGCGCTCGAGACGGCAGCCGGAGGGAAGTGACATGAAAGTAGTGATCGTCGACAACGTGGACTCCTTCGTCTACAACTTGTACCAGTACGTGGGCGAGCTTGGCGCAGACCCTGTGGTAGTGCCGAATACCACCACAGTAGAGGAGATAGAGGCGCTGGAGCCGGACCGGATCATCCTCAGCCCCGGCCCGGGCAAGCCGGAGGACGCGGGCAACTGCGTAGAGATCATCAAACAGCTCGGCACCAGGATACCTGTGCTGGGCGTGTGCCTCGGCCACCAGTGCATCGGCATCGCCTACGGCGGCACCGTTTCCAGGGCTCCGGCTGCTATGCACGGCAAGACCAGCATGATCCAGCATGACGGCACCGGCATTTACAGCACCCTGACAGGCCCGATCAAGGCCACTCGGTACCACTCCCTGACCATCAAGCAGCAGGGGCTCCCGGAATGCCTGAAAGTCACTGCCTCCGCAGACGATTCGGAGATCATGGGCGTCCGGCACAAGGAATATCCCATCGAGGGAGTGCAGTTCCACCCCGAGTCCATCCTGACCGGGGACGGGAAGAAGATGATGCTCAACTTCCTGTACGGCGGCACCATGAAGGACTACATCGAGAAGCTCGTGGAAGGCACCGACCTCACCCCTGCCGAGGCCACTGACGCAATGCGGCTGATCATGGCCGGCAAAGCGACACCTGCGCAGATCGGGAGCTTCCTGACAGCGTTGAGGGTCAAGGGCGAGTCCATCTCGGACATCACCTCATTTGCACTGGCAATGAGGGAGTTCGCCACCAGGATCAGCCCGAAGACGGAGCGGCCTGTCGTGGACATGTGCGGCACGGGCGGGGACACGATCAAGACCTTCAACATCAGCACGATATCGTCGTTCGTCGTCGCCGGGGCCGGCGTCCCGGTGGCCAAGCACGGCAACCGGTCCGTCACCTCCAAGTCGGGCAGCGCCGACATCCTCGAAGCACTTGGAGCGAAGATCGACGGGAAACCCGCTGACGTGCAGAGCTCGATCGAGCAGATAGGCTTCGGCTTCATGTTCGCCCCGGTCTTCCACGGGTCGATGAAGCATGCGATAGGGCCGAGGAAAGAGGTCGGCATCAGGACGGTCTTCAACCTGCTCGGCCCTCTCACTAACCCGGCCTCGGCAAAGGCCCAGCTCGTAGGCGTCTACGATCCAAAACTGGTGGTCCCGGTGGCCAAAGTGCTCCGCAACCTCGGCGCCGAGCGGGGCATGGTCGTCCACGGCATTGGGGGTCTGGACGAGGTCTCCACCTTCGGCCGGACTTTAGTGGCCGAGATAAAGGATGACAAAGTGATCACCTACGAGATCAGCCCCGGGGAGTTCGGCCTCCCCCAGGTGCATCCCCGGGACCTTAAAGGCGGCAGCGCGGAGGAGAATGCTCAGCTGGCCTATAAGCTGCTGCGAGACCTCGAAAAAGGCCCGAAGCGGGACATCGTGCTGTTGAATGCCGCCTGCGGCATATACGTGGGCGGAGCAGCCACCTCCATCAAGGAAGCGTTGCAGCTTGCCGCAGACTCCATCGACTCAGGCAGGGCGCTGGCAGTCATGGAACGATACATCGAGCTCTCGAAGGGGGCTGCAGCGTGACACGAGTAAAGATCTGCGGCACAACCACGCCTGAGGATGCCCTTGCATGTGCCGTATCGGGTGCCGACGCCATCGGGATGCTGGTGGACGTCAGGATTTCCCCGAGATGTATCACCGCCGACCAGGCCAGGCTGATCACGTCGGTGCTGCCGCCTTTCGTCGCCAGCGTTATCGTGATGCAGCCGTCCACCCCGGGCGAAGTGGTCGACGCTGTCAGGAAAATCAGGCCGACAGCGGTCCAGTTACATGGCAGCGAGCCGCCCGATTTTTTAAAGCACATCAAGCTGCAGGTGCCCGGCGTTCGGCTGATTAAGACCATTCACGTGGGCGAGGGGGGCGAGATCGAGAAGGCCCGTCAGTACGAGGGTGTAGCCGATGCCATTCTACTGGACACTGCGTCAGCCCGGGGAGGGGGCATGGGGATTACCCATGACTGGAATGTGTCCCGGGAGATCATCGGCTCGGTAAGGCTGCCTGTCATCCTGGCGGGCGGGCTGTCACCGAAGAACGTCGCCGAAGCTATTGAGGCCGCCAGGCCTTACGCGGTCGACGTGTGTAGCGGTGTGGAAGCAGAGAAGAGAAAGAAAGACCTCCGGCTGGTCCGGGAGTTCATCGAGCAGGTAAGGGTTACAAAATGACAGAGGGAAGGTATGGGGAGTACGGCGGCACCTACGTGCCGGAGATGCTGGTCCCGGCGCTGAAAGACGTCGACGCAGGCTACAAGAGATACAGGAACGATCCGGCGTTCCGGGAAGAGCTCGACGCTTACATGAAGGAGTTCGTGGGCAGGCCCACACCCCTGACGAAGTCCAGGAACATGAGCCGGAAGTACGGCTTCACTCTCTATTTGAAGAGGGAGGACCAGGCCTTCACCGGCGCTCATAAAATAAACAACACCATCGGGCAGGCTCTGCTGGCGAAGCGGATGGGCAAGACCCGGCTGATCGCCGAAACCGGGGCAGGCCAGCACGGCGTCGCTACCGCAACGGCGGCGAGGGCGCTGGGCATGAAGTGCACGATTTACATGGGTGAGGTCGACATCGAGCGGCAGAAGATGAACGTGTTCAGGATGCGGCTGCTCGGCGCCGAAGTAGTATCTGTCAAGAACGGCACCCGCACTTTAAAAGACGCGATCAGCGAAGCCATGCGGTCCTGGGTCACCTGTCTGGACGACACCCACTACCTGTTCGGCACCGCATACGGCCCCCACCCATACCCTGAAATGGTCAAGGACTTCCAGAGTGTCATTGGCAAAGAGGCCAGAGAGCAGGTGCTGAATCAGGAAGGCAGGCTGCCAGATGCAGTCGTCGCCTGCGTGGGCGGAGGCAGCAACGCGATCGGGATATTTTCCGGGTTCATACCCGATGAAAGCGTCCGCCTGATCGGCGTGGAAGCCGGCGGCTGCGGTATTGAAAGCGGCAGGCACGCGGCCCGGTTCCAGACCGGCACCAAAGGCGTTCTCCACGGCTCATACACTTACGTGCTGCAGGACAGGTACGGACAGATCTCGGACACCCACAGCGTTTCTGCTGGTTTGGACTATGCCGCCGTAGGCCCCGAGCACGCTTTACTGAGGGATCTAAAGAGAGCAGAATACAGCTACTGCACCGACGACGAGGCACTGTTCGGATTCCAGGAGCTGGGCATGGTGGAAGGCATCCTGCCCGCGCTGGAATCCTCGCATGCAGTGGGTTACGTAATCAAGAACAGGAAGCAGTTCCAGGGCCAGACGGTCATCGTCAACCTGTCCGGCAGAGGAGACAAGGACGTGTACACTGTAGCCAGGTGCATGGGGGTCGACATCTGATGACGTCGAGAAGAAATATGAAGCTGTCCGAAAAATTCGCCGAGCTGCGCCGCAACGGGGAGGGCGCCCTTGTCGCCTACATCACCATGGGAGACCCCTCCCCGGTAGAGTCTCTCGCCATAGCGCAGTCGCTCATCGACTCAGGCGCGGTAGACGTGCTGGAGCTGGGCGTGCCATTCTCCGATCCGATAGCAGACGGGCCGGTCATCCAGAACGCCGTCGACAGAGCGCTGAGGGCCGGCATGAACACTGACCTTGCTTTCGAGATCTCGGCGCAGCTTGACAAGAAAGTGCCCATCGTGTACCTGACGTACTACAACATCGTGCTCCAGTACGGGGTAAAGAGATTCTTCGAATCCTGCCAAAAATCGGGCATTTCCGGCGTGATCATCGCCGATCTGCCCTACGAGGAAGGTGCGGAAGTCCGGCAGGCATGCGCGGACAACGGCGTGGACTACATCCACATCGTCACGCCCAACACGAGCGCGGAGCGCATGCAGATGATCCTGGCCGAGTCGTCGGGCTTCGCCTACCTTGTCTCCACCAGAGGTGTCACCGGCAAGCGCGCCAGCCTCTCTGCCGGCATAAAGGAAGTCCTCGACCGGGCCAAAGCAGCCGCAGGCAACACCCCTGTAGCAGTCGGCTTCGGCATCTCCGGCCCCGACCACGTCACCGAGATCATATCCATGGGCGCCGACGGCGCCATCGTCGGCAGCGCCATCGTGGACCTTATAGCGAAGGGTGCCACCACCGAGGAATTGCAGGCGTACGTCCGCAGCCTCAAACAGGCTACCAGAACCGTCAGGGCCGTCGTGGAATAAACCATGGCGGTCACGGCTTTTTATCCCAACAACTGGGGAATAATTATTCTAACCACGGCGGCACGGCGGCACGGAGACCGTGCGAGAAGCGATGGCTGGATGGTTATTTGAACCACGGCGGCACGGCGACACGGAGACAACCGTATCGGAATAACTAGGTCCTCTTTTTATTGAACCACGGCGGCACGGCGGGCTGACGGCATGGAGACAATCATTCCATTGTTATTATCTGGAGAACTCAGGAATCGCTATAGATAGTAGCTTACCGGTCACGTGATCATAAGGATATATTGAAACACCTGGCCAGTAAACCGTTTTTGGTTAATGCACTGTCTCCGTGTCGCCGTGGATTAAAAAAGAATACCATGTTCGGCGTCGCATTGTCTCTGTGTCGCTGTGCCGCCGTGGTTCTAGTTACCATCTATTTGTAGCTGATCGCATTGTCTCTGTGTCGCTGTGCCGCCGTGGTTCCATCATTTGATTTCCATTTGCCGGAATAAGGGGCTGTGCTGCCGTGGTTCTATTTACCACCCTGTTATTGCCGATCTACTTTACCTCATACTGGCGTGGATCGTGATAACACTATTATAGAAAAAGTAAGGCCCACCAGATGGTGAGCCACTAAACTCTGGCCTACTGGAACACCACGAGGACTCTGTCCATCGTACCGCCGGACTGCTGGGTGATCAGGAAGGCCTGACCCGGACTGCCGGTGAACGAGTACATCTGCATGGCGCCGCCCGGACCTACGACGACTCCGCCGCCGGTGCCTCCAATTGTCGTGCCTGCTCCTGCTCCCGCTCCTGCTCCCGCTCCAGCGCCTGCTCCTGCTCCGGGTACCTGGACGCCCACGCCGACTCCGGGAATGGTGCCTGCGTATGCGCCTGCGCCTACGAAGCCTCCGGGGCCGAAGACGATCATGTTAGTGGGCCCGGTACCGGTGGTGATCTGCGGTGGCTGGCCTGTGGTTGCTGTGACGTACACGTTAGTGCCCGCCGGGACGTTGATCACCCTGACGCCCTGCTGCTGCAGGCTGGCAGCGTCTTCCGGGCTGACCGAGGTCATGGAGTACATGAAGCCGCCCCCGAGCGAGAAAGTCTGCGTAGTTCCTCCTCCTGTGCTGCCTACGCCGACGAACTGGCTGCCTCCTCCCGTAGAGGTGCCTGCTCCGGCCCCCGCGTAGGTCTGAAGGGCCAGGACAGCCGCCGGCAGTGCAACTGTGAGCAGCAGCACAGCGGTAGCCAGGACTAGTATTTTGTGAATGCTCTTCGTTTCCAACTCCCCCTTGCAGCCAATGTTCCGCGTACAGGGGGAAAAGCGTGCACGAGAACTATGACGAAAAAAGAGCCCGTTGGCTGGTCTTATGCCGTCGCCGGATATTTATCTCCCGGCGTCCACTTATTGATCTGGCATGTTCAAGTTCATCCGGGACCGGCTCAGGAAAAAAGACGATGGGATGGATGCCGCGGTAAGGGCGGCTATCGCCAGCGATAAGGTCTGCGCCATCCTCCGGCTTGTGGTGGAAAACCCGGGCATCTCAGCAACTACGCTGGCCGATCGTTCGAGGCTGGAGCCCGGCGTCGTCAGGGCGTGCCTTGTGCGACTTGCAGGCCTCGGGCTGGTCGAGGGTGATGCCGATGGCGGTTACTGTGTGTCAGAGGCCGCGAAGCCTGCGGTGATGGAACATTTGCCGCTGTACTACCAGTGCCCGGGGCTAAAAAGAGCGTGACGGCGAATGATCATCGCCGCCCGTATTTCCTGATGACCACCATGATGCCTGCCAGGACCAGGACCACGATGCCTCCCGCAATGTACGGGATGTAAGAGTCCGCGGTGATGTTGATCCTGTAGTCGAGCGTGTCTGCGGTAGCCTGGTCGCTCTTTACCGTCACTTTCACGTTGTAGTCGCTGGCCACGATGTTGGCGGGAGGCTGTACTGTCACCTTGAAGACCTGCGTCTCCCCTGCCCTGATGCTGCTGACCGACTCCGGGCTGGTGCTGACCGTCCACCCGGACGGGACCTCTATGCTCGGGTACACGTTGGTCAGCGCCGAGCCCTGGCCGTTGTTGGTGGCGTAGACGTTGATGGTGAACGGCTGCCCCGGTTTAGACGAGTATGAGAGCTTATCGTAGCTCGTGCTCAGCGAGGCTCCGCCTTTCAGCTTCAGGGTCAGGTCTCTGGTCACCTCCACGCCGTCCGGGGTGGTGATCACAGCCGTAAAGTTGTATTCGCCTACCTCCGCGCTGTTCGACGGGACGATGGCCAGCACCAGGCTCTTGCTAGCGCCGCCGGCCACGATGGCCTCTGCCATTTCGCTGGTGCTGCTCCTCGAATCCAGGTACATGTAGTACCAGTTCTCCGGCAGCCCGGCGACCGAGAGCTTGTACCCGTTCTGCTCGTTCTGCAGGTTTTCCAGGGTGATGTCGTAGTATGCCTTGTTGCCCAGCGATGCGATCACCGACGAGCCGGCCGGCATTAACACTTCGACCGACTCGTTGACGCTCCTGACGTCCACCTTGAGGTTGATGGCGTACGAGTTTGCGTAGACGGTGAACCGCTGCTCACCCAGGCTTGCCGTATACGGGGTGTCCACTTCGAGAGTTATAATCTTCGACTGGGCGGCGGGGACGTAGATCTGGTAGATCTCCCTGTTCTGGTACTTGAAGGCCGTGTCCCAGTCCGCCGGGCTCGAGGCGGCCAGGCTGTACGTGTGGTCAACGGCATCTTTGTTCTGGATCACGATGGGGAAGGACACGGTGTCTCCGGCACTGGCTACCAGGCCCGGAGTATCGCTGTACATCGTGGTGCCCTCGGTCCTGTTCACCGAGGTGATCGCCGATATGTCGATGTATGCCTGGGGGACGCCATCGTATACTCTGGTGTCCAGCACGGTGATGCGGGCGACGTCATAGTAGTCGTACGAGTCTCCTTCGGACAGGAGGGCGTTATTCCCGCTGTAGTATGAGCTCTTGATGTGGAGGCTGGTGACGTTGAAGGCTATGCTGTTGTTCGGGAAGCTGGGTGTCACGTAGACCCCCAGGCTGTTCTGTGGCGTAGTGCTGCCTTCGCTGATCCACCCCGAGTAGACTGACACGTAGCTGGTTTTAGCTTCGGCGGCCCCGGATACTGCCGCAGTGGCCAGGCAGAGCGCCAGAAAAGCGATTATCAGGGTTCTCAGCCTCATCTGACATCAGCCCTGATGAACTTCACATACGATATGCCGAAGCCCACGACGATCATGACCACGAGGGCCAGGATGTTCATCCAGACCGAGGAGAGGGATTCCATCAGCGAGACCGACTGGTCGGCCGACCGCTGGAATAGGCCCGGGTTAGACCCGCTGGTCCTGGGGCTGGCCAGCTTTTCAGTGATGACCTGGGAGATCACTTCGTAGTTGTAGCTCGGGGAGATGACGTTCATGATGCCCTCGATGGTATTCCTGGTACTCCAGTAGCTGGTGTACTCGGGGTTGATCGCCATCGGGGTGCCGTTCCTGTTGATGCCGGGGGCTCCTCCGGGGCCTCCGTCCGAGACCGCGTAGGTGACCACCGTCGTCGTGCCGCCCGGGCCGCCGACGAAGACTGAGCCCGGCAGCGCCGAATCGCCCGACGTAGAGCCCGAAGTCGAGGGGATCATCATCACGGGAGCAGGGCCCATGATGGCCGAGCCTACCGTGCTGGAGATGCCCGGGATGACCGCGCCAATAAGCACGACGAAGATGGCGATCAGGACCGCCATGGACGAGTTGGGGGAAATAGTCGAGGCGGTTACCGCTATCGCCAGGTAGGTGAACAGGAACAGCAGCGTCATCATGAAAAACGCCCCTATTCTGGCGAGGTCATCTATGCCCGGCACGATGCCGAAGAACATCATGATCGCGATCGTCGCCAGGAAGGTCGACGCCAGCACCATGAACAGCATGGCGCCTGCGCCCAGGAGCTTGCCGTTGATGACGGAGTCCCTGAACACCGGGTGCGTGAGCAGCAGCTTGAGGGTGCCCTCTTCCTTTTCCCGGGTGATCATGTCGAAGCCCATGGATATTGCGAGCAGCATCCCGAAGGATGCTATGTAGGAGCCATAGGACTGGAAGATGCTGAGCAGCGACGGCATTCCTCCGATCATCCTCACGACCATGCCGCCTACGCCCGCGGTATCCGATTTCACGGTCTGGAGGTTGTCATTGTACGCGCTCAGCTGCTCGTTATAATTGATCAGGCCAGTGATAGCACCGATGATCGTCAGCAGCGCGAGCACCCCGAACAGGGCCAGGAACCTCTTGCTGGCAAGGTAGTCCTTGAATTCCTTGGCAGCCACTATCAGAACCGGGCTCGTTTCTTTCGCAGCCATGTTACGCGCTCCCGTAGACTGTTTCGAGGAATACGTCCTCGAGCGACGGCTCTACGACTTTCAGCTCGCTGACGTGCAGGCCCTGCCTGAACAGCTCGTCCGAGATCTCGTCCCGGATGTCGGTACGGGCCCGGATCGTGGCGGTGCTGCAGTTGTACGACGCCTCGACGATGCCCGGGGTCTTGAGCTCCGGCAGCTTACCTGGCACTTTTACCACTATGGTCACCAGATCGTCCTTCTGCAGCTTTCTCTTGACCTCGTCGGTGGTGCCGCTGGCGATCAGCTTTCCCTTTGAGATGACGCCGATGTTCTTGCAGACGAGCTGGACTTCCGAGAGTATGTGGGATGAGAAGAAGATTGTCTTGCCCTTGCCCGCCAGATCAGAGATGATGTGCCTGAACTGAACCACTCCCTGGGGGTCGAGGCCGTTGGTCGGCTCGTCCATGAAGAGTACCTGCGGATCATTGATGAGCGCCTGGGCGAGGCCGAGCCGCTGCCTCATGCCCCGGGAGAAGCCGCCTGTCTGCGTTGTCACCCCTTTAAGGCCGACATATTCCAGCAGCTCGTCGATGCGCCTGTCCGCCTCAGCGTCGCTCAGGCCGTAAAACTTTGAGAAGTACTTGAGGTTCTGCCTGGCCGTCAGGGTGGGGTAGAACCCTATGCCGTCCGGCAGGTACCCGGTGATCTTCTTCGCCTGGAGCGGATTGCGGGTCACCTCAACATCGTTGATGAAACATTTGCCCTCAGAGGGCTCAATCAAGCCCACGATCATTCCTATGGTGGTCGTTTTTCCCGAGCCGTTGGGGCCTAGGAAGCCAAAGACCTCCCCTTTCCCCACGTTCAGGGAGACCGAGTCCACGGCCCTGACGCCGTTGTAGACCTTGGTCAGATTCTCCGTTCTTATCATGTGGTTTGCCTCCGGGCACCCATGCCGGATGCCCTGTCGTGAGCGATAGTCTGGAGAGCGCTGATAAATCATTTCTGACCATATCATCCAACGATAAAATCGCAGAAGGGAAATACCGTCCAGCAGGCTTCGAATTGGCCTCAGTTGGATGATCAGGTCAAAATGGTTATATATCCACGAGGCTCTCATATTCAATGGGCTTATGTTTAAGCGAACTGCATCCGTGGCTATGCTGATAATGCTGATACTGTCCTTTACCGTCGGCTCTGTCAGCAACACGGCCGCCTATTCGACGGTCACGACGGTCACTGTGACGGCTGAGCCGCACAGCCTTTTTCCCGGGGTGACGATGTTCCCTGGGCAGGGGGCTGTGGCCGTGGCTTCCGACAGAGTCTACGCAGTTCCCGCCGGGGTGAGCTATACTACAGTAGTCGTCGACATGGAGAGCATCCGCTTAGAGCCGCAGTTCCCCGGCAAAGGCAGGCTTCTCGAGGGACAGACGTTTACCCCGACAGGCGCCGTATTCCTGACTGCAAACTACCTTCCCGGTGCTGAGGCTCAGGCAGTCCTTGTCGGTAACGTGATGTTGTACGAGCCCGGCAACCTGACCCCTAAAAAGTTTCCTGTACGGTGGGAACAGAACGGCTCTCATCTCCCCGGCAAGCCTGAGTTCATAGCACACGTGATGATCGCCGGAGGCGGGATCGATGCAGGGAACAGGTCTGACATCTACGAGTTCAGCAGCAAAATCATTCTCGACGAGGCAGCGCTGGCCGACCGTGCTTACGTAATCAGCCAGTACAGCGCAGGCCCGAGCCCGTATAACCAGGCCGTCAAAGCCGGAGACGACAACTGGCACACCGTCAACGTGGCCGAAGCCATCGACTCGCTGGACGTCGACCTGAAGTGGGAAGAGGGCGACAGCGATCTCCGGCTCATGATCTACACCCCCGACGGCAAAGTCCTCGGCCCGTACTACGACGACGCGGACGGCGCAGCGGACGACCGGATCAACCTGAACATCACCCGCAGCGAAGGCCTGGCCGCGGGCGAGTGGTACCTGAAGGTCTCCGATACCGCAAAAATCGGTGAGACCGACTACTACGTGAAGACTTCATAGGGAATACAAGGCAGGCAGGGAAAACATGCGCATACCTCTCGTTATTACTGCAGTGGCTATCCTTGTCATGTCAGCCGTCACCATCTTCGGAGTGCTGACCACTACCATGGCCCCGGCGGTCACGGTCGGCGATTCCGGCGGCTACGTAGTCACCCCCGCCGCGCCGGACGGCTCTGCGGGCAAGACCCCGGTTGACGCGCCTTTGACATCGTATGGGAACCTGCCCCTGTGGGTCAAAATCGCCTCCGCCCTCGATGCTCTCCTCATCGCCATCGGCCTGATCGGAGTAGCCCCCGCCATCATCGGGCGGATTCAGGACGTGCTGGACAACAGCAATCGTCAGGCGATCTTCTACTACGTGCTCAACAATCCGGGCTGCACCCCGGCCGAGATCACCGCCCGGCAGAACATGAACAATAGTACGGTCAAGTACCACCTGCTCATGCTGGAACTGGAAGGCAAGGTCAGCAAGCGCAGGATGGGTAAGTTTACGAGATTTTACAACAACGCCGGCGTCAACGACATGGAGAAGGTCGTCGCCTCCTACCTGAGAAACGACACGAGCAGGAACATCCTCCAGGTCGTCATGGACAATCCCGGGATTACGAACAATGTCCTCTCGGAGCGGTTTTCGCTGGATAAGAGCACCGTCCACTGGCACATGGAGCGGTTCCTGAAAGACGGTTTAGTGGGCTTTGAGCAGGATGGCAAGTACAAGAAGTACTTCGTCAGGGCTGAGGCCAGCACTGCGTTCATTAAGCTCAGTGGCCACAGCCACATGAGCCAGCCGGCGATGGCGGCGATCACCGCCGAAAAGGCATCTTAAAACAACCTTCATTTTCGACCAGCACATCGACTGTTCACCACAGAGGCTCACAGAGTAGTGGTTACCACAGAGGCACAGAGACGCACAGAGATTTTTAGATATAAGGCTGAACTGTAAATCAGTTATAAGTCTCTGTGCGTCTCTGTGTATCTCTGTGCCTCTGTGGTAATACCTCTGTGCGTCTCTGTGTTCTCTGTGGTAAAACCTCTATGCCCTCTGTGTTTTACCGCCGCCCGAACTTCTTCACCACTACGAACAGCGATACCAGCACGATCACCACGATTGCCCCTCCAATGTAGGGGATGTACGAGTCGGTGGTCACGGTGATCCGGTAGTCGATGCTCTTGGCTGTCTGGTCGCTCTTCACCTTCAGCGTGACGCCGTAGTCGCTGGCTACGATGTTGCCGGGCGGGTCGATCTTGACGTGGAACTTCTGGCTGCCTCCGGCCTGGATGCTGTTCGCCTTCTCCGGGGTGACGGTGACGTACCAGCCGCTGGGCGCCTGGGTCTCGATCATCACGTTTGTCAGGGCGGCGCCTTTGCCTGTGTTGGACACGTAGACGTCGAACTCCACGGGCTGGCCGGGCTTGGTTTCGTACGATAGTCTGCCGCTGGAGACGACCATGTCCGAACTGCTCTTCAGTTTCAGGGTGAGGTCTTTGGTCAGCGTGTCCTTGCCGGGTGCCGATACCACGGCGGTGAAGTTGTACTCGCCCGGCTGCACGCTGTACGGGGGCACGATCTCCAGGAAAATGGTCTTCTCCGAGCCGGCGGGCACGATCACTTCGGCCATCTCGCTGGTGCTGGCTTTATCTTCCTTGAACTGGGCGTACCAGTTCTCAGGGAGTCCGGTTACGGACAGCAGGTAGTCGTTTTCGTTGGGCTGCATGTTCTTGATCCGCAGCTCATAAAAGATCTTGTTGCCGATCGACTCGACTACGGAGCCGTACTTCGCCGATAAATCCGCGGTGTGGTTGACGCTGGTGATGTCCACGTAAAGGTCTATAGATTTGTCTCCCACTTTGGCGATCAGCTTCTTCTCTCCCAGCGTGGAGGATGACGTGGTCTGCACGTCGAAGCTGATGGTCTTAGACTGCTTCCCCGGCACGTTCACCTTGTATACTGTCTTGTCCCCGTAGGAGAAGCAGGTCGTCCAGCCCAGCTCCGGATAGTCGTTCTGGGCGCTCAGGGAGTACGTCCGATCGTCATTGTCGTTGTTCTGGATGACGATCGGGAAGGATACCTTATCCCCTCCCAGGGCGCTCTGTCCGGGGGTATCGCAAGAGACTCTGGTGCCGGTTGAAGCAGAAGTGCTGCCGCCGCCTGAAGTCGGCCTGGACAGCTCCAGGTAGACCTGGCCGCCGGCATAGTCGACGTCGATTACGTAGATCCTTAATTGATCATAGTAGTGGATCAAGCCATCCACGGAGGCGGAGTAGTTCGTCTCAGCATAGCCGCCCGGCTTTTTCACGCACAGGTGGACGTTGCTGCCGTTGGTAATCTCGGGAGTCACGTAGCAGCCGTTGGCCGACACGATCGTCCCGTCCTTCGTCCACTGGGAATACAGTACCTCGTAGCCGCTCTCGGCGGCCGCCACCGGGGCGGCCAGCAGCAAAAGCGCTACGAGTACTATGGTTATATAGTGTCTCATGTGGCATCCGCTCTCATGAAGAGCACGTACGACAGCCCCAGGGCCGCGGTGATCTCTGCCAGTAAGGTTAGCATGTAGGACCACTTGGGGAACAGCGTCTGGTCTATGGGCAGGGGCTTCTGCGACCAGTGGCCGGCGTACGCCTCTGCCGGATCCCACTGCTTCTGCCTGTTGAGTGCCGCCTGATACAGGGCGTTATAGCTGCTCTGCGGGGAGAGGTACGAGATGATGTCGTTTATCTGCTGTTGTTTTTTATAATAGGCTATAGTCTCGTTCTGGTACTTCCACTGAGCCTCGTTCATGGCGGCAGTCTGGGCTTCCGTCGGGGGAGTATAGTTGCCGTCGAAGGATGGCTGGTAGATGCTTGATGTGTCCGGCTGTATCGGGTAGGGTCCGGTGATCAGCGCAGTGACCTCATACGATATGTTAGGCACCGCGAAGAAGATCAGGAACAGGCCGAGCATGCATAGTATAGCCAGCGTCGACGATCTGGTGATGGTCGAGACCATCAGGGATAGGGTGAAGTAGCACACGACGAACAGCACCGATATCCCGAAGAACGCTAAGATGCGGAGCAGGTCGTCTCCCGCCGGCACCATGCTGTTGATCAGCAGGATGGCCATGGCGATGAGGAACGTGGCGCCTATCATAATGACGATGGCCAGGATGCCGGCGATCGCTTTGCCGATGATCACCGTGTCCCGGTAGATGGGCCGGGTCAGCAACTGCTTCAGGGACCCTTCTTCCCGTTCTCTCGTGATCAGGTCGAAGCCCATCACGATGGCCAACACTGCGCCTGCCATGCTCATCGGCGTGGACACCCGGTAGAAGATGTCGACGATCGACGGCATCCACGGGTTGAACAGGTAGTCGAGCTGATCTTTCATGCCCTGGATCATCGCAGGGTCGTCGCCCCTAGCTTCAGCGTCAGCGATCTGCTTCTGCATGCTCGCGATCATCGGCTGGTTCTGCGCCTGCTGCTGCTTGTACTGCTCTAGCTGTCTGTCATAGTCCTGCATGCCGGTGATCACGCCGAAGATCGTCATGATGACGATGATGCTGAAGATGATTAGAAATCGCTTGCCGGTGACGAAATCGCGCAGCTCTTTCTCCGCAATTGTTAAGATGCCGCTCATTTCAGACACCCCTGTACACGGTGCCCAGGAACACGTCTTCCAGAGACGCCTCCACGGTGGTCAGCTGCCTGACTGGCACGCCTTTATTGATCAGCTCCACTGATATCCGGTCGGTGATGTCCTCGCTGGCCACTACCTCTGCCCCGTCCACGTAGTAGACGGCGCTGATGATGCCGGGCGTATCCAGCGCCGGCATGGTGCCCGATACCTTCACCCGCACCCTGACGTTGCCGTCCGGCCTGAACGAGCGCTTAACCTCGTCGATGGGGCCGCGGGCTATAATCTTTCCCTTAGAGATGATGCCGATCGAGCCGCAGAGCTGCCGGACTTCCTCCAGCACGTGAGACGATAACAGAACCGCTTTGCCAGCCTCTGCCTGCTCCTTGATGATCTTCCTGAAGAGCAGCACGCCCTCCGGGTCAAGTCCATTCGTAGGCTCGTCGAGGAAGAGGACCTGCGGGTCGTGCAGCAAAGCCAGCGCCAGTCCCAGCCGCTGCTTCATGCCTCTGGAATACTTGCCCACGGGCTTCTCCACGCCCTCCAGGCCGACGTACTTGATCAGCTCGTCGATCCGGCCTTCGATCTCCCTGGAGCGGTAAAACTTCGACAGGTACTTCATGTTCTGCCGGGCGGTCATGTGCCAGTAGCACCCTACCCCGTCGGGTAAATAGCCTATCAGTTTCTTGGCTTCGGTGGGCTTCCTGATCACGTCGATGCCGTTCACCAGGCACCTTCCCGAAGTAGGCTCTATCAGCCCTACCATCATGTTGATCGTAGTGGTCTTGCCCGCGCCGTTGTGCCCCAGGAACCCGAAAATCTCCCCGCCCTTCACTTCGAGGTCGACTGCGTCGACTACTTTTACGCTTTCGTACGCCTTCGTCAGGCCTTCGGCCTTCAAAAGACAATAGCTTTCGCTATCCTGCACATTATACCCTCCTGATGGTGGTTTAATGCACGTGCAAGAAAGGCTTGGGCAATATGCTATAAAACATTTATGTCATAAAATGTTAATTGAAAAATTATCTGGCAATTAATTAAGAAAAATAGTATAATGCCAGAGCCAGCTGGCAGGGCGGAGGAATTCGGCAAGTGCAGCCCGGCTACTCATGCGCCGGGGCACTGGGCCTGGCATGTTTGTCGAGCATCACGTATATGTCCGAAACCTTTTCCGGTCTCGCCGCCGACAGGCTCAGGTAGCAGAAAGGACAGTACGTGACGATCTTCGACTGGCTGGCGCCCACCGCCTTCTCCGCTTTCGAGCTGGCGAGAAGCCTGTCGTGAGTCATTACTCCGGATCCGGCACCACAGCACGGGCTAACGCTCTTGTTCGCCGAGCCAGGCAGCAGACTGCGGACCACTTCGCTTTTCTCCTTGCCGTGGCAGGGATCCTGGATGGCAAAGTCGCCGGCCAGGGTGAAACCGCTCAGCAGGTCGACTGCCAGCACTACTTCTGGGTTGAAGCCGTCCTGACCCTTGTAGTACTTGTTGAACGAGGTGTAGCACCCGGGACAGACGGTGATGATCTTCTTCACACCGGCGGCCTTGAACTTAGCGATGTTAGCCCTGACGACTTCTGCGCCCGAGGCTTTATCGCCCAGGTTGAACAGCACGTTGCCGCAGCACGTCTCGTTATCGATCAGGCCGTACTGTACGCCCTTCTTCCCGAGCAGGCTTTCGACGGCGGCCAGGATCTCAGGCGCCTTGTATGTGGGAGTGCAGCCCCGGAAGAGGATGGTGTCGCACTTGCCCGAGCCGGCTCTGTTACCCGAGATGCCGTAGGGGTTGCCTTTCTCCCGGATGTTCCTGCCTATTGTGCTGACATGCGGTGCGACAAGGCTCCTGCTGACCGCCATCTCTCTGGCGCCCCTGTTGAAGTCGGCGGTGTGGCAATCGTTGCACAGAGTACAGCTGTACAGGCCGGCGAGGTCTTTCTCGCTCAGGTTGCCGGCCAGCTTGATCTTTAAGTTGCAATATACGGAGTTGAGGGGGTTACAATTCTTCGTGCTCATCATGATACCTCTCGAATTAACGTGATAGCTTCTTGTCTTGATCACTAATTCCATGCATCACAATAGCGTAGCACCGTATTAACGATTTTTCGACAGGTACATATACCCGGGTATATGATACTTTCATAAAATACTCGGGCGACAGGATATGAGCGGCAAGACAAGGGCGAGAGGCGAGCGGGAGCCTACAGGCAGGACGAAATCTGCCATCCTGCTATACCTCGCGGATAACGGCGAGAGCACCTTCACGGAGATACGGGAACATTTGCAGGAGCGGCATAACATCAAGAGCTCCAAGGACGTGAAGCTGCACCTGAACGATCTGGCGTCAGACGACCGGCTGGCGCTGCTGGAGAAGGTCTCCCATGGCTCCGGCCTTGCCAACTCTTATCGAATCCGCTCTGGCTTCAACAGCCTGAAGCGGCTGCACAATTATTTGAACGAGTATGGCATGGTTCCCTCGCTGATGAAGACGAAGTACTTCGTGGAATATACATCCTCGAAATCCTTCGACACGAGGATGAGGACCAACATCGTCCGGAACTCGCTGATGGAGCTGACTGAGATCATCCAGGACGACCGGGGCTACGAAAAGATCAAGGCCCTGCTGGAGGCGGCCGGCGATGATCGGGAGAAGATCCTGGCGTGGGTCGACCGGGTGCGGGCAAGCGATAGGGACGATTCTCTCTCGGGCAGCTTCATGGCCATCGGGGACATGATGAGAGAAGGCGACATAGACCAGCTGGGCGACATTTTCACCGGCATCGTCCGGCTGCTGGCCTCCGAGGACTTCTTCGCCCTCATGGAGGACCTCATCATTCCACCCTATCAGCGGGACATGGTAATCGCCGTCAGGCGGTACTCCCCGAGCGCGCTGGACTACCTTTTAAATTCGTCCCGGAACAACCCGCTGTTTCCCCCGAACATCTTCCTCGCCTACGCCTTCAGCGAGATCCTCGATGCCCCCGGAGAAAACTTCATGGCCGGACGGCTGCCCGACATCGACTTCGCTCCGCTCCGCCGGTACAGCAAGGCGCTGCCCCGCCTGACATCGGAGCCCCCCATCGGGCTGATCGCCAGGTCGCTGTTCATCTCAGACATGGTACAGGGGAAGCTGGCTGTAGACGAGGTGCCGGAGGAGACGCTGAGGCTGATCTTCTCTGCCAGAGGTAACTAATAGCGGATACCCGCCAACCACTAACTATAATATGTTTATAATGCCAGATGTTTTTATATGCTGCCCGGGAAGGGAAAGAGAAAACCAATACCCGTTATAGTTTTTATCCTCGGACTCCTTGCTCTGTGGGGAATCTGCATGTTGTGCGGCTACCTGCAGAACCCGCCTGTCAATACTGAAAGACCCCCTGATCATCATTATAGCTATAACCTGAGCGGGAACGGCTCAGTCGATCGCGTGCTGATCAACGCCGAGTTTGACCCGGTACTAATTAATCAGGTGGAATATCTCGACTCTGGTGGAAACGACCTTGAGGTGAAGATCTGGGGCGCAACCGTGGGCCCCGATGCCGTGCACTTTAGCAAGGATGGCGAAGATCTGCGTGTCAACATCCGGATAGTCAGCGGAGTAGACAACTTCCTGGGTTCACCACGTGCCGGCACTCAAGTGTACCTGCCCAGAAACTGGACTTATTCCATTGTCTCGACTAACAAGAACGGTAACACAACAGTTGAAAACCAGTCGTGGAGCTATACTTCATATGGTGTGGCCTAGCGATTATCCTGTTCATTAGTACACCATCTCCGGGCCGAAGGCCCACTACAACCATTCACCACTCTTCAGTTTACCCAAATGGTTATTAATAAAGAGTGTCTTAGGACACGAAGTGAGGTTCTATTCATGTACCAGATCGGAGAAGCTCTCATCGGCGAGGGCAACGAGGTGGCCCACATCGACCTTCTTATCGGAGATAAGAACGGCCCCGTTGGCATCGCTTTCGCTAATGGCATGACCCAGTTATCCATGGGGCACACGCCCCTGCTCGCAGTCGTAAGGCCTAACTTAATCCCCAAGCCCGCGACTCTCATCGTACCGAAAGTCACCGTCAAGAACATGGGCCAGGCGGCCCAGATCTTCGGCCCTGCCCAGGCAGCCGTCGCTAAGGCAGTCGCCGACGCAGTAGAGGAAGGCGTAGTGCCCAAGGATCTCTGCGAGGACGTCGTCATCATAGTCTCGGTGTTCATCCACCCCGAGGCCCAGGATCCCACTAAGATTTACAAGTACAACTACGGCGCGACCAAGCTGGCGTTGACCAGGGCCATGGAGAAGTTCCCGGGCGTCGACAAGGTCACCTACGAGAAGGACAGGGGAGTACACGCCATCATGGGCTACAAGATCACGAGGCTCTGGGACGCGCCCTACCTGCAGATCGCCATCGACGCGCCGGACCTCGGCGTCGTCGAGCGCGTCCTGAAGAACGTCCCCAAGAACGACCACCTCATTATAGAGGCAGGCACCCCGCTCATTAAGAGGTACGGCCTGTCGGTCATCAGCAAGATCCGGGAGATCAGGAAGGACGCCTTCATCGTCGCCGACCTGAAGACCCTGGACACCGGCAACCTGGAAGCCCGCATGGCAGCCGACAACCTCGCCGACGCAGTCGTCTGCTCCGGCCTGGCACCCATCGCCACGATCGAGAAGTTCATCGAGGAAGCCCGCAAGGTCGGCATCTACTCCATTATCGACACCCTCAACGTCGAGAACCCGGCCAAGCTCATCGCAGCTCTCAAGGTCAAGCCGGACATCGTCGAGCTGCACCGCGGCATTGATACGGAAAGCCAGTCTGCCGAGCACGCGTGGGGCAACATTCCCGAGATCAAGAAGGCGGCGGGCGGCAAGAAGCTGCTCGTGGCAGTCGCAGGCGGCGTCAAGGTCGAGAACGTCGAGACCGCATTAAAGGGCGGCGCAGACATTCTTGTGGTTGGCCGTTCTATTACCAACGCCAAGGACATCGAGGGCGAGTCCCGCAGGTTCCTCCAGGCGATGAAGAAGGACGAGATCGATCAATACAGAATTATGACGGACTTCTAAACATACATTTGAGGGCTCAGCATGCCCTCATATCTTCTTTTATAACCGCTTTACCGGTATATTCTTGCACAGAAAAATTAGATATACCAACCTCAAGAGTTATAAGTTATGAAAATTTTTATCACCAGCTTATTCGTCGACGACCAGGCAAAAGCTTTGAAGTTCTACACTGACGTCCTCGGCTTTATAAAAAAGACAGATGTGCCGGCCGGCCAGTTTCGGTGGCTGACCATCGTCTCTCCCGAAGGGCCGGCCGACGTAGAGCTACTCCTCGAGCCTGACGAGAACCCGGCCGCCAGAGCGTACCAGAAAGCCTTACGTGAGCAGGGGATACCGGCGACCATGTTCAAGGTCGCAGATATTCAGAAGGAGTACGAGAGGCTGAAAAACCTGGGCGTCGTCTTCACAGTGCCTCCGACTAAGATGGGTCTGGCCACCGGCGCCATCTTCGACGATACGTGCGGCAACCTGATCTCGATTATACAGCCCTGAGGAAGTATCAAATGGCAATCAGCGCTTTTGATGACAGGTCTAAACAGCCGACCGAGGAATACCTCAAAGCAACCCTCGGCAGCGCGTATGCTCTCTGGACTGATCTACAGAACCAAATAGCATTGACTTACTCTGCCTCCCCCGAGTGGGGCTATGCCAGCAAGAAATCGGGCTGGGGGATGCGGATGAGGGCGGAGAAGGGCAAGCGGGTAGTCCTCTACATGACTCCGTGCAAAGACTATTTTATAGCCTCGTTTGCGCTTGGGGAAAAAGCCGTGGAGGCCCTTCACGAGAGCGATCTGCCCGCTTCGGTGCTGGAGATCATCGACTCAGCCCAGAAATACGTGGAAGGCCGGGCGGTGAGGCTGGAGGTCAGGAGCGCTGCTGACGTTTCCAGCGTGGTGAAGATCGCTGCAGCGAAGATGGCTAACTGATCGGCCTATTGTTTATTATTTCTGGTCTCGCACTTCCTGCCTTTTAGCGTAAAGTAGTGGAAGATGCCGCCTATAGCCCCGGCGAGGGCATAGGTGATCAGGATGGCGATTAGCTCTAAGGGGCCGTACCGGTCGAGGCTGTCGGTAAAGAGGCGCATCTGCTCGGGGACGCCGAGCATCGGCGCTATCAGGAACCACAGGAGCATGCCTGCGATGGCCGCTATCAGGGCTGCTCCCACGGCGCTGGCGGTTGATGAGTTGGGGCCGAGGCAGGCGAAATACGCTTCCCGGGCGGCAAGCCATCCCGTCAGGATGAGGGCCAGTGGCACGGCTCCGAAGGCCCAGGCTAAGAAGTACACTGTCTGGTTCGCCGGGATCAGCCGGCTGACGAAGTATACTGCGAATGATACGACTGCGACCATCAGTACGCCTGCAATGATCGCCTTGGTTATGCCGCCAGGATAGCTCATGATATGACCACAAGAGTATTGGCGGCCAGGCATATAACGATGACTGCTGAAGCCATAGTAATCCCGCATCTACTGCCGATGTTATGCAAGCTCTCGCTACCTGATGCCTTCTCTGCGGTGTGGCTCTGAGTATATCATGTTTTCACAGGGAAGAATCTATTATCCGTCGGGGCAATACTGATCACATTATGCCAGCGAAGGAACCCGTCATCATCCTCAATTACAAGACTTACACGGAGAGCATGGGCGAGCAGGGCCGGAAGCTCACCTGGATGGCCATGGAGGTCATGAAGGAGACCGGCGTCCGGATCGTCGCCTGCCCGCAGCTGCCCGAAATGTACCATCACAAGAACCTGGATATTGAAATTTTCGCCCAGCACGTCGACCCCATCGAGCCGGGCGGCCACACCGGGCACATCCTGCCCGAGGCCCTGAAATGCGCCGGCGCCACCGGAACGCTGATCAACCACTCCGAGGACCGGATGCCCGCCGACCAGATCAGGAAGTGCGTGGAGCTGTGCCGCAAGCACGGGCTGACCTCTGTCGTATGTGCCGAGAGCGTCGAGAAGGTCAAAGAAGTCGCAGCCTTCAAGCCCGACTATATCGCCATCGAGCCGCCCGAGCTCATCGGCAGCGGCATACCCGTATCAAAAGCCAACCCCGACATCGTCCGCAACTCCGTAAATGCGGTCACCGACCCCGAGATCAAGGTGCTCTGCGGCGCGGGCATCAGCACCGGCGACGACGTCAAGGCAGCGCTGGCGCTCGGCACTCATGGCGTGCTGCTAGCGTCGGGCGTGGTCAAGGCAAAGGACCCAAAGAAGGCGCTCTACGATCTAGTGTCGCTGATCGCGCCCAAAACCGTGACAGGCTAAAGGGATTTTACTTTTTTACCACGGCGGCACAACGACACGGAGACATATTGGTATCAGTACGACCGATAGAAAAACTGAAACCACGGCGGCACAACGACACGGAGACTACTGGGACACCATAACGAGGCACTTCTTTTTCAGTCCACGGCGACACGGAGACAGCCCATTAACTAAAACGGTTTACTGGCCAGGTGTTTCCGTATATTGTTATGATCACAAATCCGGTAAACCACTCTCTATAGTGATACTTGGTTTCTCCAGTATGGTAACAATAGACGGATTGTTACTGTGCCGTCGGCCAGCCGTGTCACCGTGGACCTAAAAAGAGGGCTTTGTTATTCGGGTACCGGTTGTCTCCGTGTCGCCGTGCCGCCGTGGTTTAAATAACCCTCCAGCAGTCGTTTCTCACTTTGCCTCCGTGTCGCCGTGTCGCCGTGGTTAGACATTTGTTTTCCAGATGTCTGGATTATGAGCCGTCCACCGTCGTTTAAATTCGCGTAGTTTTAGAATCTTATCAGCCCATAGTAATAAGCGGCAGCAGCCAGCCCGGCGCCCAGGAATATAATATTTAGCACAAGGCTGTTGCTCTTGAACCACTTGAGGCCGCGCATTTTCTCGTCGAAGGGCCCGAAGAGTGGCACGCCCTTTCTGGTCAGCGAGTCCAGCAGCACGTGGGACAGCGTCGCGCTCAGGACGGCGAGGGTGACGTAGCCTGATAGGGGCCCGGCGTGGAAGATGTCGTCGAACAATATGTAAGTCGCGCCGGTGGCGATGAATACTGTAGTCAGGCTGTGGGTGATCCAGGTGCGGTGGAAGATGCCTCCGAGGCCTGTGTCCACGTCGGGCGAGACGGACATTGCTGCGGCTATGGCGCCTGCGACCAGCGAGAGGGCTAAGGTCTGTGCTGTGTCCCCGCCTCCGCCGACGACGGATAGTATGCCGTAGAAGAGGAGTAGCGAGCCTCCGAAGTGGCCGGTTCTGTCCAATCGATCCCCGGCTACGGTTAAAACCGCATGCTTAATAGGCTTTTCTAGAGCCCGTACTGAAAATATTGGCGTTATGATGCCAGTTAAATTGAATCATAGCGATGTTTGCCGGTTTGTTGTACTAGCAGAGGCTAAATCGGGGCTTGATTGGCATGAATTTATTCTATAATTACCAATTAAATCATAGCTAACCCCGCTTTTTTCAGCAAAATCTGTTGCTCACTAATATATTATAGTAGCAATAATCGACTTTCTGATACCTATGGTCGGAGCGTCTGAAAAATACATGTCCCGTCTGTTCAGGGATGGCAAGGCGATGTTCCTGGCCTACGATCAGGGCCTGGAACACGGCCCGAAGGATTTCAACGACAGGAACTACGATCCGTGCTATATCATCGACATAGCGCTCAAGAATAAGTTCACCGGGCTCATCTTTCACAAGGGGCTGGCCGAGAAGTACCATGAGCACTTCTCGGGCAAAATACCCCTGATCGTCAAGGTCAACGGGAAGGACAACATCGCTAAAACTGAACCCTTCTCCCCTGTTGTCTGCTCTGTAGACTACGCGGTGAAGCTCGGAGCGGAAGCCGTGGGGTACACGCTGTACGTCGGCTCGCCTCTCGAATCGAAGGCCATGGAGGATTTCCGCCGGGTCCACGAAGAGGCGAGGGAATACGGGCTGCCCGTGATCGGGTGGATGTACCCCCGCGGCCAGTACGTGCCCAACGACACCGATCCCACGATCGTCGCATACGGGGCGAGAGTAGGCCTCGAGCTGGGGGCGGACGTGCTCAAGGTCAAGTACACCGGGAACAAGGAGACGTTCAAGCGGGTAGTGCAGATGGCCGGGCGGTCGAAGGTCGTCTGTGCGGGGGGCCTGAAGACCGACGCGAACACGTTCATGCAGCAGACCCGGGACATCCTGGACGCAGGCGCCTGCGGCGTCGCAGTCGGAAGGAACGTGTGGCAGAGCGATCGGCCTGACAAGATCGCCCGGGCGCTGGAGGCGCTGATCTTCGAGAACGCTCCGGTTAGCAAAGCAATGGAGGTACTGTCAGCATGAAAACCTGTGCAAACTGTAGACATGTCAGGCCGTCCAGCGGGACGTGCAAGAAAAACCACGCCATGGACGCACGCGGCCTGAAAAAGGACTGTAAAGACTGGCTCAAGCAGGACTGTACAAACTGCCGGTACCTGACGAAGGATGCCACCACGTACTACTACCAGACGACACACAAGCTCTGGTGGACCGGACGGGGGAACCCGTATACCGGAGACCGATGCGAGGGCTGCTCGCTCCGGGCTTACGCCAGCATCCGGCAGACTATCGACCAGGTCAAGCGTGACACCAGCGACCTGTATGAGACCGTCGGCAGCCTCAGCGTAGAATGCGTGACCGGCAGGTACGATCTCGTCTCGACGCTGGAGCTGATTGCCGAGAGCATCAGCACCAGCACCAGCAAAGCAGGAGAACTGGCACTGCGGGCGAGGGAGATCGAGCGCACCAGCGAAAGCGTCCAGCACAACCCCGCCAGGCCTGCAGAGGCTGTCAAGGGCATCATGGTCGCCGCCCGGGCCAGCCAGGCTTCGACGAGCGAGAGCGTCGAATGATTGATTATCCGTCAGTCTTCTCGTCCGCAGGTTCGACGACCTCGACCTGCACTTCTTTTCCGTCTTCATCCACAAACTTCCAGTTACCGTTTTCGTCCTCGATCAGGTTGTAGCCGGGCTCCAGGTCCTGAGAGGCTTTGGTGACGACTTTTCCGTACCTGCGGATGCCGACTGGGAGCATGCTGATCAGCTGGCCTGCAGAGGTATCGTAAGCTTTGCGGTCAGGCGCGATCATGACGTCTGTGATTACGCTGCGCTCGCCCACCAGGATCAGTGGCACTTCCGATTCCCTGGCCGAGGCTCTGGCCATCTCGAGGGCGTCTGCTGTGATCTTCATAATAATCCTGTTTGTCTTCCCGGGCCAAATAGCTATTCTACCCTGACGTTTGCTGCTCTGGTGTCACCGGTAAATTTATAACGTATTAAGTAAATTACGAGTTACGTAATAATTTGAATGTTGGTGATTCATGTGAAAAAAGTCGGTGAAAACTCTGTCGTGGCCGGACAATGCTGCCTCGAAAGCGAGGCCCATGCCCTGCTCCCCGGGCTGGTGAAAGTGATGTGGGCGATGAGGGTGGACCGGCCCTCTGCGTGGTCTCCAGCTTTCGAAGGGCTGACACCACTTGACCTCCACATACTTGCCTTCATCGAGGCCCGGCCCGACGTAATCCTGAAGGAGCTCAGGAATTACCTGGACGTGCCCAACAGCACCCTCACCGGCCTGATCGACAGGCTCGAGAAGAAGGGGCTCATCGAACGCGTCATCAGCGGCAGAGACCGGCGGTCGTTCGGCCTGAAGCTCACGGCGAAAGGGGCGGACCTGAGGAAGGAGCAGCAGCAGGTCCGGCTGGCCAGCGCCTCTAAGATGCTCGGGGCCCTGGACAGCGACGAAGAGCGCCGGGCTTTCGTCGGCATGCTGAACAAGATCGGCGACAGGCTGATCCTGGGTGAAGCGGGAAAAGCGCAGGGCAAAGGAGGCGTTTAATATGTCTGAGAATATCCGGGCCGGCACAAACCGGCTGAGGGTGGCCGCCGTCCAGATGAGGTCAGAGATAGGCGAGAGGGAGTCAAACCTGAAGCGGGCCACGCCTCTTATCGAGAAGGCGGCCCGGGAAGGCGCTCAGCTTGTGGTGCTGCCCGAGATGGCGGCTTCCGGGTACTCGATCGAGAATAGCATGTGGATCGCCGCGGAGCCCGTGGATGGGCCGACCGTCCAGTGGCTGAAGGAGACGGCGAAGAGGCTCGGCATCTACCTTGGCATCGGGGTCGAGGAGGCCGAAGGGGAGGACTTCTATAACACGTACGTGCTGGCATCGCCCGACGGCAGGATCGCCGGTAAGGTGCGAAAAGTGCACACCGAGTACAACATTTTCAAGCCGGGCGAGGGCTCCCGTATCATCGACACGGAGATCGGCCGGATCGGCATCGGAATCTGTGCCGACAACCATTATATCGACATGCCCCTGGAGATGCAGGAGAAGTCGATCGACCTGCTGCTGATGCCCCACGCCTGGCCCATACCTTTCAAGGCCGCAGGAGTGGTCAAAGAGGAGGATGTCAGGGAGCAGCAGGAGAACGTGAAGGGGTATTCTCAGCTTTTCGCCAGGATGCTGGGCGTTCCATCTGTCTTCGTCAATGCCGTGGGGCCCATAGGGCCGAAGCGTTGGGAAGGAATCCTGGGCAGGCTGATTGATCCTGCGGTATACCGTAATGCCGGCTATTCCTCCATCTCGGACTCCGACGGTTCGCTGCTTGCCCGGCTGGGGCCGGAGGAGGACGGCGTCATCGTCGCCGACGTTACCCTCGACCTCACGAGGAAACTGAAAACGGCGCCGGTCAGTTACGGCGGGTGGCTGCACCCCGGCGATCCGCTGTTGAGGAAAGTGGTAATGCCGGCAGAGATCTGTATAGCGAAGCTGAAGTACGCGGTCAGGCCGGGGCGGAAAGCAAAAGCACGGGCAGTCTCCCGGGGCAGGTAGCTGACAAGAGCGAGAAAGATTATAGCTTGCCGAAGAGATGCTTATAATTAGAACAGTTCGAGAGATATCCGATCGATCGGCTGGAGGATGTTCTATGGCTGAGCTCAAAACCCGAAAGACCGAGGCAAGCGTTACCGACTTTCTCAATGGCATAGCGGACGAGCGGAAGCGCCAGGAGAGCTTTACCCTGCTCGAACTCATGCGGGAGGCTACCGGCCAGGAGCCGAAAATGTGGGGCGCGAACATCGTGGGCTTCGGCGACGTCCACCTGAGGTACGAGACAGGGAGGGAGCTGGACTGGTTTCCGGTAGGCTTCTCGCCCCGCAAGCAGAACCTGACTGTATACATTAATAAAGGGTTAACCGATTATCAGCCCTTGTTGGGCCGGCTTGGCAAATACAGGACGGGCAAATCCTGCCTGTATATCAACAAGCTGGCAGACGTCGATACCGGGGTTTTGAAAGAGATCATCCGACAGGCCAGTATGGCAGGCATATTTTATAGTCAGTAGAAATCATAGTCAACGCCCTCATATCAAAAGGCTTATTATACATTAGAGTCGAGATAACTGAGGGTTGGGTCGGGATGCAGTCACCTTTATACTGGTCGGGTTCTCTCTACAGCGCCGGCATTACGATGATGCACGGCCGGACGCTTCACAAGCGGTACAGCTACATCGCCCGGCATGCCGGTGACAGCGTGATCGACGTGGGCTGCGGGACAGGCAAGCTTTTCGAATACCTTCCCCCCGACAGTACATATCTCGGGATCGACCTGAACGACAACTTCCTCCGCCACGCCAGAAAGCGGGGCAGAAACGTCATGAAACAGGACGCCCTTACATTCGATCGCTTCCACGAGTTCGACGCCTGCGTGGTCATGGACGTGCTCCACCACATCAACCCCCGCCACGAGGAGTTCGTCGAGCGGGTGCTCAGGGATGTCAGGAAGCGGGTCATCATCTGCGAGCCCTTCGAAGTCCCGGGCAGGAACCGGATCACGAAGAACCTCGTCAAGCTCATCGACGACGACGGCATCAACAGCCAGGACGAATCCTGGATGGATAAGAATACGCTCAGGCGGTTCTACGACAGCTTCGACCCGGTCAGCGTGGAAGAAGTTGGCCAGGCTATGATAGCCGTCTATGAAAAATAGCCGGGCCGTCTACGAGAAGTAGTTGGGCCGTCTACAAGAAGTAGTCGGGCTCTCTTCGAGTAAAATTAAAAGAAGTGTCCGGCGACAGCCGGCTCATTGCTATTTTAAGGCGCTTCGAAGACCGTAACCTTGTTCATCTTGTCGCCCTGGCGGATCTTCTTGACCACGTCCATGCCCTTCTCGACCTGGCCGAAGACGGTGTGTACGCCGTCCAGGTGGGGCTGGGGGGAGTGGGTGATGAAGAACTGGCTGCCGCCGGTGTCCTTGCCCGCGTGGGCCATGGAGAGCGCGCCGGTGCCGTGCCTGTGGATGTTGATCTCGCACTTGATCGTATAGCCGGGGCCGCCTGTGCCATCGCCTCTCGGGCACCCGCCCTGGATGACGAAGTTGGGGATTACCCGGTGGAACTTGAGCCCGTCGTAGAATCCGGAGTTCGCCAGCTTCTCGAAGTTCTTCACAGTGTTGGGGGCTTCTTTCTCGAACAGGACCAGCTCGATCTTGCCCTTGTCGGTCTCTATCACCGCTTTCTTCACTAGATCACCGTTAGAGAGGTCTCCCTCATCGTATAAATAGACGACCGCCAGGCGCGGGTCGGACGACCGCCAGACACGGGTCGGACGACCGGCGGTGCGCCGGCCATGGTCGCCCTGAACCGGTCACGAATGTTTTAAGCTCCAGAATACATACTTGAACACGTGTATGTGATGGGAAGAAAGCTGCTGCTCATACTGCCGGCACTGGCATTGCTACTGTTTCTGTCTGGAACTGTGGCGCAGGCTCAGGGCCCGGAAAACGGCCTGGCCGAACAGGTGTTGCCTGCAGGCTCGTTCAAGGATGGCTCTCTATCGGTGAGGCTCGTCAGCCCGACGCACTATGCTTTCAGCGATCCGACGTCCTCTCAGAACCTGACGTTCGACGTCACTAATCCGACCGACTCGAAAGTGGCCGTCTACCTGGCCGTCTACCGGGACGGCCAGTGGAATGTGCTGGACAGGATCGGCAGCGTGGAGCCTGGCAGGAGTGCCATGCTGGAGTACCCTGTCAAGTTCAAGTACGCCGGGCAGGCTACTGAGACTGACCGGTTCGGCATCATCGGAGAGACCGCCTCGGGCTACGTGGGTAAAACGTTCTCTGTGACCGAGGACTGGACCGAGTATGAAAACACCCTGAGGTCCTCCCTCTCGGTGGTCGGCATGTTTATCGCAGTGGTCATGCTCGCGGTGCTCCTCATCGTTATGGCAGGTGTGATCGCAGTGGCGGCGGCCACCACGCATGAGGAAGTCGACAAGGGGGAGTACACCTGGTGGACTCTCTTCTTCCCGCTCATGAAAGCGAGGCCGCTGGCGGAGAAGATCGCCAACATCCTGGTGCACCCCTTCTTCTGGGGTATGGAGCTGTTCCTCGGGGCGATCCTCATCCTCTTCGTGTTCATCATTGCCATAGCCACCCTGCCCTCGGATATCGGCCTGCTGGTGTTCGTCATCGGCGGAGTCGCCGCCATCTTCATGCCGGTCATCTTCCTGGTGATCTGCTGGGTGTCAGACTACTATGAGCGGGAGCCTTTCCGGTTCCTCATCGCCATGTTCATGTGGGGCATCCTCGCGACCTTCATATCTTTCTTCCTCAACACGACGCTGGACCTGTTCGGCAGCCTGCTCCTCGGCTCGGGCATCGCCACGCTGATCACGGCCGTCGTCGTCGCTCCTGTCGTGGAGGAGACCGCGAAAGGTCTGGGGCTGCTCATCGTATCCGGCCACCACGAGTTCGACGATACCTTTGACGGCATCCTGTACGGTTTTGCGGTTGGCATGGGTTTCGCCGTGGTCGAGAACTGGCTCTACTTCGCCGCCAACGCCAACCCGGTCTCGGTAGAAGGCCTCGGCCCATGGGCTTTCAATATTCTGTACCGGTCCATCCTGTGCTCCCTCGCCCACGGGTGCTTCACCGCGGCCACCGGCGGGGCCATCGGGTTCCTGAAATCCCGGAGATCGCTGCGCAGCTTCGGGTTTGCGGGATTCTTCCTGGGGCTGCCGATCGCCATCGTGATGCACGGCACCTTCAACTTCATGGCCATCATCGACGCGATCATGCAGTCAGTCGTGGGCTTCCCCGTCCCTGTCTTTGACCCTGTGCTGACCCTGATCGTGACCGGAATGTACATAATCCTTGGAGCCGTTTTACAACTAAGGCTGGGTGAAAAGCTGAAACAAAGCTTGAGACCCGGCGGGTGATTATTATGCCTACAAGCAAGAAACAGATGGAAAAGCTTAAGAAAGTGCAGAAGGCAAAAGCAGAAGAGCTCGCCAAGCAGGCAGCAGCCGGCAGCGATTCTGCGAAGAAGAAGCTGAAAAAGCTCGAGAAGAAGCTGAAATAATTATTTCCCCTTTTACTATCTTTTTAATCAGCGAGAAACCACCGGAGGCCTCTCTATTCAGAAGACCCTCGACCGCCAGTCCATGAGTGCCATCAAAGGCACGAAGCCCGGAGAAGTTCTCCGCGACGTCCGCAAGCTCAAAAAAGAGCTTCTCAGGCCAGCGGCGCCGCAGGTGCTCATCCCGCCGGAGAAGCGGATGATCACCCCGGAAGAGCGCCGTGATCTGGAGCTTCGCTTGCACCGCCTGCTCGTCTGGGTGGGCGTGATGACCCCGCTGGAGTTCGAGCTCAAAGGCCAGAAACTGCCCCTCCACGACATCGTCTGGGACTTGCTCTCCAAGGACTGCCTGACCGAAGATGAGAAAGAGGACGTGCGCAGGCTCATCTGGCAACTGATTAAGCACGAGAAGGCCGACGAGGAGATCCTGCACAACAACGACCTCACCCTCGAAGAGGCAAAGGAGATCTACAAGGAAGCCGCAGGCCTGCTCCGGGCTATCATGAGCCTCAAAAGCCTGGTCGGTAAAAAGGACCGGTGTACCATACGGCACACGGTCAACAGGCGCAGGATTGAAGACGCCCAGAACTGGCTGGCATTTATCAAAGAGCTGACATGATTTCTCGTTACCCGGACAACGACCCGTCCAAGATTCACCCGGCAGCCAGGCTTGCCGTGGAAATTCTCCCGGCGATCATACTATTTCTGACGCTGATCGTCGTCCTCTACGGCTACGCAGGCACCTGGCCCCCCGCGGTGAGCATCATCAGCTCCAGCATGGAGCCCCACATGCACCGGGGAGACGAGGTGTTCATCCAGAGCCCGGGCAAGGCTGGCATACACACCGCCCACGACTCGTTTATCACCGGCTACATGACCTACGGCGGCTACGGCGACGTGATCGTGTACCGGCCGTCCGGCCGGACCGACGTCACCCCCGTCATTCACAGGGCCATCTACTGGGTCAACGAATCCGAGCCCATGTGGCCCCGGGGACCGCCAGCCCCCCATTCGGGGTACATCACCCTCGGCGACAACAACGGCGGCCGGTATGATCAATATCCGGATTCCGGCATCTGCCCGCTGGAGCCGGTGAGAGAAGAGTGGGTCATGGGTGTGGCCAAGCACAGAGTGCCATACCTCGGGTATCTACGATTACTCATACCGATTTAAGTTAAAGACGCATTAAAAATCTTTACCAAAATTAGCGTACGGGGGAACTTTTTAGTAAAAAGTTCCCCCTGCGCCCCCTCAAAAACATCGCTTTCCAGTGCCCCTTCGGGGCTTGTTCGGGTGTCGAGAGTCAGGGGAACCTTTTTGGAAAAGGTTCCCCCGACACCCCCTCTAAAACTTACGAAGGCTGAGGCGCAGGCTTCTTTATAATCTCGTCCGGGTGGGCGTGCACGTCCCCGGTCATGAAGGTCATGAGGGAGCCGTCTTTGGCTTTCATCACGAACGCGCCGTCCTCGGTGATGTCGACGGAGATTCCTTCGTACAGGTTGTCCTGATCTTTGACGATGACCCGGCTGCCCAGCGGATAGATCAGGCTCTTGTACCCGGTCAGGATTTCCTCGTACCTGCCTTCGTTGAAGTGCTCGTACTGGATCTCGAATTCCCGTAGCAGGGCGTCGATGAAGTCCTTGCGGGAAACTGTCTTGCCCAGCTCTTCCTTGATCGAGGTGGCCGACTTCTGGATCTTGGTGGGGAAGGAGAGCATCTCCACGTTGACGTTGACGCCGAAGCCGAGCACGATGTACTTGATCGAGTTGACGTCCATGGCGATGTCGGTCAAAATGCCGCAGACTTTGCGGCCGCCGATCAGGACGTCGTTGGGCCAGCTGATCCGGGCATCGAGGCCGTACATCTCCCTGATCGTCTTGCAGACGGCGGAGGCCGCCGCCAGCGTGATCTTGGACGCGTTGCGGGGGGCTGCCTTGGGCCGGAGCACCAGCGAGAAGGAGACGCCGCCGAAGGGCGAGATCCACTCTCTGCCGATGCGGCCCTTGATGCCGCCGCTCTGGGTCTCTGCGAGGATCATGGTGCCCTCTTCGGCTCCCGTCGCCGCCATCTCCTTGGCGATCCGGTTCGTGGACGCTACTTCCTCGAAGTAGTGGATCTTGTGCCCGAAGACCTTCGTCTTGAGGCATTTCTTGATCTCCTTCGGGATTAGCTT
This sequence comes from Methanocella arvoryzae MRE50, assembly GCF_000063445.1. NCBI lineage: Archaea > Methanobacteriati > Methanobacteriota > Methanomicrobia > Methanocellales > Methanocellaceae > Methanocella > Methanocella arvoryzae. The sequence goes on from NC_009464.1 coordinate 2,073,433, forward strand.
GTCCTCGTTCAGGATGCGCTTCGGGATGAAGTTCGTGCTGTACTCGCCTTTCCTGAAGTAGGCGTTGAACAGGATCATCTTGTGGAACGGGATGGTGGTCTTTACGCCCTCTATGGTGTACTCGTCCAGCGCCCGGCGCATGCGGTTGATAGCGCCCTGCCTGTTCGAGTCCCACACGATAAGCTTGGCGACCATCGAATCGTAATACGGGGGAATCTCGTAGCCCGTGTAGGAGATGCCGTCCAGCCTCACGCCCGGGCCTCCGGGCGGGTTGTACATGGTGATCTTGCCCGGGGACGGGAAGAAGTTCTCCTGAGGGTCCTCAGCGTTAATCCTGCACTCTATGGCGTGGCCGTTGATCTTGATGTCGCTCTGCTTGAACGGCAGCTCTTCGCCCGCAGCGACAAGTATCTGCTGCTTGACCAGGTCAATGCCCGTGACCAGCTCGGTGACCGGGTGCTCTACCTGGATGCGGGTGTTGACCTCCATGAAGTAGAAGTTGCCGTACTTGTCCAGTAAAAACTCGAAGGTGCCGGCGTTCTCGTATTTGACCGCTTTCGCACCCTGGATGGCCGCGTTGCCCATGGTCTCCCTGAGCATTGCCGTCATCCTCGGAGACGGGGCTTCCTCCAGCAGTTTCTGGTGTCTGCGCTGGATGGAGCAGTCTCTCTCCCCCAGGTGGACGACGTTGCCGCTCTTGTCAGCGATGATCTGGAACTCGATATGGCGGGGCTCCTCCAGGTATTTTTCCATGTAGACGTCGCCGTTGTTGAAGAACGCCTCCGCCTCGCGTTTGGCGCTGTGAAAGGCGTCGGGGACGTCGGCGTCCGAGAACACTAATCGCATGCCTCTGCCGCCGCCTCCACCCGAGGCCTTGATGATACACGGGTAGCCGAACCGGTTGGCCAGCTCGATGGCCTCGTTCTCGCTCTTGAGGGTGCCCGGCGAGCCGGGGATAAGGGGCAGTCCGGCCTTCTTCATGGTGTTCCGGGCCACGGTCTTGTCGCCCAGCTTCTTGATCACTGATGCTGAGGGCCCGATGAACTCAATTCCTGCCTTGCGGACCGACTCCACGAAGGGGGCGTTTTCCGACAGGAAACCGTAGCCGGGGTGGATGGCGTCGCAGCCTGAATCCGTGGCGACTTCGATGATCGCGTCGGTGTTCAGGTAGCTGCTCTTGGCCGGTGGCGGCCCTATGCAGTAAGCTTCGTCAGCATGCTTGACGTGCAGGGACTTCGCGTCCGCCTCGGAGTAGACGGCCACAGACTGGATGCCCAGTTCCCTGCAGGCCCTGATGACTCGCAGCGCAATTTCGCCGCGGTTGGCGATCAGTACTTTGTTGAACATGTCCCCACGCCCGTCTATTCGATGACCGCCAGCAATGCGTTGGCGTCGACGTTCTTGCCCTTCTGCATGTACACGGCCTTGACGGTGCCCGAGCTGTGAGCCACGATGTCGTTCTCCATCTTCATGGCCTCGAGGACCGCTACCACGTCGCCCTTCTTGACTGTGTCTCCTACTTTCACGTTGACCTTCAGGATGGTGCCCTGCATGGGGCTGATGACTCCGCCGTCCACGTCCCCTTCGACTACCGGCTCCGGCGCTGCGGCTTCCATTGTCTTAGCCTGGGCGAACAGCGGCATCGCGCCTGCGGGAGCGCCCACGGCCTCGATGCGCATCTCCATGACCTTGCCGTCCAGCTCCACGAGGAACTTCTGGGCGTTCGGGCCCAGCTTCGAGGGCAGCGACTGTGCCTTGGGCTTGATCTGCTCCGCGACAATCTCGCCTTTCAGGAACTTTTCGGCGATCTGCGGGTACAGGGCATAAGTCAGGTAGTCCTCTTCCTTCACGCTGGCCAGGCCGAGCTCGTCGACCTTCTTCCGCACTTCCTCCATCTCGGGGGCCAGCAGGTCGGCCGGCCGGCCGGTGATGGGCTGATCCTCGCCGATGACCTTCTTCTGCACCTCCGGGTCGATCTGGCCGGGGGCCCTGCCGTACAGGCCTTTGACGTAGTCCTTGACTTCCTTGGGAATGACTTTGTACCGCTCGCCCAGCACCACGTTAAGCACCGCCTGGGTGCCCACGATCTGGCTGGTGGGCGTCACGAGGGGCGGGTAGCCGAGCTCCCTGCGCACGACGGGAACTTCCTTGAGCACGGCATCGTACTTGCTCATGGCATTCTGCTGCTTGAGCTGGGATACGAGGTTGGAGAGCATTCCGCCAGGGATCTGGTACACTAAAACGTTGACGTCGATTCTCTCTGTGATGGGGTCGATGATGGCATCGTACTTCTCCCTGACCTTCAGGAAGTACTCGGCGATCTCCGCCAGCAGCTTCAAGTCGAGGCCAGTGTCGTACTTCGTCCCGATAAGGGCGCCCACGATGGTCTCCGTGGCCGGCTGGGACGTGCCGAAGCTGAACGGGGACATGGCGCAGTCGACGATGTCCACGCCTGCCTCGATGGCTGCATAGTAGCTCATCGGGGCGATGCCGTTGGTACAGTGGCAGTGCAGGTCTACGGGCAGGCCCACTTCCTTCTTCAGGCGGGGCACCAGATCGGCCGCGTCCTTAGGCCCGATCAGGCCTGCCATATCCTTGATACAAATGGAGTCGCACTCGAGCGCCGCGAGCTCTTTGGCCATGGCCACGAACGCGTCGTTGGTGTGCACCGGGCTGATAGTGTAGCAGATGGTACCCTGAACTTGCTTGCCCGCCTTCTTCGCAGCCTTGATGGACACTTCCATGTTCCGGATATCGTTGACCGCGTCGAAAACCCTGAAAATGTCCACGCCGTTCTTAGCCGCCAGCTCGACGAACTTCTCCACGACGTCGTCGGAGTAGTGCCGGTAGCCCACGAGGTTCTGGCCCCGGAGAAGCATCTGTATCGGAGTGTTCTTCGCAGCGCCCTTGATCTTTCTCAGCCGCTCCCACGGGTCTTCATTGAGGAACCGGATACAGGTATCGAAAGTGGCCCCTCCCCAGGCTTCGAGAGAATAGAAGCCTACCTGGTCCAGCTTTTCCACAACCGGGAGCATATCGTCGGTTTTCATCCGCGTCGCAGCCAGTGACTGGTGCGCATCGCGCAGGATCGTGTCCGTTATTTTGACCATATAGTACCATCCAGACGGCATTACAACTCTTATATAAGAGTCGCGTCACGTTATTGTTAGGGTTATAACATATAATCTTAACGGCTTTTCGGCTGTAAGGCCGGGAACGCGGCAGCGGATACCGTTTTTTGGGCCAGAGTGCGGTTGTCGGACTGGGGCTGGCGGGATTCGGCCTCGGCCTGGCAGGCTTTGGCCTGGGGCTGGGCGGCTTCGGTTTCTGTTGATAACGGGCCGTAAACGAGTAAATGAAAGGTCCGTGGCGGCGGCCGGCATCGACCCGTCCGCCCCCGGCACAATCTTCCATCAGCGAGCTGTTTTTGAATCTAATCAAGTAAAACAGCCGGCTTTTCGATAATTACTCACATTTGCTTTTTTATCCATAAGTGGAGCAGTTTCAAGCGTAGGGGGAATTCAATGGATTTAAAGAAAATAGTAATTTTTAGCCTGGCAGCTCTGGCTGTCCTGACGTTTGCCGCTCCCGCTGCGGCCTGGATCGGGCCGTTCGGCTGCGGGGGCAGCCTCTTCCCGTTCGGCCTCTTCGGATACCCGGTGCCCGTGCCCGTGCCCGTTCCGGCAGCGGTTCCGGCCCCTGTTCCGGCCGCTGTTCCCGCAGCGCCCTTATGCGCGCCCTCGCCTTGCGGCTTCGGAGCGCCAGGCCTTGGAGTATCCGGTCTCGGGCTCGGTAGCTGTGGCATTCCCGGCGCTGGCTTCGGTGGCTATGGCCTGGGGTCTGGCCTCGGTAGCTGTGGTATTGGTACACCCGGCCTCGGCCTCGGCAGCTACGGTCTCGGCACGTCCAGCTATTTACCCAGCCTTAGCACCGGTAGCTGCGGTATCGGCTCCAGCCTCGGTAACTACGGTGTAGGCACATCTGGCCTCGGCGGCTATGGTGTCGGTACCACCGGCTACGGCACGCCCGGCGTCGGCCTTGGCAGTTCCTACTATCAGTAACCTTGAGGATGGTGCCGCGATTTTTCCATAGAGCAGGGAACGTGACAGGACCTCTGCCTGTCACCTCTTTTCTGCAACGCTATCCCCGGACGTTCATTTTCCCTGGCTTGCCCGGCTTCGCATTTATCGCCCCATCATAGACTATTTATGTAACCGGGCGATCATAGAATACAGGAACCCGAAGTCGCTCCACTGGAGAGCACGGGAGCTGTTATCATGATCATCGCGAAAGGGAAGACTAAGATTGTGAAGCCCGGCCCGGAGCCGCATACTGTTTTACTCGAGACGCAGGATGTCCTCACGGGCGGGGATGCCGCAAAGAAGGAGACCATCCACGAGATCGGCATCCATAAGACGACTCAGGCGGCTAACGTATTCTCGCTGCTGAACAAGAAAGGCCTGCCCACGGCCTTCATCCGCCGGGCCTCGCCGAACGAGCTGCTCTGCTACGGGTGCGACATGCTGCCTCTCGAGCTGGTCGTCAGGCGGTACGCGTGGGGCTCTTACCTGTACCGGAATCCCCAGTTCAAGGGCGACAGGCCCCACAGATTCGAGACGCCGGTGTGGGAGCTGTTCCACAAGCAGTCAGTAATAGCCCGGCCCATCACCGACAGGCCCTACCAGACGGGAGAGGAAGAGGCCCGGGCAAAGTTTCTCAAGAACGGCAAGTGGGCGGAGGGAGTCTACACCGACCCGTACATCCAGGTCAAGGACGGCCACTGGTTCCTGTACCCTGCGAAGAAGCCCGTGGAAGGCGAGCCCCTCATGGAGGCGCAGCCGCCCTGCACAGAGGCCGAGTTCGACGAAATCGTCAACAAGATCATGCTGCCCTGCTTCCTGGCGCTCGAAGAGGCGTGGAAAAAGGTAGAGACCGCCTACGGTCCAGTCGCCCTCGTCGACCTTAAAATCGAGGTCGGCCGCCGCCAGTCCGACGGCAAAATTGTCATAGCTGACGTGATCGACAACGACAGCTGGCGCATCTGGCCCGGCGCCGACCCGACGAAGCAGCTCGACAAGCAGTGCTTCAGGGACGACAACCCGCTTTCCTGCGTGGCGGAGAACTACGTCATGGTCGCCGACCTGACGAGCAAATTCCTGTAAGGCGATTCCCATGAGGGCAACTATCGTTTACTTCTCCCAGACCGGCAACACTGAAAAGGTCGCCTACGAGCTGGCCGACCAGCTCCAGCGGGCGGGCTACGAAGTGACCCCGCTCCTCTTCGAGGACGTGGCTGACTTTCCGGAGGCACTGCAGGGAGTGGACCTGCTGGGCATCGGCTTCCCCACCTTTTTCGGATACCCCCCGCAGTTTGTCCTGGACATGATCGCCGGGCTGGACAAAGCAGACGGCACCGGCGCCTTCGTGTTCACCACCTACGGCGGCGCCACCGCGGGAGACAGCCTCTACGATGCGGCATCGGCGCTGGCTAAGAAGGGCTACAGGTTCCTCGGCGGCCTCAAAATAGAGGGAGCGGACAACTACCCCCAGGGTATCGCCCTCCGGATCAACGCCGGCAGGCCTGACGGCACCGATATGAACGCCGTCGACGAGTTCGCCGGCAAAATCCTGGACGCCCTCAGGTCCGGCCGCAGCCTCGACCCGGAAAAGCTGGCCAGCACCAACGAATTCTTCGTCGGCAGCCGGAATAAGCCCCGGCAAGAGGTGCTCAGGAGCATCTTCAAGAATGTGCAGGGCAAGATCGTCTTCGACGATAAACAGTGCCTCTTCTGCGAGACCTGCAAGAAATCGTGCCCCACTAAAAGTATCACCTCCGGTGAAGCGTTCCCCGAGTTCAGCTGGACGTGCATCGGCGGCATGCACTGCTTCCAGTGCATCAGGGTATGCCCGGGAAAGGCCTTGCACGCCGAGTTCCCCGGCACCATCGAGGACTACCAGAAGTTCTGGGCCCCGATCTCCGACAGCCCCGAGGAAAAGCGCCGGACGTACGTCGCCGCATAGGCGGCGGCATTAACTTTATCATCTGCCGTGGTCTTGTATGGATTGATCAATATGGTAACCGTGGACTATCCAAGTCTTCTCACCACCACCGTCGTCGTCTTCCTCGGCTCGTGGGTGCTCCTCTTTCTGCTCAGCTACTTCCTGACGCCCTTCTACATGAAATACGGCGACCAGAAGTCCAGAGCCATCTACAGCGCCGTCTACTCGCTCGCGTTCGCCTTCATCATCGGCGTCGGTTACGGCCTCATGCCCGTGCTGTCCCAGCAGTACGGCTTCTGGCCCACAATGGTCATCGCCCTCGTGCTCGTGCTCATCCTCACCCTCCTCCAGAACTATGTGCTGAACTTGCTGGTGAGCAAAGGCGTGCTTAAGATGGCCAGAAAATAAAAAACATTTCTTTTCTAATCTTTTCTAACAGCAAAAAGTAGGGGGGCGGGCATAATGCCCGCGTTATCTTATTTCCCTTAAGCTTACAGCCCATGGACGATGTAGGGCGCCACCATCACGAAGACGAGGGACGAGATCAGCACGACCGAGAAGATGTTGACGACGGTCTTGGAGATCTGATCCACCCTCGCAGTGTCCCTGATGATGTAGCTGAGGCCTTTGCGGGCCATCTCCCGGAAGAGGTGGCCTCCATCCAGCGGAATCATGGGCAGGCAGTTGAAGATGGCCAGGTTGATGTTCAGCCAGCCGATCCAGAACAGCGCGAGCGCGATGTACAGGATGCCGCCGCCCAGGGGTTCGGCCCAGCCCACGGGGTAGTACAGGCTGGCGAGGTCGCTCTGGAATACGTTGAAGCCCGTCATGCCTCCGGTGACTTCCCAGACCGGCATGATCCAGATGATGAAGAACCCGGTGATCATGCTCATCGCTTTCTGCCCGAGGCTGTCTCCGGTGGGCGCCGGCAGGCCGCGGAGCATCTCGATGTGGTTCTGGGCGTTGAACGTCCCTACCATGATGCCGAGCGGGTTATCGGACAGGTCGGTGCCTGTGAAGCCCATATAGCCCTTAGGCTCTACGCCGCTGCTGAGCGTGATCGTCCTCTCGACCGGGTTGCCCTGGCCGTCGATCATGCCGAGCGTCAGCACCTGGCCCGGGACGGTGTTCTTCATGTACTCGTTGTAGTCTGCGTACGAGTTGATGGCCGTGCCGTTGATCGAGAGCAGCCGATCATTGGAGCTTATGCCTGCCTTTTCCGCGGGCAGCCCGGGGATGACGCCGAGGATGTAGATGCCTCTCGTGTCGCCGACGTTCATCGTATAGCTGATCAGCTTATCGCCTGACATGCCTTCTACGGTCACGGTACTGCCCTGTTTGCTCTTCAGGTAGCTGTTGAGCTGGTCAGGGGTGGTCACTTCAGTGCCGTCCACGGACTTGATGATCGTGTTCTTGTGGATGCCCGCGACGTCCGCTGCAGAGCCGGGGGCCACGTTCAGGACTACCATTTCCGTGTTGGTCGCCGCGATGGCTCCGAGCACCGGGCCGAACAGCAGCGCGAAGGCGATGATGGCGATCAGGATGTTGGAGATGACGCCCGCGCTCAGGATGCGGATGAGCGCCATGCTGGAGGCTTTGCGGTTGCCGGTCCCCTCGGCTTTGGTGTCCATGGGGCCCAGGATCTCGGCCGTGCCGCTCTCCGACTTCGTGCCGAACATCTCCTCCTCGTCGATCTCCGCGAAGGCGCCCAGGGGCACCGGGATCAGGAGCAGGCCCAGAGACTTGACCTTGATCTTCTCAGCCTTGGCCATGATGGCGTGGCCGAACTCGTGGACGACCATGCCCACGATCAGGGCCAGCCAGCCCCAGATGAACGGTATGAACTCGTTGACACCCGGGATGGCGAGGATGTTCTGCGGGGCGTTCACCTGGCTGGGAACCGGAGTGCTGAAGATCATGATGACGCTGGTCAGCAGGACCATGAGCAGCATCAGCACCATCGATATGATCACCAGCGGCATGCATATCGTTATCAGCGCTTTCCAGAACTTCGCCGGGGACGCCAGCATATCCAGAAACTTCTGGCCGCGGTAGGTTCTCCACATGATGAGCGGGCCGTACGCTGTAATATTATAGCGTTTGAGCACACCCGCCTTGTTCAGAATGGTGACGGCTGTCCACCATATGATAAAGCCGACAAATAACTCGACCCAGATAAGGTTATCCAAATGAAAGTCTCTCCTTTAAATATTAGGCAGTCTATGTAGCTTTACTATATTTTTAGTATAAAAACATTCAGCCAGACCCTCCGGGAAAATTATTTTAAGCACGCCCCTTTAACCTGTACTTGCACAGAACGAGGTGCAAGGTTACTATGTTTTCAGCTGTGTACGTCATCGCCAGGGACATGGAAGAGGCCGGGCGGATCGCCCGCTATCTGGTCGAGGAGCGCCTGATCGCCTGCGCCAACCTATTCGTGGTATCCTCCGTCTACCGGTGGGAGGGCAACATAGAGGAAGGCAGCGAAGTCGCCATGATCTGCAAGACGAGGACTGAGCTGGTGCCTGCCGCCATCAGGAGGATCAAAGAGCTCCACAGCTACGAGATCCCCTGCATCACCTCCTGGCGCATCGCAGACGGCCACGGCCCCTATCTGGAATGGGTCGGAAAAGAGACTGGCAGACAATGAGGCGTAAAACCGCGGAGATGGGCGAGCGCAGGGAAGTCATCTACGACGAGGCCCGGTGGAAGCTGCTGGAAGAGAAGCGAGCCCGGGCCATCGAAGTACTTGGATTGCTCGAAGCCTGCCAGCTCGACGGCTTCGTCTTCGGCAGCGTAGCCCGGGGTGACGTCAGGCCTGCCAGCGATATCGACATCTTCATCCCTGCAGTCGTCAGTTCGGTAACAGTCTCGCTCTGCATGGAGCCGGCAGGCATCCTCGGAGTTTCCATCGTCCAGGCCACTCCCCGGGCGCTGGTGAAAGCCAACGTCGAGCTGGAGGACAACACGACAGTCACCTTCCCACTGATATCCCCGAGAGAAGTGGAACTTGAGTTCTACCGGTTCGGCGGCTCGGCAGACCTCGCCAGGCTCCGCAAGGGCGAACGCTCTCCCGGCGTGGACAAGCGCCTCATGCTCATAGAGCCCACCCCCGCCGGCCACATCGAGACCCCCCTGTCCGACCTCTCCCCCGGCACGGTAGCCAGAAAGCTCAAAGTAGGCCAGCAGATCGTCGAAGAGCGGCTCAGAGTCCTGGAGCGGAGGGCTGACGTGGGACGGACCGGCGTATATCTCAAACGTCCGCTGGCCCCGGGAGAGACTCCGGAGCAGGTACTGCACGATTTAATGGTGGAGGATCCTGCTATCCGGCGCAGGGTGGAGAGCGGCTAAAAAATCTGCATTAGCCCATAGTAAATATACTCATTTTATTCATTCGTCTGACCGGCAAATGAAAAACTATAAATACTAATGCGGTATATGTGTGTTCCCGCACGGGGCATGTCGCAAGACAGCGCTTAAGTGCGAGTAAAAAATGGCACGATATTTGATTAATATCGTGGTACATATGCCATAAGTTTCGGTTCTCCGAACGGACGAATGCAAAACTATAAATACTAAGAATGGCATTTGTACAATCCCGCATAAATTGCGGGGAATCATAAATCTCATAATGAGGAGCTGAGGGGCGCACCTTTTTGTGGTGTGGTCGTGGCTTTGATGTTGGTTGGTTGTTCGATATTTCCTTGATTGGTGATTTGGGTTTTGTCATTTCACCAGTTGAAGTATATTGAATGTTAGTACATAAGTTAGTGTGTGTACATGCACATGGTAATCTGTGTGTTGGTGTACCGCATCTGATTCCTTGAACTAAGATTTTAGACTTCTCTTGTGTGGGATTAAAATAGATAAGCTTTTGTGTGCTTAATTCTGGTTGATCCTGCCAGAGGTCACTGCTATCGGTGTTCGATTAAGCCATGCGAGTCGAGAGGCGTCATGGCCTCGGCGTACTGCTCAGTAACACGTGGACAACCTGCCCAAAGGTTCGGGATAACCCCGGGAAACTGGGGATAATACCGGATAGGTCACAAATACTGGAAGGTTTTGTGGTTGAAACTTCCGGGGCCTTTGGATGGGTCTGCGGCGGATTAGGTTGTTGCCGGTGTAACGTACCGTCAAGCCTGTAATCCGTACGGGTTGTGGGAGCAAGAGCCCGGAGATGGATTCTGAGACACGAATCCAGGCCCTACGGGGCGCAGCAGGCGCGAAAACTCTACAATGCAGGCAACTGCGATAGGGGAACATCGAGTGCTCATCATTTTGGTGGGCTGTCCCATCGTCTAAAAAACGGTGGTTAGCAAGGGCCGGGCAAGACCGGTGCCAGCCGCCGCGGTAATACCGGCGGCTCGAGTGGTGGCCGATATTATTGAGTCTAAAGGGTCCGTAGCCGGCTTTGCAAGTCTTTTGGGAAATCCAGCGGCTTAACCGTTGGGCGGCCAGGAGATACTACATTGCTTGGGACTGGGAGAGGTAAGAGGTACTCAGGGGGTAGGAGTGAAATCCTGTAATCCTTTGGGGACCACCGGTGGCGAAGGCGTCTTACCAGAACAGGTCCGACGGTGAGGGACGAAAGCTAGGGGCACGAACCGGATTAGATACCCGGGTAGTCCTAGCCGTAAACGATGCTCGCTAGGTGTCACAACAATCGTGAATTGTTGTGGTGCCGTAGGGAAGCCGTGAAGCGAGCCACTTGGGAAGTACGACCGCAAGGTTGAAACTTAAAGGAATTGGCGGGGGAGCACCACAACGGGTGGAGCCTGCGGTTTAATTGGACTCAACGCCGGACAGCTTACCGGGATCGACAGTTGTATGAAGGCCAGGCTGAAGACCTTGCCGGACTAGCTGAGAGGAGGTGCATGGCCGCCGTCAGTTCGTACCGTGAGGCGTCCTGTTAAGTCAGGCAACGAGCGAGACCCATATCCACTGTTGCTAACACTTCTAGAAATAGATGGTGAGTACACGGTGGAGACCGCTGGCGCTAAGTCAGAGGAAGGAGTGGTCGACGGTAGGTCAGTATGCCCCGAATATCCCGGGCTACACGCGGGCTACAATGGACTGGACAATGGGTAACGACACCGAAAGGTGAGGTCAATCTCTTAAACCAGTTCTTAGTCCGGATTGAGGGCTGTAACTCGCCCTCATGAAGATGGAATCCGTAGTAATCGCATTTCAAAACAGTGCGGTGAATACGTCCCTGCTCCTTGCACACACCGCCCGTCAAACCACCCGAGTGGGGTTTGAATGAGGGCCTCTTTCATTGAGAGGCTCGAATTCATGCTCTGTAAGGGGGGTTAAGTCGTAACAAGGTAGCCGTAGGGGAATCTGCGGCTGGATCACCTCCTAACGAATCGTGTCCCCAGGACACGAACAACCCCAAAACGGGTTAATAGAATCAAGATCCTATGTCACCAGTCGGGGAGTCGATAAACAACCAATCAAGTATGAATGGTTTGCTGGAGCTGCTCAGCGCAGTGCCAGGCCTTGATTGCCTCGGGGGCTTGTAGCTCAGTTGGAAGAGCGCCGCCTTTGCAAGGCGGAGGCCCTGGGTTCAAATCCCAGCAAGTCCACTACCATACACTGGGCGTAATCCTTAAATAGGAAGCACGACTTGTATGGAGCTCGCAACACCCCAAAACAAGGAAAGTGTTGCAAGCGAAAATAACGTAGTAATATTCATCTAAAAGTTCACAGATGATCGGTGCACCACGTAGACTGGGGTTTATGTGGGAAGGGTTGATGTTCGCAAATAAGGGATCTAAAAAATAGTTGGTCTTCTTTCCAGTTTGCGATCGATGATGCTGTGTAAAGGAATTTTTGCTCTGGACGCTGTATTGGAATGTGAATATGTTCCGATAATAGCAATTAATGTTAGCATAGTTTAGTTACTGCAAAGAGATAAGATTCGGTAATTCCGATTGTCTTTTGGCGTTGCTATGCCGTCTAGTGAATGGCTGGGCTCAAGAACCGATGAAGGACGTGCCAAGCTGCGATAAGCCATGGGGAGGCGCAAGGAACCGTTGATCCGTGGATCTCCTAATAGGAACTCCTAACACTTTTTGTGTTGACCCGATAAGGGTTGGGAACGCCCTGAGTTGAAACATCTGCGTAGGGGCAGGAAGAGAAAACAAACTTTGTGATGCTGTTAGTAACGGCGAGTGAACACAGCACAGCCTAAACTGAATCCCTCCTTGTAAGAGGAAGGGAGATGTGGTGTTTTAAGCCCGCTTTTTAAATCGGCCAGATATAAGATTAAGTCCCCTGGAACGGGGTACCGTAGAGGGTGATAGTCCCGTAGTCGCTATCTGGTGGTTGTAGCGTGTGCTTGAGTACCGTGGGTCGGAAATCTCGCGGGAATATTGGGGGACACTTACCTCCAAGGCTAAAAATATCTTGAGACCGATAGCGCAATAGTAGAGTGATCGAAAGCTGAAAAGCACCCTGAGAAGGGAGGTTAAAAGAGCCTGAAACGAGACGGCGATGGAGGGACAAGGCATTAAAGGATCTTCCACTTGAAGGAAGCAACCGCGAGGTTGTTGTACGAGAGTGGTTGCCAATGTTTTGTCGTACGTTTTGAAGAACGGGCCAAGGAGTGTACTCGAATGGCGAGGCTAACCCAGTAGTGGGGGAGTCGTAGGGAAACCAACAAGCCTGCAAGCAATGAGAGGCGACGTATACAAGTGCGTGGAGTCATTAGGGTACGACCCGAAACCAGGTGATCTAGACGTGGGCAGATTGAAGCGTAACGAAAGTTACGTGGAGGATCGTTAGGGGTTTTGACGTGCAAATCATTCCCGTGACCTACGCCTAGGGGTGAAAGTCCAATCGAACTTGGAAACAGCTGGTTCCTCCAGAAACATATCGTAGTATGACCTCACACGAGGCCGGAGGCCGAGTAGAGCACTGATTAAGGGAGCCGGGCGGGAAACTGCTCGTCCTTTTGTCAAACTCCAAAGCGGCTTTCGCTGTAGACTGTGGGCAGTCCGGGCTGGGGGGTAAGCTTCTAGTCCGTAAGGGAGACAACCCAGACCTGGGTTAAGGTCCCTAATTGTAGGCTAAGTGTAAACACTGAAGGGCGTCCCAAGCCCTAGACAACTGGGAGGTGAGCTTAGAAGCAGCTACCCTTTAAAAATAGCGTAACAGCTTACCAGTCGAGGTTTGGGGCCCCGAAAATGGACGGGGCTCAAGCCTACAACCGAGACCCAGGCGTACCGAGAGGTAATCGCGTATGGAGGCGTTCCGGGTGGGTAGAAGCAAGGCTGTAAAGTCTTGTGGACCACCTGGAAACGAAAATCTTGGCATTAGTAGCAGCTTAGCAAGGTGAGAATCCTTGCCGCCGAAAGGGCCAGGTTTCCTCGGCAATGATCGTCAGCCGAGGGTTAGTCGGTCCTAAGATACATCTTAACCGGAATGTGTCAAAAGGGAAACAGGTTAATATTCCTGTACTCTTGCATAGTGAAACCAACGCTTCAGGTTAACATTTGCAGGCTCGTCTGCCTGTTCAAGCTAATAGCCTCGTGGAGAACCGTAATGGTGAGAAGCGGGGTAACATGTGATGACGTAAGAAATGCCACCCTGGAGCCCATGAAAAGGGAATGCAAGAACCGTACCGAGATCCGACACAGGTGCCCCTAGTTTAGTAGACTAAGGCGTGTCGGTTTACCGTGGCCAAGGGAATTCGGCAAATTAGCCCCGTAACTTCGGGATAAGGGGTGCCTGCCATGAAGATGGCAGGTCGCAGTGACGAGGGAGCGCTGACTGTCTAATAACAACATAGCTGATCGCCAAACTGTAAAGTCTAGTACGATCAGTGAATCCTGCCCAGTGCAGGTACCTGAAAACCTCGTTCAAGGGGAAGAAGGGCCTGTCAACGGCGGGGGTAACTATAACCCTCTTAAGGTAGCGTAGTACCTTGCCGCTTAATTGGCGGCTTGCATGAATGGATCAACGAGCGCTCTACTGTCCCTGGCCACGCGCCGGTGAACTTTACATCCTAGTGCAGAGTCTAGGGACCCCTAATGGGAAGTGAAGACCCCGTGGAGCTTTACTGCAACCTGTCGCTGGGTTGTGGCCCTGGATGTGCAGCGTAGGTAGGACCCGTCGAAACCAAGACGCTAGTTTTGGTGGAGGGGCTCATGAGACACTACCCTTCTTGGACTACGACCCTAACTCAGAGATGAGGACCCCGATAGGTGGGCAGTTTGGCTGGGGCGGCACGCCCGCGAAAAAATATCGAGGGCGCTCTAAGGTCAACTCAATCGAGTCAGAAACTCGACCGAGAGTGTAAGGGCATAAGTTGGCTTGACTGGCAACCGCATAATGAGGTTGGCAGAGACGAAAGTCGGACCTAACGAACCACTACGCCTTCTAAGTGAGGGCTATTGATGTCAGAAAAGCTACCCCGGGGATAACAGAGTCGTCGCCGGCAAGAGTACATATCGACCCGGCGGCTTGCTACCTCGATGTCGGTTCTTTCCATCCTGGCAGTGCAGCAGCTGCCAAGGGTGAGGTTGTTCGCCTATTAAAGGAGATCGTGAGCTGGGTTTAGACCGTCGTGAGACAGGTCGGTTACTATCTGTTAGGGGTGCAAGAAAGTCTGAGGGGAAGTTGCTTTTAGTACGAGAGGAACAAGGCAACGGCGTCACTAGTCTACCAGTTGTCCGACAGGGCATCGCTGGGCAGCCACACGCTAAGTTGTAAGGGCTGAAAGCATCTAAGCCCGAAAAACACCCTGAAAAGAGACTTTCACACGGACACTCATAAAAGATGAGTTAGATAGAGTTGAGGTGTACACACCAAGGTAACGAGGTGCTCAGCCTGCAACCACTAAAAGTCCAACCCGCCAAAAAACAACAACGAGTACCGGGTCCTAAACACTAACTATAACTAACAACTTGTTATAGTCGGGGTTCTCATTCCAAAGCGAAATCCAGAGCGAAACAAGCTTTACACAGACAGTTCAACCAACCGAATCCTTAACTCATAAATCATTGTAATTGTTTGTGGGTTTTGGCGGCCATAGCACCAGTGTTACACCCGGTCCCATTCCGAACCCGGAAGTTAAGCCTGGTCACGTAATATGCTGTACTAAGGTACGCGAGTCCCTGGGAACCATAATACGCTGCCAACCCACCAACAATAACCAAAACAACCTTCTTATCACTACAATAATAATCTCATAGCTTCAGCTATTTCATATCCTATCACCCGTTATTTAACAGACAAAGTGCTATCTCTCTATCAATCAACTGTTTCGCAATATGGTTTTCATTGTCATCGCGGATGCTGTTTCGAAGCACGAGCTTTACGAGCACCATTTCGGTAAAATCGGGGATTTAAAGGTATACCGGGGTCCGCCTTTGTCGATGGAAGAATATCTCTGTCGGATTGCCGAAGCAGACGTTGCTGTGGTCAGTCACTTTAAGCTGCCTGCCCGGTCTTTTGATTCAAGTACTCTTAAGCTGGTCGCTCTGACCCGGACTGGTTACGACGACGTTGACCTGGACGCGGCGACCCTGAAAGGAGTTGCTGTTGCCAATGCTCCGGGCTATTCGAACGAAGCGGTTGCAGAGCATGTCTTCGCGATGCTTCTCTCCTTTATCAGACGGATCAGCGAAGCCGATTTCTGGATACGGGAGGAGAAGTTCGATTGTACTGCTTTCGAGGGCCGGGAGCTCAGGGGCAAAACGATGGGGATCATTGGCACCGGGCAGATTGGCTTGCGTGTGGCTGAGATCGCCCGCTGTTTTGGTATGGATGTTATCGCCTACGACGTTCGCCGTAATCCTGCGGTGGCTGAGAAGCTCAGGTACGTTGGCCTTGATCGGCTCTGTGCTGAGAGTGACTTCATTACTGTACACCTGCCGCTGACATCTGATACCCGTGGCCTGATCGATGAGGAATCGTTCCGGCTGATGAAGCCCGGGGCGGTCATCATCAATACCGCAAGAGGGCCTGTCGTTGATCAGGCTGCACTCCTTCGGGCTCTTGACGAGGGCAGGATCGCCGGGGCATGCCTTGATGTATTCGATCAGGAGCCTCTGCCTCCGGACAGCCCGTTGTTAGCCATGAGTAATACGCTTCTTACGCCTCACATAGCATACAATACCCGGGAGGCGAAGGAGCAGAGCATCGCCATTGCTGCGGAAAACGTGGCGCTTTATCTGTCGGGGAAGCCCCGGAATATCGTTAACCCCGCAGTGCTGGGCGTTAAACCTTAACCGCTTATCACGGTAATATTTTTATACAGCGGGCTTATAGTAGTAATGGTGGTACCTACGACAATCGTACTAATATGCCCTTATACCAGTAATTTTATCCCTACTACAACTACCACTACCACCACTACTACTACTAATGGCCAGTGAGGACGCCGAAGCCCTCGCTGCTCAGCTTTTCGGAGGCACTTGATCTTGATGGAGCTCAAAAACAGGGAAGAAGTCGTGAAGAACATTCAGAGCAGGCGGATCATCCTTCTGCCCGACGGGACTGAGCTGCCCGTGGACCTTTCGAAGGAGGACGAAGTCATGGCCGCGCTCGCGAAAGCGGAATGTAAGCCGCTCGAGGCCTACGTGGTTTCGGAGGAGCTGAAGAGGCCTCCCGGAATAGAGCCCCCTTCGGTCAAGATCATGCAGCAGCACGAGCTGGTCGGCTACGAGCCTTCCTCGGACTCGGGCAATTTCCGGTTTTATCCCAAGGGGTACCTGATCTTTCAACTGTTGCACGACTGGGCGAACGAGATCGCGGTGAACAGGTTCAAGGCCCTGCAGATCGACTCCCCGTTGCTCTACGCGTGGGACGACCCCCAAATCCGGGAGCAGGCGGGCACCTTCCATGAGCGCCACTACTCGGTCAGGCCGCCTGACTCCGACCGGGAGTTCATCCTGCGGTTTGCAGGCGACTTCGGGCTCTTCAAGATCATGAAGGACGCCACCATCAGCTACCGGAACCTGCCCTTGCGGATGTACGAGTTCAGCAAGAGCTTCAGGTACGAGCGGAGCGGCGAACTGTCCGGCCTGAAGAGGCTGAGGGCTTTCCACATGCCCGACATTCACTGCTTCTGCCGGGACATGGAAGAGGGCTGGACGGAGTACCAGGAACTCTACCGTAACTATTCTGACCTGGCGGACGCCTCCGGCGTAGAGTACGCGATTGTCTTCCGCATCGTGGAGTCCTTTTATAACGAGAACCGGTCCAGAATCGTGGACCTGGTGAAATACTCTAACCAGCCGGCCTTCATCGAAGTCCTGTCTGAGGCCAAGCACTACTGGGCTGTCAAGAACGAATTCCAGGGCGTGGACTCGACCCGGGGATGCATTCAGCTCTCCACAGTGCAGCTGGACGTCAAGGACGCTCAGGTGTACGGCATCGACTATACTGACCGGGACGGCAAAAAGAAAGGCTGTATTATCTGCCACTCCAGCATCGGCAGCATCGAGCGGTGGTACTACTCCCTCCTCGAGGAGGCGCTGAAGAAAGAGCAGCCCACCCTGCCGGTCTGGCTTTCGCCCACCCAGGTGAGGATCATCCCGGTGTCCGAGAAACAGCTGGAGTACTGCAGATACCTGGATATCGACGGCGTCCGGTACGACGTGGATGACAGCGACGAGACCCTCGCGAAGAAGATCGCCAAAGCCAGCACCGAGTGGATCCCCTACGTTGCCGTGGTGGGAGACCGGGAGGCGGAATCCGGCGTGCTCTCCGTCAGTATCCGGGAAACCGGCAAGCGGGTGACCATGACCCGGGAAGAGCTGGCGCAGGAGGTCAGGAGGCACTGTGCAGGCAGGCCTTACCGGCCGCTGGCGCTGCCCAAGCTGCTCAGCCAGCGCCCGGCTTTCAAGTAGCCGGAAAATGCGATTTTTCCGGGGCTTTGCCCCGTTTTTTCGCCGTGCGAAGCCCGGCCTGCCATCCAGATAGTAAAATGGATAGAAAAATTATTTGTACCATTAAGGTTTAAGGATTGTCGCACGACCCCGGCCGACAATCGCAATGTATAATAGGTGTCGTATAGATATTTAGTACGACTATCTACGTGCGACGACCGTGCCGGACTGAGCCGGCCGTGTTAAAGCGCAAAAGGAGGTAGACCATGGGAAGTATCAGGCAGACTTACATCAAGAGCACCACCGATGCCCTGCTGAGGCAGTACCCGAACGAGTTCGGTTCTGACTTCACGGCTAACAAGGCAAAGGTCGAGCAGCTTGCGTCCGTCCAGACCAAGGAAGTCAGGAACCGCATCGCTGGCTACGTGACCAGAAAAATGGCATCCAAAGGCAGGAAGAAGTAATGAAGCTCAAGACGCTCAAGGGCGTTTATCCTGCCCTCATTACTCCTTTTAAGAAGAACGGCGAGATCGACGAAGACGGTTTCCGCCGGAATATCGACTACGTCATAGAGGGCGGTGTCGACGGCATCGTGCCCTGCGGGTGCACGGGCGAAGCGGCTACTTTGAGGTTCGAGGAACAGAAGAAGCTGCTCGAGATCGCCGTCGACCAGGTCGACAGGAACAAGCGGAAAGTACCGGTCATCGGCGGGTCCGGGTCAAACAATACCCAGGAAGCGCTGGAGCTGACCCAGTACGCGAAAGAGGCCGGGGCTGCCGCTGCTATGCTGATCACTCCTTATTATAACAAGCCCATGCCGGCCGGGCAGATCCTCCACTACCGGACTATCGCGGCGAAAGCCGAGATGCCGATCATCCTATACAACGTGCCCGGAAGGACAGGCACCAACATGCTCCCCGAGACGATTGCGGAACTCGCGAAGGACGAGTTCATCGTCGGGGTCAAGGAAGCCAGCGGTAACATGGAGCAGGTGGAGAAGATCATCGAGCTCACCCGGGACTACCGGAAGAAGTTCACCGTATTGTCGGGCGACGACAACCTCACTCTCCCCATCATGGCCATGGGCGGCAAAGGCGTGGTATCAGTCCTCGCCAACATCATGCCGAAGGAAATGTGCACCATCGTCAGGTACTACGAAGAGGGCAACCACGACAAGGCCATCGACATGTACTACAAGATCGCCCCGATCATGAAGGCCATGTTCATCGAGACCAACCCGATACCCGTCAAGGCAGCGGCCAACATGATGGGCATCGCCGCAGGCTCGCTGAGGCTGCCGTTGACCGAGATGGCTCCCGAGAACCAGAAGAAGCTGAGGGGACTTCTCGAGGCTTACGGCGTAAAGCTCGGCGGTAAAGTCGCCCCGAAGGCGGCCCCTGTCAAAAAGACAGCGAGGAAATAACCCGGCGAGCTGAATTCCCATGGTCATCAAAGTAGCAATCACCGGCATCAACGGCCGGATGGGTACGATGATCTCCGACGCGGCGCTCGCCCAGCCCGACATGGAGATCGTCGCCGGCTTCGACCTCGTCGCCGGCAAGAAGATCGGCAATATCACTGTCTCCAGCGTCTCCGACATAGACAGGGTGCTGAAGGCCACGAAGCCCGACGTCCTCATCGACTTCACAGTCGCGGCGGCCTGCGTGAACAACGTCAAGGCGGCCGCGGCCAACGGCGTCAGCGTCGTCGTCGGCACCACGGGCTTCGACGAAGCCCAGAACGCCGAGATGAAGAATGCCATTGAGGCGGGCAAAATCCGGGCTATCATATCACCCAACTACTCCTTCGGCGTCCAGGTCTTCCTTAAACTGTTGAGGGAGGCGGCGAAGAACCTCGGCGACTGTGACATAGAGATTATCGAGGCCCACCACAACAAGAAGAAGGATGCTCCCAGCGGTACCGCGTTAAAGGCGGCAGACGTGATCTCCTCTGCGTTAGCGGAGAAGCCTGAGTACGTCTACGGCCGTGAGGGCACGGCCCCGAGGACTGCCGGCGAGATCGGCATCCACGCGGTAAGGGGCGGAGACATCGTCGGCGATCACACTGCCTTATTCGCATGCGACGGCGAGCGGATTGAGATTAAGCACCAGCTTCACTCCCGGCAGGCCCTCGCCTCCGGCGCGGTCAAGGCTGCGAGATGGATCGTCTCCCGGGAACCCGGCATTTATTCCATGGATGACGTGTTCAAAGATTGAGCGGGCACCGGGCGGTGCCCCTCATTTATTGTAAGATCACCTGACACATGCCCTTTTCTCTAAATATTTTCAGCCCCGTTTCGAAAATGGTATTATAATTATATAACTGCAATTTTACCTGTAGTTTAAACAATAGCTAAATATACTTGATGCAGATATTCATACGGTGAGAGTTTGAACCATAAGACACTTTTTGCGATTGCAATCTCTCTAATCGCTATCACCGCAATCGTTGCGGGATGTACGACTCCGACAGCCACTCCAGCGCCCACCGCGACGCCGACGCCCACTCCGACTGACGTCCCGGGCGACGGCACGGTGCCGGCAGCAGCTTTCGACGAGGCATACAATGACCATACAGTACAGGTCGAGACAGGGGCGACCTTCAGCGTCAGCCTGAGCGAGAACCCCTCCACTGGCTACACCTGGAACTGGACCCTTACTCCCGGCCTCGAGCTCGTTAACGACACCTTCGCGGCCAACGAGAGCGGCTTAATCGGCGCCGGCGGCATCCACACCTGGGTGCTCAAGATGACCGGTAGCGACGCCCAGACCTTCAGCGCCATCGAGAAGAGGTCGGCGGACCCCGTGCTCGGCAACGAGACCACCTACACTCTCCACATTATCCCGGCTATCGGCGATATGAACATGACGACCTACACTGAGGCGAACGACAACCAGATTGTCACTGTGGCTAAGGGCGACAGCATCGCTGTCCAGCTTGCCGAGAACCCCTCCACCGGATACATGTGGATCGTGAACTCTACCGACGGGCTGACTGTTAAGGACCTTGGCCATGTCCACGGCGAAGCAGCTCCGGGCATGGTCGGCGTCGGCGGCAACCACACCTTCCAGATCACCGCTACGGGTGACGGCAACCAGACCTTCAGCGGCGTCTACAAGCGCGCATGGGAGCCTGCCACAGACTCAGACAAGACTTTCACGCTGAACATCGTGATCAGCTAAACTGACTAGCCATAAATAACACGGGGCGCCTCGCGCCCCTTTTCTTTTCTCTTCTTAATCAGAGCCTTTCTGCTTCCGCCGGGAAAGAGGGTATTTCAGTATATATGTCTTTGGTGTAAACGGACTGAAACTATGATGCGTTGAAATTATACGCCAGAAGATCCTTATCAGGTACAGAAACAGGTCTCCTGTGACAGCTGTAGCAGGGGCGCACGCAGGGAGTATCAATCGTGGATTCGGATATCACTATCGTCAGGTACGGCGAAATCGCCATCAAGAGCGAGCAGATCAGGAGGAAGTTCGAAGACCTCCTCATCCAGAACCTCAAGGCCATGCTCGACCAGGATCACATCGAGTACGAGGCAATTATCAAGGAGCGCGGCCGGATCTTCGTGAAGACAAAGGACACTAAGGCTCCGCAGTCTGTCGCTAAAGTGTTCGGAGTAGTCTCGTGCAGCCCCGCCATAACCACCGGGCCTACTATCGCAGAAGCCTGCGCCGTGGCAGCGGAAGTAGGCAGAGAGGTCATCCGGGAAGGCCAGTCCTTCGGCATCATGGCCCGCCGCTCGGGCGGAGTGGAGAAGGGCTTCACCTCTCAGGACATCGGCCGCATGTGCGGCGACGCGGTCTTCAACGCCGTGATCGACCGGCACCCTAAGGTCAACCTGAAAAATCCCGACCACGCCATCCACGTGGAGATCAGGGACACCGCCTCCTACATCTTCACCGAAATGGTCAAGGGGGTTGGCGGCATGCCCATCGGCAGCCAGGGCAAGATGGTGGCGCTGATCTCAGGCGGCATCGACTCCCCAGTGGCCGCGTGGCTCATGATGAAGCGGGGCTGCGAAATCATTCCCCTGTACATGGATAACACCCCCTACCTGGGCGAAGACGCTAAGGCTAAGACTATCGACATCGTCCGCAAGCTCCACGAGTGGGCGCCGGGCCGGGAGATGAAGATGTATATCGCCCCACACGGCCAGCCCCTTCGGGAGTTCCTGCAGAAAGGCAACAAAAAGTACACCTGCGTCTTCTGCAAGCACCTCATGTACAAAGTGGCCAGGGCCATTGCAGAAAAAGAGGGCGCCCACGGCATCATTACCGGCTCGTCCCTGGGCCAGGTCGCCTCCCAGACTTCCGAGAACATGATGGCCGAAGCCTACGACGTCGACTTTCCCATTTATCATCCGCTCATCGGCCTCGACAAGGAGGAGATCATGACCATCGCCAAAAAGATCGGCACCTACGACATCTCTATCCGTAAGGCCGGAGGCTGTATGGCTGTGCCGAAATACCCGTCGATTCACGGCCGGCTGGAAGAGGTAGTGAGGATGGAGAACGAGCAGTTCGAGTTCGATAAACTAGTACAGTATGAAGTGGAAAACGCCAGAGTCATCGATATATAGGGCGACTCTGGCGGCCGTCACGGACAGGCGGCAAAACTGATCTGTATAGTTTAGTTCAGTTCAGGCTCCCATAGCAGGCAACGAGTACCTGCTCGCTGTGCAGCCTGAGCATTCTGCGGAACCAGGAGGCATCGTGGTTCTGGCTGTATTCCGCGTCGCTGTATAATCGGATAGCTACTGCGAACTCTGCCGGACTGATCCGGGTGGCGGGCTCCATGAGTTCCTCGTCATAGTCGTAGCTTTCATCGTAGACATCTGTTGCGTTAGTGTGTGCCATCGTATCCCTGTTTTTCCTGTCTTAGCTCTCCATCGGTACTGTGCCGGCTTTCGCAGCCTCCAGGTCCCACCGGATCTCCTCGGCGATCGACCTGCGCATGCAGGCGATGCTGTCGATCCAGTCGAAGACATGCTCCCGGAGCATGGTGTCCTGGATGCGCTCGGCTTCCGCCTCCATCTCGTGCAGGCTGGCCATCACTTCTGCCAGCTCGGCGAGCGCGTGCTCCCTGTACATGGATCTCCAGTTGCCCCCGATAGTCCCGGTGATCCGCATCATCCGGGACAGACGGATGAATAACCTGCGGTACTGGGGTAGCTGTACCATGTCGGCCACGTACTCCCCGTAGGTCCACAGTTTTTCCATACTTTCCTCATACTCATCCGGCGCGTCAGGCTCGATCCTGAACAGGTTCATCTTAACACCATTCCTCCGTTTTATTACCATCTTTAACCAGTTCAGGATAAAAGCGGCCAGATATACCTTTCCCGGGCGCCAGACAGGACTTCCCGCCGCCGCCGGCGGTTTCACCGGGCACCCTCCTCACGTGGCTGCGGATTCCGCGGCCAGACAGCAAAACTGTGGCCGCGATAAGGCGTGCTCCGCCCGTGTTTCCTATTTATCACGGGCATGGTGGCAGGATTCACAGGTCTATCCGTGGAGTAATGTCGCAGCCCGTGCACGGCACGCAGCCTGTCAGGGCCCTGGTCGGGTCAAGCCCGTGCTTCTCCAGGATTCGGCGCTGCTCCCCGGCGAGCTTCAGCAGCCTGTCAGCGCTCACAGGCTCGACCTTGATATCCCCTGCGCGAAGGGGGTGCGGATTCGTCTTCCTGAGGATCGGGATGACGCCCTTACTCGCGAGCATCTCCATGCCCTCTATTACGGTCTCATCGGACTCGCCCATCCCGATCAGGATGTTGGAAGCCACGTGGTTACGGCCGAACACCTCTACTGCATGTTCCAGGGCCTGCACGATGTAGTCGAAAGACAGTCCGGGGCAGACCTTCTCAAACAGTTCCCTGTCCACCGTCTCTATGTTATACTTGACTTCGACGGCGCCCGCCTCTTTCAGCAGTTCCGACGAATTGTCGGTAGCGTAGATGGAGACGCCGATGGGGATGTCCCTGCCGGCCAGCTCTTTTTTGATCAGCCTGACGATCCGGGCAATCCTGCCCGCCTCCTCCTCCGGCGTCGTCCACACGCCCGACGTGATGGTAATAGCTCTGAGGTCGGGACTTTTCAGGCCCTGCCTGACCAGCTCCAGGACTTCTTCGTCCGACTTGATTTTCCCCTGCAGTTTCGGGACCGGGCAGAACTTGCAGTCGAAGGCGCACCGTTCGCTGACGGTCACGTACACCTGCTCAGGGCAGTGGGATATGGCGTGCTCCAGCCTGCCGTGGGCGAACTCTTCCCCGCCGGCGTAGATCGTGACCATGCCGTCCTTCAGGGTGGCGCTGAACTTCGACGCCTGGCGGACTCCCAGCCTCACCCTGTGCCCGTCAATGTTGACGAATACTGACTCCAGGCCGGCGCCCGGGCCCGCGGTAGACCTGCTCTGGTACGGCAGGAAACTGTCGTCTACTGTGGTGCCCCCCGCCTCGATAAGCTCGGCCTTCTTCCTGACACTACTATCCATACGCTCTCTCCTCTGCAGTCATTGTACTACGACGCCATGACTCTTAAGCATGAACTACTCCCACGCCGTACAGTCCCATCACTGTCACAATTGTGAAGTGTACCGCGAGGTATAAAATTCTGGTGCCCGTACCCCATAGTTTCATCTGGGTATGCAGCAGCTATTTGAATGACGTGTCGTAAAAGTTTAGCAGCCCCATAATGCCGCTCTATGTGCCATAGGCGCCTGTGTACTCATCGGCAGTATGTTACAACTGGTGTAATGATGCGTCCCCTCGAACGACTGCAGCTTCGCAGCAACCTTCAGCAGCTATACAAGAGCAACGATCTGATCATGAGATTCATGCTCATCAACGTATGCACAGGCACATGGGTGGGCATGGTCAACTTCATCATCCCCGTCTTCGCGCTATCGCTCGGCGCCAGCTCATTTGAAATAGGCCTGGTGCGCGGGCTCTCAGGCGTCGGGGACCTGCTGCTTGTCCTGCCTGCCGGCCTCCTCATCGACTACTTCGGCTCCAGAAAAATGTACCTCGCCAGCTGCGCTGTGGGCGGGGCCATCACAATCCTGCTGGCGCTGGCATGGACGCCATGGGCGCTCATCGTCATGATGATCTTCTACGGCATGGCCCGGTCGATCCGGACCACCTCGCTGAACGCGTCGTTCTTCCAGCACATGAACACCATCGGGGCCGGCAAGGGCGGATGGTACAAAGGCTCGATGACGGTGGGCGCCCAGTTCCTTGGATCCCTCATCGGAGGCGCTCTGGCGGTCGCCGTCAGCTTCGCCGGCTACTTCGTCACGGCAAGCATGTTCCTGCTGGCCCCCATCCTCGTGGCATTAGGCGGCAAGAGCGAACTCATGATCCCGGCGAGCCGAAAGAAAAGAGGCCTGAAGGGCTCGGTAGACGGCTACCGTCATCTGCTGAGGGACAGAATCCTGGTGTCGGCAACGATCACAGAATGCATCAACACGGCCTTCGCTATCACCTTCTCCACCTTCGTCGCCGTCATGGTGATCACCAGCCTCGGCCTCAGCATAGCCATGGCCGCACTACTGATCTCGCTCAGGGGCCTCGCGAATATAGTGGTCGTCTTCTTCGGGGGAAGACTGCTGGAGCTTAACCATTATCGCCTCTACGTAGCCAGCTTTATCTTCTCAGCCGCAGGGCTGCTGTTGCTGGGCACCTCGAAAGACGTCTGGCTGCTCATGCTGGCCTCCGTCATCCTCGGGCTGTTCTCCGGCGTCATGACCTTGGTCACGTTTACCCAGGTCGGCAGCACCGAGGGGGAAAAGGGCAAGGTTTCAGGCATCTTCTCCTTCGGGCAGAAGGCCGGCATGGTGGCCGGGCCGGTGCTCGGCGGCATCGTCGGCAGCTTCACAGGCCTGCAGGCGATTTTCCTGTGCTTCATACCCTTCTTCCTGCTGATGGCAGCCTATAACCTGCTGGAAGGGAGAAATACCCGGAATATCTCCGGAGCGGCGTGACCGCCGCCCGGGAGCAAAGAAAACGCTTTAAAGTAGTTTATCCGGCTGGGGCGCGTCCGGGTTGGACTTGATCTCCTTCCCTGTGAACCTGATGCGCTCCTCGATGAGGCGGATGCCTCTCTCAGTGATGCCGAACATCGGGATCGAGTCGCCAACCTTGTAGACGTTGCATCTGGCGCCGTACTCCCGGATGAACTTCGAGGCGCAGCCTGTGGCTATGTCGGCGTACCTGTAGACCAGCTCGGCCTCCCTCTCCGGCATGCCTGTGGTGTGCACCACGAAGGTGTAGATGCTGACGCCGGGGTGCTGCTGCTCGATCTCTTTCATCTGCTTTGCGCCGGTGCCGTCGATGATGGAGACCGCGATGTTCTTGTAGCCCATGTCGATGGCCTTCTTCACGCCCCCCGCCTGGTCGATCTTCGCCGTGGCCGGGTCGACGACGTTCTCCCTGCCGACCTTCTCGATGACCTCGGGGATGGGCGTGGTGCTGACCAGGCCCGAAACTCTGCCACCGATGCCCTGCACCATCTCCGGGTCGGTGACCACCAGGGTGCCGGTGCCTTCGCAGACGATGACCGCGGCGTCGATCAGCTTCTTCACCATGGCAGTGCAGACGATCTCGGATACGCCGAAGGAGAGGAAGTCCTTCATCTTCAGGACTCTGTCGGGCGTGCACATTCCGAAATCCTGGATGCGGAACTCTATGTTCTTCTTGATAGTCTCTGGGTCCAGCTTTTTAATGCCCCGGTGCTTATCGAATATGGGGCAGTAGCTGATCTGCGGCTCTCCTACTTCTACGACTTTGCCGTCTCTGACTACGATTCGGGCCCTTCCCAGGCCTTCGATGACATGCTCGTCCATTTTCCGACCTCTGACGTATGATTTTGAAACATGTTATTGTGGTTTCTTTTCTTACATATGCTTACCCGTGTCTGTGGCCGGGAAATTCCCCCTGCCCTACGCTTGTTGTGGCGGCAGCCGCAATCAGAAAACGTTTAAGTACGATGGCCAACTTAGTTTTACTACATTTAACCGGAGGCTAAACACTTCATGCCAGCAAAAGTCGACAAAGAAGCTTGTGTAGGATGCGGAACATGCGTAGATGCCTGCCCTGAAGCAGCCATCGAAATGGACGACGAGTTCGCCAAAGTAGACGAGGCCCGCTGCAACGAATGCGCCACCTGCGTCGACGCCTGCCCAACCCAGGCCATCAAGATCGAAAAGAACTAATATAGTTTAGCTATATATAGTAACATTACATTACGTCGGTGAGCATATGATCAAAGTCGGAATACTAGGGGCCACAGGGAATGTAGGCCAGCGGTTTATCCAGCAGCTGGCAGGCCACCCGTGGTTCGAGATCACCGCCCTCGCCGCTTCGGAGAGGAGCGCGGGCAAGCCTTACGAGCAGGTCGCCAAATGGAGGCTGGACACCGATCTTCCAGAGGAAGTCAGGGAGTTAACCGTAGTCCCGACTAAGCCGGAGGCAGTCGACGCGGACCTGGTATTCTCGGCACTTCCGGCGGAAGACGCGATCAAGATCGAGGCCGACTTCGCGAAGGCCGGCATGGTGGTCTGCTCTAACGCCAGCGCGCACCGCATGGAAAAGGACGTCCCCCTCGTGATCCCGGAGGTCAACCCCGAGCACCTGGGCCTCATCGACGTCCAGCGGAAGAAGCGCAAGTGGGACGGCGCCATAGTCACCAACCCCAATTGTAGCACTATCATGATGGTCGTAACCCTCAAGCCGCTCATGAAGTTCGGCATCGAGAACATCCACGTGTCCACGATGCAGGCGGTCAGCGGCGCAGGCTACGAGGGCGTGCCCTCGATGGCCATCATCGACAACATGATCCCCTACATCGGTAGCGAAGAGGGCAAGATGGAAACCGAGACGCTGAAACTCCTTGGCGACTTCGACGGCAAGCAGGTCAAAGAGGCCCCCTTCTGGGTGAGCGCCGCCTGCCACCGGGTCGGAGTCCTCGACGGCCATACCATGTCCATCTGGGCGAGGTTCAACAAGAAGGTCACCCCCGAAAAGGTCAAGGACGCCTTCCTCAAGTTCGACCCGAAGCTGTCCGATCTGCCGACTTCCCCGAAGAAGGCGATCATCGTCCGGGAAGAGCCGGACAGGCCCCAGCCCCGCATGGACCGCATGCAGGGCAATGGTATGAGCATCTCCGTCGGCCGCATCAGGGCCGGCAAGGCAGACTCAATCCAGTACGTATGCATGGGGCACAACACCATCCGCGGCGCCGCCGGCGCCAGCGTGCTGAACGCTGAACTGCTGAAGAAGAAGGGCTACCTGTAAGCCCTTTTATCTCTTTTTATACTCAGATTATTTTTCTCGCAATTAGCAGCCGCCTAGCAACAGATCAACATCTCGAAAAAACCGAAAACTGATTATAGTATTGTGAAAAATGTGTTATTTCGGCTATGGTTATTGGGCTGCCAAGCTCGCCAGGAAGCCAGGCTCGCCAAAGGCTTTTCGATCAGGACCGTCACGAATAGCTAAATAAGGCTTGGCGTTCCATGAAAAATTAGCTCTTGGCGCTCTTGGCCTCTTGGCGGGCTTGGCGGTATTTTCAACCTATGGGGGCCAACTTTCA
This sequence comes from Methanocella arvoryzae MRE50, assembly GCF_000063445.1. Taxonomy (NCBI): domain Archaea; kingdom Methanobacteriati; phylum Methanobacteriota; class Methanomicrobia; order Methanocellales; family Methanocellaceae; genus Methanocella; species Methanocella arvoryzae. The sequence goes on from NC_009464.1 coordinate 2,101,865, forward strand.
ATTTTTCATACTCCCCTTGAAAATATCCTTTCATCCACGAGTCCTTACTGGAACGTTTTGTACGAGTGCTCGTACCATTTACACGAAGTACCCGAAGTACACGAGGTACTCAAAGTACAGTAAAAACGGCATGCTGTAAGATGATCTTATCGTAAAACTTCGTGTATGGTCTTTCCTGTAACTTTTTGGACAGTTCCTTTGCCGGATATTCGCCTTGAGAACGCCTGCGAATGCAGGCGTTCAACAGGCGATTCCCGACAGCCGGTTTTCCTCTCCAATTCTCTGGCTCCTCACATTCCTCCTCTCAGACCTCCTGACCTCCCTGACCTCTCAGTTTGAAAAAAGTCTCTCTGATCTCCGGGCACTCCCCAACCTCTTATTTTGCCTGGGTACATGTGCGCAAGCCGGGCAACAGGGGGATTGTCGGATAAGTCCTCTATATGCTTGAATACCAGCGCACTATTGCCCGGGCTCATGTACAATAAGGCCTAATCTTTGGAACGGTTTTCTTTTATATGGCCGTATAAACAGCGGATTGCTCTTTTATATATGAGTTGTTTATCTGGTATATATGAGGACAGCGCTAGCCGTAGTACTCGTTTTTTTACTGCTGTCAGCCCCAGCTATCGCTATGGCTCAGTTAGGTACTATTACGGGCGTGATCACCACCGGCAACCGGCAGGCTGTACCGGATGCGCTGGTGACGCTGTACGATATGGACGGGGACTACGTGTTTGTGCCTGACAACCCTCAGTTCAGCAGCAACGGCACCGGCAACAATGTCGGCGTCTACACTTTTACCGACGTGCCTTCTGGCACTTACAACGTCACTGCTATAAAGGGGGACAGCGAGTTCTTCGCTATCGCGCGACTGGAGAGCGGCACTGCTACTGCCAACATCGTGCTCGCCGACTACTACGTCACTCCCGAGGATTTCATGCCCCCGCCTGCTGTGAGAGAGCCTGAGCTGGAACGGCCCCGGCAGTACTTCAGCTTTGTCCCCGCCACTTTCGGGAAAATGCCGCCCGCAACAGCGGCCGTGACCTACCCGTTCAGCCGGGCGGTGGCCACCTCTACTGCATACGCCTTACTGCTGGCCGGCAGCCGCTGAGGTAATACATAACCATTATATCTTATGTGGGCGAGATATCAACCCTGCATGCTAAAGATCATCTTTCTGGGCACCGGCGGCTCGATCCCCACCCCTAACCGGGGAATGCCCTCCATCATGATCCAGCGGGAAGGCGAGAGGCTGCTTTTCGACTGCGGAGAGGGTACCCAGCGCCAGATGATGAAAGCAAGGTCAGGCTTCATGGACATCGGCCACATGTTCCTGACGCACTTCCACGCTGACCACACCCTCGGAATCCCCGGCCTGCTCCAGACCATGAGCCTGCAAGGCCGCACCGAGCCTTTAAACATATATGGCCCCGACTATGTGGAGGAATATTGCAGCCTGCTTAGCAGGCTGGGCTATCTGAGCCTGAGCTATCAGGTAATTCCCCGCCGCCTCAGCCCCGGCGACGTGATCAAATTCAAAGGCTACTCAGTGGAGGCGTTCAGGACCTTCCACAGCGTCCCCAGCCTGGGCTACGCCCTGAAAGAAGACCAAAAGCCTGGCCGGTTTAATAAGGCCAGAGCCCTGGAGTTAGGCGTTCCCGAAGGCCCGCTGTTCTCGAAGCTGCACCGGGGCGAGTCAGTCGTAGTCAACGGCCGGACCATCACCAGTGAAGAAGTCGTCGGCGAACCACGGCGTGGCCGGACCATCGTATACACCGGCGACACCGTCGCATCGGCTTCATTCCTCCCACACCTGCAGGGAGCGGACGTCTGGATCTCCGAATCCACCTTCGGGGACGACATGGCCGGAAAAGCAGAGGAAACCTTACATTCGACAGCCGGCGGTGTAGCAGAACTAGCCGCCAGGGCGGGCGTCAAACAGCTTGTCTTAACTCACGTCAGCTCCCGGTACTCGACAGACACGACGCCTTTACTGGAGGATGCCAGGAAGAAGTTCGATAACGTTCTTGTGGCTGAGGATTTCACGGAAATAGAGCTGCCCTCTGTCGAATAGTGGCCGGGATTAACTGAACTTCAGCGACTGCCACAGCCGGCACTAACTCTCTGGCGGCAGGACAAGGTTTATTATCGCCCATCTCTCTTTCTTCATCTATGCCCGAAAGCTCTGGCCCCGTGACCGAGAAGTACTGGCGGTTCCAGAAGTTCGACCGCAAGAAGTACACCGAGGTCAACGATACGCTGAAAAAGCTGACCCACCTGACGGCCAGAGAATGGGCCATCGCCAGGCTGTGTTCCGATTTCAAGGACCGGGGCCGGTCCCAGATGACCTGGATCGGGGAGAACCTGCCCGAATTAGTCCCGTTCATGAACGAGAAGTACGCCCGGCAGGACGTGGCCTCTGCGGAGGCCGCCTTCAAGAGAAAGGTCGTCCGGTCCGGCACCACGTTTTTCTACGCCTACTATGCGGGCTTGATCTCGCTGGAAGAGATGCTCGAGATGGTCCAGGGCATCATCCGAAACATCGAAGAGCTGAAGCGCATCGAAGGCAGCGATCCTGCGGCAGATGAGACCAGCGCCGAAGTGCAGTTGCTAATGGCCGAGACGTTAAAGCGGATCACGGATAAGCTTAAAGAAGTCCAGCAATAAAACCGTGATTCCGGGCGCCAGGCTGCCTTATACTTAATTTGCAAAGAGTCGGGCGATGATCGGAGTCTTGATCAGGCATAAGTGATGAATAACTGGCAGTTCCTAGTTTCTGAGCTGGTAAAGCCGCCAAGCTCGCCAAAGAGCTAAGCACTCATCTCATAAAAATTGGTTTTTCTATTGAAGCCGATGATAAACTCCTGGAGGTTGGGGAGTTCCCGGGAGGCCGGGGAGGATTTTCAGGCTGGGAGGTTCGAGAGGGCGGAGAGGTCTGAGAGAAGGATTGGGAGTGTGGAAAGGTCGGAGAGGATTTTTTAGGTTAATTCTCTCTGACCTCCGGGTACCTCACATAACCTCATCTCTGATCTCCATGAACTCCCTGAACTCCCAGCTTGAACGTTTCCTCTCTGAACTCCGTGAACCTCTCCGACCTCTCAATACCTCCCGGACCCAGATTTTTCATGGAACGCCAAGAACTATTTTAAGTGATCGGCATGGTTCCGATCGAAAAGGTCCCTAGCGTGCCTGGCCTCTTGGTGTTCCATGAAAAATTAGCTCTTGGCGAGCTTGGCTCCTTGGCGCTCTTGGCGGTATTTTCGACCTGCACAGGGCCAACTTTCAATTCGTTTTACTGCTTGATCATCGGCGCGGGCGCTTCGACTTTCAGTTTGTCCCCGGGCAGCATGGCCGCTATCAGTCCCGCGATGACGAGGATCAGGATCAGCGACAGGATGGCGTCGAACCGGCCGAGGTAGTCGGAGATCACGCCTGTCACTAAGACGAGGAGGCCGCCGATGCCGTTGGCGAACCCTAATGTGAGTCCGCCGGCCATGCCCTGGCTTCGGGGCAGCATTTCCTGGGCCAGCAGCGTCGTCGGGGATATAGAGGCATAGACCAGGCCGCCGGCCAGTACGATCAACGGCCAGACCAGGATGTCGGGGACGACGAAGGCCAGGAATAAGACCGGTGCAGCGGCCAGCAGCGTCGGCACGGTGACTTTCTTGTTGCCCCAGCGGTCTGCCGCCCAGCCTCCGATGATGCCGCCGACGGCGTCGGCCAGTATAAAGAGGAATAAAGTTATGGCGTACCCGATGCCGGCGATGTCGTGGCCGAACAGCGCCCATCCCTCGAAGTGGCTGTGCATGAAGTAGATGGGGATGAAGGTGATCATGCCCATGCAGACCCACGCCCTCAGCGATACTACAGTGAGCAGCGTAGTGAGCGGTCCCTTGACCTCTCTGAAGCTCCCAAAGAGCGTCCTCAGGTCCAGGGTGCTCTGCCTGTCGACGTCCATCCTCGGCGCATACAGGTAGATCAGCAGGCCCACGATGACGCCGGGGGGAATCAGCCAGATCAGCGAATGTACCCCGAATACGGCCACGATGATGACGGCGATGAGGGGCATCAGGGAGTAGCCGATGTTGCCGCCCGCCATGAACAGGGACATGCCCAGGCCTTTGCGGTTGCCGCTCACTTTAGGCACCATGGCCGACGCCTGAGGGTGATACATCGACGAGCCGATACCCGCCAGGCCGACCATGATGACGAGCGCCATGTAGCCCGGCGCCTCCCCGAGGAGGCACATGCCCACGCTCACCCACGCCACGCCCAGCGCCGCAATCCATTTCTTCCCGTACTTGTCAGCGATGTACCCGAACACCGGCTGGATCAGCGTGGAGGTGACTGAAAAGACCGCCGTCAGCAGGCTGATCGCCGTGTCGTTCAGGCTGTACATGATGTAAAATACAGGTAATAAGGGCGGCAGCAGGTTCGCGTAAACGTCCACGGTAAAGTGGCCGAGGGCCAGCAGCATGACCCGGAAAGAGTCAAAAGCGTTATCGTTTTTCACTTCAGGCGTACGGGTATCCCTTCTGTAATTTTTTTAGCATTGTGGCGGCGAAGGTATAAAAAGTGTTTGTGCCAGCCGTTGGCACAGCACAGCGCTTGCCATCGTTCACTAACACATAAGCAAACAGATAGGTTCTATCGCACTCTGGCTTTCTCCGGCCTCACATTTCCGGGCAGGAGCAGGGCTATCAGGAATGCGGCGATCGGCAGCAGGACGAGGGAGAGCATGCCTATCGTGATGCTGGAAGCGTCGGCTATAGCTCCTGTGACGGAGACTCCGAGGCCGCCTATGCCGATGGCGAACCCGAGGACGATGCCGGAGGCCATGCCCTGGTTTTTGGGGATCAGCCCCTGGGCGATGAGGACTGCCGGGGAGAAGGAGGCCAGCAGCGCCAGGCCTGCCAGCGCGAAGAACGTCAGCTGCAGGTAGCCATGGGTCAGCAGGGCGCATAGCAGCAGCGGCCCGGTAATCATGAGGGTGGAGACGATGGTGAACTTGCGCCCGTAGCGGTCGGACATGGTGCCTCCGAGGAGGGTGCCCACGGCGCCGCAGAACAGCGTCACCGAGAGGGCCATGCTCGCCCACTCGTGGGACTCGTACTGCATCAGGAAGGACGGCAGGAAGGTGATCAGCCCGAAGAACAGCCAGGCGCGCATGGTGACCACGCCGGTGACTTTGGTCAGCGGCAGGGCGACCGATCGGATATCTCGCCACAGCTCTCCTATCGTGGGCGGTGAGGCAGCGACGGGGGCTTCGGGAGCGTACCGGTGCAGGATTAACGCCATGAGCAGGCCGGGTATGAAGAGCAGCATGACGCCGCCCAGCCCCCAGATGGCGGTGACCGGGACGACCAGTATGGGCATGATTGCGTAGCCCAGGTTCCCGCCCGCCGAGAAGACAGAGACTCCGAACCCCTTGTGGTCGCCGCTGATTCGGGGCACCATGGCCGAAGCCTGGGGGTGGTAGGCTGAGGAGCCGAAGCCTGCCATGGCGACCAGCGCCAGGATGACGATGTATGAGCCCGTCGGGTCCAGGCCGAGGTAGCCGACGACCCCGATCATGGACATGAAGAACGAGATCCACAACACGCTCAGCGCCACCATCCACCGGCGGCCGTAGCGGTCCGCGAAGTAGCCGAAGATCGGCTGGATGATGCTCGATGTGAACGTGTAAACGGTCATAATTACGCCGGACAGCGTGTAGGTCAGCCCGTAGGCAGCCTGCAGCAGCGGCAGCAGCGGCGGGACGACGTTGGAGTAGCAGTCGTTGACCATGTGGCCCAGGGCAAGGACGGAGACCCTGAGCTTGTCGAATTTTTCATCGCTCATTGGCTTTTCGCCTTCTGTTTTTTAACGAAGCCGAGGCTGCGCCGGCCCTCTTCGAGCGTGCGGCCTTCGACAACGAGTGCCCCCTTATACTCTTTTAGTCCCTTAAAAACTCTGGTCCAGTCGACGGTGCCCTCCCCGACGGCAAGGTGCTCGTCAGAAGTGCCCTTATTGTCGTGGATATGAATGTGATTGATGCGCCTTACCTCTCTCAGAAAAGCAGGTATGTTCTTAGTGGTGTTAGCGTGGCCGACATCGAGCGTGGTGCCCAGGCCGTCGCTGCCCACAGTCTCGACCATGCCGAACAGCTCGTCCGGCGTCCGGCAGAGCAGCTTCTCCATGTCGGGCATGTTCTCCAGGCAGAGTTTTACCCTGTGCTCCTCCGCGTGGCGGGCCAGGATCTTAAGGGCCTCGACGTTCCTCTCCCAGGCTTTATCCTTCATCTCCCTGCCAAGCGGGGACAGGATGCCCGGGTGGACGACTACCGTATCCGTGAAGTCGGCCGACAGTTCCACGCATTGCCTGATCTGCCTGATCGTCTCGTTCCACAGGGGCTCATGCAGCGACGCGAGGTCAAGTTGCGAGAACGGTCCGTGGACGGTGATCCTGAGGTTAGTCGTGTTGATGATGCTCTTGATCTCCGGCAGCGTCTCCGGGGTGATCTTCTGCTTGCCCTCGCTGACGATCTCCCAGCCTTCGTACCCCATGTCTTCCAGGCCCGAGGCCCAGGAGAACTGGGAGTCGACCAGCCTGTAAGCGGAGAAGCTGAGCCAGCTCACAGATCGATCTCCTGCACTGGCCGGCCCTCGGCAGTCCGGGGGGCGAGCCAGTCGATGATCAGCTCGGGCTCGTCGTCGACGATGGTCACGTCGATGCCGCCAAGCGCCACCTCGTGGTCCAGGAAGTTCACGTAGCCCATGAGCGCCGCCTGCTTGTTAAGCTGGAACTCGATCTCGTTGCCCTTCTTGCCTGCGTACATGGAATTACGGGCTGTGTCGAGGATCTTCTGTTCCCTGAGCAGGCAGTGCAGCTCCTCCAGAGACGGAGCCCGGCCTTCCAGCCTGTCCACGTAGCCCGGCTTCTGGATAAGAGTGAGCTTCGTGCCGGGGAAGATGTTCTCCACAGCCTGCCGGACCTTCTCTTCCAGCTCGGTCGGGAACAGCAGCGTCGACACCGTGGTCTCGATGCACTCCTTCCTGATCACCGAGCGGATCTCGCTCTGGAACTTCTCGATCGGGTCCAGATTTACGACGGACTTCGTCGCCGCCTCTATGGCGAGGCCCATACCCCATGACAGTTCCCTCTCGTCCCGCTGCTTCAGCCACTCAGGAGTGCCCTGATCGTCCGCCCTCATTCTCTTCCGCAGCCTGTCCAGCCGCAACTCGAACGGGGCGTCGATTTTCACCAGCGTAAAGTTGTCCCCGAAAGCCTTCCTGAACGTCTCCACCTCGGCGATCCCCCTGATGCCGTCGATGACGACGACCCGGGCGCCCAGCGCCTGGATCTTCGGAATGCAGCGCTTTGCGATGGCGTCCATGCCCTCGTCCTTGCGCAGCTGATTGGCGACCCCGCCCACGTTCTCGTCCGTCGGCGCCAGCCCCCTGTTCTTGACCTCTTCCCTGAGCACGTCTCCCATGATGATGACCGGGAGGCCCATGGACCGGGCGACATCCGAGGCCACGGACTTGCCCGCCCCCGGCATACCCACGAACGCAATGACCTTCATGAAAATAATTCCTCTCTATATTTGCTGGAAGTCTTAACTGGTTCTAGATAATAATACTTGTGTCCTCTTAAGTTTCGGTGTACGCTACAGCGTGAGCTCCAGACCAGGGCGATGCGCAACAGCAATACGAACGCTGCGCTGTGCGTTCTCTGGTTGCCTGGGTGTGGTGTGACAGCAATACGAACGCTGCGCTGTGCAAAACCTCACAGATGCCACAGATTGAAACAGAATCCACAGATTTCTAATGGATAGCACAGATGACGCTCGATTCCACAGATAACTAAAAAATATTTTGATCGATTACTCCTATAATCGCTATCGGTAATCTAATAACATTGCGTGTTCCTTCTGTGATATCGTGTAGTAATCTGTGGATTCAGCAGAGAAATCTGTGGAATCAATCGCAATCCGTGGAATCTGTGAGGATTGGCACAGCGCAGCGTTCGTTTTGCTGTCTCGGGGGAGCCTGTGCAATCAAGTAATGCACAGCACAGCGTTCGTTTTGCTGTCTCGGGGGAGCCTGTGCAATCATGTAAGGTACAGCGCAGTGTTCGACAACATTCACGTGCTCTGATGGGAAGGGCTGCAATAGTATTCACTCCAGGCGCCTGCCGGGAAATATTTCCGCATCTGCGGGAATAAAAACGAAAAATTTTTGTCTGTTAAGCTTTAATTTATATCTCAGAAGGCTAGTGACTACCATGAGCTACGAAGAGATGATCCTGAGCACGATTAAGAAAGTATACGCCATCAGGGCGTCGATCGAGAAGCGGACTGAAGAGCATCTCGCCGGTTCGCTGCCGTTGATCGGCTATATCCTCGTGGGGCTGGCCGGGACATCCCTGTCGAAAGACCAGGTAAAGGATGTATCCGCCTTTATCACGGCCACGTGCACGACTCCCGAGCGTCTGACGGCCATGGAGACGATCTCTGCTTTCAAGGCAAAGAACCGAGTCCATCGCCCTATCATGGTCTGGCTTTCGTACGTCAGCCTTTTCCTGCCTCTGGTGCTGGTGGTCGCAGCCGAGGCGTACATGTACTTACAGGGCATGCTCACCGAGGTCACCTACGTCGCCGTAGCCCTGCTGCTTGTCCTCCTGGCGCTATTTGCCGGGCTGGCGCTCTTCTCGGTGCTGAGCTACAATCCTGAGTACCGGCGGGATACGATCGAGCACAAGCTGTGGAAGCTCATGAACGCAGAATGCCAGAAGAGGAAGAAAATGCACATGCGCGCCCAGAAGAAGATGGGGCAGACTCCGCTGCCGGCAGAGGCCGCTCCAGCTGTGGCGAATAATAAATAAACATAATCAGCTTCTCTGGGAGACGATCTCGTCCCCCATCTCTCTCGTTCTTACTTTTACGGCCTTTATCCGCTCGCTCTTCACTGATCTGGCCAGCTCCGAAAGCTCATTTCTCGGTATGGCGACAAGCTTCCTGACGCTCTCGTCCATGGCGATCTCCGGCCTTCCCTGCTGTATCACGTAAGCGTCGCAGGCGAGCTCAGCGGCGATGGCACCGATCTCCTCCGGGGTATCTGAAAAGCCGGTGAAAACGGTGGTCCGGACCTCATAATATGCGAGTTTACCCTCCGAGCGGAGCCTGTTGCAGAGCCGGACCGAGCCGTACACTGAGTCAGACGTCTCTTTCCTGCCCGGGACTCCCACCGCATGCAGGTACTTCTCAGGCACCGGGGGCGCTTTGACGTCCAGCAGCACCGCGTCCAGCAGGCTTTCTTCGACGAGCTTCCCGATCCTCTCCGGGTAGGCGCCGTTCGTCTGCGCGCCCACCAGCAGCCCGAGGCCCTTCGCATGTGCTGCAATCGTCTTGAAGGCGGCGAACTGCATTAGCGGCTCCCCACCAGAGAACACCACGCCGTCGATGAAATTCCTTGCCTTGTCGATCTCGGCGATGACTCTCTCCGTGTCTGTCGGCTCTCCAGAATCCGGCTCCAGGAACTGCGGGTTAGCGCAGTACGGGCACCGGAACGGGCAGCCTCTGAAAAATACGGTGAGCACTACCTTGCCCGGCCAGTCCAGCGTGGAAGTGGGGATGATGTCCCCGAGATAGACCTGCATAGATAGTACTATCAAGGACATAATTTGGCATATAGCTGTTGCATGAAGAAAAGAAGAAAAAAGAAGTGAGCCGTTTTTAAGCGCTTCAGTTTATACAGTATCTCTTCCTGTCCCGGAGCTCTGCAATCTTCGCATCATTCCAGCCGCCCGCGCTGTCGCCGCTGCCGATGCGCTGGCAGTACCCGGTGATCCTGGAGTAGTATTCCAGGTCTTTGCCGTTCGCATTGCAGTTCGGGCAGCTGTTGAGCAGGCCGCCGGCGACGGTGCCGCATTTCCGGCAGGTGGTCAGATCTCTCGTATAGTCGAAGAGGCCCATGCTGGTGTTGCGGCACAGCTTTTCGGTCAGGCTCATGAGGCCTGCCGGGTCAGGGGTGCCTTCGCCGAGGAACAGGTGGGTGATGTGGCCGCCGTTACAGACCGGGTGGAACTTGCCTTCCATTTTTGCCCTGTCGAAGAGCGAGATGTCTGCGTCGACTGGCATGTGGGAACTGTTGGTATAGTATACTCCGCCCGTGTTCCTGTCGCCGTGGACGAGGGCCCTGGCGCCGAACGCCTTCATGTCCAGCCTTGCGAACCTGCCTGCCGTCGACTCGGCCGGCGTCTGGGTGAGCGTCCATCTCCAGCCTGTGATGTCCGACAGGGAGTCAGCCCAGTCCCTCATGTACCGGATCACGTCCATACCGAAGTCGTAGGCGTCCTGCGACTCGTGCAGCATGCTGCCGGTATGTGCCTGCACTAATTCGTTCAGGCCGACGAAGCCGACTGTGTGGGTCAGGTCTTCGAAGCGGTAGTAGTCCTCTCCGTGCCTGCCCTTCTGGGTGAGGAACGGCAGGATCTGGTTCTCGTACAGCCTCTTCTTAACCAGATCGTGCTTGATCTCGAGGGCTTCCCTGATGAGGTCCAGCCTGCTGTCCAGGATCTCGAAAATCTTGCCGTCGTTGCCGTTTGCCTCCAGGGCGATGCGGGGCAGGTTGACGGTGTTATAATGAATGTTGCCCGTTCTCATGGTGGACATGCCCGGGTTTTCGTAGCCCTGCTTGTCCGCCCAGTCGCCGCTGAGGCGGGTCCTGCAGCCCATGCTGTTGACCGCATCGTGCTGCCAGTCCGGGAGCATGTTGAGGATGTAGGGCGTGCCGTACTTGGAGAAGAGCTGGTGGACCTTGAACAGGAGTTCCTTCTGCTGTGGGTCCTTGAACGCCGAGTCTCTGGTCTTGACGATGACGTTGGGGAACAGGTGGGGCTTGCCCAGTGCGTCCCCGTCGATGAAGACGTCCAGCAGGGCGTCGGTGAATGTATAGAGCTCATCCTGGTAGTCCTTGTAGGTGCCCATGACCTTGCCTTTCGGGCCGATGGCGGGCTTGTCCGCGAGGTACTTCGGGATGGTCAGCTCGATGTCGACGTTGGAGAAGACCACCTGGCCGCCTCTGGCCACGTACTGCATGTTCATCTCGTAGACGAAGGCCTGCGCGACCTGCTTGACCTCCTCTCTGGACATGCCAGTGAAGAAGGGGGCCATGAATATGTTGAAATTGTCCAGCGACTGGCCGCCGGCCATGTTGGTCTGGGACGAGGCCAGGATCTTGGCCGCGTGCAGAGCCGCCACCATGGCGTGCTTCGGGGGCGCCGCGACCGATGTGTGCTTGCCGGTGCCGTCCACCCTCAGGCCGTTCTCGAAGAACCAGCTGAGGTCGTGCTGCAGGCAGTTGGGGCGCACGGCGAAGTAGTCGGCGTCGTGAATGTGAATATCGCCCCTCATGTGGGCGTCGGCGATGTGCTTGGGCAGGACCTGGACCAGTAAATATTCTCTCAGGATCTGGTCGCCCGCGAACTTGTGGATAGTCTCCGGGTTGTGGTGCAGGTTGGCGTTCTCCTTGCTCCCCTGCTCTATCAGGTGAGTGACGTCGTGGACCGGCATGCCCAGCCTCGTGTACTTAGAGCGGGCCTCTTCCAGGCCTTCTTCCAGCAGCTGGACGGTGACGATCTCACGGATCAGGGGCGCGGACAGGTAGTTGACCTTGAGCTTCCGCAGCTTGGCCTCGACTTCCTTGGCCACGTGCATGGCCGACTCCTGCGTAATGCCGGTCTCCTTGACCAGGGAGTTCTCGATCATCTTGTAGTCGAAGGGCTCCAGCGTGCCCCTGGACGTCCTGACGTACATCTCGTGGGACTGCTTGTACCGCAGGGCGGCGTCCGGGCTCTTCTGGTCGATGATGTTGAGCAGGATGGTGCGCAGCGCCTTCGTGGTGATGCCGTCGTGGACCCTGTACTGCAGATCGTCCACTATGTCACACGCAAGCCTGTAGTCCACGCCTGACTTGATCAGGCTTACCACGACTTTGTTGGCGTCGAATAGCTCGACGCGGTTATCAGACTTGACTATGTAAAGATTCCCATCCCCTGCGGGCCTGTTATAATTCAGAGAAGCCATCCGCCGATCACCCTGTTAAAGTAATTAATTAACGAATCATGCAACCTGGCAGTCGCATGATATCCAACCATCTGAAACGTATCTGCTAAATACTTTTCAGGTAGCGCATTAAACTTCATTCTCCTTTAGGGTTATAAGGGTTGTGCGTTCCAAATTCTCTCACTAATATATATCATCTTGTATGTATTCATGGTGGTATATATACTCGGGCCGTTTTATTGCTTGCCCGGCAAAAATACGTGTAAATAGCGGCTGTCACGCGATGTATTGTGCAAGGGACTGGTACTGCTGAGGCATCACTTAAGTCCATGTATGCGATAATTATCATATCATGATGGCATTATTATTTAAAATCGGGTGTAAATAAGTAAACGGAACTGAATTTATATTCTATTCATGGAGCAGGCGCATGGATACCAGACTCATCGACAGCGAAACTTTTAAGATGTTGAAGTCTATCGGCCTCCCCGGGCGCGATCAGTCCAATCCCTATGTAGTGCTGAGCGTCAGGGGAGACGGGGTGAGGGCGCCCGAGTCGTGGACCGCGACCGTATACCGCAATAAGAAGGGACAGCTAAAGCTGGTCACTTCCGACGATTCCGTGCTCAGGAAGCTGCTGCCCGTCGAACAAAAGCCCGTTATCCAGGTGGACGACTCCGGCTGGGGATTCCCGCTGGGCGGAGTCATGATCGGCGCCACAGACGGTACCAGAGTGGAAACCGGGCTGATAGACACTAAATTTTTCCAGGGTGAGCTGTTTAAAACGCACGCCTACCTATCCGAGGCTGCTCGCATCACCCTCGGGCTCGTGAAAGACCTGGGCGGCCGCCCGGGCGAAACCCGGGTGGAAATCTGCTCCGGCTACGTCAACTCCCGATCAAAGGACCTTCTTGAGCGAGAAGGCTACGACGTAAAGGTGACCGAGATCACCGGGCTGCTGCAGGACCAGCTCGAAAAGCGGTACAAAGAGTATGTCAAATCCCTCGGCTACCCGGCCTACTACGACCCCAAGGAGACCCGCAGCCCCGCCATGGCGTTCAAAGAGGTCATCAAATGGATCGACGAGGACCCCGAGAACAGGATGAAGATCGCCAAGACGGGGTGGAAGTATTTCCGCAGCAAAAGAACGTGACGATCAGCGCCTGGCTGTCACCGTTCGCCGTTCCCGTTCTCGCTACCATTCCCTACATTCTTTTTGTGCATCGCGATGGCCTCGTCGATGGTGATCTCGCCTCTGGCTACCTGTCTGGCTAAATAGCGGGGTATTGTGGCTCTGCCCGAGGACATGGAGCGGCTGGCTTCCTGTATCACCCGAATCTCGCCCTTGGAGGGCTCGACTTCCCGCTTCCCGACCGGGACGCCTTTGATGCGGGCGATGTTTATGGCGGCGATGATGTCCCTTAAAGTGTGAGTGTGCACGTCCCGGCCTATGTGCGGCGTCGTCCCGCTCTCATCCACCATCTCCACTCTGAGGCCTGCCTGAAGCAGGCTGTTGGTGATCTGGGTGGTGACGAGCCTGGCGCCGTGGCCGATTCTTACTAAAACAGAGTTCGGCCGGTAGTCGCGGATGATCTTCCTGATCAGCGGCTCGACTTCGGTGACGCTGACCTGGTGCACGGCTACCACGATGTCGCCGGTGAGGACTGCGATGCCCGGCCGCCTGCCCGGGTCTATGCCGATGATCATCTCTTCGACAGGCCCGTAGCCTTTTTCCGCATAGATGGCCCGGCTGACCGTGGACACGGGATCGTCGTAAATAATAGTATGTTCCCCTTCCCAGGCGACCGTGTCGGCCTCCTCGGCGGTCGTGATGACGACCTTCACGCTGGGTGGAATGGCCTCGTGCAGCCGGAGCGTGACAAATTGTACCTTCCTGTTTTTCAGCTCGGCTACCATTTTTTCGTAGACCGCGAAATCAGAAGTGACGAGCGCGATTATGCGATTACCTCCGCAGCCCTGCCAGCGCAGAGTTGCTCACAGGTGTAAATGCGCGCTCATGTGATGTATATTTATCCGCCCATATCTGCCCGCCGCGGCCGAAATCGGGCCATCTCTGCACTCTGTGCTGCAGGCACCCACAACGATATAAATAAGCAGGGAGCATTGATCTCCGGTATAGCGCGATGAATTTGATCAGCAGGCTTCCGACGGGCGCAAAGCCGATCGACGACCTTCTCGGCGGCGGCATCGAGACAGGGACGGTGACGCAGATCTACGGAGAGCCGGCCAGCGGTAAAACCAACATCTGCATGCAGCTGGCGATCAACACGCTCAGGACGGGCAAGCGGGTCATCTACATCGATACCGAAGGCTTTTCCGTAGAGCGCTTCAGCCAGATCGCGGGGGAGGACGCGCATGAGCTGGCGAGGCAGGTCATCATCTTTACGCCGCTGAGCTTCGAAGAGCAGTTCGCCGCTATCAAGGACGCTGAGAAACTCATCGGGCAGAACGTGGGGCTCGTCATCCTGGACTCGGCCACGGCCTTCTACCGCATCGAGCGGGAGGGCAAGGACGGCATCCGGCCGATGCAGGAGCTGGCCAGCCAGGTCACCGCGTTGCTGGGCATGGCCAGGAAACACGGCATACCCGTCGTCATCACCAACCAGATCTACACCGACATCGGCAGCGAGGAGTTCCGCGCCACCGGCGGCAAGTGGCTGGAGCACATCAGCAAGGCTATCGTGGAACTGAAGCGCAACGGGCCGGGGAAGAGGATCGCGGTGCTGAGAAAACACAGGTCCCTGCCCGAGGGCATCACGGCCGAGTTTACGATTACCGGCAAAGGCGTCGAATAAATCCTATTTTTCGCCGTATTTCAGGTTCCGGGCGAGCAGCGATACGGCTTCTACGATTCTTCTGGCCCTGGTTTCGGGCCTCCTGGCATCGTTGATCCAGCGCACGTAATGTTTCTTATGCGATTGGGCCAGCCCGCCGAAGTAAGCGGAAGCTGCCGGGTTCTCCTGTATGGCCCGTAAAAGGTCCTCCGGGATCACAACTTCTCCACGCTCGTCCACCTGGTGGAGTTCCCTGACCTTGCGCGGGTTCCGGTATCTGGCCATTCCCGCCTCCGTCATCCGGCCTTCGGCGATCAGCCTCTCTGCCCGGCGGAGATTGATCTCAGACCATTCGCTGCGGGCGTTCCTGGGGGTGAATTTCTGGGCGTACCGCTCGTCGTCCACCTTGCGGGCCGTGGAGTCGATCCACCCGAAGCAGATAGCCTCATCAACCGCATCATCGTACGAAACCCGGGGCTTTCCGGAGTTTTTCTTGTAGTAGATCAGCCAGACCGATTTCCTTTTATCATGGTTCTCGGCCAGCCACTCCCTCCACTCCTCTCTGGTGGCACAATACACGCTGTCGGGTATGCCGTCGTCAGGATCTATCCTTGCCATCACTGTGCTTGTATGATCTCTTAGCATATAGATACGTGGTTCCGGCAGCCTCTTTTCTAAGCGGCTTGTTTATGGGCCTGCCGCAGCATCTACGTCGATGAAGCTGCCGGGGGCGATCTGCTCGTACTTGTGGATGCTTTCCAGAGGCACGTCTCGCAAAATCCCCACAATTTTTCTGGCGTCGGAAGAAGTGAGCACGTTGAACTCCATCCCGGAGAAGCTCCAGGGCCTGAGATACTCTCTGATCCGTGGCATCAGTTCCCGGGCGTCCACGGCGCCGACTTCTTTGAACCCGTTGCGCTTGACGAGGTAGACGTCGCACGGAGGCATGATATACCCGATGCCTTCGGCCAGGGTCATGGCAAAAAAGAGCTGGTGACGTACCCCTGCCGGGCGGATGATCTTCCACTCGGGGACGTGGACCCTGACAGTAGCGGATTCCCCGACCTTTTTCTTCAGCTCTTCCTTACTGTAAGTGTACTTCCACCAGGCCATCATCCTGTCTCTCGGCATGTAAGGCCGGGCCTGTCTCCCCGGGGATACCTGCGCATTTTCCGGCATCCCTCCGGCTCCGCCTGCCAGAGCCGTTCTCACCGCCTTATCGTTGCCCGCCTCCCACGACCTGACGATCGTGACCGCCATACACTTTTTTAGCAGGGGACTGAGCTGCGGGTCCAGGACGTACATGCGGAACTCCCGGCACATCTCCTCTATCAGCGCCGATCCCTCGTGGATGAAGTACGCCGGCCGGAAGTACTCGATGCTCACGGAGAGGCCGGTGTAGCTGAACCCGGGGAACGAGTACCGGCTTTCCACGTCGTGAATGGTGCTCCTGCGGAGCCTGAAGGTCATGGTCGTCCCGGTGTGCTTATTGTAGTAGTCCGCCTCGAAGCCATCTTTAGCCGCCGCCTTTTCTTCGAAGTGCCCGGACCTGTGCAGGAACGACTTCAGGTCGTCTGCCGACACGTACTCGTATCCCGGGCCGGCCTTCAGCGGCCCAAACAGGCCCTTTTTTGCCGGCCTGTCCGCCTCGTCGACGTAAAAGTAGAGTATGTGGCTCATGCGGCTGCCTGAATTAAGATAGTTCACGTGAACTTACATAAACTTATTTACATAATTGTAATACCGGCTCTACAGTCCGGCCGGCACTGGCTGTAAATAAAAAAAGAGGGGCTTTGGAGCCCCGATTCTTAATCTGGTTATGTTATTTCTTCGCCATGAGCGATCACATCGCTTTCACCGGAGAGGCTTCTGGCGGCTTCCGCTGCCCGGCCGCTTTCCGCCGGGTCATTATCTGCCTCCATTTCCTCGTCCGGGAGGCTACCCCTGTGGCTGTCGTCGAACACGATGTCCCTGCTTTTCAGGTGTTCTACGATCTCCCTGACCGTCTGTTCGTCGATGTTATCCGGTCTCGCCTCGAGGTAAGGGACGATCTCGTCGTTCCGCATGAAGCGGACGAAGTCTTCCCTGCCTTTGAGGGCGATGTTGGTGTAGAGCACGATGCCCATCACCTTCACCCCGGACAGGCCGCAGGTAAATTTCAGGTACTTGTAGAGCAGGTGAGAAGCCCTGCGGGCTTGCTCCCCCGGGGAGGGCTTGTCGTCCGTCCTCTTGATCGAGTTCCAGTTCTTGGTCTCGATGCAGTAGACGCCTTTTCGCCCTACCACGATGTGGTCAACCCTGGCTGACTTGAGCATGCGGCCGTCGAATCTGTGCCCGTACGCTCTGGTGATTTTAACGTCACTGATCACGTAGTAGTCGTCGCCCAGCTGCTTCAGCGAGTCCATGACGAGGAGCTCTCCGTAGTAGCCTTTCAGCTCGCTGCGGTACTCCCTGGTGAGGCGGTCCAGCACGTCTTTTTCCCGGTACAGGTACATGAGGCTGTTCTCTACGATAGCCTCCCGGTTGGCCCTCAGGTGGTTTACCCGGCTCTCGATCTCCTCGGTTTTCCTGCTCTTCCTGAAGAAGAGCAACGAGTCGACTATATGCCGGCGCATCGCCTTATGCCTGAGGCTTCGGATCTCGCGCTCGAGGAGATCGTTCTGCCTCATGCGCTCGTACTCGATCGCCCTGTCAATGGCCTCTCTTCTTTCCATCACCTGGCGGATGGTGGTACAGCTGCGGGAGACGCCGCTCTCGTGGAGCTTGCGTATCAGGTCGTCTCCGGCTCCGCTGCCGCCAATCAAAGTTGCCATTATAATACACTCGCTCTTTAAGCACAATAAACGTTGCCATGCCCCGCCAGCCAGTAATTACCGAATCGCAATCCTATTATGGGAATAAAGAGCAAGATATTGGAATAGTGAGGGATCTGGACTGAAAGGCGGCGTTTCCGACCGAAAATATCTCATCGGCTCGATAGTACTGCTGGGATTACTCGTGACGGTGATCACCGTGCTCGCCGGCGTATTTACGCTCCGGGTCTGGCAGGTCGGGGATACCCGGATCTTCTACGAGATGGCGGAAGTCATCCTGCGAGGAGGGACGCCGTACGTCGATTACCTTGACCCTAAGCCGCCGCTCATCTTCTTCCTGCTCACCCTGCCCCTCGCCATAGGGCATAAGCTTGCAGGGGGGCTCGCCCTCGTAGGCCTGGCCAACTTCGCCAGCGCTGTAATCGTCCTGCTGCTGGGCTGGAAGCTCTACGGGAGAAAGGCCGGCCTGCTAGCCGCCGTGCTGTTCGCGATCAACTTTTCGCTGGCCGAAGGGTACTTCATCATCACCGAGCCCTTCACCGTCACCTTCATTCTTCTGTCAGCGTACTTCCTGATCTGCGGCCCGGATCATCCCCTGAAAAAGTACCTGCTGGCGGGCATTTCCGCGGGGATCGCCATCGGCTTCAAGCAGTATGCGCTGTTGCTGCTGCCTCTTTCCATATACCTCATGTGGCGGAAGAAAGAGTACTCCGGTTTTCTCCCCTACATGGCAGGCGTGGCCATCCCGCTCGCGATCATGTTCGGGGCGATCTTCCTGGCCTACGGTGTTCCCGCCGGAGAAGCGGCGCTGCACTGGAGCTTCGGCGTAGCCGGCTCCTACATGACTGATGGCGACGTGGAAGGCGTGCCAGCCTACAAGATTGACGACCCGGTCATCGCTCTCTCCTGGCTGGTGCTGGGGGTCAGCCTCTTCAGCCCGCTGCTCCTGTTTGCGGGCGCTGCGCTCCTGGACAGGAAGACGTCTATAGTCGGGGAATTCTTCATGCTGGCGGGAGCGGCTTTTGCCGCTACCCTGATCATCAGGCCTTTCCTCCACTACTGGGCGCTGGCGCTGCCCTTCATCATACTCCTCGCCGCATCAGGGCTCTCCGTCGATATGCCCCGCAGGACAATCTCTTTGTTAAAGGGCTTGAACGACCGGGCTTTCCTCTGCCTGTCAGGCATGGTCTACGCCCTCGTCCTGCTGGTCTTCGCGCTGGTGAGCACTATTCTGGTGGACGCCCTGTGGCGGCCGCTGGAGATCATGAAGTTCTACGGGCTGGCAGACATCGTGCTGAAGGCGACTAACCCTTACCTGCACCACTTCCCGCAGCCGGCGCTGGCCGAAATCGATCTCTACTCCGCAGGGCAGAGCGCTGCAGGAGGCATAATCCTGGCCGCCCTCCTGCTGCTCCTGGCCGCCCTCGTCGTTACGAAGATCGGCATGGACATCTACGGCAGGAGAGCCGGCTTCCTGGCCGGAACTACGTTCACCTGCTGCATTGCATGGGTTCTCGGATACCTGAGCGTATCGGACGCGCTCGCCGTGCTGCTCCTCGTCGCATCGGTGTACGCAGCCGTTAACGGCACAATCATGCGGTACCTGCTCTGCGGGCTTTGCCTCGGGATCGCAATTGCCCTGAAGCCGCTGGCCTTCCTGGCATTTCCGGCACTGGCCTTCCTGGCCTTCCGGAAGGGCGATCTGCGGAGCCTGCCCTGGCTAGCCGCAGGGACAGCCGCAGTGCCTCTGGCAATCCTGTCGACCGCTGGGCTGGCCATCCCCGGAACGGCCCCGGGAGCAGGGGGCATCTCAATCGGCATGCTGCCGTTTACCGCTCACGAGGGCGGATACATAGTCACTGACCCGCTCATAGCCATGCTGAACATTGCCATGAGCGCGGTGCTGATCACCATCATCCTGCCGGTGGCCGCAATGGCGCTGGCGAAGAGGCCCCGTTCTCACTATGGTGAGTGCCTGCTATTAGCGGGCGGGCTGATGCTGCTGACACTGTTGGCCAGCCAGTACGTCCACTACTGGTATCTGTCTCTCCCGTTCCTCTCGCTGGCCTGCGCCGGAGCGCTTCTGCATTCCCCGGAGCCAGGCGGGGGCAGACCGTAAAACTTAAACAATTGCCTCTCTTATGCACTGGTTACAGTCTGGAGAGCGAACATGAAAGCAGAGGCCCGGGTATCTCAGGAGCAGCCTGACAGGCTGATCAACATTTCCGACAGGCAGTACTTCGCCTGCTGCATCCTTCTCTTCGCCTTGATTATCGGCACCATAGTCGTCGCCTCCTCGCTCTTCATGACCAGCGCGTGGACGACCTACGACACGGCCCGGTTCTACGCCATGGCGGACGTCATCGTCAAAGGGGCCACGCCCTACCTGGACTTCCAGGACCCGAAGCCGCCCCTCATATTCTTCACCCTCGCGCTGCCGACGCTATTGGGCCAGAAGTACCTCGGCGGCCTCATCCTGGTGGGCCTATGCAACCTGGCCAGCGCCATCCTCGTCACGAAGATGGCATGCGAACTTTACGGCCGGTTCTCCGGCTTCATCGCAGGCCTGCTCTTCACCGTCAACATCGCCTTCGCCCAGGGCTACTTCATCCTGACCGAGCCGTTCACCGTCACCTTCATCCTGCTCGCCACTTACCTGGCCGGCTTCACTGAAAAGAAACACTATCTCTGGGCAGGCATTTCTGCGGGGATCGCCATCGGCTTCAAGCAGTACGCGCTACTCTCTGTGCCGCTGCTTGCCTTCCTGATGTGGCGTAACGGCGACCTCAGAAAGGTGCCATCCCTGCTGGCCGGCGTCCTGCTGCCGTTAATAGTAATCTTCGCCGCCATCTTCCTCCACTACGGCGTCGAGGCCGGCGTGGCCTCTCTCAACTGGAGCTTCGGCGTGGCGGCGACTTATTTGACAGAGGAGAACATGGGCACAGTGACCAGCTACCGGACAACTGACCCGCTCATGCTGTGCGCCAACCTCGCCATGGCCGCCAGCGTGTTCACGTCCCTGCTTGTATTCGCGCTGGCTGGCGTCGTCAAAGACCGCCGGCTCGATGCCCTTGAGCAGTATTTCCTGCTCTCCGCAGTGGGCTTCGCGCTCACCCTCGCCATCCGCCAGTACCTGCACTACTGGGTGCTGGCGCTCCCGTTTTTCGCCTTCCTGTGCGCCAGGCAGTTCAGGAACGGCCGGTGAGCGGCCGTTCAGAGCTTTGAGGCGACAATTACCGGCTATTTAAGCAATAGAGTCATATTTTCAACCTATCGGCGAAATGAACGGTTCGCAGGGGTTCCAGGCGTTATTATCATTAATAGTCTATAAATAAATCCGGGCCCAAGTCCTGTTATAGTGTGGGGGGATAAGATAAGATGAAACTATCCAAAATTGCATTAGTCCTTGTTGTCGCACTGTCGCTGGCTACAGTCGCAGTGCCGGCAGGCGCGTGGTTCGGACCGTTCGGCATCACTGGCTTCGGCTTCCCCTTCGGGGCAGGCGTAGGAACCAGCTTCTCCAGCAACTTCCAGAGCTCCACCAGCTTCAGCACCTTCGGCACGGCCGGCATCGGCAGCTGCGGCGTTCCGCTCGGCTTCGGCTTCGGAGTACCTTTCGGTCTCGGCTTCGGCGGCTTCGGGCTCGGATTCCCGTTCGGGTTCTGCTGAACTGAGCTGAACAGGCAAGGAGTAATGAAAGGTGGTCAGGCGGGATGCCTGACTATACTATTTTTATCGTAGCGTGAGATAGCATGTCGAACGCTGCGCTGTGCCAATCCTCACAGATGCCACAGATTACTACTCGATATCACAGATTGAATACACTACTATTAGATCACCGATAGCAAGCATAAGAGAAGTCGATCAGAATATTTTGTGTATCCAGTATCCACGTGGTGTGTGGTGGTGGTTGGGTGGGTGTGGTTTGTGTGGGGTGGGATTGGTGTGCTTATCCGGGGGCGGGCTTATTTACGAGTCGGTGTTAAAAATTGGGGGTTTAATAGGTTTTTGTTGATAGCCTGAGCTATCCGGTTGGCTGTTACCAGGCAACTTTTAGGTGTTTTGAGATCATGTTGTCTGGTCTCTTAGGTAGTTGTAAAATTCTTTCCAAAAATTGTTTCAGCATGTTTTTCATCTGGTTAACAGTGATCTTTGCTTTTTGATGTGTCTTTTTCATGATGCCGTGCAGGTTCAGGATTAGGTGGCTTAAACCGAATACTAAGGTGCGGTAACCGTGATTCCGACTGTTTGTTTTTATCGTGTACTCCTTAGTCTCTTTATACCCGTTCTCGATATTCCAACGGTTAGCGTACGCTTCAGCAAGAATTGTGAAACTCATCCTGGTTACCGGGAGGTTGGTAGCGAAGCCACAGTACGCTTCAATTCCAAGATCCTCGAGGTACACGTCATACGTGTACTCCAAAGACTCCCCACCACGCATCGTGTACTTCCAATGAGACACTCCGGTAAGCTCTAACAACCGGTACAGGAGGGACATGCTACCATACTGTTTCACCGGTATAATGTACTTGTAACCCTGCTTGTCCACTGTTTTCATAACACTGCTCAGGTAGAATCCTTTATCCATGAGCACTGCGAAAACACTGAGTTCCTCCGGGACCAACTTTAAAAGTCGTTCCACCACCCGGTCCAGGGGTTCATCACTCTTTTTAGGCGTAACCCCCAAAGTGAATTTAAAGTTCTTCGCCACGATACTGATCGAGGCATACCGGAGAACACTAACCCGTTTCTTCTTCCGCCCCTCCATCTTCAAAGTACGATGCACATATTCATTATCGACTCCATAATACCGTTTATCCGTAGTATCAATAGCCAAGAGGACCGGTGAATCCACGATATCCGGACAATACTGAACCGCTCTTTTCCATAACAACTTGAAAGAATGATACAGAAGCAGGTTCACCCCGCAAGTGATCTCTTCAATACTCATCCGCCCCAAGAATACAAAGAGTTGATCGCTGCTGAAAAACAATTTTTCAGACAAATCCTCCATACTAGTCTTCTCCAACGCACACCAGATCAATAGGAGGAAATACCAACCAGCCCTACTGAACTGGAAGTATGCATTAAACACCCGAGATAAAGACTTTAAACCAACACACTTATGATTCACATCTGAGGGCGGAAGAGGCTGTCTCATACGTTATTACCACAAACCATGAGATAACCCCGCCCCCACACAAATACCTCACTTTACTCCACCCCCCAAACCACCAGCAACCCAACCACCAACACCACAAACACGGGGATACTGGTATCTATGAAATCGGTCAGAATCATCAGATTCTGCATCATCCGTGGAATCTGTGAGGAGTAGCACAGCGCAGCGTTCGTATTGCGGTCCCGGGGAGCCTGTGCGATCAGGTGAGGCACAGCGTAGCATACGATTAGTACCAGATAAATGCGGTTAAAGTTTCCCGCCGGAGGCATCGTACTTCTGCCACGCCTGGGTCTCGGCCTTGCGCATCACCGTCTTGAGGGGTATGGACAGCTCTCTGGCGATCATTTTGGCGTCGTCGTACTCGACGGATAGATCGAGGACTGTGCCGTTCATGTCCGAGGCGACCTTGAAGCGCATGTTATACTCATTATTTTCGATCGTGACTTTGATGACCTTAATCTCCCGCTTCGCTATGTACCGGTGCTTGACCGGTATGACCCGGACACCGAGGGTGCCTGTCTCCAGCATGATTCTCCTCGATAGTGCGGGCCCGTCTTCTGCCTTGGCCACGACCCTGATGAGCTGCCCGCTCCTGCCTTTCTTCATGGTGGCCGGCAGGATGCTCACGTCCCTCGCGCCCATGGCGAGCAGCTCCTCGATCAGGTTGCCGAGTACCTCGCCGGTGACGTCGTCCACGTTGGTCTCCAGCAGCTCTATCCGGTCCCCGATCAGCGCGTCGTCCACTTCGCACAGGACCGCCCGCAGCAGATTGGGCACGGGCAGCTCGAAATAGCCCTTGCCATACCCGGCCGAGATCAGCCGGTGCTCCGGGTAGTACCGGCCGGCCTCCTTCACATAGTAGGCGAGAATCGCGGCCGCTTCGAGGGTGAGCAGCTCCCCGTCGAAGGGGCCTCCCTGGGTGAGGAGCTTCGAGCCGTTGAGGACTGACAGGACCTCTGGCCGGGGCACTGGCATTTTACCGCATTCGGTATCGATCATGCCCCCTCCCATGGCCACGGGAGTCGAGCGGATCTGAGGCCTTCCGAGATCATCGTAAGCCGTGCAGATGCCGGCGATCATGGCCACGGAAGCGATGCTGATGCCCGGGCTGTCCTTGCCGGGGCCGCCCCTGACCTCGAGTATCCTGCGGACGATGTTCATCGCGTCGATCCTGATCGGCTGGTTCTCGTGCATCACGTTCAGCTTGCCCAGCGCCTCTTCCCCAGTCAGAAAGCCGGGCCATACTTTGGCGTCCCGCTCGCTGATCACGGCCAGCGTCTGGCCATTGCCGTAGCCCTCTACCTTCAGCGGCGCTCCGCACAGGCCTTCCACGGCGCTCTTCACCCGCCACTCGTCTGCCCCGCAGCCGAGCAGCGCTCCCAGGATCATCTGCTCGCTCGCCCCGCAATAAGGATCAAAGATCAGGCACTTCAACAGTCTCAACGCTCCCAGTAGTATCAGTCGCTTTGTGCATATATGTTTAGTGATGAACCAGCCAGTCTCCAGCAGCCGCGGAAGCCTGAACGCGTGCCAGACATAAGCAGGTAAGACCAGTGATTATATCTACATTATGCGGGGAATACACGCCGGGGTATGCCCGGCGAGTATTCCCCGACAGGGAATCCCCGAGAAGATTCCCCGGAAGGAATCCACGCCGGGGTATGCCCGGCGAGGATTCACCGGCAGGGAATCCATATGGGGGCATACCTGTGGAGACTTCTCCGGTGGTGGATTCTAAAGAGCTTGCAACCCCGGGATCCGTCTATAACCGCTTGTTTTACGGCAAGCATATATCCATACTCAATTATAAGACGAGAAAATTTTTGTAGGTACAACATATACTTAAAGTTAACAGCCCGGCTTTTCTCAGACCGCCACAGCCGAGAATATGCAGCCAGCTTTCCGGATGAGGTATACCAACTACGTTAAATAATTCGATACCCATAAATTACACTGAGGCCGGACTTTGCCGGGAAGCTGCAGAGATCGAGATTACACTATCCATCTAGCACGAGGTATCTTATGAAAGACTTATACTTGAAAGTTGCAAAGGCGCTGCCGAGCGACTTCGGCAGGGGGATCGCGAGGATCGATCCGAACACCCTGCTGGAGCTGAAGCTTTCTCCCGGCGACATCATCGAGATCGAGGGGAAGCGGACGACGGTCGCTAAGGTCTGGCGGGCCGAAAAGCAGGACTGGGGCCAGGAAATGGTCCGCATCGACGGCTTCACGAGGCAGAATGCCGACGTGGGGATTGGCGAGCGCGTCAAAGTGCGCAAGGCTACGGTCAAAGATGCGCAGCACGTAGTGCTCGCTCCGCCCGAGGGTACGGCTATCCAGTTCAGCGGCAACGCAGTGGAGATGATCAAGCATCAGCTGCTCAAGCGGCCCATCGTTTTAGGCGATGTGGTGCCTCTGATGAGCAGCATGACCAACCCGTTTATGGGCCGGACGCTTTCCAACCAGGCCATCCCCCTCATCGCAGTTAAGGTGGATCCTCAGGGCCCGGTCCTGATTAACGAGAGCACTGAGATCGAGTTGAGGGACAAGCCGGTCCGGGGGTACGAGGAGTACAAGACGACGGGCATCACCTACGAGGACATCGGCGGCCTGCGTGAAGAAGTGCAGCGGGTGAGGGAAATGATCGAGCTGCCCATGAAGCACCCGGAGCTGTTCCAGCGGCTGGGCATCGACCCGCCGAAGGGCGTGCTGCTCCACGGCCCGCCGGGCACGGGCAAGACGCTGCTGGCGAAAGCCGTGGCCAACGAGTGCGGCGCCGAGTTCTACTCAATCGCCGGCCCGGAGATCATGTCCAAGTACTACGGAGAGTCGGAGCAGAGGCTGAGGGAGATCTTCGAGCAGGCCAGGGATAGCGCGCCCTCCATCATCTTCATCGACGAGCTGGACTCCATCGCCCCGAAGCGTGAAGAGGTCACCGGAGAGGTAGAGCGGAGAGTTGTAGCCCAGCTGCTAACCATGATGGACGGCCTCGAGGAGCGGGGCCAGGTCGTCGTCATCGGGGCGACGAACAGGCTCGACGCCATCGATCCGGCGCTGCGCAGGGCGGGCAGGTTCGACCGGGAGATAGAGATCGGCGTGCCCGACGCTTCCGACCGGCTCGAGATCCTCCAGATCCACACCAGGGGAATGCCTCTGGAAGGCGTGGACCTGAACCGCATCGCCGCCATCTCCCACGGCTTCGTAGGCGCAGACCTCTCTGGCTTATCCAAGGAAGCGGCCATGAAAGCCCTCCGGCGGTACCTCCCCGAGCTTGACCTCGACAAGGAAATCCCGAGGGAGTTCCTGGAGAAGATGCGGGTCACCGGGGACGATTTCGCCGCAGCCATCAAGGACGTGCAGCCGTCTGCCATGAGGGAGATCTTCCTGGAGCCGACCAACACCCGGTGGAGCGACGTCGGCGGCCTGGACGAGGCGAAACAGGAGATCATCGAGGCCATCGAGTGGCCGCTCAAGAGCCCGAAAAAGTTCAAGGACATGGGCATCAGGCCTCCCAAGGGCATCGTGCTCTACGGTCCCCCGGGAACTGGCAAGACGCTGCTCGCCAGAGCGGTCGCCGGCGAGTCCGAGGCCAACTTCATCAACATCCGCGGCCCCGAGCTGCTGAGCAAATGGGTGGGCGAGTCCGAGAAAGCTGTCCGGGAAACCTTCCGCAAAGCCCGGCAGGTCAGCCCCAGCATCATCTTCTTCGATGAACTCGACGCCCTGGCGCCGGCCAGGGGCGGCGGAGGCGAGGATGGCAGCCGTGTCTCCGAGCGGGTCGTCAACCAGATCCTGACAGAGCTCGACGGCTTAGTGGAGCTGGAAGGAGTGGTCGTGATCGGCGCCTCCAACAGGCCCGACATCATCGATCCGGCATTGCTGCGGCCCGGCCGGTTCGACCGGCTCGTCTACGTGGGCGCGCCCTCCAAAGAGGGCCGGATCGGCATCCTAAAGATCCACACGAGGAACATGCCGCTGGCAGCCGACGTGGACCTGGGCCAGATCGCCGACCTGACCGAGAACTACGTGGGCAGCGACCTGGAGGCCATCTGCAGGGAGGCAGCCATGCTCGCCCTGAGGGAGAGCTTCGAGGCCAAAGAGGTCAGCTTCCGCCACTTCCAGGAAGCGGTGAAGAAGGTCAAGCCGACCATGAACGACATGATCTCGAGCTATTACAAGAGCATCCGGGACCACTTCAAGGGCGGCACCTCCAAGGAAATCCAGAAGGCGTTCCCGACGTACGAGTACGTGTAAAAAGCGTACTCGCCACTTTTCTTTTTTGCTACGAATGCACGAGCGCCACAGCACTTTCAAAAGGCAGCCGAAAGGTCCGGGGAGAGGTCAACTAAACTGCACAGCGCCCGCCTGATGCGAAATTTTATTATGGGTAGCATCATTATATCTTACAATTATCATACCTATAGGCCGCCGCCGAAGCGGCGGGTAGGAGATGGATTCGAGGGATTTAGTTTATGGCAAGATGGATGGCAAAAAAACTCTCCAACAAGAAAGTAATGGGTACTGACGGGTCTGAGATGGGCATTCTCTACGATATCACCTGCGAGCCCAGGACCGGAGACCTGATCGACCTGATCATCCGCCCGGACATGACGCTGAATGTCGAGAACTACCGGACGGAAGACGGTCTCGTGCTGATACCCTTCGGTGCAGTGCGCGCGATCCAGGACTACATCGTTGTCGACAAAAAGGCCTCGATGTTCTGAGATCATAAATGAAGAAGAAAAACTATTTCTTTTTACCGGTATCGGTGCCTCTGTTCATCCTGTTTCTGGCTTTTCCCTTCATGGCTCTGGCCTTCCTGTCGCTGCTGGAGATCAGCCCGGGGCCCCTGCTTCAGCAAGTGCTCGGACTATCCGTCCTGCAGTCGGTCGTGCTCTACCTGACCGTGCTGATGGCCGGGATCTTCAACGTGCCAGTACACGAGTTCAAGAGCCGCAGGGACAGCCCCGAGAAAACGGTGCCCTACCTCGGCTCCAAGTACACTTTACCGGTGTGGCACGGCCACAACACCGTGGTCTCCCTCAACCTCGGAGGCTGCATCGTGGCATTGATCGCCGCCATCTACCTCGCGGCCGGCCTGCCGGTGCTCCCGATCGCCCTGTCGATCATCGCCGTCTCTCTCGGCGTATTCCTGCTGTCGAAACCGTCCCGCAGCATCGGCTTCTACGTGCCCATGCACCTGCCGGCCCTGCTGGCAGTGGGGATCTCTGCAATAGCCCTGTACGTCTCCGGCACCGGCCTGGAAAACCTGGCCCGGCTCAGCATCATCACAGGCGTCACCGGCACCATCGTCGGCACCACCGTCCTCAACATCCCCCGCCTCCGCAAGATCGGCACCAGCTTCATCAGCGTCGGCGGCCTCGGGTGCTTCGACGGCATCGTGCTCAATGCCTTAGTTTCTACAATTATCGCTTGCGTGATCGTGTCCCTGCCTATGTAACACATTGAGAAGGATAACCCGACAAAGAAGCTAACTAACTCACCACAGAGGCACAGAGATTCACAGAGACGCACAGAGGCTTACTTATTAAGGGATTACTATCACATTATTTATAAAAATTTTTTAGAAAAATCTCTGTGCGTCTCTGTGTCCTCTGTGCCTCTGTGGTGAACAATCGCCTCACCACTGCCGGGAATTAAAAAGAGTAGGGGAGTGGGCGATAGCCCGCCTCACTCCACGTCGATCTTCTTGCGCTTCCGGTTGTCGCCCTTCTTCTTCAATGTTATTTCCAGGACGCCGTTCTTGTAAGTCGCCTTCGCGCTGCTGTCGTCGACGTCGGCGGGCAGCTCTACGGTTTCGTGGTATTGCCGGTCTCCCCGGGACGCCTTGATCTCCAGCTCACGGTCGTCTATCGAGAGCTCGACGTCTTCCTTCTCGATGCCGGGCATCTCCGCCACAACGTGGACTGTGCCGTCGGCGTCGAAGACGTCTACGAGCGGCCTGCGTTCGCCGATCTCCAGCCTCTGCTCTCCGGGGCGGATGTTGCCGAACTCCCTCACTTCGGGCTCTTCTCCAGGGCGTACGCTCCAGGACCGGCCGTAGAAGAACGGCCCGCCCTGGCCTATGCGGCCTGTTTCCATGCTCCTGATCAGTTCCTCGAACATCTCGTCGAAGTCGCCGAAGATGTCGAAGGGGTCTCTTCTCTTTCTCGGGTTTCTCTCTGCCATTTTACACTACCTCCTCTAGGATGCGGTCCTGATCTCCGCCGGCTTTTTTTCCTCTTTCTTTTCCTTCTTTGGGGCCGTTTCCCCGGTGCCCACGACCTGCCTGGCGAACTCTGCGGTCAGCTTTTCGTACCGCTGGTGCATGTCCCTGGATAGCGTGGGCCTGACCTTTTGCAGCGCGGCCTCGAAGTGCTTCATCTTGATCTTGATGTTGCCAGCTTCCTTTTTCGCCTGTTCGGGAGTCATGCCGTGGGTGATGTGCTCCCGGATGGCCAGCATCGCGGCCTCCCGGCATACGGCTTCAATGTCCGCGCCCACATAGTCCTTGCTGTCCCGGGCGATCTTCTCCAGGTCCACGTCCCTGTCGAGGGGCTTGCCTCTGGTGTGGATCCTGTAGATCTGCAGGCGGGACTCCTCTTCCGGGGGCGGGATGTAGAGCAGCCTGTCCAGCCTGCCCGGGCGCAGCAGCGCAGTGTCGACCATGTCCGGCCGGTTGGTGGCGGCTATTACTACTACATTGTGTAGCTCCTCCAGGCCGTCCAGCTCGGTCAGCATCTGGCTCACGACTCTCTCGGTCACGTGGGAGTCGAACCCGGCGCCTCTGGTCGGGGCAATGGCGTCGATCTCGTCGAAGAAGATGATCGTCGGGGCGCTCTGTCTCGCTTTGCGGAACGTCTCCCTGATGGCCTTCTCCGACTCGCCCACGTACTTGTTGAGGATCTCCGGGCCCTTGATGCTGATGAAGTTAGCCTCGGACTCGTTGGCGACGGCCTTCGCCAGCAACGTCTTGCCGGTGCCCGGCGGGCCGAACATCATGATACCTTTGGGGGGCGTGGTGTTGGTGGCGCTGAAAACTTCCTTGAACTTCAGCGGCCACTCGACCGACTCTCGCAGCTCCTGCTTGACCATGTCCAGGCCTCCTACGTCGCTCCAGTGGACGTCAGGTACCTCTACGAAGACCTCCCTCATCGCCGAAGGCTCGATGTTCTTCAGCGCCTCGGTGAAGTCGTCGCCGGTGATCTGCAGCTCATCCAGGACCTCCTGCGGGATCTCCTTCTCGATGTCGATGCTGGGCATAATCATCCGGAGGGCGTGCATGGCCGCCTCTTTACAGAGGGCGGCGATGTCAGCGCCTACGAAGCCGTAGGTAGTGTCTGCCAGCCGCTCCAGGTTGACGAAGTTGGTCTTGTTCTTCTCGTTTTCCTTCTGCTTGATCTTGTCCAGTTCCTCGAACAGCTTCAGGTGCAGCTCCTTGATACTCATCTTGTCGACGGAATCGCTGCCCGCGCCCAGGCCTTTGAGGACGCTTTTGATGAAGCTCGGGTTGTTGAGCAGGTCGCTTTCTCTGACCTCCTCCATCCTGATCTTCTGCTTTGTCGCCCTCTCGATCAGGGGTATATTTTTCTGGAGGTAGTCGACGTCATCCTTCGCGAACTGCTGCTCGTCCTTTTTGGTCATCACCTGGAACAGCGCGTCCAGGAGCTTCCGCTTCAGCTCGGTGACCGTCGCGGCCTCCCCGCTTTCCTTATAGGCGGAGTCGCTGGCGTGCTCCAGCACGTTAGTGAGCTTCTTCTGAACCGCCGGTATGTCATCGCCGCGCAGGGTCGATGCCTCTGTCAGCTCCTCTATGAACTGCTGCTTTCCGAGGAGTTCGTTCAGCCTGGACCTTTCAATGATGTCCGACAGGTCCTTCACGTCCAGCACGGTCGAGAGGTACCTGGTTATCACGCTGTTCAGGGTCTTTAGTGGCATGCCTCTCGTGTGCACGTGGAGGATTTCGAGCCTGCCTACCTTATCGGGGACGCCGATCTCGATCTCTCTGTCGAACCGGCCGCCTCTTCTCAGCGCGGGGTCCACAGCGTTCGGCCTGTTGGTCGCGGCTACCACGACCACCTGGCCCCGGCTCTGCAGCCCGTCCATCAGGGACAGGAGCTGGGCGACGACTCTGCGCTCCACTTCGCCCGTGACTTCCTCTCGCTTGGGCGCGATCGAGTCGATCTCGTCGATGAAGATGATGGAAGGCGCGTTGTCTTCGGCTTCCTTGAAGATGTCCCTCAGCTGTTTCTCCGATTCGCCGTAGTATTTGGACATGATCTCGGGGCCGCTGATGTTGATGAAGTGAGCGTCGGTCTCGCTGGCGACCGCCTTGGCGATCATCGTCTTGCCGGTGCCCGGCGGGCCGAAGAGCAGCACTCCCTTGGGCGGCTCGATGCCCAGCTTCTGGAACAGCTCGGGGTGGCGCAGCGGCAGCTCGATCATTTCCCTGACGAGCCCGATCTCCCTGCGCAGGCCGCCGATGTCCTCGTAGGAGATGTGGGGCGTCTTCTCAGCCTTTTCCGCCTCGACCGGCTTCTCGCTGATGGTCACCTCGGTGCTCATGTCCGCGATGACCGTGCCAGCCGGACGTGTGTTGGTGACCACGAAAGTCATGGGGCTGCCGAGCATCTCCACCCGGATGGCCTGACCCTTGGAGATCGGCCTGCCTTCGAGAAGCTTCAGCAGGTAGTATTCCCCGCCCGTGATCCTGACCGGCTGGGTGGGCGCGAGGGTGATGCGCTCTGCCTTCTTAGCCTGTATCTTCCTTACTTTGACCCGGTCGTCGATGCCGACTCTGGCGTTGGACCTGATGTTGCCGTCGATGAGTATGACTCCTTTGCCTTCCTCGCTGGGGTAGCCAGGCCAGACTACAGCAGTCGCGATGGCGCCTTTGCCTTCGATCTCGATGATGTCTCCGCTGACCATGCCCAGCTGTCTCATGGTTTCCATGTCGATCCGGGCGATGCCCCGGCCGACGTCTCTGTGGTAGGCTTCCTGCACTCTTAGCGTGACTTCGTTTTTGTCAGCCATTTCTGTTCACCTCTCCTTCTTGTGGTTCTTAAGCTATCCTGTGCTTGCTACGCTTGCCATGTTCGCTATGCTATTCTATGCTCCATAAGCCCGACTTGTATCTCACGAGCCCCTTTTTCATCAGCCTGGCCAGCTCCGCCCGGACGACGGTCTGAGGGATGTGCAGCTTCTCGGCTATGTCCTCGAAGCCGGCGGGGCCGCGTACCAGCAGGTAGAGCACCTCTGCCTCGATCTGGTCAGAGGCGACCTCGTTGATGATCTCTATGCACATGCCCGTGACTTCCGACAGCATGGCCTGCACTGACCTCTGGGTTTCTCGCAGCTGGAGGCTTGTCTCGTTGAGCCGTCGCACTTCCTCACAGAGGTACTTGAGCGAGCCGGCCAGATCCTCGCTGATCCGGCTCTCCCCGAAGCGGTCCCGGAGCGTTTTCTGCTCGGCCTCTCCGGTCTCCACCCGGGTGACCTCGACCTGGAAGCTGATCGGGGAGATCGCCACCTCTATCCTGACGTTGTTGGCGATCTCGTAGTACTTCCGCCCCTGCTGGTCGTGGTAGCTCTCCACGAGCCCCGCCTCCTCCAGGATCTTGAGGTGGTCGATGATGGCCTTGGGGGAGACTTTCAGCTCCTCGGAGATCTCCGTCACGTAGCACGGGCGGTACGAGAGCAGCGTCAGGATATTCCGGCGGTTCTCGTTCCCCAGAATATCTAGCAGGTATGACATGTCCATACTATCATTAACATTGAGTTAGTATTACTTGTATATATACGTTTTGGACGTATCCGGCCGGCATGTCTGGGTTAAACCCGCGTACCGTGGGCGATAATACTGGCGTGCAATTGTCTCGAGAGCCGCTGCTATCCGAAACGTAACATGGCTATAATATTTATCTTAAAAAACTAGGGGCGCAGGCGCCAGCCTGCGCTCAGAACTTGGTCGTCAGCGGGTAGTTGGGCGCTTCATCGGTGATCATGATGTCGTGGGGGTGGCTCTCGCTCATGCCCGACGGGGTGACCCTTACGAACCTGGCCTTTTCCCTCATTTCCTTGATCGCCGTGCAGCCGCAGTAGCCCATGGAAGACCTCAGGCCGCCGACCAGCTGGTAGATGGTGTCCGCGACGGTGCCCCTGTAGGGGATGGCGCCTTCGACGCCCTCGGGGACGAACTTGGTCTTGCCGATCTCTCTCTCGCTCTGGAAGTACCTGTCCGAGCACTCTCCGCCAGCCATGGCGCCCATCGAGCCCATGCCGCGGTACTGCTTGTACCTCCTGCCCTTGATGGTGATCAGGCGTCCCGGGGCTTCCTGGGTGCCCGCCATGAGGTTGCCCAGCATGACGCACTCGGCGCCTGCCGCTATGGCCTTGGCGATGTCGCCGGAGTACCGGACGCCGCCGTCAGCGATGATGGGCACGTCATACTCCTTCGCTACGTCGACCGCGCTGGCGATCGCCGTCAGTTGCGGAACTCCCACGCCGGCCACGATTCTCGTGGTGCAGATAGATCCGGGGCCCACGCCTACCTTGATGCCGTCCGCAAAGCTGGCCAGCTCCTGAGCAGCCTCGCCTGTGGCGATATTGCCGACAACGACGTCTGCGGATACCATCTTCTTGATGCGCTTCGCCGACTCGACGACCCGCATGTTGTGCGCGTGAGCGCAGTCGACACAAATTGCATCCACGCCGGCCTTGTCCAGCGCGATCGCCCGCTCGATGTCGAACGGGCCTACTGCGGCAGCAACCCTGAGCTGGTCTGCGCCGTTTCTGTTCGCGTTGGGGTACTGCCTGCGCTCGAGGATGTTCTGCATGAGGATCATGCCCACGAGGCTGCCCTTCTCGTCGATCACCGGCAGGCGCTCGACCTTGTGCTCGTACATGATGTCGATCGCTTCGTCAATCGTGACGGTCTCGGCAGCAGTCACGACATTCCTGGTCATGACTTCGTTGATCTTCTTGCCCGGCTCACTCTTGACGATCGGCCTGATGTCGCGGCGGCTGATAATGCCCACGAGCTTGCCGTCCTCGATGATGGGGAAGCCGGTGACGTTCTCGTCGCTCATCGCCCGCCAGACCGACTCGATCGTCTGGCCGGGGCTGGCGGTAACCACGTCACGAATGATGATCTCTTCGCCCCGCTTGACCTTCCGGACCTCCTCGACCTGCCTGTCCCTGGACATGTTGCGGTGCAGCACGCCGATGCCGCCTTCCCGGGCCATGGCGATGGCCATCTCGGCCTCAGTGACCGTATCCATTGCAGCGCTGACAAGAGGAACGTTAAGGCTGATATTCTTCGAAAACCTGGATTTGACTTCAGTGTGATCGGGCTCCACGAACGACCGGCTGGGTACGAGCAGCACGTCGTCAAAAGTGATCCCGAGGGGTACATCTAATTTTTTTGAGAACACGGTTAATCACCATATACCCTTTTGGGTGATTATTCCCGGACCATATATTAATAGGTTTCCTATACTGCCGGCAGTGGCCGATATTGACAATGGATAGCACGGGAATGCTCAGCGGCCTCGCTGGCTGCTGCACGGTGAAAAATAGAACTTTAGTTGAGCATCGCCCGGAGCTTCTCTATCAGGTCGGCTCTGATAGCTTCGGTGCGGTCGCCGCCGCAGACGAGCCCTCTGACGCCGATGATGTCGGGCTTGATCTCCTGGAGTACGGGAATGTCTTTAAATTTAATCGACCCTGCGAGGGCGCACTGGAGGCCTTCGGCGTGGGCTGCATCCACGAACGCCTGCAGTTCCGGCTGGCCCATGAACTCGAAGGTGGACTTGCCGTCCTTGATGCCCGTGTCGACCATGACCACGTCGCACCCGGCGCGCTGTGCCACGGCCGGTAATTTCAGTGCAGGTATGGAGCCGATCCTGGCGTAGTCGGAGTAGCCCGAGGCCACGACGATGCGGTTCCTGTCATAGGTCTTCACTGCCTTGACGATGCCTGCCAGGACTTCGTACGCCTGCGCTTCTGTCTGGATGTCGTACAGCCCGACTTTCACATACTCGGCTCCTGCCGCGGCTGCGCCCAGCGCGGCGAGCGAGGCGGTGCCCGGCTTATAGTTGAAATCCCCGATGGTGGCGCTCACTGGCTTGGTTACTCTGGCCTTCACTGCCTGGATGACCCAGGGAAAATTTGCGCCCAGCGAACCCTCTTTAGGATTCTTGACATCGACGATGTCGGCGCCGCCGGTGTCGGCAATGATCGCCTCTTCGATGTTGATAGGGCTGACTAGAAGCTTCATGCACAACACCTTATATCGTTTTGGTATTTAATAGTTACTGGGAAAGCGAGTCCTTTGACTCGATGCTAAGCGATTTTTAAAAATGGTCGCCCCCACGTGCGGGGCTGTAAAGCTTATAAAAGTCTTGCCGCCCGTGATCTTCATGGCCTCGTTATTGTTGTCTCTGTGTGGGTGAACGTTGTCGAACGCTGCGCTGTGCCAATCCTCACAGATGCCACGGATTCCGATTGATTCCACAGATTCCTCTGCAGAATCCACGGATTACTACACGATAGCACAGAAGGAATACGCTAATACAATTCGATCACCACTAGCAATCATAAGAGAAGTCGATCAGAACATTTTATGTATCTCTGCAACTCGGCAGAATCATCAGATTCTGCCTTATCCGTGCAATCTGTGAGGTTTTGCACAGCGCAGCGTTCGTATTGCTGTCTCACGTCGCATAATCATCTGTTATGCAGAGCGCAGCGTTCGTCACCGTTCACATGATCCCGAGCAGGAAAGCGAGAGCCATGAGGCCGAGGAGCGCTCCGGTGAAGATCTTCAGCCCGATCCGGTGGCGGAGCCTGAACCGGTTGACGGCCGCGGGGCTGAGGCCGGCGGTGATCAGGGTTCCGAGGAGCAGCACCGGGGTCACTACTCCGAGGTTGTAGATGATCAGCAGTGGTATGCCCTGGGCCGCGTTGCCCGATTCGAGGATGGTGCCGAGGATGGCGACATATATTCCGCCTACGCAGGGCATCTTGATGAGGCCGAAGGCCCCTCCTATTGCAAAGCTGGCGGCCAGGCCGAACCTGACATACAAGGGCTTGATCCGGTCGAGAACCGACCTGAATGCTGTGCTGTCTTTGCCTCTTCTGGTCTGCCACGCGTCGAAAAAGGACCACGCCGACAGGCAGATCAACAATAGTATAATCAGCGCATGGAGTACGATATCTATTGCGGGAACCCGCTCTATCAGCTCTATCAGGCCTACTCCAATGAGGAGGTAGACGGCGAGCATGCCGCCGCAGAATGCGATGATCCTGACAATGACTGCCTTACGGTGCCCGGTATCGGAGATGGCGGTTGTGCCGATGAAGGCCATGATCGCCAGCAGGCAGGGGTTGATCCCGGCGATCAGACCGGCGATATAGGCTGCTGTGGCGGACAGTTCCTGAAGTCTGATCACCGTCGTCTCCGGCCAGACCATGCTGCGCATGCCGGTACCGTCATCGTAAGCCACTGTCATGGGCGGTATAGTCCGGGTGCCGGGAGCCAGCTCGCAGGTGCTGGAGAGTTGGCGGCTTTCGCCGGGCTGAAGGAAGCCGGTCCACTTCTCTGTCCCTGCAATTAAAGTGGTGCCTTCGGGCAGCCCGGTGTTAACCTCCACCTTAAGCGGCCTGTCTCCGCTGCAGGTGATGCAGGTGTTCACGGTCACCACGCCTTTCCGGGACTCGCTCTCCGTCGCGTTCCTCACGATCGTCAGCGGCATGCCGTGCAGGATACGCTCCCGGAGCTTTTCCGAGAACGCCGCCCTGAAGGCTTCAGGGTCTCGATAGTGCTCGAAGAGGATCGCCGAGCCGTCGTCGAAGACGACCGCGGGCACCGTGGATATTCCCCTGGCGCTGGCGAACGCAGCGCCCTCCCTGGAATTGATGTCGTACTTGTGCAGGCTGACCAGCGCCTGAGCCTCATTCATAGCAGCTTCAATCAGCGGCCAGGACTGCTCGCAGCTCAGACACTCATAGCTATAGATGTAATATATCTCGACGGGGCCTGCCGGGGCGGCGCCGGCTATCTGGGCCAGCGTACCTGCCAGTAAAAACAGTGCCAGCAGTATGCCAGTTATGTTCCTCCAGGTCATCCCGTTCACCAGACCAATAGGATTTGACATATAGATATAAGATCAGCATTTTTTGCGCAGCGGATATGGTGCGTTGCGTATATCAACACGGGCATGTAATGTAGAATCTCATATGGCCGGCTTGCCCGGGGATTTCCGATGCAAGTTTGAAAACTAACAGTTAAATAACAGCAGGTTGAACGCTATGTCATGTTCCGCTGCATACTGGCCTGTGATCTGAAAGGCGGCGTCGTGGTCCGGGGTGTCCGGGGGGAGCGGGAAAAGTACCGCCCCATTCACGAGTACAGCCGGCTGGTGACTACGTCCGCTCCGCTGGAGGTGATCCGGACGATGAGGCCGAAGGAGACTTACATCGCAGATCTGGACCGTATCACTGGGGCAGGGGATCACCTGAGCACGATCTCCGACATCTCTGCGATCAGCAGCACGATGGTAGACGCGGGCATCTCCCGGGAGGAGGACGCTGCCCGGCTCAGGAAGGTGTCGGACAGCATTATCATGGGCACTGAGACGGCTTCGCTGTCCTTGATCGAGGCACTGCAGGCAAGAGATGTCCTCGTCAGCGTCGACATGAGGCACGGCCAGATGATGGCGGCAGACCCGGCCCTCCCGGAGTCGCCGATGATGGTTGTCCGGCGGCTGAACGAGCTTGACCTCGGGGGCATCATCCTGCTCGACATCGCCAGGGTAGGCTCAGGAGAAGGCATCGATCTCGGGCTGCTCAGCGATGCCGCATCGATTTCCCGGCACCCGGTGATCGTCGGCGGGGGCGTCCGGGACGTGCAGGACCTGGAGCAGATGGAGAAGGCTGGTGCAGCGGGAGCCATCATCGCCTCGGCAGTTCATTCTCTCGCGATACCCCTTGACTTACTGAGGTAATACGATCATGACAGCGGCAGATGCAAAAACCTTTTACGAGACCCTGAAGCAGTACCAGAATATCCTCTTCCTCTGCCACAAGAACGCGGACGTGGACTCCCTGGGCAGCGCCTACGCTCTCCAGCGATTGTTCGGCGGCCACGTGGGAGTCTACGACAGCCCCAGCGCCATGGCGGCCATGCTCTGCGAGCGCCTGAAAGTCGAGCCGGTCATCGCCCCGGACCTGAAAAAATACGACATCGTCGTGGTCGTAGACACTTCCACGCTGGTTCAGACCGGCTATAAAACCATCGACAGGTGTGCCATCATCGACCACCACACCCCGGGTGACCTACACGAGCACTGCCAGCTTTCCTACGCCCGCATCGCATCCTCCACAGGCGAGCTCGTCTACTCGCTGTACCACGAGAACGGCCTGCCCATCGACGCCGAGGTCGCCTTCGTGCTGGTGCTGGCCATAGTGACCGACACCGGGCACTTCAGATACGCCGGCGCCCACGTGTTCGGGATAGTCGGCCAGATTTTGCAGGCCGGCGGCATCAGGTACGCCGACGTCTCCGAGTTCCTGTCCCACGTGCCCGTCGACCTCTCCTGCCGCATAGCGACGCTGAAGGCAGCGTCAAGGCTGAACCTG
The DNA here is from genome assembly GCF_000063445.1 of Methanocella arvoryzae MRE50. Lineage (NCBI taxonomy): Archaea > Methanobacteriati > Methanobacteriota > Methanomicrobia > Methanocellales > Methanocellaceae > Methanocella > Methanocella arvoryzae. The sequence goes on from NC_009464.1 coordinate 2,140,340, forward strand.
CACCGGGTAGGCGATCTCCTCGTCGTCGATACCAGAGTCAGCTCCTTCGGTGCCCAGTCCGCCACCTCCCTCATCAGCCTGGGTGCCGACGTGGCTTTGGTCGGCTCCGAGAAGGAGGGCGAAAAGCGCATCTCCGGACGGGTCCGCCGGGGCGTGGACCTCGACCTCTCCCGGCTCCTCGAGGAAGTCGGCAAAAAGTTCGGCGGCAGTGGCGGCGGCCACGCGGCGGCAGCCGGCGTCGTCGTCAAAGGCGACCTCGACCGGGCCCTAAAAGAGTGCGTCGACATGACCACCGCCCAGCTCCTGAGCTCCGCGAAGAAAGGGTCTAAAAAGAGCGGCTGAACCGTTCTCCGAGAGTCTCTGCGGTAAATAGCCACATAGCTCTCCGTTTTCTAAAGTTGCTGCACCGTACTGGTACGGGATAAAAAGAGCCTACTGGGGCGCAGCCTCTACTTCTGCCTCTAATTCTTCAGTCGCGAGCTTGTTGACCTCGATCCACTCGGTGCCGTTGAATACGATGACGTAGTCGGCCACGTTCTTGAGGGCGATGGAGAGGCCGGGCTCGGCTCCGAAGACGATGGTTTCTTTGCCGTACATGCTGGCCTTGGAGAGGACTGGCTTGAAGTCGGCGTCTCTGGTGACGATGGCGATGGTGTCGATGTGCTGGTTGAAGACTAGTTCCATGGCGTCGACGGCGAGGCGTACGTCTACGTCGCCGGAGCCCACGATCGGCTCGAAGCCCTGGTTTTCGATGGCTTCCACGAGCTTGTCGGAGGCGTACTGGTTGAGGAAGACTTTGCCTACTTTGATGTCGCCGTACCTCTTGAGGATGTCGCGGACTACCTCTAAGTCGATCTGGAACTCTTTGCGGAGCATGTTGGGGCCGTCGACCAGTAACGCAATGCCTTTCCTGCGGCCTTTGTCCTTGAGAAAAGTGTTCTTAATCTTGTCGAGCTTGAACGGATTTTTAATAGGTGAGATAATAGAATTTTTAATAGGTGTCATCACTTAATCTCCCGATACGTGAATATAAATATTTATTGGGGGTCTTAATGTGGGGTTATTTTCCTGCACATATAAGGGTGACGCAAGCTATTTGCGGATAAGCGCCAAAACAATAACCTCTCCGCTATATTTTATATTTAATGTAAAAATAAAAACCGAAAGGGGCGTGGGTAAGCCCCTCTCCTCTAACCATTTCCGGGTCTGGCGGCGAGGCGGTTCATGGCACTGATGAGCGCTTCTACCGAGGCCTGGACGATGTCTTCCCGGGCCGCCCGGGCGGTGACCATCCTGCCTTTGCCGTCTTCCACGCCCACCATGACTTCTGCCATGGCGTCGCTGCCGCCGGTGATCGCTTCTATCCTGAAGTCCCGGAGGCGCATGCCATTGCCGTCGACCATGCGCTCTACAGCCTTCATGGCGGCGTCCACCGGGCCGATGCCTGTCATGGCTCCTGTGTATGACTTGCCGTCCACGGTGACGCGGACTGTGGCCGTAGGGGTGACTTTGTTGCCGCACATGACGGACAGCTCTTCGAGGACGATGCGCTTTTCTGCAGCGGCCACGTCGCCCATCACCGCTTCGGTAATCGCGTAGAGGTCGACGTCCGTCACTTTCTTGCCCTTGTCCCCGAGGTCCTTGACACGTTCCAGGATCTGGTTCAATTCGTCATCGGAGGGATCGAGTCCCGCGTCGTTGAGGAGTTTCTTTACCGCGTGCTTGCCCGTGTGCTTGCCGAGGACCAGCCTGCGCATGTGGCCGACCATCTCCGGCGTCATGATGCCCGGCTCGAAGGTCTTGCTCTCTTTAATGACGCCGTGGCTGTGGATGCCCGACTCGTGCGAGAAGGCGTTCGCCCCCACGACCGGGAAGGTCGGCGCCAGCGGCACCCCTGAGAAGCGCTCCGCCAGGCGGGCGGTCTCCACGAGGTGCTTCGTATCGATGCCGGTCTTCACGCCATAGATCGCTTCGAGGCTCATGACTGTCTGGGCCATGTCCGCGTTGCCCGCCCGCTCGCCGAGGCTGTTCAGCGTCACCTGGATCTGGGAAGCGCCTCCTTCGACTGCGGCGAGGCTGTTGGCCACCGCCAGTCCGAAGTCGTTATGGCAGTGTACCGCGATCGGGATCTTCACTGTCTTGCTGATCTCCCCCACGAGCCAGCGCATCGCCGGGGGCGCCGCCACGCCTACTGTGTCCGGTACGTTAATCGCGTCTGCGCCAGCATCCTCTACAGCCTTGTATACCTGGAGCAGGTAGTCCACGTCGGTCCTGGTCGCGTCCATCGCGGAGAACAGGCACTTCTGCCCGTGCCTCTTGATGTACTCCACCATCTCTACAGAGATGTCGATGACTTCTTCCCGGGACTTCTTGATCGTGTTGATCCGCTGGATGTCCGATGTCGACACAAAGGTGTGTACCATGCTTACGTCAGCGTCTATACAGGCGTCGATATCGGCCTTGATGACCCTCGCCAGCCCGCAGACCGTGGCATTCAGCCCGAGGCCTGCGATCTCTTTGACAGAGGCCTTATCTCCTGCGGAAGATATCGGAAAACCAGCTTCGATGACCTGCACCCCGAGCCGGTCGAGGGCACGGGCGATCTCAAGTTTCTTGTCCTGCGTGAAAGACACGCCGGGCGTCTGCTCCCCATCACGGAGAGTCGTATCAAAAATCTCTACTTTCCTATTCTGTACGGGTTTTATACAATCCTGGTAAAAAACGATCCCTCATTTCCATTTGATCACCATACCGAAAAGACGCTTTAAGTATTTGAACGTTTGCCGCCAATAACGGAGGCCTGATGACCAACTGCTGGAGGGGCTACAGCCGCCTGATTCGGCCACCGGGGCCGGATAGTTCTACGTATTGTGACAGGCTTCAAGTCCCTGCAGGAGTATTATATAAATGTTGCTCTATATTCAAAAAATTCTGTTAATATTGGCCATATTGCAGAAATATATGTAGAATTTACCCTTTTTTATAAATGTTTTGTACAATCTGTATGTACACTACCGTTGTACCAGTATATATAGCCCATATTGCTTAGTTACTATTAACGCAGCAGGAACTCGGCAATACAAGTCGCAAGCTATATACCCCCCCAAACTATTGCTGCTCCGCCTGGTTCCTGCTGCATTAAACTAATATATGCTGGTATGCCTATGGAAATACTCAAAACAATCTCTTACGCCGGGACCATGGAAGTCCTCGCCTCGCTTGGCAAAGGTCAGAAGCGCTTTACTGAAATCATGTTCGAGACCAAGCTCAACCCCGGCATCCTCAACAGAGTCCTCAAGACCCTCATCACCTCGGGCATCGTATCCAAGTCCCCGAACGACGAGGGCTACGAGCTCACCGAGAAAGGCATCAAGATCTCGCTGTACATCCTGAAGATCGTCGAGGTCTCCAGCAACGAGAAGCCCGAGAACCTGCAGCTCATCAAAACCCTGTCCACCAGGCTCGAGCAGGCAAAGGGCACCGTCATCGGATAACGGCGGGCCAATAAAAAACGGGCTTACCCGCATCCTTTTTACAGGTAATTTAAAAAGGTCTTTATTTACTTTACTTCACTTATACTTCATTGTCCATGATGGCCGTGCGCACGTTCTCCACCACGGTTTGCAACAACTGCATTTCTTCATCGTACGCGTGGAGGTCTTTTAGCAGCGCATCCCGGTCGATCATGTTGGGGTAAACCTCTGCGATGCTGCCGTCTTCAGACTGGTAGATGCGAACTTCATACAGAGTGCAAGAAGCGCCTGCGCACCGCATGGACGTCTCGAAGTCGCCGCCGGAGCCGCCAAACTTCGGGCAGTGCTCGCAAGGGGAGTCCCTGTTCTCGAGGACCCTGAAGCAGTCCTGGCCCCTGAGGTCGCCCATGTTGACCCGGGAGATGTAGTTCTGGGAAGCGATCTTCAGGTCGTCGCCCACGATGATGACACCATTGCACAGGGCATCTAAAAATTCCGAGTCCACTGTATGCTCTGAGACTTGAACGTCTGCTGCCGGCCAGGGCTCTTCGTCATAGGCGCACTGAGTAGTACCGGCACTAAAATGTCCACTGTATGGTATATGTAAGTCTGTCACTGGCTATGCCCCCCGCATATATCGTATAACTACGATTATTATACATTCAAGTATCAATCGCATATAAAGCTTTCCCAAGTTTTATATGGGTAAATTTCAAAAGATAAATTAGAAAAAAGTAAGCAAGTCTGTATCTCGAGGCTTATATAAGGCTTATGCCACATGCTATAGGAATTATATAGTTCATGGCCTCGTATTTCTGTGGCAACAAAAGGCTAAAAGCTATAAACAGTCACATATAACCACTATCCATGCCCCGGTGGACCCTTAAGCTGCTGGCCGGAATCCTCGCCACCGCCCTGCTTTGCATCGCTGTGTCATCCGCAGCGGTTCCCTTGTATGCCCATAAAAGCCTGGCCGGGAAGGTGGGTGCATATGCGCCAGTGTATCTCTTCGAGCAGTCTCCTTATGACCGTATAATCATCGAAGTGCACTATGAGGAATCCGCCAGGCCATCCGAAGCTGCGCTGGCGCACCTGCAGTCGCTCCTCTATAACGCCACCGGCAAAGCCGTAACCGTCCGGGAATACGGAGATATAGCGCCCGGAGAAGTACCCTCATCTATCGCCGGAGGCGACGTCGTTGAGTTCGGGAACTCGATGATCAAAGAGCATGCCGTCGCCCGTACCGGGATGATTAGGGGTGACGCCGTCATGTACGTGTTTTACGTGAACGCCTCGGCTCCTCTGCCGAAGCTGAACATGGGCAACAGGGTGGGGGGCGTAAGCTATCGTGGCGATTCCTTCGTGATCTTTAAGAACAACCTCCGGGACGAGGGCGAAGAGAAAACAGTACTGATCCATGAGGCCGGCCACCTTTTAGGGCTGGAACACGATGACGATCAGGGCTGCGCCATGACGGGATCTCTCAAGCGGGTGTACAGGAAAAACTATGCGGCACCGCCGCCGGATGACTACTGTCCCGATCACTGGAAACTGCTGGAAGAGGGCCGGCACCGCCTGCCGATAGACGAACTGGCCGCCGCGCTTAATATACCAGTTCTCCGTTGATGAACATCCGGGTCCTCGGGTCGGACGGGTTCCCGATCAGGTCTTTGCCTGACTCTACCACCTCGCCGTTCATCATGAACGCAGCCATGGTAGACAGCCGCCGGGCCTGGTATATGCTGTGAGTGACCAGCACGACCGTAGTCCGGTACTTCTGGTTGATATCCTTGATCGCCCGCTCCATGATGGCCACGTTGGCCGGGTCCAGGTTGGCCGTCGGCTCGTCGAGCAGCAGCAGCTTAGGCCTGAGCACGAACGCCCTCGCAAACGCGAGCCGCTGGGCTTCTCCCCCGGACAGGCTGCGGGCGTACTGGCGCTCTTTACCCGTCATGTCGAGCAGTGCCAGCGCTTCCTTTATCCTCGAATCGATCTCTGCCTTATCGACCCCGCGCAGCCGAAGGCCGTAGGCAACGTTGTCATAAACGTTCCAGGAGAACGCGACTGGCTTCTGGAAGACCATGGCCATCGATCGCTGCATCTCCAGCCGGTTCCCTGACCAGATGTCCCTTCCGTCAAGAAGCACCCGGCCACTGTCCGGGCGGTCGAGCATGTTGATGATCCGGAGCAGCGTGCTCTTCCCCGCGCCACTCGGCCCCAGGATCGCCATAATCTCGCCGTCGCCCACTTCCAGGCTCACGTCCTTCAGAATGGCCTTATTCCCGACTTTTTTAGTGACGTTTCTGACTGACAGGCCGCTCATCGCTTCTCCCTCTGCAACATGTTGACAATCAAGTTGATCGTGAAGGACAGCACCAGCAGGATCAGCCCCAGCGCTATGGCCATCGCGTAGTCCCCTATCCTGGTCTGCAGCACGATCGAGGTGGTCAGCACCCTGGTAGACCACCGGATGTCCCCGCCCACGATCATGACGGCGCCCACTTCTGCCACCGCCCTGCCGAAGCCTGCCAGCACTGCCGTAACCAGCGCCTGCCTGGCCTCGAAGAGCACCACGGACATGGTCTCGTACTTCCGGGCGCCGAGCGATACCGCGGTCTCGATCACGGAGCGGTCGACAGCTTTTGTGGCGGAGATGCTCAGGCTGATGATGATGGGCGTGACCAGCACGAACTGGGCGATAATCATGGCGGTGGGCGTGAACAGCAGGCCATAAGAGCCGAGCGGACCGGCTCTGGAAACGGTCAGGAAGACCAGCAGGCCCACGACCACCGGGGGCAGTCCCATCAGGGTGTTGACAATGTTCTGGATGAGCCGCTTGCCCGGGAACTCATTGAGGCTGATGAAGACTCCGGCCGGAATCCCGACGGCTGCGGCGAGCAGGGTGGCGGTGCCGGATACCTGCAGCGACAGCACGGTCACCCCTATGATCTCGGGGTTGAGGCTCGCTATCATATTAACGGCCTGGAAAAAGCCATCTATGAGATAATTGGATGCCATTGCCCACCAACAATAAGTAAAGTTAATGTGATGCCCGGCCACATAAATTTTGGCATTTTACGTGCGGCCGGGCGGCTTCGGGATTTCCGTTCTCCCGGACCTACTGGTGTATCCGTAGGGGAAATACCTAAGCAGGTGTGTGTTGCGGTTATATTATGCGTGTAAGTGATACAGATTAATACATAAACCTTGCGTAATCGTCACCGATTACTGCATGCTTATGCGAGGCGCCGGACCGCGATCTGTGGCTGCAGCCTGCGGTAGCCGATATCTCCGGGCAGGGTAAAAAAGTGGATTTATTATTCTTCTGTGCTGATCTTGATCTCCAGCTTCTTCCAGGCGCCCACATCGTCCAGAGTCTCGATCATGCCCTTGATCGTAGATCCCACGATCTTCTGCACGAACTTGTTCATGGGGATGTGCTTGCCATCGACGTTTAACTCGACCTTCATATGATCACCAGTAAACCCTACGATGGCTATCTATTTAAAAACGCCGGATTCGATGGGCTGCTGCCGGATTCCTCCAACCCATAACGTTAAAGGCTATCAAATCCATTTACTTCATTATGCCTCTGAAATCTGGCTTCCAGACCAAGACGAGCATCGACAAAGCCCTCGATATTTTCCTGAGCTCCTTCGAGCCCCTCGCCGCCGTAGAGCAGGTAACGATCGAAGAATGTGACGGCCGCGTCCTTTCGGCGGACATTCTCTCTCCCAGGGACGTGCCCCACTACGACCGGAGCGCGATGGACGGCTACGCGGTCCGGGCGGAGGACACCTTCGGCGGCAGCCGGGACGCCGGCATCATGCTCAGGCTGGTCACCGGAGAGCGGATCGGCCCCGGCGAGTGCAGGCAGGTCCACACCGGCAGCCCCCTCCCGGAAGGCGCCGACGCCGTGGTCATGGTGGAGCACACCGAGACAGCGGGCGACTCCATAGAGGTGCTCGGACAGGTGTCCCCCGGGCAGAACGTGGGCCTCAGAGGCGAGGACGTGCGCAAGGGAGACTTAGTTTTCAGGCAGGGCCGGCAGCTCAAGCCGTCCGACGCAGGCCTGCTGGCTTCCATGGGCCTGCAGCAGGTCGAAGTCTACCGCCTCCCCAGGGTCATGATCATACCGACCGGAGAGGAGATCGTGCCCCGGGGCACCGAGCCACTCCCGGGCCAGATGAACGAGAGCAACGGCGTCATGAACTGCCTGTACGTGAGGCGGTACGGAGGAGTGCCCACGGTCCACGATATCGTAGTGGACGACCGGGATAAGATCCGGGAAGCGCTGAAAGAAGCCACAGCCTACGATTTGATAGTCACCACCGGCGGCAGTTCGGTGGGCAAACGGGACCTGCTCGCAGAGGTCGTGGCATCAGTCGGCAAGGTGCTCGTCCACGGCGTGGCCATCAAGCCCGGCCGCCCGGTGGCGCTGGGCTACGTCGAAACTGCGGGCAAGCGGACGCCCATCGTCTGCCTTCCCGGCTACCCGGCGGCATGCGCCATCGACTCCATAGTCTTCGTAGATCCGGCCGTGAAGAAGCTGGGCCACTATCCCGCAGCCAGGTACAGAACTGAGCGGGCAGTCCTTACGAGGAAAATTCCGTCTGAGGCCGGCTACCGGACCTACACCCGCGTCTCCGTCGAAGACGGCAAGGCCACCCCTCTCCGCACTAAAGGCGCGGGCATTCTCAGCTCCGTCTCCCTGGCAGACGGGTACGTGATCGTGCCCGAGGACCTGGAAGGCTACGATTCAGGCGAGACCGTGGAGGTCGTTTACCTTGAGTAACAGCAGCAGAAAAGAATTCCGCACCTTGGTGTCGCTGGAAGACGCCCGCAAGGCGCTGCTTCCGTTCTACAAAACGGCAGAGGAGCAGGTGCCCCTTCCTGAGTGCTACGGCCGCACCCTGGCCCGAAACATCGCATCCAGGGTAGACGTGCCCGGGTTCGACCGGGCCTCCATGGACGGCTTTGCAGTCAAAGCCAGGGACACATGGGGAGCAGATGAGGCAGAGCCCAGATCGCTGAGGATCGCCGGCATCATTCACGCAGGGGACACGCCCGCTGTGAAGGTCGAGCCAGGCACCGCTGTCGAGATCGCCACCGGCGCCATGATGCCCGAAGGGGCCAACGCGGTCGTCATGGTAGAGCAGACGGACACCGAGGGCGACACTGTCAACATACGAAAGCCCGTTTCCCCCGGGGAGAACGTCATGCATGCAGGCGCCGACGTCATGCAGGGCGAGCTGGTGCTCAGGAAGGGCACACGGCTCACATCTAGAGAGATCAGCGTCCTCGCTGCGGTAGGTCTAAAAGAGGTCCCAGTGTACCGCAGGCCAGGGGTCGCCATCATCTCCACCGGCAACGAGATCGCTTCCCCGGGCGAGCCGCTGAAGCCCGGGCAGATCTACGACGTCAACGCCTACGCAGTCGGAGCGGGAGTCATCGAGAACGGGGGCGAGCCGTGCTACTATGGCATCGTCCGTGACGAGCCCGACGCTTTCCGCAAAGCGCTGCTGGACGCCAGCACAAAGGCAGATCTGGTTCTCACTTCGGGCAGCACCTCCGCCGGAGCGTCGGACATGATGTTCTCCACCGTGGGCGGAGTAGGCAAAGTCCTCGTCCACGGCATCAAGATCAAGCCCGGCAAGCCCACGATCATAGGCGAAGCCAACGGCCGGCCTTTCATCGGACTCCCCGGCTACCCCTCCTCGGCGCTGACCATCTTCAACGAAGTGGCCGCACCGCTGATAAGGCACATGAGCGGCCACCCGGAACCGGAGCGCTCCACAGTTAAGGCGAAGATGGCCCTCACCCTCCAGTCCGAGGCGGGCAGGGAAGTCCTCCAGCCGGTAGGCCTTACCAGGACAAAGGACGGCCTGGCGGCTTACCCGATAGAAAAGGGATCAGGCGCAGTGACGTCTCTGAGGGACGCCGACGGCTACGTGGAGATCGGTGAGGACGTCCACGTGATCGAGGAAGGCTCCGAAGTAGAGGTGAGGCTGTTCTCTCCAGTCATCTCGTTCCCTGACCTGCTCATCATAGGCAGCCACTGCCTGGGCATCGATGTGATCACGGACCTTATGGGGGAGAAAGGCTTCACCGTCAGGTCGATCAACGTCGGCTCCCTGGGCGGCTTCCGCTCCATCCGCAAAGGCGTGGCCGACGTGGCAGGGGTACACCTGCTCGACGAGTCCGGCGTCTATAACGAGCCCTTCCTGAAGTCGCTGGGCATCGGGGACGCCACCCTGGTTAAGGGCTACATCCGGGAGCAGGGGATCATCGTGGCCAGGGGTAACCCCCTGCACATCCGGGGAATCGCTGACCTGCCCGGAAAGCGGATCGTCAACCGGACTAAAGGGTCTGGTACAAGGACGCTGTTCGACATGGAACTGCGGAAGCTGGCAGCAGAGAAGGGTGTGCCCTTCGAAAAGCTGATCGAGTCAATCCGGGGCTATGACGTGGAGGCTAAGACACATAGTGCCGTTGCTGCGGCGATCATTGCCGGCAAGGCGGACGCGGGCCTGGGGATTAAAACAGTAGCGGTCCAGAACAGGCTGGACTTCATACCTTTGAGGGACGAGGAGTACGATTTCGTGATCAGGAAAGAGGTCCTGGATAGGCCTGCTACAAAGGCTTTCCTTGAGATACTTAAGTCAAAGGAATTTGACGCGGAGCTCCAAAATCTGGGATACAGGCTAAAGATCTAATGATTACGAATCATTTCTAGTTAAGAGATGGGGTCTGATAGTTGTGTTATCGGCTTCTGGCACAGGCCTCATCCCTGGATATATGGCAGATAGTAACAAGGCCTGATTATCCATCCACTGGGAATGAGTAAACTATGTGAACAAGCTTATTTTATATAACTGATTACTCCTCGGATTGGGGGCATGGTTCTTCCCAATTATCCTTTTAGGCTATTTCGATAACAGAGCGACTTATTTGAAGTTTTATATTCATGTGGTGTTTATATAAGCTATATTTCCTTTTATTTGGCGCCTTCACTTCGATCAGAAAGATTATAAAGGTCTAATTACTAATTGGTAATTACGAAAAAACTCGTTTATTTGGCGTTTGCCGTAGTATGGGTTACCGCATATATGAGGGTAATTTAACTGACGGTTGCCAGGTAGATGCGAAATAACGATGGGGGGAAATATAGCATGAAGAAAGAAACCAGCCTGACTGGAAAGATATGGATCGTAATGATAATCGTAATGGCGGCGCTCGCCACTGTGCTGGCGCCGGCGCTGCTAGTACCTGCAACCGCAGCGCCAAATACTGCAAATCTGAAGATCGAAGTAGTAAATGCAGATAATAGCCCGGCCAGCGGTATTATTATAACTGTATACCTTAGTGACGGAATTACTCAGCTAGTCCATAGTAACAATCCTACCACTAGCAGTAAGGTAACTATGAACCAGGTACCTCATGGTATTTATGTAATTAAGGTAACTGATACAACTGGAGCATTGTTAAAGACGAAGAGTATGGAACTCAACGCAACAACCCCGTGGTTCACTATAACCTTGGATACAATACCTACGCCGACTGTGACGCCGACTCCGACTGTGACGCCGACTCCGACTGCTACGCCGACTGTGACTCCGACTCCTACGGTGACGCCGACTCCGACTGCTACGCCGACTCCGACTGCTACGCCGACTGTGACTCCGACTCCGACTGCTACGCCGACTCCGACTGCTACGCCGACTGTGACTCCGACTCCGACTGCTACGCCGACTGTGACGCCGACTCCGACTGTGACGCCGACTCCGACTCCGACTGCTACGCCGACTGTGACGCCGACTCCGACTGCTACGCCGACTGTGACGCCGACTCCGACTGCTACGCCGACTGCTACGCCGACTGTGACGCCGACTCCGACTGCTACGCCGACTGTGACGCCGACTCCGACTGTGACGCCGACTGTGACGCCGACTCCGACTGTGACGCCGACTCCGACTGTGACGCCGACTGTGACGCCGACTCCGACTGTGACGCCGACTCAGACTGTGACGCCGACTCCGACTGCTACGCCGACTGTGACTCCGACTGCTACGCCGACTGTGACTCCGACGCCGACGGTTACTCCGACTGTGACGCCGACTCCGACTGCTACGCCGAGAGGAAATCCTGCTACGATTGACATGAGCGCGTTCTACGTGCGTGTAACAGAGGTCCCGTCTCCGACTCCTACGGTTACTCCGACTCCGACCCCGGAGCCCACGGTTGAGGCCACGCCGGTGCCGGCCACTCCGACTCCGACTGTAGAGCCGACCGTTGCACCGTCTCCGGTGCCGACTACTACGGCTCAGACGTCTATCGGTGACTACTGGTGGCTTCTGTTGCTGCTCATTCTTGTTGTTGCAGGTGTAGTAGGCGTCTACTATTACACCAAGAAGGGCGGAAAGTAAAAGTAAATAGGTATGCGGGGGCTTTTACGCCCCCCTTCTTTTTTATATCTCTGGCGCCGAATTTTTGGGGCTGTATGTTTTCAATCTTTTTTCGTAGAGCATGTACCACATACAAAGTGTGAGGAGGCAAGTGAGGCCTATAGAGATTAGGTAGCTCCATGGTCCTATACATTGCAGGAGAGTGGTCATGTCGGATCCGGAGTTGTAATTATTCAGGCTCTCAATAGTACGCAGTCCTACCACGTATAAGGCGAACTCGAATGGCGGAGGAGTATGACTTCATGGTCAGAAAGATGTGGTAGTTAAGCCTGCCGTAAAGGCGTTTCTGGAAGTGCTGAGGTCTGGTAAGTTCAAGGCGGGGTTGCAAGAGCCTGGTTAGCATGCGAAATAAATCTAATATTATAATATTTTCTTTTTTAGGGCTGTGAGAAAGCTTATATTTATGTAGTTACTAATTGGTAATTACATAAATTCCTATAAATTTGGCTGTTACCATATGTGCGGTTGCTATCAGCAGGCAGTCGCATATGTTTCTTGTGACAGCTATCTTAAGATGTATATATTGGGGGGAACTATACGACAGCCAACATACTGGTTGGTACCTTAAGCAGGACACCGCAGGGTACCATCAAAAATAGTAATGCGGCCTATCGGCTATATTCCGATAGGATATGGAGGATAGCTGTCTTTACAACTATCCTGGTACTGCTTGTGATCGCGGCTTCAGCTTTGTTTGCCGCACCTGCGCTGGCAGACTTTCCAAAATCAAGCGACATACAGTTCAGCCAGTCTAACTATGACGTTTATGAACTGGCAAACGGGAATGATGTTACTGTACGAATTACTGTTACCATTAATGACCTGGACCTGGATGATGATGAGCGCTACAGGGTTCATATCAACACTGACCAGCGAACTGCGCTACGTGATGAAGATCGTTATGGGCAAAGAGATTACGTACCCTACTGGGAACATGACTATAGATATCTTGAGTTTACGAGCGCCGACAACGGGGCGATTGCCCAGAAACATTTCGACGTCACGGTACACAGTAATACCGTTGACGATGCAGCAACTGAATATTTCGTCGTAGAGATGCGCGGCTACTGGAAAGGCTACAAAACATTAATCGGTTGGATTTATCCTGACTATGATTCATTTAAAAATATCAAACGGTCAAATGTGACGATCTACGATGCCGATACAACTGCCCCAATCACGACTGCTACGGCCAGCGGCACTTCTGGTGCCAACGGCTGGTACACCAGTATCGTACAGGTGACTTTGACTGCCAGTGATGAGGACTCGGGAGTCGCCAACACCTATTATACCATTGATGGTGGCGCTCAGCAGACCTATTCTGCTCCGTTTACGGTCACCGATGGTACCCACACTATCCAGTACTGGAGCGTGGACAAGGCGGGGAACACAGAAACTGCTCAGACTCTCAATCTTAATGTTGACACCAAGGCCCCTGTAATTACCTCTGACAGGACTCCGGCTAATGCCAACGGCTGGAATAACGGTGATGTCACTGTGAGCTTCACGGCTACGGATGATGGCTCTGGAATCTCCGGTTCAGCATCCTACAGCCAGACCCTAACAGGCGAAGGCTCAAGTCAGTCGGTAGAATGGTCTGTAACGGACCTTGCCGGTAATACGGCGAATGCTACTGTTAGTAACATCAACATTGACAAGACTGCTCCGAGCATCACTGGTGCTGTTGACCGGGATGCGAATGCGAACGGCTGGTATAACGCTGATGTGACTGTTACCTTCACGGCTGGTGCTGACCTGTCTGGTATAGCTTCGATCACTGATCCGGTTGTTCTGGGCGAGGGTGCAGGTCAGTCTGTTACTGGTACTGTTGTTGACCTGGCGGGTAACTCTGCTTCGACTACTGTGAGCGGTATCAATGTTGACAAGACTGCTCCTGTACTGGTGAGCTCTGGTCCTACGACCTCACCGAATATCAACGGTTGGTATAACGGCGATGTTACTGTGAACTTTGTTGGTAGCGACGCCCTGTCGGGTATCTCTGGCAGCACTTCTGCAGATGTCGTTGTATCAACTGAAGGTGCGGATGAGGTTGCCTCGTATACGTTTACCGATAAGGCAGGTAATTCTGCAACGTTCTATGTGACTGGTATTAAGCTTGATAAGACCGCTCCGGTTATCACGACTGCCAGGACTCCGGCAAACGCAAATGGCTGGAATAACGGTCCGGTGACTGTGAGCTTCACTGCTACTGACGCAGGTTCCGGCATAGATGGCGATGCTACCTATGAGGAGACTGTGGCCGGTGATGGTGAGGATCAGGAAGCTTCATGGTCTGTTAGTGACTTGGCGGGTAACAGTGCTTCGGCTACTGTTGGCGGGATCAACATAGATACGGCTGCTCCAACCACCACGGATGATCTGACAGGCACACTGGGCAATGACGGCTGGTTCCTCACCGACGTCCACGTGACGCTCAGCGCCACCGACGGGGCCGCATTCCAGGCTGTGTCGGGCAGCGGGCTCCTGCTCCTGGCGGCCGGGAGTTCCGATGAGGGATCCTCCGGCATCGCCGAGATCTGGTACACCCTTGATGGGAGTGCACCAATCGCCTACCCGGATGGCGGGTTCGATGTGACCGGCAACGGCCAGCACGTCATCACTTTCTGGAGTGTAGACGCAGCAGGCAACGCAGAGGAACCGAACACCGACAACTTCAAGATCGACAAGGATGCCCCGGTCACTACATTTAGCGTAACCGGTGCAGAGGTGACTCTCGATGCCGCAGACAACATTGACGGCTCGGGTGTGGCTGCAACCTACTACACGCTCAATGGCGGACTGACGCAGACCTATATCGGCTCGTTCCCCTTACCTGACGGTACGTATACCATCGAGTTCTGGAGCGAGGACGTCGCGGGCAACGTGGAACTCCACGGTGACGGCTTGAACACTGAAACCTTCACGGTCGAGACTGTCCAGAGCTATACGATCCACCTACTGACGGGCTGGAACCTGGTGTCATCGCCACTGATAATTGAGCCGATGAGAGCTTCTGACATTGTAGGCAATGGCATTACCATGGTTGCGAAGTACAACAAGGACACTGGCGAGTTCACAATCTACTCGATGGAAATCAACCAGCCTGGCGATCCCGAAGACTTTGTGGTTACCAATGACGTTGGTTACTACTTCGCCGCAAGCCAGGATATGGATTACACATTTGTCGGTGTGTACGCGCCTGTACCCTACTCCATTGATGTACCCGGTGACAACAGATGGGACATCTACGGATGGACTTCTCTCCAGAGCTCAACCGCGTATGAAGTTGCTTCCCTCATGGATGGTATGCAGATGATCGCAGTATACAACCATGATACCGGCGGCTTCACTATCTTCTCGGAAGAGATCAACACTGTCCAAGATGCAGAAAATTTCGTGATGGGCCCCGGAGTTGGCTACTTCATCACATCTGATACGACGACAACTCTCGCATATGAGGTGCCAGTATGAAAATGAGAAAACTGTTAATTTTCAGCTTACTGCTGGTTTTATTAACCAGCAGTTTTGCCGCAGTTGCAAATGCACAGGTTCCATGCTTAGTTAAAGTGCATGTGACATACGATGGTTCTGGTGTCAGTGGTGCATCGGTATCGGATAGCAATGGCCACGGAGTATCCGACCGTGGAAACGGCCTTTATACATTCGCCGGTACTCAAGGGCAGAGTGGTACAGTATCTGCTTCCTATAACGGGCAGAGCGCATCTCAAGGTTATAACATAGGAACTGGCTCTGATGTGACGAGCATTGATATTTACATATCACTAAGCAGTCCGGCTCCGACTCCTACTCCGACTCCTACTCCGACTCCGACTCCTACTCCGACGGTGACGCCTACAGTTACTCCTACGGTTACTCCTACGGTGACGCCTACGGTTGCTCCGACCGTTACTCCAACTGCAACGCCAACGGTAACGCCTACGGTAACACCAACTGTTACTCCGACGATTACTCCAACAGTTTCTCCGACCAGCACCCCGGGCAACCCTGCATCTTACAACATCGAGATGATCAGGGTCACTGAGTACCCGAACGTTACTGCAACCCCGGAGCCGACCGTAGAGGCAACCCCGGCCCCGGCAACGCCGACTCCGACCATAGAGCCGACCGTTGCACCGACACCGACCCCGGTCCCGACGACCACGGCTCAGACGTCTATCGGTGACTACTGGTGGCTTCTGTTGCTGCTCATTCTTGTTGTTGCAGGTGTAGTAGGCGTCTACTATTACACCAAGAAGGGCGGAAAGTAAAAGTAAATAGGTATGCGGGGGCTTTTACGCCCCCCTTCTTTTTTATATCTCTGGCGCCGAATTTTTGGGGCTGTATGTTTTCAATCTTTTTTCGTAGAGCATGTACCACATACAAAGTGTGAGGAGGCAAGTGAGGCCTATAGAGATTAGGTAGCTCCATGGTCCTATACATTGCAGGAGAGTGGTCATGTCGGATCCGGGGTTGTAATTATTCAGGCTCTCAATAGTACGTAACCCTACCACGTATAAGGCGAGCTCCATTTTTAGATAATACAGGACTATTGTACCAGTTACTGTCAAGAGGATGCCGCCCAGCATCACTGTGCTGCTCTCGATACTGCCGGTGAGCAGAGTATAGGTTGTAGCGCCATTAAATCCTGATAAGCTGACATATAGGCTGCAGACTTTGGCACCACAACATATGGCGGCGAGGGCATGTCCCATCTCATGGATGCCGACGAACAGAACGTTAAACAGCCATATGAGAATAGCCGTAAAAATTATTTTTTGCAGTATTGCTGGCAGAGCCTCTATTCTGGCTATCTTATGTAATCCGTGAGCAGGCGTATTTGTGCCCTGATCTGCTGTATCCTGGACACCTGGATAAGGGGGGCTATGCACACAATGCTTTTTATTTTATTATATTTATATATTTATTATACGTTTTAAACTGTTTTCTAATCCCCTGCGTATCTAAGTTATCGTTATAGTTCCCTTGAATATGCTATTAGCATAATGTTTGCACGTGTTACCCGGAGCCCTGATAAGCTCATTTTGGCCATTGCTCTGTAATTACAGTTTGAATACAATAGCTATTTATTATCCGGCTCTAAATTTTACATCGTTCGTTATCAGGGGCGTTATTATGGCTGAAGATACTTCAATAAGCGGTGAGATGCAGCTCGTCATTTTTAAGCTTGGCACCGAAGAGTTCGGCGTAGACATATCTCAGGTCAGGGAAATCATACGGGTCGGAGAGATCACCCGGATACCCGGCTCTCCGAGGTACGTCGACGGCGTCATCAACCTCCGCGGCCAGGTCACCACTGTAGTCAACCTGCGGACCAGGCTCGGCCTGGATGGCAAGGACATGGACTCAAACGCCAGGATCATGATCATGGAAGTCAACAAAAACGTAGTCGGCGTCATCGTGGACTCGGTCACCGAGGTCAAGAACCTCGCCTCAGCCCAGATCGAGCCTCTCCCCCAGGCGCTGTCCAGCGCCATCAGCTCCGAGTACATCCAGGGAGTGGGCAAGATCGACAACAGGCTCTTAATCCTCGTAGACCTCAAGCAGGTCATCCGCGACGACATAGACGCAGTGGCTCATGGTGTTACTGCATAAGAGATCAACAAACTTTTTTCCTTTTAACCATCCTCGACTAGCTTGTGTACCACAGAAAACGGCACACCACAGAGGCACAGAGGTTCACAGAGTTACTGTTTACCACAGAGGCACAGAGGTTCACAGAGATGTATTTATAAATTGATTCCTATCCAATTATTCACTTAAATATCTCTGTGCGTCTCTGTGTTTCTCTGTGCCTCTGTGGTGAACCGTTTCTCCGTGAGTCTCTGTGGTAACCAGTTCTCCGTGGTCAGAAGGTCAACAGTCATCGGGAGAATTAGACTTGTATCATACAATTCACGAGTCTGTCTTTCTCGTCAAGGCTGGCGGTGATGTCCCGGGCTGCCATGATGATCTTGAGGATGTTGGAGCGGATCAAATGATCCTGGTCCATGCGCTGGAATTCCTGCATGAGATTGTACACGTTTTCGGCGTCGCCAAGCATCTGGAAGTCCAGCCTGATGATTTTGCCCACAATATCCTCTTGCGGCGTGTAGGCTTTGCATGCTGCTATCTTTGGGCTGGGCGGCTGCGAGAGCCTGATCCGGGCCTTTTCTATACTGGAGAGCATATCGGTGAACTCCAGGGCGTTCGAGAGGCGCATGCGGCTTTCGAGGCTGCTCCGTGCTCTGTCTGCTTCCTCCCTCGTCTTCTTCAGCTGCTCTGCGAGCCGTTCCCTGACCTGGCTGTCGGCTGCTTTCAGGTCGTCGATGCTGTCGTAGCCCCGGAAGCCTTCTATGATCCTCAGGATGCGGCTGAACGAAGGGTCTTTGCGTGACGTGCCGACGGGGAAATTGTACATGGGAGTACCTCTGCCAGCGTATCATTCGTGTACCGGAATTATATATTTATGCTTTTTTTATGATAATGGGCATGCACTGGCGTGATGCCCAAAACTATATGGGCTATCAACGCAAACAATTGATTATATTATTCACAGTAAAAAATTACTATAGCGCATAAGAGGCTTTATCGTGTCATTGCTTAACACTGATCGCTTTTCTAAGACACTGGCTCTACTCACCCTTTCGTTCGCGGGCTTCGCGGCGTCATTCACCGGCCACTTGATCGCATCTAATCTGGGTACCTACATGGACTCCTTCGGCTCCAC
This sequence comes from Methanocella arvoryzae MRE50, assembly GCF_000063445.1. Classification (NCBI taxonomy): domain Archaea; kingdom Methanobacteriati; phylum Methanobacteriota; class Methanomicrobia; order Methanocellales; family Methanocellaceae; genus Methanocella; species Methanocella arvoryzae. Next base: position 2,159,005 of record NC_009464.1, read on the forward strand.
GACCACCCAGATAGGCCTGGTAATCGGCTCGCTGGCCATCGCTGAGGTTATCTTCAAGACGCCGTTCGGGATTCTCGCAGACCGCTACGGGCACATGAAATTGATGCTCCTTGGATTCGCCGGGCTGATCGTTGTATCCGTGGTCTATCCTATGTTCCACGATCCGACCATCCTGTTCTCCATCAGGTTCATCCAGGGGATCGCCATCGGCGCATTCTCCACGACATCGGTAGCCCTCGTAGCCGATCTCTTCAAGGAGGGAAAGGGGAAAGCCATGGGCACCTACAATTCCATCAAAGGTGCAGGCTACGCTCTCGGCCCCATCGCGGGCGGCCTCATCATCCAGTATTTCCGGGATTTCAACATGATGTTCTGGCTCTGTACCGGGGTAGCGTTGGTCTGTCTGCTTCTGTCTTTTGCGTTCGTACGGGAAAGCTATAACCCAAAAGAGCACAAGCGAGTTCCTGTCGCGGAGATGATCAGGGAGGGTTCCCAGTCCGACTATCTGGCTTGCTACTTCATCGGTATGACCGGCATGCTGGTCTTCTACTCCATCATCTCTTTCCTGCCCATGTACGGTCTGCAAAACCAGATTGATACGGGCACTACCGGCCTTATCCTGGGAGTACAGGCCGTAATCTACGTCCTGGCCCAGTACTACTGCGGCAAAGCGGCCGATAAGTACGGCTCACGTCTGCCGCTGATGGTGGGCTCAGTGTTGCTGACTGTGGCGCTGTTGATGATCGCCCTCGTACCATCGGCCCCAATATGGTTTGCAGCCGTAGTCCTGTCTGGTATCGGTATCGCATCATTGTGGGTGGTATCCAACTCGTACCTCGCTTATATTGCGCCTGCCGCAATTATGGGTACGGTCATGGGCCTGTCCGGGACTTTCAAAGAGCTCGGAGACGGCGGTGGCCCGATCCTCGTGGGCTTTTTAAGCGACATCTGGGGCCTGAAAGCGGCCTTCATAGCATGTGTCGGCTTTACTCTGGTCTCCTTCTTGTTGTCCCTTCGCATCAGGAGCGAGCGCCGGGTTGCTCCGGAGGCAAAAGCTATAGCAGTTAACCGATAGCAGTGATAGCCTATACGACCAGGTGAAACGGTATACCGGCAGATGTTGCATCAATTGTCTGCCCGGCCCGAAGTGGCCGGGCCTCATTTTCTGCCACAAGCTATTTGTACCTAATATAAAAACTATAATCAGTAAAATTCAGGTGATATATCTTGGTGACAGTAACCGACAAGGCAGCATCTGAGCTGAAGACGCTGCTGGCCAATGAAAACAAGGCCGACCACATGATCAGGATCTACTTCGCCGGCGCAGGCTGCTCCGGCCCTCAGTACGCTCCCGCTCTCGACATGAACAAGACCGAGGACGACGTCACTACTAATTCTAACGGCATCAACCTGGTCTACAGCAAAGACCTCGCAGAAGAGCTCAAGGAGTTCCAGCTCGACTTCATCGAGACTCCGTACGGCTCCGGGTTCATCGTCAGGAACCCCAACCAGACCTGCGGGTCCGGCTGCAGCGGCTGCCATTAAATAAAGTAAAGTAAAGTAAAGTAAGATTTGCAACTCCGAAGGAGTTGCCTTATTTAAAAGTTTTTGAAAGGCTCACGGAAAACTTTTTGAAAAAAAGTTTTCCTGTGAATAGCCATAGCATATCTCTTCTTTTATGAATTAGTCTGCCTGGGGCTATGCCGTGTATTACCGTGAAATGATTTACCAGTACGCCTGAAAAAATTGTCTTTTATATATCCAGTATACGTTCACCATTGTGGAGGAATTTTGATTGAGCAGCGAAGCGGTCATTTCACCGGCCAGAGGCATTGAGCCGGACGTGAAGGCGTTTCTGAACAAGATCAAGGCTGCCGGAGGCCCGCCTGTCTACAGGATGTCACCCTCGGACGCCAGGATGGCGCTCACCAAAGTCCAGCAGGCCAGTAAGGTTTCATTGCTTCCGGCAGACATCGAGGACCTGAGCATTCTCGGGGGGCCCGCCGGGCAGGTCAGTCTCAGGATCGTCAGGCCCGAGGGCAGCAGCAAAACAACGCTTCCAGCTATCATGTACTTCCACGGCGGCGGGTGGGTAATGGGGGATAAGAATACTCACGACAGGCTGGTGCGGGAGATCGCTAACCTGACCGGTTCAGCCGTTGTTTTCGTCGACTACTCCCGATCCCCGGAAGCACGGTACCCGGTGGCTATTGAGGAGTGCTACCGGGCGACCGAGTATATGGCGGAAAGCGGCGACCAGCACCATATCGACGGTTCTCGCCTGATCGTGGCAGGAGACAGCGTCGGCGGAAACATGGCAGCCGTAGTCCCGATGATGGCCAAGCAGAGGAAAGGCCCGACGATCAGCCTGCAGGTAATGTTTTACCCTGTGACCGACGCAGGCATGGATACGTCTTCGTACCGTCAGCTTGCAGATGGCTACTGGCTCAGCCGGGAGGCGATGAAGTGGTTCTGGGATCAGTACCTGCCCGACAGGGCTGCGAGAAGACAGCCGCTGGCGTCGCCCTTGCAGGCATCTGTGGATCAGCTGGAAGGCCTGCCGCCGGCAGTTATTATCACAGAAGAGTTTGATGTGCTGCGGGACGAGGGCGAAGCTTATGCCCACAAGCTGATCGACGCGGGAGTTAAAGTTACTGCAGTCAGATGCCTGGGAACGATCCACGACTTCGTGATGCTCAATCCTCTGGCCCATTCGACAGCCACCCGGATCGCGATCGATCTGGCATGCAGCGCAATTGTTAGTACAAGATGACGGCCCGCACGGAGAGGCATCTTAAAAAAAAATAAAAAAAGTGAAGCTATACACTATGACGCCCTCAGGCGTCATAGTACAGATATAATTCGTATGGGTGGGGCCTCATGCGGACGTGGTTAACCTCGTTTAAGCGCTTGTACTCTATCCAGGACTCGATGAAGGCCTCGGTAAAGACGTTGCCCTGGGTGAGGAACTTGTGGTCCGCCTCCAGTGCGTTAAGCGACTCTTCCAGGGATCCCGGCACCGACTTGATCTTCGCCTTCTCCTCGTCCGACAGGTGGTAGATGTTCTTGTTGAGCGGCCCGAAGCCTGCCTCTGTGGGGTCGATCTTGTTCTTGATGCCGTCGAGGCCTGCCATGAGCATGGCCGAGAAGGCGAGGTACGGGTTGCTGGTCGCGTCGGGCGGCCTGAACTCGATACGCTTGGACTTGGGGTTGTTGTTATACATGGGGATCCTGATTGCAGCGCTCCTGTTGCTCTTCGAGAAGACCAGGTTGACCGGGGCTTCGTAGCCGGGCACGAGCCTCTTGTAGGAGTTGGTGCTCGGGCTGCAGATGGCCAGCAGGGCTGGCGCGTGGGTCAGCAGGCCGCCGATGTAGTACAGAGCGGTCTGGCTGAGCATAGCGTAGCCGTCCTTGTCGTAGAAGAGGGGCTTGCCGTCCTTCCACAGGCTCTGGTGGACGTGCATGCCACTGCCGTTATCGCCAAACAGGGGTTTAGGCATGAAGGTCGCAGTCTTGCCGTTCCTGGCAGCGACGTTCTTGACGACGTACTTGTATTTCATGACCTTGTCTGCCATGCATTTGAGCCTGTCGAACCTCATGTCGATTTCCGCCTGGCCGGCGGTCGCGACCTCGTGGTGGTGGAGTTCTACCTGAATGCCGACTTCGTGCATGACGCCGACCATCTCGTTCCTCATGTCTGTCTGGGTGTCCGTGGGAGAGACCGGGAAGTAGCCTTCCTTGAACCTGACCCTGTGGCCGAGGTTGGGGACATGGTTGGCGTTTGAGTTCCAGATGCCTTCGTTGGAGTTGATCGAGTAGCTGGTGCCTCTGTACGGGGACATGACGTCGTACTGGACGTCGTCGAACACGAAGAACTCGAGCTCAGGGCCCCAGAAGCTGGTGTCTGCGATGCCTGAGTCAATCAGATACTGCTCTGCTTTCCTGGCGATGTACCTCGGGTCGTTCTCGAAGTTCTTCAGCGTGCCGGGCTCCTTGACGTCGCAGGTGATGGAGATTGTCTTCTCCTTGATGAACGGGTCGATGAAGGCGGTCTCCGGGTCGGGCACGAGGATCATGTCGCTCTCTTCGATGCCCTTGAAGCCCCTGATGCTCGATCCATCGAAGCCGCTCCCCTCTGTGAATATACTTTCGTCCAGCTCGGCGATCGGGTGCGTCTTGTGCTGCCAGATGCCGGGAACGTCGATAAACTTGTAGTCGACGTATTTGATTTTTTCTTTCTCGATCAGGTCGAAAATCGCTTTGATCTTATCCGAAGGCAATAGTATTCCTCCACCGCTCACGATAGTTCTTTATGGTCGGAAGCATCCTTCCTACTTAGAAGTGCATTGCCTTGTGTTAGTATATAAATGTTTCTGTCAGTTGTGTTTATTCCTAAAGAGTAGTTCGGGTTCTTCGTTATCGGTCCGTATACTATAAGGAGAAATATTGCATTTAATCAAGAGACTTTTGCATAATTCACTCGATGATCGTTGTCCTGGGGTTTGCTCCCTGTTTAACCTGGTAGAGTACTTGTATCTGTCGTGCTATCAGGGTGAGTCCGGTCTTTACAGTAACTCGAAGGATTCCGGTAGTTTTTACTCGTTTTAAGGTGAGGTGCTCTTTCAACAGGTAGTTCGTGTACTCGCAGTGCATCCTGTTTTTATATAATTTGTTCATGGTGATGTCGTGGAAGGGGATGTACTCCTGTATTCGGTACCTGGGTAGCTCTTTCTTCGTGTTCCGCCGGTTAACTCGGTTGATCAATGGTATGCCGATCGGGTATATGCGTTCCAAGTGCTCTTTAGAGTCATAGGCAATGTCAGCGAACAATCCCTTAACAAGGAGTATGCGACTGCCCATTTTCCTCTGTAATGGCAGTAGTTGTGTAGTGTCATGCATGTTGGCAGGAGTGACAATACTGCAGATCGGCGCCAGTGTAATCAGATCGTAAAGTAAGTGGATTTTGTACCCGTAGTACATTTTATCATTGATGTGATCGTACCCCCATGAGGCCTCAGGATCACTCCGGGTGAACGCAGGGAGGCTGGTACTGTCTACCCCAACCATGCTCATGAAATCCGGGTTTTTCTTCCAGATCATGCTTGTCAACAGGACCATGATCCGGTCGGTGTCTACCTGGTCTTTGAATCTGCTGAACGTGCTCTCACTAGGTAATTGGTCGAAGCCGAGAATCCGCATTTTATAATTGTCGCCCTTGAGTATTCTTACTAGTTCACTGACACTCGAGAGATTTGCCAGTTCCATGTAGAGAAGTGCTCGTAGCAAGGCGATCCGACTGTACTGGGGAGGCCTCCCAATCTTATTATTCTTCTCGAGGTATCGGAAACGCTGCCAGTCAACCGCTTCCAGCATCATGAGCGGTATGTCAGAAAGTATTTTACAATGGCAATCGAAGCAAGAAACGGGCATCTGCCAGCCCGTACCAACGTTTTTACTATGCATAAAAACGCCAACGGCTGCAATGCCCATATACTTGTTATCGACTTATGCAAAAGTCACATTTAATCAAGAAAATAAGTCTGGGGCTGGCCTATAAGCCAAACCGGTCGCTAATCATGCCCTTATTGCCTAACAGACACCAGTTGTACGAGAAAAGATATATACTTTTATCATTCTGTCTACCTAAGGGAAAACATGAAAAACGACAGGCGAATTAAGGTCGACTTCCCGGACGTTGATCTATCCATGGCCGACATTTCAGCGGAATACCTTGATGCTGGGAGGTCCATAGTGGCCGACGGGAAGGTGCAGAGCATCGACGACTTTGTCAGGAACCTCGAGGAGTACAACCGGCTTCAGTACCGGCTTCTCGAAAGGACTAAGCAGCTCTGTAAGTCCATGGAGCAGATGGTGGATAACGACTTTGTCGTCGTTAACGATATGAGCTCCCTGTTCGAAGACATCGACAGGATCACCGAGAGGATGGACCACATGATATACTTCGTCCCCCGGGACGAGGTGCTTCAGGTACTGGAGGACTACCTGTCGCTTCACCAGCGCCTGTTCAACAAGCCTATGTTCTTCGTGGAGTCCGGCTGGGATAACCTGCCGAGGTACGAGTGCTAGCTGCCCGATAATGTGTTAAGCATCCTGATCACCAGGCCACGAGCCTGGTAGCCTCATAGTTGGCCGACCTGTCATACAGCCTGACGTCGTAGCCGCAGCCGACGATTTTTACTCCTGCGCCCGTCCGGCTGACAAGTACGCCTCCGATGCACTCTACTTCTCCTGGCGAATATCCGGAAGCGAAGGGGCGGGCTGCAGAGTCGTTAAAGGTGAAGGAGTAAGCGATGCCTCGCCGCTGGAGGTTCTTTTCCATTCCTGCCAGCGCATGAGTTGTCGTCGTCCTGAACTCGTTTGCCGCTTCATATCGCCGGTCCCACGAATACCCTGCAGTGGCTGCCGCCGCATACCATCGTATGCAGGCATCCTGGGCCCAGAGCACGTTCTCAGCCTCCTCCGTAGAAGAGGCATAGCCAGGCATGGCAGCCGACTCCCGCACGCTGTTAAGGCAGAGCACTATCAGTATCAGGAATATGCAGGTGATAACGGCTGACAGCAAGATCATCTGGCCATCCTCTTCTCTCATCCTACGCCCTCCAGACTATCAGCCTGCATTCGACTATCGTGTTAGTCTCCGGCACGAACGCCTGAAATGGCCGCACAAATTTGGGGGCGCAGTCGGGCGGAACATCCCCCGCATCCCCGAAAGGCGTCGTGAGGAAGAACCTGCTCCCCGGCGGCAGCATCGTCCTGATATCAGCCTCCAGTTCGGGCGCCCGGGCCTCCCAGTCGTCCCTCGAAGTGATCACATGGGCGAAGTCCGGGTGTCCGGGCAGGTTGCCCCTGTGCTCCATTATGTTCAGCAAATCAGAGGACATGATCCGCAGGTCGTCAGTATCCGCCGGCGGTTCGGCAGGCTGCATATGCACGATGAGTGCGAGAGCGGAGATGAGGAGGACGGCGGCAAAGGCTGCCTCAACCGTGTATACCGCCCCGGCCTCAGAAGTCCGCCGCCCGGGTGCCGGCATGTTCCCTCCATAACAGCACGATCAGCTTTCCGCTTCTCTCCACCCCGTCAGGCTGCCTGATCAATACCAGCCGGGTCGACTTGACCACGTCCAGCGTCCCGTCGTCCACCACGTACCCGGACGCAACCGATATCGACCCGTCGTCCGTCGAAACTTCTATCCTGATGCCGTAGGTGTTCTCCGAGTCGTCCAGCGCCAGGTGTCTCCCCAGCTCAGTGGCGTTGAAGAAGCTGAGAGAGTACACTTTCTCGGAGGAGAGGATGCACGGGGAGCCGTCAGACAGGCCTATGATGGTCGCTCCCCTGGCCAGGTCCGGGCTCAGGTGCCAGCCATTGGGAGCCCCGGGGCTCTCGACCAGCGTGTCCCCGATTCTCTCCGCGAGGGGCTTAAGCCCGACGGAATACTGGTCCGTATACTCTACGGCAAGCGTGCTCATTGTAAACAATACCGCTGCCCCTATCCAGGCTATCAGGATGCCCAGCGCGATTACGAGGTCGAGGCTGAAGGCTCCTCCCGAATCATTTCTCATGACAGCGTCACCATCCTGGCCCCCGTGTCATAGGAAATGCGCAGCTCGCCCTGATCACTTGCCGCGAAACCTTCTATGCGAACCCCGTCAGCCCGCAGCTCAAGTGGCGTCTCGTATTTCTGCGGCTGGCCTGTCCTGCTTACCATCACGATCAGGTGGCGGCCGTCGGCAGACGGGTATATGACGTATGGCTTACCGCAGATGTCCGGGGGAAGTTCGAGGGTTATGTGTGCTGAGGCAGTGCCGTCTCCGGCTGCACCGCAGATGGCCGCGCTGACGGCGGATGCGATATTTTTCGCTACAATGGCTGTGGCGTCGTTTTCCGCCGTGGCCGCAGCCATGCTGAAAGCGGCGAACAGGGCAAGAAAGACGGTGAGAGATACGCCGAGGAGCAGGATATACTCGGCCATGGTGGCGATACCCCTATCAAAGTATTTCGACTTGCAGCTCAGCTGTTGCGAGGCGTACATGGCTTATCCCTCCTCGTGATCCTCTGACGCTGTCCGGGCCCGTCGTTACGGAAAAGCCCTGAGCTTCGAGTACCTGTTTCCACCCGTCTGTGCTGTCTGTCCTGACCTCGACTGTGACCTGCTGTCCCGGCGGCACCGGCCACGAGAAATCGTCCCGGGACTGGCACCGGAGCGACAGCACGACGCTTCTGCCCTGGGGGATGACGGCGGTGTCTGCCGACAGGCAGGGTATGCTGAGGTATAGCGATGTCTGGCCGCCGGGGGAGGAGGCGGTGAAGATCGCAGGCTTCTGTTCTGCCTTTGATATGCCTCCATCCTCGACAAAAACCCCTCCTCCTTCCCAGCCTGACGACCTGAACGCGGATCTGAGGCTGATGCTTCCCGGGCGGAGGGTGGTCAGCTCAGTGCCACCGGACCATATGGTGATGGCGTGCCAGTCGTCATCCCCGTCCAGCAGGACCAGATCGTAGCCCTGTGGAACTATCATCTCCAGGGCTTCAGGGTATTCGTTGCTCGAAGCTACCGATCGTGCAGCGGCCGTTGAGAAGGCCTGCATAGAGGTGGTGGCTTCTTCCAGCCCGGCATATCGGACGCTGGCCGCTATCAGGTCGCCCGCCCCTGCTGACACGCCGATGGCGGCGATCATGACTACGCCGGCCAGTATAGCGTAGCCGAGCAGCTCCGAGACACCGTAATGGTTCTTCATGGCATCAGCGCCTCCATCAGGTTAAAGCCCGGAAAGACGACCGCCTCGAACACGATGAATGCCAGCGTGACCAGTATGGCTGCGTCCTTGAGGCCCCCGAAGGCAGAGCAGTCTCTCATCTCTCCGATAATGAGTCCTGAACAGACTGCCACCGATATGGCGAGGAAATAGTAGGGGAGGGCGAACTCCCGCGGGCTTTCCATGCCGCCATAGTCCCCACCGGACAGCGCTTTCAGCTGCTGTGACATGGGGACCAGCGAGGTGATGCAGAGCGAGACCACGAGCAGCAGGATGATGGTGGTCAGGTACATGACGACAACTGCCGCCAGCAGGCCTGACCGGCGCTCCTTTAGCAGTGACATGGACAGCCGGCCGTCTGCTGCGACCATCTTCAGGATGCCTTCCAGGTCCGAGCTGGAGGTGAGGGCCTCGCAGATCACTGCCACTGACCTGCTGATGTACGCGTTATTTACCCTGGCGGCCATCGCTTTCATGGCGGCGGCGAGGTCGAGCCCTTCGTCCTCTACCTCTGAGAGCACCCGGCTCATCTCGTCCGACATCGTGCCGTAAGATCCTGCAGAGACTCGCTTGAGTGCCTTGATTATCGAGCCGCCTGCCCCGATGTACTCCGACAGGTCGTAAAAGAGCTCCGGGGCCCGGGTGTTTACTTCGCTGTCGTATGATGCCGTGATCCCGTAGGCGATCGCAGCAGGCACCAGCGTCCCCATGATCAGGACGTACGCGATCACGTCTGCGGGCTGTGACAGCAGAGCGGCTGCCACGGCTGCAGTAGTGCCCAGCAGCGTCGCCGCGAGGAGGATTCTGCCCATGCCCGCCGACTTGAGCGCCGGGCACAGGTCCTCTGCCTGGAAGCCTTTAAGGATGTTCACGGCCGCTCACCCCTCCGGAGAGGCGGCTTTCAGCGCTCTCGCCATTATGAAGCTGCCCAGGGGTACGATCACTATGGCGTCGATCCAGACGAAGGCGTTCCCTGCTACCATCCCTGTCATGTTGAAGACCAGGTTGATGATCGCTATGAAGATCGAGGCGATGCCGATCACTGACAGGTACACGGAGGCCATCCCCTGCACGGCCTCGTTATACCGGCGCACGTCCGCCATCTTTTTCTCGGCGAGCGCCCGGTACCTGCCTTCCAGGTATTCTTTCAGCAGGCCGCCGCTGCTGTACACCGCGGTGATGCCGATGAGCAGTTCCTGCCAGAGCATGGAGGGGGAGGTCGCCTGTGCTTTGCGCATGGCGGAGATGACGTCCATGCCGTCCTCCTCGATGAGGGCGAGCACGTATGTGGCTTCCAGCGCCAGCTCCTTGCCATATACGTCGGACAGGTTGGAGAGGTTGCTGAAGATCCTCCTGATGGGCACGTTGAAGCTGGCCATTGCCAGCATGAGGCCGACCGCGTACACCAGCGTCGAATCTATCAGTGCGCCCCTGTAGTCCTTGAAGGAGGATACGGACCACAGCCTGCCCAGAAACACTGCCGGAGCCGCGAGGGCTGCTCCTGCCACCGTATACGCGAGCGCCTGCGCCGCATCAGCCCTGGTTGCCAGGGCGACCGCCGCTCCTGCGATGAGGACCAGACAGGATGCCGCTGCAGCGTAAATACAGGTGTGATACACGTAGTCGCCGAACTCCCGGTCGAGCCGGCATTTCTCGTAGGCGATAGCGTGCTTTCCCATCTGCCTCGACTCCGACAGGCTCCGGGAAGCCCGCCTGATCACCCCGATCTCAGGGAAGGACATCACTCGTATCGCCTCCTGCCGCCGGGTGAGCGGAGATGTAGTCCAGCAACCTGCGACGGTTCCTGCGGAACGCTTCCGCCACCTTTCGCACTCCATCGTCGCCGCTGACCGAGTTGCGGGCCAGCCACCGCAGTACTGCTGCCCGCTCGGCGATCTCTGCGATGAGCTGCTCTTCGCTCCAGCCTCTGTATTCCCTGATTCTTTCGAGTACCGCGGACCTTGCCGGCCTCATCTGGACCGAGTCGGTGCCGGGGTCCCATTCGAAGACAGTGTTGATCTGGAGCCTGTCGTCCTCCACGCCTGCCACTTCGCTGATGGCGAGACATCGCCTCGCCCTAGTTTCACCGCCTCCTGAAGGCAGGACTACCATGGACAGGGATACGCAGATAGACAGGCTTGCCGCTACGTACGGCGATATGCTGAAGGGCTCATGAGTAAGACGGTTGAAGAAGCCCCGGGCACTGTCGGCATGGAATGTCAGCAATACCGTATGCCCGGAGTTGATGCCATGGATGGCTGTGCGGGCGCCCTCCGGAGTCCTCACCTCTCCCACGATCACGTATTCGGGCCGCTGCCTGAATGCGGTGACGAGAAGGTCGAACTCGGTGATGGGCGACTCGCCGGTCTCACGGGTGACCAGCGCGGTCCAGTTCCGGCTGGACAGGCGTACTTCCCGGGTGTCCTCGATGGTGACGACCTTGTTGCGGTCGACGATGAAGGCGGCCACCGCATTGAGGGCGGCGGTCTTTCCGGAGGCAGTGCCGCCGATGAAGGCGGTGCTGCACCTGTTCTCCATCGCCAGCCACAGGAAAGCCAGCGCCTCGGGGGAAAAGGTGCCGTGGCGTATCAGTTCGGCTGCGCTGCGAGCCCTGTTGGCCAGCCTTATGGAGAAGGTGGTGCCCCCGGAGCTGACTTCCCGGTACAGGGTGGCGTTCAGTCGGGAGCCGTCGGGAAGGGCGACGTCCTGTATGGGGCGGGCTGCGCTGATGGATTTGCCTCCACGCTGGACCAGGTACATGACGAAGTCGTCCAGCTCTTCCTCTGAGGTAAATGTTACATTGCTGGGGATCGACTCGAACTCGGGCAGGTACACGTAAACAGGCTGATAGTAGCCGTTGCAGCTCACGTCCTCCACGTTCCTGTCCTGCAGCAAAGCGTGGATCTTCTTGTAGCCCCAGAAGTCCCGCTCGATGTAGTACAGGAGCCGGTCTCTGGATGCTCCCCTGACTCCCCGGGAGGTACACAGCTGGTCGAACTTCCTGAGGATCCTTTCCCGGCCTCCGATCCGCCTCATCATGGCCAGCTCGGACCTCGGTTTTTTGTGCAGTTCGGCAATGATGTATTCGTACGCCTCTTTTTCTGCAGCAGTAAGCCGGGGCTCGATCAGTTCGTACCTGTACTGGCCGGCCGCCCGGTCCCAGAGCACCTGGGCAGTGCAGAGCGTGCCCACTTTGTAGCTCCTGATCACTTCGGTGCCCGACCCTTCTTCCGGCGCCGGGGCGGCCGGCTTTTCCGCTGCGACCGGGCTTTCATCGTTCTCCACCCACGCTCTCTCCCCGGAAACTGCAGGCATGTCGACGCCGTCGTCGACCGATAGCAGCCCCGCTGCTGTCAGCGGGCCTTCGCCGGCAGGCTCTCCGTTCATCACCGTCTTCCGGGCGCAGACGTCATCGTCGTCGACCGACAGCAGCATTTCTCTGGATAGGCTGTTCATATGCATACCATACTATTTTTCTACAAATTGTAATTAAGTGTGGCATATGTTATTTATACTTTGCTGAAAATAAGTATGGACAGCATGGAACAGGGACACGTAAGGCGAACCTTCGAAGCGGTGGAGAGGGACCTGGCAGAGTCCGGGAGCGGTATGAAGGTGCTCGGCATCGTGTCGGGCAGGGATTGCTATCCGCCTGGCGAGGATGCCTTGAGGCTGGCTGACGACTGCCGGGCGCTGGGCATCGACGTGCTCTCTGCGGAAGATGGCGATCGCAGGCTGCTGGTGGCGGGCCAGGTATACTCGGATGTATACGCAGTCGTCCTGCTGCCCCCCGGCTTGCCGGCCGTGGCTGCGGCCCGGCACTTACAGCGCCTGCTGGCCGCAGACAGCCTTCTCCGGCCTGAGGAACGGCTGCTGCCTGCGAGCGAGGTACTCTCTTTACTGGGACGGTGGGAGTGGCAGGTGGCGGTGATCTTCGGCCCGGCTTTCGCGGCGAAGGCGGTCGAAAAGGCCTGTGCCGGCCACGATTGCGGACGGATGACTTCCCGGGGCATCGGCGAGGTGCGCCGGTGCCTCGTCTCGGCGACCGGCGGCTCGATCGATTTCACAGAAAGTACATAAACGAAGCGGGAATAAGTCCTGATCGTGCGCCAGCATCGCCGTAAGTCGATTTTGAGCGGCTGGCGCCGCACGGCCGGCGATGAGCGGATTCCCCTCGGCTCACCTCGTCCGTGCGATCCTCGATCGAGCATACGGTAAACCTTATGCTACTACAAGACCCTAATGAATACAATCCCTGGTGAAATTCGTGCAACTCCCCGACGTTCAAGCAAGCAATCCGGATGTGATGGTCGGCCTGACACGCGTTGGCGTGACCGAAGTCAAAAAGATGGTGGAGATCACCCGGAGCGACAAGAGACCGATTATTCTGATTCCTACCTTCGACATTTTCGTCGACCTGCCCTCTTATCGAAAGGGCGCGAACCTGTCCAGGAACCTTGAGGCCATAGACCGGACGCTGGAAGAGGCGCTCAACCAGCCGGTGTACCGGATCGAAGACCTGTGCGTAGACGTGGCGAAGCGGCTCCTCGAGACCCATGAGTACGCTTCCAACGCGGAGGTCAGGATGCATGGCGAGTACATGATGAAGAAGAAGTCGCCGAAGACCGGCCTCGAATGCCAGGAAGTCTACGACATCTACGCCGATGCCATCGTAGTCCGGGGCGGCATCATTCGCAAGACGATCGGCGCCAAAGTCATCGCCATGACAGCGTGCCCGTGCGCCCAGGAGATCTCCAAGGAGACCGCGTTCAAGAAGCTGGCAGCGCTCGGCGTGGCCGACAACGTGATCGCAGAGTTCCTGGATGACATGCCCATGCCTACCCACAACCAGCGGGGCGTCGGCACCATCAAGATCGAGTCCGGGAATGACGTGAAAGTGTCAATAGAGGCGATCATCGACATCATCGAAAATTCCATGAGCTCCCAGATGTACGAGCTGCTCAAGAGAGAGGACGAGCGGTACGTAGTCCATTCCGCCCACAAGAACCCCAAGTTCGTGGAGGACTGCGTGAGGACAATGGCCAAGAACCTCGTCCGGAAGTTCCCCAGCCTGCCCGACGATGCGGTTATCACCATCGAGCAGGTCAACGAGGAGAGCATCCACCGCCACAATGCCTTTGCAGAGCGGATGGCTACCTTCGGTGAGCTGAAAAAAGAAATGCTGAGCAACGGTCCTGTTCTATAGGGCCGGAATCCTTTTTTCTATACCTTTTTAGATTCCCGAGACTTGCATGAAACTGATTACGGTTAGCCTTATCCATCGATCGCAGGCAGCATGATAGTGAATATCATATTATGGTATAGTCCCCAGGCACATGTTACCCGTCGCCCGAAAGTCCTCCGGGCCGGCTTATTAAAAAAGAAAAAATTGAGAAACTGTTAGTTCTGGCTCTGCATCTTCTTGAAGAGCTCTTCGACCTCAGTGCCCTCTACGAAGACGAGGCCGTGCTTCTTAGCGTAAGCCTTCGCATCTTCCTTGGTGAGCGCCTTGCCGGTTTCCCCGTCCAGCATCTCGCACATGACCATCGCAGGAGTGACTCCTGCCGCCCTGGCGAGGACGATGGACAGCTCCGTCTGGCCTCTCCTGTCTTTCAGGAGGTTGGGAGCACAGCGCAGCAGCGGCACGTGGCCGGGCGACCTGAACTCCTGGCCGAAGGGGATCTTGTTGCCGTTGAGGGCGCTTTTTGTGATGTCGGCTAACTTCGTGATGGTGAGCGACCGGTCGTAGTCGGTGATGCCTGTGTAGGTTTTGCGGTGGTTGACCCAGAGCGAGAACGAGGACTTGGAGTCATATGGAATGTCGCCTACCTTCTCGTAGATCGACTCGATGGCGCCGAACCCGTTGCCCGAGTCTCCGGCGTACTTCAACACGTCCACGATATACGGGATGCCCAGCTTCGTGCACGCGACCGGGTCGATGGCCACGCACATCAGGCCACCGGCGTCCCTGCGGAGCTGGTAGACGATCTGCGGGGTGGTGAACTCTGCGGGGACGACCAGGTCGGTCTCGCGTTCGCGGTTGTCGTAGTCGTAAAGCAGTATCACTTGGCCCTTGCGGAGGGCCTGTATAGCGTCGTCTATCATTCCAGCGTCACCTCTACTTCGTCGCCGTCCCGGAGGCCGAGCGACTCTCTCAGTTTGATCGGAGCTATGATCTCTATCAGGTTGGGCGGGTAGCTCGTCCTGTCCGGGCGGATAATGGCTGCCCTGACTCCTTTGATCCTTACGGGGTAGCACTTGCATCCCCCGAAGGTCCGGTTCTCTCCTTTGAAGCCGGCTATCACGACCGCTTCGTGCTCGGCCGGGATGAAGGGCTCCGTCAGGCGGACGTTCAGGGTCCCCGGGTACGGGTCGAAGCCGAGCTTATCGTTGAACTGGTTACGGTAGCCGTCCAGCGAAATGTAGTACTGGCCCTCGCCCAGGCCCGTGACCACTTTGCCCCTCATGACGGGGGCGCCGCCGTCTTCGAAGATGCTGCAGTAGTCCCGGTACTCGGACTTCAGGCACGTGATGCCCTTTTCCGTGATCCGGACCTTCTGGCCCTCCGGAGTGACGACCCGGGTGATGTACCCGTCCTCTTCCAGGGCAGACAGCCGCCTTGCCGCCGTCTGGGGGCTCATGCCCAGCGAGGTCGCGAAAATTGATGATGAGAGACTCACCTGCTCCTTGTTCGCGCCCATCAGGGCCAGCCGCTTCAGCGTCTCGACTTCCATAATGCTCCTCAATTTTTAGATGCTTATCACATATGGTATGCAACTATATAATGTTTATTGTCCTGTAAACGAATAGTAAAAACGAGCCGGGCGCAGTTATATATTAATAAATTATATCGGACGTCAGTAGAAACGGGCTATAATCTAGCGTCCAAAAAGTGAGGAAGAAGGGTGCTCATAATTGAAGCCTGCGGCAATATTTAGGAAACCTATTGTACTAGTGCCCGTACCGTTTACACGAAGTATAGTCATTTCTGAAACTTTTTGGATGTCTGTCCGATCAGATCGTGGGGCGTATAGCCCTTGCTTATTCACGTGTGAACGATGACGAACGCTGCGCTGTGCTTGGACACAGATTGGACAGATGATACAGATTGGACAGATGCGATAAGGAAAAGTTGGTTAGACGATATCCTATTTCAGGTAGTATCTGTATAATCTGTCAAATCTGTACAATCTGTGTCCCGGCACAGCGCAGCGATCGTTCACGCATCGCCTCGAGAACGCCTGCGAATGCAGGCGTTCAAAAGGCGAACATCCGGGCACAGGAATGTCCAAAAAGTTTCAAGAAAAACTATACTCAAAGTACTCAAAGTACGGTAAAAATGGCATGCTGGGAAATGATCTTATCGTAAAACTTCGCGTACTTCGCGTACCTTGCGTACTTCGTGTAAACCGTACCTGACAGTCCTAAAAGTTCAGAAATGAATATTACAGCAGTGTTATCGCTCCGTTCCTGTAAACCGGTATCAAAGGATAAGTGTTAATCTCAGTACAGATCATCTCCACGTCTCTGCCGGAGCCATAAGCTGTCAGCTTTCTTCCCGAAGCAGAGCCTCTGATGCCCTCGAGCAGGGCTTTGCCCTCCAGCGACTCTGTGGCGGCCTGCACGGCTCTTTCTGGGTTTTCGCCTCCGTTGATTCTGCCGGCGATGTTCTCGATCAGCAGGGCGGCGCACAGGTCTTCATCTGATTTCAGGGGCGAGCCGGAGGCGAGCAGGTAAGCGTGGGGCTGCGACCTGATTCGATCTGCCACGGCTCCTGCGTTGAGGGTGCTGGCGATGATGCCGCCTTCGACCATTACTCTTGTGCCGTTGGTCGTGGTGATCACAACCGTCCTGCCCTTCAGATCGGAGGCCATCAGCTCGGTCGGAGAATTGCCGTGGTCAAAACCCTTGATTTTTATGCCCTGGCGCTCGCCGATGGTGATCGCTCCCAGTTCCCGGCCGAGCCGGAGGGCTTCAGCTTCGTCCTCCACCGGAATTACCTTTCGGGCTCCCGAGGCGAGGGCGACGATGATGGTGGAAGAAGCCCGCAGGACGTCGATGATCACAGGCAGGCCTTCAGGGGCCTTCAAAAAATCGGCTTTGCCGGCGGGGCCGGTGTAACATTTCATAGCAATCGATCGGATTATGGTTGAACGAGCCTGATCCACTTCAGGCCTTTTCCGGGCTTGATCGGCTTTGCGTCGTCCAGGAAGATGCGGCCGTACATGCGGCATCTGATCACTTTCGTGCCGAACTGGCTCTCTATCTCCTTGATGTTGCCCATGTACGCCAGGCCTTCCTGCTCGCCCATGGTCCGGGCGGTCCACTTTGCAATGTAGTTCGCGTTGTAGTCCCGGGCATCAAGCCGCTTGATCACGCACCGGTAGTCGTTCTTCAGCTTGGTGCTGAGCGTGCCTGAGCACATTTCCTCAGAGAGCCTGGCCCGGAGGCTCTCGATCGTGCCGGCGGTGACGACGTCAAGCTGGTTCACCGTGTTGCTGAACTCCTCGTCTTCCGCATCTCTCTCGGCCTTGAAGAGCCGCTCGATCTCGCTCGTAAGCTCCTCTGAGGGCACGATGCCCTGCTGGGCGAGCCAGCCGATCAGCCACTCATAATAGTTATTACTGGCGTCGACAGTAGCTGCATGGGTTTCGCCTTTCTTAGGCTTCTCCTTCTTGGCGGATATACGGATCTTGCCCTCTTTTCCCAAAAATATAGTGAAGTTCCCCTGCTTGCTCGCGATGTCAAGGGCCTTCTTCTCCTGTCTTTTATTCAGCTTGATTTCAAAGATGTCCGGCGCCATGTTTCTAAAAGATAAGCGCTTATGCTATTTGATGTTTTTCACCCTGTTTTTCACCCTGTACCGCAGCCACCAGAAACTCTCGCCCGCGCTGATCTCGAGATCTTCAGCGTAAAGCGCCAGCAGGGGCTGAAGCGAGCTGTCATCATAGTAGTTCACTATGATCTCCCCCATGCTGCCGTCGGGCATCCGCCTCAGCCTGAACGTATCCGGGCTGCCCCTTTTTACCATAAGAGTACCCCCTGTCTTTGGCGTGTAGAGTCTGTCCGCCATGAACACCACCGAGCCCTCTCCGAGGCGATTGTGGAAACCTCCGAGAAATTTTTCCACTCTATCTCTGGGCACATGTGACAGCCAGAATATGGCGAGGCCGGCGTCGTACGATCCCTGTACTGAGGCCAGCTCATAGGCGTCATGCACGCAGAACTCCACGCTCTCCGGGGGCAGTGCCCTGGATTGGGCGACTGCCAGCATCTTCGGCGAGATGTCCAGCGCCACCACGTGAGCGGCCACCTCCGCCGCGATCTTCGTCCAGTACCCCGTGCCGCACGCCACCTCCAGCACTCGGCGTCCTTTAAGAGTTTGCCGAATCGAGTCAGCGATGGCATCCAGTTCAGCCTTCCGCTCCAGATCGGCCCCGGTCTCATCGTCGACGCCGAGATATTCCACTTCTGCGGTGACATCATTATTACTCTCGGGGTGCTGGTCCGGCATAGCAATCGATCTAATTTTCACCTGCGGGGTTAAAAGAGTTCGGGTTGCAATAAGTTGCCCATGGGTTCGTGAACATACACGAACGCTGCGCTGTGCTAATCCACACAGATGGCACAGATTCTGATTGATTCCACA
Source organism: Methanocella arvoryzae MRE50 (assembly GCF_000063445.1). Lineage (NCBI taxonomy): Archaea > Methanobacteriati > Methanobacteriota > Methanomicrobia > Methanocellales > Methanocellaceae > Methanocella > Methanocella arvoryzae. The sequence goes on from NC_009464.1 coordinate 2,177,429, forward strand.
GATTCCTCTGCTGAATCCACCGATTACTACACGATATCACAGAAGGAATACTCTAACTATTCGATCACCTATAGCAAGTATAAGAGCACTCGATCAGAACATTTTGTTATCTGTGGAATCCATCGTAATCTGTGCTATCCAGTCGTAATCTGTGGAATCAGTTTCAATCCGTGAAATCTGTGAGGTTTTGCACAGCGCAGCGTTCGTCTTGCTGTCTCACTACACAAGAGCAACCAGAAACGCACAGCGTTCGTCTTGCTATCTCACCATGCCCAGGCAACCTGGGACAAAACGCCTCGCTGTAAGCGTTTAATATATAGAAAAATGTTGATTGTACGCCGCAATCGTGCCGGGTAATACCCTTCCGGGCTAACACGCCTGCGGCATACCTATAATCATCGCCCGATCCGGGGGAGCGTCCGTCACGGTGATAGTTATGGTTTAAAAGTCTGTACCTGACTTATTTCTTGTACTCGGTGTAGCCGCACTTGCCGCAGGAGACGCGGTCCTTGTGGGCTGCCATGAAGACGCCGTCGCCGCAGCGGGGGCAGGTCTGGCCCTTGCGGCTGACTTTGCCGTCCTTGACTTCGTACATGCGGGCCTTGGTGTTGGTGCCCTTGGCCGGGCCCTTGGCGCCGCCCTTAGATGCTGCCGGTGCTGCCGGTGCCTTTGCGGGTGCTTTTGGTGCTGCCATTCAGATCACTCCTTCTGCTCTTCCTTCGGAACAGGCTTCTGGTTCCTCTGGATGATGTGCTCGTTCTCGACGCGCTTCAGGCGCTCTTCGGTCTCGTAGATCTTGGCATAGCCCCTGGTCTCGCGCTTGCCGAACTCGGACCTCATGCGCTCGATGATGACCAGTTCCGGCTTCGAGTTCAGGTAGGCGGCGATCTTATTCTTGATCTCCTGCCTGGACGGGGTGCCCAGGTTGTGGCTTACGCTGAACTTTACCTCGCGCCTCTGCAGGAGCGGGTTGTTCTTTTCTTCCAGTACTTTTATTTCCATACTTATCACCATTTGTTGACTGATGATCGTAAATTCTGTCTTTATTCGTCTACTCTCTCCATCTTGTCCAGGAGAGCTTTTGTCTCTTTCCGCTTTTCCTCGGTCACCCTGACCACGACCACGCCTTCGTTGGGCTGGCCGTAGATGACGGCAGAGCCGATCGGCGCGTAGAGGCAGGCGGGTATGACCGCCAGGTCTTCCTCTCCGTCCACGAAGATGCGGACGGGCTCTGTCGAGCTCATGTTGTCCTTGATCAGGTCCATGAGCGCCTGGGTGACGACGCCAGCGGGGTTGCTGACTCGCAGCTCTTTGAAGGTGTGGTGGGAAGTGCCCTTGCGGACCTCGTGGTCGACCGGCAGACGCATGGTCTGGTCGTCGACGAGGCACATGTCGGGCACGACACCGGCTTTGATGAGGTAGAAAGTGGTCACGTCCCCGATGGAGATGATCTTGGGGGGTTTGTCCAGTGCTTTCACTACCTTCGCCAGGCACGATTCGCCCTTGCCCGGGTACAGCGTACCGAACGGGGTCTTCAGGTCATCGCGCAGCGCCGGCGTCAACTTATAGATCAACTTAGCGCACCTTCAAGGCAAACTTGCCGGGCCGCTTGACATTCATCAGCTTCGCGATCTCGGACCTCGCCGGATCGATGATGACCACGTAGCCGCTCCAGTCCTCGCTCAGTGCGCCGGACTGGCAGACGGGGCAAACGTCGCCTTCGAGTAGATTGTGACACTGCCTGCAAGCCTTCAGGTTACTGCCGGCCTTGCGGGATTTAGCGTCTGCTTTAGTCTTAGCCATGTAAATTATCTCCAGACATAGATAGATACTTTCGAGTAGACATCTCGTCATAGTAACTTTGAGTATATAAAAGTAGTGGGGATTATGCGCCTTTGGCGCTGATAGTTTAAGGCTGGGGATATCCCCTTCAGCGCACTTTGCCAGTCTATTACCACTCTCAATAACAGCTATATCTACCCTCGTATTAACTATGGCACATGAAACCCGCCCTCTTAGTCATCGACGTCCAGAAGGAGTTCTTCAAGAACCCGGTCACTGCTCAGTCTCTCAACGACGCCATCGAGTATATCAATGCAGCCATAGAACTTTTCAGAGAGAAAAATCTGCCCATCATCTGCGTCCAGGACATCGAAGGCGACAGAGTTCCCGGTAACGATGCCTTTGACTTACCCGAAAGCCTGGATATTCTCGACTCGGACATCCACATCCACAAGACCTACAGTAACTCGTTCACCAAAACCCCTCTTCTCGAAACCCTGCGCAAGCTCGGCGTCGACACCGTCATCCTCACCGGGTACTGCGCCGAGTACTGTGTATTATCGACGTGCCGGGGCGCCCGGGACGTCGACCTGACGCCGATATTACTACGTAACGCCCTGGCCAGCGGCAAGCCGGAGAACATCAAATTCGTGGAGAGCATAAACGATGTCATCTCCTACGGGGCGTTGAAAAAGGTGCTGGAATAGAGTATTTATATCAGGAGTGAATCGGCAACACGAACGCTACGCTGTGCTAAACCACACAGATTCCGCAGATTGAAACAGAATCCACAGATGATTACTGGATTGCACAGATGAAATCGATACCACAGATTCATTGATCGATCAACAGGTATGAATGTGAAGTCGATAACGTTTCACTGTCCATCATCTGTGCTATCGGTCGGAATCTGTGGATTCTGTCGGAATCTGCGGAATCTGTGAGGGTCTGGCACAGCGCAGCGTTCGTCTTCGCTCCCGGGCTCACTGCAATGGCCGGGTGTAAGGGTATGTTTTGATCGACATCGCTTTCTTGACGCTAACATTTAAAAAGGAATTATGCCCATTATCCAATGGTTAAAGCCATGACTCTCGATGTCTCTCACCCCACGCTTGATCTGACCGGCACTGTCAGCGATTCTCTGAAAGGCAAGAAGATCGTGTTAGCGGTGACGGGCAGCATTGCGGCCGTCGAAACGGTCAGGCTGGCGAGAGAACTCATTCGTAGGGGAGCCGTCGTCCAGGCAGTGATGAGTCAGGCGGCGCAGACGATCATTCACCCGTATGCGCTCCAGTATGCGACTGGCAGGGCGGTCATCACTGAGATTACCGGGGACGTGGAGCACGTCGCCCTGTGCGGCGAGCGCAAGGAGGCTTACGATTTACTGCTTATTGCCCCGTGCACGGCGAACACCATCGGCAAGATCGCCTCCGGGGTCGATGATACTCCGGTCACGACGTTCGCCACCACGGCCATCGGGTCGAAGATTCCGGTGCTGATCGTGCCGGCCATGCATGGCTCCATGTATGATCACCTGATCGTCAGGCAGAACATCAGGAAGCTGGAAGACATGGGTATCAAATTCCTGATGCCGAAGCGGGAGGAGCACATCGCCAAGATTCCGGACAACGCCGAGGTCGTGCTCAATGTCGAGCGGGTGCTCTCCAGGTCTCCGCTCCGGGGCAAGAGGGTGCTGATCACCAGCGGCCCCAACTTCGAGGAGATCGACCCGATCCGGGTGCTGACGAGCCGGAGCACCGGGAGGATGGGCGTCGAGCTGGCGCTGGAAGCGTTCCGGCAGGGGGCGGAGGTCACGGTGGTCCACAAGGACAGTATTGGCGTGCCTGGCATCCGGGACGTGTTTGCGGAGAGTGCCGGGGACATGATGGCAGCCGTCCTCGGCGAGCTTAAGAAGGGCTACGACATTTACGTCAGCGCTGCTGCCATCTCCGATTTCACCGTGGAGAAGGCGCCTGATAAGATCAGCTCTGCGGGCTCGCTCACGATCACGCTGCAGCCTACCCCGAAGATCCTTGACAGGGTGAGGCACGATTATCCGGGCCTGTTCATCGTGGCCTTCAAGGCCGACACGGTTGATGAGAATGAGCTGGTGAGTCGGGCTGAGCGCCGGCTGGAGGAGTCGGGGGCCAACCTGATCGTGGCCAACCGGTTCGGCGGTGTCCGGGACTCCTCGGTCAACGACGTGTTCATCATCCGGTACGAAGTCCCGACGGCGAGGGTTACAGGGAAGAAGAGCGTGATCGCCGGAGCGATCCTGAAGGCAGTTTCGGAGTATTTCAAATGAAGGCGAGGGCGTTCGCGCCGGGGCACGTTACCGGCTTCTTCGTGGCCAGAGAGCACGAGGACCCTTTGAAAACCGGCTCATGCGGAGCGGGGCTGTCCCTCGATGACGGCGTCTACACTGAGGTCACCCTGCTTCCCGACGGCGAGACGAGGGTCCTCCTGAATGGCGTGGAGAGCGAGGCGACGACCACCCGAACCCTTATTGATCTGCTCACCGATCAGCCTGTACTGGTCAATAGCCGCCTCTCGGTGCCGATCGGCGGCGGCCTTGGCGCCAGCGCTGCCGGGGCGATGAGCACGGCGCTGGCCCTGAACCAGCTGCTGGGGCTGGAGAGGACGTTTAACGAGCTGTGCTATGCCGCCCATCTGGCCGAAGTCGCCAGCGGTACAGGCCTCGGGGACGTTTCAGGCATGAGCAACGGCGGCGTCGAGATCAGGCTGCAGCCCGGCACTCCCTTTGCCCTCGACCGCATCCCGACGGCCCCTGACTACATCTATTACGTCCACTTCGGCCCTATTTCCACCAAAGGCGTGCTATCGGATGAGCAGGAGAAGAAGCTGATCAGCCTTGCCGGAGAGCGGTGCCTGAAAGCTCTGCTGAAGAAGCCCACGTTCGAAGAGTTCATGCGCCTGTCCAGGAAGTTCGCGGTCGACACGGGCCTGATCAGCCGCCGGGCGCTGGACGCGGTCGAGACTGCCGAGGCTGCCGGAGGCCTCGCTTCGATGGCCATGCTGGGCGACACGGTCTTTTCTACTACGGCAGACGGCCTCAGCGAATTCGGAGCCGTCAGGCGGTCCAGGATTAACCTGACCGGGCCTGTGCTCGTCGGCGATGCCTGCCAGAGGGACTTTTTTAACATGAGTTAAGGCTGCTGCCTTAATCTTTGATATATAGTGCCCAAAATAACCATAGTAAGGCTTTTCCAGCCAAATATTATAATATAATTGCGATAATATTTAACCTGTCGTCCACCCATCTACTTTTTAGTTTACGATAATGGCAGCTATCGTATGCTGACGCCAGCCGGCATCTAGTCTCTTTACTGCGATGGCCATTATGCGGAGGTTACTACATGAGCGAGCAGCTTAAAAAAGCCACACACATAGACGTCGACGAGAAGAGCAAGCTAAAGGATCTTGAGGAGTTCAGGGAGTACCCGGAGGGCCAGTTTCTGACTACTGACCAGGGCGTCAGAGTAAGCGAAACGGACATGTCCCTGAAGGCAGGTGAACGGGGGCCGACTCTGCTGGAGGATTTTCATTTCAGGGAGAAGCTCACCCATTTCGATCACGAGCGCATTCCAGAGCGTATTGTCCATGCCAGAGGTACGGGCGCTCACGGGTATTTCGAGTGCTACGAGTCGATGGCGGAGTACACGATGGCATCATTTTTGCAGGAAGCCGGTAAGAAGACTCCGGTTTTTGTCCGGTTTTCGACGGTTGTGGGGTTCAGGGGCTCGGCCGATACGGTGAGGGATGCCCGGGGCTTCGCCACCAAGTTCTATACCGAGGACGGCAACTACGACCTCGTTGGCAATAACATTCCCGTGTTCTTCATCCAGGACGCGATTAAGTTCCCCGACCTGGTCCACTCGATCAAGCCCGAGCCTGACGACGAGATGCCCCAGGCTTCCGCCGCTCACGATACCTTCTGGGACTTCGTGGCCAGCCATCCCGAGAACGCCCACATGATCATGTGGGTCCTTTCGGACAGAGGCATCCCGAGAAGCTACCGGATGATGCAGGGGTTCGGAGTCAACACGTTCAGGTTCGTCAACAAGCAGGGAAAAGGACGGTTTGTCAAGTTCCACTGGATACCGAAGCTGGGCGTTCACTCTCTAGTGTGGGACGAGGCTCAGAAGATAGCGGGGAAGGACCCGGACTACCACCGGCGGGACCTCTACGAGGCGATCGAAGAAGGCCATTACCCGGAGTATGAGCTCGGGGTGCAGATCATCGAGGAGGAGGACGAGCACAAGTTCGACTTCGATCTGCTGGACGCCACAAAGATTGTGCCGGAGGAGCAGGTGCCTCTGAAGATCATCGGCAAACTGACCCTGACATCAAAGCCCGATAACTTCTTCGCCGAGGTGGAGCAGGTGGCCTTCTGCCCCGCCAACGTGGTGCCGGGCATCGACTTCACCAACGATCCGCTATTGCAGGGACGGCTGTTCTCGTACCTGGACACCCAGCTGATCCGCCTTGGCGGTCCGAACTTTCACGAGATACCCATCAACAGGCCACTCGCCCCTTACCATAACAACCAGCGGGACGGCTACCACCGGATGACGATCAACAAGGGCAAGTCGGCCTACTTCCCTAACACCGTGGGCAACGGGGACCCCCGGCCGGCATCCCGTGAGGAGCACGGCTACGTCCACTATACCGAGAAGGTGGAGGGTAAGAAAATCCGGGCGAGGAGCGACAGCTTCAAGGACTTCTTCAGCCAGGCCACCCTGTTCTGGAACAGCATGACGGAGCCCGAGAAGGAGCATATCGTCAAGGCGTTCCACTTCGAGGTGGGCAAGGTGAAGAGCCTGGAGATCCGGCAGCGGATCGCCGACATGTTCGCTAACGTGGACCCGGAGCTCGGGCGGATGATCGCGGAAGGCGTGAGCGTGAAGGTGCCGGAGGCGAAAGCCCCGCAGAAGAAGAGCAGGCTGGATAAGTCTCCGGCGTTAAGCCAGGCGAATAAGGTTCCTGACACGATCGAGAGCCGGAAGGTCGCCATCCTCGCCGCCAACGGCGTTAACGCTTCCCATGTAGAGCAGCTCCTGAAGCTGCTGAAAGAAAAAGGCGCCAGCGCTAAAGTCGTCTCCATGACCCAGGGCACGCTCAGAGGATCCGGGGGTGGGGAGGTGATGGTGGACAAGAGCTACGAGACGACCGCCTCGGTCTTGTTCGACGCCGTCTTCGTGCCCGGAGGCAGGGAAAGCGTGGAGGCGCTGAAGAGCCAGGGCAGTGCCGTTCACTTCATCAACGAGGCGTTCAGGCACTGCAAGCCGATCGCGGCCACGGGAGAAGGCGTGGAGCTGTTGAAAGCTTCCAGCATCAAAGGCGTAAAACTCTCAGGTGAGGGCGAGAAAGGGCTGGTTTCTGACAGGGGCGTCGTCACAGCCGCAGAGACAGGGGACTTCGGCCAGTTCTTCGAGGCTTTCCGCAAGGCGATCGCCCAGCATCGCCACTGGGATCGGGAAAAGAAGGAGATGGTGCCGGCGTAGATCGGCGCCCCTTCTCAATTTTATTACCGGGGCCGGGTTTTTAACTTTCCAGTCGCACTTTGGAGCCAGTTTCAGTAGTGCACCACGACGTCCAGGTCTGTCTCGCCGGGGACGTTGACCATTGTGTCGGTGCCGATGCGTTTGAATTCGAGGCTGACCGGGATGCCGCCGACGGTCAGGTCCTTGATTTTCAGGGCTTCCACCCACGCGGGCAGGGTGGGCTTGATCAGGGTCAGCCTCTGGTCTAGTGCATTAGGGATGAAGCCCAGGGCTGCTGACAGCATGTAAGGTATAGTTCCTGCGGACCAGGCCTGGGGGCTGCAGGCTACCGGGTATCGGGTGGGCACGCTGTAGTGCTCCCGGTCGTAGCCTCCGAACAGTTCGGGCAGCCGGTACCGGGGGTACTGGCTGGCCGCCTCGTACATGCAGGTCAGCAGCCTGTTAGCTTCTTCCTTGAACCCGTACCTGCACAGGCCCAGCGCTATGATCGAGTTGTCGAAAGGCCAGACGGTGCCTGTGTGGTAGCCCAGCGGGCTATACCTCTTCTCCCGGGACGACAGGGTTCTTATGCCCCAGCCGGTGAACATGTCCGGCTCGAACATGCGCTTCACCATGTCTTCTGCCCGGCTGCTGTCCACGATGCCTGTCCAGAGGCACTGGAGGGGGTTGGAGGAGATCACGTCGCAAAGGCCGTCCTTATCGATCGCCTGTGCGTAGAATCCTTTTTCGCTCATCCAGAAGTGCTGGTTGAACTTTCGCTTGATTTCGTGGGCGTCGTGGATGAGTCGCCTGGCGATCTCCCTCTCGCCCAGCCGTTCGAACAGGATCGCCATGTAGACTTTGGCCATGTAGAAATAACCCTGTACTTCTGAGAGCGCGACCGGGGGCCTGGCGAGGGTGCCATCGGATCTGCTGATAGCTTCTTTGGAGTCCTTCCACCCGTGGTTGGAGAGGCCTTTCGGGGAGCGGGGGATGTATGATGCGAAGCCCATGTCTCCGGGATCCGCGTAGTTGTCCATCCATTCCATGGCTGCAGTCACGTGCTCGAAAAGCTCGTGGAACAGGCCGGCTTCTCCCGTCCAGCCGATGTATTCGGCGAGCAGGATGAGGAAGAGAGGGGTGGAGTCCACGCTTCCGTAGTATGGGATCATGGGGATCTCGTTCAGGTTCGCTTTTTCTCCCACTCTCAGCTCGTGCAGGATCTTGCCCGGCTCTGCGTCTTTCCAGTCGTCGTAAGTCCTGGACTGGTACCGGGCGAGGAGGCGTAAGGTGCTTTTAGCCTTGCTGAATTCGTAGGGCATGGACTGGATAGCGGAGATAATGCTGTCCCTGCCGAACAGGGCATCGTACCACGGGACGCCGGCTGAGTGGAAGATGTGCCCGTGGCTGCTCATGTTGAGGAGCCTGAGGTCTGCCAGCGATCGGAGAAAAATACGGTTGAAGATGAGGTTGTCGGTGCCGAACTTGCCGCAGCATTCCATCGTATACGCGTAGGATGCCCGGATTCTCTCCAGGCGCTCCTCGATGGTCAGGCCGCTCATAGGACTGAGATGGCTTTCCTTCGGCGTTCCTTCCTCCTTCTCCTCCACATGGATATGCAGTTCCAGCTTGTAAGTCCGGGATGGCTGGAGCTGAAGTTGATACGTGCAGTTATGCCCGTCTGTACATCTGGGGGCCGGGTCGAATTGTATCGTGGTAGTGCGGGTCCTGCCATCCTTCCCGTGATATGTAAATACGAGAGTGTTCCCGTTAAAGGCCGGCTTTTCCAGCCGGCCGCTCTGCTTTCCGGTTATGCCTCTGATCGTGAATATGTCGTTGAAGTCCGCCTCGAATTTCAGGGTCAGGCTGGCATGGACGACGAACTGGTTGTGGTTGGTGATAGAGATGGTCTCCCTGACCATGCCGGGGATGATGCGATCCCTGAGCACGGTTATCGTGTTCTTCTTCACTGGCCTGCCCCGGTCGTCGGTAAACGCCCTGTTCGTCATTACGACGGTAGACCCGTAGTCCCTCTCGTCGCTGGAGAGGATGTCCAGTAGAAGCCTGTCGTTGAGGCGGCTGGTGTACCCGCTGAGAAATCTGCAGTCCCTGTGGTATAGCCCGTATCCATGTTCCTCTCCCTCAGGTATGTTGCCGTTCTTCTCGGTCACCAGGGTGATGTTGCCCTCTCTTATTACGAGGGCGTCGGTGATGTCATCCGTTACGGCATGCGATTCTTCGTACTCCAGGGCGGCCTCACGCATCAGACAAACCTTGAATTTTTATGGTTATATGACTTGGCCGGCGCGTCCCCGGACTGTTTCGATCCAGCTGTGGCAGCAGGATGCCGCTTCCCTGTCCAGCGGCAGCAGTAACGTTCTCCCCCTTGTTCTTCGTTCTCTTCGCGGCCTATTATGTCTATATGACAATAATTCCATAATGCACTACCATTTTTATATACGCATTGCAATAATATTGTAGAGGTTTTTCCTTTGTACTCTGACAAACTGCCGGAGGAGGTCTTTCAGGAACTCGGGTCTTCCCACTCGGGACTGACGGCTGCGGAAGCGGCCGCACGGCTGGAGAAGTACGGACGGAACGCTCTCGCCCAGGAGCAGCATTTCAGCCTGGTGAAGCTGGCAGTTCACCAGTTTACCGACCCGCTCATCTACATCCTCGTCATCGCCGCCATGGTCACGGCTTTCCTGCAGGACTGGGTAGATACAGGGGTCATCCTGCTGGTCATCATCATTAATGCTATCGTCGGGTTTTTCCAGGAGCTGAAAGCCGAGAAGGCGGTCAGCGCCCTAAAATCTCTGGCGGCACCGAAAGCGATGGTGGTGCGAGAAGGCCACGTCCGGGAGATCGACAGCGAACTGGTCGTGCCTGGAGATCTGGTGATGCTCACCTCAGGCACCCGGGTGCCCGCGGATTTGAGGCTGGTCGAGACCATCCGGCTGGAGATCGATGAGTCTGCGCTGACGGGAGAATCTCTGCCCTCCAGGAAAACGGCCGATAAGCTGGACAACCCCAGGCCGTCCCCTGGAGAGGCGGACAACATCGCCTTCATGGGCACTCTCACGGTCTCAGGCAGAGGCACAGGCGTGACGATCGCTACCGGCCAGAACACTCAGCTGGGCCAGATCTCCAGAGAAGTGGCGACCGTCGCCCGGTCGAAGACTCCGCTGCAGGAAAAGCTGGAGACGCTGAGCCGGCAGATAGGGATCGCTGTCCTCGGCATCTCCGCCGTGGTCGTGGTGCTCGGCGTACTGGTAGGGGAGAGCCTGTACCAGATGATGCTGACTGGCATAGCACTGGCCGTGGGCGCAATTCCCGAGGGTCTGCCCATCGTGATCACCATCACCCTCGCCATCGGCGTGAGCAGGATGGCCGAACGGCACGCTATCGTCCGGCGGCTGCCCGCAGTAGAGACGCTGGGAAGCACTACGGTGATCGCCTCTGACAAGACCGGAACGATGACTCGCAATGAGATGACAGTGGTCCGTATCTACGCCGGAGGCAGGTACTATCGCCTGACCGGCGGCGGCTTTTCCCCCGCGGGCGAGATCGTGCCGGAGGACGGCGATACGTCCAACGTGGCACTTACCTCCTGCTTGCGGGCGGGGCTGCTGGCTAACGAGTCCAGCCTGGAGCAGGACGAGACGACGAAGGAGTACAAGCCTCTGGGCGATCCCACCGAGGTCAGCCTGATCGTGTCAGCCATGAAAGGGGGCATGGAAGAGGGGAAAGAGTTAGTCGACTACGCATGGCTGGACGAGATCCCTTTCGAGTCCGACCGGATGTACATGGCTGGCCTGTACCGCTCGGCCGAAAACGGGGAGAGCATCGCGTATATCAAAGGCGCCCCGGACAAGGTCGCAGCCATGTGCGATACTATGCAGTTGCCCGACGGCAGCGAAGCCAGGCTGGATCGGGGCGAGATCACCGGGGTCGCAGAGTCGTTCGGCAGGGACGGGCTGAGAGTTCTTGCCATGGCCTCCAAACGTTTTCCCGCCGGCACGAACCACTTCGACGTCGGGATGATCTCCTCCGGCTGCACCTTCCTCGGGCTCCAGGGCATGTACGACCCGCCGCGGGAAGAAGTGCATGAAGCGATCAAGCAGGCGAAAAGGTCCGGGATACGGGTGATCATGGTCACCGGCGATCACAAGGCAACGGCGCTGTCCATCGCCAACCAGCTGGAGATCGTGAGCGACCTCAACGCCCCTGTGATTACGGGCGACGACATGGAGCGCATGAGCGACGAAGAGCTGTTTGAAAAGGTGAACTCAGTCTCCATCTACTCCCGGGTATCGCCGATCCACAAGCTCCGCATCGTCCGGCAGCTGATCAGGCGGGGAGAAGTAGTGGCGGTCACCGGCGACGGCGTCAACGATACCCCCGCGTTGAAGGCCGCCCACATCGGCGTCGCCATGGGTAAGAGCGGGACCGATGCGGCCAAGGAGACCGCCGAGATCATCATCGCCGACGATAACTTCGCCAGCATCTTCGCCGCAGTCAAGGAGGGCAGGGTCGTGTTCGCCAACATCCGCAAAGTGGTCCTCTTCCTCCTCTCCAGCGGCCTGGGCCAGGTCATCCTGATCCTGATCACCATCATCCTGATGCTGCCCCTGCCGCTGCTGCCCGCCCAGATCATCTGGCTGAACCTGGTGACCAACGGCCTGCAGGACGTAGCCATGGCATTCGAGCCCCCCGAAAAAGGCATCGAGTATACCCGGCCCCGCTCCCTGAAAGAGCCGGTCATCTCCCGGCTGATGATGGAGCGGCTGGTAGTCATAGGCTTCGTACTGGCCCTGGGTACGCTGGGCGTCTTCTGGTGGCAACTGCAGCAGGGCGCCAGCCTCGACCATGCCCGGACGGCAGCACTGACCACGCTGGTGTTATTCCAGCTATTCAATGTCTTCAACGCCCGGTCAGAGACGAAGTCCGCCTTCCGCATGAACCCGCTTGCCAACCCATTCCTGTTCTCCAGCATCATCGCCTCGATCATCGCCCAGTTCGCCCTCATCTACTGGGCGCCCCTGCAGGGGATCTTCAGGACCACGTCCCTCTCGATCGAAGAGCTGATGGTGATCATACCTGTGGCGCTGTCAGTGATCTTCGTGGTCGAGATCGATAAGGCGATCCGGTGGGCTATTGCCAGAAGATCAGATCTGGAAAAAGCCACAGAAGGGGCGTGAAGCGTGACACTGCAAGACGAGCGCTGCTCCCTGCTAACGCGAAAGACAGCGCAATGTCGTCATCTTTCGGGACTTATCTCTTCAGCCGGTCCTTGATCCACCTGTAGATCGGGACAATCAGCCCCGGCGCGAAGACAACCACGCAGCAGAAGGGATTGCTCGAGAGGAAGTTGACGAGGAAGTTGACGATGTCGCCCGCTATCAATAACATCAGACTATGATTCAGGCCTGATCACTTTATACTTTTTTCGGGCCATAAGGGCAGCATCTAATCGAACGCCGCCGGCAGCAGAAGGCGATGCCGCACATGCGGTATAGATCATGTCCGTTAAAGAACCGGGTGTCGGGTGCGGGTACTGCTTTTAGAATAAGCCTTCGTAATTAGTGGTGTACAGGGAAACCTTTTCTAAAAAGGTTTCCCTGTATTTTAAAACTCAGCGGACTCGCCGCGATTTGAACGCGGGTCGCCGGGTCCGAAGCCCGGTAGGATATCCTGGCTACCCCACGAGTCCAAAAACAACGTTGTGAACACTAGCACCGTAGATATTAAAACTTTTGTACGAGTTAACGTGCAAGGGCTATACCCTACAGCCCCTTCTCTCTGCCCGCAGCGAAGCGAAGGGCACTAAATCCAGATGCCCCTGCCGTCCTCGACCATACCCGCTCCAGGACCCGTATCTTTCATGCTGACAACCACGTCACCGGACACAAACTTAAACTTCTTCACGCTGACCATAAACTCATGGTAGTCGAACGCTCCCGCGCCCCTGAAAGTCGGGCAGTGATCAGCGTAGGCCTTCACCGAAATATCGAAAGAACAGCTCTCAGTATTGCACTTGAACCGCCAGTTCACCTGCTTCTTATCGTAGTACACGTCGATGTTGTTGAACCAGATGATCCTGTCGTGCTTCGCGGAGTAGAACCAGCCCCGGTTGCGGATGGTGTAATTTAACTCCTTGACTCCTATGTAGGGCTTGAAGAACACCAGAAACGAACCATCTTTAAAGACGATGCGGCACCAGTTCCACGAGGGCATAGGAGTGGACAGGATGACCTTCTGGAGGTAGCACCGGCCTTTGTGCTTTTTGCCGTTCAGGGTGCCTTCGAAGTCGTAGTATAGGTTGTAGACCTGGTAGTTCAGGCCCATCTTGAGCTCGTTCAGGACTTCCACGTCGTATCCGGACTTCGGTTTCATCAGCTTGAAGTCGCAGGTGATCTCCTTGCTGTCGATCGTAACCCTGTACTCCGGCACGGTGCCCGACATGGTCATGCTCAGGCCGTTTCCCGCGGAGGTGATCGACTCTTTGCCGGTGATGGTCTTCGATTCCACCGTGTTGGCGTACACCTTTCTCTTGCCGTCGAAGCACCAGGCTCCGACTACCGTGTTGAGCTCGTTGCCGCGGGGGTTGAGGCCGCTCACCTCGACGTTGTCTATGACGGACCTGCGAGAGTTACGCCTTCCAAAGCAGGAGACGAGCTGCATGGGCTTCTTGCCGTCCGTGGATGTGAAGATGGCGAACCAGTACTCCTTGCCATACGGAATCAGATTCTCGAACTTGTAGAAGATCTCGTCCAGGCATGGGGATTCTTCATCTGCCCTGTAGATGGCGGTCTTGAACTTGCTGTTGGCGTACATCTCCGAGATGCTCGGGATGGAGTAGCTGAAGATTTTGTTGTAGAAGAGAGCCTCGTAGTAGCTGCTCTGGCTGATCAGGTGCCTGCTCTTGTCGATGATCATGTCCATGCTGATCTCGGGCAGGCGGATGCTTTGCTTGAGGCTGTCGATCGTCCCGGGGTGCACAGGTATCAGGTCTTTGCCCTTCCTGACAATGTGATCCTTGTCGATCGCAGGCAGCCTGCAGATCTTTCTCGCCCTTCTCAGTACGCCGTCTTTGAGCACAGTATCACTTGCCTGATGGTTGATATATGAACGTGCATAATCATATATCTCTTTTCTCTTTACCCGTTATCAAGTCCTGTATAGCCCGGCGATCACCAGCAGCTCAAAAGCTTCGTATAGCGCGCCGACAACGAGGATTACTGTGACCGGTATGAGCAGCCTGACGTTATCCCTCACTGCCCGCAGGTACCCTCCGACCCTCGAAGTCTCCCCCAGCCTGGCGGGCCAGAGCAGTCCCTCTGCCTGTCGCAGGCACCCGAAGATGGCGATCACGTACGCCTCTCCCTCTATCAGCAAAGTCAGCAGGTGAGGGAGAACCACCCGGAGCGTCATCTGTCCCTGGGGTATGATAAAAGCGATCCCCCAGGTCAGCGCCCTCAGGACCCCCATCAGCAAAGCATAAGGCGGAAACAGGAACGACGGCAGAGTGAGGCTCTGAATGGTCCCGTACACCAGGTTATTGGCAAACGTCATCCAGGCGGCCTTCAGGATGTTGCCAGTCCCGTACGCCCCGCCCACCGGCGACAGCGTCCCGCTCTTCAGCTCCTGCGCAAACACCGCCAGCACCGCCACCTGTGTCTCCGGGAGGAAAAATGCTACGAGAGCGCCTATTCCTGTGGCACCGAAGAAGAGTGCGTTCGTTGCGAGAAACAGGTTCCAGTCCTTCCTGAAAATATCGATGATCTCACTGCGCAGGCCCATATTAAGTAGAGTCGGCTTACCAAGTTTTAAAGTCATTCCGGGGAAAAGTTCCGTGAATATCAAGATCGGGCACCGTCAATTTCTCACCACAGAGTACACGGAGACGCACAGAGAACTGCTTACCACAGAGGCACAGAGGTGCACAGAGGCTCACAGAGGCTTATTATATAATTAATTATCAACAGAACTTTAATTTAAAAAGTCTCTGTGTTTCTCTGTGCCTCTGTGGTGAACCATTTCTCTTTTATTATTCGTGGTAAAAAAGAAGCCCTGTGTTATCGTGTTCAGTCGCCGCCGATGGGGAATCGCAGTATAGATGCAACCCCTCCCAGCTTCTCCAGTCTCTGGCCGGGCTCGAACTCGGTGGAGAAGACGACGACTTTGCCCCGGGCGTGCTCCACGTCTCTCATTAATGACTCGATGTCGCGGGCGCCTTTTTCTCTCAGGCCTCGCAGCGTCTCGTCCGCTATCAGCAGTGTTTCGACGGCGCCGTAGTCGACTGCCCTTTTGGTCTCCGCGAAGCCGTACGTGGCCTTGCCGTCCTTCGCTATCTCCGAGAGGAGGGCTTCGATTAGCTGGGCTTCTCTGGTGATCCGGTTTTCCTCTGCGACGCGCTGGATGGCGCCTCGCCTGAGGACTTCCTGGAAGCCGGATGAGCCTATGGAGGAGGTGTCTTCCACGATGACTTTCTGGGCTACGGCCGGATGATTGACCCTGAGGAACTTGACGAAGTCGTCCTTGATGAAGCCGGGGCCGGCGACGACGATGGTCTGGACTTTGTCGGCGTACTTGAGCTGGGCGGCCACTTCGCCGAAGAATTCGCCTCTGCCGTCGACCGACCTTGCGTCGGCGCCTTCTCTTTTGCCCGACGACGCCTGGCGGATGCGGGAGACTTCTTCGATGCCGTACTGGCGAAGGTAGCCGATGGCGGCTTCGCCCTCTTCTATCGTCACGATCTCTACTTCAGGGCGCTTCGACGCCTCGACTGCATCCCGGATCCGCTCGATCTGGTCTGATTTCCAGTGCTTGGCGATGGACAACTCCGAATACGGCTCGATGTTTAGAGTATGGTAGGCGCCGGCGTCGAGGTCGGAGATGATGGTGCCCTTGATCCTGAGCCTGTTGGAGAACTTGTGGAACTCGGTGGACTCGACTTTGATGCCCAGCCGCACGAGCTTTTTCTCGACTTTGTCCGGGCGGATCTTGTCTGACACGGAGTCCACGGCCCGGAAGGTCATGGCGAAGACAGTGTCGCCGGGCTCTACGATGTACTTGAGGTGCCACAGATCGTCTAACGACTCCGGCTGCAGCGAGATTTCCCCGTAGTCGCCCCGGTACTCTTCCTTGTTGACCTTCATTGTCCCGATATCCTCGTCTCTCCGGGCGGCATGAACATCATGATCTTATCTGGTGATGCCGCCTGGCGGATGGCTTTACCGTCCTCTTCTGATGCGTGATCTATCAGGTAGCGGTAGATCTTCTTGGCAGCGTCGCCCTGGTTGAAGTCGCCGGGTTCGATGACTACCACGTACTTCGCCCTGGCTTTGACCGATTTCACGGGGCCGCCGATGACGTAGCAGCCCTGTTCGTCGAACCTGATGCCGATTGCGGCGCGGACCTGCACGTCCTTGACGTAGTTTCTCTCGCCCCTGACTATAAAGGCTCCCTTGGCCACGTACTCTCCGGGCTCCGGGGTCTTGCTGACCTGCTCGGGCTTTACCCAGTAGCAGTCTCCGGAGAACTGTCCGGCCTTCCACACTGACGAATACGAGACGGCGAACTGGGCTACTTCGGCCAGCGCCTGCTCTGTCACCGGCTTTCCCGCGGTCTTGAGGACCGTGATCGGCGCGCCGTGGGCCTGGGCGTGGAAGAACACGTCGTTCTTTTCCATGTACTTCTTGACGATCTCCTCGTTGGTGTCGGCATCCCTGCCTGCCACTACAAGGAAGCCGTCCGAGGTGAAGAACCACCTGAACCGGTCGTACCACTTCGGCTTCCGGGGCTTCGCGGAGACCTTCTTCTGGACCGGCTTACCAGGCTCGGCCACCTTCGGCTGCGCCTTCGCCATAGCCTTCCTGGTTTCCTCGATGGCTTTCAACGCGCCTTCCTTCTTGGCCTGGACTTTCTTGACCTTGTCGTAGTAAGCCTGAGCGTTCTGGGGCACGGTCAGCTTCACGTCGATGTTTACCGTGGCTTCAGGCAGCACTACTGTGATCAGGCCTGTTGCGGAGTCAATGGCCTGTATTGCCGCAGCGGCCTGATTTCCGGCTTTCTTAGCGTCTTTGAGGATTTTCCTGATGTCGTCCCAGGAGTAGCCCCTGTCCCGGGCGCCTTTGATGACCTTGATGATCTCCTCTACCTTCTGATATTCTGCATAGATGACCTCGCCTTTCCTCGCGTTTTCCTGCTCCTCTCTCTCGAACTTCGCGATGGCATCCTGCTGCTGACGCAGGCGGCGCTCGAAGACGCCGAGCTTTTCGGCTTTCTTCTCTACGATGGCCGCCTTGGCCTCGGTCTTGATCCTGGCGCCGAAATACGCGTCTACCGCCTTGTTGAACGTCTCGAAGTAGACTTTCTCGTAGCCCTCACCCTCATACCGCTTCAGCTCGATCGGGAGGACGTCGATGTCTTTGCCGTCTTTGCGGACGATGTGGGGCTTCAGGGTGCCCACTATCAGAGGTGCGAACACCCGCTCGATGCCCCGGAGAAGCACCTGGATTTCGCTCTCCATCAGCGACTTCGCTTCCCTGCCCTTGTCAATGCCGGCGATGAGGCAGGCCTCCTCCGCGTACATGCCCCCGATGCTGGTCTGAGTGGCGAGGGTGCGGACAACGTCCTTATCCGACGCCTTAAAGAGGCGGGACAGTTCATCGACCGTCAGGCCCAGCGGGCTGAGCTGCGGGGAAGGGTACTCGTACTTCTCCCCCCGGACCACGTCCCTGTCCCTCATCTTGAGGGATTTGAGGGGCATGATGATCTTGCGCTCTGCGTCGGCGAGGATAATGTTTCCCCGGGCGAACATCTCCACGATCAGGATGTTGCCTTCTCCCGCCCTCACCGTCTCAATCTCCACGATACGGTCGAAGCCGTGCTGCCGGATCGCCGTGATCCTGCCGCCCATGGTGTACTTTCGCAGGATCATGGCAAACGCCGGCGGCAGCTTTGGCGACTCCGGCGCGTTGGCCGTGATGTGTAAGCGCTTCCCGGCCTCGGCGATAAGGTCATACTTGCCGGTCTTGAACTCCTGCAGCCGCAGGCGAATCTCGTCCGCAGAGGTCTGATACGCTTTCTCCAGCTTAGCATCTACCAGAAACTGTAACTCTTTGACCACCGCGTACACGTCTACGCTGGTCATTTCTTCTTTCACGCTTGGTTCACTCCATAGGCCTGAATAATGAGTAGAAATCGGGCTCTTTCGGCATGCTTTATGCTGGTTGCATGGTTATAAACTTTGGCATATCATGCCGGGGATATAATTATGTGAGCAGCTGCAAAGGCGGCCTAAACAAACGTACAAGAATGCTGCGCTGTGCGTTTTCTGGTTGCTTGGGTGTGATGAGACAGCAGGTCGAACGCTGCGCTGTGCAAAACCTCACAGATTCCACGGATGATTCAGAATCTGATGATTCTGCCAGATTCCACAGATTTCTATGGATAGCACAGCTTACGCTCGATTCACAGATAACCACAATAGTTGGGCTACATTTAACTGCCTGATCGATATTTGATTAATTCGAATACCCTTGCATCGCCTTTCTGTGATCTCGTGTCAGTATCTGTGGATTCTCACAGTATTCCTATATAGTATATTTATCTGTGGTATCAATCGTAATCTGTGGCATCTGTGAGGAGTAGCACAGCGCAGCGTTAGACAGCGTTCGCCCACACAGAGACAACCGGAAAACGTATAACACAGCGTACATATTACAGCCACGCTCAAAAAGTCGGATTACGTTTATTTCCCCGGTTCCCGAATACTCTCATTGGTTTTTGTGAAGTGGAACCTCATTAAACTGGGTGTGGCAGCCCTGGCTGCCGTTATCATTATTGGGGTCGTGGCGGCGCTGGTGTCGGGGTTCATGACCGCGTTCAAGCCGGACACTAACGCGACGACCAGCAGTACGACGGGCTATGCAGGAGGAGCCAGAGGCGGAGGGGGAGTGTCTTCTGCGGTAGCGACGCCTGCCGCCGGCGCTTCTCCTATGCCTGTCGCTTATGGTAGCCCCGATGGAATGCCCTACCAGGGTATGCCACCGGAGGGAGTATCCGGCATACGGCAGATGCCAGCCAGCCCCGGGACCGGCTTTGCTTCCGCCCCGGCTTCTTCCGCCATGTCCGGGCCGCAATCTGGATATGCCTCACAGCAACAGCCAGGTATGCAATACCCTTATCCGGCCGGCGCTACGCCTTCGCAGCAGACCCATCCCGGGGCTGAGGGCGAAACGGGCAGCAGTATTAGTAATAATCGTATTAGTAGTAATAGTAATAATATTAGTATTAGTAGTAATCAACCGTTCTCTGCTACGTCGTCGCCCGTGACCTTTTTGGGAGGCCGGACAGGATCGTGGTTTAACGCAGGCCTGTCTGCAGACGTAAGTGCTCCGGGCGTATCGACGCCTCTGCCGGGACAGGGGCAGGAACAGGGGCAGCGGCAGCAGCAGTCGCCGGTCTTCATACCGCCGGCATCCTCGGGCGCCGGAACTCCGGCCGTTTCTGAAGAGCAGCTTTCCCCGTACGAGGCCGGATGGCGGCAGGTCCTGTTGAGGCTGCTGGAAGTGCTTCCGCTGATGTTTCCGGGATATTTCCCGGGGCTCCAGTGGTATACTGTTTCCTCTGCCTATTAGCGGGCCTCCAGATCGCTCAATTTTTGCACGATGCCAGTGTGTCCCCTGCCGCCTCGCACGTTGTATGCTGCCAGCATGTCCGCATGCTGGGCAGACTTTAGGCTGGCGACAAATAACGGCATAAGCGGAGGCAGTTTCGCCGAATACGCGGTTTACTTTTGAAATGTCATTACTATTTTTCCTGGCCCCGATTATTTTCGCAAAGGATTAGCAAAAGATTTGATATAGTCCCGTTACATTGATATCGTTTGTAGCACGAGACTGCGCCTTGCGCAGATGACTGCTGCACAGGTGGAGGCCTGTAGTGATAGGATCTTCCTTATCGGAAGTCTACAGCTACACTAATCCATCTCCAACACCCACCTCAACACCCACCTCAACACCCACCTCAATACCCACCTCAATACCCACCTAAACCTATACCGCCATGAACGTGACGAACCGCAGGGAAACGGCTCAATGCTAATCACATTACTGGTGCTGATAGTCAAACCGTAAATCCCAGTTCGCGGGGACTCCGGTCATGGCGTATAGGTGAGGAGAAACCTTTTTGAAGATTTTCGATCTGTCGAGAGTGAATTCCGTCAGGTTTATGATTAGATTAGCCGATAGATGGTCTGGTCAGATGAAAGGTAAAAGCAAAAAAGGACGTGATCAGCGATCGTTCAACGTGGACCTCGCCAACCAGCGCATCGAGAGGCTGTTCGAGATGGCTGCCGAAGTCTATCCCGAAAGGCCCGACCTTGCCGACCGCTACGTTGACATAGCCCGCAGGATCAGCATGCGCCACAGGGTCAGCATCCCCCGTGAGCTGAAGAGGAACGTGTGTAAAGACTGCTATGCATACCTCCGCCCCGGCTCAAACGCCCGCGTCAGGGCAGACGGCCACAACGTCGTCATCACCTGCCTCAAATGCGGTGGCGTGAGACGCTACCCTTATAAATAGCAATATCAGCCTCCCACACACCGATTTTTATCACGATAGCATGGCCTACATGCCTTACCATAATGTACTGGTTTTACCACAGAGGTTCACAGAGTACTGGTTTTACCACAGAGGCTCACAGAGATTTGGTTTACCACAGAGGCACAGAGGTGCACAGAGATTTATTTGGTATAGGGGGCGTGCCCATATCTTTCTGTTAACATATAGGTCGGTCTACGTGTGTCAGGTCTATTGAGTTGATACTACAGAAATATTTCTGCACTATCCGTCTTTAAAATAGAAAATTGCTCTGTGCGTCTCTGTGTTTCTCTGTGCCTCTGTGGTAAGCTGTTCTCTGTGCGTCTCTGTGTTTCTCTGTGCCTCTGTGGTAATTTATTCACTATGAATCGCTGTGCATCTCTCTGGTGAATAATTACTGGACAGAGTATCTCTTGCTTATAAAATGAGTGTGAGAGCCGGCGGTGTAGGCCGGCTCATATATTGTTTGTTCTGTCGTTCTGTCGTTCGGAGGGTTTCCCAACCTTTTACTTCAGTTGTGGTTTGGCTTATTTATTTAGCGGGCAACCGTTGTGGGGGCACTTGCTGCCTGGGGCATGGTTGCGCCAGTTGCGCCGGCTGCGCCGGCGGGTGCCTGGGACATGCCGGCAGTCAGGCCGCCGATGCCTGCGGGTATGCCGCCTGCTGCTGCCATGCCGGTCGGCGGGCAGATGTTGGCTGCTGCCGGAGCCGGGCCAGGGGCCGGTGCTGCTGCTGCGGGCGGGCAAGCGGGTGCTGCCGGGGCTGCACAGCCGAGGGGCACGGTGTAGACCTGCGGGATCTTAGTGCAGACGGGCACCGAAGTCTGGACGGGCACCGTCACCGGCACAGTCGTCGTGGACTGGGCGCAGGTTGTGACCGGGACATTTACCGTCTCGGGTACGACGACAGTCCTGGGCACCTGGACCGGCACGCAGGACTGCACCGGAACCGTGATGGGTACTTCCTGGGGCACGGTTGTGGTCGTGATGGTCGGAACCTGAGTCGTGACTGGGATATTGCACGCGATCGTCGCTACGCAGTCCTGAGGCTCACCGTATGAGACGGCGCCGCAGGCGCCTGCGCCGAGTCCGCCAAGTCCGTATCCGCCAAGTCCGTATCCGCCCAGTCCTGCGCCAATTCCGCATCCGCCGAGGCCGCAGCCCAGCATTGCGCTGGCGGGCGTGGCTATCAGCGCTGCCGTAAGCAGCACGATTGCCGCTGCATATATTTTGTATACCATTTTCATAACTACACTCCCTTTTCCTTCGATCACCACATCTGGTCGAGGTCTGATAAAAGTTGTCAGTTAAAAAAGATGTTCAGAGGGCTCAATTGAAGAAAATATAGCAAAATAGCCTTTACATTTGCAAAAGGGGGTGTTATAATGCTCTAAACCTCTAACAGGCTGATATTATTATTTAAATCATTGAAAATGGGCTAAAATGGCCGTCAGCCTTGATCGCAGACAACAGTGTGGGGTAATATGCTTCACCGCAGTGTCGTGTAACCCGTCGTAGCAGCGCAGTAGTGGCTCCAGTTTCTTTCCGGCCGTCAGGCCGGCGGCAAAAGTGATATTATTATTAGGCGCATTTGTGGTATGGAGTGATTTTTGTATGGGAGTCGATTTGGGCGGCCTTGTGGAGCCGAGGGAGATCGAGCTGAAAGAGCTGAATAACCGCACGGTGGCGGTCGACGCCTATAATACGCTCTACCAGTTTTTAAGCATCATCCGCCAGCAGGACGGGGCTCCGCTCGCGGATGACCGGGGTAATGTAACGTCTCACCTATCGGGCATCATCTACCGTGTGACTAACCTTGTCGAGGAGGGCATGAAGCCGGTCTTCGTGTTCGACGGGAAGCCCCCGTCGTTCAAGGCGGAGACGATCAAGGCCCGGGCGGAGGTACGGGAGGCGGCGAGGCAGATGTACGAGGCGGCGAAGGCTGCCGGAAGTGCGGAGGCCTATAAATACGCGCAGGCTTCTACCAGCATCAACCGGCAGATCGTGGACGACGCGAAAGTCCTTTTGGGCTATATGGGCATTCCCTTTATAGTGGCTCCCTCCGAGGGCGAGGCTCAGGCCGCTTACATGGTCTCCAGGGGCGCCGCGGACTACGTGGGCTCCCAGGATTACGATTCCCTCCTGTTCGGAGCGCCCCGGGTCGTCAGGAACATCGCCATCACGGGCAAGCGGAAGGTGCCCAGGAAAAATATCTACATGGATGTCAAGCCGGAGGTTATCGAGCTTCAGGAAGTGCTCGCCACTCTCGGCCTCACCCGTGAGGAACTGATCGACATGGCCATCCTCGTCGGCACGGACTATAATCCCGGCATCTTCAAGGTCGGGCCCAAGACTGCCCTTAAGCTCGTGAAAAAGCACGGTGACAATATGCCCGCAATCCTGGATGAGCTGGGCCAGACCATCGAGAACTGGGAGGCCATAAAAGAGTTCTTCCTGCACCCGACAGTGACCGACGACTATCAGGTGAAGTGGGGCAAGCCCGAGCCGGCGAAGATAAAAGAGTTCCTGTGCGAGGAGCACAGCTTCTCGGTCGACCGGGTCGACAAAGTGCTCGAAAGGCTGACTACCGCTGTATCAGAGACTACAAAGCAAAAGACCCTGTCATCGTGGTTCTGACTTGAGTCATAGCTGGATGCATATAGCTATAACAAGCTAAATGTTCTAACCACGGCGGCACGGCGACACGGCAACCGTGCGATTCACGACAGGCCAGATGATTACTTGAACCACGGCGACACGGCGACACAGCGACAACTGCGACGCCGAACAGAGTACTCCTTTTTAAGTCCACGGCGACACGGAGACAGCGCATTAACCAAAAAACCGTTTACTATAGAATCGCTTTCGCATGTACACGGCCGATAGCCAGAAAGCTTCAATGCTCTGCTGAACTCCTTCAAGTATAATACCGAGATACTGGATAACACGCTTGTCTCCATGCCGTCAGCCCGCCGTGCCGCCGTAGATCTAAAAAAGGGGCCTTGCTATTCCAGTACGGGTTGTCTCTGTGTCGCCGTGCCGCCGTGGTTTAAATAACCATCCAGCAGTCGTTTCTCGCATTGTCGCCGTGCCGCCGTGGTTCAAAGATTTGTTTTCCGGTTGTCAGGATAAAGGGCTGTGCTGCTGTGGCTCGTTATTGCCTTGGCTTTTTGATTCTCGTGTCCATCGCTCTCTGGATTCAAATTCAAAAAGCATATAACATTTCACGCCGTTAATTTCTAGTTAAGAGGTCTGATCATGAGTACTTACGAGGAACTCTCATCTAAGCTCAAGTCTATCCTGGCCCTGAAGGGCTCGCCTGTTGCTGTCAAGCTGGTACGCTCTAAGGAAGAGGTTCCGGCTGGCATTGTGGAGCTGGGCGAGAAGGTGAGGCACTGTGAGATGGTGCAAAAGGCCCGGGCGGGCGAGGTGTTTTACGCCCCGAAGGAGAAGCACGCCTGTGCCGGGGGCGCCAGTGCGCTGGGCCTTATGGAGACTCCGGCCAACATCCGGAGTGGTGATTTCTACTTCAGCCTTGGCAGGTTCAGCACGAAGAATGCGGCGAAGCGGACGGTCGATGAGGTGCCACGGCTCGACGAGCAGTATTATGCCACTGTATACGCGCCGCTGGAGAAGGCGGCTTTTCAGCCTGACGCCATCGTCATCATCGGCAATCCGAAGCAGCTCCTCCGCATTGCGCAGGCGAACATCTACGGCAGCGGCGGCAGGAATTTCATCGACTTTTCGGGCATCCAGTCCGTGTGCTCTGACGCAGTCGCCGAGCCCATCCTGACCGGGGAGATTTGCGCTTCCTTCGGGTGTAACGGCTCCCGGAAGAACGCGAAGATCGAGGATGACGAGCTTATCGCTGGCATCCCTGTGGAGAAGCTTGAGTCCACTGTTGCGGCGCTGGAAAAAGTAGCAGTCGCGAAATAAATATTAGTATTTAGGTACGGCGACCCGGGCGGGCGGTCGGGTGATCGTATCTGCCCGGGCAGCAATCCATTTTATTTCTTATTATAGGCAATCGCTGCACTGTACGTTTCTGATTACAGTCGGTGGAGATCATCGCTAATATCAGCGACCGATTTCGCTTTTTATCATTTCTAACATTTTTACAGACAAACGTATAGTATTTGCTGGTGTGCAGGATGCGTGACCTGTCTGAACTAGGTTCATTCGCTGCAGAAGCGATTAAGAACGATACGGTGTCTTTTATTGCGTGGCAGAGGGACGGGTCTATCATCACTGTTAATCCTCCGTTCTATGAGCTGACCGGGCAATCGCAGGAGCAGGTCGAGAAAGAGCTGTGGCCTGGCAAGTTTACGACGCAAGAGTCCAAAGCTCATATCCTTGCCGGGATGGATGATCAGGACCTGGGACGGGAAGCGCGTAAGCAGGAAGTTTCAATTGTCCGGGCAGATGGAACCTTACTGCCTGTGGAGCTGATCATAAACCGGTATCAACCCGCCGGGGGCCCGGTCCCCATCTACTACGCCTTCATCACGGAAATCGTCGAGCGCAAGAGGAGTATTCGAGAGCTGGCAGAAAAGGAAGAGCTCTTCAGGGCTCTTTCAGAAACTGCCCTGGCTGCCGTTTTGCTGGTCCAGAACAACAGGGTAATTTATGCCAACCCGGAAGCGATGGAGATGGTCGGGTATAGCTCTGATGATCTTAAGAATATTTATTACTGGGACCTGATCCACCCGGATTTCAAAGACGAGATCATAAAATATGGGGATTTGCTACTGCATGGTAAAAGCCTCCCTGCCAGGTTCGAGATCAAGTTCGTCCGGAAGGACGGGGAAGAGCGGTGGTGTGATGTCAGCGTGGGGCCTGTTGTCTATAAGGGGAAAATGTCTGGCGTGATCACGGCCCTGGATATCACGGAACGTAAGAAGTCCGATCTGGCGCTGAAGGAGAGCGAGGAGAAGTTCCGGGTGCTGTCGGAGCTGTCGCCCATGGCGATCTTCATGTATCAGGGCACAAAGCTCATCTATGCTAACCTGACTGCGACGATGTTTACAGGTTACAGCCGCGAGGAAATTGTCCAGAAGGATTTCTGGGAGATGGTGCACCCTAAGTATAAGGATATGGTCAGGCAGTACGGCCTGGCGAGGCAGAGGGGAGAGCCGGTCCCGGCAGAGTATGAGATTGAGTACATCACCAAAGACGGGGAGCTACGGTGGGCTCAGTTTACGGCCGGCCAAATCGAGTACCTGGGCAAGCCTGCAGGTATTGTGACAGCTATAGATACGACGGAGCGAAAGCATTATGAGATCGCTCTGGCCGACGCTAAAGCTCAGGCAGAGCTGTACGTGGATCTGATGGGCCACGATATCAACAACATGAACCAGGCTTCGCTGGGGTTTCTGGAAATGGCCACAGACAAGCTTCTTGCGACAGGGTATTTGTCCGAGGAGGATTTGCAGTTGATCACTAATGCGGTCGATTCGCTGAAAAGCAGCTCCAGCCTGATCGACAGCGTTCGCAAGCTCCAGAAAGAAAAGCGCGGAGGCCTCGCGCCAGTTGTGATCGATGTAACCCGGATACTCGGAGATGTCAAAAGCCAGTTTTCGGCTGTGCCAGGGCGTAATATAAACATCAACTATTCGGCTCAATCCCACTGTAAAGTTCGGGCTAACGAGCTAGTCAGAGACGTATTCGTTAATCTCGTGGGTAATGCGATCAAGCATTCCAGCGGTGATCTAACGATCAATATTTTCGTGAAATCTGTAGCTGAGCAGGGGCAATTGTTCTGCCGGATCGATATAGATGATACCGGACCTGGCATTTCGGACGAGCGGAAGCAGGCTATCTTTCAACGCTCGGTCAGGGATCAGTCGAAGCTGACGGGGAAAGGCCTCGGGCTATACCTGGTGAGGACCCTCGTCGACGACTATAAGGGCAGGATATGGGTGGAGGACAGGGTGCCGGGCGATTATTCGAAGGGTGCCAGGTTCGTGGTGCTGTTGCCTGCAGTGGCGGATAGTGCGACGAATAATTAAGGGTATCGTAGAGCTGGAGAGCCGTATCTCGTTTTGCTATGGAATCCTGTCAAAGATCCGCCTTTTTAATCTTTCGGCTGGAAGAGTTGTGACATATATAATTTTCAAAAGTAGCTCTTGATGAAGCCTATAATTTCGTTGTATAATGTTATATGGTCTTCGCTGTCGTAAGGCATGTCACGCGGGTCCACTTCCAGCGTGATAGGGCCTTTATACTTATATTCTCTGAGCCTGGACAGGAACATGCCCAGCGGCAATAAACCGAAGCCGGGGAAAATGTGTCCTCGCGATGCCTGGCCGCCATAGTCGCTGAAGTGGACGTTTTTTATTCTGGGGATCAGCATGTCGCAGGATAACAGGATGTCCATGCCTGAAGCTGCGCAGTCGGAGACGTCGAAGTTGACAGAGAGGTCGTGCTCGTATACGAAGTCTCTTAGTCCTTTTATATTAAAGATCGGCTTACTCAACACGGCGGTTTTATACGTATTCTCTATAGCTATTTTTTGTTTACCCAGCTTCTCGACGTATCTGCGGACCTGTTCGGAGAAAATTTTTCTCAATGGCCAGCTGAGCACTGATGCGCTGGGCGTTTTGAATACAACGATTTCCGGGTCGACTTCTTCTATTACCTCATAGTCTGAAGTATTATCTAATAGGTAATAGCTAAGCGGATCCTGCGCTATGACACTCTTTATGGGCAGGCCGTGCTCGAGAGCAAGAAGGTTCATGCGTTCAGGGTCTGAACCCATGGCACGTGATTCAATTTCAACGCCATCGAAGCCTGACCGCTCGGCTATGTCGAAGGCTCTGATATAGTCCTTGAACCTTCCTCCGGGCCGCAGCTGTAAGAGTACTTCGGGCATATGGCGTGGGTACGCCTGACGAAAATATAGTATATTTGGCAGAAAAATCTACATATTGTAGTATTTTTCCGTGATTTTTAGGTTGACGTCACCTTTCATTACGTATACTTTGGATGAAACGTCGTGGTGCAGGATCTCCCGCTCTACAAAGTAGTTGTTGTCCCTCAGAGCGTCGCCGATGGGAGTTTTCTCTTCCCTCATGATGTCGATGAATTTCGGAGGATTATTTGCTATGTCTATGTCTACGGTAGAGTGTACTATGATCTTGTTGCCGATGATGAACTCTGAGATGCGGTAGATGTGGCCGTCTTTCTCTTCCTGACCGATCACTTTGAACTCTACGTTGGCGTAGTTGTCGTTGAGGTAGCGGGTCGTAGAGATGGTGGAGTTGAGTAAAACGTTGTACCACGGCATGACGTTATCCTCTGAAAAATTGTCAGGCGAATAAATAGAATTGAACATCTCATTACGAGATGTTCAACGTGTTATATAACTTTTTTGGGTTTCAGGCCTTCACGTACAGAGTGCCTTTTCCGGCCTCTGCGCGGTCACCGGTGTATACCTTGAACGGCATCTTCTTGCCGTCGAGTTCTACTTCTTCCGTTGATTTGAGGGCGAAGCCTGGCATCATGGTGCCGATCTTGCCGAGGACGTAGATGGTGCCGCGGGTCATCTGGGCGCCGACTCTGCTTTCGGCGTTGCCGTGGATGATGATCTTTCCGCCGGGCTCTTTTGCGCCGACAGCTCTGCCGGCGTGGATGCCGGCGTTGATGGTGACGTTGCCGTGCACCGTTATAGTGCCGCCGATCATGTATTCGCCTATGTCGCAGCCTGCGTTGCCTTTGACCAGGATGTTGCCGCCTTTCATGCCTCTCCAGTCGCCACGGTATGCTGCGCCCAGGTAGTTGCCGGCGTTGCCCTCGATGACGAGGTCGCCGCCTTCCATCTGGATGCCTGCGAAGGCGTCGGCGTTGCCTTTGACGAGGATGCTGCCGCCCTTCATCCAGGCGCCGCAGTACATGTCTACGTCGCCCTTGCAAAGGATGGCGCCGGCGGTCATCTTCGAGCCGATGTACTTGACTCTGGGAACGCTGCCGTTGATGACGATTGCCTGCTCTTCGGCTGTAGCGGCAGTGGTGCCGCTGATGTCGAAGAACTTGCCGAGGCGGTGGGTGGTGTTACCCTCCCACACCTGCATGTCAGCGATCTCTTCCAGAGTCTTGCCCGCGAAGTTGTCCGGGGTGATACATTCAGCTTCGAGCACGAGGTACTTTTCCCCGTTTGGCGTTAAGGTAACTTTTTCCATGATTAGTTGCCTCCTGCCAGCGGCCCTGCCTTAATTACCTGCTGATGCGGGGCATAGACGTCCTGCACCGGGTAGTTGTTCAGGGTGACCGAGTAGTACTTCAGGAACTTTTCCACGATATCGTTCATGACTTCCTTGTTGTTAAAGCCGTCTGCATCGGACCAGATAGTGTACTTCGGAGCGTCTACAGACACGACTTCGCCATCCTTGACGACGATATCGCCGCCCTTGATGGTGTAAGCCGCTCCTTCGAGAGCCTTGACGAGTACTTCCGGCTGCTGGCCGATGTCGGTGGTCTTCGGGTCCAGATCGTAGATGGAGACGTCGCCGTCTGCGCCTATGCCGAGGTGGCCCTTGTTCCTGGACATGCCGAGCGCCTTTGCGGGGCCTGCCCTGGTCATCTGGGCGAGCTCGTAGAGGCTCAGTTCCCTGTCGATGTCCTTGATCTGAGTTCTCTCTGCAACCCACTTGTGGAGAGTTGCGAGCTTGGCGTCCCTGGCCTTCTTGCTCATGAGCCAGCTTGCGACGACCGGGTACCTGGTGAACGGACCTGCGTTCGGGTGGTCAGTAGTCAGGAAGCACTTCATCGGATCCTTGACAAGCAGACCGAGCTCTAAACCGGTTGCCCACTGGATACCGAAGACGTGGTTCCTGGAGTCGTAGATAAACGGCACTACGCCGGAGCCGGTTTCCAGCTCTACATCTACGTTTGCCCACTTCAGGTGGTTGGTAGAGTGCAGGGTGAACTCGAACGGGCCGTCTGCTGTCATCGTCGTGGTCTCGTCTAAGGTAACGAAGCCTACGTCGATGGTCAGGTGGTCGTGGTTATTCACGTAATTGGCGATCTCGTCAGCCTTGGATACGAAGTCCTTCCACGCAGTTCCGCCGTAGGAGTTGAACTGGGCGTGGGTGAAGTGGACGTTCTGGTTTCTGCCCGACTTCTTGTTGGTCCTGATGTTCTCGGTCAGGGCCAGGGTCTTGAGCGTGGTGGTGTAGTTGCCAGGGTGTCCGAGGTTGTTGCCGTGCAGGTGAATCGAGTGCGGCAGACCAAGCCTTTCGTTGGTCTCGCACAGGCCCGTGATGATGTCCTTCGGCGTGACGTCGAAGTACGGTACGGGGTCGTCGATGTCCGTGCAGTTCTTACCCCAGCCCCAGGCTTCCGTTCCGCCGGGGTTGACGATCTTAATGGCGCTGCCCTTAGTTGCCTTAAGGATCCACGCGACGTATGCGTCCAGGTTTTCCTTCTGGCCTTTTTTGATGTATTCCATCACGAGCCAGTTGTTGCCCAGCAGTGTGAAGGCTGACTGGTCCAGGATCGGGGTGTCGTGCATTTCCTCGTGGGTGTGCCTTGCCAGAAGGGGCGGCATGGCCGCCTCGTTGACGAAGGTGTAGCCGAGCTTGGCGTACCTGTACGCGGTGACGAAGGTGCTCGGGACGGAGAAGCCTCCGCCTGCCCTTAGCAAGTCTGTGCGGTGCTCCATGGTGTCGTGGAGCTTGTCCTCGGGCCTGTACATACGGCCCACGTTGACCTTGGGGCCTGCTACGTGGGTGTGGATGTCGACACCGCCGGGCATCACTACTTTGCCCTTAGCATCGATGACCTTCGCCTTAGTGGACAGCTTGGAGGGCTCAACGATCTTGCCGTTCTGGATAGCGATGTCCTTAACATCGCCCTTGACGCCATTTAACGGGTCGTATACATACCCGTTCTTGATGAGTACCTCATTTTGAACTTTCAGTGGCTTTGCAGACATGATCTATACCTCTCACTGTCCTTTCTTCTCTGCCTTGATCTCCTTCACTCTCGCCAGGATTCTCTCCAGGATTTCCTTGTCGGAGAGGATGCCTTCCGGAGCGTCACAGACCTTTCTGCAGCGGATGGGCACGTTGTCCATACGGTAAGCGTTGCCTTCTTCCTCGACACCTACGATAGTCGACGGTATGACGATCTTGCTGATGCCGGTCGTCGGGGTCTCGTGCGGGTCGATGCAGATGGTCGGGATCTGGGCGTAATACTTCATGGACGATACCGGGAAGTGTGCGCCAGGATCGGATGCGATCACTAAGGCTGCGTCACATTCCTGCCTCTGCAATATGTCATTCGCCGCGGTCTCGCCCGGGTTGTACCTGGGGTAGCCTCTGGAGAAGTCCATGCTGAACGGGAAGCCGCTCTGCCAGCTCATGACCTGGCCGCTGCCGGTCACGTTGTAGTGGCCTCTCATAGCGACGAGGGTGAACTTAGTGTACTTATTCATGTCGGCCACGAAAGAAATCGCAATGTCGATGTTCCTGTGCTTGCCGATGGACTGGGTAACACCCATTCCGAAGAACAAGACGCCGAACTTCCTGGACTTGCACAGATCTCCCAGTGCCTTGATGTCCTCTTTCTTGACGCCGCCTACCACGTCGGGGATGTCCTCGCCACGGATGACAGTCCTGAGGGCGTCTAGAAGCTCGTAGTCCTTGCCCTGTTCGACCTGGACGTGAATGTCCGCCTGCTTCGCGGTGTCAGTCGGCCTCGGATCTACGACGACCATAGTCCTGTCCTTGAAGCCTCTCTCTGTGAAGAAGCCTCTCGGATAGGTCGTGTACCTGCTCATGTGCCTCGGGTGGGCGTGTACGGGGTTGCAGCCCCAGTAGATGATGAGGTCTGCTCTGTTCTTGACTTCACCGAGAGTGCAGCACGGAGCGCCTACAGTCTGGATGGCCATCACGGAGGGGCCGTGGCAGACGGACGCGGTGTTGTCGGTGACTGCGCCGCATACTTCTGCAAGTTCGTTGCCGACTGCCTGCGCCTCACACGAGGTAGAGGACCAGCCGTACATTAACGGTCTGCGGGCGTTTGCCAGGATCTGGGCTGCCCTCTCGATTGCGTAATCGTAGGATACGGGGGCGAACTCTGCGGAGTTATCCTCCCTCTCCATGGGGGCGAGGATCCTGTGGCCTGCCTGAGCAGACTTGAACTTCTCATTGCCAATCACACATGCGTTAAGCGTGTCGACGATCCGGTTGCCGTCCATAATCACCTTGATATCGTCGCACAACGTGCCGCAGAAGGGGCAAACAACATCCGTGACTACCTTGAGGTTCTTCATCTCAGTAGTAGCCTGAGTCTTAGATTCCATCATGTTTAGGCCTCCTGCTTGAGGTTTAAGGTGGTCTTCTGGAGCAGCTTTATGCCGTTCTCGACTGTCTCGCCGGGCGCTGGCTCGATCGTGACCTTGACTCCCTTGAAGCTGGGCATCCCGGTCGAGTACATTTCTGTACTGATGACCTGGTTAGCCCACGGCCCCATGGGAATAAAGGCCAGCCCAGGGTGCGGGCCCTGGGTTGCCTTGACCGCCCTGACGATTACAGTACCGTAAGCGGATGTTACCTTTACGGTCTGGCCCGGGAACACGTGAAGCTTCTTCATGTCAGCGACATCAAGCTCACATATTCCACAGGCCTTAATGTAACCGTCGTCATGCTTGTGGCCTTCGATTGCCACACCCTGCCAGACGGTCCGGCCTGATATAAGATTTACTTCTATCGAGTTAGTCATCTTCGGGTCTCCTTACGCCCGTGTTACTGTTTCTGTAACGGGGCTGCTTCGACTTTCTTGCCAGCGCTTATCTTCGAGAGTTCAGCGAGGTCATCGTCTGCTGCTGCAGCACCGTGGGCTGCGGCGGCGACCTTCTTCTGGACAGGGCTGGGGCCGAGCTTCTTGATGTCGGCGACCATGTTCTTGACGACCTCTGCCCACAGGGCACCTTCGGATGCCGAGACGAAGGTCATCTTGAGCCTCTTGCCGTCCAGGCCCATCTCTTCCAGGACCTTCCTGGTGAGGGCTACACGGCGCCTCGCCTTGTAGTTACCAGCTATGTAGTGGCAGTCGCCGATGTGGCAGCCGGACACGAGAACCGCGTCCGCGCCCAGGGAGAATGCCTCCATGATGAAAGCCGGGTCGACACGTCCGGTACACATGATACGTACTACACGGACGTTGGGGGGATACTGGGCTCTGGATACACCTGCGAGGTCAGCGCCTGCGTAGGTACACCAGTTGCACAGGATACCGAGGATTTTTGGTTCAAATTCGTCAGCCATTTTAGACACCGCCTGCAGGAGTGAATAATGCAGCTATCTGCGCTCTGATCTGGGGGTTGGTGAAGTGCTGCATCCTGATTGCCTTTGCCGGGCAGGCGCCACCGCAGGTGCCGCAGCCCTTACACATAGCGTCGTTCAGGTTAGCCTTCCTCTTGCCATCTTCGATATCGACCATGGTGATAGCCTTGTACGGGCAGAGTCCTACGCATACGCCGCAGCCGGAGCAGAGTGCATCGTCGACTTTGCCTGCGATCGGCTCGAGCATGACTTTACCCTGGTTGATGGGTACTGCCGCTGCTGCAGCTGCACCAGCTGCCTGGGCTACTGTGTCGGGGATGTCTTTCGGTCCCTGGCAGCAGCCTGCGAGGAAGATACCGTCGGTCGAGGTCGAGAACGGGTTCAGCTTGGGGTGAGCCTCGAGCAGGAACTGGTCTGAGCTCCTCGAGATGATGAGCTTGTTCCTGAGCTCCTCGGTCGACTTCTTGGGTACGATGGCGGAGGCGAGGACTACCATTTCGAGCTCTATGTTGATCGGGGTGCCGAGCAGAGTGTCTTCTGCCTGGACCAGCAGGTTCTTGTTCGGGAGCTCCTGGATCTTGGCGACCCTGCCCCTGATGAACTTGGCGCCCTCGTCAGAGATTCTGTAGTAGAACTCTTCGTATGCCTTACCGAAGGACCTGATGTCCATGTAGAACAGGTAAGGCGTCACACCGGGCATCTTTTCCATGATCTGGTGGGCGTGCTTGAGCGAGTACATACAGCAAACTCTGGAGCAGTACTGCTGGGCGTCCTTGTCTCTCGATCCGGCGCAGAGCACGAAGCCTACGTTGTGGGGCTTCTGGCCGTCGCTGGGCCTGATCAGCTTGCCGCCAGTCGGGCCTGCAGCGTTGATGAGTCTCTCGAAGTGGATGCCGGTGATGACGTTGTCGTAGACGCCGTAGCCCCACTCCTCTTTCTTCTCAATCTCATAGAGATCGAAGCCGGTTGCCACGATGATGGAGCCGACCTTGATCTCGACGAACTCATCCTTCATGTCGAGGTTGATTGCCTTCTTGTCGCCGCACTTCTTCACGCACAGCTCGCACTTGACGCAAGAATCGAAGTCGACGGTGTACTTGAGGGGCACTACCTGCGGGTGGCAGATGTAGATTGCCTTCCTCGGGCCGAGGCCGATATCGAACTCGTTAGGCCTGCTTACCGGGCAGACAGTTGCGCAGTCGCCGCAGCCGTTGCAGGCATCCTCGATGACGCCTCTTGCCTTCTTCTTGACGGTGACGTTGAAGTTGCCGATGTAACCGTCTACGTTGGCGACCTCGGCGTAGGTCAGCAGCCTGATGTTGGGGTGCCTGCCGACTTCTGCCATCTTCGGGGACAGGATACACTGGGAGCAGTCGAGGGTCGGGAAGGTCTTGTCCAGCTTGGACATGTAGCCGCCGATGGTCGGCTCCTTCTCAACTACGTAGGTGACGATGCCCGAGTCTGCGAGCTTCATGGCTGCTTCGATACCGCCGACGCCTGCGCCGATGACCATTGCGGTCTTTTCGCAGGGTACGGACTTCTGCTCGAGCGGCTCGAGGAGCCTTGCCTTAGCGATAGCCATGCGGACGATGTCCTTGGCCTTCTCGGTTGCTCTCTCGGGCTCTTTCATGTGGATCCACGAGGACTGCTCACGGATGTTCGCCATCTCAAAGACGAACGGGTTTAAGCCTGCCAGCTCGGTTGCCTTCCTGAAGGTCGGCTCGTGCAGACGCGGGGTGCATGCTGCAACGACGATTGCGTCGAGCTGGTGCTCCTTGACTGCAGTCTTGATCTTTTCCTGACCGGGGGTCGAGCACATGTACGGGTAATCGTCAGCGATGACAACGCCCGGAAGGGTCTTCGCGTATTCGGCGATAGCCTTCACGTTGACGGTGCCGGCGATGTTGGTACCGCAGTGACAGATGAAGACTCCTACTCTGTTTTCTTTACCGTTTGCCATATCTTATCCCCTCACACAATCCTGTCGAGTAACTTGTCAACCTTGATCTGGTGCGCGCTCAGGCCGAGTTCCTCGGGACTCATGCCCTGGGCGAGGCCTAAGAGCTGCGAGAAGTGCAGCACAGGGATGTTGTACCTGTCGCCGAACTTTTCGGCAATCTCGACCTGGCCGAGGTCGAATTGCAGGTGGCAGAACGGGCAGACATCTACGATGACGTCGACGCCGACTTCCTGCATGTTCCTCAGCTTCTCGTTGGTCATGTCCAGCGCGTAGTCCTTCTTGTAGCCACGGACACCGCCACCGGCACCGCAGCACATCATCTTCTCCCTGTAGTCCACCGAGGTGGCGCCGAGTGCCTCGACCATCTCATCGAGGAAGGTGGGCCTTTCCGTGGAGAACGCGGGGCTTCCGAATCTTCTTTCCCTGGCGGGCTTGAGCATGTGGCAGCCGTAGTGGACGCCGACCTTGATGCCGTTCAGGGGCGTGACAACCGAGTCCTTGATCTTCTTGATCCCTACATCCTTGTAGAGCTGCTCTGCTAAGTGGCGTACCTCTATGGTGCCCTTGAATTCCATGTCCGCAAGCTTCAGCAGCTCGTTGACCTTGGCCTTCTCAGCAGGGTTCTCCTTGAGCTTCTCGTTCACGTCGTACAGGGACTTGTAGCACCCGTTGCATACGACGGTGCAGTCGAGGCCCATCTGTTCAGACAGGCAGATGTTTCTTGCTGCGAGGGCTTCCCAGGTGAGGACGTCCATGCTGCCGAACGCGCCGGGGGCGGGGCAGCAGGATGCGCCGACGAGGTCAGCGAACTCCAGGCCCAGATTCTTAGCGGTCTTCAAGGTTGCAGCCTCGATGCCGGGGTAACGGTTCGGAGCGATACAGCCTAAGTATAAGGATGTCTTGTTAGATGCTGAGTGACTCATTTCTTAGCCTCCAGTTGAGCCTTGATAGCCATGAGACCGGTAGCCTCCATGATCTTCATGATGCCCGGGATGTACTCGGGGTGCGTGGCTGTCGTCGGCGGCTCTGCCGTCAGGCCGAGCTTAACTCTCAGAGCCCTGTTAGCGTCATTGTTCGGCACAGCATGGCCGGTCTGCGAGATGAACGTCATGTTCTGCACGAAATTCTTCGGTACCAGCAATTCCCTGGTGGCCATATTCCTCAGCGCGATGATAACATCAGTGGGCTTGACATGCCTGGGACACCTGTCAGTGCAGGTGTAGCAGGTCGAGCAGTACCAGATGGAATCATCCCGGAGGAGCTGATCCTTCATACCAAGGGCAACCATCCTCATGATCTTCCTGGTCCTGAGGGCGTTCCTTCTGCCCTGGGGGCAGCTGCCGGTGCAGGTACCGCACTGGTAGCAGACGCCGATGTTCTCTCCGCCCTGTTTCTCTACCTCGTGGGTGAAGTTGATTAAACCCTTGTTGAGGTTTATTACCTGTGATTCTAATGCAGCCATTTTTAGGCCTCCTTGATCTTCGGGGTCTTCTCTGCGAAGAGCTTGGCCTCGATCTTGTTGTACAGGTTGGTCTTCTCGCCGGTGACGTTGATCTTGTTCCTCTTCATGGTGATCGTGCTGTCAGCCGGGCAGGCGTTGATGCAGGCGCCGCAGTAGATGCAGAAGTCCTTGTTGTAGGCGAGCTTGCCGGGCTTGTGGCCTGCTTCCTCGACTACGGGCAGGTACAGTGCGTTGCACGGGCAGACGTCTACGCAGGTAGAGCAGCCGGCCGGGCAGTTGGCGGTGTTAATGGTGAGTTCGCCTTCGAAGACCTTCTCAACCTTCGCCGCATCCTTCGGGCAGATGACCTGACACCACGTACAGGTGACGCACTCGTTAGTGTCGATGGCGACCTTGCCGCTGAGCTTGGGCTCTTCGATGATCTTGCGCTCGATGGAGATTGCATCCTCGGGGCAGATCTCTACGCAGACTTTGCAGGCGTCGCACTTCTTCTCGTCGAACTTGACCTCGCCGATCCTCTTTACTGTCAGTGGAGTCGGCTCTTTGTATTCGATCTTGAATGCGTCGCAGGCCTCTGCGCAGATGCCGCACTTGGTGCACTTCGCATCGTCGAGCTTGTAGTCGATCGCGTACTTCATGGTCGAAGCAGCCTTGTGGCCCTGGTCAACCTTGGCGACGTCTCTCCTGATGGCGTCCCTCGGGCAGACCTCTTCGCACAGCACACAGCGAGAGCACTTCTCATCGTCGATCTTCGCTTTCTTCTCAAGCACCGGGAAGCCCTGCTGCTCCAGAATGGGGAGTTTCTCTACGCCGTCTACGGACAGCTTGATGGCGTTGAACGGGCAAAGGATGTTGCATACACCGCAGAAAGAGCACTTCTTCGGGTCGACATCGACCTTGGATACCTTAGCCTTGCCACGGCTTACTGCGCCGATCGGGCCCTCGGTAATTGCCTCTTCCGGACAGGCGTCAATACAGACTCCGCAACCGGTACACCGATCCAGGTCCACAGCCAGATTTAACTTCTGGGTCAGCAGCCTCTGTTCGATTACCTGCTTATTGTTCTCTGTTTTCTTCGAATAACTGGGAAACAAGGTTATTTCCTCCTCCTATACAATCTCACTCCGTTGTAAGCGTGATCGCTCTCTGAGGGCAGACTTCAAGGCAAATGCCGCAACCATTGCAGACTTCCTCATCGACAACCACTGCCTTACCGTTCAAAACATTGTAAGTCTTCTTTTTGGTTACCGGGTTGGCAACCGTCAACTCCAACGCATTGACCGGGCAGGCGACAACGCAATTATTGCAACCAGTACAGGTCCTGTTCTGGATATCTAATGATATTGTCGTCACGTTAGCACCAGCCATTAGGTTTTAATAAGTTGGTTGATTTTGTATGACTACACAATCTATTTATAGCTTACGAAGTCGTTTTTCAACCAACGCGGCCATTTTTATATTATTTTTTATTGGTGGCTTAAAGCTTTTATATTTGTTTTTCATTGCGTATTATTCACCATATTAAATCCTTTTCTATCCTGAATGATCAATTTCCGCTATCATCCTCCCTTCTCTCTCACTACGCTATTCGGCCGATAAATAAAAACAACACCGGTTATCCTGCTTGCTTACCACATGGGTTTGCTTACCATGTTTAAGGACTATATTTAGTATTATTGTGATATAAACTTTTTCCCATATCTCATATAATATATCATTGTTTGCCTATAATTTATTTGTCAAAATCGCAATGATACTATAATATATAGCATATTCTCTATTTAAACTTATATTGTATCACGAGACATATTATATTCTCATGCAGTCGTAATACTCTGCCTGACATAGAAACTTACAAGAATACCTGCATCCTATTGCGCAGGATATATTTCGCCATATCGACAGCTTCGTGGTGAGGTAGTGATTGCCCTGACAGGGGTAGATACATAATATATAGGAACAATCGCAGCTTAAAAATGTTGCCTGTAAAAAAACCAGTTTCTCATGGGTCACAATCCCTTGCACTGCAGGCATTAGTGGCAGGGTGAAAATTTTTTCAGTTATAACTAAAGTGTTATATACCCCATTGCCGCAAAAAGACTGTAGCTAATATCGGGTGACTATGGAATATAATATTCCGGCGAAGCCCGAAACGGAGTTGAACGTATGTCGAAAGTAAAAGTAGCAGAGACCTGGATTGGCGCCTGCGCCGGCTGTGAAATCTCGGTGCTGGACACTCACGAGGCTCTCTTACCTATCCTTGACAAGATCGAGTTTGTCTACATCCCGGTCCTTATGGACACCAAGCACATCCCGAAGGCGACCGTGGGCATCGTATCTGGCTGTGTCAGGAACTCTGACAACCTCCACGAGTTACTCGAGATGAGGAAGAACGTGGACATCCTGGTAGCTCTCGGCAGCTGCGCCTGCTTCGGCGGCACGCCCGGTATGGCTAACCTCTACACCCCCGAGCAGCTGCTCGAAGAGGTCTACGTCACCACCAAGAGCACCAAGAACGAGATCCAGAGGCACCCGTACATGGACGGCCTCCCGACCCTGCTTCCGGACGCAAAGCCCCTCAGCGACTACGTCAAGGTAGACGCAATGATCCCGGGCTGCGGACCGAGGCCGGCAATGATCGCCCAGGCTATCCTCAGCCTGCTGGGCGCTGCCGAGTACAAGCTCAGCACTAAGTCCGTCTGCGACGAGTGCGCCCGTGAGAAGTCCGAGAGGAACCTCAAGAAGATCCTCAGGCCCTTCGAAGGCACCATCGACGAGAAGAAGTGCCTGTTCGAGCAGGGATACCTGTGCAGCGGTTCTGCCACCAGGGCAGGCTGCGGCGCAATGTGCCCGTCCTCCGGCGTAGCATGCCGCGGCTGCTTCGGCCCGTGCGAGAACTCTCCCGAGCAGGGCTCTGCCATGATCAGCGCAGTCTCCTCCTGCTACGGCCTCGACGACGACCCGAACACCGACCTGGACAAGTTCGTGGCTGAAGTCTACGACCCCATCGGCAACTTCTACAAGTACACCATGCCCTCCTCGTTCCTGACCAAGAAGGCAGTCGAGAAGACGGCAAAGAAATAAGGTGATTATCATGGTTAAACAGATTAAAGTCTCACCAGTAACCAGAATCGAGGGCCACGCTCAGATTACCATCGACGTCGATGACAACAACAAGGCCACCGACGCAAGGCTCAACATCATGGAGATCAGGGGTTTCGAGAAGTTCCTGCAGGGCAGGGCTGTCGAAGAGGCCCCCAGGATCGTCACCCAGATCTGCGGTATCTGCCCTGTGTCCCACCACCTGGCAGCAGCCAAGGCAGTAGACGAGTGCTTCGGCGTAGAGGCACCCCAGACTGCAAACATGCTCCGTGAGCTCATGCAGTACGGTCAGTACATCCACTCCCACTCGCTCCATTTCTACTTCCTGGGCGCACCGGACTTCGTGTTCACCCCGGACGGCAACCCGACCCAGAGGAACGTCTTCGGCATCGTGGGCGCCAACCCCGCTCTCGCCACCGAGGCAGTCATGTTCAGGAAGATCGGCCAGCAGATCGTCGAGGCCACCGCGGGCAGGTCCATCAACCCCGTGACCTACATCCCCGGCGGTATCAGCAAGGGCTTAACCCAGGCTGACGTCGACAGGCTGCTGCCCATGGCCAAGCAGGCTGTCACCTACGCGCAGAACGCCCTTGCACTGGCAAAGCCCATCTTCAACCAGTACATCGACGCGATCAAGCTCCTCGGCGAAGCCGAGTCCATGCACATGGGCTTAGTCAAGAACGGCAACCTCGAGCTCTACGACGGTATGCTCAGGCTCCAGGGCAAGGATGGCA
Source organism: Methanocella arvoryzae MRE50 (assembly GCF_000063445.1). NCBI lineage: Archaea > Methanobacteriati > Methanobacteriota > Methanomicrobia > Methanocellales > Methanocellaceae > Methanocella > Methanocella arvoryzae. Next base: position 2,217,867 of record NC_009464.1, read on the forward strand.
GCATCATCAAGGAATTCAAGCCCCAGGACTACCTGCAGTACATCAGCGAATACGTGTACCCGCACTCCTACATGAAGGCCCCCTACTGGAAGGAAATGGGCTGGGAGAACGGCATGTACCGTGTCTCGCCGCTGTCCAGGATCAACGTCTGCGACCAGATCGACACCCCGCTCGCCAATGCCGAGCTGCAGGAGTTCCGCAAGGCCTTCGGCAGGCCGGCCCAGATGACCCTGCTGTACCACTACGCCAGGCTCATCGAGCTGCTCTACGCCTCCGAGAAGGCAGTCGAGCTGCTGAGCAACAAGGCTATCACCGGCAAGGAACTGCGCGTACCTGTAAAGGCAAGGGCAGCCACTGGTGTAGGCGTGATCGAGGCTCCGAGAGGCACCCTCATCCACGACTACGACACCGACGAGAAGGGCATGATCACCAAGGCCAACATCATCGTCGCCACTGCGCACAACAACAAGGCCATCAACCTCGGCCTGAAGAACACCGCCCAGAAGATCATCAACAGCCCCACCCCTGAAGAGGGCATCCTCAACAGGATGGAAATGGTCATCAGGGCCTACGACCCGTGCTTCTCTTGCGCTACCCACAGCGTAGCCGGCAAGATGCCGCTCGAGGTCACCTTCAACTACGCCAGCGGCGAGAAGAAGGTCATCCGCAGGTAAATTTAAAGAATAAGGGAGGAACTAACCAGTTCCTCTTACCTACTTTTTTGCATATTCATTACACATCGCACAGAGTGGCTGCCACTATAGAGACGCAGAGGCTCACATAGTAGTTGTTTTACCACAGAGGCACAGAGACGCACAGAGGTTCACAGAGTACTGGTTACCACAGAGGCACAGAGATCCACAGAGACTCACAGAGGCTTACTTAATAATCAGAGAGCGCGTCTGTATCTTTCTTTTAACTTATGGATCGGCATACGTGCGTCAAGTCTATAGAGTGATATTACCGAAAAACTTCGACTCTCTCCATCATCAAAATAGAAAATTACTCTGGCATCTCTGTGTTTCTCTGTGCCTCTGTGGTTAACCGTTTCTCTGTGAACCTCTGTGGTAAATAGTTGAGGCTCTGGTCATAGGTTAACTTGAAGCCCCGGCTTTTCCATGCTTTTTCTCCGCGAAAAACATCCCGAAGATGATGAGCGCCGCCCCGGCCAGCGTATAGGCTGTCATCGCTTCGCCCAGCACTATGGCCGCCAGCAGGACGCCGGAGAGGGGCATGATGTAGATGAAGACAGCGATCGTGGATGCCGGGAGCTTCTCCAGCCCGTAGTTGTACACGAGGAAAGCGATTAATGAGCAGCAGATAGCGAGGAAGCCCATCGATAGCCAGGTCAGCCCGGTAAAAGCGGTTACCGGCGTATGCGGGGATAAGAAGTACAGTGGTATGAGTTCCAGGGTGCCGAAGATGAAGACGTAGTTCAGCACTGTCAGAGCGGAGTACTTTTCATTAGCCCGCTTGCCCAGCACGGTGTAGATTGCCCATGCCAGCGTGCCCATGAGTGCAATGCCGTCGCCCAGGATGTTAGGGGACAGGCTGAAGTTGCCGTTGGTCACGATCAGGGCAAGCCCGGCGAATGCTACGAATGCCCCTATCAGCTTGTTGTTGGTCAGCTTCTCGCCCATCAGCCAGGCGGATAGGAAGATGATGAAGAAGGTCGACAGGTTGAATATCAGAGTAAAGTTAGTCGCCGTGGTGTAGTCAAGCGACAGCACCTGCAGGAAGAATGATAGTGTTACCCCGATCGTGGCGAGGGCGGCGAAGTACGGTATGTCTTTCAGCTCTACGTTAAAGGCTTTTCTGCCCTTCCAGAGCAGCGTGGCGCCGATCAGCAGGGGCGTGGCAATGGCGAACCTCAGGGCCAGGATCTCCATGGTGCCGAGCTGAAGGTAGGCTTCCTTGATCGCCACGCCTGACGCGCCCCAGAAGGCGTTGATCACGACCAGCCCGGCGAGGAGCCACAGCCAGCTCTTGCCTGTTTTGCCCGCACCATTTTCCACGTCCATCCGTATTTGCCCCGACTTAATGTAGATGAGGCTTGTAGGTGGCGGTCATGTGATAAAAAGGTTATGTTGGCATCGATCAGATAACGCTTATCTACCATGCCGTCGATATCGTTTTAAATTAACACCTTATGGAGGATATGTATGAATAAGAGGGTATTACTAGTTCTGGGCGTACTGGCCATTCTCGTGGCCTCCACCGCCCTGAGCGGATGTTTAGGTGGTAACCAGACCACTCCGACTACACCGGGTACCGCGACGCCGACAACCCCGGCTACCAGCACGGGCGGGAAAAACCCGCTGGCCTCGGTCACCACTTCCGGGGACACGATCACTATCACCGGCACCAAGACCAGTATGAGTGACGATCAGTACAGCGAGACCTTCAACCTCGAGGAAGGCACGTACATCTACACCTGGACTAACAAGGGTGGCTACGAAGACTGGTTTACCGCCGCTCTCGAATCGCCTGAGGGAGACAGCTACGGCATGGTTTCACTTATGGACCCCAGCGGCTCATCTTACTTAGTCGTTGAAGCGGAAGGGTACTTCGCAAAGCCTGGCCCGGCAAGGCTGAACGTGGCAAATGGCGGAACCTACACTGTCACATATACGAAGCCGACTACCGGTGAAAATGTACCTCTGACCGTCACCGGCGGACCCGGGGAGCAGGTCGCTAAGGCAGTATCGCTGAACCCCGGCCCGGTGACCATCAGCGTCAAGCACCACGGCTTCGACAGCAGTGAGCAGGGCACCACGATGGTAGGCCTGCACAAGGTAGACACCGGTAAAAGCGTCAGGCTCGATGGTCCCTGGATCGTCAGCGAAACCGGAGATGCGACCGGCGAGATCGAAGAAGCCGGCCTGTACGTCTTCAGCGTGTCCTTCAGGGCACACACCAACGGCGAAGCGACCATCAGCCAGTAAACTAAGTTTGTCTGCAGGCATCTAGTATGCCTGCAACCTCTCCTTTTTTTGCGATGGCTGTAAAAAGCCTTACAAGATCGATTGCCTATGTTCATATTCCGGGGCTACTGGCGAACATAAATCATCCATGCTCTATCCGGACGATAGTACCTCGTACGACCACTAATTTTTAATAATTTGTAATTAAGTACTAGTTGTGCTTGAAGTCTCCATAGCCTTGCTGCTCCTGTCGGTCCTCGCGGGCATCTGCATAGGCATGATCGCAGGGCTCCTGCCCGGGGTTCACGTCAACAACACTTCCGCTATCCTTCTCGGCCTCAGCCCCGGCATGCTGGCAGCCGGTATCGAGCCGCTGTACATTGCGATCACCATAGTCTCGAGCACTATCTCGCAAAGTTTTCTTGACATCATTCCCGCCGTATTCCTCGGCGCCCCGGACGAGTCCACGGTGCTCGCAGTCATGCCCGGCCACAGGCTGCTGCTGGACGGCCTGGGCGAGGAGGCAGTGAGGCTTTCGGCCATAGGCAGCGGGCTGGCGATCGTGATCTCCCTGCTGCTGATCGTCCCCCTGTCCATGGGCTTCAAGACAGCGCTGCCGGTGTTGCAGGCTAACATGTCCTTGATACTGATAGCTATAGCCGCTTTCGTGATCCTGACCAACTATCAGGGAAGCCGTTACCTCTCTGTCAGCAGCAGGATCAGAAAAGTCTGCTGGGCGCTCCTCATCTTCCTCACTGCGGGAGCCCTGGGAATCGCCTCCTTTCAGGCTGAATACCTCCTTTCGCCAGTCCTTTCTCTCGGCATGCCCTCGGTGCTGCTGCCGCTTCTCTCAGGCCTGTTCGGAATGCCTCCGCTGTTATTGAGCCTCAACATACAGTCTGTGCTACCGGCTCAGCGGCGGAGCAAGATCACTATGTCTGCCGGCGATATCCTTCGCGCTTCAGGAGCAGGGACAGTCGCAGGGGCCCTCGTATCATGGTTCCCCGCGGTCAGCGCTGGCGTGGCCACTTCCATCGTGAGCCTGTTCTCTACTAAGGAGGGGGACACTGACCGGAAGTACCTGGTATCAGTATCCTGCGTGAACACCTCTAACGACATCTTTTCACTTGTTGCGCTTTACGTGATCATGCGCCCCCGCAGCGGTGCAGTGGCCGCCGCTCAGGAGGTGCTCGGAGGCTCCATCGGCTACGAGGCTTTCGTGATATTCCTGTTCGCCATCTGCATCGCGGGAGTAATCGCTTATCTGCTGACGCTGGTTGCCGGCTCCTGCGCTGCCAGGATCTTTAGCGCGCTGGACTACCGGCTCCTCAACTGGGGCGTGATGGTATTTCTAGCCATCATGTGCATCGTGATGACCGGCATTCCAGGGCTCGCCATCTTTCTAATCGCTGCTGCGGTGGGGCTGTCCGCCCACCTGGTCAACGTGCGGAAGACCTGCCTGATGGGAGTGCTAATGGTGCCCTGCATCCTCTATTTCCTCTGAGGCGGGACCATAGGCTATCCCATGGGTTATCATACCCTGCATAGGGACATGATCGACTTGTTTCGATAATAAGATAAAAAAGGGTCGGGCTCAGACATCTATCAGTATGTCGTCCCCTTCTACTTTGGCTGGATATGTCTTCACCCTTTCGTTCGCCGTGTTCAGCGACTCCCCGGTGGTCAGATCGACCCTGTACCCGTGGTACAGGCACATCACTACGTTCCCCATCATCATGCCCTGTGACAGAGGCTGTTTCTGGTGGGGGCAGCTATCCTCGATCGAGAAAAACTGGCCATCCACGTTCGCCACAGCGATCTTCTTACCGTCGATCACGAAGCCCTTAATAGTTCCCGGCTGTATATCAGCCGTCTTTGCAACCTTCGTATAAACCATAAGCTGAGATCAGCCTTCATCCGATATGAATATTTATATTCGAATACATGGTGACTGGCAGTCTTTTCATACGGGGACCAAACGACTTATATATTTATAAGTTAACGATTTTTACGGCAGCTATGTCTTTGGGGATGGAAGGGACAGGCTGGGTTACATCATACCATGCTCAGCCTGGACTATGTTCAAACAATGGTAGTATAGAATGTCTGATCAATCGAAAGCCGCTCATCGGAATCATCGGTGACTCGCGGGCAGTATACGGCTCGGATAACTATGAGCTCGCCTACTGGCTGGGGTACGCGCTGACTTCGAACGGGTACAGGATCATAACCGGCGGATCAGGTGGAGTTGCAGAAGCGGCAGCGAGGGGAGCATGCATATCAGCATGGTACTCGAGCGACGACGTCATCAACGTACTGCCGGGACAGCACCCGTGCGACCCGGCGCACTTCCATGAGGCCTGCATGTCTTTCACCGACAGCATGTCGGGAGACGTGGTCGTCCCTCACAGCGATGCCATCATCGCCATCGGCGGAGGCTCCGGCACCCTGACCCAGCTCGCCCACGCGTGGGCACTGGACAAACTGATCATCGCCTACCGGGTGAAAGGCTGGAGTGGCAGGGTTGCCGACCACCCGATGGGCATCCGGCACCACAGGCCCGACGTAGCGGACGATCAGGTCTACGGAGTCGAATCGGAGAACGAGGTGCTGGAGAAGCTGGAGCTACTAAAGTATTACCGGTCGCCGTCGACGGCATGAACTGATCACCGGGGCCTTCCATGCGGGCTAATATAAAGGCTTATATGCAACCAGGCATTATTAACATCGAGAGCATATGGTACGGATAGCGCTGCCCAATAAAGGAAGAGTTTACGAGCCCATCATGAGCCTGTTCGAAGGTGCGGGCCTGCACGTGATCGAGCACTCCCAGAGGAGCCTGTTCGCGAAAACGGTGGACGAGAACATCACCATGCTGTTCGCCCGGTCCCGGGACATCCCGGGGTACGTGGAGAACGGGGCAGCAGACCTCGGGATCACCGGCGAGGACTTCATCCAGGAGGCCGGCGCGGACGTGGAAGTCCTGCTCGACCTGGGCATGGGCAAAGCCGAACTCGTGCTGGCAGTGCCCGAAGCATCCGCCATAGAGCGGCCGGAACAGCTGGCCGGCAAGAAGGTCGCCACCGAGTTCCCGGAGATCACGAAGAAATACTTCGCCACCAGAGGCATATCCGTACACGTGGTAGAGGTTTGCGGCGCCACCGAGATCACGCCCCACATAGGCGTGGCCGACGCCATCGTCGACCTGACCTCCACCGGCACCTCGCTGTCCATGAACCGTCTCAAGATCATCGGCAGAGTGCTGCGCACATCCCAGCGGCTCATCGCCAGCAAGGCCAGCCTCGCCCAGGACGGCAGGAAGATCAGCGAGATCACACTCGCCCTGCAGAGCGTGATCGAAGCCCGGGGGAAACGCTACCTGATGATGAACGTGCCTGAGGGGGCGCTTGAAGCCGTCAAGAAGAAGCTGCCCGGGCTCGCCGGCCCGACAGTGCTGAAGGTCGAGGCCGACTCGCCGATGTGCGCCGTCCACGCGGTGGTGCCGGAGAATGAGATCTACAGGGTGATCAACGACCTCAAGGAAGTCGGGGCCCGGGATATCCTGATCGTGCCCATCGAGCGGATCGTCAGGTAAGCCTGACCTTGAAAGGCCCGATGGCAATCCATATGCTGACACGGCAGCCACGCCAGAGACGCAAAAGTTTATGGGCTGTAATGCCCTGATAAATGATACACGCTAAGAAGAGGATTCCTGTGACAGCTATAGATTGGAGAAAATGGAGACACGTGACCAAGCTGGACCCGGACAAGAAGATCACCAAGCAGGACGTGGCGGCGATCATGGATACCGACACTGACGCCATCATGATCTCGGGCACCCAGAACATCACGAAGGAAAACGTTGGCAATCTGGTCACCATGCTGGCCGAGTACAGGAAACCGAAAGTCCTTGAGCCCTCGGTTTCCGCCGTCCTCCGGGACGACGTGGACTTCATCTTCATCCCGTCGGTATTTAACACTAAAAGCTCCAAATGGCTCGTCGGCATCCAGAAAGACTTCCTGAGGGACCACCCGGTTTCCAGCTGGGACAACATCGTCCCGGAAGCCTACCTCGTTCTCAACCCCCTCTCCGCCGTCGCAATCGTCACCCGGGCGCAGACCGGCATCAGCCCGCAAGACGCAGCAGCCTACGGCCGGCTGGCAGACAGGCTCTTCAAGTTCCCTATCATGTACCTCGAGTACAGCGGCACCTATGGCAATCCCGAGCTGGTCAGGGCAGTCCGGGAAAAGCTGACCAACACCGTACTGTACTACGGCGGTGGCATCGACTCGAGGGAGAAGGCGGAAACCATGGCTAAGTACGCCCACACCATCGTCGTCGGCAACGCAATCTACAGGAAAGGCGGCATAGAAAAACTCAAAGAGACCATCGTCAAATAACACCGGGGACTATCGATTATGGCACCAATTGACTGGAAGAAATGGAGACACGTAACAAAGCTGGACCCGGACAAGAAGATCACCAGGCAGGACATCGCCGCTATCGTAGACTCGGGCACAGACGCAGTCATGATCTCGGGCACCCAGAACATCACGAAGGAAAACGTCGGCAACATGATCGACATGCTGGCCGAATACAGCATCCCCAAGGTCCTGGAGCCATCGGTCTCTGCGATCATCCGGAACGACGTGGACTTCATCTTCGTCCCCTCCATCTTCAACACCAAATACTCAAAATTCGCCGTCGGCTACCACAAGGACTTCGTCAAGAACTACCCTGACGAGGTACTCGACAAGGTCATCCCCGAGGCTTACATCGTCCTCAACCCCCTCTCCGCCGTCGCAATCGTCACCCGGGCGCAGACCGGCATCAGCCCCAGAGAAGCGGCAGCCTACGCGGAGCTCGCAGACCGGTTCTTCCGGTTCCCCGTCGTCTACATCGAGTACAGCGGCACCTACGGCAACCCTGAGCTGGTCAAGGCAGTCCGGGAAAAGCTGACCAACACCGTACTGTACTACGGCGGTGGCATCGACTCGAGGGAGAAGGCGGAAACTATGGCTAAGTATGCCAACACTATCGTCGTCGGCAACGCTGTTTACAAGAAGGGCGGCATCGAGAAGCTCAAAGAAACGATAGTGAAATAACCAGGCATGCCGGCGCACAGCCGCCGGTACTATTTATTTATATAGCATAAGCCTGTACGCCAGGCTTGTATGCTTCAGCTCCCACCTCTTGAAGCGCGACTCCTTCGCCACCTTCAGCACCTCTGTCTCCGTATAGAACGGCTCTATGTAAGCGTGCAAACGCAGAGCCCAGGCCCTGAAGAAGCCATACTTCTTTTTTAACTGTCCGAACACTTCCGGATCGACGTTTCGGGGAATGTCGTAGATCCATGCCTCGCCGCCCTCCCGGAGAACCCTGTATATGTCGTCCAGCGCCTGATCCGGCTTCTTCCAGTGGTGGAACGACATCGTGCTGATCACCAGGTCGAACTCCCTATCCCCGAAGGGTAGCGTATCCGCACTCCCCTGCCGAAACTCTACGTTGTGGAGGCCTTTCTTAGCTGCGGTAGCAGAGGCGATCTTCACCATGTCCCCGGACAGATCCAGGCCCACCACATACAGCCTCGGATTCCTGGCCGCCAGCATTATTGGCAGCCTCCCCGGCCCCGAGCCGACATCAAGCACCCGCCCGGCCTTCATGTGCTCGTCCACCTGGCTGGCCACCGCACTGTAGAAATCCTCGAAAATCTTAGAGCTACTTATAGCTAAATATACTCTGGAAAACGGAAAAGGTATTGCCTCGGGCTCAATGCGGGCAAGAAAGCTGCGCAGCGACATTATAGCCAGAGTTTCTCATAGCGAAAATATAGCCGTTTGCCGAACTTTTCCGCCATCGCACCTGCCATAATCTGTTCGGCCCCGGGAGGCCTCGGTTTTATATCGCAAAGGCGCAAAGGCACAGAGACGCAAAGATACATCAGAACAATTTAGCGTCTTTGCGTCCTTGAGCCTTTGCGAACTAAGAACAAGGCGGCCTGGCGCCGCAAATCTATCAGAGCAGCGCCGGCACCAGGAACGCAATCAGCGCCAGTCCCATCGCTATCATGGTGGTCTTCCTGGCCTTGCTGATGGTCTTCCGCTCGTGGCTGGCTATCAGGCTGTAAGTCACGTACAGCAGGATCAGGATTGAGATGCCTGCGAAGGCTGCGTACAGGTAGTTCTGATAGTAAGTCGGGTGTTCCGGCACGAGGTTGACGAGGAACGGTATCGGGGCGAGCAGCATGGCGATAACATACAGGGCGACCGCAGTATACTTGGCGGTCTTTTCCCCGAACACCCGGGCGATCGTCTTCACGTCCCTGAGCGCGTCGCCTTCCACGTCCATGATGCCCTTCATGATCTCCCTTCCCAGCCCGAGGAAGAATGCCATGGCCGCGAGCAGGAGCAGGATCGGAGAGCTGTTGAACAGCATGCTGCTGAACAGGAACGGAGCCGCCATCGTGAAAGCGATGTATATGTTCCCGACGATGCCGTACTCCTTTAGCTTATAGTCGTACAGGATGCCGAACACGATCATTGCGACGACTACTGCAAAGGCGCCCCAGTTGCCTATGAAGTATGCGGCAACAATGCTTACGATAAAACTGGCTATGGTCAATCCAAGTGCTTCGTTCTTCGAGACCTCCCCTCTGACGATGGGCCGGTCGGTGCGGTTATTCTTCCTGTCGACCTCCACGTCGAAGTAATCGTTGAGCGCGAAAGCCCCCATTTCCGCCGCAGTGGCCGCTATGGCACCGGCGAGTGCCACTGTCGGGTCAGGTAATCCTCTGTAGGCGATGATCAGGCTGACAACGAAACTGACCGCGTAGATCAGCCCGTGCTCCAGGCGGGTCAAATCCCAGTAGGCTTTGAGCTTTCTCGACAGCGAGGCCGGCATACAAACGTTAATGCATGATGATGGTATAAAACGGTTGCTATGAGCCACGGTAACAGTGTGCCGCTTTACGTCTACCACGCCCGGCAGGACGACCCCAAAAAGTGCTCCGCCCGGCGCATGAAGCAGTTCGGCCTGGTCAGGATGTACGAGACCGCCGAACGCCTTCCGGCAGGCGCCATCCTCATGGACCCCAACGCGGGCAAAGCGCTCTCACCCGCGGACCGCGACCTCTCCCGGAAAGGGATCGTAGTACTTGACTGCACCTGGGAAGAAGTGGAACGTGTCTTCCCGCTGCTCAAAAGCAAGCACATGCAAAGCCGGGCTCTACCATATCTCCTGGCCTCCAACCCCGTCAACTACGGCCGCCCCTTCATGCTCAACTCAGCAGAAGCCTTCGTCGCCGCGCTCTACATCCTGGGGTTCAAAGACCAGGCCAGGGAAGTCGCCTCTAAGTTCAAGTGGGGAGAAACATTCTTAATTTTAAACCACGAGCCGCTGGAAGCTTACGCCGAAGCTACCGATTCTGCCGATATTATACGAGTGCAGCAGGACTTCATGCCTGACTGAACTCTGCTTAAACCACTGAGTACCCGAGGATATAGTTAACCATCGAGGTTCACGGAGTGGCTGTTTTACCACAGAGGCACAGAGGTGCACAGAGGCTCACAGAGATTTGGTTTATCACAGAGGCACAGAGAACCACGGAGATTTTCTGATAATTGGGCAAGTGCATAATCAATAATATTGTAAGTCTCTGTGTTTCTCTGTGTCTCTGTGGTGAGCCGTTCTCTGTGTTTCTCTGTGTCTCTGTGGTGAGCCGTTCACTGTGAGCCATCTCTCAGTATATCTTTTCCGATCCCGGGCTTTCCTCTACTCTGGTCTCGAAGGGTCCGGGCCCCTGGGTGGTGAGAATGACGAGGGGGTCGGGCCCGGTGTTGCGGACGCTGTGGTGGGCATGGGGCGGGATGATGGTGAGGCTGCCTTTTTTGAGGTCGGAGGTCTGGCCGGCGATGGTGATGTCGCCTCTGCCGTCGATGACCAGCAACACGCATTCTGATCCGGGGTGCAGGTGCTCTGGCATTGTCAGCCCGGGCATGATCGTCCAGAGATCGACCTTATGCTGGGCTGTCACCTCTATCGTGGACTCGTTGGGCCGGTTTCTGAGCCCTCTGCGGTAATCGTCCACGTTGTGCACGGCTGGTGGCTTCCCCTTGTAAATCGGCGTCTCCATCATGTCACTCACATACAGTGATCAATGATCTGCGTTTATAATAGCGTGCCACTTGAACCGCGCCGATTCTTCTCATCCACCATCCACCATCCGCCCGAAACTCGATTGCCATGCAGGGGCTATAGAACAGAAGCCTGCCGATTGGCTCTGCATGAGTGAGTTATCCCTCTCGATCCATCATGCCCCTGTAGCCACCATAATAGTAATTAGGCTGGTATACATATGAGGAATTGCAGTTATAGGGTTGTCAGAGGTGATGTCGTGGCAGATAAGCTAAGCTTTCGGTTATCTGGTAAATACAAGGAGCTAATCCTGGGATCGACGCTGGTCATCACTATTTTCCTCGCCATATACATCAACCTCCGCCTTGGCATCGAGATCGTGTACACTCACCTGTTCTACGTGCCCATCATCCTCGCCGGCGTCTGGTACCACCGGAAAGGGGTGCTCATAGCAGTGTTCCTCGGGCTGCTCCACATCTATCTCGGCTGGCTGGCGTACAACACGATAATGCCCGAGCCTGTCATCAGAGCGTTGATTTTCGTTATCATAGCCTACGTGATCGGCACGTTGTCAGAGCGTAAGGATCAGCTACACGATGACCTGGCTGAGTCCCGGGCGAAGCTGAGCGAGTCGCTGCGGCAGCTGTCCAACGTCATCGAATTCTACCCTGACGCCACGCTGATCATCGACAACAACGGCCGGGTCGTAGCCTGGAACAAGGCGATCGAGGACATGACCGGGGTGAAAGCGGCTGACATGATCGGGAAGGGCGATAACGAGTATGCGGTGCCGTTTTACGGCTATCGCAGGTCTTTCCTGCTGAACCTCGTGAACCTCACCGCAGACGACCTCCGGGACAGGTACACCGATATCTCCGTCGTGAACGGCAGGTTCGAAGCAGTGACCGCCGATGCAACCCTGAAGGGCCGGAAAGTCATCCTCCACTGCACCGCGAGCAAGCTATACGACGACTCGGGCAACGTCATCGGGGCCATCGAATCCATCCGGGACGTCACCGCCCAGAAAAAGATGGAGGCGGAGCTGCAGCAGCAATACGCGAGCCTGACTGCACAGCATGAGTTGCTCCAGCAGCAGACTGCCGAGATCAACCGGCAGAACGTCGAACTCACCAGGGTTCATGGACTGCTGAAGGAATCTGAAGAGAACTACCGGGCGATAACGACCTCTGTCAACGACTGTATCCTCACGACCGACCTGACCGGCACCTGCACCTACCTCAATCCCCGCGTTACCGAACTGACCGGCTACGCCCCCGACGATATCCTGAACACGCCCGTTAATAACCTCGTGGCCGAAGAGAGCGGGGAAATCGTCTCAAGCATCCTCTCAAGTGTATCCCGGGACGAGCGCAGGTCCGTGGAGATATGGATACATGCGAAGTCAGGCAAAAAAATGCTGATAGAGCTCAACACGAGCATCATCTGCGACGCCGCAGGCAACCCCGTCGGAATCGTCGGGGCCTTCAGAGATATCACTGAACGTAAGCTGGCGGAAGAAAAGCTCATAGAGCTGTCCAGGGCTGTGGAGCAGAGTCCCAGCATCGTCATCATCACCGATGCCCGGGGAAAGATCGACTACGTCAACCCCAAATACACCCAGGTCTCGGGGTACACTCTCGAAGACATCAAGGGCTACGACCCCCACAAAATCAACGCCGCCAGCCTGACCTCAGAGCAGATCCAGGAGCGGAACCGGGCGCTCCGCCAGGGCAACTACTGGCGGGGGGAGCTGTCCAAGCGGAAAAAGAACGGCGAGCTATACTGGGTTTCGGCATCCGTCTCCCCTGTCAGGAACAAGGACGGCGAAATCATCCGTTACGTAGACGTAGAGGAGGACATCACCGAGCGAAAGATGGTGGAAGTAGCGCTGAAACACGCCAACGACGAGCTGGTGAAAGCCAACGAGGTACTGGAAAACCGGGTGCTGGAGCGGACGGAAGCGCTCACCCACGCCCACAACACCCTCGAGGCTATCATGCAAAACATCCAGATCGGCGTAGTGGTCGTCCAGCGGGAAACCGGCGAGGTCTCCTACTATACCACTAAAGCGATGGAAATCCTGAGCGGGCCGGTCATGGGAATCGCCAGCCCCGGCAGAAACCGTCCCTACGAGTTCCTCAAGCCAGACGGATCCGTGCTGCCGGATGAACGGCAGCCCCTTTACCGGTCGCTGCAGCACGGGGAAAACGTGCGGAACGAAGAAGTCCTCATCAGGCGGAAAGACGGCAGCACCGTCACCGTGCTCATGAGCAGCACTCCGATCGTCGACCCCGAGGGAAAGGTCGTCTCCGCGGTCGTGGGCATGCTCGACATCACCGATCGCAAGCGGGCAGAGCAGGCGGCGGGCGAGAGCCAGGAAAAATTCCGGAGCATAGCCGAAAACATCAACGACTGGATCTGGGAGGCGGACGAAAACGCCGTCTTCACCTACTCCAGCCCGAAAATCAGGGAAATACTGGGCTACGAGCCCGAAGAAGTGATCGGCAAGAAACTCTACGACCTGATGTACCCCGACGAAGCCAAGCGGTTCAAGAAAGCCATCGACCTGCTGTACTTCACCCGCGAGCCGTTCACCTACCTCCGGACAACCCTGATAGGCAAAGGCGGAACCCTGGCGACGCTGGAATACAGCGGCAGGCCAATCTTCGACAAAGCAGGCACCTTCAGAGGCTACAGGGGAGTCAGCAGGGACATCTCGGAACGGAAACGCTCTGAAAACGCGCTGCTCAGGAGCGAAGCCCGGATGAAAGCCCTGATGAGCGCCGCCCCCGGCACGATCATACTGGTCAACAAAGTCGGCCACTTCCTCGACTGCAAAGTAGAAGCCGGGAACCATCTCTTCCCCAAGCCCGACGACATCGTGGCCAAAAACGCCTACGAAGTCTTACCCATCGACCTGGCCCGGATCCTCATTTTCAACGTCAACCGGGCGCTAAAGACCGGAAAGCCCCAGACCTTCGAATACCAGTTCGACGCCGCAGGCCAGACGTGGTACCAGAAAGCCAGCTGCGTCGCCTGCGGAGGCGACGAGGCGATAGTATTCGTGCAGGACAACTCCCCCGAAGATCAGAAGAGGGCAACGGCCGCAGAGCCCGAAACCCGGCAGGAAGGCAGGAAACCCGGCCCCGCCTCGAGGAGCCGCCCTCAGCCTGATTCTGAGCCGGGCTCCAGCCTCTGAAAACTTTCACCCTCCTAGCAAAAACATGATTTACTATACCACCATCACATGCAGCATATGAAGATCGCCGAGCTTAACCTGCCCCAGGCACTAAAGGATTTCTACACCGGGTCCGGCATCCCGGAGCTCTACCCGCCCCAGGCTGAAGCGATCAGACAAGGGCTGCTCGACGGCAAAAACCTGCTCGCCGCCATCCCGACGGCCAGCGGGAAAACGCTGCTGGCGGAGATGGCTATGCTCAAGTCCATCGCCGAAGGCGGCAAGGCGATCTACATCGTGCCCCTGAAGGCACTGGCCTCCGAGAAGTACGACCGCTTTCTAGAATTTTCTAAGCTGCCGATCAAGCCGGACGGCGTCAAAGTCGGCATCGCCACAGGCGACTTCGACTCCCGTGACGAATACCTCGGAGAGAAGGATATCATAGTCGCCACATCAGAAAAAACCGACTCCCTGCTCCGCAACGGCGCGTCCTGGCTGTCCGGCCTGAGCGTGGTCGTCGCCGACGAGGTCCACCTCATAGACTCGCCAAACCGCGGGCCTACCCTGGAGGTCACTCTCGCCAAGCTGAGGAAGATCAACGTGAACCTGCAGATCCTGGCGCTGTCCGCGACGATAGGCAACGCTAAGGCACTGGCGAAGTGGATGGACGCCGCCCTCGTCCAGAGCGAATGGCGGCCCACAACCCTGAAGGAAGGCGTCTTCTACGGCCGGGCGATCACCTTCAAAAAAGAAAAGCGCACCGTCAATAACGCCGGCCCCGACGAAGTGAATTCGCTGGTGGCAGACACGCTCGAAGAGGGCGGCCAGTGCCTCGTCTTCGCCAACACAAGGAAGAGCAGCGAAAGCATCGCCCAGAAAGTCGCCCGCTCCCTCTCGAAAAAGCTCCAGCCCGCAGAGAAGGAGCAATTAGCGAAGCTCAAGCAGGACGTCCTGCGCCACGCGGAAACTGACACTTGCGAGAAGCTCGCCGAATGCGTCGGCAACGGCGTCGCCTTCCACCACGCAGGCCTCAAGGGAGAGCACCGCCGCATAGTGGAAGACGGGTTCAGGCAGAACATCCTCAAAGTCATCGCATGCACACCCACGCTGGCCGCAGGCCTCAACCTCCCGGCGAGAAGAGTGATCATAAGAGACTACAAACGGTTCGACGTGAACTACGGC
Organism: Methanocella arvoryzae MRE50; assembly: GCF_000063445.1. Classification (NCBI taxonomy): domain Archaea; kingdom Methanobacteriati; phylum Methanobacteriota; class Methanomicrobia; order Methanocellales; family Methanocellaceae; genus Methanocella; species Methanocella arvoryzae. Next base: position 2,233,285 of record NC_009464.1, read on the forward strand.
AGCGTCCCCATCCCCGTGCTGGAATACAAGCAGATGGCCGGCCGGGCAGGCAGGCCGAGGCTCGACCCCTACGGGGAAGCCGTCCTAATCGCCAAAAACTACGACGAGTTCGGGGAACTCATGGAGAACTACATCAACGCCGACCCCGAACACATCACCTCAAAGCTCGGCACCGAGCCCGCCATGCGGGCCCACGCCCTCTCCGCAGTGGCGACAGACTTCTGCCGCAGCCGCCAGGACCTGAAGGCGTTCATGGACACCACCTTCTTCGCTTACCAGCGAGGAGACTTATCCCACGTCATCGACAACGTGCTGAACTTCCTCCTCGAAGAGAACATGATCATCGAAAGCAAAGGCGGCAGCCTAAAAGCCACCGATCTCGGCTCGCTGGTATCCAAACTCTACATCGACCCCCTCTCAGCCGCACTCATAGCCGAAGGCCTCGAGAAGGCGAAAAAACGGCCCGACGTGGCAGAATTCGGCCTGCTCCACCTCATCTGCTCCACCCCCGACGTCAAATCCCTGTACCTGCGCCGGGGCGACTACTCCTGGATCATCCGGTATGCCGACGAGCACGCGTCCGACTTCCTCTCCGACGTGCCCGACAGCTACGGCGACGACGTGGAGTTTGAGCAGTTCCTCGCAGGCGTGAAAACCGCCGCGCTGGCCGAAATGTGGATCAACGAGAAGAGCGAGGAAGCCATCACCACCTTCTTCAACATCGGCCCCGGAGACATCAGGAACCTCATGGAAACATGCACCTGGCTCATGCACGGCACCGCAGAAATATCCGCCCTGCTCGGGGCGCCAGCCACTCGCACGGCAAGAGAACTGGCCATCAGGATAGAAAACGGCGCCAGCCGCGAACTGCTCGACCTGATCACGCTGAAAGGCGTAGGCCGCGTCAGGGCGAGAAAACTCTACGACGCAGGCTACACCAGCAGGGATAAGCTCAAAGCCGCAGAAATCCCCGCTATCGCAGCCATACCGGGCATCGGGGACAAGCTCGCCGTCAGCATCATGAGCCAGCTGGGCAGAAAAGTTGATCATACCCCCCCGGAGACGGAGGAGCAGCCCCAGGTGTCCGGCCAGAGCACGCTCTTCAGTTTCGACGGCTGAAGCTTATCCGTAGCAGCCATTTAAACGTGGCTGGCAGTCCCCAGCGCTTGGACAGCAAGAGAAGCTATTTGCGAACGCAGCCCGAAAAGAACATGGGCGCGGGACCGCCGAAGACGCGAATAAAAACGCTTATAAAAACGACACCTTAAAAACGATTCTAACTCTTGCGACTCCAGCTCCCCGCCCTCCTCTCCGGGATACTTTTATCAGTTTCCAGGCCATCTATACAGTGATGGCTCCCCTCATCATCACCGGCGGAAAGAAACACATCGCCGACGTCAAAACATTTCTCAAAGCCGCAGCCGACATCGGCGCCAGCTACGGCGTCACCGTGCAGGCCGTGAACGCAGACGCCATTGCAGGCAGGATGCACCTGGAGTACGCCACAAAAAAGGCGATCGAGTCTTTCAGGCAGAAGCGAAACCTGGCCCGTGACCTGGGTATGGAAATCATGCTCTACCTCAGGGGCCGCAGGCAGATCGAAAGAGCGCTCGACCTGGGCGTCAAACAGGGCGACAACAACGTGGCCATCCTTATCATAGGAGACGACGCCGAAAAAGCCCTGCCGGCAGCTATGGAACTGCTGGATGCCGTAGACGAAAAAGTCGTCGACTACTCGCATGATAAAGACCTTCTGCTGATGAAGCTTTACGAGATCACGCCGGCGGAGATCGAGATCGTGGGCCGCGACCGGATACCTGAACTGGTCAGAGAACGGTCGGCGCTGTTAGAGTTCGAGAAATAATAGTTTCAAAACGCAGCAGGCAATCTCTTATTATGCCAGCAGCCAATTCACCTTTTAAGAGCTGGTCACCTTGAACTCCAAATCCAGATATCCGCCTGAAGCGCTGGAATTCAAATATCCTGCGACCGGCATTTGCGGCTTGTCCTGCCGCCTCTGCCCCCGGTACCACTCTACGGCTGAAAGCCGGTGCGGAGGCTGCAAATCCGAGAGTCGCACGGCTGCAGGCTGCCCCTTCATCACCTGCGCCCGCAAGAAAGGCGTGGAAGCCTGCGTTGACTGCAAGGAAGGCGAGCACTGCGAACGCTGGAAAAAGCACAGGGAATCAGGTAAAGAGCGCGACTCCTTTGTCTGTTACGCCCGCCTGGAGGATAACATCGCCTACCAGCAGAAACACGGGCTCGAAGCGTTCGAGCAGGCACAGGAAAAGCGCTGCGAACTGCTAAGACAACTGATAGCAGGCTACGACGACGGGAGGTCCCGAAGCTTTCTCTGCATAGCGGCCACCCTCCTGGACGATGCGGCGATCCAGGCTGCACTTGCTGCAGGCAGCGAAATCCCTGCCGATCTGAAAGCCGGAGAGAAGGCCCGGAGAATGCGGGCCATCCTCGAAAGGCTGGCCGGAGAAAAAGGGCTTACGCTAAAGTTGAGAAAATAGTACGATGGTAGTATATGGTTGCTCCTGTGTGGTGAGATAGTAAGACGATCGCTGCGCTGTGCAAAACCTCACAGATTTCACGGATTGAAACAGAATCCACAGATTCCTAATGGATAGCACAGATGATGCAGAATCTGATGATACTGATGGATTTCAAAGATAACTAATAATATTCTGATTGATTGTCTTATGATTGCTGTCGGTGATCGATTATTATAGAGTATTCTATCTGTGATATCGTGTAGTAATCTGTGGATTCAGCAGAGGAATCTGTGGAATCAATCGTAATCCGTGGAATCTGTGTGGATTGGCACAGCGCAGCGTTCGTCTTACTGTCTCCCGTCGCCCTTAAAACTAAATAATGATCCGTTCCGGCGCTGAGAAGGCTTTCAGCTTCTCCGTATTCGCGAAGCAGCACAGCGTGATGTTCGTCCGGCGGGCGCTGTCGATGCCTGAGCTGATGGGCGCTGCCTTGGACATTATGAGCGGGATGCCTGCCCTGACCGCCTTCATGACCATGCCCGCGGGCTGTCTGCCAGAAGAAATGAGGAACATTTTAGAGAGGTCGTCACCGTTTAGGGTGGCCATGCCCACGACCTTGTCGATGGCGTTGTGCCGGCCGATGTCCAGCGCCTTATACTTCAGCCTCCCCTCAGCATCCACGAGGCTGGCGCTGTGGGCACCCTTAGTCCTGTCCTGGGTCTCGTCGTAGAGGTACTTCATGCTGTCGAGCAGCACGTCAACCTTGAACTGCTGATCGACGGGCAGATGTACGTCCTCGTCCCGCTTTTCCCAGTTGACGCCGATGCACCCGGACGAGCGGAGCTCGTACCACAGGTCGAAGTGCTCGAATGACCTGACTTTCAGGAAGACCTGGCCGTTTTTCTCCATGACGTCCTCAATGTCTCCCCTGTCCTTGACTGCCCCCTCAGTGACCATATAGCCCACCGCCAGCTCCTTGTGGAGATCGGGGGTAGTCACTATGGACGAGAGTTTGGTGCCGTTGATGATGAGGTCAATGGTCTGCTCGATCATGACCGGATCAATTGCGTCTTCTTTGCCGTTTCTCGAAATCTTGACAGAGGCGTACTCCATGACCGTTTCCATTAGCCTCTCACCTACCCAAAGATTTAATGTCAGTATAAGCATATGAATTCATGATGGCTTATAAATCATTCCTCACCAAACGGCAGCTTACTGTGCTTCGCCTGCGACAGGCAGGCCTCACCCAGGAAGAGATCGCGAAGCGCATTAAGACCACCAGGGCGAATATCAGCCTCATCGAGAAGAGGGCGAAGGAGAACATCGAGCGCTCCAAAGAGACGATCAAAGAGTGGAACAGCGTCATCTCTCCAGTCCGCATCACCGTGAAAAAAGGCACAGACGTCATGACCATCCCCGAGATCGTGTTCGCCGAGGCGGACAGGTCAGGCGTCCATGTGCGCACCGACTCTATCGGGCTGATCACCCTCATCAAAAAAGAGAAGAGCGACGCCATATCCAACCGCATGGTAGTCCGGGACTTCGAAGTGGACATCACCAACTCCGGAGAAGTGACCCTGCTTTGAGCGACGTTTTCGCCATCGACGTAGGCTCAGGTACTCAGGACATCCTTATCTCAGACTATCGCCTGTCAAAGCCGGCCGTTAAGCTCGTGATGCCGGCGCCGACCCAGCTCTTCGCCTCCCGCATCCGCAAATCCCGAAAAGACGTTTTCTGCGACGGCTACGTCATGGGCGGAGGAGCCATCACCGGAGCACTGAGAGCCCACACAGAGAAGCACCGGGTAGTCATGACGCCCGAAGCAGCCCGCACCGTCCGGGACGACCTGGAGCAGGTCAAAGAAAGGGGCATCGAGATCGGCGACGAGTCGGACATGAAAGGCTCTTACCTTAAACTGACGCTGATGGACGTCGACATGACAGCCTGGGAAGCCGGCCTCGCCATGCTGAACTACACCTTGCCCAAAGACATCGTCGTGGCAGTGGCTGTACAGGACCACGGCGTGGCCCCGAAAGGCATGAGTGACCGGGAGTTCAGGTTCGAGCACATTGGCAAAAAAGTCAGGAAGGGCGCCACATTCAAGGACTTCATCTTCACGAAGAAGACGAACAAGTTCTCACGGGTAAGCGCAGTCATCCAGTCTTTAAAAGATCAGGGCTATGAGAACGTCCTCGTCATGGACACCAAGATCGCCGGCATCTACGGTGGATTATATGGCGAAAAGCTGCCCGCCATCGTCATGGACGTGGGCAACGGCCACACCACCGCCGCCTCCATCGCAGAGGACGGCACGATCGTGGGAATATTCGAGCACCACACCGCCTCGCTGACGCCCGCCAAAATGAGGCTATACTTAGAAAAGCTGGCGGAAGGTACCCTGACCAACGAGGAAATCTTCGAGGATGAGGGCCATGGGGCATACGTCAAAGAGCCAGTAAAGCCCGTTTCCATCATCGCCACCGGCCCCCGCCGGGATTTGGCGCTCAAGACGAAGCTGCCGATCAAGTTCGCCTCGCCGCTGGACGATGTCTACATGGTCGGGCCTGTGGGTATGATAAGAGCTTATCAGGCTCTAAAAGCCTAACGCCAGCCAAAGACTGGTTGATTTTAGTTCGCAAGGGCGCAGGGTCGCAAAGACGCTAAGAAGTCTACTGTAATGTTTATCATTTGCGCCTTTCTGGCTGTCCCATAATTCGTGTTCGTTATACAATAAGGAGATAAGTATCCTTTTTAGAGAAACCGTATAATCTTATCCCCGATGTTCGCCCGCCAGGACGCCTGCAATTGCAGGCGTCCGATGCGGGCGATGTGTTGACGATCGCTGCGCTGTGCTTGAACACAGATTGCTCAGATAGCACAGATTGACACAGATGATCATCGAATCAGACTGATAAAAGCGACCCTTGCCTGTTCTATCTTTTGTGTTCATCTGTGCAATCTGTACAATCTGTTAAATCTGTGTCCCAGCACAGCGCAGCGATCGTATTGCTGTCTCACCAAATTCGGACAATCAGAGAACGCAGAGCGCAGCGATCATATACGGATCGCCTTCGAGAACGCCTGCCAAGGCAGGCGTTCAAAAGGCGAACATCCTAAAAGGATACAGTTGTAGGTTTGGGTAGCAGATTATCTTAACAGGCAACCAAAATGAATTATGAGACAGTCTGCGTTGCGCCTTTGCGGCTTTGCGCCCTTGCGAATTAAAACTAGGGCGGCCTGTCGCCGACATTTATGAGCTATTTCTGTTTTGAAAAATAGAAAGAGGAGATGTTACATCTCCTCTATGGCCGCTATTCCAAGCATGCCCAGCGATGCCGCCAGCGCCTTTCTCGACGCCTCGACCAGCGCCAGCCGTGCCTCTTTCAGCTCCGGCTCGGCGATGAGCACCGGGGAGACCCGGTAGAACTGGTTGAATGCTTCTGCGAGTTCTCTGGCGTATATGGCGATGACGTGGGGCTTGAGCTCGGTGGAGGCGTTCTTGATCACGTAGGGCATCATGGCGATCTTCTTTACCAGCGCCGCCTCTTCGGGCTCCCTCAGCATGGATGCATCGTACTCGCCTGGCTTCGCCTTTTCCAGGATGCTGCAGCACCTGGCGTGGGCGTACTGGATGAACGGGGCGCCCTGCTTCTCGAAGTCCAGCGCCGTTTCCCACTTGAAGGTGATCGACTTCTCGGGCGCCACGCGCACGATGTCAAAGCGCACTGCACCGATGCCGACGGCTTCTGCGATCTGCCTCTTCTTCTCCTCGGGGATGTCCTTCCTGCGCTTGTCAACTTCTACGTAAGCCCTTTCGACTGCCTCATCCAGAAGGTCGTCCAAATTCACAACGACTCCTTTGCGGGTGGACATGCGGCCCTCGGGCAGCGAGACGAAGGAGTAGAATACTATGGTTGGGGCCTTCTTCTCGCCCAAAATGCTTAACGCCGCGTTCAGGCGCTGCATGGCGAGCTTCTGGTCCTCGCCGAGGACGTTGATCGCCCTGTCACACCGGGCTAATTTCCAGACGTGGAAGGCGATGTCCCTCGTCGTATAGAGGGAGGTGCCATCCGCCCTGGTCAGGACGAATTCCTTGTCCATGCCGAAGCTCGACAGGTCCAGGGCGAGAGCGCCATCCTTGGTGGTGGCGTACTGCGATTCTGCCAGCTTTTTCACGGCCTTGTTGACCGAGCCGTCCCGGACGAAGTCGGACTCCCACACAAACCTGTCGTAGAACACGTTCATCCTGGCGAGCGTCATCTTCTGGCCCTCGAGGCACCGCTCGACCATTTCCCTGAACTTGACCGCCGTGGCGGGGTCCATGTGCTCGTAGGCGTTCAGGATCTCGGAGATCTCCTTCTCCACAGCCTCGTCGGACTTTCTCAGGTCGGTGGCCGCCCTGTAGACCTCGACGATCTCGTGGTCTGGCTTGTCGGTGTCGGGCTTCCCCGGCTTGATCCGGTCCAGGTGGTCGTAGCCCCAGACGATGGTGGCTTCCTGCTTGCCCATGTCGTCCACGTAGTACTGGACTTCCAGGTCGTAGCCTCCGGCGCGGAGGAGCCGGGCGAGGGTGTCGCCGATGATCGGGTTACGCCCTCTGCCCACGTGCAGCGGCCCGGTGGGATTGGCAGAAGTGTGCTCTAAAATGACTTTGATGCCGTTGGGCTCCAGCTCGAAGAACTTCTTCTCGGACAGTATTTCTTTCAGTGAATCGGTGATGTACTTCTGGCTGGCGTAAAAGTTGATGTAGGCGCCTGTAGCTTCCACCCGGTCGATGTATTCGCTCTTGCCCATCTTTTCCACGATGGCGGCTGCGATCTCCTTCGGGTTCTTTTTCAGCTCCTTGGCGAGCCGGAAGGGCAGCGACGAGCTGACGTCGGCGTGCTGCGACTCGACGAGGCTCATGTCTTCCACCGTGTAGCCGGCGTCGGCGACCGCCTGCTTCATGAGGCGGCCGGCTTCCTCTAACAATTTAAGGTACATGTCTCAACACCCTCTTTAGGAGCCTGTGTGGTACCGCAGTATGGCTGCGATGCCGCCGAACGCGTTGTACAGCTGCTCCCCTTCCTCAAAGTCAGTGCTGACGAACTCTACCTCAGTGTTCATCTGCTCGGCGATCAGCGAGAGCTCCTCGACGATGTCGATGTTCTCCGATATTGTGAGAGACGACTGGCACTTCGGGCACCTCTCGCCCACGGTCGGAGTTTCGCCTACCCTGTACTTGATCGACTTGGTAGTGGTGTAGTCGCAGCTGCCGCTCTGGCACTTGATCGTGAGCCTGCTCTTCCTGAGGTCCTCCGAGAGCAGCAGCACCTCGACGGCGCCCATCTGAAGGTTGGTCCTGACTGAGTCCTCACCGTAGGCGGCGAGGCCGCGCTCTGCAATCAGTTCCTTCATGAACTTCTCCAGGAGCTTCTTCTCCTTAACCACGTCGAGGTTGGAGAGCGTGTCCGTGGCGGCGTCCATGAGCTCGGTCAGCCCGGATTCATCCGTGTAGGCCACGTCGTACAGGCCGAGGATCTTGGGCTGCAGTTCATGGTGCAGGTACTCGCCCTTCACGAACTCTTCCTTGGTCGGAGTGGGGCCGCCGATTAGGATGCCCTGGAAATCTTTCCTGTCGATGGCGAGGAAAATATCGTTGGCCGCGTCACCGACACGCTTGTTGAACTCGTTGATGGCGATGAGACGGAGCTGCTGGAAACGGTGAGACGACTGGCCACCCTTCCTCTGCTTGCCCGGCACAGTACTTGTCAGGTGCCGCAGCGGAGTAATATGCTTGCCCTTCAGGGTGCCGATGGTGGCCTCCCTGCGGTCGATGACGATCAGGCCGAAGGTCTTCTTGTCCACCAGCATTTCCTCGAGCTTCTCCAGCTCGAAGTTGCTGCCGCACCGGTAAGAGTACGAGGTGATAGGCTGGGGCGGCTCGACGACGATGGACTCCATGGACTCCTTGTTGCCGCCCAGCGACACAGCGCCGGTAAAGATGACCATCCCATTCTCGGGAGGCTCCTTGAAATACTTGAGCTTGGCCATGATCGACTCCAGCGCGCTCTGCACGTTGTCCCGGGTGGATTTGGACTTGATGTTGGCTGCCGAACCGTGCTCATCCCTGAGATAGGCGACTACATCGGAGATCCTCTTATCGTGCGGGATGTAGAGCGAAATGAGCTCTGTGCCCTGGCCCTGCTTATTCCGAAGCTCTTCGAGCTTCCTCTTAAATTCATACTTGTGTCTTTGGTCTTCGGACGACATATGATACGTATCCTCTTGTTCAGTCAATGTTCAGTTTAATTGATCGATATGCGAGCCGCTCGCTGCGAAAAAATGGGCAGGCTAAGCTGGCCTCAAAATGAAATAGAACGGTGCGCTAGTCACGCCTCACGGCCACGATAGCGACGGCTACATTGAGAATGACCGCTTTGTCGCCACAGAAAATGCCGTGATACACGCACATACTGGACAGAGTTTACCCGGGGCGAATATATATAATTTGCGATGAGAAGGGACGGCTGGTCCGAGCGTCGAAGGGTAAGTATAGTTATAGTTCCTGTGCTCGGATGTTCGCCATTTGAACGCCTGCGAATGCAGGCGTTCTGGAAGGCGATTAGCAGACGAACGCTGCGCTGTGCTATCCACTATTACAGTGATACTCGCATATTGTTATCTCAGTGTAGATTAACGTAGACGAACGCTGCGCTGTGCTAGTCCTCACAGATGCCACAGATTCTGACTGATTCCACAGATTTCTCTGCTGAATCCACAGATTACTACACGATATCACAGAGGGAATACGCTAATACTATTCGAACACCGATGCAATCATAAGACAATCGATCATAATATTTTTTATGTATCAGTGAAATCCGCCATCATCTGTGCTATCCATTAGGAATCTGTGGAATCTATTTCAATCCGTGAAATCTGTGAGGCTTTGCACAGCGCAGCGTTCGTCTGCTATCTCGATAGAACATGTGCAATCAGGTGGCGCACAGCGCAGCGTTCATCTCGCTGTCTACCACACAGGAGCAATCCGAAAATAGAAAATGGGCGGCGAGGTATAACTTTCCCCCGCACGCCGGATGAGCTTTTTAAAGGGTCAGCTCTTGCCCGTTTCTCAGGATGTGTACGGTCTGGCCGAACTCGTACCCTGTGTCCTCGGCCATCTCTACGTAAGCGGTGTGCATGTTGAGTGTGCCGTGGGTGGGTATGACGTGCTCGGGCCTGACCATCCTCAGGAGTTCCCAGTGGTCCTCCTTGTAGGCATGGCCGGAGACGTGAACGCGGTCGTAAATTCTCGCGCCTCTCTGCTTTAGTTTCGTCTCGCACATGTACCGGTTGGCGATGTTCAGCTGGTTGGGTATGACGTTTGCGGAGAAGATCACCTTGTCTCCCGCCTCCATCTGGAAGTCAAGTTCTCCGCTGGCAATGCGACCGAGGACTGCGCCAGGCTCTCCCTGGTGGCCGGTGACTATGGGCAGGTATTTGTTTTTGCCTTCCCTGATGATCTGTTTGGCAGTCGAATCTACCGCCCGGCGGTTGCCGCAGATCTTCAGGTTGTCGGGCTTTTTCACGTAGCCCATCCTTAGCGCGGTGCCATAGTACCTCTCCATGCTGCTGCCCATGAGCACAGGGACACGGTCCATCTTCGCTGCCGCCTCTATGACGGCTGTAAGGCGGGCGATGTGGGAAGCGAACGTGGTGACCAGCACTCCGCTCTCGGTCTCCTCCGTGCCGAGCAGGGCGTCCCAGACGAGGTCTTTAGCGATCTGCTCCGAGGGAGTCTTGCCCGAGTGGTCGGAGTCAAGGCCTTCCGTGATCATGGCAAACACCCCATCCCTGCCTATCTGCTTGAGCCGTTTGAAGTCGGGCAGCTCGCCCAGCGTCGGAGTCCTGTCGATCTTGAAGTCGCACGCGTACAAAATTATGCCGTATGGCGTGTGCAAAGCGGCGAAAGCACTGTCGATGATGCTGTGCTGCACTCTGATGAGCTCGACTGATATGTTCCTGGACAGGTCGTAGATCTCGCCGCACATCATGGGGACCAGCTTATTGGTGACCTTAAACTTCCGCTCGGACTTGATCTCCTGCCTTATCAGCTCAGTCGTGAACGGGGTGCCGATAATCGGGCACTTGTACCGGTGGGCCAGCTTGGGCACCGCTCCGATGTGATCGAGGTGGCCGTGCGTACATACAATGCCGACTACGTTGCCGTCGACGTTCTTGAGGATCTTGTCGTCCGGAATGGCCCCCATCTGGATGAGATCCAGGGAGTGCATGTTCTCCATTTCCGTGTCTTCGTGGATCTGGATCCGGTCCAGCCGGACGCCCATGTCCATGATGACAATCTCTTTCCCCACTCTTATGGCGGTCATGTTGCGGCCTACTTCTTCGTAGCCGCCGACCGCTATGATTCCTACATCTTTCATGAAAATTACACCTTTTTCTTGACGAACAAATGAGACATTTTACCAGGCGCCGGATACTTTTCTTCCAGCCTGAACCACTCCCGGGGAGGGGCTATAGCAAAATGAGCTTTTTACTGCCGAAGGCAGTATCGGATTTCTATCCCGCAGGATTACCGAATCCATTTCGTGGTTGTCGTGATAGTCAGACTCACATATATAATTTTGCATAAGCGGAGACTGGGCAGTCGATAATGGTAAGATGGCAATTGTATCTGCTGCCGGAGCTGTATACCGACCTTACATTATCCGGTATAAGTCAGGTATAAGGCTTGCCTATGAAAGGCCGGGACTATGTTTTTTGTGGCTAAAAAAGAGAGAGCACAGGCCTTTCGGCCTGTACAGTACGAACTTATACGATGTATTTGCCGATGAGGCGGATAGCCCTGTTCTTGTCTGCGCCGATCGGGGAGCCTGCGACGATCTGAGTGCAGCCAGCTGCGGTCAGGCCGGCGATCTTCTCGTTCATTTCCTGCGGGGTGCCGTAGATGGAGAACGCGTCGATCATGGCGTCGTTGACTGCGCCGAATGCGGTCTTGAAGTCGCCCTTGGCGAGGCCGCCCTTGATGGTCTCGACTGCGGCGAGGTCCAGGCCGTGCCTCTGGAGGACGGGGACCGGGGAGCCTGCAGCGATGAACGCTACGACGGGCTTGACTGCGCTCTTGGCCTTCTTGCTCTCAGTGTCGATGGAGAAGGATGTGTACGCAGCGATGTCGAACTTCTTCTCGCCAGCGGCCTTCTTGATGATGGGCACTGCGAAGGCGAAGTCCTTCGGGTTGGATGCGTTGATCAGGACACCGTCACCGATCTTGCCGGCGGTCTCCAGCATCTTCTCACCCTGTGCACCGATGTACACGGGGATGTTCTTCTGCTTGGGCTTGTAAGCGAGCTGAGCGCCTGCAAACTTGAAGATCTTGTTCTCCGGGGTGGATACTGCCTCGCCGGCCCACATCTTCTTGCAGATGAGGACAGCTTCGGTCAGCCTGGCGACCGGGGTCTCCATGGCCATGCCGATCTTCGGGAGGGTGCTCAGGTCACCGGGGCCGATACCCAGGGTTGCCCTGCCGTTGGAGATCTCGTCAACGCTCGCGATTGCCGAGGCAGTGACTGCCGGGCTGGCAGTGAAGGCGTTGGTGATGCCGGGACCCAGCTTGATGCGGGACGTCTTGTCCGCGATCAGGGCGAGCATCTCGAAGACGTTACGGTTGTTGTAGTGGTCGGTGATCCACAGGTAGTCAAGGCCGTTGTCTTCTGCGTACTTACAATAGTTGATTAGTTCCGTGTAGGGAACGTTCGGAACAAACTCTATGCCGAAAGTTGCCATAATTATACCTCAAGTTATTATGTTATAAGCATACTTGTTTAAAAGAATATCGGTTTTAGACCTGTCACTTAATGGCCTGCGCAAGAAAAATTCTAAAACCGCCGATATTTAAGCCGCTGTCAATTTTTCGATACTGTCTCAAGGGGATTATCGGGAAAGCTTTAATACCTAGTAGCTGCTTTCGCCCCGGGCGCCCGTCACGATGGCGATTCCAGAACTGGTGCCAATCCTGGAAGCTCCGGCTTCCGTAAATGCTTTTGCCTGCTCGTAGGTCCGGATTCCCCCTGACGCCTTGATCAGTATGTCCGGCACCGCCTCCCGGATCAGCCGCACGTCCTCCAGCCTGGCACCTGAGGGGCCATATCCAGTGGAGGTCTTGACAAACGCCGCCCCGCACTTTTTAGCTGTCCTGGCGGCGAGAACCTTCTGCTCGTCGGTCAGGTAGCATGTCTCTATGATTACCTTGACTGCGGCCGAGCCCGACACTTTGACGACTGTCCGGATGTCCTTCTCGAACAGGTCCAGCATCCCCGAGCGCAGGTACCCGACGTTGATCACCATGTCGATCTCGTCCGCGCCGTATTCCACTGCGTCCCAGGTCTCCTCTCTCTTTGCGTCCGTCAGCGCAGATCCGAACGGGAAGCCGACCACGGAGCACACTTTCACCGGCGAGTTATGCGCGTCGAGGTACTCCCGGACAAAGGAAGTCCAGCAGGTCGCGGTACAGACGGAGGCGAAGCCGTACTCGACTGCTTCAGCGCACAGCTTTTCAATGTCCTCCTGAGTGGCGTCCGGCCGGAGCAGCGTGTGATCGATGAGCCTGGCGATGTCCCTGTTTTCCATGAACAGGAATAGGCGATCAATAGCTAAAATGGCTTTCGGTAAAATAGAAAAGGGATGAGGCACGGTGCCTCATCTCAAACTTAGTTTACTTCCTTATTCCGAAGTAGTAGGCTCCCAGGCCGCCCAGTACTAACACCGCGAGGAACAGGGCGTACATCCACAAGTTGTCGCCCGGCTGGGTCTGTGCCGTGGTCGTCGGCTCCGGGGTGGCCGTAACCGTCGGTGTCGGAGTGATCTCCGGGGTCGGGGTAACTTCCGGCGTCGGAGTAATCTCCGGAGTCGGAGTTACCGTCGGCGTCGGGGTAGGAGTTGGCGTCGCGGTCGGGGAGATTATGCTCCACACGTACTGGATGGTGCCAGGCGGGAAGTAGGCGAAGCTGGAGCCGTTCTTCGTGTTACCCGCGTTATCAATGGCGCCATAGTACACGTAGTGCGAGCCACCGTACGGAACAGTCACCGGTCCGGTGTAGACCTTCCACTCAGACCCGTCGATGCTGTACATCACGCTGCTGAGGCCTGAGGTCAGATCACTGGAGGTGACCGTCAGGGCCGCGTCCCCTTCGAACCAGCCGAGGCTGCTCCTGGGGCCGTCCAGTTTGCCGGACAGCTCAGGCGCTGTCTTGTCTACCTTGAAGCTGAACTGCTTCGCGGTTTCCACGTTACCCGCGTTGTCCACCGATCTGTACTCAACGGTGGTCACGCCGTCAGCCGATACGGTCACAGGGGCGGTGTACGTTGTCCAGGTTACGCCATTGTCAAGGCTGTACTCGATAGCCCTTAGACCGGCGGAGCCGGCATCCATGGCCGACAAGGTCACTACCACGTCAGACACGTACCACGCGTTGTTGCCCACTATGCCGACCAGAGACGCGCTCGAGACCGGGGCAGTCTTGTCAATGTTAAAGGTAACCGACCTGGCCTCTTCGACGTTGTCAGCATTATCGATAGAGCGGTAGTATACCGTGGTCGCGCCCTCCACAGAGAATACTACCGGCGCGGTGTATGCCGTCCAGGTGGTGCCGTCGGTGCTGTACTCAGTACCCTTGACTCTCGAGAGCCCGTCGCTTGCCGACAGAATCATAGTCACGTCGCCCCTGTACCAGCCGTCGCTGCCGGTGGTGCCCGAGAGGCGGTAGCCGGTTGCGGGTGCAGTCATGTCGATGTTGATGTTGTCGACAGTGGCCGTGGCAGTGTTGCCTGCAACGTCTGTCGCAGTGCTGGTTACTGACTGGTCTGCTCCCTCGTCGCTGAAAGTCCTGCTTTCGGGGCTGATCGAGGCAACCGTGGAGGTCGCATCGGCAGCGGTGAAGGTCACAGTTACCGGGGCTTTGTACCATCCATGAGCGTTCGGAGCGCGGTCCGGGGTGCCGGAGATGGTTGGAGCAGTCGTGTCTACCTTGACGGTGAACCTCATCTCTTCGGAGTTGCCCGCCCTGTCAGTTGCAGTGGCGACAACTTCGTACCCGGTCGAGTCAGTGCTCACGGTTACGTCGGAAGCCGAATGCTGGAAGACGCCCGAGGTGCTATCCTCGAAGGTGAAATGGAACGCCGGGTAACCAGTGTACCAGCTTGCAGACGGAGCCGGGCTCACGCTGATCGTCGGCTTTACGGTATCGATCCGGATAACCTTGCTCTTCTTATCTTCCTCATTACCCGCATTGTCCACCGAATAGTACTTTACAGAAGTGTTGCCTTCCGAAGCTATGTTCACGGAGGTGCCCGGGGTGTAGGTCATCCAGCTTCCAGCTACGCCATTGACGACAAGCTGGTAGTATATGGTCTTTACGTCAGAGGTTGCGTCCTCTGCCGTGAACGATATGTCCACAGGGGCGTTGTACCATTTCCTGCTGTCAGCGGGCCTGGACAGCGTCAGAGTGGTCGAAGGCTGAGTCTTGTCTGACTTGAAGGTCACCGATTTGTTCGCTTCGAGATTATCGGCGTTATCGATAGAGCGGTAGTACACCGTGGTTACGCCCTCCGCGGAGAACGTCACAGGCGCAGTGTACGCGGTCCAGGTGGTGCCGTCGGTACTATACTCAATACCCTTGACGCCTGAGAGCCCGTCGCTTGCCGACAGGGTCATGGTCACGTCACTGGTGTACCAGCCGTCGCTGCCGATGGTTCCGGAGAGGCTGTGAGTGGTGACCGGTGCGGTCATGTCGATATTAATATTTCTAACTGTGGCTGTCGCGGTGTGGCCCACTTTATCCGTAGCGGTGCTCGAAGCCGACTGGCCGGCCCCCTCGCCCGACAGGGTTGTGCTTGCCGGATTGACCGTGGCAATGCCAGAGGTAGCGTCCGAAGCGGTGAAGGTTACGGTCACCGGGGCCTTGTACCAGCCCTGAGCGTTAGGCGCACGGTCCGGGGCGCCGGAGATGGATGGGGCGGTCGTATCTACTTTAACGGTGAACTTCTTCTCCTCCCTGTTGCCTGCCTTGTCTGTAACCCATGCCAGGATCTCAGTGCCGGTGGTGTCACCCTGCGTTACAGTGGCAGGCGAGTGCTGGTAAACGCCGGAGCGGTCGTCAGCAAAGGTGAAAGTGAAGGTGGGCTTGCTGGTGTACCAGCCGGCAGATGGTTTCGGGCTGACCGATATGGTCGGCTTGCCGGTATCAATCTTGACTGTCAGAGTCTTCTCCTCTTCTTCCCTGCCCACATTGTCCACAGAGTAATATTTTATCGTGTGGACACCCTGGCCCGTTACCGAAAAGCTGGCGGTGTTTCCATTTACTTTCTTCCAGCTGCCATCGCTCTTCTTATAGCGGATGTAATCGACGCCGGATCCGGCGCCATCATTTGCGGTCAGTGTAATAACAACATCGCTTCTGAACCAGCCGTCAACGCCGCCTGTGCCCGATGATGAAGCAGTCGTGATCGGTGCAGAGCGGTCGATCCTCACCTGCAAAGTGTTAGTGCTTTCAACATTACCTGCCTTATCTACCGCGTAGTATTTCAGGATGTTAATGCCTTCTGAGCTTATGTCGAACGTGGCCGAATCGCCCTTCTTTTTGATGTACGGCGCTCCATTGATGCTGTACATGATATAATCGACATTTTTGTCATCCTTTGCTTTTATGTGAATACTGACAGTACTGTCATGCCAGTTGTTCCCATACTCATCTTCATCTACGACCCAGGAAGTGGGCGCTTTGTTGTCTGCCTTGTCTGCCGCAAGTGTGGCCGGCATCAGCGATACCAATAGTGCGATAGCTACAGCTACCACTACCAGTGTTCTAAACTTCAGCTTTATACCCCCAGTATTTATACTCTATTCGGAAATAATCCGATACCTCGTTGCTCCAGGCTTCCTTATCTAAGTGTGTCGAGAGCAACCCTTGGCTGTGCAAGAGTTTATTTGTTTTATTCTTATTTAAATCTAACTACTATTACGTAATTTCAGAAATGTAAGCCAAATCTATCGAGCAGATATAATATTGAATTTCTCATGTGCCTGAGCCTCTACAAAATAAGCAAAATACCTGTGCTCAGGCCTCGTTATCCATTTCCTGCCTGATCCTCTCGAAAATCTCCGGGTCCAGCTCTACAGCCTTAGAGATACACGCGGCCGCCTCTTCCCGGCGCCCTGCCATGCCCAGCAGCAGCCCTTTCCTGTACCATGCCTCGACGTAATCCGGATATATTTCAATCGCCGCGTCAAAGCATTCCACGGCGGCATCGTATTTTTCCATCCTGCCCAGCAGTACGCCTTTCATATACCAGGCCATATGGTTCCCGGGATTGAGCTCTATCGCCTTAGAATAAGCCTCGATCGCTTCTTCGGCCCGCTCCTGCATCTCCTGTGCCCAGCCCTGGTATAGCCAGGCATCGGACAGGTCGGGCGCTATCTCCGCCGCTTTGCGGAAGGCTCCCGCGGCCTCCTCGTACTTTTCCGACAGCAGCATCAGGCGGCCTTTCCCCAGCCACGCGTCGGGCAGCGAAGGCGCCACGGCCGACGCCCGGTCGTAGCACCGCAGCGATCCTGTCATGTCCCCCATGCTGGCCAGCACTTCGGCTTTGCCGCACCAGGCTTTGCCATGGTCGGGGTTGATCTCGATAGCCCGGTCGAAGGAGCGGATCGCCCTGTCGAAGTCGCCCATGGAGCACTCGCAGGCGCCCCGGTACTGCCACATGTCCGCGTTGAACGGCTCCAGCTCGATGCTTTTCTCGAGGCACGCGATGGCCTCCTGGGTTTCGCCCAGCGCCGCCAGCGCCCGGGCCCTCCCGTACCAGGCCATCGTGTACTTCTGATCGGCTTTAATGGCCTTGAGGCAGGCCTGTCCCTCGTCCTCGTACATGCCCAGCCTCCTGAACAGGAGGCTTTTACTGTACCAGTACTTCGGGTTTCCGGGACACAGCGTGACCGCAGCCTCCAGGCACCCGAAAGCCTCCTCGAGCCGCCCCAGCTCCACGAGCACGAGGCCTTTGCAGTTGTGGGACTCCGCGTACTCCGGGTCTGCCTCGATCGCTCTGTCGAACAGCGCCAGAGAGTCCTGCAGCTTACCGGCGCTGACCAGCTCCAGTGCCTTGCTCAGGATCTCCCCTGCACCCGGGGCTTTCTTCGTCTGTCGTTCGTTCGCGGGCTCCGCTGACATTTTTCACCTTCCGTCCGGAAATTTTATAAAAGGTATGCAGCCCGGTGGTTAAAAGGCTTTCGTAGTCCTGCAGGCAAAAAGACAGCACAGTGTTCATTGGCGTTCGCGAGACCTGAATTATTTCAGACTATGACAAAAATAGTTCTGGCTACACAAGGGTTATAAGGATGGGGGCTAATATTGTCAGGGTATTTTTATGACCGAGTATATCTACATCGACGGCAGGTTCTACGACAAGGAGAACGCCAGGATATCGGTTTTCGATCATGGCCTTTTATACGGTGACGGTGTCTTCGAAGGGATCAGAGCGTACAACGGCAGGGTGTTCAAGCTCGATGAGCACGTGGACCGCCTGTACGACGGCGCTAAGGCGATCATGCTCACACCCACGCTCTCCAAGGACGAGATGAAGCAGGCTATCCTGGAAACGCTGAGAAAGAACGAACTTAAGGACGCATACATTCGCCCTATCATCACCCGGGGCATGGGCGACCTGGGCCTCGACCCCAGAAAGTGTGCTAAGTCCAGCGTCATCATCATCGCGGTCACCTGGGGCGCCATGTACGGCGACCTGTACGAGAAGGGCCTGACCGCCGTGTCCGTATCTGTCAGGCGCAATGCTTCCGAGGCACTGCCGACTAACATCAAGTCGCTGAACTACCTGAACAACATTCTCGCCAAGATCGAGGCCAACGAGAAGGGCGGCGACGAGGCGATCATCTTCGACGTCCGGGGCAACGTGGCCGAGGGCTCGGGCGACAACATCTTCGTCATCAAGGGCGGGAAAATCTACACTCCCTTCATCCAGCAGAACCTGAACGGCATCACCAGGGCCAGCGTTCTGGAGCTTTGCGACAAGTACCGGATTCCGCTTGTCGAGCAGAACCTGGGCTACTTTGACCTGTATACCGCAGACGAGGTCTTCGTCACCGGCACTGCCGCTGAAATCGGCCCCATCACGAAGATCGACGGCCGCATCATCGGCGACGGCAAGCCGGGCCCGATCACCAGAAAGCTTATGAAGGCTTACACAGAGCTTACGAAGACTACCGGAACGCCCATCTATTAGGCGTTCCTACAACCTTTTTTGAGCCTTCGGAAGGTACGGATGCTCAGCCAGCAGCCTTTCTCACACTGAGATCCGGCATATTTTCTGACGGCCTGCAGGACACTTCTCCGGGCTTTTCTCCGGGGAACTTTTATACGCCATGATTCTCATATATTGACTGTTGGCCAACCGCTAAGGCCGGCACCACTATCTGCTGAGGACGGAAACGCCCGATGAACGACTATCTTGCTCTCGCACCTGTCATCCTGCCGGTGATCGGCGCCCTGATCGCGCTCGCAGCCTACCGGTTTTATAAAAAGGCCTTCGAAGCCTTCGTTATTGTATACTCCGTCTTCCTGTTCACCATCAACCTGGGCTACCTGCTCCTGCTACACCAGGGCATGAAACCGCTGTCGTACGGGCCGCTAACGCTGGACGCCTCAGGCATGCTGATCAGCACCGTCGTCTGCTTCCTGGGCACCCTGGTCATGTTTTACTCCTTCGCCTACAAACGAAGGCCTCAGTATGACAGCACCTACTTTGCCGCCTACCTGATGATGATGGGCTTCATGAGCGGGCTCGCCTGTTCGAGCAATGTCGTGATCATGCTCATCTTCCTCGAGGCCTCGACCGTCATCAGCGCCGTGCTCGTCCTCTTCGGGAGAACCAAACGCTCGATCCAGGCCGCCACCGTCTACCTGACCATCAGCATCTTCGAAGTGCTCTTAGTCATGTACGGCGCTTTCATCCTCTACAATCACACCGGCTCCTTCGACGTGCTGACCAGCATGTCACTAATCCCCGACAGTGACAAGTTCCTGCTCGCGCTGCTGTTCCTGTTCGGGTTCGGCACTAAGGCAGGCCTGCTGCCTCTCGGCCTGATCTGGCTGCCTCCCGCTCACTCGGAAGCCCCTCCGCCGATCAGCGCCACCATGTCGGGCATCCTCATCAGCGCCAGCGTCATCGCCATGATACGGGCCGTCTACCCGTTCTACGGGTCCTCCGGCTTCGACACCCTCATGCTCATCGTGGTGGGCTTCGGCGCCCTCAACCTGATCGTCGGCATGATCATGGCCCTGTTCCAGGAAGACCTGAAACGGGTGCTCGCATACTCCAGCATCAGCCAGATGGGCTACATCATCATGGGCCTCGGCCTGGCGACCACTCTGGGAGCCTACGGTGCCCTGTTCCACATCACCAACCACATGCTGTTCAAAGGCGCCCTGTTCCTGATCTCCGGAGCCCTCATCCTCGGCGTCAATACTCGCCAGCTGCACAAGATGGGTGGCTTGTGGAAGCGCATGCCTATCACGGCCATCTGCTTTGCGATCGCAGGACTCGCCATGGCCGGCCTGCCCTTCCTGAACGGGGCTGTCAGCAAAGGGGCCATAGAAGAGGCGACGATGGAAGCGGCACATCTCTGGTGGGGCTACGAGTGGTTCGCCTACCTGCAGATACTGGGCAGCATAGTGACCTTCGCCTACCTGTTCAGGGCCTTCTACCTGATCTTCCTGGGCAAGGAGAAGCCGGGATTCGAGAAATCCTCCGACCCTCCCCTGTACATGCTCCTCCCCATCCTGATCATGGTGGCGCTCTGCGTAATTCTGGGCCTGTTCCCCGGACTCGTAGAGGGCTTAATCCAGATGGCGGCCGCCTCGCTGCTGCATACGGGTGTATGAATGGCAGAAGACCTTGTCGAAGCCCTGAAAGCCCGCCTTAAAGGCATTCCTGCAGACCGGATCGTCTTTGTGGGAGTCGGCAACAGGTTCCGGGGCGACGACGCCGCCGGGCCGCTGGTCATTGATCTGCTGGCTGAAAAGGTGCCTCACGCCATCGACGCAGGCAGCGCCCCTGAAAACATCACGGGAGCGATCAAGAAGCTGAAGCCGAAGGCCATAGTCATCATCGACGCGCTGATTTTCAAGGACGCCCCGCCCGGCAGCGCCTTCATCGTGGAAAGCGAAGAGATCGCCCAGAGAGGGTTTTCACATACGCTGTCGCTGGACTTCGTAATGGACTATCTGCGAGAGGATACCGGGGCGGACGTATTCTTAATCGGCGTGCAGCCCGGATACCTCGGGGACACGGAAGGCTTATCGCCCGGCATGCGGGAAGCATTAGAAAAGATCGCAACTACAATACTTGATGCGATAGCGTAGACCCGGCTGAAAACTATCCGGGCGATTGTTCAGTCACCTGACTTCAAAGCCCTGGTGCCCCGCTCTCTCTATCTCCGTCACCTTTATGTCCCTGACCTGGGATACGACCGGCCCCTGCCGGAGCAGTTCCAGCAGCTTGTCGATCTGGTGATCGTCGCCTTCGAGGACCGCGTGCACCTTACCGTCAGGCATATTTTCGACGTAGCCCTTGATGCCGAGCAAAAGCGCGTTCTTTCTGGTAAAAGCCCTGTAGCCGACCTTCTGGACCCGGCCGGAGATCAGCACGTCTACCGCTTTCATATCCGCCCTGAAAGAAAAAGTGGCCGGAGGAATCTCCGGCGTCTTACAGGCTCAGCTTCCACGGGTTGAAGCTGCCGAGGCCAAGCGTCTTGTTGGTCTTCTCCATGGACTTCGCGCCGTCCTTCTCGATGCCGGTCATTGCCCTGATGCAGTCGATGTTCTCCGGAATGACGTCGGACTCCTGGTGGATGGCCTGGAACAGGTTAAGCTCGCCTTCCTTATCCACAGAGACTGACTCTTCCCATATGACGTTCTCCATCATGTCGTTCCTGGGCCTGCCCAGTTCACGGCCGAACTCGATGACGTCGGCGGTGGACTTGATGTTCAGCCAGGGCGGTATGAGCCAGATTCTCGGGTACTGCTTCAGCGTGGCGATCACGTCTTCTCTGGACGGCGTCTTGTTCAGGTTCATGTTGACGTAGTGCATGTGCATCAGAGTCGTCGGCAGCTTGACGGCTACCGTGTCGATCTTGATGTGCGGGAGCACCGTATTCACGTCCGGCCCGTGGTGGGACGGGAGGTGGATCGGGTCGGGCACGATGGCGTTGATAGGCCCTCTCTTGATGTCGTTCGGGTCGCCGCCCCGGCGCATCATGGTCGCCCTGACCTTCTTGATGCCGTAGGCCTTGTCCAGTGCATACAGGAGACGGCAGAGGCCGGTGGTGTTGCAAGATACGACCCGGACGAACTGCTTGCCGATCGCCTGGTCGTAGTTCGCCGCCGCGTTGAAGGACGTGCCGGCGACCTCGTGCTCTTCGCCGCCCTGGAAAATGGCGGGCTTGTTGAGCTTCTCGTACAGCTTCTTGTTCTCCTCGCCGATGCCTTCCGGAGCGCAGTCCACGATGATGTCCGCCTTCTTGATCATCTCTTCATTAGAGCCCGCGATGGATAAGCCAGCGGCCTTGAACTTAGATTCGGCCTTTGCAGGGTCTACGGCGTAAATAGCATAGCCCTTCTTAGCGGCGACGTACGCCTCATAGTCCGGCTTAGTCTTGGCGATTCCTACCAGTGTCATGTCATCCTGGCGCATGACTGCGTCTGCAACACGTTTTCCAATCGTACCATAACCGTTGAGCGCGACTTTGATCTTGTCTGCCATGAAAACTCCTCTTGCAAATATATTAAACACGTATGATATTATATTTTACTAAAAGCCGATAGGACAGTATGACCCGGTAGTATAAGAAGGTAATCGTCATAAAAGCGAAGAAACAGGGCAACTCCAGCCTGATATGCTGGATATCGCCTTCGGTTTTACGGTCCCTAAATAGATTTATACGATCAGGCGACTCTATGTTATCGCATGGCCAACGTTAAGCGGCTAATCTTCGACGTCATTGTCGGGGCGTACGTGATCATAGCCTTATCGATCTTCTTACCGTGGGTGCTCCTGTCCATAGCACCACATAACGGCACCTTCCTGGCCATCTGCGACTTCCTCGGATGGTTCTACTCATACATGTGCCACCAGCTGCCCTTCCGCACGCTCTATTTCAACGACATCAGGATGCCGGTTTGCGCCAGGGACACTTCGATATACCTCGCCACCGCCCTCGGCCTCCTGTTCTTCCGGCTGAAAGGCTACGGCACGAAGGAGTTCAAGATGAACTACGTGCTGCTCGTCCTGCTGTTTTTACCCACAGCGCTGGACGGGTTCACCCAGCTCTTCGGCTTCCGGGAGAGCACCAACCTCCTAAGGCTCATCGCCGGCTTCCCATTCGGGTTAGGCTACGCATACCTCATCGTCTGGGCACTACCGCTTATCTACGTGCTCATCGACCTGATCCTGGCGGCCAAAAACAACGGGGATACCGACTCGGTGATCAAGCGCATTAAGAACATGGTCTGGCCCTTTAAATGAAATACCATAGAGGTACCTCCGACCACGACAGTACTGCTCGCCTTTTCTCACCGCAGAGGTTCACGAAGTGGTTATTTTACCACAGAGGCACAGAGGTTCACAGAGCTACTGGTTTACCACAGAGGCACAGAGGTTCACAGAGACTCACAGAGATTTACTTAATAGATGATTGACCTTTTATCCTTATAATAAAAAATCGCTCTCTGTGTTTCTCTGTGCCTCTGTGGTGAACCGTTCTCTGTGTTTCTCTGTGCCTCTGTGGTGAAAAAAGCCGTGTCGGGCTATGGTTTCAAAATTTCACTTGGCGGTGTTATCGGGGCCGGCCGGCTGCTGCTGTTGTTGCTGCCCCGCATTTGTCGGGGGTACGTAGGGGGCGCTGCTGAATATTTCTTCGAGGTACGGCAGTACGTAGAGGGCGCTGGCGAGGCCGAAGATGGCGCCGGTGACAATTCTCCACTCACTGGTGCTCTCCACCATCCAGATGAGCTCGAAGCCGGGCCCGATGCCTCTGGGGAGGGGTACGCCGAACAGCTGGGCGAAGCCGTCTATGGCCATGGGTATGCACAGGATGACGAAATATTTCAAGCTCCAGATCTTGAGCCGCTTTCTAATGAACGCGAAGGATATGCAGCCGGCGAGGAACGCGGCGTAGATGGCGAAGCACCTGGAGCACACGGTCATCTGGTAGCCGAACAAGAACAGTGACCTTTCGGGCAGCTGGTGGCAGGTGATCGTGTATAGGACGAATATGATGTGGGCGATCGACTGTAGAATCGGGTTGCCTGTGGCCATCAGGTAGGGGTAGCCTACGATGGGTATGACGAAGAGCAGGACAAGCGCTGTTAATATTAGCAGCCAGTGTTTCGCTAATACCATCACGAAATCGACAATCTTATCTTCCGCCTTCATACCCACTGAAGTCACCTGCGGAATAAGAGTCTGCGATAGTTTATATCTTTAATCCTTTCACCTCGCCTGTGGGCATGTCAGTCGCAGGCATCGCAATCACAGGTCGAAATCGTGGCTTTCCTGGCCTTCCGCCGCCATCTCGGGGACTACGATGCCGAAGTAGTGGGTGACGAGGACGAGGACGATGGCGCCGAGGAACAGCCCCGAGATGCCGAAGACGAGGGGGCCGAGAACATACGCGAACATGAGCAGGCCGGAGTGTACCTGGCCTCTAGCCATGAATGGCTGGATCACGAAAGACGGGATGGTCAGGACGAACACGAAGATGGCGAGGACCATGAACAGGAAGTACCCGAAGTGGGTGAACAAAGTGCCCGCTATCAGGCTGCTGATCAACAGGTACAAGAACAGCGGGCCTGCCACCAGCCACATGCCCACGATGGGTATGAGCGCAGAAACGCCGCACAGTATTCCGAGCAGGATGGGGGAGGGGATCTGGAGCGACGGCACCGGGGCGAAGATGCTCAGCCCCTCGAAGACGACTGCCGCTATGATGGCGAAGAAGACGATGCTGAGCAGGTTGCCGAAGAACAGCTTCTGCAAGTCGGCGTCCACGGCGCTGGCGTACCGGGGCAGCAGCCTGTTATGCTCGTCCATGAGCTTCGGGAAGGTGCCGGCAAACCACCGCTGCATGTGGGCATCTTCCTTGAGCATGTAGAAGCCCACGAGGAAGATGATGAACAGCTTGAATGCGATGTCTACGATCGTGCTCCCGGTGGAAAAAGCGATCGCCTGTAGCAGAGGCAGGTTACCGGAGTACCCGGATATCGTCTTATACCAGTCCTGCCTGGTGATGTCCGTGACGCTCTCCAGCGTGAAGTTGCCGCTGGTCAAGTTGCTGTGCAGCTGGGAAAACGACGTGGTCATGTTGGTCAGCGGCCCGGAGGGCAGCGCCGCCGTCAGCCCGTAGCTGTTGACCACCGCCATCAGCTGGGACATGCCCACCAGCAGCGTGTAGGCGATGAGGATGATCAGGGGCAGCGCCAGCATGAGCAGGCTTACGCTGACCAGAATGCCCTCGTTCTTTATGTACCGGCTCAGCCACTGCTTGATTGGCCGGGTAATGTAGTATACAAAGATGCCGTAGACGAACACGTCGAGGAACGGCCGCAGGATCCATACCAGGAGCAAAACGAGCGCTATGCCCAGAAGCAGCCATTTGGCCTTGAATACCTTGGAGATTAAGCCTGCCACGAGAATATAATAATGTTTATAAACCTTAAAAAAGTTATGTAGATGCCATGAGCGACTTTTTTAAAGGCAAGAAATGCTCGATCTGCGGCAAAGACGCCACCTGCGCCCACTTCGGCAGGTTCCTCTGCGGCTCTAAAGAGTGCATCGACGAAGCCCGGGAATCCAAAGAATGCGTGGGCAAGACCATGGGCCCGCAGGGTCCGGTCAGCGCCAAAGACCTGCTCAAGAAGCCTTAATAGTCCGGGCTACCCTGGCAGGGCTTACAGGTGTAAGTCATGCTTCTCGTGCCCTCCCCTGGCCATCTCGGGGACCACTACGCGGAAGTAGTGGGTGACGAGGACGAGGACGATGGCGCCGAGGAACAGCCCCGAGATGCCGAAGACGATGGGCCCGAGGGTGTAGGCGAACATGAGGAGGCCTATGTGGAGTTTCCCGTGGCCTACGTATGGTCGGATCAGGAGTTCGGGCAGCGTCTGCACGAAGAGAAGTATTGAGATCACGATGACGAGGAAGTACGCAAGGTTCGGCATCAGGGTGCCGGCCATGAGGCTTCCGATGGCCAGGTAGGCCAGCAGCGGCGCAACTACCAGCCACATCCCGATCACCGGCAGCAGTGCAGAGGCGCCGCACAGTATTCCGAGCAGGATTGGGGAGGGGATCTGGAGCGACGGCACAGGGGCGAAGACGCTCAGCAGCTGAAAGACGACAGCCGCGACCACCGAGAAGATGACGATGCTGAGCAGGTTGCCGAAGAAGATCGCCTGCAGGTCAGCATCGACTGCCTTGCAGTACCTGATGAAAACACCGTTATGCTCTTCGATCAGCCGGGGGAAAGTATTGCAGAACCACTCCTTGAGGCGGTTGTCGTCTTTAAGCAGGTAATAGGCGACTACGAATACGAGGAAGAGCCTCAACAGTATGTCCACGAAGGTCGTGCCTGCCGCTATGATGATCTGCTCGACTTCAGGCAGCCAGCCGGAGTACCCGGAGAGCGCCTGGTACATCTGCTCCGGGGTCAGGTTAGCGAGATCGACCTCGGTGAGCCGGCCGGCAGAGAGGTTGCTGTGCATGCTTGAAAAGGAAGCCGTGACGTTCGCCAGTATCCCTGCCGGTATCGCCGACATCAGCCCCTGGTCGTCGACAACGGCGAGCAGCTGGGACATGCCGATCAGCAGCGTGTAGGCCACGACGAGTATCAGCGGCAGGATCAGCAAAGTCAGGCAGGCAGTCACCAGCAGCGTCTCGTTCCTGATGTGCCGGCTCAGCCTGTTTTTGATCGGCCGGGAAATATAGTAGATGAAGATGCCGTAGACGACTATATCGAAGAAAGACCTCATGATCCAGAACAGCAGCAGCGTCAAGGCTATGCCGATCAGAAGCCATTTCGCCCGGTAAATCTTCCCCAGTAAGCCAGACACGTCAGTAAAAATGCATATAATGGTTAAATACCTTATGTAATTGCCTTAAAATGAATTACGAAGTTAAATCTGACTCTGATTTGCGAATGGGCTTTAACCAAATCATATTCAAGTGCTTGCACTCATATTCCCGGATGCCCGGAACACTCTACCAGTGATATCGCAAAAAGGAGTAAAAAGGAAGACTATGGCATCACCTCAAAGGGAGATGCCGTAGATTTCCCCGTACTTCTCTTTCGCGTAGCGAATGAAGTGGTCCTCGGAAGGCTTTTCGCCAGTGGCGTTCTCGATCAGGTCCGAGGCGCAGTAGCGTTTACCGTGCCTGTGCACGTTGGCCCGGAGCCAGTCGAGGAGTGTTCTCGTATCGCCGGAGGCGATCCTGTCCTCCAGGCCGGGGATCTTCCGCCTGGCGGTGTTCCATAGCTGGGCGGCGTACAGGTTGCCCAGAGCGTACGTGGGGAAGTACCCGAACGAGCCCCACGCCCAGTGGACGTCCTGCAGGCAGCCCCGGGCATCGTCGGGGACTTCGATACCGAGGTACTGCTCGAACCGGTCGTTCCAGAACTCAGGTATCTCGCCCGCCTTCAGCCTGCCTTCGAAGATAGCGGACTCGATCTCGTACCGGAGCATGACGTGCAGGTTATAAGTCAGCTCGTCCGCATCCACCCGGATGTGAGACGGCCTGACCTTGTTGATGCCGCGGTGGAACGCCTTGAGAGAAAGCCTCTTCATGCCCGGGAAGGTCAGCTGCATCTGTGGATAGTAAAACGTCCAGAACGGCAGGCTGCGGCCCACGATGTTTTCCCACAGCCTCGACTGGGACTCGTGGATGCCCAGCGAAACCGATTCAGCCAGCGGGGTGCCATAATACTTCTCCCTGAAGCCCTGCTCGTACAGCGCGTGGCCGGTCTCGTGGATGGCGGGGAAGATGGCGTAGACTGGATTCTCTTCCTCGTACTTGACAGTGATGCGGACGTCCCTCGCCGAACCAGTGGTAAAGGGGTGGGCGGAGATATCTATGCGCCCGCAGTTCAGGTCGTAGCCGATCCCGAGGCACAGGTTCGTGATGAACCTGCGCTGCACGTCCCACGGGTAGCGGACCGACGGCATGGCACACTTCGGCTCTGGAGCGTTCAGGACCTTATCCACCACGGGCACGAGCTTAGCTTTCAGCCGGGAAAAAAGCCCGTCCAGCTCCGCCGATCTCATGCAAGGCTCATATTCGTCGAGCAGAGCGTCGTACGGCCGATCCTCATAACCCACGTGCTCCGCCTCCTTCACCTTGAGATCGATCATCTTTTTGAGCCAGGGTGCCATGATCTTGAAGTCGCTTTCCTTCCGGGCCCTCGCCCACGCCTCCACTGACATGGAGCCGGTATGAGCGATCTCCTTGACGAGCTCCACAGGCATGCTCGACGCACGCTGCCACTTGCGCTCCGTCTCCCGCAGGATCACCTGGCCATCTGCCGAGAGTTCCTGCTTTTTCAGGGCTTTGATCAGGCTGCCCATCTTCTTAGACGTCAGCCGCTCATGAATGATCCCGATAATGGCCGCCTTCTGCCTCGCCCGGTCCGGGGCGCCGCCCGAAGGCATGTAAGTCTGCTCGTCCCACCCGAGAACGCTGACAACCTGCTCAAGCGTGCTCAGGTCTCTGACCATCTCTAAGAATTCCTTGTACTCCTTACTCGCTGGCATTAGCCCCAACTTTCGGGTTAATCAGACATGAACTTTCGGGCGAAGCCCGGCAGGAAGAGCGGTAAAGGTTGATATATACGACGAGTAATGATGGTTGAGACAGGGGAAATGAAGATCGAGATAAGGGCAGAACGGGCCGGTGACGAAGCGTCTATCCGAGAAGTCGGCTTCCTCGCTTTCGGGGATGACGGCAACATCTGCATCGTCGACGTCCTGCGAAAATCGCCGTCATACGACAGGGAGCTATCCCTCGTATCCGTCATCTCCGACAGTATTGTCGGCCCCGACAGTATTGTCGGCCCCGACAGTATTGTCGGCCATATCCTGTTCAACCCGATGGTGATCCGGACCCCGGACGGCGAAGTGCCTGCCCTGTACCTCGGCCCCATCGCCGTCAGGCCTGAGCTTCAGCGGCAGGGCATCGGCTCGGCGCTCATGCGGGCGGGGCTGGAAAAATGCAGGGAGAAAGGGCACCGGATCGTTTTACTCTCCGGTCACCCAGAATACTATCCCCGGTTCGGCTTTACGCCGGCCAGAGACAGGGGATTGGAAGCGCCAGAGTGGATACCAGATGAGGCATTCATGGTGCTCGAACTTGTGCCGGGTGCCTTGAACGGCGTACGCGGAACGGCTATAATACCTTACGAGTTCCCCGAATCGGAGTAACGATGCATCTTATGCCAGTGAACGTAAACGATCGCCAGTTTATAGCACTAATTTAGCGACGTTATACCCTTTTCTGGCGCCGATGGCCGCCGCAACCGTTTCGCACTTGGCCCGGAGCAGGTAGGCCATGTTTTTGAACCCGCGCTCGCCCAGCGACTCGTAGTTGGCCATGCCCTTGCTGATGATGAGCGGATACGTCTCCAGCGCCTCGATCAGCTCGGCCGGGGCTTCCTCGAGGCTGACTCCCACGGCGTTGGAGCCAGTAGTCAGCACCCTGTCGACCTTTTTGTCCAGGCCCATGCGGACCACGTCTTCCATGGTGACGTCGGTCAGTATGTACTCTCCCCTGACAACTAAAGTGACCTTTGCGCCGAGAGCCTTCAGCTCCTCGATGAGCAGTTCGTCGAAGTAGATCTCGCCGCAGTTGTCGACAATGTAGAGAACGTCGCTGTTCATGGCGAGCTTCCTGATCTCCGCCGTGTGGTCGATGTCAAGGCCCTGCTCCACCATTCTCTCGTAGAAAGCCATGAAGTCCCCGGTTTCCACGTCATGCCCCTGCACTCCGAAGTCGAAGGTGTTGCCGATGATGGTGGCCAGCACTGCGAGCCGGAATCTCTCTTCGGGCATCAGCCCGTCCATCTGCTGCCTGACATAAGGCACGGCCTCCATGGCCAGCTTGTTGCTCAGGATCTTCAGCTCCCTGTACGGGTCCTTATCGCCCAGGATATTGTAGGCTTTCCGGTGGATGCCCGTGGAAATTTTGATGGCGTCAGCGCCGGGGTAGAAGTTCTCGTTCAGGAACTCGAGGCCTCCCTGTACTGCCTTGAACCGCAGCTCGGGGTCTTTCGTCGAAAGCTCCGCCTCGTAGAGCACCCTGTTGAGCAGGCAGGGCGCGCACTGTGGACTCGTCTTCATGGTATCAGGAGTCAGAGTGGAGTTTGATCAAAAATACTTTTCCGGACGGTAAATTGCTGCGGGGCATACCGTCAGCATCCGGATACAATCCCCTATGAATTTTATATATTTATGGGGCCAATCAACTACAGCCATGGAATCTCTGCGCATCGCCATGTTCTCCTGGGAGAGCCTCTACGGCCTGAAAGTCGGAGGGATCGCCCCTCACGTCACCGGGCTGGCGGAGGCGCTGGCCGGCCGGGGCCACGAGGTGCACGTGTTCACCCGGGACGGGGGCTGCGGGCCATACGATATCGTCAACGACGTGAGGTACCACAGGGTTTCATGCAGCACTTGCAGCGGGATCGTAGGCCAGATGGACCGGATGTGCGGGGACATGGCAGAGCAGTTGCTCGCGACAGAGCGGCTGGCCGGGAAGTTCGACGTACTGCACGGCCACGACTGGCATCCCGTAACCGCGCTGGCGAGGCTGAAGAGCAAGGCCCGCCGGGACTTCGTCTTCACGTTTCACTCCACCGAATGGGGACGCAACGGCAACAGACATTCTGGCACCTACGAGCACGCAGAAATTTCTCACCGGGAGTGGCTGGCCGGCTACGAGGCGAAGGCTATAATCGTCACTTCTCCCATCCTGAAGCGGGAAGTCCGGTCGCTTTATCGTATTCCGTCAGAAAAGCTGCACCTGATCCCCAACGGCATCACTCCGGGCACTGTCCGCCGCTCTGTCGACGCAGGAGAGATCAAGCGAAAGTACGGGATCCATCCATTCGCGCCCATGGCGCTGTTCGTGGGCAGGATGAGGTACCAGAAAGGCCCCGACCTGCTAGTGGAGGCGGTGCCCCACGTACTGCGCAGGCGGTGGGACGTGAAGTTCCTGTTCGCAGGCGAGGGCGACCACCGGGAAGCCTGCCAGCGAATGGCGCACGAGCTCGGGATAGCCGAGTCCTGCCGGTTCCCCGGCTACGTTCCTGACGACGACCTCAAGGACCTGTATAACGCCTGCGATCTGCTCGTGGTGCCGTCGAGGAACGAGCCCTTCGGCATCGTGGTACTGGAGGCCTGGGACGCCGGCAAGCCCGTCATCGGCACCGACGCAGTCCCCCTCATCGACAACTTCGTCAACGGCATCAAAGCCCGGCTGTATCCTGAATCACTCGCCTGGTGCATCAATGAGGTGATCGGCAAGCCGAAGGCGCTACAGTGGATGGGCGCCCAGGGGCGGAAGATGATTGAAAGAGTATACAACTGGGGCAGTGTGGCTGAGAAGACGGAAAGAGTGTACAGGAGTCTGTAACCTACTAGTAGTCGGACAGGTTAAAGGGCCATATCACAAGCCTTATTAGTTTCATGATCTTAACACTAAGTCTATGAAGCTACCAGAGTGGGACGATCTATCGAGCCTTGAGAAGGGTGCCCTGACGATGGCCACAATAATAGTCGGAGCCTTACTGGTAGTTACCGGATTATACTGCCTGATGATCGTATCGATGGTTTACTGGGGAACCACGAATCAAATACCTGGAAAATACACGTACACAGTGACGATTCAGGACCTCAACAGCTGTACCTCCGACGGCGGGGTCGAGATACTCGTTCCTATACCATATGTAAACGGGCAGCAGGTCTTTTCAGACGAGGAACTCAACGATACCTGCAGAGACTGGCGCTGCGCGGTGAAGATGACCGATTACGGCAAGATGCTCTCGATAACCTGCCCTAACGAGACGCTGTACAATTTTGGGGTGCGCTACACCAAGAATGCTAATAACCTGATACCGGCCAGTTCAGCCAGAGACGTCTTCCCCGGGCCGTATACCGGGACAATCAGTCAGAACTCTGCATTGTTTGACAGAGAGCTGACCGCATATGAAAGCTCTACCCGGCATGCGCCCGCTTATAAAAACTGGATTAATTATAGCGATCCAGATGGGTGGGCTATTGGTAATACCACAGTAGCTATCAACGGCAAGATATGGAAACCTGAAAAGCGCAAGTCGATCGTCGTGGACATGTACTTCGAAGCCCTGGGGCCTGTGCCAGATGGCTGCCAGCCCCCACAATACCTATTCTGCTCTTATGCAGAGATGGAGCAGACAAACAATTCCACCTACTCGCCGGTAGTGCTGAGCTATGGGCCATTCTAGTACTCCATGAAAAAATTCAGGAATAATACCTCTCAGACCTTTCCACACTCCCCGACCTCCTCTCTGACCTCTCCGCCCTCCCAGACCTCCCGGCCTGAAAATCCTCCCCGGCCTCCCGGGAACTCCCCGACCTCCAGGTTTTGGGGGCTTCACTTAAAAAACCCTTTTTCAAGAGCCGAATCCTGATTCGATGCCTTAGCCGATTGTACTCAGGAATTGTACTACTGATCGATGGAATTTAACCGGCTCCTCGTCGTGGATCGTGTGCCCACACTCCGGGAACTCTACCAGCTTCGTGTTCGGCCTTTTCGCCGCCATGTCTCTGGCATGATCCGTTCCGAGCACCCAGCTCCTGTGGCCGTGTACCAGTAGCGCCGGGCACTTCGAGGCCAGCCAGTCCTGCCACCAGTCGCCGGCGATCAGTTCCATTGATCTGGCCAGCTTATCGTAGTTGAACCGGAAGCCCCAGCCGTCAGGGTACTCGACAAGGCTCTCCTGGAAGTACGAGTCATTCTTGAAGCCCATCTGCTCAGCCCATTCCAGTACATGTCGCATGCTGTCGAAGCGCAGCGGCCAGCCGTGAGTGGCCGGGCCAAACCTGGGGACGACAGCGCCGATATCCTCGATGATCAGCGCTTTGACTAGATCAGGCTGCCATGCTGCGAGCTGATATGCGTTCAGGCCGCCCAGCGAATGCCCCAGCACGACTGCGGGCCCGAGGTTCAGCTTCTTTAAAAAGATGGCAGCATCCCGAACGTAGGCCTCCCTGGAATAATCGTCAGGCTGCTCGCTCCACCCGTGGCCCCGCTGATCGAGGGCGATCACCCGCCACTTATTATGCAGCGCTTCAGCCAGCCCGGCAAACGACCGGGCACAGCCGTAGTGGCCATGCAGCGCCAGCAAAGGCTCCCCTTTTCCCCCATAATCGACGTACGACAGCCGCACGCCGTCCAGATCTACGAACTGCCTCACAGGCATGCCTGCACGTATGGCGCTTACCGCAGATAAAGTATCGGGGTGTCCGGGGCGAAAGTATAGTTTTTACTGTTACTTTTTGGGCATTAGTCATTCAGATCCTCCGTAGCCTCCGGTTCCTCACTGTTCTCCTCTCTGACCTCCTGACCTCTCTGACCTCTCCCTGAGATCGTTCTCTCTGATCTCCGGCGCCTCGGAAACCTCCCTGTTGTCCGGCTTGCGCACACGTACCATGGAAAATGTGAGGTTGGGGAGTGACCGGAGGTCCGGGAGACTTTTTTCAAACTGGGAGGTCAGGGAGGTCTAAGAGGTCTGAGAGTAGGAATGTGAGGGACCGGAGGATTGGAGAGGGAAAACCGGCTGTCGGGGATCGTCTTGAGAAAGCCTGCGAATGCAGGCGTTCAACAGGCGAAAATCAAGGCAAAGGAACTGTGCAAAATGTTTTAGGAATGACTCGCGGATGAAAAGGGTATTTTCAAGTAGGGGTATGAAAAATTGAAAGTTGGCCCTGAGCAGGTCGAAAATACCGCCAGGCTCGCCAAGGTGCCAAGCCCGCCAAGAGATAACTTTTTCATGGAACGCCAGTGTGCCAGGATCATCAAGCCTTACTAAGCTATTCATATTAATTCTGATCGAAAAAGCCCTTGGCGAGCTTGGCTTCCTGGCGTGCCTGGCGGCCCTATAACCATAGCCGATATAACACATTTTTCATAGTAGTCCGATCGGTGAGCGGCAGTACGCTCAAGTCTGAACAATGAAAAATTTTTCATGCGACTATACTCTGCATCTATCTTTTCGCTACCGGCTGCCTGATCACGGTCTTCATCTTCTCCGGCGCCGCCCGGCGGGGGTCGCTCAGGTATATCTCATGGTGCTTGCCAGTCTTCTCGTAGCCGCTCTCGTCGATGAAAGCATGGAGCTTCGCTACGGTCGGCCCTTCCTCTGAGTAAGGCCCGATGTGCATGATCTGGGCGCACATTCCTTCGGCATACTTTTCCAGCCGGACCTTATCGATGGCAGCCGGGGCCTTCTTTTTCCTGACTTCCGCCACGGCCTCGGCGAACAGGGCTTCGGTCACGAACTCGGGCTGCATCATCATCGACGTCCACTTCCATGCATCCTTGTTCTCGTAGAAGTGCTCCATGTCGTCCGCCCACCACAGGCCTTCCAGCGGCATGACTGCATAGTCTATGCCCTGTCGCTTCTTGATCATGAATTTCAAGGTGTAGGCGAGCGGGAACAGCGTCTCCATGGCATCTACGTACTCCTACGAGGTGCCAGGGTAGCCCTGCCCGTCGATCATCAAATACTGGAGTTCCGGGACTTCGACTATCACCGGCTTCGCCGGCGGATTGTACAAATCCTTGCGCTCTTTCTTATAGTCAAGCTTCGGCATATGATCCCGTATCACTAAGGGAGAGACAAGAAGAAAAAGCTGCCGTCACCGGCCCGGGCGACAGCTGTAATCTGGCGCTCACCGGATAGTCAGTCGGCTGCTGCAGGGTTGAACGCTATGGTCTTCCCGTTTCCACTGACTATCATGTTGAGCGTCTTGAGCAGGGTGCCGTCAGGGAGGCTGACCACTTTGACCTCACTGTGCTCGTGTGTCACATACATGAGCTTGCCATCCGGGGTAATCTCGATCATCATGGGCTTTTCCCCTACGGGGATATAGCCGGCGAGCCCGTATGTCTGCGTGTCCAGCGCGACGATCCGGTTTCCGTCGTAGTGCGCCAGGTACAGGCGGCTGCCGTCGGGGCTGTAAGCCACGCCCTGGTAGGACGTGCCGTTCAGGGAGATAGTCTCCTTCACTGACAGGCTCTGCAGGTCGACGATTGGGACGAAGCTCCCATCCCGTATGCCTACTGCTGCCTGCTTACCGTCCGGGCTGACATCGAGGCCTGCCGCCTGCCCTGCCAAGGCTACCTGCTCACCTTTCCACGTGGTGCTGCCCTGAGGCAGATCTCTGGACAGCAGGTTTATCGTCATCTCGAGTCTGCCTGTCTGCGTGTTGGTCACCTGAAGTGCGCATCTCGCCCAGTCAGTCGTGAAGACGTATTTTCCGTCTTTGCTGGTTCCTATGTCCATGGCGGTGACGCCTTCCACAAAAGCCGACTCGTTGCCCTTACCCCTTGCCAGATCTATGATCGAGAGGCCGCCATCGCAGACGACAAACAGGCGCTTATCGTCAGGGCTGACGGCGAGGTGCCCGGTCGTCGGCGCTCTGGTGGGGATGCTTCCGGTGATCTTATTTGTTCTGGCATCGATTATGGACACGTTACGGCCATTGCTGACGTAAACCCGGCCGCCGTCGCGGCTTACGGCGGCACCGAGCGGTCTTGCAGGCATTTCGATTTTCGCGACGGTGGCACCAGAAGTCTGGTTCAGCACAGAGACGATGCCAGCATCAGCCTGGCATATGTAAGCTCTGGGCTCAGTGAACTTTCCCTGTACCGGCAGGCCTGACAGGCAGCCGGAGAAGGCTGAAAAGGCCAGTACAATAGTACATAACATTGCAATTAGTGCGGTTCGCGAAAGTCTGGACAAGGGCACACCTGCTATATCGATAAAAATATCACGGCCCTGAATATTTAATTTTACTTGCGTATACTATTGATTATATACAGTAATATCCGTGATACTAGTATCCGTGAAACGCAGAGCCGTAAAAAGAAAATGGAGTGTTATTACGCGGTTATTTACTGTAATATCCCGTCCTTCATGAGCAGCTTTTTCGACCCGTCCCTGTACTCGACTTCGACTGTCTCTGAAGGTGCGGTCACGAAGTCCCAGTGCATGTTGCTCATGATGGCGCCGCCGTACCCCTCGCTCATGCCGAAGGCCACGTGGACCGAGCCGCCGATCTTCTCGTCGGTCAGGATGTAGCCTATTGACCTGTCTATTACCGGGTTCAGGCCTATGCCGAGCTCGGCGACTTTGAGGGCGTTAGGTGCTCCGTACTTCTGCATGTCTACTTCCACGAACTTGGAGAGCGTGTCCCGGAGGACCTCCTGCCCCTCCTCCGCCGTGCATTTTTCGGGCACCAGCATGCCATCCTTGAAGTACAGCCGGGCGCCTCTGATGAGCACGCTTCTGGTGAGATCGTCGATGGTGACCGGGCAGTAGATGGTACCCTCGCCATGCGTTTCCACCGGGGCGACGAAGACCTCGCCGGCGGGCAGGTTTCCTCCGACATCGCCGCTCGCCTCTTTCTCCGGGGACCAGGTGGCATCGTCGGGGTTGAGCCTGCGGCCCTCGATGTCCAGCCAGAAGTCAGTGCCGTGCTTATCGGTAACATGCACCCGCCTGGCGCCGTCAAGGATGCTCATGACGTGCTCGCAGTCCGCTCTCAGCTTCTTATAGTCGATGTTGCAGCCGCCGATGACCAGCCGCTCCAGCACGTCCAGGGGCACGTCGTACATTTTTGCCATGCCTTCCGTCGCCCAGCCCATGTAGATCCACGGTTTGCCGGGCTTGCTGTAGATGATCTGCAGAATCGGGTACATGCCCTCTGATCTGGCCTGCAGCTTTTCCCGGAAACTGGTTTTGATGGACGGGTCGCTATATGGCTCTATTACGATGTACTTGTCCATCGCCTCGAGCGCGCCTTTCAGTATTTTTGGCGTGCGCTTGAACTGGTCCACGCTACAAGTCTCTAATAGCCGCTTCTGGTAGTCGTTGGATACCGCCGAGATGAATGGCTGCCCGCCCTTCTTCGCTACCTGGATCCCGATCTCTTCCAGAAATTCCTGCTGGTGGGCGCCGCCTGTGATGTATACGGCTTCGCCGTCAGAAACGTGAATCGCATCTATGATGTGAGCTGCCAGCTCAGGAAACATTTCTCTGCTGACCATGATTATAAGAGATGTATTAAAAGTGATAAAATGATCGCCAGACTTCACCGTTCGCTGAAGCCTGACTGTTCCCCGGCCTGAAACTCGGCCCTATTTCCGCAGGTCTCTAAACATGCGGTAGGCGACGTATACGAAGATCAGCCCGAGCATTCCGGACATGATCCACTCGTTCGTGGAAGCCCCCGGCGTGAGCATGAGCGAGGTGATGTAGTACAGAACCGAGATCTCAATGAGTGCCTCGATGGCCAGTATAGCGTAGAATATCCTGTTCTTCGGCGCTCTCTCCTCCTCGAGAGACTCCAGACGGATGTTGCCAGGCTCGACTCCGAGGAACCGCATGTAGTTGCGCAGCTCCTGCCTGTCCAGGTCGTCTTCGAGGGAGGTTAGCTTCATGCCACGCCTGCGCTCGTTGATCTCTCTCACCTTTCTGTTGACCAGGTCAAGCTTTCGGGCATGGGAGTCCGTCCCCGTTTTTCGGTTCATGAAGTGTACCTGTTTATGATAGAATAAATACGTTCTCGTATACACAGAATAAAATTCGACAATAATTGATGTTGTGATAAATATAATCTATTCGCCCATGTCTCAGAAATAGTCAGTCAGCTTCCGCTGCTGCCTCATATACTTGTACAAATTGCTGGCTCCTGTCCAGGCCTTGATCGGGGAGTAAAGCAGGCCCGCTATGGCAGTGGTCGCCTTCTCCAGCGTGTCGAACTTCTGGGGTACTGTGATCAGCGCCTCTTTTGTCAGTTCTCTGAATCGCCACACGCCTAAGGGTATCCAGTCGTTCTTGACCTCCATAAACACGATAGCGCCGGCCTGCCTGCCGATCCTGTCCAGGTGCTCCAGCACCGGTGCCCGGGCCGCGTAGTAGGCGCCGGCGATGTTGGACGCATAGCTCTTCCGCCCGTCGTACAGCTCAAAGTCGGCGTCACACCGGTAATTCGGAGCGCTGAGGTGCCACAGTTCCAGCCCTTCGAACATCCACGGCGTGGGGGTAAGCAGGACTACGACGTTGTTCGCCAGCGCCTCGGCTCTGAACACCATGTACTCGTCAATGGTCGGGTAGTATCGGACACGATCGACGAGCGCTTTGCCAATAATATCGTCCACCGCTGTGATGCTCCATCCTGTGGGGACCAGCCTTCTGTCTGACTTCACCCCAAGCAACCCTACAGAGAACAGCCTGGTGATCTGACGCTGGGATATTCCCGCTTCATGAAGTTCCGCTATCCCCGGGGCAGCCCTGTAGTCCGTATCTGAGACTACCTTATCCACCTTGCGGGGCACGGATGGATTGTCTATCACTGTGAACTGTTTCAGGTCAGCCGAAGGCCCGCTGGGAGCCTCCCTCATCGAGAACGATACACGGGTATCGGGTTTTTTCTCGAACGAGGCCTCCGTGTCGACGGGCTTGTCCGAGAGCACGATCTCCTGGATCTTCTCCAGCATGCCCCGCGGGTCGGCCGCACTATGGATATTCATGAGCGACTTACTCCTGATCAGCTGAAACCGGTTGCTCAGGATCTGGTCGAACGAGTCTCCCAGCCACTCTTCCGAGTCCATGTGCATGGTATCGCCAGACACCGGGGGGATCAGCGGGCCAGCCAGCACCTTGGGATACCCATAGCTGCCGATGAACACGCCCGGCGGGGCAGACCCCGCTATGTCGCTCTTCTCCAGCGACTTCAGGTCCATGAAAGTCCTCGCCTTGATCAGGATCGGGCAGACCTTCTTGCCGCAGAGGCCCATAAAACCCCTGCACCTGGCGCACAGCGACTCTCTGCCGGCCTCCCTGTACTCAGCCTTAAACGTGACCTGCTTCTGCACAGGAAAACCTAAGCGGGGCTATTCAATAAGAGTTGCGCGTGCGGGGCGAAAATAATGTAAAAAAGAGGCAGCCTCCCGAGACAGGCTGCCGGGTTACTCAGGCCTACTTACTTCGTGTAGTAGGTCAGGTTGATGTTGTTGTACAGCTGGTACTGGCTGATCTTGCCGTCGAAGTAGTCCATTACCGGCGCCGCTCTGGCGTCGATGGTGTAGTAGTCGTTGAACCCTTCTGCCGGCGGTATCAGGGAGATGTAGAACTTGTCGTAGTCACCGTAGCTGCCAGCGCAGGCCCTGAGGGCCGCTTCGATTTCATTGTAGATGTCCTCGGCTGTGGCGTTCCGTTTGAGGGCCATGACGACGCTGACGACCCTCTCGTCCGCAATGGTGCCTTCCTGTAGACTGATCGGGCGCAGGTAGCCGCTCTGGTTCAGCGTCTCGACGAAGAACTGAGTCCTGCTCGCAGGCTCAGTGAAACTGCCTTTGCGGCCCTCACCATTGTAGATGTTCTTACTGATTTTCAGGCTGCTGTTATTCGGGTGCAGACTCTCGGTCTCGGGGGTGACCAGCAGGGCTTTTTGTGCCAGTTCAGTCTTCGTTATGTCTCCAAGGAGGTACTGGTCGACCATAGTACGCTCTAAAGCGTAAATGTCGACTTTAAAAGTCTGCTCGTTGATCAGCTGCGAGGTATCTACGACGCCCACCATCAGCGGATCTTTGGTGTCGAAAACCTCGTGCACAGAGGTAAAGCCGGCGGCCAGCAGGTCGGATATGTCGTTCTGGCCGTACTGTTTGTATACATAAACCAACGCGGTCTCTTCGCCCATGATCATCTGGGTGGCCCCGCCGCCGAACTTGTGGCCGGTGCCCAGGACCTTGTCTTTCAACAGGGAGAACTTTTCCAGCACGTCTGTCGTAGTG
Source organism: Methanocella arvoryzae MRE50 (assembly GCF_000063445.1). Classification (NCBI taxonomy): domain Archaea; kingdom Methanobacteriati; phylum Methanobacteriota; class Methanomicrobia; order Methanocellales; family Methanocellaceae; genus Methanocella; species Methanocella arvoryzae. The sequence goes on from NC_009464.1 coordinate 2,272,953, forward strand.
GGAGTCTTTTCTGGCGGGGGTGTGGCGGTAGGCAGCGCCGACGTGGTTACCCCCGTGGTGTTGCCTGAACTCTGCTGTGAGGGCGCCAGCATATTCAGCGCTGCGAACACTGAGGCGCCAATTAGTATCAAGCCGATTCCAATGGCAAGTAACGCGTTTCTTTTCATAGTGTAACCTCTTCAACCATTGTATGATATAAAAACCAAATATATAAATGTGCGGGCTTTTGGTGTGCAAAAAGGCGGAAATCTGCCGCAAGCACCACATAATCGGGCACAGGCAGGCAAACGGTGACCCTGTCAGCTCTGCCGATATCGCGGCCGGCCGATGGAAATGTATTTTAACGACCATGTTAATATGACAGAAGAACACGCTCCGGCAACTAAGCCGGAAAGAGGGTATTATGTGTCTTGCTGTTGTGGCTCAGCTGAAAGAGATTAAGGAAAACGTCGCCGTTGCCGATTTCGGCGGCCTGACCCAGGAGATCCGCCTCGACCTCATCGAGGAGCCGAAGGTCGACGACTGGGTTCTGGTACACACCGGATTCGCCATCCAGCGGATCGACGAGAAAGAAGCGCTGGAAATGATCAAGATCATGAACGAGATCGCCGAGATCAACGAGGCGGCCTGAACTTATTATGCACGAGCTAAGTATCGCCACCGACCTGATCAACACTGCGTTAGAGACCGCGAAGCAGAACAACGCCCGCGAAGTCATCAGCATCACGGTGGAGATCGGCGAGCTGGCGCTGATTAACCCGGAGCAGCTTCAGTTCATGTACCAGGTGCTGACTGAGGAAAACCTGCTCAAGGGCTCGGAGCTGATCATCATCAACGTGCCGGCGGTGGCCGAATGCCAGTGCGGCTACAAAGGCCCCGTGCCGGACAAGACCACGTGTGCCTGCCCGAACTGCGGCCTCACCATGAGGGCCGTCGAAGGCCGGGACATCTGTTTAAAGACCATGGAGATCGAGGTATGACCTCAGCAGAGAAAGTAAGCCTCATTCATGGGGCTGGCGGCGAAATGATGCAGTCCCTCATCGGCAGCGTCTTCGCCGGCATCAGGAACAACAACGCCGGAGGCATCGGCCTGGAAGCGCTGGACGACGGCGCCGCCATACCGTTCGGCGACAAGTACATCGTTTTAACCACTGACAACCACGTCATCAAGCCCGTCTTCTTCCCGGGCGGCGACATCGGCCGCCTCTCTATCTCGGGCACCGTCAACGACCTCGCTATGATGGGCGCTAAGCCCATAGCGCTGACGAACGGAGTAGTCATACCGGAAGGCTTCCCCATCGACGACCTGAAGACGATCGTCCGATCGGTCGACGAAGCGCTCGCAGAGGTAGGCGCCGCCATCGTCACCGGAGACACAAAAGTGCTCCCCAAAGAGGCGCTCGACAGCATCATCATCAACACTTCGGGCATCGGCATCACCGACCGCCCCATCCGGGACTCCGGCCTCAACCCCGGCAACAAGATCATCGTAACTGGCACCATCGGAGATCACGGCATCTCCCTGATCGCCCACCGCGAAGGCTTCAAGTTCGGCTCTGAGCTGAAGTCGGACTGCGCCCCCATATGGAAGACTATAGAGGCAGCCCTGAAAGTCGGCGGCATCACCGCCATGAAAGACCCGACCAGGGGAGGCGTCGCCAACGTCTTAAATGAAATGGCGAAGAAGAGCCACGTCTCCATCCACGTGCAGGAAGACCTGCTGCCAGTAAGAAGGGATGTAAGGGCAGCCGCAGACATGCTCGGCATCGACCCGCTGGAAGTCGCCAACGAAGGCAAAGCCGTGATCGGCGTCGAAGCCGGCATGGCCGACGTAGTGCTCGCCGCCATCCGGAAGACGAAGTACGGCAAAGACGCGGTGATCATAGGCGAGGCCAGAGAAGGCAGCGGCGTGATCATGCACACCAAGATCGGCGGCCAGCGCTTCATCGAGCCGCCCCTCGGCGACCCAGTACCACGGGTCTGCTGAGGCTCTAATTTTTTCTTCTTTATTGACCACAGAGGCACAGAGTGCCACAGAGACTCACAGAGAGACGGCTCACCACAGAGACACAGAGACGCACAGAGACTTTTTTAATAAGTGATTGCTATCAGATGATCTATATAAATATCTCTGTGGTTCTCTGTGCCTCTATGGTAAACCGTTCTCTGTGAGTCTCTGCGGTAACCAGTACTCTGTGAGCCTCTGTGGTTAATAAAAGACCGTATTACTATCACACTCTGAGCGGTAATCTCGGTTGTTATTCAATCAGCTCTATCAGCGGTTCTGCATTTGCAGTTATTTTCACCTCTGTGGTCGTTTAGAAAAACCTTATTATACCATTATACCAATCTCCTGTCACTCAAATTTCCCGGGGCTAAAAATGATAGACGTCATCATTCTCGCGATCTGGCTGATGATTCCGGCCGGGCTTGCCAACCCGTTTGCCGCGCTGTTCGGCGGCGGCACTCCGATCGACTTCGGGAAGAACTTCAAGGATAACAGGCGGATCCTGGGAGATGGCAAGACTTACCGGGGCCTCATCTTCGGATCGCTCTGCGGCACGCTCATCGGACTCTTACAAATATTGCTGGCCCCGCACATTGCCCCGTACCTGGCCGGCTTTATCGACCCCTCGCTGCTCGTGGGGTACTCTTATATCGCGCTGATCACGATGCCGTTCGGCGCCCTGCTGGGAGACATCGTCAAAAGCTTCTTCAAACGCCGCCTCGGCTTCGAGCGCGGCGCCATGCTCCCCATCGCAGACCAGCTCGACTTCGTGGCCGGAGCCTGGGTTTTGACATTCCTCCTGGACCCTGAGTGGCTGCTGGCCAATTTCACCATCTGGGTCGCGATTGCGGTCATCCTCATCATCCCTGTATTCCACGTAGCTTTCAACATCGCAGGGTATAAACTCGGGAAGAAAGACGTGCCCTGGTGAGAGGGACATACAGAAAAATTTTTACTCGGAGTGCACAGAGACGCACAGAGATTTTTCAATAGATAATTTGGTAGCGACCATTTATAAAGTAAGCCTCTGTGCGTCTCTGTGTCTCTGTGGTGACTATCTCTGTGAATCTCTGTGCGTCTCTGTGCCTCTGTGGTCAATAGTCGCCGTGTCTGCCGCCGTTGTCCATTCCTCAGTTCTAAAGCTGTCAAAAGTTTGATATACAGGGATACTGCTTTCTACTCTCGCTCAAAATAATCGAGGTTATTTTTATGGACACAGAGCTCGTGGAAATGCTGAAGCAGACTGGAGCGGTGAAGTTCGGGGACTTCACGCTGTCGTCGGGCAGGAAGAGCACCTATTACGTGGATAAGTACATCTTTGAGACTAACCCTGTGTGCCTGTCGGTGATCGGGGATCGTATCGCGAAGCTTATACCCGCAGGTACCCGGCGGCTGGCGGGCATCGAGATCGGTTCCATTCCCCTGGCTGCCGTGGCCAGCGTTAAAAGCGGGATGCCGTTCGTCGTGGTCAGGAAGGCTACCAAGGGCTACGGGACTAACAAGCTGATCGAGGGCGTCTGGCAGAAGGGCGAGAAGGTCTTCGTGGTCGAAGACGTGGTGACTACTGCAAGGGGAGCGCTCGGCGCGATTCACACGCTCCGGGAAGCCGGGCTGGCGGTCGACGAGATGGTCTGCGTCGTGGATCGGGAAGAGGGCGGCCGGGAGAGCCTGGAGCAAGAGGGCGTCAAAGTCCGATCACTTGTCAAGTCCAGCGAACTGCTCGGTTACAAGCCTTGAATTGACAGTTTTGATGACCCGGGTCACGAACGGTATGATATCCGGCGTGACCTGCATGATTTTTTGCTCTTTTGATAAATAGACCTTTTACTTTCACAGGCAGATGATCTGTCGAGGTGTGATGTGAGTATGACTCTGACTTTACCGTTCCTGCCCTGTCTGGCAGTGTTTAATCCACTGTCCAGCATAGTATCGACGCTGGCCTTCGGCAGCTTTGGCTTCTACACTGGCTTTCTGCCGCCGCTGGGATGGACTTGAGGGCTGACAGGCTGCGGCTCAGTATTTTTTCGCAGCGGCTTTGTAATAGTCAACCAGATCTCTGCCCCACTTTAACGTGGCTGGATCGTGGCCGACTATATTACTTTGAGTATCGAATGTGCCATCGATAAAGTATGTCGAAAAGTACAGGGTAGAATCCGTCAATATCAACGGTGTCTTAATATCGCCGTCGAACACATAATCATGATAGTTGGAACACTCATAGAACTCTTTTAAGATCTTATTATGATCGTTCATCATCTTCTCGACGACCCGATCTGTCAGGACCATCTCTACAGGGGTCCCGCTTTTAGCTTTCTTAAGGATTGTGTCAACAATCTCATCATCGTAGATCGATGACAGTCCCGATATCTCATTTGCCTCCCTGATAATCTTCAACAGCATTTTTGTAGTTCGGTTCATATCCTCAGTATCATCCTTAATGTACTCGGCAGTATGCAGTTCCCCGATCCGCCGCCTGAATTCTTCAGGAATGCACCCGATATCGTGCAACCTCCAGAAGCTGCCCAGCCGGTCGAACACTTCGGCTGTGTTGGCCAGCGGACAGTAGTTATTAAGTATAATAGATCCCTGTATTGTCAGGGCGAATGTCTTTTTCTCAGCCGTAATCAGATCGTACTCCAGCAGCTCTCTGAGTCTTGTGGACAGCTGAGAGGGGCCCACGCCTAAGTGGTCTCTTAGTTCTGAGTGCGTTTTCGGTCCGCTTTCAAGATAAATCAGGATATCTCGCCTCAACTTCGAAGAGGCAAGCAAACTGAGAAGATCGCTATCCCTCATGTACTTACTTTCCCACCAATTAATCGAAAACATTTTATTGTGATATATATTTTACTATTCATAGAGAGATTTACAAAACTACATAAATATTATAATCTCTTTATCGCCTCTCCCGGAGCATTTTAAACCTGTATCTGATCAAGCCGTTGGGCGTGTGGCACTTGCCGAATGCTGCGCTGTGCTGGTTGGCACAATTATACGGATACGCAAAAACAGTTATCTATATAAAGAATAGCACATCCCGGCGTTCGTCTTGCAGTCTCACCGCAGAAAAGATCAGAATAACTATACAATTTTCTGCATATTACCTGATCGAAGCCCATATCTGCAAGCCTATAAAGTTATTACCGATCACAGCGATATGCACTTGGCTGATCATTAATGAAAGTGCTTGTCATTGGCTCGGGCGGCAGGGAACACGCTATTGTAGAAGCGCTCGCGAGAAGCGAGTACCATCCGAAAATCTACGCAGTAATGGGTAATGCCAACCCTGGCATCAGGCGCCGGGCGGAGGACTACCTGCTGGAAAAAGAGACGAACGTGCCTGCGATCGTCCAGTACGCGCAGGACTGTAACGTCGACATGGCTATCATTGGGCCGGAGTCGCCTCTGGCTGCCGGGCTGGCCGACGAGCTGGAGCTGAATGGCATTCCCGTGGTAGGCCCCCGGAAAGATGCGGCCAGGATCGAGTTCGACAAGGCCTGGACCCGGGAGTTCATGGCCCGCAACAATATAAAAGGCCTGCCGAAGTTCAAGGTTTACGATGATTATGATGACGCCTGCAGGTACCTTGAGGACAACCCCGACGTCGTGGTAAAGCCTGCCGGGCTGACCGGCGGCAAGGGCGTCAAGGTCATGGGCGAGCACATGCACACCCTCGAAGAGGCCCGGGAATACGTGAAATCAGTGCTCGAGCACGACCGCGTCGTCATTGAAGAGCGGCTGAAGGGCGAAGAAGTGACGATCATGGCTTTCGTGGACGGAAAACACGTCGCCCCGATGCCTACCGTTCAGGATCACAAGCGAGCCTACGAGGACGATCAGGGCCCGAATACCGGCGGCATGGGCTCTTACACCGACAATATTGATCTGCTGCCCTTCATGACTTTGGACGATTACAATGAAGGCGTGGCGATCATGGAGCAGACGGTCAAAGCCATGGAGAAAGACGTCGGAGTCCCGTATAAAGGCGTCCTCTACGGGCAGTTCATGATCACCAGAGACGGCATGAAGGTAGTCGAGTTTAACGCGAGGTTCGGCGACCCTGAGGCGATGAACGTGCTTTCCCTCCTGAAGACCGATTTTGTCGATATTTGCGAGGCAATCGTGGACGGCAGCCTGGACAAACTCAAGATCGAGTTCGAGCGCAGCGCTACGGTCTGTAAGTACGTCGTACCTGCCGGATACCCCGATAACCCTGTGAAAGACGCTCCTCTCACGGTAGTTGAAAAGCCGGAGTACCTCGTCTACTACGCGAGCGTCAACGAAAGGGATGGTAAAGTGTATACCACTTCGTCCCGCTCTCTTGCCATTGTGGGTGTGGCCGACACTATCGCCGACGCCGAAATCCTGTCTGAGGAAGGCCTCTCGAACGTGCAGGGCGAGTTCCACTGCCGGCATGACATCGGCAAAGAACGCCTTATACGCAAGCGTATCGAGCATATGGATGCTATCCGGGGATAGGCGGACTCCAGTCCCGGGTATTTCTATATTAAATTATTTATGGCATAGGATGAAATTTATCATGAAATGGAATCCCTGCAGTTTTCCGGCGCCAGAGACAGCCTTGTCAATGCTATAGAGCACCTGCCTGAAGCCTTCCTGTTTTTCAGTACCACGGGCGCCATCCTGTACGCTAACGCCCGTGCGAGAGAACTGCTGGAGGAGAATGAAAATCCCTCTACCGTTAATGCTATTCTTGGGCTGCAGACTGATGAGGTATCCCCGTCGGTCAAAAGTGAGGATTCGGGAGGCATAACGCTTAAAAGCGCCCTCAAAGAGCCGGAAACTGGCAGGCAGATCTATCTAAACCTGTTGAACACGCCAGCGGGTGCTGTAATGATCTCGAACTATTCCACCACTCGTGAAGAGCGCGAGGATGCAAAAATTATTGAGTGCAACGAGCTGCTGAAGCTGACTAACTATGTCCAGAGCCAGATCACCCGGTCTATGAATATCGACGAGACCCTGGACGCTGTGGTCAAAAACGTCCCCAGAATGGTGGGGCTGGAAAACTGCATCATCTTCATGATAGAGGACGGGGAGATCGTCGAGATCAAGACTACCGAAGGCATCAGGAACCGGCTCCGCGGAATGCGGATCAGGATGGAAGATCTGATCGCCACTAAAGAGGCGGTGGACAAATCTCAGCCCATCGTGGTCGAGGACGTAGCCCAGTACAAGAGACTGTCAAGCAAGATGGTCGATCTGCTCGCGCCCACCACCGGCCTTATCCTGCCTCTCGCTGCCCGGGGGAAGGTCATCGGCGTGATGTGGCTGTATAACACGAAAAAGCCCAGAAGGTATAGCGCTGACGATATTTCACGGGCGAACGCCCTGTCCAACCAGGTGGCCACTGCCGTCGATAACGCCATGCTTTTCGATGAGCTCTCCCAGGCCAAGAGTGAGCTCGAGATATCCTACGAGAGGCTGAAAAGCCTGGACCGGATGAAGATGGAGTTTTTCACCCTGATCTCCCACGAGCTGCGCACCCCGCTCACCACTATCAAGGGCTATGCTGAGCTGCTGAAGGATGGTACGCTGGGCCCCGTCAACGATGAGCAGCGCGACCGGCTCAGCAGGATCGATGCAAGCGTAGACCGTCTTACCGGCATAGTCGAGAGCCTGTCTGACCTGTCCGGCGTGGCATCCAGACAGTACGCGGGCGAAAAGATCCCGGTATCGCTGAACGAGCTTATCGAGGAAGTTGTCCGGGGGATCGATTTTCTGGCAGACCTGAAAAAGCTGAAGATCACTCTGGACGTGCCCTTAACGCTCCCCATGATCAGTGCAGATCGCAGCCGGATTCAGCAGGTGCTGCTCAACGTCCTCAACAACGCGATCAAGTACACGCCTGACGGCGGCCAGATCAGCATCTCAGTAAGAGACGAGTGCGACCACTTACTGATAGCCGTACGAGATACGGGCATAGGCATCCCTAAGGAGGATATCGAGAACATTTTCTCCGGCTTCTACCACTCCGGCTACAAACTCTCCTACGAGTATAAAGGGGCAGGCCTCGGCCTCGCCATCTCCCGGAAGATAGTCGAGAGCCACGGGGGCAAAATCTGGGCGGATAGCGAACCGGGCAAAGGCAGCACCTTCTTCATCTCACTGCCCAAGCAATCATCATAAGGCCCGCATTTCACGCTTCGATGGCTTACCACATCCAGTTCTGCGCAGATTCATGATCAGCTATAAAGCCAGCCCTGCCCATGATATTTTGATGGCGGAGCATTGCATCATCAATATTTCGAGGTTTCGGGCAGTCTTGTTCGACATGGACGGGGTGATCACGGACACGATGCCTGTCCACCTGAAAGCCTGGCAGGAAGCGTTCAAGCCTTACGGCGTGACCGTGGAGAAGATGGACGTGTACTTAAGGGAAGGCATGACGTCTAAGACTATGGCCGAAAGCATAGCGGGCGAAAAGCAAAAGTCCCTGACCGCCGAAGAGCTCGAAAAGATCGTGGCGGCCAAGTCAGCCTTTTTTGACAGGGAGGTATCGGCGCACGTCAAAGTGTTCGAGGGCGTGCCCGGCATTTTGCGCATGATCCGCAACAATGGCATAAAAACAGCCCTCGTCACAGGCAGCCGCGCCCAGTCTGTGAAGGCGGTCCTGCACAAAGCGGGGATAGAGGACCTATTTGACCTCATCATCACTGGCGACGATACGAAAACAGGCAAGCCGAGCCCAGATCCGTACCTGACCGCCATGCGCAGACTGGGCATCAGCCGGATCAACTGCGTCGTGGTGGAGAACGCCCCGCTCGGCATTCAGTCCGCAAAAGCCGCCGGCGCCGAATACGTGATCGCCGTGACCACCTCCCTCGACGCGTCTTACCTCAAAGACGCCGACGACGTCATGGCCTCCGTCGCCGAGCTCGAAACCTGCCTCGCCAGACGCTTCGCCGCCCTGCCCGGGCCAGCAAGCCCGTAAACAGGGAACTTCAGGGCGTATTACCTTATGCCATATAGGTTCACCGGGTACTGTTTTACCACAGAGGCACAGAGACGCACAGAGGTTCACAGAGATTTGGTTTACCACAGAGGCACAGAGACGCAGAGAGGGTTATACTCTAACTGATTATATATGATGTACTATCCACAGATCTATATACTTCTCTGTGAGTCTCTGTGTTTCTCTGTGCCTCTGTGGTAAACAGTACTCTGTGAACCTCTGTGTTACTCTGTGCCTCTGTGGTTAATAGTTCTCTGCGTTCTCTATGTTAAGCATAGCACCACTAGGAACTACATCTCCCTGAGCTCGGGATATTTCTCCGTATAGGTTTCGCGGAAGCGCTTCGCCTCGGCGCAATCTGTTTTGCTGAGGATCCTGTTGATGTGCCAGTAGGCGAACCGGATGCCGGCCCAGTATTCTGCGTTTTCCGAACTGGTCATGCAGGCGCGAAGGGTATGTAGTGCGTGGGCGTAGTCGCCTGCTCTGGCCTGGGCGAGCCCGAGGTTGCCGAGCAGATCTGCCACGGATCTGTAGTCGCCGCGCTCGGAAGCAGTGTTCAGCGCTCTCCTGTAGTACTCGACAGCTTTGCCGGGATCATTGCCAGGCCCCCGGATGGCGCTGCGGTAGCTGCTGACAAGCAGCATACACTGACTGGTACGTGCTCCCCTCAGACTGACCGCGAGTTCCTCAACGGTCTGGAACTCCTGATCAGCTCTGGCTTCGTCACCTATCTGCATGGCGCACGAGCCGATGCTGTTGTGGATGGTGGCCAGATCCCCGGGATCGCTTACGTAACTGACTGCCTTCTCGAAGCTGGCCATGGCGTTGACGTACTCGCCTTTCTCGTACAGCACCACTCCCGCGTAATACTCGGCCATACCTTTGAGCCTCGCTGAAATCCCGGGCACTTCGGCGCTTTCTCTCAGGGCTCTGGCGGCGAGGTCGTAGTCGCCATCCATTGTGGCTATACACCCCTTGACCATACCTATATGAGCTCTCTCTTCCGGGCTGGCGGCGCTCTTCAGGGCGGCGATAGCATACGCTTCGGCAATGCCCGGCCTGCCCGCGCGCACATAGTTCAGCGCCATGATCGCATTGTACAGGTATTGTAGCGCCCGGCAGGCCCCGGCCGGGGTTGTGTCGGAGAGCATGGCAGCTGTCTGCTGCGAAGGGCTGAGGTTGAACAGAATGATGCCCAGGCTTACGATCAGGTCACGCTCGCAGGGATCGTTCAGCGTGCAGGCAGTTTTTAGCCTGCGGATCATTTTCTGCAGCCATGCTGCTTCTCTGTCCCTCCTGTCCGTATCAAGGTATCGCAGGTAACCGGGAGCGCTGGATAGCTTATCTATCGTGCCTCTCAGGCGGCTGGCTTCCTGCCCTGAGAGTAAGCCTCGGTTTCTGAACTCCCAGATTAGCCATGACATGTAATCGGCCAGCGCTTCTGGCGGCTGCAAACCTGCCAGTTCGCCAATGCCGGGCTCGCCGAACTTCCTCCTGGGCAGCCTGACCAGCTTTGGAGCAATGGCATCTTCGATTCGCCGGTCCAGCGCCTGCAGGAACCTGGCGAAGCCGGAGTCAAACGTGCCTGCATCCGGCAACATGCCTGGCCTCCGGCTAAGCATCTCGTACACGTACCTTGAATATGTAACAGTCCCTTCCTCACCGGAATCTGCCCGCAGGGTGTCATGGGTGGCTATAAGTGAGACCATCGCCTCGATCTGCTCCTCATTCAGAATCCCGCCGAAACTTTCCCCGGCTGACCGGAGAAGGATTAACTGCAGCACGTCGTCGGCCAGCCCGTCGGTCCTGCTGTGCTGGGCGCCGCTGCTGCTCAGCAAAAGCTCAAGAAAACGTCTCGACGGCACTATACCTACCCTGTACGGAAATACGTCCGTCCGGGGTTGAGGTTTGCGGCCGGTTTCAGCGATTTCGGCTGGCGTCGACGGCTCCTGCGCTCACGGGATTGATCAGTCCGCCCGAGATCATCTGATCCACTATCACGAGGGCGACCATAGCTTCGGCGACCGGCACCGCCCTGGGCACGATCGACGGGTCGTGGCGGCCTGTGATCTCTATGATCGTCTCGGCTCCTGTCTCCAGGTTAACCGTGCGCTGGGGCCGGGATATTGACGGAGTAGGCTTGATGGCAGCCCGGCAGACGATCGGCATGCCCGTGCTGATGCCCCCGAGAATGCCGCCGCACCTGTTGGTCTTAGTCCTGACCTTGCCATCCTCAGTACAGAACTCATCGTTCATCTCGCTGCCCCGCATTCCGGCAGATGCGATTCCGGCGCCTATCTCCACAGCCTTTACCCCGCCGATGCCCATCAGTGCGTAAGCGAGACAGGCGTCGAGCTTGTCAAAGGCCGGAGTTCCTACCCCTGCAGGGACGCCAGTGGCCACGATCTCGACGATGCCCCCGACGCTGTCCGACGCCTCCCGGGCGGCCGAGACTTCGCGGAGCATGGCGTCTGCCGCTGAAAGATCGGCACATCTTACCGGGTTCTTCCAAACGTTGGCCTTGATCTCCTCAATAGTGGCAGGTTTCGCCCTGACGTTGCCGATCGCGACTGTGTGAGCGTGGACTTCTACGCCGTAGAGCGATAACAGCTTTTTAGCCACGGCGCCGCCGGCGACCCTTGACAGTGTCTCCCTGCCCGAAGAGCGGCCTCCTCCGCGGTAGTCCCGCATGCCATACTTTTCCATGTACCCGAAATCGGCATGGCCGGGCCTCGCAATATTCCTGATATTCTCATACGCTGCAGATCTGGCGTCCGCGTTGCGGACGAGCATGGCGATCGGAGTGCCGGTCGTCAGCCCTTCGAATACGCCCGACAGTATTTCCACCATGTCTGCCTCTTTGCGCTGGGTGGTGACTTCGCTCTGGCCCGGTTTTCGTTTGTCTAGCTCAGCCTGGACGTCCGCCTCAGTCAGGGGCAGCCCTGCAGGGCATCCGTCAATAACGACGCCCAGCCCTGGGCCGTGGCTCTCCCCAAACGTGGTGATCCTGAAAGCGTTTCCAAAGGTGTTCCCGGTCATACTTCTACCTTCGCCCCGAGCTTCCCGAGATCGGCGAAAAACGCCGGGTAGGATATGTCCACTGATTCTGCGGTGCTGATCGTCGTCTGGCCGTCGGCTGCGAGACCTGCCACTGCCAGTGCCATGACAATCCTGTGATCATCATGGCCGTCTACAGTAGCTCCGGTGAGCCTGCCGCCCTCGATGTCGAGCCCGTCCTGCCTCTCCTCGATCTGCACGCCCATCTTCCGCAACTCCGTGGCCATAGCCCGAAGCCTGTCTGTCTCCTTATATCGTACGTGCTCAGCGTTGTTGATATGGGTGGTGCCCTCGGCGCACGCGGCCAGCACTGCCAGCGTGGGCACCAGGTCAGGCGTCTGCCCGGCGTCGATGTCGATGCCGTGCAGGCGGCCGCCTTCTACCGTAACCGTGCCCATTTCCTCATCCCAGAAGACGTTGGCACCCATGTCCAGCAGGTGTTCGAGAATGGCAGCGTCTCCCTGCTTTGACGGGAACAGGTTACCCACAGTCACCCTCGAGCCGGTGACCGCCGCCGCAGCCAGCGGGTACGAGGCGGAAGAAAAGTCCCCTGGCACCCTGTATTCGCCGAGGTTGTAGTCCTGGCAGCACTGGATGCGGAACTCCTCGAAGTTGGTCTCTATCCTGCAGCCGGCCTTCTCCAGCATCTCCAGAGTAACTTCTACGTAGGGCTTCGATTTCAGTTCTCCCTCTATCAGGATTGTAGTGTCATTCTTTGCGAAGGGACAGGAGATCAGCAGCGAGGATATGAACTGGGAGCTGATGCTGCCGTTAATGGAGATCCGGCCGCCTTTCATGACGCCGTGGATGATCAGCGGCGCGGTGCCTGTGCCCCGGGTAGAATAGCAGACCGCCCCGAGGTCGTTCAGCGCCTTAATCAACGGGCCGTTCGGCCGCTTGCGCAGAGAGCTGTCACCTGTGAACACAGTGGCGCCTTCCGCCAGCGCTGCGATGGACGAGCACAGCCTCAGCGTAGTACCGCTGTTCTTCGCATCGATCACGTCCTCCGGGACCCTGGGCTTGCCTATGACGCCTGCGATCTCCACGGTGTCCCCGGAGATCCTGATGTCCGCCCCGAAAGCCCTGCACGCGGAGACGGTGGCCAGCGTGTCGGCAGAGAGTAGCGGACCTGTGATCTTAGCATAGTGCCCCATGCTGCCGATGGCGATGGCACGGTGGGTGTAGCTCTTCGACGGCGGAGCATCCACGCTGCCCCAGACGTCGGACTTCGAAATCCTCGCGATCATCAGATTGTAAATGGAAAATACATCGTATATAATTTTATTTACCTTTACCATTTGGGGCCCCGCACCCCGATCGCCCCGGAACACCCACTTTTTGCCAGTATCCTGCACCTGCACGGTAACCTATTTCCCCCATGACAATATCTTAGTGTGCAATGCCACTGGTCCTTCCTGATCTGAGCAAAGTACCGATCACCGGTTTGAGCGGTATAGCGGCGATATTAGTCTTCTGCCTTTTCTCAGGCATCTCGATCGCCAGCTACCCTGGCGGCTTCACCCCGATAGACATGTGGCTGGGCGACTATGGCTTTCCGGATATAAACCCTGCGGGGGCCGCCTACTACAACCTGGGCTCAATGCTTACCGGGCTGCTGCTCATCGTGTTCTACACAGGACTGTACCAGCATAGTGTCGCAAGCCCTGCCCGCACTTCCCTCCGGACTGCGGGCCAGGCCGCAGGGGTATTCTCTGGCATATCGCTGTTTATCGCAGGGTACCTCACCCCGGCAGTCATGCCCGGCAACTTGATCGCATCCTACGCGTTCTTCGCGCTCACATTCCTGGCCATCATATTTTTGCACATGGCGTTCAGATCCCGGCCTTTCTATAGCGAGGCTACGGCATGCATGGGCCTGGCATCGGTAGCGCTGATCGTGCTCCTCGGAGTCACCCAGGCTTTGGCCAGCATAGAACCTATTGTAGCCGAATGGTGTGCCCTCTTTGCGTTGATCTCATGGATTGGGCTGACTTCAAGGGACTCCTATCGCAGAGCCCGGGGCAGATGCCACGATTGACTGGCATTAAGACAGGCCCATTTCCTCCGGCCACGGGTAACAGAAAACTTAATCATGCTGGTATCCTATCTTTTTCAGCTTGTGGTACGACGATCGGTAGAATAAATTTAAAGTCAGTCAGCGGGGTGGCAGGATACCTGAGCATCATCATATTCTGTCTCTTCAGCCTGCTATCCGTATACTTCATGTGGGACCGGTTCTCACCTTTCGACATGTGGATCGGAGACTTCGGCGACGATACTGAGAATCCTGCAGGCTACGTATTCTACAATACCGGATCAATGATCACCGGCATACTGCTCGCCCTGTTCTACCTTGGGCTGTCCGAGTGGCGGACCGATAGCCGGATCCGGAACTTTTCCCTGGGCGCGGGCATTTTGACAGGCGGCATCTCAGGCATTCTGATGTTCCTCGCGGGGTACGTATCGACGCACGAGCAGCCTCTGCACCTGCAACTCTCGGTGCTGTACTTCGCCTTATCCTTCTTCGCCATCATGTTCATCTGCCTCGCCCTGGCCGGTCTGCCACTATACGGTGAAGCAACACTCTGCATAGGCGTGACGACCCTGGCGCTGACACTGGTGCTGGCCTTTTCGTACCTGCTCGACATCGAGCCCATCATCGCCGAATGGTTCACGGGCTTCGCCCTGCTGACATGGATCGGGCTCACCGCCCGGGACTCTTTCACGCTGAGCAGAGAGAAAGACACAGTAAAACCTGCAGTATCGATGCAGGCATAGTAACCTTTATCCGATCGGCAGCCAAAGACTTCTCGGGGGTAAACGGAGTCAATGGAGATCAATCCATTACGCATACCTGTCGCCAGCATGGCAGGCATAGCTGCGATCATCATCTTTTCCGCGCTGGGAATAGCCTCGGCCCTTCAATACCCGGGCAGCTCCGCCTTTCTCGACACTCTCTGGCTCGATGACCCTGGCAACACAAACCTCAATCCTTATGGTGCCAGCTACTTCAACTCCGCCTGCATCCTCTCCGGACTGCTGCTCGTACTCTTTTACCTCGGCCTGATCCGCTGGCACAGCGACCACACAGTCCAGAAAGCCCTGCTTGCCATCGGCCAGCTATCCGGCATCACATCAGGCGCAGCCCTCCTCATGGCCGGCCTCAGACCAGCCCTATACGGCTCCGAGCACTACCTGTGGACCACGGTGTTCCTCGGCACCACCGCCATCGCCCTCCTCTTTATCACCGCTGCCTTCCTTGGGCACCTCTACTATGGCTGGCCCACACTCCTGATCGGCATCATGGGGATGACCTTGTGTATGATAGCACTGATCCTCCGGCTCGTATCGATAGATATCGGGATCGCCGACCTGATCGCCGTAATACCGGCTTTCCTCTGGGTCGGGGCCTTCTCGGGGAATACCTACTCCCGGTTTGCTGGGGAAGAGCTGAAGATCAGCGTGGCCGGCTAAGTTACGGCGACTCAGCAATACAATCGCTGCTGTTCGATGGCGCAAAGTTGAAGAGGCGCAGAGAACGTAGGGGGAAGAGATCAAAGCCGCTAAGCCGCTAAGACTATCGTAAATTGTATGGTAAGTATTACTTCTGATAAGCCTTTGCGGCCTGGTGTCTTTGATCTCTTCCCCCAAGATCGTAGCGCCTTAGCGTCTCTGCGACTCTTCCCCCTAAGTCCTCTGCGGCTTTGTACCCTTGCGTCAATGAAACCGAATGATAGACCCATGCGGATTACGATTTAGACTCGAGGTCACTGCGGCCAGCCAAGCCCATTTTTCTTATTCAAGACTTGAAAAACCGGTTCTTATAGCCGAATCTATCCGTGGCAATCGGTGGAATCCAGTATTCCTGTGTTTCCTCTCCGATCTATTGTGCAGATTCTATCGTTGAGGGAAACGCCACTGGAAAAGCTGGTACTCCAAAAACGCCAGACCGCCAAAAACGCCAAAAGTCGGGTGATGAACGGTGCCTTGATCAGGTATAAGAGGTGAAAAATCGGCAGTTTCCCTGATCTGCGCATATATCACCGCCAAGCACTCGCCTTAAGAAAAACTGAAAGATAGCCCGGCATAGGTCGAAAATACCGCCAAGCACGCCAAGGAGCCAAGCTCGCCAAGTGCTAATTTTTCATGGAACGCCAAGCTAAATACGGGTGATTTGTGCGATTACGATCAAATAAATCTTGGCGCCCTTGGCCCCTTGGCGTGCTTGGCGGTCTTGCAACCATAGCCGAAACAACATGTTTTTCATAGGAACGCCATACACTGAATTGAATTAAATATAGTATCGTTTGGCGTATCTGGCGTATTTGGCGTTTTGGCGTTTTTTGGGTTACCAAACCTTCCATTGGCGTATTTGGCGTTTTTGAAACTGAGTCTTGCTGGCAGTTTTCCAGTTTCAATATATTGACTCATCCCAGAGCAAGCACTAGTTGACTATACACGGGGATACTGGGAATCTGTGAAGATTAGCACAGCGCAGCGTTCGTTTTCCTCCACGAGCCCATACACTCTTCCCGCGAAGCGGGGGCAGACAAAGTCTTATTAATAATTACAGCTTAAATAGTCTGAAGAGGCAAGCATTCGTATCGTAGGCGGAAATTGGTGTATTTATGCTTATCAGCAAACTCGAGATGGAGATGGAGATGCTGGAACGCCACCTGCTGATTTTAAAGTTCGTGATCGAGCAGGAGCCCATCGGCATCATGAAGCTTTCGGAAGTGACCCGCCTTCCGAAACATAAAGTCAGGTATTCGCTCAGGGTACTGGAGCACGAAGGGCTCATCGGCCCCTCGATGCACGGGGCGGTCACGACTGAAAAGACGAAGAAGTTCATCGACGGCCTGGACGAGCGCATCGCCCGCCTCGGCCAGAAGTACGAGGAAGTCAAAAAGCTCGGCAGTGAAATGAAATGAACGGCCGGAGGATCGTGTTCGTCGGGGCAGGTGGCGCAGGGCTGACCGCAGCTTTCACCCTCGCCAGAAGAGCGCCTGACGCGCAGATCACCGTCTTTTCTAAAGATCCCGTAGTAGCCTACAGCCAGTGCGGCATGCCTTTTGTCCTCGACCGCAAGATACTGGACTTTAACAAGCTCGTCATCTACCAGCCCCCCGTCTTCAAAGATTTAGGGCTGGACGTCCGCACTTCTACCGCTATAGAGGAGATCGACCTCGACGGCAGGGCCGTCACCACTGAAAAAGGAGAGCGCGTCGAGTACGACAGGCTGGTCATCGCCACCGGGTCCAGACCCTTCGTGCCCCCGGTGCCCGGCGTACACCTCCCGGGAGTGCATACCCTTCTCACGCTGGAGGATGGCAAGGCGCTCTACGAGCGGCTGAAGGACGCCTTGAACGTCGTCATCATCGGCGGCGGCCCCATCGGCCTGGAGACGGCCCCGGCGTTCCTCGATGCTGGCGCAAAGCTGACGATCATCGAAAGAGTGCCGCAGCTCATGCCCTCGGCGCTGGACCCGGAGATGGCCGCCATCGTGCAGGCCCACCTCGAACAAAAGGGCGCCAGAGTCATCACCGGCAGGGGCGTCGACTCCATCAACGGCACAGCCCGGGTAGAGTCCGTCACCTGCGCCGGCGAAGTCATCCCGGCCGACTTAGTGCTGTTATCCGCGGGCATCCGCCCCAACACCGATCTCGCAAAGCAAGCCAGCATCGACCTCGGCGTGACCGGCGGCATCGTGGTCGACGAGTACTTCCGGGTAAGGCGAAACGGCAAAGTGCTGGACGACGTCCTCGCGGCCGGAGACTGCGCTGAAGTCACAGGACTGATCACCGGCAAGCCCGTCATCTACGCCGTGGGCAGCGTGGCCAACCGGCAGGCAAAATATGTGGCCGACAACCTGCTGGGCAAAAAGACTCCTTATCCACCGGTTCTGTGCCCCGCCGTCTGCGTGATCGGCGACCTCCACGTGGGCAACGTCGGCCTCACCACTCACGCCTGCGAGCAGGCCGGCATCACGCCTTTGACATTCAGCGCCAGAGGCGCCACCAGAGCCCGGTACTACCCCGGCGGCAAAACGGTCGACATCAAGCTCTTATCCGACGGCGACAGGCTCGTCGGTGGCCAGATCATCGGCGAAGAAGGCGTCGGCGGCCGAATCAATGTGCTATCCCTCGCCATAGGCAAAGGCATGAGCCCGGCAGACCTGGCCGGGGCCGAGACATGCTACGCGCCCCCGGTGTCGCCGCTGATAGATCCGCTGACCTACGCGGCAGAGATGCTGGCGCTGAAAGTGGCACGCGCGAAGAAGAGCCAGTAAGGCCGGCGTCATCTAAATAATGGCGACTCAGCCATGGAAGTTGTTTTACGGTGAATCTCACGATAAGCCCTCGGAGGTCTGAGAGTTCCCGGGAGGTTGGGGAGGATTTTCAGGCTGGGAGGTTCGGGAGGGTAGCGAGGTTTGAGAGGAGGTCCGGGAGTGTGGAAAGGTCTGAGAGGATGATTTTTAATATAATTAATCCTCTCCGGCCTCCGGGTGCCTCACATAACCTCTCTCAGACCTCCCTTTCCTCCCTGACCTCCCACTTTGAAAGTCTCCCCGACCTCCAGGTACATCCAGACCTCCTCGCTTACCTCTCAGTACCTCCCTGACCTGAAAATCTTAGATGGGAAATGAGATAACGAATTATATTTTAGTAAAAATCCTTAGAAAAGGTGTCTCCTCCCCGCCGACCATTCTGTTCCCATCCCTTGTGGGACAGTGGCAGTCTGATCGGCGAGGACAGAGGTGGATTTGATTTCTAATCGTGACTTGTGATGCTATGGTGGAAGTTGTGGGAATCTTTCCCGAGGACAAGCCGGAATTATCTGCTGGTGGTAAATTTACCGTCGTGCAGTAAATTTTGCTTCCCGGCCCAGACGCTTGCCAATTGTTAATTGGCTTGCTGGTATATATTAGTAAAGTGATCTAATTTTTGCCAAAAATTAAACGGGTCGTTTAATTATACATTTCGCTTAACGTCGGCTTTATAGTAATAATGGCTATATGGTCTATACTATAAATTATGTAAAATTATGCTGCAGGCGAGTAAAAATAGTATCGCCGGGAAATTATTTAATTTTTATTTCCCTTGCCTTCTGCAGGTAGCTATCGAAAAGCTCCGCTCCCCACTTAGTCGCCGAAAGGTCGGAACTGAAAAGGCTGCTCATCGAGTCGAACGTGCCATTCTTATTGTACAGGTATATCGAAGTGAAATTGTCAGTGGTCACGAGTACCAGCCTGACGCTGTCGATCACGTACATTTTGGTGTTCTCCCGGCTCAGGAATTCGTGGAGGAATACAGAATATTCTTTTTCGACTTTTTTATAGATGTTTTCAGGAATAATGATCGATACAGGTATTTTCATACTGGCAAGGCCCACGTAAATTTTGGGATACTGGGGGTCAAGCACCGGCGCAATGCCCATGATCTTCTTAGCCTTCGGCAGGTTATCGTAGATCTGGTCGTGGGCGGCCGTGATGTGCTCCATGGTGTTCCTTATGACTTTGCAGTCCCCCAGCTCGTCGATCCTGTCGATCAGCCTGGCCGGTATGGGGCTCAAGTCGTGGGTGTTCAGGAATTCTCCGGTGTTCACGATGACCTTCTCCAGATCGTCCATGGCCTCGAGCTTTTTTACCAGAATAGTGCCCGTTGTTGTCAGGACATACTTGCCGTCGTCCTTCGAGATCAGGTCGGCCTTGACCAGGTCCTTGATGCGGGGAATGATGCTGGCGGAGGTAACGTCAAAATGGGTCCTTATCTCAGCCAGGGACATCGGCCTTTCAGCCAGTATGTACAGTATCCCTTTCCGTATATCTGATAACATAGTGGACTTTAACAGGCCATCCGACTTCACCAGCACTCACCAAACCATAACTTACCAGTGATTTCAGGAGGTTACTATATAAATTTCACGGCTGCTATCCGGCAATATTTACAATTTTATGATCATTTTTACTAACTATTGTTATATTGGAATTTCATTATAAACCAAAAAATATTAATTTTCTGATTGTAATACCTCTATTTTAAAATTAACCGGTTGTTAAAAAACCGGTTATTATATATGCATTTTTAATTCGGAGGTATCAGTATTCTGAACTTTAAACCATACATAACTGTACTTAAACTGAAAAGCAGCCTGGTAGACCTGGCTGTCATAGCCGCTACATGTGCCATTCTGGGCACGTGGGACTACCGGGTAGCGATTGCCACCCTCGCGGGCGTCATGATCCACGGCGCCTGCGACATCATGAACGACATCTACGACGTCGAGATAGACAAGATCTGCAAGCCGAAAGGCATGATCGTCTCGGGCCAGATCCCGGTGAAGATTGCATGGGTCTACATGGGCTTGCTCTTCGCGGCGGCGCTCGCCATATCGCTCTGGCTGAGCCCCGTCCTGTTTGCCTGCTTCTTGGCCGGCATCGTGGTCGGGGGCGTCATGTACTCTCACCCCCTGTTCAGGTTCAAAGACCTGCCCGGCGTTGCTATGCTGGACATGGCCGTCTGCTTCTCGCTGGAGTCGATAGGCATATGGAGTCTATATGCCCCGGTGGATAGTACTGCCCTGCTGGTCGCCGCTTACGTCTTCATCCTGACCTTCTGCCTCACCTTCATGAAAGACTTCAAAGACGTGGCCGGGGATGTCAGCTCTCTGCCCCTCCTGCTGGGCACGGGCCGGGCTGCCAGAGTCTGCTGTGTATTGGCGCTGCTGCCGATCGTTCCTCTGATGTATCTGGCCTTGCAGTACCATTTCCTTGTGCTGGCGATCGTCGTCTACCTGTGGGCGGCAATCAGGTGTATCACAGTCCTGCTGGGCGACCCTGTTAAAGAGGGGGTGAAGCTCAAGGGCAGGATGATCACGGCGCTGACGGTGCCGAATTTTGTGATGCTGCTGACAGCTATCATCTAAATTTAGGCAGCAAAACGCCGTATCGACTCTTACCGCGCAGGCACGGGGAATATGAGTTCTCCCGTGCTGGTTTTTACGAGTATTGAAGACAGCTGAAGGGCCCGTATCCCTTGCCGAAATAAAAGAGCACTTCAACATTACGTCTGCCAATGCAATACCGCGTCTAAAAGACCTGGCGGAACTGAACCTGGTCGTCAAGGAAGACGGTAAATACTGCCTGACTACTACGGGGCTGATCCTGGCCAAAAGGCTCCG
Source organism: Methanocella arvoryzae MRE50 (assembly GCF_000063445.1). Classification (NCBI taxonomy): domain Archaea; kingdom Methanobacteriati; phylum Methanobacteriota; class Methanomicrobia; order Methanocellales; family Methanocellaceae; genus Methanocella; species Methanocella arvoryzae. The sequence goes on from NC_009464.1 coordinate 2,294,171, forward strand.
GAGTATGGATAGTCTGGCGCAAATCCTCGTGAAGGGCGATCAGTTCCTGAACGGGCACGACTTATCCCCCATTCCGGATAAGCTGGTGGAAAGGATCGACGAGCTGGGGGATTGCAGTGTAATCAGCAACGAAATGGAGAACATAACGGCCACCCATGGCCAGATCTACAATCGGTTACCGAATTCAAAACATATTGTGGGTATCTCTCCTGTACTTACTCAGGTATACCCGAAGATATATCTCGCTCAGGCAATGCGTGGAATACCGGTTTCACTCGTTGTTACGGAAAAGGTTTTTAATAGAATCGAAGATGAGTACCCGGATTTCCTGAAATCGTACCTGAGCTACCATAATGCAAAGATGTACGCAGTGGAAGATGCAAAACTGGCCCTGGTTGTGACGAACGACTTTTTATCGATGTACCTATACAATAAAGGCGGCACTTTGAACATCATGAACAGTATCATAACCTTCGATGAATCGGCTACCAAGTGGGGTGCTGAGCTGTTCGCCGAATATTTGGCCCGAGCGCGTGAAATCCATGGCTAAGGGAAAACTCGTCGGGCCCAGTTCCTCCTCCTTTTAATAATTCTGGCAACTACCGTTCCATATGTGTAAATGATGCCGGACTATATAGTAGAATGGCAGGATACTGTCCAGAGAGACAATTGAGGCACTATTGTCCGATCAGATACGAGCAGTACCATGCCATCGTGGCAGGCATTCGTCTTGAATACTTCTATATGGTATAAAATTAGCATCATCAATTGTTAACTATATTTCCTATCTAAAGCTAGTGGTGGTAATACCACCACAATTATAAATATTTTAAGTTACTATTTTCCGTTGTAATCGCTTGAATAGTGGCCGGCTGTAAAGGCTGGCTGTCGGGCGGTTAAGGAAGTTTGATCAAATGGTAAAGAAGAACAGAATTATGACTCTGCTGCTCGCCGCGACAGTGCTCGCTGTGTTCGCCAGCAGCTTTGCAAGTGCAGCTACGGTATCGATACCTGATGGCAAGAGCAGGATCTACAGTAACGCGGCTGTCCAGTGGACAGGCGATATTGGATCCACGAACATTAACCTGGGCGATGCCCTTAGCTGGAATGTACAGTATAAAAATGAGATGGGCGAAACAATAAACGCAATGAGCAATTATAAATTCGGTAGCATGGGGATGGTAAATGGTCACACTTATGCATACAATATAAACGGTGGCTCGACCTGGACGTCTAGCAGTGCATTCACGACCACTACTTCCTCCCAGTATATGTACGATATCTACAGGGATCACTACTACTGGAGCGATTCCCGGTGTGCAGAAACATCGTACGTTATGCAGGATCTCTATTAAGTTGCCCAACCTTTTACGTTTTTTGGTGGTACCATGAATAACGTCTTGATAGTAGCGAGAAAGGAGTTTGCTGACATCATCAAAAATCCTGCAGTAATCGTAGCCATTCTATCGTACGTAATATTAATATTATCGTATATATACATCGATTATAATTATCAGGATGAAATAGCAAGACGAATGATATTTCATAGAATGTATAGCCTTTATGTTGGTTTTGGCTGTATTGTTCCAGTCTTTATTGGTTTTGCCTCGATCGCCTCGGAATACGGTGGCACGCTGAATACACTGATCACCAAGCCACTATACAGGGACACAATAATCAATGGCAAGATGATCGCCTGCATATGCAGTATTCTTTGCATAAACGTCGTATCTTTCCTATTTATGGTATCGCTGATGATCGCACTGTTTGGAGAAACGGCAAGCCAAACGTTGTTAAGCTCTTTTGACCAGATATCTGTACTCTTCTTATTATCCTTGCTATATTCTTCGATATTTCTGCTATTATCTATGCTAATCTGCATCCTGGTAAACAGTAGAAGTATGGCATTCATGGCCTGTATACTTATGTTAATCTTATTAACTGAATCGCTTCCTGGTGTACATATCGCTGGTACTGTATCAAAAATTTTCTATTTACTCAATCCTGCTTACGAAGGTCTGGTATACCAGACCATTACGGATATGATGCCTGACGTCATTATGTATAACCTATACGCCATTGGTATTCCGGATCTTTCGTCTCTGTTTGCTGGATCTGGGTCTATTCATGACTTCAGGTTTTTACTTTTGTTTATCTACCCAGTGATTCTGCTGTTCTCTTGCTACATCTCGTTCATACGGAGGGATATCCCATGAGTATCATCTTAAAGATCGCAAAGAACGATATTTCTGTAACCCTGAGACAGCCAGTAATCATAGCTGTCTTTATCATATTACTGATTCTGGCAATACTGCACGGTTGGGGGCACGCAGCGCTGATCAAAGGATATACTGCCAGTGCTGTTCCTGATTACGATCCGTTTTTCGAATTCGGCGTACAAAACATCATATCGCCTACGTCTACTTATTTATCGGCCGTGGCCATGTTTATCGGCATCCTTACGGTGATTGATGAAAAATCAACCGGAGTAATGAGAGTCATGATGACCAAGCCATTATACAGGAAAGATATAATAGCCGGTAAATTTTTGGGCATCTCACTGTTGATGCTACTCCTCACAGTGATCTTTGTATCACTGTTCACCGCTTCACTTCTGATCTTCTACGGAGGACCTGAATCATCATCAGAGCTTATACTCAGAATACCATCTTACACTCTCGTATTATATGTACATCTCATGCTGTTCCTGGCCATTTCCATGTTGATAGGACAGATATTTAATAACGTTTACATAGCCATAGGCATATCCGGACTTTTCTACTGGGCACAGTTAAAAGCATCAAGCATATTTGTCATAATTGATAAGATCAACATTTTAGGATATTTTAGCCCTAGAACAATCTTATTTAAAATACTATTCGTGGATGACACGTCAATGTTTAATTTGCTCAGACCGTTTGACGCGTGGCTTTCTGCGGCGTTACCCTGGATGGTGTGGTCGGTGCTGTTGATTGTGGTCATATTTCAGATTAACAGCTTGTTATTCAGCAGGTATGATGCTTGAGGATAAGGGGTAGATCTGGTGATTCTTAACAGAGTATTGAAGGCAGGAGCGTTCTCGGTTGTCCTGGCAGCATTAATCATCGCGACCGTGAATATCTCAGTAGCTGATGATACGACCGATATGTCGAGGTTTGTTTCGCTTCAGAGTAGCGGGTTCCATACCCTGGCTATCGGCGAAGACGGATCGCTGTGGGCGTGGGGCAGTAATGGTGACGGGGCTTGTGGCGTATACAGCGTCGATGAGAGGGTGCCGGAGCCTGTCCGGGTAGAGGGACTGTCGAACGTGACCCAGGTTGCTTGCTATTTTACAGATTCGATGGCTCTACTTGGCGACGGCACAGTCTGGATGTGGGGCGGCAGCAGCAGTAACTTTAAAAACGATAGCACGGAATTGTACGTCCCGGTACAGGTACCTGGCCTGACAGGAGTTAAGCAGATCGCCTGCGGCCAGTGGTGCAGTCTGGCTTTGAAAGACGACGGCACAGTCTGGGCATGGGGCAATAATGAATATGGCCATATGGGTGACGGAACGAAGGCGTCACGGATATACTATACGACACCGGTGCAGGTACCCGGCCTTTCTGGCATCAAAATGATCGCTTGTAATGCCGCCACGATGTTCGTGGTCGATAACAACGGCACAGTCTGGGCATGGGGCAAGAGCCATCCTGCAATGGTTAGCTGGAATGGCTTGGGTAACAAACTGTATACCACGGTTCCGGTGCAAGTGATCAAACAGCCCGGCATAGTAGCTATTACGGCGAACGATGTGCAGTTATGCATAGTAACGGAGAACGGCAAAGTCTGGAAGAAAGACTACGCGTCCAATAAAACGCCGACTCCAGATGAAATAAAGGGTTTACGGGATATCGCCACTATAAATTCGGGATACCATATGGTAGCGTTAGAAAAGGATGGAAGTGTATATACTTGGGGTAAAAACGATCACGGCCAGATCGGCGACGGCACTATTACCTACAGAACAGCGCCATACAAGGTTAATGTTCCGCCAGTCAAAGCAGTATTCTCCGGCCAGTTCCAGACTTTCGCAATCGGCGAAAACGGTGATCTCTGGGGATGGGGAGGAGACGAGGTCAACCAGCTCGGCGACGGGGGCGGAACGGATAAGACCCTCCCTGTAAAAATTTCGTTTAACAAGAGCGGCGGCAGCGCGCCAGAAGCAAGTTTACCAACCCCGATCAAACTACCACAATCCCCGACTAACGTGACTGGAGACCAGTCAAAAGTAATCAGCCCGGGTTTTGACTTTGGCATCATTGCTCTGCTCGGCTGCCTGTTCATCGTCACTGGCTTAATCACAAGCATCTGCAGGAGGAAAGACTAATAAAAGTAGTACCAGTGTAACCGCCGGCAGTTCGCGGCACCTAAAGGTCGGAAGGCTGCCGGGCGATTAAGGAAGTTATAATCAGGATAATATAGACAATAGTAGTTATCTCTCTTTATAATACTTCCGCTAAAAAGAAGAACGGGCCTGCTATCACTGCGGCCCGTTATATACTCCCAGCTCGAAGTGATCATCGACCTGGTAGGCGCCGGCTGCGCAGACCGGCTTCTCAAACGTTAAATCATACATTTTCCTGGCCACTTCTTCCGCGGAGGACGCATCTACTGTAAGGCGGGAGAACATGGTCTTCTCATACGTCGCCACCATCAGGCACTCGTTATCACCCATCGGGAAAGTGCTCACGTTGAGGCCGTCCTTGGTCACGATGCCCAGGTAGGCGACATGTCTCGACACTACAGCGGCGATCCTCGGCGTATCGAGAGAATCTTTCTCGTAGTCCATGGCTAAGAGACTTAACGCCAGCGCATCCCGGATCGGGTAGCCCATCTCGATCTTTTCCACAATTGCGTCGGTGTGGGAGCCGTTGGTGACGACTGCCACGCTGGGGAGCACCCTAATACAGTTGTAGGAGATGTACGGGCTCTTCTCGAGGTCTTTGACGTCCTTGGGCATGATGGCTACCTTGTCGTCGCCCAGCTTTACGGCGTAGCGGTTGGGGAAGGACCGGGAGGATACCCGGTATCCTGCCCAGAGCCTGCCGTTCGTTTTTCCTATGGTGACAAACCGGCCGACGTACACCTTATTCCACCTTCTTCGGAGCGGCAGCTGCGGGCTTTGACGGCTCTATGTCGAGCCCGAAGTGCTTCGCGTTGAGGTCGGCGATGTGCTGGATCTTTTCAATTTCCTTGTCGCCGCCAGGCATCTTGAACAGGTGGGAGAACCGCTTCTGCTTGTCGAGGTACTCTTTTACGGGCTTCCGGTCCTTGATTTTCTTGACGCTGGTGATCTGGCCGTTCTCGTACTCGTATAACGGGTACAGTCCGGTCTCGACTGCCAGGCGGAGGATTTCGATGGACAGCGCGCTGTCGATGCCCCAGCCCGGCGTACAGGTCGCGTGGACCTGGATGTACTTCGGGCCCTCTATAGTTAACGCCTTGCGTATCTTTTTAGTGAAGTCCGCCGGATATCCTATCGAAGTGGTGGCCACGTAGGGAATGCCGTGGGCGGCCATGATAGCCGGGGCGTTCTTCTTGGGCCGCTGGTTGCCGAAGGAGATCTTGCCTGACGGGGTGGTGGTCGTGTTGGCATCGTACGGGGTGGAGCCGCTGCGCTGGATGCCCGTGTTCATGTACGCCTCGTTGTCGTAGCAGATGTACAGGATGTCGTGGCCGCGTTCCATGACACCCGACAGATTGCCGAACCCGATGTCGATGGTGCCGCCGTCGCCGCCGAGCGCAATCACTTTAGTGTTGCCTTTTCTTCCCGTGGCCTTGAGCGCCGCTTCGATGCCGGCCGCTACAGGTCCGGAGTTCTCGAACAGCGAGTGGATCCAGGGTACTTTCCACGCGGACTCAGGGTATGGAGTCGAGACGACTTCCATGCAGCCGGTCGCGTTGGTGATGATCACGTCGGGGCCGGTCACCCTCAGCAGAGTTTTCAGGAACAGAGCGCAGCCGCAGCCGGCGCAGGCCCTGTGGCCCGATGCGAACAGGTCTTCAAGTGCCGCCATTTATATCCCCTCCGGGAGTATCTCCACGTCCAGTTTATACCATTCCAGCTCAGACACCCGCTCGCCGCCGAGCTTGGCCTGCGCCTTCTTCACGATGTTCTTGATGTCCTCCACAGTCGTGTCTCTGCCGCCGAGGCCGATGATGAAGCCTAACATAGTCGGGGAGTGGCTAGCGTTGTATAGCGCGCCCTTGAGGTCGGTGAAGACTGCGCCTTCTCCGCCCAGGGAAATGTTGCGGTCGAGCACGCAGACGATCTCCGCTTCCTTCAGGGCAGCCCGCAGCGCCTCCACCGGGAAGGGCCTGTAGCTCCTGATCTTGACGATGCCGACCGGGACTCCCGCTTCCCGCATTTCGTCCACCGCGTCCTTCATGGTGCCGATGATGGAGCCCATCGCCACTAAAGCGATCTTCGCGCCTTCCATCTTGTAGGTGTCAATTAAGCCGCCTTTGTACCTGCCGAACTTCTTGCCGAACTCGGCCGCGACCTCTTCGATGACTTCCTTGGCCCTGATCTGGGCGTTGTGTACCATGTACCTGGCCTCAGTATAGTATTCGGGCTGGGCCAGCGCGCCCATTGTGACCGGCTGCTTCGGGTCGAGCTTGTACTGCGGGTTGTACGGCGGCAGGAACTCGTCCACCATCTTCTGGTCGTACGTCTCCACCGGCTCGTACAGGTGAGTGATAAGGAAGCCGTCCATGTTGACCATGACGGGGAGCATGACCCTCGGGTCTTCGCCGATCTTGTACGCCTGGATGATCATGTCCGCCGCTTCCTGGTTGTCCTCTGCCCAGATCTGGATCCACCCGCTGTCTCTTGCACTAATTGCATCCTGGTGGTCGTTCCAGATGTTGATGGGGGATGAGACTGCCCTGTTGGCCATCGCCAACACGCAGGGGAGCCTCATGCCGGCGATGCTGAACAGCACCTCGTACATGAGTAATGCGCCCTGGGATGCCGTGGCGCTGAAAGTCCTCGCCCCTGCTGCCTGGGCGCCCTGGATGACGGAGGCCGCCGAGAACTCGCTTTCGGTCCTGACGTACTCGCAGTTGGTCAGGTCGCCGTTGGCGATCATCTGGGAGATGTCCTCGACGATGTGGGTCTGGGGGGTGATCGGGTACGCCGACACGACTGCCGGCCTGCAAACTTTTGCGGCCTCCGCTATCGCGTGAGAGCCTTCCATGACTGCCATCTTTGCCATCTATTTCTCCTCCACGACCATCTCTATAGCGTCCACAGGGCACTCGTAGGCGCAGACGCCGCAGCCCTTGCAGTAGTCGTAGTTGATGCAGAACTTTTTCTTCTTGCCGTCGTGGGCACACTCGAACGGCGCCCCGTCGGGGCAGGAGTCGGCACACCGCTTGCAGCCGATGCACTTTTCCTGGCTGATGACGGCCTTGTAGGTCCTCCATCCGCCGGTGTGGTACTGCATTGAGGTGCCCGGCATGGCAACCAGGCCTGTGGTGAGTCTCTGCTTGAATTCCGCCATGTCATTCACCCATGAGTTCGTACGCCTTCTTGACGGCGGCGATGTTCTTGTCGGCTACTTTGCCGGCGAACCTGCCCCGGATGGCCTTGTTGACCGACTCCAGCCGGATCTCCCCGGTCGCGCCGGCGAAGGCGCCCAGCAGGGCAGTGTTGACGATGGGCAGTCCGATGACTTCGAGCGCCAGCTTAGTAGCGTCGAAGGTCCTTACCCGTGCCTTAGTGTTGATCTTGAGCTCGGAAGGCTTCTTCTCCGAGTTGATGAGCAGCAGTCCGTTTTCCCTCACTCCGCCGGCCACGTCTACGGCGCTGATCAGAGAGGGGTCCTGGACGATAACGTAGTCCGGCTCGTAAATCTGGCTCCTGACGCGTATCTGCCTGTCTGCTATGCGAGCGAACGCCGTGACCGGCGCGCCCCGACGCTCAGTGCCAAAGTACGGGAACGCCTGGCTCCACTTCCCGTCCTCGAACGCGGCGACAGCGATCAGCTCAGCCGCTGTGACCGAGCCCTGTCCTCCCCGCCCGTGAATTCTAATTTCTTTCAACCTACGTCCTCCATTGCGCATTTGTTAATGATTTTACATGTAGAATAGTGGTTTTCCTAAATAAGCCTTGTGAAACAATCGACACTTTTAGAAGTGTCTGCCACATACTTAGAGTATATATTATTGTGTATATAAAATTTGTCAGAAGCGGCTTACAGGTTTGCTGTGGCCGAAGTCCGATAAAATGCAAGAATTGGCGCATATTTTCACCTGATGAGCAATACGATTGGTGTATACGTCAAGTGACGATATATGGCGCCAGCTCATCTCTACCTCCCCCGCACGCTGGTAATGTAATAACGAACCGGCTGCCCTTCGTATAGTCCCCGGCGACGCGGTCTTCGACTCTGATGCTGCCTTTGGCGTCCTCGATCAGCATACGGGCGATGAAGAGTCCCAGGCCGCTGCCTCTGGTGCGGGGCCTTCCGCTGATGGACCTGTCGAAGAGCTTTTCCTTCGTCTCGTCGGGTATGCCGGGGCCGTCGTCTTCTATGTTGATCAGGTGGTAATGTTTCCCGTTCTCGGCCTTCTTCTCTACCGTGATCCTGACCGATACCTGCCCGGCGGAATGCCTGATGGCGTTGTCGACCACGTTTCTGAACGCTTCTTTTAAGAGCGGGCTGGCCATGGCATAGCAGTCTTCCGGGGGCTGGTAGTCTATCGTGATCTCCCTGTCAGGCGTCCGGGCGTATTCTTTCTGCACTTCCCCCAGCAGGCTGCCTATGTTCGCTATTTCCCGCCTGCTCCCTCCTGTCTGGATGCTCTGCAGCTTCCGCACGTTGTCGATCAGCTTCGAGCTGTTCTGCATCGATTCGAGGGGCTGCCGGAGCAGGGCTTTCCACTCGTCGTCGGCCTCCATCGTATCGAGGGCTATCTCGAGGTAGCCGATGCCGACCTGGTTGAGGTTGTTGATGTCATGCCCCATAAGGTCGACGTACAGCTCAGCCCGTCGGCGGGCTTCGGTCAGCTCTTCCTCCGCCTGCCTGCGGGGGGTGATGTCCCTGGCGGAGGCGATGATCACGTTTTGATCCCTTAGCTTGATCCGGTGGAGGCTGACCTCTGCGGGGAAGGTCGAGCCGTCGGCGGGCTTCTTCGAAGTCCACTCGAAAAGCTGTTCCTCTCCCGCCATGGCCTTATCCCACGCCTGCCTGAAGAGCCCCTCCGGGGCTTCAGGAGTGATGAAGTAGTCGGCCAGCGATAGCTTTGTTGCCATGTCCTTCGGCATTCCGTAGATCTCTGCGGCGCGATCGTTGACGTCCATTATTTCGCCATTCAGGCCGCAAATGAAGATCGCCTGGTCGATGCTGTTGAAAATGCCCCGCAGGTCCTCCTCCGAGGTCTTGCGTACCTGACTGTAGAGCCGGCCGCTGGTTTCGGAGAGCGCGGCTACGACCAGGGCTACTACCAGCAGCGTGAACGCTCTGGCCAGGGTTCCGGGCACTATGGAGCCAGTAAGATATAGTCCCATGCATATGTGCAGGGCTCCCAAAAACAATGAGAGGTAGACGGCTTTCCAGTAGTACCAGATCCCCGTCAGCACGACGGGCACGTAGAACAGGTGGGTGTACACCGTGTCTGTGCCGAGGAACAGGTTTACGTAGAGCGCAACTAAGGTGCTTGCCGTTACCAGCAAGCCTATAAGGTACTTGCGGTACTCTAACATTCGCTACCTCACTATGGTCAATGTCAGCCTGTTTTTATTCCGGGAGCGGCTGGCTGTGACAATAATTAGTATATAAGCGCCTGTAGTATATATAATGAGGTATGGCAGCCGCTGGGACGTATCAGGCGTGTGATCGCTGGTCCCCGTGCTTCGGCAGCATTACGACGAACCGGCTGCCATGGGTGTGGTTTCCGGGGATGCGGTCCTCTACCCAGACGCTGCCTCCCGCGTCGTCTACCAGCGACTTCACGAGGAACAGGCCCAGGCCGGTGCCCGCGGTCCTTGAAGTGCCCCTTACTTTGCGGCTGAACAGCTTTTTCTTCAGCTCGTCAGGTATGCCGGGGCCTGTGTCTTCCACGTCGACTCTGTAGAACCGCTTACCCCTATCTTCCGTCTCCGAGACCTTGATCCAGATCGTCACCGGGCCTGTAGAGTGCCTGACTGCGTTGCTCACCAGGTTATAGAAGGCTTCTTTGATCAGCACGCTGGCATTGACGCAGCAGGCGGTGACAGGCTGGTAGTTGATAGTCACCTTCCTGCCCGGCACGTCGGTAAAAGTTGCGGCCACAGTGGAAAGTAGCTGGCCGAGGTCTATGATCTCGTGCAGGTGCTTCTCTGCCTCTATCTGCTGTATTTTTCGCACGTTCTGGATGAGGGCGGAGCTGTTCTTCATCGCGTCCAGAGCCCGGCGCAGTGTGTTGCTGCTATCCTCGTCCAGATCCAGGGTATCCATCGCGACTTCGAGGTACCCGATCCCCTGCTGGTTCAGGTTGTTGATGTCGTGCCCCAGCAGGTCGACGTACAGCTCTGCCCTGGTTTTGGCATCATGCAGCTCTCTCTCCGTCCTTTTCCGGGCGGTGATGTCGTAGAAGATGACCACTGCCCCGGTAATTTTGTCTTCCTCTCGTATCGGAGTAGACGAATATTCGACGGGGAAGCAGGTCCCGTCATGGCGCCAGTAGACCTCGTCGCTGACCCGGACGCCCTCCCCTGTCTTTACCGATTTTTGTATCGGGCAGGCCTCCGCTGGAAACGGCGAGCCGTCAGGGTACTTGCTGTGCGCGAGCCCGTGGGCGTCCAGCCCGATCAGCTCTTCTGCCCCGTATCCCAGCATCTCTGCCGCCGACCTGTTAATAAAGGTGATCCGCCCCATGGTGTCGATCCCATAGATACCCTCGTCGGTGGACTCCAGCAGCAGCCGGAGGTTTTCTGCCAGCCTGTTGCGCTCTTCTTCAGCCCGCTTTCGAATGGAGATGTCCCTGACCGTCGCCAGGATCACGTCATTCTCCCCGAGCCTGATCTTGCGGAGGTAGACCTCGACCGGGAAGGTGAAGCCGTCATGCGGCCTCCTGGCAAGCCACTCGAAGATCTGGTCATCGCCAGAGATGACTCTTTTCCATACCCGGTCTAACTCGTCCAGAGGATTGGCCGGGCTGGAGTAGTCCTGCTTGATCGACAGCCGGCGGGCTTCGCCTTCAGTCACCCCGTACATCTGGAGCATCCGGTCGTTGACTTCGATGATGCTGCCGTCAAGCCTGTGGATAAAGATGGCATCGGACACGCCGTTGAATATGCTTCGCAGCCTTTCTTCGGACTTCCTGACACTCTCGAACAGCTCTTCCCTGGCTCCAGACAGCGTCCCTATGACGGCGGCTACGGCCACGAACATGATCGCCCTGATGATGGTGCTCGGCACAATGGATCCCGTGGCTTCGATGCCCAGGTAGATGTGCAGCCCGGCTAAAAATAAGGCCAGGAACACCGCCTTCCGGTAATACCAGATCGCCGCGAGAATGATCGGCAGGTAGAAGAAGTGGGTGTAAACGGTCTCGATGCCGTAGACTAAGTTAAAGTGCAGGGCTATTGCTATACATACCAGGATAAGCGCCACGATCAGGTACTGGCGGTACTGGGCCATCAGAGCCCATACCGGCCGGATGTCTGCGCCAGCCGGATTTCCTCGGGTCGACATGCGGTAAACGAGCCTGCCCTCCGGGAGTCAAAGTCTAAAGAACTCCGGATATGAACATATTGGATGCTATGTCTATAAAAGAAAACAAGGAAATATGCGGCCGGAGGCCGTGTAGCCAGAGACCATGACCGCCCGGCGTTCTTGCTCTATTTCATCCTGAGCACTTTGATGATGCCCTCCATGATGGCCTCGGGCTTGGGCGGGCATCCCGGAATTTTGACGTCGACGGGGATGATTTTGTCTACCGGACCGGCGATCGAGTAGTTCTCGTCGTCGATGAAGACGCCGCAGGAGCAGCCGCACGCGCCTATCGCAATCACTCTCTTGGGCTCGGGAGTCTGGGCGTACACCCTTTCCAGGAACGGCTTCGTGTGCAGCGGCACCGGGCCTGTGACCAGCAGCACGTCAGCGTACCTCGGCGAGGGCACCAGCCTGACGCCTAACCTTTCCAGGTCGTACCTCGGCCCCATGCTGGCTACAAGCTCGATATCGCAGCCCACGCAGCCTCCGGCATGAGCGTGGTATACCCAGGGTGAACGCTTGATCATGTTCATCTAAATCCACTTCCTGGGGTGGGTGCCCCATATCAGGCTGTATTTCTGCCTGCAGTCGACGCAGGCGGTCAGGTATTTCTCCATGTCCTTCTCGATGACTTTAGCCGTGTCCGGCTGCAGGTTGGTCAGCGTACGGTCACGGACGACCTGCAGGAACTTTTCGGTCGCAGGCATCACTTCCCCGCAGACGCTGCACCTCTGCAGCTTCAGGGAGGTATCCGTGGTCGGGGCGGGCTCTCCTCCGTAGTGGGCGAGGTTCACCCTGTCCATGGACCCCGGCATGCCGGCCTCTACCTGCGCCCGGACATCGTCTGCCTTGCCTGCATTCCTCAAGGCTTCTTCTCTGGCGGCTTTTTCCTCTGGCGTCTGCGGCTCGAAGGTCAGGCTCAGCGCGTGCTCGGGGCACGCATCCGCGCACCGGCCGCAGAAGATGCAGTTGTTGCCGTCGACCGTGACGGTGCGCTGCCCGTCCTTGTCAGTGATCTTCGTGGCTCCGCTGGAGCACCGCTCGAAGCAGGCGCCGCAGCCTGTGCACTTCTCGTCGTCCCTCCGGGGCATGGCCCGGTAGGTCTCTGCCAGGAACCCGTAGTCGACGTCGACCGTGACCGGCTTTTTAAACAGGTTGGCGATCAGCCCTGTAAATGCCCCGAACTTTCCCTTCATCATAGTATGAACCTCCATGCCACAGCCCAGGCAATGGCGATGATGCCGAGCGCGGTCGAAGCGGTGAACAGCCACTTCGTGGCCTGGTCTATGCGGAACCGGGCGAACAGTGCGTTCACGATGCCGATGGCGACGCTGACCACGAACGCTCCGGCCAGGAACAGGGCCCACGAGGCCACGCCCGGGAGCGTCCACCCCTTGGGGACCCACAGGAACAGGTCTACGAACAGGGCGGACAGCGAGAACAGCATCAGTACCTTGGTGATCTCCAGCACGCCCAGCAGCTTGCCGCTGTACTCCGTCGTCAGCCCGCCCACGATCTCCGAGTCGGCCTCGGCTATGTCGAACGGCCGGACGTGAAGCTTCACCAGCATCGCAATGAAGAACGCCGCCGCGGCGAACGGATTGAGCAGCAGGTTAGGGCCCATCATGCCCTGCACGGATAGAGTATCATAAGTTATCGCGAGTGCGAAGGTGCCCAGGATGAAGGGTATCTCGTTGGCCAGCATCAGCTCGATCTCCCTCACCCCGCCGATGGCGGCGAAGAGGGACGCGCTGGCGGTGCCTCCGATGATGATGCACATGGTGACGCCTATGAGCAGGTAGAAGATGATGACGAGGCTGAAGGAGTAGTCGAAAGCCAGGCCTGCCACCGGCACGAACAGCGTGAGCGCCAGCGCGAAGACCAGCGCGATGATAGGCCCTATCGTGAAGAACGGCGTGGCTGTAGCGGGCAGGATGGTTTTCTTGCTCAGCAGCTTCAGGATGTCGTAGAGCGGCTGCAATACCTTGGTCCGGTTGATGTCGTGCCACGCGCCGGGCATCCACACCAGCGGGCCCCGCCGGGACTGGATCCGGGCGAACACCTTGCGCATGTTGAATGCTAAGAGTATGCCGACCCCGAAGGCGATGAAGGGGTTGATCCACGACAGGTCGATCATTTCTCCTCCCTGCTGCGGACGACGATCTTCGCGTCCTTGTGGACGGTGACTCTGTCCGTGCACGAGTAGCACGGGTCGATGCTGCCCATGATCGCCGGCACGTCAGCCACGTAGGAGCCGTGCAGCAGCTTGAGCATGATGTAGGCGGTCATGAAGGTGGGCACCCGGATGCGGACGAACTCGGGCGTGTTGGTGCCGTTGGATGCCACGTGGTAGAGCAACTCGCCCCTGGGCGGCTCGGTCTTGCCCAGCGCTTCGGCGCACGGCAGCTCTTCCAGCTTAGTGATGATCTCCGGGGGCACCGTGCTGAGCTTTTCGAGGCACTGCTCTACGATGCTGATCGAGACCAGCGCTTCCCTCATCTTGACCTCCACTCTGGCCAGGGAGTCGCACCCGTTATCGGTGACGATGTCCCAGTCCAGGTTCTCGTAATAAGCATAAGGCGTGTTCTTCCGCACGTCCAGCCTCTGGCCGGAGCCCCTGGCTGTCGGCCCGACGGCGCCGAGCCGTACCGCCTCCTCCGGGGGCAGGACGCCCACGTTTTTGAGGCGGCCGATCAGCACGTTGTTCGAGAGCATCTCGTCGTACAGGGTCTGCACTCCCTTTTTCAGGGATGCGAGCTTCCTCTTCACGAAGTTCGACTGGGCCGGAGTGATGTCTCTCCTGACACCGCCCAGCGTAATCAGGCCGTGAGTGACCCGCTGGCCGGACACGAGCTCGAGGCTGTCCTGGATGTCTTCCCTGATCCGCAGGAACTGCATGAGCATGGTCTTGTAGCCCACAAGGTCCCCGAGGATGCCGATCGCCATCAGGTGGCTCTGGATCCGCTCCATCTCGCAGATCATCGTCCGTATGATGTCCGCACGCTTCGGCACGGTGACCTGGCCGATGTTTTCGACCGCAAGGCAGAAAGACAGCGCGTGGTGAGCGTTGCACAGGCCGCACACTCTCTCGGCGAGGTAAATATCCTTGTAGTAGTCCCGCCGCTCCATGAGCTTGATGATGCTGCGGTGGTTGAAGCCCAGCTTCAGGTCTGCTTTCTTGACCACCTCGTCCTCCACCGCCATCTTGAAGTAGTTGCTCTCGATGAAGGCCGGATGGTACGGGCCGTACGGGATCGTGGAGACCGGCATCGTGGTGATGTGGTCGCTGGCCTGGATGGACTGCGGCTTCTTCTCTGGGGCTGCCTCATCGGTGTGCATCTGCTCCCAGTTCAGGGGCAGCCAGAGGTGGCGGGGATCGGGGTGCTCCTCCGCCCTCACGCCCAGGAACTCGATCATCTCCCGCTCGGACCAGTCGGCCTGCGGGGTAAGCGTGGTGACAGACTTCAGCACCGGGTTTTCCCTGTCCAGGAAGGTGCGGAGGATCGTGTGGCACCCGGGCTCCAGGTGGTCGAAACCGAAGTAGTAGTCTACCCGGATGCCGGCGACGCCCTTGTCGACGCCGGTGGCATACATCAGCCTGCCGCCTTTGTCCAGCAGGCCCTTAGCCGAGGACCTCAGGTCGTCCGGGGTGATCTCCCGGACTTGAAGGCCGTTTGCCAGGCTATTTATCTTTCACACCCCCGAAAGGCGCGTTCGGCGCGTAAGCCTCTTCCGAGTTCAGGTACATCTCGCTGGCCCCGCAGTTGAAGTTCTCCTCCACCCTGTGGTGCTCCGGAAAGAGCGACGGGATGAGCACTGAGAAGAACATGTAGAAGGACACCAGCGATGCCAGCTCGGCGAACAGGAACAGCAGCGCCAGGTCTGTGCCGATAAAGAGCGCTCCTATGACGCTCAGCGATAAGATGACGAGTGCGATCTTGAAGTAAGGTTTCATTGCTGACTGTTCTCCAGTTTTTCCACGAGCCTGTCCACCGGGGCGGTCCGCATGTAGCGCATGCCGAAATCGTCGGGCTTCAGGCCGAACGAGATCGCGATCAGCTCCCCGAGATGGATCACTGGCACGTTGAAGTCGTAGCCGTCCTTCTTGCGGAGCGTAGAGATCACCCGCTCGAACTGATCGTAGCACCCTGCGCAGACCAGGACCAGCGCGTCCACGTCGGTCTGCAGGATGCGGTCCATCTTCTTCTTGGCCCGGTCGTAGGTGGCGAAGTCTTTGTCCGCCAGGTTCGACTGCAGGCCGCAGCACATCTGTTCCAGCCCGTAGGGGACGATCGTGACTCCCATCGCCTCTAGTATTTCGGTGAAGTACCGGACCAGCCTGCCGTCCGGGAAGATGCGCATGTGGCAGCCAGGATGGATGGCGACACGGAGGTTAAGCTTTTTGCCTTCCCGCCTGATCCTCTCCACGCCCACGTCCTCGTACAGGACCTCCAGGAAGTGCCTGATCCTCAAGTTGCCGTGATACGATTTGCCCGCCGCTGCCAGGTAGCTGTTGACCTCTTCGAGGGCTTTCGGCTCCTCGTGGAGGACCTTGTTAGCCTCGTAGAGGGTCACATAGCACCCGTTACAGGAGACCATCACGTCTCTGCCCTGCTGCTCAGCCTGCAGCAGATTATAGGAGGCCAGCGTCAGCCAGACTCTCCTGTCCACCGAGATCCAGACGCCGGCTCTGGGGCAGCACGTCGACTTCTCCAGGTAGACAACGTCGACGCCCATGCGGGGCAGGCTTTTCATGATGGCCGCCTCAGCCCAGGGCATCTTGGCAGGCATCACGCAGCCGAGGAAATGCGAGTATTTCGCGGTCATTTGTACCTGTACTCCATGCGGTCGAGATCCAGGCCTACCGCCCTGTCCACACCCATGGCCTTGACGATCTTCCGGATGTCCTCCACTGCCTCGGTGTACCTGTGGGCGGTCGGAGGTATCGGGTCCAGTCCCGCCTTCTCCCTGGCCTCCTTGAGCTCGTCCGTCACCGGGTAGAGCAGGCCTACTGAGAAGTGCCTGATAAGCTGGGGTTTGACAGTCGGCGGCAGCGGAATTTTCACTGCTTTCCGCCACGGGTATAGCTCGGTCATCTGTTCTCTGACTCCTTGTTATTCTGGTCCGCCTGTATGGCTTCCGCCATCCTGGCGGCAGCTTCTTCCCGGGACATCATCTTAATCGCCTTGGGCGAGCAGACCTTGATACATTCAGGATCGCCCTGGCACATGTCGCACTTGACCATGATCTTCAGCCCTCTGCCGATATGCGGGATGGAGATCGGGCACGCGTACATGCAGGACTTGCAGCCGACGCAGAGCATCTGGTCGATGGTTACGAACCCCGTCTGCCCGTTCTTCTTGCACGCCCCGGTGGGGCAGGCGGCCACGCACATAGGGTCCCTGCAGTGGTGACAGTGCACCCTGACAAAACCCCCGCTGGGGTCTTCCAGGACCTTGCACATCGATAGATTATAGTTGTACGTCCTGTATTTTTTAAAAGAACACGCCGTCATGCACTGTCTGCAGCCCGTACACAACGCGGGATCGTGGAGGATTATATCAGTCATAAGCTTCCCGGGGTGGCTTCTTAACATCTTATTTTCACCGCTGGTATCATATATTTTCTCATGGGCCTGTTCCGCAGGCGGAATTAACGGCGTTAACCCATGGGCATGCCAGTTCCCCCGGCGCCCGCAGGCCAAAATAACCGGATTTTTCACGATCGGCTTGCCTAATCGTAATAATTTTTCCGCAGGAGGTAATGTTTATAAACAATTAGTAGTAACTAGTCCTTCTAACTATAACACAGGGGTATATAGTATTAAATGGGCGAGGGTCAACTAAGATGGTTAAGATACTTGTAGATAACAACGTATGTATCGGGTGTGGCCTGTGCGCGCACGATTGCCCCATGAAGGTCTACGCGATCAAAGACGGGCGATCAGTCGTCGTAAATCAGGATGACTGCATGCAGTGCCTGTCATGTCATGAGGTATGTCCTTCCAATGCCATCGAGCACCAGGACATCTACTTATCCAGGAGACTGTACGTCGATCTCGAGGTATGTTCTATGCTGCGGAGGTTCATTTAATGATGTTGACATCTGCATTCACCTCCTGCGGAGGTTCATTTGATGATCTCAACATTTGCATTCACCTCCGAAGGAGGTTTAACTGATGTCTCAGGTTGCGATAGTCAAGCCGGAGGAGCTGCCTCTCCAGTGTGAAGGCAATATTACCGACTACGAAGAAGCCCTGCACGGGCTGATGGTACTGAACGCGACTATCATTCGGTCGCTCGAAGAGATCGCCAGAGGCGGCGCTAACGCCGTGGTATACCGGGCCGGCATGAAGATGGGCCACGAGACCGCGAAGTACTTCCCCAAGACCGATAACGTGGAGAAGGCGCTGAAGGAGCTCTCCGACATCCTCGGCAGGCAGTACAACTTCGAGCTGTGGAAGCCCAAGGACAAGGACAGCTATATCATCACCGAGAACGGCGAGACCTTCATCTACCTCGTGTTCCGGGACTGCCTCGTCAGGCAGACGCTGCGCCGGGAAGGCATGGCCCAGAAGGGACCGCTATGCCAGAGCCTCTATGGCTACATGGTGGGCGCGGTCGAGGAGATCACGGGCAAGCGCGGCAAGCTGGAAATCGTCCACGTAGGTCCCAACACCTGCCTGAAAAAGCTGATTCTGAGGTGATCGAGTGATCAAGCTTGCTACCGAGCCGCTGGCCTCCTGCGCCGGCTGCCACATGTCGCTGCTCGACCTCCACGAGGACCTGCTCGAGCTGCTCAACAAAGTAGAGATCGTCTACTCGCCCATCCTGATGGACGTCAAGGAGCCCCCCGAGGACATCGACATCGCCATCATCGGCGGAGCCATCCGCAACAAGGAAAACATGGAGAGGGTCAAGAAGCTGCGGCAGCGCGCCAAAACCGTCATCGCTTTCGGCACCTGCGCCTGCTACGGCGGCGTCTCCGGCCTGTCCATCCTGCACAGCAGGGACGAGATCCTGAACGGCGTCTACACGAACCGGCAGGGCACGACCACCAACGTCATCCCGAACCAGGACATCCCCGACCTCTTATACCGCGGCTACGCCGTCGGCGACGTCATCAAAGTCGACTACTACATCACCGGCTGCCCGCCCAAGGAGTTCTTCCTGCGCCAGATCCTGCTTCCCCTCATAGAGGGCAGAATACCTGACCTGCAGAAGAAGTCGGTCTGCTCCGAGTGCGACCGGGAAATGGTCCTGGTCAAAGACTGGAAGATCAAGCGCAGGTACGAGGGCGTGCCCGAGGAAAAGACCTGCCTGCTGGGCCAGGGCTACATCTGCCTGGGCTCGGTGACCTTCGGCCGGTGCCACGCTCTCTGCACCCATCACGGTATCCCCTGCCACGGATGCGGCGGACCGTCGCTGGACGTGCTCAGAGAGCCGTGCAGGGACATCTACAACACGCTGGTCATGCGCATCCAGCACCTGACGGAATTACCCCAGCAGGAGATCGAGAAGGAACTGTACGACATTCCTCATACCGTATACCCCTTCGTCATGGGCAGCAAGATCATGGAGAACAAATCTGTCTCTAAGATTCCCGACATCATCAAGGAGAGACACCTATGAAGAAGATCACCATTCACCCCATCACCAGAATAGAGGGCCATGCCAGCGTAACGGTCCAGCTCGACGACAAAGGCGAGGTGGCGGACGCCCACTTCCACGCGACCGAGCTCAGGGGCTTCGAAAAGTTCCTGGAGGGCGCGGCCATCGAGGAAGCGCCCAGGATCACCCCCCGGATTTGCGGCATCTGCCCCACAGTGCACCACCTCGCCGCCGCCAAGGCAGTAGACGAGGTCTTCGGCGCCACGATCCCGGAAGCGGCTTACAAGATGAGGGAGCTTCTCATCGCGGGCCAGCTTATCAGTTCGCACTACTTACACCTGTTCATGCTTAGCATGCCCGACTACCTGCTGGAAGGGGCGACCCCCGCGACGAGGAACGTCGCCGGCCTGGCCAAGGCCAATCCGGACCTCGCCCGCATGGCTATCGAGGCCCGCAAGATCGGCCAGCGCATCACCGAAGAGGCGGGAGGCAAGCCCATACACCCGGTATCGGCCATACCCGGCGGCATGTCCTTCTCGCTGACAGAGCAGAAACGGGCCGAACTTGAGGCATACGCTAAGCGCTCCCTCGAGATCGCCGTGGCTGCCTGGAACCTGGTCAACGGAGAGTTCGACAGGAAAGCGGACTTCGTCAAGACGCTGGGCGTGGTGCAGACGGACTTCATCGGCATGACTTCGGGCGGCAAGTTCGAGACCTACGACGGCCCCATCCGCATGATGGACGCGAACGGCGGCAGCCTGGGCGAGTTCCAGGCGAAGGACTACTCCTCCCACATAGAGGAGTACGCTGAGCCGTACTCTTACATGAAATTCACCAAACTCAAGTCCGGCAGCGGCTTCTACCGTGTCGGCCCGCTGGCCCGTGTCAACGTGGCCGACTCCATGGGCTACCCGGAGGCCGACAAAATGCTGGCCGAGTTCCGGGCGAAGTACGGGAGGGCGCCACAGCAGCCTGCCCTGTACAACCTTGCCCGGATCATCGAGGTCGCCGCAGCCAGCGAGCGCGCGCTCGCACTGCTGCAGGACAGGGCGATCACGGACAAGAACGTGCGCAACCCTGTCGCCGGCATCAAAAACACCCGGGGCGTGGGCATCGTGGAAGCGACCAGAGGCACGCTCATCCACGACTACACCGTAAACGACAAGGGATTCATCACCAGCGCCAACCTGATCGTGGCGACCGGCCACAACAACCGGGCCATCGACAGGGGCGTCTTCGAAACGGCGAAGAAGTACATCCACGGCGACGCCGACGAGGCCACTCTGAACAAGATAGAGATGCTCGTCCGCGCCTACGACCCGTGTGTCTCCTGCGCCACCCATGCCATCGGGCGAATGCCTATCATCCTGAGCTTATTCGATAGCGAGGGTAACGTTATACGTGAGGTTAAGCGATGCTAAAGCGGATATTAAGCGATCTGGTAAAAGTTGAGGGAGTGTCGGCAGCAGCTATAGTAGGCAGAGACGGGTTCATCATCGAGCACGTCTCCAACATACAGATGGACGTCGACGCGCTGGGCGCCATGGCGTCGACCAGCGTCGGTACTTCGGAAGCCATGGGCATAGAGCTGAGCAAAGGCAACTTCGAGCAGGTGCTCGTCGAGCTGGAAAAGGGGCCCATCATGCTCTCCCTGGTCACGGGCAACGAGATCCTGGCCATCGTCGCAGAGCCGGGCTCCAACCTCGGCCGCATTCGGTACGAGGTCAAGAAAAACAAGGACAGAATTGCAGCTGCACTCTAACTGAAGCGGTGAACAGGCATTGAAGCTACCGACAGGCGCCCGCCTGGCAGAATCAGAGGCAAGCGTAGCTGACCTGCTCAAGCAGTACGGCCTGAACTTCAAAGGCTCGATCAACGTGCACAGCGCGAGCCACGGCCTCGGCGGCGACGGCTTCATCCTGATGGACAACGGCACAGTGCTGGCCGCAGCCTACTCGATGCTGCGCATCACCCTGTACCAGTTCAGCGCCATCGAGCGCATGATGGCACTGCCCGGGGTGCGCTCCGAGATCGTCAGCCTCACCGATGAAGAGATCCGTAAAATCGTGGCTGAGAACCAGCACGCGGCCATCGTCTCGCCAGAAAACGGAGCTCCGGCGACAGCCCCGGCACAGGGAACCGCCACAGGCCCCGCTACACCGGAGGCACAGGAAGCCAGCGGCCCTGCAAGCTACGAACAACTGGTCTCGGCCTTCGCCGCCATCCCGGGAGTCATCGGCTCCGCGCTCGTCGCCGAAGGCTTCCCCGTATACCAGCAGGGAAACGACGTCGACTTCGAGCACGTCGCCGCCGCCACCGAGGACATGGTCCGGGCAGGCACCCGCATCGCGGGAGAACTGCAGCTGGGAGAGACCGGGCAGATCATCCTCGAAACGCCGGACTACAAGGTCATCATAGCGCCGGTAAGCGACATGTTCCTGTGCGTGCTCGCGAGGGCCGACACAAATCTCGGCCTGATCCGGCTGAACATCAGGAACGCCCAGCGCATCAGGGACGATTGACATGCAGCTGCCACGAGGGACACTTGAGAAAAGCTTCCGGGGCCCGGGCACCCTGGCCTCCGTCGCGGAGGGCATCGCTAAAGATAGCCTGACAGGATACCTGCGGGTATCCATCCTCTCGGACAACGTCAGCGAATGCGTGGCCGTCTACCTGTCCGGCAAGCCAGTCATGTCCTTCACATCGGCTGCGGGCGACGACCTGCCTGACCCCGGCATGGCAAGGATTAAGGAATCTATTCAGCAGCCCGACTGTTTAATCGAGATTTGTAAGCTGGGCATAAACCAGGTAGCCCTTATACAGGAACTATACGGTGATTTCGCCTGTGGAGAGCCTCTTCCTCCCCGGCAGAACCAGGCAGCCCCACCGGCACCTCCGCAGGCCCCGCCCCGGCCTGCCCCGATCGCCCCGGCAGCCACCAGCCCTGCAGCAGCCCGCTTCGTCAAGCCAGAGATCAGAGGCCGGTTCGTCCGGTCCGAAAGGCTCGATGACCTCCGTGAATACTGCCAGCGCTACCCGGATGACACCGGCCACCTTCTCTTCATCGCCGACGACACGAAAGAGGAACACCACGCCATCATCGCAGCCGGCCGCATCGAAGCCGTATACGACGATCGAGGCATCGTCCCGGGAGTGCCGGACTGGCTGGACGGCGTCCCGGGCATCGCCGAATTCTACGCTGTAGAGCCAGGCGTGCTAACCTCCGTGCTGGTACGGTCCCTCAAGAGCGTACAGGACACTGCCGCCCAAAAGCACCAGGCAGCGAGCCATTCGATAGCCTCCGCCGTGCCCAAAAAGCCCCTCGCGGCAGCCCCGCCTGTTCCAGCTCCGAACCGGCAGCCAGCTATCGGAATACCGGCGAAAGCCATCCTTGAGAAGACCAGGCATCCCGCCGAGGCAGCGCCTGCTGTTGAGGACGACATCAGCCGGACAGTGGACGAGCTCAGCAGGTCCATGGACGACGACATCGCCATGGTACGGAAGGTCGAGCAGGACTTCGCCCAGCACGCGGACGAGCTGCTGGAAAAGCTGGACCTCGGCCACCTGCGCAAGTACCGGAGGAATTAGGGGAGAGCCGCAATGTCCAGCATCAGCACCATTCTCAGAGAATCAATCACCTTCGCCTGCAGCCACGAGGGCTACGATCAGTTCTGCGCCGCGGGGTACGGGGAAAGCACCTTCGCCCGGGACGACGGCACGCCCGACCTGCACGGCCTGACCTCCGCGCTGCTCAACGTCTTCCCTCCGGAGAAAGCGTCAGTCATCGCGGGCGACTTCGGCAGGAGGCTGCGCAGCATGTCCACCAGCGACGACGAAACCGGGGAAGACGTGTTTGTCCGGTACTTCAACACCCCGTCCGGCGAAGTCAAAGGCCTGATCATCGAGGCCCGCCGGGTCCGGGAAGCGATGGGCAAAGAGCTGGTGGACTACGGCCACGAAGGCCTGAAAATAGACACCGTCGATCCTATAGAGAGGGAGATCGCCGGGTTCGTCTACGGCCGGAACTCCTTCACCAGCCTGGACATCCTGGACTTCACAAGGTACCTGAAGAGCAAAGAATATAGCTTCCAGGAGAATATAGTACTAGAGAAAGTATACGAAAAAATAGAGCAGAGGAGGAAAGAGGAGAGAATCGTCCTTGAACAAAGGATTGCCGGATTTATATCGAAAAATCCTGCTCCGAACGACTCCGAACTTTCCTCGTTCGTGGAAGGGCTCAAGGATCTGTGCATCGCCAGCGACCGACAGGAAGTGCTGCGCATGATCCGGTACGAGCAGCTTCGCCGCGGATAAATGTGATAATCATCAATCGATCGAATGAATGACGTCCGCTTTAGAGAGGCGGGCGGAGGTAACGGGTGAGTGACTGAAATGACAAAAGTATACACAATCGCTTCGGGAAAAGGCGGTACAGGCAAGACGATGACGACGGTGAACCTCGGCACGTCCCTGGCCATGCTCGGCAAGCGCACCATCGTGCTGGACGCCGACATCGGCATGGCCAACCTCGGCCTGGTCCTGGGGCTGGAAAAAAGCAAGATCACGCTGCACGAGGTGCTCGCGGGCAAGGCCGACATTTCCCAGGCCGTCTACGAGCTGCCCACCGGCCTGAAGGTCGTCCCCAGCGGCATATCGCTGCAGGGCTTCCAGAACGCAGACCCGGACCGGCTGCAGTTCGTGATGAGCAAGCTGGTCGCGGACGCCGATTATATCCTCATAGATGCCCCCGCGGGCATCAGCAAGGACGGCGTGATACCGCTGGCCATAGCCGACGAAGTTTTACTCGTGGTCAACCCCGAGCTGTCCTCCATGGCAGACGCGGTCAAGACCAAGGTGCTCACCGAGATGGTGGGCGGCGCCATCGGCGGCATCATCCTCAACAGGGCGTCCGCGGAGAAAACCGAGCTGACCGCCCAGAAGATAGGAGACATCATGGGCGTCAAGGTGCTCGAGGTCATCCCCGAGGACCCAAGCGTCAGAAGAGCTGCAGCCTTCAAGACTCCCGTAGTCGTGAAGTACCCGGACAGCTCCGCTGCCATCGCCTACAGGCGCCTCGCCGGCAAGATCGCAGGATCGAAGACCGTGGAACCGCTGCAAGCCTCCGGACAGAAACGCGAAGGTTTCATCGACAGGCTGGCAAGATCACTGTTCAAGGGGGTTTAAAACGTGGACGAACTGTACCTGGAACTAATCATCGCAATGCTCATCGTCGGCTTGTTCGCCTGCTTCCTCATCATGTACGTGATGTACGCGAGGATCAGGCAACTGGTAGCCGAGTTGAGAGTGCTGAAAAACCGTGTGGAAGTCACTGACGAAGAGCTGACCAAGCTGGCGGATGACATCGAAGAATTCAAGAAATTGAAATTCTGAGCCTTCGGCTCCCTCCGCCCACTTTTATTTTTAAAGATCTTCAGTGCGTCGCGCCTAAGCTAGGCTACGCTACGTTCGAAAAGTAGAACTCGCAGACCAGTTGTTTTATTGCCATAGCGTTAGCCGCGATAGTTTATCCCATCATTCTCTGAACGCAAAATGCTACCGGGAATATTCCATATAGCCCTCGCAATAAAAACGTTTAACCGTCATTAGAGTTATATATTATACATTGGCACGCATCAGGCCCTTATATCCTGATGAACGACAGTCGATCAACCTGGTAATTGGCGCATGACGGCTCCGGCGTGATGGGGCTGACATTAAGTCGCTTAGCGCAAGCTGGGTATTCAGGTCTGTAGAGGCACTTTGCCGGCCGAAGGCCGGCCGCCGCAGGGTTCGAGGTATGAGGTTAGAAAGATTATCATATAGCACGTCCAAACGAGGGCGTGATCAACGGGGGTCACCCGGTTTGCAGGAAGCCAGCGAAAACAACTCGAGTAACAAGAACATCGCCATGCTCATCGATGGCGACAACGCGCAGCCCTCCCTCATAGAGGAGATGCTGTCCGAAGCGGGTAAATACGGGAACGTCACGGTAAGGCGGATCTACGGCGACTGGACCATGTCCAGCATGAACAGCTGGAAAGACTACCTCCACAAGCACGCCTTCCAGCCGATCCAGCAGTTCCGGTACACCAAGGGCAAGAACGCTACTGACAGCGCCATGATCATCGACGCCATGGACATTTTATACGCCGGCCACGTCGACGGGTTCTGCATCGTCTCCAGCGACAGCGACTACACGAAATTAGCCACCCGGCTCAGGGAATCCGGCTTATTCGTCATGGGCATCGGCCGCAAGGACACCCCCCAGAGCTTCGTGAAAGCCTGTGTCATCTTCACTTTTGTAGAAAACCTCTCCCCGGACGAAGAAGAGACCCCCGAAAAGGCCAGCAACAGCCACAAAACACCCTCCAGGGCCCGGACCCACAAGAAACTCGACAAGTTCGCGATCAACCTGCTCAAAAGGGCGTATGAAATGGGCGTCAGCAAAGAAGGCGAATGGGTCGACCTCTCCACGCTCGCCAATAATTTATACAAGATCGAGCCCAGCTTCGACTCCCGCGAGTATGGCTTCAGCCAGCTTCAGCTGCTGGTCAAAGCCACGAACCTGTACGATGTCGAAAGATCCAGGCTTAAAGGGCCGAGCCAGAGCTACATTCGGCTGAAATAAGTATAGAACGCCTCGACTTCCTGATGCTCGGGCTCGGCGACTCGCAACACGATCGCTGCGCTGTGCAAAACCTCACAGATGCCACAGATTGAAACAGAATCCACAGATTACGACTGATTTCACAGATTGAGAAGGGATACCACAGATCCATTCCTTACTGATCGGGCAAGCACGAGAATCGTAGTCTATAACTTATTATGATATCTGTGGAATCGATCGTCATCTGTGCAATCCGAAAAAATCTGTGGATTCTGTCGTAATCTGTGGCATCTGTGTGGATTGGCACAGCGCAGCGTTCGTGTACGTTCACCCACACAGAGCCAACTGTTTACGAGTATCCTTGTAATAGTGGCCGGCACAGTGCAGCGTTGGTATTGCCGTCCCACCTCCCCAGTACTCTTTTTACACAATTTTTAATATCCGGGCAACCGTACATACAGTAATTATCGCGGTGTTGCTATGGATAACCCAAAGTTCGGTCTGGACCAGTACATGATGACGCAGAAGATGATCTCCATCGGCAAGAGGTACTACATCAAAGACGGCAGCGGGCATGACCTGTTCTTCGCCCGGATGGAGAAGTTCAAGCTGAAGCCCAAAATCAACATTTATTCCGACGACACCCAGCGGGACGAGGTGCTGACCATCGCCCCGAGGAACATCCTCGACTTCAACGCCACCTACGACGTGGTGGACGCCAAAACCCGGGAACTGGTCGGCTCGCTGAAGCGGGAGGGCCTCCACAGCCTGTTCCAGAACAAGTGGGTGATCATGGATGCAGCCGGCAACGTCGTCGGCAGCGCCCAGGAAAGCGGCCTCATGGCCGTAGTCCGGCGGTTCGTGATGAACTGGAAGCTGGACTTCGAGATCGACTACCAGGGCAGGCGCATCGGCAACCTCACCCGGCGTTTCTCGTTCGGGGACAAGTACACCCTCGACCTCTCCGGGGACCGGGAGAAAAGGCTGGACCGAAGGCTTGCAATCGCCATGTTGCCGCTGTTCGACGCCGGGGAAGACAGGTAAATCCCTCTGAGGTCTGGGAGTTCCCGGGAGGCCGGGGAGGATTTTTAAGCTGGGAGGCTCGGGAGGGTTGCGAGTTCTGAGAGGAGGTTCGGGAGTGTGGAAAGGTCTGAGAGGATGATTTTTAATATAATTAATCCTCTCCGGCCTCCGGGTGCCTCACATAACCTCTCTCGAACCTCCCTTTCCTCCCTGATCTCCCACTTTGAAAGTCTCCCTGACCTCCGTGTACCTCCAGACCTCCTCGCTTACCTCTCAGTACCTCCCTTACCTGAGAGATGCGATTGTCGCTACTCCCGCTCTTCCACTTTCTCAGGCATGGGCTCTGTGGGCGTATCAGGTGTTATCTTTAAGAACTCAAAAAAAGTCTTAGCCCGTCATCTTGCCCGGAATCCGGACAGCACGGAGGTTGCTCTCCTCTTTCACGACGCGCACCCTGCCCTTGCTGTCGTCTAAAACGGTGATGGAGCGCAGGTATTTTGCGGCGTCGCCCTTGCCGTGGATATATAATTCTATCAGGTCGCCGGCCTCGTCGATGTCGCTGGACACGTTGAACGAGTCGAACACTTCAGTAGTCAGCCCGTTCTCCTGAGCGATCCGCATGTGATCCATGAAGCTGGCGCCGTAGTAGTCGACGTGGTACTTGTCGGGCCTGCGGATGAGCTGGACGTTGGTGCCGCCGCCTCTGCCGGGGCATATTACAATATCGGCGGGACTGGCGAGCATGTCCCTGACGTTCTTCTCCGTAATCAGGGGTATGTCGGCCATGACGATCATGACCGGGCTGTCGTTCGCCAGCAGGTAGTCGTTCAGCGCGGGGTTGAGCTCCTTCTCGCTCACGATCACTGTGGCCCCGTCCCACTCGAAGGGCTGCGTCGTCAGCAGCTCGACCTCCACGCCCGCTGCGGCGAGGGTGGAAGTGATGTCCCGCAGCATCAGCTTTGCCAGTTCGCTGCGCTCCTCCGGGGTGAGCAGCGACGCCAGCCGGGACTTGACGTTGACAACCTTAAAGGGGACAATAGCCTTCATTGAATTATTAAAGGTGCATTGAAAATTTATATACTTTGGCTGAAAGCCGGAGGCTCTTCTTCCGTAAGCGTCTGTGATATCGGAGAATTTCCGTAGCACTGTGCGTCAGCCTTGCCGGAAATGGGCAGGTCTCGGAGGTACCTGGAGGATAGAGAGGAATTTCAAGCTGGGAGTTTCGAGAGGGTGGCGAGGTCTGAGAGGAGGTCGGGGAGTGTGGAAAGGTTAGAGAGGATAATAACTATTATCAGATTAATCCTCCCTGACCTCCGGGTATCTCCCGGGCCTTTTATTTCCTCATGTACTTCAGGTACACGTAAGCCCACCCTATGAACAACCCGAGGGTGGCGGCGAGGGCGAAGCCGATGTTGATGTCGGAGAGCAGGGGGGTCTTCGGGGAGGCGCTGGCTTTCTCATCGTCGTCAGTATCGGTGCCGGGCAATACGATAGGTTTCACGGGGGTGGCTGTCACTCCAGAAGCCTCAGGCGTGGCTGACAGGTTGAATGGCGGCAGTGGAGTCGGTGTCGGTGTCGCAGTCAGCGGTCCCTGTGGAGGGCCGTTGTACGTGAGGTTGGAGATGGTTCCTCTCAAATAGCTTTCACCGTCTCCGGTCATGAGGTGGATGACCATGTACGCCTGCTGTTTATAAGGCGCTACAGCGATGCCCCTGTCGTCGATCCTCAGGACCAGTTCGCCGGCGGGGGTCGACTGGATCTCGACGTGGTGTGCTCCCTGGGGGAAGTCTTTCAGGCCGCCGATCTCCCCATACCTGGCAGACCAGGTGCCGAGGCCCAGGATGGCGCTATCCTTGACGTCGCCCTTGCGGACGCCGATCCGGGGGAGGCTGTCGTTGAAGTCGATTAAGAGGACATTGGACTTTTCGCCTGTGGTGATGTCGTAATCGAAAGTCACGTTGTGGAACCGCTCTGTCGCGGGCATCCTGATGAACAGGTACACATCTCTGTAGCCCATCTCGGGGGCGCTGCCCATGTCCAGCCGGACCCCTCGATCCGTGAGCGTCACGTTCGCTCCTCCGGACCTGTATATTGAGGTGTTGTCGAACGAGCCTACCCGGGTCAGGTTCTCTCCGTTAGTATTTACGAAGACTGAAGCGTTCTGGTATTCGCCCACCGGCGTCAGGATCTCTATGGCAGCATAGCCGGGCACTGCCAGCACCATGGCCAGCGCTACGAGCAGTAATCCGGCAATCAGCGTCGAAGACAGGCGCATATGTGAAAGAGCTAGTCAGGAAAAGTATAAAAAGTTCCTGTTACTGAAAAGTAAGAAGGCGAGGTTACTATCACTGTATCTTCCCGTTTTTCACCCCTGTCGTCCCGGCCCCGGAAAGGCTATAATGTATGTGGGATGGGGAATGTAAATATATGAAGCGTGTCTATACGTGACACGGTTAGGTTGTGCGGCAATGGCCTCAGATTTCATCACGTTTACCAGGAATGTCTTTATTCCCGTCACCAACATGTGCCGGAACAATTGCGCCTACTGCGGTTTCCGGCGGGAAGTCGGCTCCCCTGAGGCCAGGATCATGCCCCCGGGAGAAGTGCTGGCCACGCTGGAGAAGGCGGCGGCATTTGAGTGCAAGGAGGCGCTTTTCACCTACGGCGACGCCCCTCAGGATCCCCGCTTTACAAAGGGGCTGGAGCAGCTAGGCTACGCCACGCTGACCGACTACGTTTACGATCTCAGCCTCCGGGCCATCGACCTCGGCATCCTTCCCCACACTAACGGGGGAGTGCTTCCCCTGCCGGACCTGAAGAAGCTCTGGCCTGTCAACGCGAGCATGGGCCTGATGCTGGAGACGACCGCAAAGCTGCCCGCCCATCAGCTGAGCCCGCTGAAAGACCCTGAGGTGAGGCTGGAGTTCATAGCGGAGGCCGGGCGCATGGGGATTCCTTTCACGACGGGCATCCTCGTCGGCATCGGGGAAACATGGGCCGACCGGAGGGCTTCGCTCGAGGCCATCCGGGACCTGCACCTGAAGTATGACCACATCCAGGAGGTCATCGTGCAGAACTTCGTGCCCAAGCCGTACATCCGCATGGCGAACGTGGTGCCGCCCACCCCGGAAGAGATGGTGGAGGTCCTCCGCCTCGCCCGGGAAATTCTGCCCTCAGATGTTTCGCTGCAGGCGCCGCCGAACCTGACCTCTCACCTGGACCAGTTCCTGCAGGCCGGCGTCGAGGACGTCGGAGGCATCTCACCTGTTACGCTCGACTACATCAACCCTGAGTGTGCGTGGCCGTCGATCGATGCGCTGAAAGCCCGGGGGCTAAAGTTACGGGAGCGGCTGCCCGTATACCCTAAGTACGTCCGGAAAGGCTGGTATGGGGCTAAGGTGAAGCCGCTGGTCGAGAGATATGCTGATGAGGAGGGGTACTGTGCTTAAAGACATCTACGAACGCTCGCTGTCAGGCGAGATTACCATCGAGGACGCTAGGAAACTGCTCGAAGCGAACCCGTTCGAGCTGTTCGACACCGCCGATCAACTGCGAAAAGAGATCGTGGGGGATAACGTCACCTATATCGTGAACCGGAACATCAACTTCACCGACTTTTGCGTCGGCACCTGCAAGTTCTGCTCTTTCAAAAACAACAAAGGCTTCAGGCTGACGCTCGACGAGATCCTGCAGAGGGTCGGAGCGGCGAAGGAGACGGGCTCGACTGAGGTCTGCATTCAGGGAGGCCTGACCGAGGACATGTACCTCGAGGACTACGCGGGCATGATCCGGGCGATCAAGAGCAAATATGACATTCACACTCACGCTTTCTCCCCCATGGAAGTCTACCACATGAGCCGGATGTCCGGCGTCACTGTGGAGGAGTCGCTGAAAACCCTGAAGGTCGCCGGCCTCAACTCGATGCCCGGCACCGCCGCCGAAATTCTCGACGACGAAATCCGGTCAGTCATCTGCCCCGGCAAGCTCAGCACGAGTGAATGGGTGGACGTTGTCTCGACGGCTCACCGTGTCGGCATTCCTACCACGGCGACCATCATGTACGGGCACATCGAGACATGGGAGCACCGGCTCAAGCACCTGTTCATCGTCCGGGACGTGCAGAGACAGACGCACGGCATCACCGAGTTCGTGCCCCTCACCTTCATGCACGAGAACAATTCGCTCAGCGGCAAGTCCATGGGCGCCAGCGGCATGGATGACCTGCGCATGTATGCCCTTGCGAGAATCATCTTCGGCCGGGACATCCCCAACGTGCAGGCATCATGGGTGAAGCTGGGCACGAAGCTGGCCCAGGTCGCGCTCAACTGCGGCGCCAACGACGTCGGCGGCACCCTGATGGAGGAGAACATCTCTAAGTCCGCGGGGTCGAAGTCCGGAGAATACCTGTCACCCGACGACCTGCAAGCAATGATCAAAGCTGCAGGACGCATACCCAGGCAGCGGAACACGCTCTACAAGCTGCTCGGGTAGCCCTTAACCATCCGGGGACGCCTGCAATTGCAGGCGCCCGATGCGGGCGATCAGATGACGAACGCTGCGCTGTGCCCTGGACACAGCTTATACGGATGATACAGATTGTACAGATGGTCGTCGAAGCAGACTTGTAAAGTCTTGTTTCCATACTGGATCTTGTTTTCTCAAACAGGTTTATTACTGATCAAGGCCACTAATTAGGCGATCAGCATGCTTCAAGACGTCTACGAAAAGTCGCTGGCGGGCACTGTCACCAGAGATGACGCCCTGGCTCTCCTCAAAGAAAATCCCTTCGAAGTCTTCGACACCGCCGACCGGCTCAGAAAAGAACTCGTAGGCGACACCGTCACGTTCGTGGCCAACCGGCTCATCGACATCACCGACCGTTGTATTATCGGCTGCGAGTTCTGCTCCTTCCGGAACAGCATCGGCTACGAGATGACGAGAGAGCAGATCCTGGAGAGCATCGGCGAGGCAAAAGCGGTCGGCGCCACTGAAGTATGCCTGATAGCCGGCGTGCTGCCTAAGCTGAACGTCGAGTACTATACTGAGTTATTCAGGGCGATCAAAGCTAATTATGACATTATGATCCACGCGCTTTCCCCGATGGAAGTGTACTATGCAGCCAAATCCTCGGGCGTCAGCACCGCAGAAGCGCTCAGGGCGTTTAAAGAAGCAGGCATGGACACGATGACCGGAGCGTCCGCCGAAATTCTGGTCGAGGCCGTGAGGGCGAAGATCTGCCCCAGAAAGGTTTCTGTAGAGGACTGGGTCCGGATAGTGACGGAAGCCCACGAGATCGGCATCCCCACGACTTCCAGTATCTTGCACGGCACTGTGGAAACGTGGGAGGACCGGATCGACCACATGCTGCTCCTCAGAGACATCCAGCGCAAAACGCACGGCTTTACCGAGTTCATCCCCCTCACCTTCATGCACGAGAACAACCGCCTGTCGGGTGTTTCGACCGGCGCCAGCGGCATGGAAGATCTCTTACTCCACGCCATTGCACGGATTCTCTTCGGCCGGGACATCCCCAACATTCAGGTATCCTGGACCAAGATGGGCGTCAAATTATCCCAGGTGGCGCTGAACTGCGGCGCCAACGACTTCGGCGGCACCATGATGGAAGACCTGATCACGGTAGCGGCGGGCTCAAAGCACGGCGACAACATGACCAAAGACGAGATCCGCCAGGTCATCAGGGCCATCGGGAGAGTGCCCAGAGAGAGGAATACTCTGTACGAGTATGTGGATTAAAATCGGGGAATGACAAGCCTTATATCCCTTCCCCGCCTCAAGTGATCGTTAAACAGACAGAGAGGGGTATATATGCAGGAAAATCGTGCCATAGCGATAAGGTCAGGCCTGTCCTGGGGAGTTGCGCTCGCCTTCTGCGAGCTGTGCTTCGGCATCGTGGTGTACATACTGCTGCCCTTCATCGAAGATTACCTGGAGATGCGGTCGATCGATCAGCTTGTGCCGATCGCAACAGTCTACCTCGCTTTCCTGTTCCTGCTTATCGCCGTCTACTTCACCTGTGGCATGATGACTGCCAAGCGGCTGACTCAGCTGCCAGTCAAGTCCCTCGACATCGCCCTGACGGGCGCCATCACAGGCGCTGCCGCCGAGCTGGTCCGCAGCGTGGTGGCCATACCCGTAAACCTTGCGATCATCCTGCTGTTCCCGGCCGCTTCCGCCGGCGCCCATCCCCTTCTCGCCGCTCTCGGCAACGGGGCCGTCAGGCTCGTCTGCGGCATGCCCCTCTTCATCCTCTTCGCCGCAGTAGTTGCCGGCATCAGCGCTTACCTGTTCTCGATGATATTTTTCAGGCCAGAGAGCCTGACACCCAAATAGCTGACAATACTTTATCTCGTGAACTTACACTACTGTGCTGTAATGCCAGTGCAGCGTAGCAATTCGTCGGCGTTCATTCACGGGAGAATGGGCAAGAGCCATATACAAAATAATCGGGCAGGCGCAGGCACCCGGGACTCCTTCATGTCCTGGGCTGGCGCTGCTCTGCATTTATTCTCCGGCCGGCCAGGCCGGAAGCGTGCCGTTATAGACGTAAATCCAGCCGCCTTCGAACTCGTGTATCTCTTCGGGCGGATGGTTTTCGTTGACCTTCTTAGCCCAGGCATCCAGGTCGCTGTCAGCTAAAGCGATGACTACCGGCCGGGTGTCGGTGCCGTCAGGCCATATGTTCGCCCAGCGGGGCGCGGAGTTCATCATCTGGAACCTGAGCTTGTCATCCTCTACGTTAACCGGCTCGATCATGATTTTACCGCCCGAAAGGTAGGTGTAGACATTTGCCGTCCAGTAGTCGGCATAGGCGTGAGTGATGTTTTCGCTCTCCAGTAATGTAACGAACGCCTGCTGGTTCCTGATGAAGTCGGGGTCAGTATCCTCAAAGATCACACTACCATTCGGCCAGGCGCCTGCCAGGACGATGATGGTGACCGCCACCAGCGGCAGGTAGCCTACATCCCGCCGCATCGTCCAGGTAGCAGCTACTATGAGGGCCATGATGCTGATCGGGGTGAGATACCTGGCCGGATCGCCTGCAATGTCCATCGACATGAACCCGATGATCATGAACAGCCCTCCAAGTACTAACACCGCATGCAGGAAACGGTCCCTCCTGTCCAGGATCGTAGCCACAACGAGGAACAGGAGGATGATGGCGATAAATATTCCCCCTGCATTGTTGATCAGGCCCGCGAAGTAATAGTACAGCATTTCAGTGTGCTGGAACAGGTTTCCCGGCGATCCCAGATCTGCGCCGGACGCTGCCAGAATCGGGCCTCCCGGCCATAGCTGGCCTATTCGCGACTTGACTACGTAAATGATTAACGCAGGCACTGCGGAGGCCAGCAGGAGGACTGGACTGTCTTCCTTTTCGCCGTCGCCCTTTTCCGTTTCTTTCGCCATTCTCTGCTTCAGGATGCGGTATGCTGCATAGGCCATGAGAGGCGCCGTAAACAGCGGAAGCATCAGGGTGTCCGAGAATACGCCCAGGAACTGCAGTACCCCTATAATCAGCACTCTCGACCTGAAGCTCAGCCGTAAGGGAGGTCTGTCCGAATAATAGACGAGGAGGGAGAGCAGGATAAAGAGGATAGTGCCGTTGTGGTAGAGCGGATAGAGGACGTAAATGAGTCCCATGAACGGCATGTTGGCGATCATCGCCGCTGCTGCCGCGGCCTCCACCCGTCCGGCGAGGCGCCACACCAGCGCCGCGCCCGAGAGCACGATCATGACGAATATTCCATAGCCGGTCAGCGCCAGCGCAACATGGCTATAGCCTGTGAGCGGCTGGATCACCATATGAATGATATAGTCCGTGAAAATGTACGGGTTGTTAGCCGGCAGCACGTACTCGAAGTTGCCCTGCATGACCTCCATCGGGAACAGGCCGGCATTGGCCATGTCGCTTGTCAACGGGTACATGAGCGCCAGCGAGAAGTCAAAGTACAGGCCTGCCAGCGTGGCAGCGACCAGCAACAGCACCAGTATCTTTTCTGCGCCCGGGCTCAGCCTGAGCCGGTTTCTCGACTGCACGTCAGCATCGGGCTTCGATCCGACCTTTCTTTTTCCTTCAGTACGTAACCGCCTCGTCTGGGACATCAGAGCAGATTCGATACGCTAACCTATAAATTTTTTTATGGCCCCTTATCCAAGCGCCTGCTTCAGGTACGCTTTCCCTTCGTCCGAAGTGAAGAGCGACGGATCCCAGTCTTCTACGACTTCCCGGCGCTCGACGCTGACTTTCTCGCCTTTGAGTGGATTGTAGCCTTCCCTTGTAGTCTTCTTGCGGTAGATGAACACGCCCTTGCGCTGCCAGCCCGGGGTCTCGTTCAGGTTGACTCCCCGCTGCCACATTAGCTCGTGAATGTCCTCGAACTTCATGCCCTTCATCTTCGCGGCCGCTTCCTTTTCACCCATGCCTTCGGAGACGAGGGTGTAAAAGCCGTAGGACTGCATGTGGTTGCGCCAGGTCTCGGCCTGCCTGCCGGCCAGATATTCGGGGATTTCCTCAGGGTGTACAGGTATCACCCGGGAGTCGAAGGCCAGCGGGGTTTCGACCTTTAGCGCAATGGTCAGGGCGCTGGCCATGTACGAGGGGATGACAGAGTCCAGCTTTTCGAGCCGGCCGTCGAAGGGCAGCTTTTTAAAAAGGAGGCTGACCTCGTCCGAGAACGTGAAAGCCCATTCCGGCGCCAGGCTGCTTTGCTCCACCAGCATGCGGGCGGCGGCCACCATGCCCTGCTGAAACCTGAGATCGTAGGGCTTAGCAAACCCGAGCCTGCTCAGGGACTCTTTGAAATTCCTCCCGTCCAGGCGGACGATGACCGGGGGTGCCGCCCGGATGGCGCTGAATATCTCCTTTCGCTTCATCGGCTTCTCAAAGCTTATTTATGGGTAACGCATATTACTAATTTTCCGACTGGGAGGCCGGTCGCATGAAGTTACCGCAGTTTGACAGGCGCGTCTGGGTGCTGTTCGCGGGAATGGCGCTGAACCAGTTTGGCATGTCCATAGTCATGCCTTTCATCGCCATTTACCTGTTCGTGTACCAGGGGGAGTCTCCTGCTCTCGTCGGCTTCGCGATGTTCTTCTCCGCCTTCGCAGGCGCGATCTTCCAGTTCGTCGGAGGCGAGGCGTGCGACCGGCTGGGCCGGAGGACCGTGCTGATCATCGGCCTGATTCTGCTCATCGGGAGCTTC
The DNA here is from genome assembly GCF_000063445.1 of Methanocella arvoryzae MRE50. NCBI lineage: Archaea > Methanobacteriati > Methanobacteriota > Methanomicrobia > Methanocellales > Methanocellaceae > Methanocella > Methanocella arvoryzae. The sequence continues at coordinate 2,330,379 of NC_009464.1, forward strand.
CTGATGCTCGGCTGGGCGGTGAGCGTCCAGGCTCCTTACATCTATTACCTGGTGCTGCTATCCCTGACCCGGGTCGCCACCGGGCTGTTCCGCCCCATCCCCAACGTGATCGCTGCAGACATCGTTCCGGCTGAGAAGCGCACCGAAGCGTTCGCGCTGCTCCGGGTGGCGCACAACCTCGGCTTCGCCACCGGGCCGATCATAGGCGGGCTGATGGCGATCGTATCGTACTCCAGCATGTTCTACCTGACCGCGGTCACAAGCACGCTGTACCTTGCCCTGGTGCTCGCCTTCATCGGGGATACCCGGAGGTGCCGGCCTGAAAAGGCCAGGGCCAGGGGTGGCATGGGCACGATTCTGGCAGACAGGACCTTCATGGTGTTTTCCCTGCTGTCCTTCCTGGTCTTCGTCGTCTACTCCCAGATGTACACGCCGCTGTCCATGTACTCGAAGGGCTATGCCGGCCTGAGCGAGCCGGAGATCGGTGTGCTGCTGGCGATCAACGGCATCATGGTAGTAACCCTGCAATACTTCGTGACAAGGGTAGCGGACAGGTTCCGGATGACGTTCTCCATGACCGTCGGCATCCTCTTCTACGCCGCAGGGTTCGCGCTGGTCTCGGTGTCCCAGGGCTTCGCCATGCTGGCGATTTGCCTCTTCCTGATCACTATTGGAGAGCTCTGGTTCATACCCGCCCAGATCACGCTGGCAACCAACCTGTCCACCAGCGAAACAAGAGGCAGGTACCTGGGCTTCTCCGGCCTCACGACCAACATGGGCTCGGCAGTAGGCCCACTTATCGGCGGCATGCTCCTGAGCGTCTTCGCCGGCAGCCCGTGGGCCATGTGGCTCGTCGTGGCGACGGCAGGACTACTGTGCGCGGCAGGATTCCTGTACCTGAAGAAGATAGTGCCGCCCGAGAAAAATACTGTGGCGCTGCCGGAGTAGGGTTATACCAGAACCCCGAATGGAAAAATCCTCTGAAGTCGGGGAGTTCCCGGGAGGTGGGGAAGGATTTTCAGGCTGGGAGGTCTGGGAGGGTGGGGAGGTTAGAGAGGAGGTTCTGGAGTGTGGAAAGGTCTGAGAGGATATTTATTAACTTAATTCTCAACGACCTCCAAGTATCTCCTGGACCTTATGGCCGAAAGATCACCTAATTGCCAGGGTGATCGATATATACGGTGTTAATTCGGTTAGAATGGTTATACTGACTAAAAGAAAGGAAAAAAAATAGCTGGATTTACAGGCCCAGGCCGTCTGCGTCGCTCGCCATTGAGGCTGCGCTCTTTCTGGCCGGGTGTCTGATGATGACGATGTCAGCGGCCGCCGTAACCCACCTGTACGGGATCTTGGCCTTGCTGCTCTCGGCAACGTTGAACCCGGTGTCCTCGTTGATGATGTCTCTGTTGTAATTCTCGACTACCAGGGTATGGATCCTCCTCTCGGAAGCGTCGATCTCCACATCGTACACCTTTCCGATGTAATACCCTTTGTCCGTGTAAACTGTTAAATCGAACAATGACGCTACGTCAGTAACCATCAGGAATCCTCTCCCCTAACTATTGTGCTATACTGATATATACTTTGCTTGATAAATTTCAAAGCATGAAAAGTTCGCTGAAAATCGGCAGCGTGCTGGGAATACCCATCCGCCTGCACATCACTTTCCTGCTCATTCTGCCGCTGATCGCCTTTTCGTTCGCCGCAGGGCCGTCCCCCTTCGGCTTTTCGGCAATCTCAGACCCGATCATGCGCTACGCGCTGGGCACGATTGCGGGCATACTGCTCTTCGCCTGCGTGCTCGTCCACGAGGTCGCCCACTCCTATGTGGCTATCAGGAACCGGATAAAAATCAGCGACATCACCCTGTACCTCTTCGGCGGCGTCTCCTCCATGGAAGAGGTCCCCCGGAACCCGGGGGTAGAGGCGCGGATAGCCGTCGTCGGGCCGCTCACCAGCATCGCGATCGGGATCGCCTGCGGAGCTTTACTGCTGGTCACCGGAATTCCGACCACCACTCCGCTGGGCATCATGATCTTTCTGATGACCTACCTGAACATCCTGCTGGGCATCTTCAACATCCTCCCCGCCTTCCCGATGGACGGGGGCCGGGTGCTACGGGCTTTGCTGGCCATGCGCATGCCCTACATCGCGGCGACCAGGTGGGCGGTCTTCACCGGCAAGATGTTCGCCTACCTGCTGGGCATCGTGGGCCTGTTCATGGGACTCTCGGGGATCTGGTTCATCATCATAGCGTTCTTCATCTACGTGGCGGCGGGTGAGGAAGAGCGCTCGACCATCACCTCCGTCATGCTGGACGGGGTGAAGGTCCGGGACATCATGACGAAGGCCGTCGATACTATCGACTCCGGGGCCAGCCTCTCCTCGTGCCTGCAGACGATGTTCCAGAAGAAGCACCTGGGCTACCCGGTCCTAGAGAACGGGCGGCTGGCCGGCATCGTGACGCTCAGCGATGTCTCGAAGGTGCCCGAAACGGCACGCGACAGCACTTTTGTCCGGGATGTCATGACCAGAAACGTTATAACGCTGAAACCCGATGATGACGCAGCGGATGCACTTCAGAAAATTTCGCAGCGCCGGGTGGGCCGCGTCGTGGTCATGGAAGGCGATCGGCTGGCCGGCATCATCTCCCGTACCGACATCGTCCGGGCGATCGAGCTACAAGGCGCGTTGAGCAAGCAGTAAAACGTAGGTAGGTAGTGAGAACATTGACTGACGATAACAAGCAGCAGCCTGCAGGCAACCTTTCCACAGATGCTAAGGCATCTCTGAGCTTTACGGTTCCTCTGGGGCAGCCTGTCTCGCCCAACCCCCGGGACAACATTTTCCTGGTGGGCACGGCCCACGTGTCGGAGAAGAGCATCCGGGAAGTAGAGGAAGCCATAGAGCACTACGCCCCCGACGTGGTGGCCGTGGAGCTGGACGACCGGCGCTTTAAGGCGCTGCAGCAGCCGGAAGACGAGAAGAAGAACATCGAGATCAAAGAGCTGCTTAAGGGCAACAACCTGATGATCTTTCTGCTCCAGTACATGCTGGCCTACGTCCAGCGGAAAGTCGGCTCCGACGTCGGCGTCAAGCCGGGCGCGGAAATGATGGCGGCAGTGGCGGCCGCGCAGAAGAAAGGCATACCCGTGGCGCGCATCGACCGGGACATCGGGGTCACCCTCGCGAGGTTCTGGGCCAAGATGACGCTGAGGGAAAAGTTCCGCATGTTCTACTCCCTGGTGCTGGCGATGCTCGGCTACGGCACCGACAAGATCGACCTGGAAGAGATCACCAAAGAGGACGTGGTCTCCGACCTGCTTGAAGAGCTAAGAGATTTCACTCCCACCGCAGCCGTCGTGCTGGTCGACGAGAGAGACGCCTATCTCGCCCACAACCTGATCGAGATCGGCAAGACCAAAAGAGTCCTGGGTGTGGTCGGCGCAGGCCACCGTGAGGGCATCCGTAAATACATCGAGCACCCCGAGAAAGTGCCCCCCATTCACACGCTGGTGGAGATTCCGAAGAAGCGGAAATTTCCCCTAGTCAAGATCATAAGTGCCCTGATAGTCTTATCCGTCGTGGCAGTCCTCGGGCTGCTGCTCCTGTCCGGCAAATCCCTGATAGAGGTCGGCCAGGCGATGATCGTGCTCTTCATCGTCCAGGGCGTCCTCTCGGCCTTATTCGTCGCCATCGTAGGCGGACACTGGAAATCGATAGCGACGGCCTTCGGCCTCGCCTGGTGCGGGTTCCTCAACCCTCTCCTGGCCATCGGCTGGCTCGCCGGCGTGGTAGAGGCGACCCAGCGCCCCCCGACCATGAACGATCTGAACACCATCCTGGGTAACGAAGAGGACAGCTTCGTCAAGACCTTCCAGAACATGTTCCGCAACAGGCTCTTCAAGGCCATCCTCGTCGCGGCCATGGCCAACATCGGCAGCACCCTCGGCACCTTCGTCGGCATCTTCGTACTGGCCTACTTCTTCGGGCTCAACGACCCCGTGGGATTATTGCAAAGCGGGCTCAGCAACGGGTACAATACTGTAATGATGTGGATCGGTAGCGTACTTCCAAAATAAGCTGACTGATGCCTGATCACGACATTATTGATCAGGCAGTTGCTTCCTTTTTATCTCGGCGGCAGCGCTTGCTGTGATCTTATCTTTCTCGACGCAGTTTCTATCGCTACCGTCACACTGTTCGTCGGCATTATGGTCGCAACAGGCACCCGTACAATCTTCTCGATCGTATAACTTACAATAGGCGCACAGACCAGCGCCTGGGCTCCGTCCCTTTCCGCTCTTATCGCTGCTACTATCGCGTCTTCCATAGTCGCTGCCGCGTACTCCCGGACGACAACCCGCCGCTCATCCACGAACATCTCCCGCTCGTGAATCCTGTCGAGCACTGGCCTGGCGGCGATGACGGCGATGAACTTTTCCCGGCTCAGGCCCTCGATTTCCCTGACCGAGTTGACCACATCCCGGAGGGTGTTCAGGTTGGGATCCCTGTCCCCGCTCATGATCTTATATAAGGTGCTGGGCGATATTCTGGAGCGCTCCCCGAACTCGGCGATGCTCAGGCCTAAATCCTTGCGGATCACCTTGTCGAGTACCCTGCGGAATTCCTCGTCGGACTGGAAGGCTGCGACTGCGATGTCGTCTGCAAGTGTCATAAATCTGTACCCTAATGTATAATTTACCTCGGATTACTTGTACTTTTGGGTTAACGGCCGGCTGAAAAAGGAAAAAATTTATAGTAATACACGATAGTGTAGCCAGTAATCACAAGCGGATGGCTTATTATGGCTCTCGACGAACTATTCGACAAGGTACAGGAAGAGAAGACCTCCCGGAGAAACGTGCTCAAGATGGGTATCGGCGCCGGTATCGCCGTAATCGGCGGCGCCTCGCTGGCCGGGTGCACCACCCCGACCCCGACAGGTACCCCCGGGGTGAAAGACCTAGTGAAGATCGGCTGGATGCCCACCGACCACCACGCCCCGGCATTCATCGCCAGCACGAAGAAGTTCTTCGAGAACCGTAACATCAACGTAGAGTTCGTCAAGTTCACCGCAGGCCCCCAGATTATGCAGCAGGTTGTAGCGGGCAACATCGACATCGGCATGGCCGGAGTGCCCCCGGTCCTGGCGGCGCTGGACAAAGACTCGACCGTCAAGATCGTGGGCGCAGTACACAATAACGGCAGCGCGCTGTTCTTCCGGAAAGGCCTGGGCATCAAATCCGTGGCTGACCTGAAGGGCATGGAGATCGCAGTGCCCAGCGTGGGCTCGATCCAGGATATCATGCTCCGTGAGCAGCTGCAGAAGGCCGGCCTCGACTATACTAAGGATGTCTCCATCAAGGCCCCAATGCCCGGCGGTGACATGATCAAGTCCCTCGAAACCGAAGGCGGCATCTCCGCGGCCATCATGTGGGAGCCGTTCGCCACCATGGCCGTGCAGCAGGGGGCAGCTGAAGTCCTGCTCTGGTCGGAGGACATGATGCCCGGCCACCCGTGCGACACTATAACCACGACCACCGGGTTCATCGAGAACTATCCCGAATCGCTCAAGGCGTTCCTGCAGGCCCACCAGGACGGCGTGGACTTCATCAAGTCCAACTTCGACGAGGCCGCGGAGATCGTCGGCGGCAGCGAGTGGCTCAACTCCGGCAAGGAGGTCGAGCTGGAAGCGCTGAAGCACATGACCTTCATGACAAAGCCGGACGAGACCTTCCTCGCAGGCACAGAGACCTTCGCCCGCAAGATGAAGGACCTCGGCATTTTGAAGAACGACCACACCCGGGCCGACATCTTCGACCTGAACGCCGTCAACAGCCTCGGCGGCGGCACCCGGGCTTAATCCTGACAGGGCAGATGCCCTGTCCAACAAATTTATTTTTGAGTAGCGTCCATTAAGGTTCACATGTCCCGCGTCAGCAAAATTTTAATGCAGCTTTCGGGAATACTGATCCTGATCGTAGTCTGGCAGGTCGCCACCGGCGTCCTCGGGCTGGTCAAGCCTGTGATTCTTCCCCCGCCCTCCGACGTGTTGCTCACCACGATAGACATGGTCATGGACGGCGAGCTCTTCATGCACGCGGGCTACAGCCTTCTCCGTGTCATTCTCGGCTTCCTCGCAGCGGTCGTCGTCGCAGTGCCCCTCGGCATCGCCATGGGCTGGGTGAGGGAGATCTCCTACGTCGTCGACCCGGTCATCGAGGTCCTCCGGCCCATTCCGCCCATCGCTTGGATCGGCCTGGCCCTTCTCTGGTTCAACATCGGCCTGACATCGGCTGTTTTCCTCGTCTTCATCGGCGCCGTGTTCCCGATTCTCCTGAATACTGTGTCTGGCGTGCGCAACGTGGACCGGAAGCTCATCGAGGTCGCCTACACCTTCGGCGCCACCGACTTCGAGATCCTGCGGAAAGTCGTCATGCCGGCGGCGTTGCCTACCATTTATACGGGCATGCGGGTGGGCATGGGCATAGGCTGGATGTGCGTGGTGGCAGCAGAGATGGTCGCGGTGAAGTTCGGGCTGGGCAACCTGATCCTCGAAGCCTCCAACTTCCTGCAGACCGACAAAGTCCTCGTAGGCATGATCATGATCGGCATCCTCGGGCTGCTCATCAACGTGGCCTTCCAGATTGTTGGGGACCGGATCTTCGCGTGGCAGAAAGGCATAGGGAAGGGAGAGTGAGTAAGCGATGGCAGGCGACATCAAGATTCAGGGCGTAAGCAAGGAGTACCCGGCTAAAGGCGGGTCTATGCTGGCCATCGACAACATCTCGATGGACATCACCGACCACCAGTTCATCTGTCTCGTCGGCCCTTCGGGCTGCGGCAAGTCGACCTTGCTCCGCATGATTTCGGGGCTGGAGCCGATCAGCAAAGGCGAAGTCATCATCGACGGCAAGCCCGTCCAGGGCACCTCGCCCAAAGTGGGCTTCGTGTTCCAGGAGTACACCCTGTTCCCGTGGCGCACCGTTCAGAAGAACGTGGAATTCGGCCTGGAGATCAAGAACGTGCCCCCCGCGGAGCGGGAGAAGATAGCGGAGAAGTACATCGATATGGTTGGCCTGTCCGGCTTCAGGGACTCCTACCCCCACCAGCTGTCAGGCGGCATGAAGCAGCGGTGCGCCATCGCCCGGACACTTGCCGTAGGCCCGGAAATCCTGCTGATGGACGAGCCCTTCGGGGCGCTGGATGCCCAGACGAGGAATATTCTCCAGGAACAATTATTAGAGATCTGGCAGAAGGAGAAGATCAAGGTGATCTTTGTCACCCACAGCGTCGACGAAGCTGTCTTCCTGGCAGACAAAGTGGTCATCATGACCGCCAGGCCCGGGCAGATTAAGGAAATCGTCGACATCAAGCTACCCAGGCCCAGAAAGCGCACCGACGCCGAGGTCAACCAGGTCAGGGATGCCATCCTCAAATCGCTCTTCACTGAGGTCAAGAAGCTCTCCGACCGCTGAGATATGCCGGATACTCCGGCATCAGCTCTTTTTTCTTCCCGTCAGGCAACTCTTCGGTCTGCTGGCCAGCCCTAATCCTGCTCATTCGGCAATGCCCCGCCTGAAAATGCGCCCAAGCTTTATCAAAACGCGTGAGAAAATAGTATGGGAGCATGCATGGCTAACAAAATCATGATTGTCGACGATGAGCCGGACGTAGTAGACCTCGTGAAGATCGTGCTGAAGAGCGAGGGCTACGAAGTAGTCACGGCTACCAGCGGTAAGGAAGCGCTGGAAAAGATCGGCAACGAAATGCCTGATCTTGTCCTGCTCGACATCATGATGCCGCAGATGGACGGCTGGGAAGTGTACAACCACATCAAATCGAACACGAAGACCCGGGATATTCCGGTTGCCATGCTCACGGCCAAGTCCCAGTCTATCGACAAAATGATCGGCCTCCACGTGGTGCAGGTTGACGATTATATCACCAAGCCTTTCGGCCGGGCCGAACTGCTCGAAAGGGTGAAAAAGATTCTCACTGAAAAAGGCAGGCTTCAGCCGCCGGCGAGATAAAAGAAGAGGTTGTCGAGACAACCTCTCAAATGTTTACTGGGTGACTGTGACGGTCCACTCCACAGCCTTGTTAGTGTTCACTTCTACGTAGTACGCTCCGGTCTCCGGGATGTCTACCGTGTTCGTGCCGATCTCCAGCCTGCTTACGTAGTTGCCGGTGGTGCCATCGTCTAACGTGATCGATGCGGCGTAGGCGGTGCCGAGGTCGGGGATGCTGATGTCAATGGTCGCCGTGCCTGCGTTCAGGTTAAAGGGCCCTATTGCACGCCATCCCGCGCCAGTGTATGTCTGGGGGACCGATGCGGCCTCGCCGTGGGGCAGCTGGATCATTTCGACGATGTACGGGCCGTTGGCCGTGATCTCTATGGTTTCGGTGTCGTCGCTGTACCAGTGCTCGATTCTAGACATCGTGTAGTACCCGTCGGAATCCATCGCTGCGCCCGCAGACTGGAACAGTGGCACCGACATGCCTGCCGAGGACTTGTGATCGATCTTCAGATCATTCATGAACCTGTACCTGAGCAGGTATCCGCCTTCTTTCGACTGTACCTGTACTGTCTGGTCGCCCGAGCCGGTGATGGTCGTGACTCCGTCTTCCGTGGTCACGCCTGCCGGTACTTCCGGGGTGGTCGTTCCTGTGGGGGTCGGCTGAGTGCCTGCCGTCGGGGTGGCGGTTACTGGCTGCGGAGTGCCCGTAGTGGTGCATCCGCTGAGCATTACCGCCATCAGAACTAAGGCAATAAAGCCAATAGCATACTTCTTCATAAGAAATACCTCTTGAACATACCATTTAACTCTTTATTCTACTATCAATCTTTCCAGCACTTTTACTGCTATTCTGTCGAACCAGTTTTTGGCTATAGCTATTTCATCAATACTCCTGTCACCAAGCAATCTATTTATTTGCCATTATTGCGATAGATATGGCATAATTACCTATAATATATTAACAATATTTATCTTTAGGCGTCCACAAACTATCCGTACCCGGCCAGTGCAGGTGCCGCAAAGCAGCAATTAATGCCGTGTTGCAGAGCCTGCGTCAGGTATGGATGGTGGTGCGGACGGTCGACCCGGGAGAAACCATTGGCAGGTTCATCAAGAACCACTATGTTTTTATCATCGTCATGGCAGTGCTGCTGCTCATTTTAGCCATGGTCTCCGCCCAGAAGATCTACATGGCCACAGGCATAGAGACCTTCGTCTTCAAGGATTCCCAGATCTACAAGGACATCGAATACTACACGGAAAATTTCCAGGCTACCAACTTTCTGATCCTCATCACTACGGACGACGTCTTCAGCCCTGACGTGCTCGAGGCCATGAGGCTGCTCGACAGTCAGATACGGGTCAATCCTAAAGTCCAGAATGTGACCGGGCTATACACTATCCTCGACAGGTACTCCTCCGGCGGGATTGTAAACTCTGCACAGGCAGAGAGGATTATTTCACTGCTACCCGGGGAAGCGACCAGGTTTCTGGTGCCCGGCAAGCATCACACCATCATGAGCGTGCTGCTGCGGGGCGACCTCGAGGAGGCCGAGAAGCCGGCAATACTGGAGGATGTTAAAAGCGCCATCCGCTGGGTGCCCATGCCTGCAGGCAGTTCGGCAAGGGTCACCGGCGAGACCGCCATGATGCTGGAAATACAGGATGAGATGATGCGCAGCATGAGCATCATGCTGGCGTCGGCGGTGATCATGATGATCATCGCCCTGTGGTTCACCTTCTCCCACTCTAAATGGCGGCTCCTGCCGTTGCCGATCGTCCTCGTGGGAGTGATCTTTACCGGGGGCATCATGGGCATTACAGGGGTACCACTCACTATGGTCTCCATGGCAGTGTTCCCCATCCTGATCGGCCTCGGAGTGGAGTACGCCATCCAGTTCCAGAACCGCATGATGGAAGAGCTTGCCGATGGCAAGGCTCCGGGCGACGCAGTCGTGGCTACAGTGAAGAACATAGGGCCCCCGGTAGCCTACTCAGTCATGACCTGCCTGCTAGGCTTTCTCTCCATCCTGGCGTCGCCGGTGCCGATGATCTACGACTTCGGCCTCATGTGCATGATCGGCGTGGCAGTCTGTTTCCTGTCAGCGCTATTCCTGCTGCTATCCGTCCTCGTGCTCCTCTCCTCGAAAGCCGGCCGCATCCAGCATAAGGTGGAACAGCGGGGCGTCATCGAAAAGGTGATCGAGCGAGTGGCGGAGACGACGACCCGGCACCCGGTGATCGTCATTTTTGCGCTGGTGGCAATGATCGCAGGATATGCCCTCGACCCGACTATCGGCGTGGAGATCGACCAGTCCAGCTTCGCCCCGCAGGACCTGCCCTCGGTCGTGCTGTTCCGCAGCCTGACCAACATCATGGACGTCAAGACCACCGACATGATCGTCCAGGTCAAAGCCCACGACGTCACCGCTCCCGACACCGTACGCTGGATGCAGAACTTTTCCCTGTACGAGAAGAGCAACAATCCGGACGTGCTGGCTGTCAGCAGCCTCAACACACTCATGGCCTCCTATAACGACGGAGTCGTCCCCGATACCGGCCCGGAGATACAGGCGGTTCTGGACCGGATCCCGTGGGAGGAGCAGCGCCGGTACATCGACGACTACCGGACCACCTCCATCATCACCATGACCATCAACGATCTGCCCACAGATCAGCAGATGAGCATGTTGCGCAGGGTCGAGCGGGACCTGTCCTTCCTCAGTCCCCCCGCAGGCATCAGCGCTACGCTGAGCGGCCAGTCCAGAGTCATGCTGACGACGCTCGGATCCCTGACGAGCGACAGGCTGCAGATGACACTGGCCAGCGGCCTGCTGGTCCTGATCGGCCTGCTCATCGTCTACAGGGGAGACTGGGTGAGGTCAGTCGTGCCAGTGATCGCCGTCGTCATAGTGACAGGCCTGTCCTGCATCGTCATGATCATCCTCCACATGAAATACACCCCGCTGTCGGTAACGCTGGGCGCGCTGACCATCGGCATCGGCATAGACTTCTCCATCCTGCACATGGAGCGGTACTACGAGGAGAAAGCCAAAGGCTTCCCGCCGCTGGAAGCCATGCGGATCGCCACCGCCAAGATCGGCAACGCCATCTTCTCCAGCGCCAGCACCGTCATCGCAGGCTTCGGAGCCCTCGTCATGTCCAACTTCTCCATCCTGAGCAACTTCGGGCTCGTGACCATTATAGACTTCATCCTGGCGCTATGCAGCGCCTTCGTCATCATGCCACCTCTCCTGGTCACCCTGGATACCTGGTGGTCAAAAGTCAGGGGGGTTAAAGTATAGTCCGACTATCTGCCTGTTTCATGCTGTCCATCTGCCTAATTTCCCTGCTATGCCCGCTCGCGGCCCCTTCCGCAGAGGCTCAGATCATAGGCGGGCCTATGATCGACGCGTGCATATACGGCAGTAAAGAATTGTATCCCGGACAGATAGTGACCTTGCAGTTGCTCGTCCAGAACAGCGGTTTCATCACCGCAATCGCTGGCTACGACACCCCGGACGCGTGGCTCCAGTCAACCGGGGGCGCCTCATATTCGGCGATCGTCAACGGCGCGTCGTCTAAAACGCTCTACGATTCATCCGAGTACAAGATCGCAGCCGCCGGCCTTAACGGCGCAGTCGGGAGCACAGGAACTGGCATAGGCAGCCTGAGCGGGTCTGCAAGCTCGACCAGTACCTCGCTCTCCCAGAGCACCAGCACCTCATCATACCAGTTCTCCCAGATCGGGGCGTTCGGAAACCTGCAGATCAACAGCGCCCCCGGCGTTGCCGCAGGGGTGACCACCGCCCTCGGCATCACCTGCGAGCTTCTTCCCGGTGACCTGCCTATCGAGATCATGTCGGACAACCGCATGGTACTGGGCTCCCTGCCCGCAGGCACCACCACAGCGCCCATCCCCTATCTTGTCAGGGTGAGCCGGGACGCCCAGCCCGGGCACTACAAACTCCCGCTGCTGATCACCTACAAGCGGCTGGCCGAAGACTACCAGTACACCTCCTTCTTCGGCCAGATGTACGGCTACAGCAACTACGTAGAAGAGTCGTGCCTCATCTACCTCGACATAGTGATCATGGGCATCTACGACCTGGTCGTTACGGACATCACTGCCATAGACATGGTGCCGGGCACCAATGGCATCGTGTCCGTCCGGGTCACCAACACCGGGCTGACGGCAGTGGATCATGCGATCGTCTACCTCACCACCCCGACTATCGGCCCCTGTCAGTCTTCCTTCTATTACCCGGTCAACTACGAGCTTGCCACCTACCAGACTACCCCTCTGCAACAGCCGATCCAGCTGGACCAAAACATGCTGGTCCCCGTCCAGAACTCCCAGTACCTGGGCCACATGGAGCCCGGCGAAGAGCGGGTGGTCAAGTTCAAGCTCAGCGTGGCTGACGATGCCGAAGACGGGGACTTCCCGATCAGCGCCGTCGTCTCCTACCAGGATAAGTGGGGCACCGAAAAGTCCTCGAACGTCGAGACCTTCGGCATCCACGTCGAGCCCAGGATGAGGTTCACCGTAGACGGCGAGCCCATAAAGATCAAATGCGGCCGCTCGATTATTGCCCACCTCACCCTGGTCAACAACGGCACCATGATAGCCCGGGACTCCATCGTCCGCATGAACGCGCTGGACCCGTTCACCGTCAGCTACGACACCATGTACCTGGGGGACGTGGAACCCGGGGAGAACGTAAGCACCCAGTTCGGGATCAAGGTGAAGCCCGACGCGGTACCCGGCACTTATTACGTCACCCTCGAAGTCAAGTACTACGACAGCCAGGACGAACCCCATGTCACCAAGATTATCCGCAAGGCCATCACTGTGGACCCCCCACCGACACTCTGGGAGACGATCCTGGAGAACTGGCTCCTCGTCACGGGCCTGATCATCCTGCTGATCGCAGGCATACTCTATGCGGTGTACAGGTGGCTGAAGAAAAAGAAAGGCCCTCAGGAGCAGGCGGGCGGTGAAGAGTCTTCGGGAGAAGAATCAAATGTAAAGTAACAGATTGATGCTATATCTGGCCTGTCCGACAAACGCCCGGTACTTCGCCGCCGACTTTAAGGATTCTGGTAAAAACGCGGCATGACAGCCTGTTCTATTGCCGGGCAATCGCCTGCCTGCGGCAGCCTGCGGATCGCACAGCATCGAGGCTTATATCGACAGCAGAGTATAAATTTGTACACGTTTTACATACGTTCCTGAAAATAAACTAATAAAAATATCCCGATCAATTTACGAAAAGGTTTAAAGCTTAAACTATATTAATATAGAATGTACTAAGACACCATTGAAAATTTTTAAGGCGGCTGGCTGTCACCCCTGTGAACGCTCAGGGTAGCGGGTTCGCGCCCGCAAATATGCCGAAAGCGGCCGAATGATAATATTATGCCGCGCATAAAATAAAATCTCTAAAAGTATTTATCCTATGTAACAGATTATGCAAATCAAACCAATAAACCGGTGATCATAGTGAGTGACGAGACAAAAATGGAACCCCGGCAGGACGATCTCTGCGGTGGCCTGGAATTCAAGTCCACGGCGGACATAGAGGTCCCCACCCGGCTCATCGATCAGGTGATCGGCCAGGAGCATGCTGTGGAGGTCATCAAGAAAGCGGCCAGCCAGCGCCGCCACGTAATGATGATCGGCACGCCAGGCACTGGCAAGTCCATGCTCGCCAAGGCAATGGCAGAACTGTTGCCGAAGGAAGAGCTGCAGGACGTACTGATCTACCACAACCCCGAGGACTCGAACAACCCTAAGGTGAGGGTCGTCCCGGCGGGCAAAGGCAAGCAAATAGTGAACGCACACAAGATGGAAGCACAGAAGAACGCACAGCTCCGCAACCTGATCATCGTTGTGGCCATGCTGGCAATCCTCGGCTTCGCATGGTTCTACCTGCCGCGCGAGACGTTCATGTGGGCAATTATCGCTGTACTACTGTTACTGCTCATACTGAGATACGTCACTCCTAAGGAGACTATCATCACCCCCAAGCTGCTCGTGTCCAACCAGGGCAAGACGACAGCACCATTCGTAGACGCCACCGGCGCCCACGCAGGCGCGCTGCTCGGCGACGTCAGGCACGACCCCTTCCAGTCGGGTGGCCTCGAAACGCCATCGCACGACCGCGTGGAGGCAGGAGCCATCCACAAGGCCCACAAAGGCGTCCTCTTCATCGACGAAATCAACACCCTCCGGATGGAGAGCCAGCAGCACCTGCTGACCGCCGTCCAGGAAGGCAAGTTCGCCATCACTGGCCAGTCGGAGAGATCATCCGGCGCCATGGTCAAGACTGACGCGGTGCCCTGTGACTTCATCATGGTGCTCGCGGGCAACCTCGACGCCATGGAAGGCATGCACCCGGCACTCCGGTCCAGAATCAAGGGCTACGGCTACGAGCTGTTCATGACCGACTCGATGGAAGACACCATGGAGAACCGCAGGAAGGTCGTCCGGTTCGTCGCCCAGGAAGTCATGAGAGACGGCAAGATCCCCCACTTCGACCACTCCGCAGTGGAAGAGATCATGAGAGAATCCATGCGCCGGGCAGGCCGCAAGGGCCACCTGACCCTCAAGCTGAGAGACCTCGGCGGACTGGTCAGAGTATCCGGCGACATCGCCCGGTCCGAAGGCGCCGCACTGACGACGGCAGACCACGTGCTCAAGGCCAAGCGGATCTCCAGGTCCGTCGAACAGCAGCTGACCGACAACTACCTCGACAGAAGGAAGGACTACCGCCTCTTCCAGGCGGCAGGCGAAGAAGTCGGCAGAGTCAACGGCCTCGCAGTCATGGGCGGCGACGCAGGCGTCGTGCTCCCCATCGTGGCAGAAGTGACCCCCGCCATGTCCAAGTCGGAAGGCCACGTATATGCCACGGGCAAGTTGCAGGAGATCGCCAAAGAAGCGGTCCAGAACGTGAGCGCCATCATCAAGAAGTTCACCGGCCAGGACATCACCGGCATGGACGTCCACATCCAGTTCGTGGGCACCTATGAAGGCGTGGAAGGCGACAGCGCCTCCGTATCCATAGCTACGGCTGTTATATCCGCCATCTCGCAGATCCCGGTAGACCAGAGCGTGGCCATGACCGGCTCGCTGTCCGTCAGAGGCGACGTGCTGCCGATCGGCGGCGTCACCTACAAGATCGAGGCGGCAGCCCTCGCAGGCATCTCCACCGTGCTCATCCCGAAGTCGAACCTCGGCGACGTCCTCATCGAGGACATGTACAAGGACCGGGTCAAGATCATCCCGGTCACCAACATCAGCGAAGTCCTGGAGCATGCCCTCACCGGCAAGAAGAAGGAGAGCTTCATAGATAAGATCCGGAACTTCAGCGTCGATAAGATGGGCATTGGGATCTTCGATAAGGCGTTGCCGCACTAACGTGCGGATGTGTCCTGGGCCATCATGCCCAGGATTTTCCCGTACTAGCCCTAATAAAGCCCGCACCGCCTGACTAAGCGTGAGGCGGGCAATAATCTTTTTTTAACATTCAAGTTTTCAATTCTCTACCACCACTCCCATCATAACGCAGCATACCTGACCATAGTCGGATTCGATATGCCAGCACCAAAAACTGGCTTCTTATCTGATAAGTTCAAACTGATATTCTGCTATCCGGTGACAGATCAAGCGATAATATATAGCATTATACAACTTATCTCATGATAATGGTCCGATGGGCATCGCTATACACTTATACGCTCTACACGATACTTCTACTACTGGTCATCAGCATCGTCTTTATGTTTTTGACTTCTGTCGGCGAAAGGACCATCTACAACGAGACTATTACTCTGGCTCCTGGCGAAGTGAAAACCTTCAGCATGCCTCCGGGAATGGTGACCGTCCGCCTCCTCCGGACAGACCTGCCGGTTGAGACCGAAATCCGGAATCTGTTCGGGGGCGAGTATTCATATGGCATCACCGGTGGTATAACGGGCATAGGGAGCCCGTTATATGCCCGGTATACTATCGCGAATCCGGGCGCATCTGCCACGAACGTGAGTCTGACTGTCACGACCGGGCCCTTGAACCCGTTTGGGTACCTCGGTGTTTTGAGCCTATAAACTCTTACCTGCAAGCTTGACTGCACTTAATCAGCAAGCATATGTACCATAACCCACTTTACTACTTTTCATTCATTTAAGTAGAAACGCATATAAATGCACCAGCTAGAACCTTAAACCGTATAGCTATAGTTGATTTTCGGTGATCACATGTCCGATTTTTTTGACGTCCGGGAGATGTACGGCTACACTACTGCCATAGTGTACGACAACGGGGAGATCGATGAGATCTCCACTCACTTCGTTTCGGGTGCGGCAGCCCGGGCTATCGTAGGGGGCTCGTACGGCTTCACTACGGCTGACGACCCTTCGAAGGCGAAAGAGGCGATCGAGACCGCCATTCAGCTCGCGAAGCGGCTGGACCGGATCAACCCCCGGAAGAAGATCGAGATGGCTCCTATTCCAAAAGGTGGCAAGGAAGTCTACCGGGTGAAGAAGAACCCGGGCGACGTTTCTATGTCTCAGAAGCAGGACCTGCTCAAGTCTATCGAAGACGCCATGCGGGAGAGGGACAAGAACGGCCTGATCAAGAGCACCCGCCTCAACTATTCTGAGGCTTTCTCTCATAACATCCACTACACTTCCTCAGGCGAGCGTATTGAGTATGACATGTACCGGACAGGGTTCAGCTGTTCTGCGGTAGCCGGGGAAGGCAGCGCTCTGCAGGTCGGGCGGCGGAGCTACTTCAACGTGGGGGGATTCGAGATATTCGACCAGTGCGACCCTGTCGAGCTGGCCCGGGAAGCGGTCGACGAGGTTTACGCTCTGCTGTCCGCGAAGCCCGCTCCGTCCGGGAAGTTCGACGTCATCTGTGACCCAGAACTGGCGGGGGTGTTCATCCACGAGGCAGTGGGCCACGCGTCGGAGGCGGACACGGTTCTTGACGGGGACTCCTGTCTCGAGGGCCGGATAGGGCAGCAGATCGGCAGTGAACTGGTGACGGTGAAGGACGATCCGACGCTGCTTAAGTACGGCTACTATCCTTACGACAGCGAGGGCGTGCCCTCTCACTCGAAGACGCTCATCGAAAACGGCGTCATGAAGGCTTACCTGAACTCCCGGGAGACCGCGGCGAAGCTCGGGGGCGCCCCCGGCAATGCCCGGGCCGGCGGGCTGGCGAGGCCGGTGGTGCGGATGAGCAACACTTTCATCGACAACGGCGAGCTCAGTAAAGACGAGGTATTCGAGGGCGTGAACGGCATCTACCTGAAAGGCTCCCGGGGCGGCCAGGTGAACACCGGGGAAGGGGTGTTCCAGTTCAACGCGGTCATGGGATATCTTCTGAAAGACGGCAAGATCGGCGACTGCATCCGTGACGTCTCCCTGTCTGGGAATACGCTGAAGACGCTGAACAACATCGTCCGGGTGGGCAACGATCTAGACTTCCACTCGGGCCGGTGCGGCAAAGCCGGCCAGGGCGTGCCCGTCGGGGACGGCTCGCCGCATATTCTCATCAAGGACGCCGTCGTAGGGGGGTCTTCGTAATGATAGACGCCAACAAGTTAGTCGACCTGGCGATCAGGCTGGGAGCGAGCGACGCCGAAGTCTACGCGGCCTCAGGAAAGATCATCACTGTAGAGACTGAGCACGGCGAATTAGGGCACGCGGAAGAGAGCATTTCCGAAGGGGCGGGTATCCGGGTGATCGTCGACGGGGCGGAGGGCTATTCTTCCTCCAACGACCCGTTCAGGTTCGAGGACGCAGTCAAAGCTGCCATCGTCTGTGCAAAGGCAAGGCCGAAGGACCCGGCGCTGAAAGGTTTGCCTCTCAAGCCTCAGGCGTATCCGGGCGTATCTGGCATTTACGATCAAAGGGTGGCCGACATCAGCCTCGACCAGTGCGTAGACCTCGCCGCCGGCATGATCAGGGCGGCAAAAGAGGATAAGGGCACATCAGTCACTGCCGCCAAGTTCTCCAGCGTGGTGAGCGACACAGTCATCGCCAACTCGAACGGGGTCTTAGTCGAAGACCGGGAAACCGTGGTCATGGGCTACGTGGACGTCATCATCAAGGAAGACGGCCAGGTCTCCACCGGCTTCGAGTACGACGTAGCACGATCACTGAGCCTCGACCTCGGCTCGGTCGGCACCAGGGCCTCAAAGCTCGCCCGGGACTCGCTGGGCTCGTCACACGTGAGCGAACAGACTAGTGACGTACTGCTCGGCCCCTTCGCCTTCGGCGACCTGCTCGAGTCCACGCTGCTATCGTCGGTCAGCGCGGAGAACGTCCAGAAAGGGCGCTCCGGCCTCGCGGGCAGGGTCGGGGAAAAGATCGCCGTGCCGGAACTGACCATAGTGGACGACGGCCTGCTGACAGGGGGGCTGGGAACGTCGAAGTCCGACGACGAAGGCGTGCCGTCGCAGCGCACCGAAATCGTGACCGACGGAACGCTCACATCCTTCCTGTACGACTCTTATACGGCAGGCAAGGAGGGCAGAGAGTCGACCGGCAACGCCGTCAGAGGATCGTACAGCACCCCGCCTAAAATCGGCGCCCGCAACGTCCTGTTCGAGTTCCCGAGAAGCGACGTGATCAAGGAGACTAAGAAAGGTATCTACGTCAACTCCGTGATCGGCGCCCACACCGCCAACCCCATCACCGGCGACTTCTCCGTCGAATGCCGCAACGCCTTCGTAGTGGAGAATGGGGTCATGGTAAAGCCCGTCAAGTCCCTCATGCTTAGCGGCAACGTCTTCGATCTGTTGAAGAAGATCGACGGCATGGGCAAAGACGACCGGCTGACCGGCGCCATCATATCGCCGACTGTAAGGGTCAAGGAGATGCGCGTCACACCTGGCGCATAGTGAAATAAATAGGTGGTCGGAAGCATGTCGGAGATATCATGGCATTTTTTACTTATGAGTCTCCGGTATTTTTTAAAAACGCATTGCAATAATGAATCGTAACACAATGACTTATCTTACAGTATCATCACTCAGTTTTATCTCATAGCCAGTGACCTTATTTTGTTTTGTTATATATACCCATATTGAGGATTGACCATTTGATCTGTGATTTTATAGGTATGGTAACATTACTGTAGCTTTCGTTTGCGGTGCTGGTCGTAACGACTGGCGAGTCCCAGTGCTCTCCTGTTTTTAAATCGATCGACTGATTATCAAATAACAGGTTTATTGTACCGTTTTTACTAACTCCGGTTACGATTGCGCCGGACTGTAAATTATAGTTATATGTGTAGATCCCCACTGCTGTTGTATTTTGGTCGATGGTCCATGGGCGTGAATACCTGTATGTGTATCCGTATAATAGTTTAAGGCTTTCATTCACAGTGGTATATTCTGAGGGGCTGTTGGGATCGAATCTAAGCGGGGCTAATTCTAGCGGTGGAAATGTGTAGTTGCCTTCGATTACATTGCCGTTGTTGTAGCAGGTTTCGTGGATGGCCACATATCTGTCTGTGGGCAACAGGTCATTTCCGGCGGCGTTGTTAACGCAGCCTGTGCAGATAATAATAACTATGGGTAGTATCATGAAAACTTGCCACTGTTTCATAATCTTCATCCTTGTTCGATTTGTTATGGTTTTTTATAGTATATAATAAAATAAACACCCCATAAGGGGGTGTTTCAAGGGTGTGATGGATACGTGCTTCCTGAATATCTGGTTAGATATACATTTGCAGTACCGTTGGTAACGCTGAAGTACGGGGGAATAGCGTAGAGTGAGTAGTCAGTGTAGTTCGCGTTTGACACTCCGGTCGTGACATATTCGAATAGGTGGAATGTGTCAGCCATGTTTTCATAATTCCCGGCAACATCTGAAACATGGACATTGTTCACTGTGTTCCAGTTCACGGTTGCAGTGCGGGATTCGCCGGATTGATAGTACTTTTCAAGTGCTATATCGGCATCACCGCAAATCTGGGTTACCGGTAACTGATAGATCCTATCTAAGCTCACTCCGGTGTTTAAATCGGTTACACCGTACTCAACGTAATTGTAGTCCCTTGATCCAGAGGTCCAGGCTTTTACGTAAACGGAGAATGTATCGCCGATCGGGAAGGTCGCATGGTCTCTTACATGGCCCGTTAACGGATCATTATAGTTAGCGTCGTAGAAATTAAAAATCGCATTGTTACCGCTCCTTATGATTTGTACGCAGTTTTCCGCCCCTTTACCATCCGTTCTGTCTCCCATGAGGTGGAATACCAGTTCATCAAAGGGTCCTGTACTGCTATCCTGCAAGTGTGTCAAACCTGGGATCGTCCCGCTTATGGTTGCAGAATATATCGAGTATTCTTTATATCCATATGATAAGTACGTATTGGACCAATGATCATCCGGTACGTAAACGGGGTTCCGAGCGGGGAGGGAATCGGTAACTATGCCCAGTGTCTTGGTTGATGCTAGTTGATTAGGTGGTGTTGTAGTAGTTGGCCGTGGCTTCTCCTCGTAGACGATTTTCGTGATCTCCTTGTCATTTATCTTATAATAAGGAGAGTCTTTATATTCGATATAATTAGGAAGTGTTTTAGCCCTTCCAGCAACGTAATCCTCGATGGCTTTTGCCATGGCATCTTGTTCAGTTTGATTTTTTATTTTCAACTGGTCATCTGAAACAGGAAGTTTTTGCTGCTCATTCAGTTTAATTTGCTCGTTCATCAGTTCCTGTTCATTTTTTTTTCTGAACAGGATTATCGGTTTGTGCTTGTGCGATCGATGCAAAACAAAGTGTTCCCATTAGAACAAATATTATACACTTCGTAAGTATGCTTTTCACATTTCTCACCTCAATTCGATGATTGAGGCATGAAAGGAATATTTATATAGCCTATATGAATACTACCTCATGCCTCAATGGCCATAAGGCACGGTGTGCTTTTCCAGGGCGCTGTGCCTTATGATATTGATATATAAGTATATTTGCCTATTATATGATAATATATTTAAAGATTCTGTCACAATCGGTTGATCTAAAATGTATACCATAGTTCTATCAAAATACTGCCGCTGCGAAGTATCTCATAATAGTTAATTGTGGGTTATTTCCTTGAATTGGCTGCTGCAGTACATAGATCAGTCATTTAATTAAGGCGTTTTTATATCTTTGACAATTTGCGGTGAACATACAAGAGAAAGACCTGCGCAGCGGCATCGAATTTTTCAGCGACGTGTACCTCGTAGGCACCATTCCCCCCAACAGTCAGGTCTCGTACCAGTTCACCACCCCCGAGCACCGGGAAGCCTACAGCGTGACTGCTGACATCAAAGTCTACTGGGGCGAGCACGCCGAGTTCAACAGCACTTACAAGAAGCCCTTCACGCTCGTCGGCCTGCCCTGACAGAGCATCGATATTTTTATCTTTTCTGCCGGCCAACAGGCCGGCCAGTATGAAACTTGTATCCAGCGACCGCAAGCGCCGGGGCATGTCCCTGGACGCCATCACCGATTTTTTGAACAGTGCACCAGTAGGGCGGATGGCGACGATTAACCCGGACGGCACACCGTACGTGCTTCCGCTCCACTTCGCCTTCGAAGACGATCGAATATACGTGCACTGCGCTCTTGAGGGTAAAAAGCTGGACAACCTGCGCAGGAATCCGGCCGTATGCTTCGAGGCCGACGAAGTCCTTGACGTTCAAATCGTCTCTGAGAAGCCCTGCGCGAGCGGTACGTATTACCGCAGCGTCATCGCAAACGGGCAGGCTGCAATAGTCGACGATCCCGCCCGGAAGAGGCATATCCTGCAGGTCCTCATGGACAAGTATGCCTGGGGACGGAAACGCGGGGAAATGTCGGACGAGGCGATAGATGAGACCTGTGTCGTCGAGATCATGGTCGAGGAGATCAGCGGCAAGGCCCGGCTGCCCTGAGGCAATAAATTTATGCAAATTTTTCATTGATGTGTTTAAAGTGCCGGGGTCGACATTATACATCAAAGTACTGCGTCTTTGCGCCAGCTGCAGCTCTATGGTAGCAGAACTCGCCGGACTTCCGGCAAGTATCCCGGGCGCTCATAGCTCAGGAGAAAGCAACAAATATATGCTTTTGGTTGCGTGTGATTATGGGTAGTATTATCATGCGTGTTCACCGGGTGCTTGTAATTTTTATACTGGCGGCTGCAATCGTCACCGTCTCCGGCTGCATCGAGTTCGGGGCGATGCCTGCGTCGCCCACATCTACGGCTGCGCTTCCCACCGTTTCCGATACGGCCACGCCCAGGCCACAGATACCTGACTCTCAGGTCGGCGTGATTCTCAAAGATGTCACCTCTAACCAGACGTCTGACGGCCAACAGCTGGAAAACCTGGTCCTGACTCTCACGAACACGGGAAGCACCGATCTCACTAGTGTCCGCTTCAACTATATCGCGAAGGACCCCGTAGCAGACGAATTACTAAGATCGGGCTCGGTGTCCGTAGGCGCCATCCCTGCGGGCGGCCAGACCGACGTGTTCGTCTCCTTGCCCAGATACGAGTATCTCCGTGCCATGACCTTTAGCGCCAACGTCTGCTGGGGCAACGATCCGGAGTACGTCAACGATCAGGCCGGACCGTGGTCCATATCGTTAGTGACCCACCAGTTCTGGGAAAAATAGTAGAATGGGAGAGGGTCTTATTGTAAGACCTTCTCTAAACTTAGTTTCTAAAGCTCTGGATCGGAGCAGGTATTCTGCCCCCTCTGCGGACGAAGCCCGCCGAGGAGTGCCTGTTCAGAGCCATGACGGGGCTGCCGCCGAGCAGGCCGCCGAACTCGACGTACTCTCCTTCTTTGCCGGCCGGTATGATGCGGACGCCGGTGGTCTTGTTGTTGACCATGCCTATCGCGCACTCGTCGGCTATAATGGCGGAAAGCGTCTCCGGCTCGGTATCTCCAGGTACTACAATCATGTCGAGGCCGACGGAGCAGACGCTGGTCATGGCTTCGAGCTTGTCGATGCCGATGGCGCCTGCCTTGAGGGCTTCCACCATGCCCGCGTCCTCGCTGACCGGGATGAATGCGCCGGAGAGGCCGCCGGTGTACGAGGTAGCCATGGCGCCGCCTTTCTTGACGGCGTCGGTCAGCAACGCGAGAGCTGCGGTGGTGCCGTGGGTGCCGCACCGCTCCAGGCCCATGACTTCGAGGATGTTCGCTACCGAGTCGCCCTCCGCCGGGGTGGGGGCGAGGGAGAGGTCTACGATGCCGAAGGGCACGTTGAGCCGCTCGGCCATTTCCCTGCCGACCAGTTCGCCCATGCGGGTGATCTTGAAGGATGTCCGCTTGATGGTTTCGGATAGCTGCCCCAGATCTGCGTCCGGCATCTTCGCCAGCACTGCCCTGACCACTCCGGGGCCCGAGATGCCGACATTGATGACGGTCTCGGGCTCGCCGTCCCCGTGGAAGGCACCGGCCATGAACGGGTTGTCCGTGGGGGCGTTGGCGAAGACGACCAGCTTGGCACAGCCTATCGGGTCGATGGCTGCAGTCTTCTTGATCACGTGGCCCATCAGCAGGATGGCGTCCATGTTGATGCCGCTCTTCGTGGTGGCAACGTTGATCGAGCTGCATACTCTGTCCGTCGAAGTAAGTGCCTTCGGGATCGAGTTGATGAGGGCCGAGTCGCCTACTGTGAAGCCTTTGTGGACGAGGGCGCCGTACCCGCCGATGAAGTCGATTTCGAGCTGTTTGGCCGCCCTGTCGAGAGTTCTGGCGATGGTGACTGCGGCGTCGACCGCCTCGTCCTCGCTCAGGCCGGCCACTGCGGCATCTAAGATATTGGCAATCGGGGTGACTGCTATGCGCTTGTTGACGATGGGAATGCCGAACTTAGCCTCTACGGCTCTGGCTTCGCTGACCAGGCTTTTCGCCCTCGTCGTAATAGTCTCGTAGACGTTATCCCGCATCGTGTCGATGTCGGGGGATATGCACCCCCGGAGATTGATCCCCATGGTGACCGTGCGGATGTCCAGGTGCTGGGCCTGGATCATGTCGACGGTCTCGAGGATCTCCTCAATGGAGTATATCATGGGTTACACCCTGTGCATGAACTTGAAGATGTTTTCGTGCTGCACCGTAATCTGGACGCCCTGCTCTTTTCCCAGCTTCTGCATGGTTTCCTGCAGCTTCCCCAGGTCGTGGTCGGTGATGTCTGCAATGAGGATCATCGTGAACAGGCCCTGTACGATCGTCTGGCTCAGGTCTTCGATGTTGATGTTGAGATCTGCAAGCGCCCTGGTGATCGCGGCGATGATGCCGGGGTGGTCGATACCTGTGACGGTGATAACGGCTCTCTCTTTAGTGGATTTTTGCATGTGCGAACCTCTCAGGATTTAGTGATGACTGCGAAATTTCTCGTCAGGCTTTTGTGAATGCGCTGCCTGTGCGTTTCAATGACAGTAAAGCCAGCATCGGTTAAGAGTTTTTCCATCGGCGCTTTCGAGACGACGACCGCCCGGCAACCGGGTTTCAGCACCCGGAACATCTCTCTGAGCGCTCCGGTGTAGAATGCATCTATTGAAGCGGCGGCGATGGGGGTGGACTGTCCATAGGGGAAATCGGTGACCATGGCGTCGACTGAGTCGTCTTTGATGCCCATTCGTAGGGAATCCTCCCAGATCACGTCGTAGTTCGTACCATAGTGGCGCAGGTTCTTGCGGGTGCCATAGACCATCTTCTTCTGGATATCGCAGCCCACCACGTGGATGTCCGGGCTGATGAGGCCGGCCTCAACCAGCGTGCCCCCGGTGCCGGAGAACGGGTCGAGTATCCAGCCTTCGCTGATCCGGGTGAGGTTTACGACTGCCCGGGAGATGCGGGGCATCAGCACGCCGGGAAGGAAAAACGGCTTCTTCAGCGGCGCCCTTTCGTCGAACCCCCGCCGGTCTGTCTCTGCCAGCCGTCGCCCGAAGATACACACGCCTTCTGTCACGATCGCCCGGAACATGACGTCGGGATTTTCGAGGCTGACAGGGTAGCCGCGGCGCCAGATAGCTGCGCCGAGCTTTCTTTCGAATGTGGCAGAAATGCCGCCGTAGTTTTTCACCCTGCTCACCCTGACGACGAAGCTCTGCCCGTATTTCAGCTTCAGATCGGCAGTTTCTGCCATCTTCAGGATTTCTTCGGGCTCTGACGGAGCTACGAAGATCAGCTCGAGGATGCTGTGGGTGAGCGCCAGCCTGCGGGCGAGAACGCCCGGGTCAGCATCGGTCTCCAGGATGAGCGCCTGGTCATAGCTGCCCTTTACTGTGTACTGCCAGCCGTGTGCCTCAATGCACGCGATGACCTCGCTCTTCGGCAGCGTGTCGTGCTCCCCCGAAAGCTCGAAAACTAGTTGGCTCATCGCACCACAAAACGCGCTGGTATGATATAATATTTGGGTACGGGAATGGTTGAGCCCGAGGAAAAATAGCCCTTGCCTGGTTTTACAGGGGTCGCTTACTTTTGCGGGTTGAACCTGATCCGGTACACTGTTCCATTGCTCCGGTCGAGTGTCAGGTCTCCCCCTATCTGGGCTGCCAGTGATGTGACCAGCTGGATGCCCAGTGTGCCCGTGTTATAGATGTCCATGTCTTCAGGCAGGCCTACTCCATCGTCCCCGATGACCATGTCGATCCCTCTGGCATCCTCTTTCATATTCACCCACACTCTGCCTTTTCTGCCCCCCGGAAAGGCGTGCTTGAACGAGTTGGAGATGATCTCGTTGACCAGCAGCCCGCAGTGGATGGCAGCGTCGACGTCGAGGAAGATGTCTTTGATGTCGAGGTCGAAGCGGATCTGTTCCTGGGTGGCCCCGTACGAGTTGTACAGCGTGCCTGCGAGGCTGCGGACGTATTCGCCGAAGTCGATCTTGGACAGGGACTCGGACCTGTAGAGCTTTTCGTGCACCAGCGCCATCGACCGGACCCGGTTCTGGCAGTCCTTAAAAATGTGCAGGTCCCGGTCATCCTTAATGTATGCGGACTGGAGGTTGAGGAGGCTGGAGATGATCTGCAGGTTGTTTTTTACCCTGTGGTGGATCTCTTTGAGGAGGACTTCCTTCTCTTTCAGCGAATTGTTAAGCTGTTCCTCGGCAGCTTTCCGGTCCGATATGTCACGGCTGGACAGTATAGCCCCCGTCAGTCTGCCTTCGTCGTCGTACAGCAGATCCCCTGCCGCTTCCAGCCAGACGTAATGGCCGTCAGCGTGCCTGAACCGGAGCACGATCCTGCCGGGCAGCCCTTTGGACAGGTGTTCCTGAATCACCGCCGCCACTCTAGGGGCATCCAGGGGGTGCATGTAGAACAGCGCTGGCTTTCCGATCATCTCCTCAGGCTTGTACCCCAGGACCCTTTCCGCAGAGGGGCTGATGTACTGGTACCTGGCGGCGATGTCCGTGACGCTGACCACGTCCATCATGCTGTCGGTGATCATGCGGAGCCGCTTTTCGCTCTCTTTAAAGGCGGCCTCCAGCTTTCTCTGCTCGGTGATGTCCTTGATGAAAATGCGCATCGCCCGGTTTTCGGGCAGATAGTAGATTGTTTCCTTGTAGATGAGACCGCCGATCTCACTCTCTTATATATGACCGCTCGCCGCTCTTTTCTAAATCGGCGATCACATTGTCGAGGTCTCGCAGGGCATGGTGCTTTATACCCTTCTTCGTCAGGTCCGGGAACACCTTTTTCGCCGCAGGGTTAAGGTACCTGAGCTCCCCCGACAAAGATATCTCTATAATGGGGTTGGGGTATTGTTCAGGAAATGATGCCAGGTTGAATATTTCTGCATCGGCTTTTTTCCTGCTCTCCTCAGCATCCTTCAAGCTTTTGATCTGTTTTTTTAGCTCCTCGATCTCTGCAAGTAGCTGGTCTCTGTCGCGATCATCTTTGCCCCCGCCTCTGGTAAAAAACGCGTCCAGCCCCATGTAACTGTTATGTTACCCATACAATGATTATATCTTTTACTGTGTCCCCGCTGGCGGAATCACTTCAGACTGCTACAATTAAGGCTGATTGCAGGTCCGATACAGGCGCAGGTGCGGCGTCCTGAACCCTCTGTGCATTAACTTTTTCAAGCGTATCTTTCGAAAAACCATAAGACAATACCTGTAAAATATGAGATCATGGACGAATCCCCGCCCGACTGGGCCCGCTACCTCTTCTGGCTGATATCGGGCTGCCTGTCGGTTTTCTTCGCAGAGATCGTATCCGGGTCCTACCTGTTCCCTTACTTTACGTTCAGAGGCCTCTTTATCGTCCTGCCCGTCTATGCATCGCATACCTTAGTGCTGGCTTATGTGGTATACCGGTTCGGAAAGCCGAGGCTCTACACCCTCTTTCTCGCCGGGGCCATCTTCGGGCTATATGAGGCCTACATTACCAAGATCATATGGAACCCGCCCTGGGGCGAGGCGATCTGGCTCTTCCAGGGGGTCGCGGTGGTGGAAGCGATGGTACTGGTGCTGTTCTGGCATCCGCTCCTGTCTTTCATACTGGCGCTGTTCACCTCAGAGAGCCTCCTGTCCCGGTCCCGGGAAATCCTGTCCGGCCTGCCCCAGATGTTCTGGGGCCTCTTTGCGACACCGTCCAGAACCTATCTGGTCATCTTCGGGGCAGCGCTGCTATGCGGGCTATACCAGGGTACTCTCGTACCGTCACCTCTCTATTCGATCGCCTCGACAGTCGCCGCAGGCACCGTGCTCGGCATCCTCATTTTCGTCTACCGCCGCATGGGTCTCCACATGTACGACATCCGGAAGCTGCTCCCCACGCCGAAAGAGTTCATCATACTGATTGTGCTGCTGCTCTCTATGTACGCGATCTACGGGATAGCGGTAAGACGGGAAGCCCTGCCCGGCACTGTCCCGCAGCTGATCATCCTCGGCACTTACTTCCTGCTGTTCGGGCTGCTCTACCTGAGCCTGAAACGCTCCCGCAGGGTCCGGCTTCCCTCGCTGAACTTCCCCGTCAGGTTCTCGTGGCTGAAATACGCGGCTTTCTTCATCGCCACAGGCCTGGCCTCGGCGATCATGAGCCTCGCCGCATTCCGGGAGACCGCACACACGGCCTTCTGGTACGCCGGAATCGCCCTCGGCCTAATCCTCCTGGCGCTCTCCGCCATCGACCTGCTCCAGCGCCCTGAAACTTCCGGTCATTAGCTATATCACGCCCCCGGAAGACCGGAAACTGGTGTTTCACCATGATGGAGCCGCCCAGACTGCCGAAGTACGACGAAAAAGACCCGAGGTACCACACGGCCCGGATCAGGAACATGTTCGGGGACATGATCGACCATCTCCGCAAGGACGTCAAAATCGTGGACGACCCCAGGGCCAGGGCTATGTACGAAACCAGCGCCGAAGTCCTCCGGGGCCTCCAGAAAGCGTTCGAGATATATGAGGAAGGGAAAGAAGACCCATGGCGGCGCTGACCGCCTTCGGCGGCCAGAGAGTGCAGGTGTGTCGTTTTCGAGCCTTCGGCTCGGGCTTTTGCGTCGCAGGAGAAGAAAGCATGACGTGCAAAGCAAAGAAATATTAACCCAGAGCTTATATTGAGGAACCATGCTCGAGAGACTCAGGACCATCGCGGATTATCAGTTTGGTAAAGGGGCAGGTGAAGCTCTTTTCCCCGAAGGGGTGAAATTTATCTTGTCCCGGACGGGCAGGGTGCGCCAGATTGTTCTGGGTAACCGGCGCATCGCCACAGTCCGGGCTAACGACGGGTTCCTGATCCTGAGCGCCTACGGCGGGGAGAGGCTCAAGCCAGTGCTCCCGTTCCCGCAGAAGCGGGTCATCATGAACGACGATGCCGCGCCCTTCGTGGCGAAAGGCAAGACTGCCTTCTGCAAATTCGTCCTCGACTGCGACCCCGAGATAAGGGCGATGGAAGAGATACTGCTCGTGGACAAGGACGACAACTTCCTCGCCACCGGCCAGGCGCTGCTCTCTGCGGCGGAGATCAAGGCCTTTAAGAGAGGCACCGCAGTCCACGTCCGGTACGCGGTAAAAGGCAAGGACATGGGCGCCGAGCCTGCCGAATAATTGCTTTTATAAGTGACTGTTGACCTTTCGTTAGAGAAACTATATTTAAACACCAAGTCACTATTGTCATAGATGAGATCGATGAGGAAACCCTATCTATTTGAGGCGCTATTGTTAGTGCTCCTCGTCGTTCTGCTCGGGGCCATGTACCTGTTGATCGCGACTACTCCCGAGAACGTGACCGGATGGTCATTCCAGGGCACGGACCGGGTACAGTACATGACCGTCGGGGAGAACGATACGCTCTATGCCTTCAGGAGCGACGGCATCTACGCCATAGATCGCGACGGCGACCTCGTCTGGGACTACCACGTTCCTCCACAGTGGAAAATCTTGAACACATGGGACCGGTCTGCTGCCGGCACGGCCGGCACTCCGAGGTCTGGCTCGACCATCGAGTCCTACCCGGTGTCCGACACGGAAGCAGGCAACCTCTATGTGCTCGCCCTCCCTAACGTAACTGCAGAGAGCCTCAAGCTCCAGTACTACCAGAACAGGTCCCCCTACATAGCGCTCGACTCCGCGGTACTCTCGATCTCCGAAAAAGGCACGCTCCAGTGGGAGCTGCCGATCACTCTCATGGTGCCCTCGGCCGACGTGCTGAGCATCGCTGACCTCAACCAGTTAGTCCTGACCCGGCCCGTGGCCATTCAGGCCTCGGGAGACCGGGTGTACGTGTTCCACGACTACACGGAAACGGTAGTCGACACAGCCGGCCAGGTGCTCTTCGAGCTGACCGGCGTGGCCGCCCCGGCCTCAGTGGATGAAGAGGGCCACATCTTCATCGTCCGTGCCCAGGAGCCTTCGACTCCCCGGGCTAATGACCCCGGCTACATGATACCCTCGGGCATCGTCGAGGGGTACGATCAGAGCGGCCAGCACATATGGACCCGGGACGTACACGAAAACGTGATCCCGCAGTACCTGGCAGAGGACATCTGGCAGGAATTCAACTCTCTGCCGCTCTACAAGAATCACACTCTCTACGTACCGCTCGACAACGGCATCGTAGCCCTCGACAGCATGGGCCGGACCCTGTGGTGGAAATACCTCCCCGGCGGCCCGTACGTGATGTTCGAGCTGATGCCCGTGGACGACGAAGGGAACGTGTACATGAGGAGCGTCAACCCCGCGACCTCGTCGAGTTCCTACCTGTTCGTCATCGGGCCGGACGGATGGTCGCACTACGCGCCCTCGCTGTACGTCGACCAGTACGACAGCCTCAGACACACCGCAGCAAAGAACGGCATCGTCTACAACATCGACCGGACCTCGTTCAACCAGGTCAGGAGCCTGCATGACCTGCAGACCCTGATGGTCACCGCCTACGATGTGAAAAACAGCACCTCCCTCTGGCACTATGTGCTGCCCCTGCAGTACAGGACGGAAGTGCTGCTCAACAGCAGCAACGTCAACGACATCATGAAGGGCATGTACGCCAGCTATCCCGCCGCGTATTCGAACCCGGCAGCAGCAGGCACCACTGGTAAGGCTCTCAAGCCCGCCGGCTGGCCCGAGATCAGCATCTACCCGGGCAACGACGTGGTCTACATCAACTTCCGCAGCACCAACTATGAAGGGCCGATCGTGCTCAACAAGTCCCGGGCAGTCTTCTCCAGCGGCATCTACGCTTTAGATAATGATGGCAAACTGGTCTGGGATAAGGCGCTGAGCGCACCGGTGACCTCAGCAACCGCCAACAACAGCACAATCTACTATGCCACCGGAGACGGCAGGATCTTCGGCACCACCGTCAACACCGTAGTAGGCGGCATAGCCCTGCTCGCCATCGGAGCGGTCCTCTTCAAGTTCCTCGGCTTCGGCACCGTCGCCCGGGCCAGAAACCGGCTGGACAAGAACGACAACCGGAATGCTGTCCTGCAGTACATCGTCCGCAACCCCGGCTGCACCGCAGTAGACATCGGCAAAGACATGGGCCTCAACGTGGGCACGATACGCTACCATTTATTGATTCTGACGATCAACCACAAGATCGTGGAGCATAAGGATGACAAGTACCTCCGGTACTTCACCAACTCCAACAGCTACAGCATGGCAGAGCGCACCATCATCTCCCTCATGAAGAGAGAGCCCATGTGGCGGGTGCTGTCAGCGCTGGCCGAGAAGCCGGGAATGTCCAACGTAGAAATTTCGAGGGAGATGAACATCTCCACCGGCGCCGCCAGCAGGCACATGACCGAGCTGTTCCAGAAGGGGATCGTTACTAAGACTCCGATGGACGACCGCGGGTTCGCCTACGCTATCAAGGATGAGTACAAAGAGTATGTGCTCCGGATGATCGAAAGGCTATAACCCTTTTTACTTTTTTGCTAACGTGTGACAGCAACACGATCGCTGCACTGTGCCATGCCAATCCTCACAGATTCTGCAGATTAAGACCGATAGCAGAGATAACGATCGATTCCGCGGATGTACCCGGCATCACCAACGCTGAGATCGCCCGGGAACTGGACCTGCCCGACAGCCTGATCAGCCGGTACCTGAAAGAGTTGCTGGAGAAGGGTATCGTGGAGAAGCCGGGGAGCGGTAGTGCTTACCAGCTTACCGATATGTGCCAGACCACTATCAGCAGGGTAGCAGAATTGCTCTGACTCTCCCGGCAGTCAGGTCCTGCCTCCTTCCGGAGTCCCAACCTTTTGTGACAGAACCCTTATTTAAGCTATCCCCTACTACTCTTCTGTGAAAGGTATGAAAAGAGGGCATATCTTCGAGCTATCCCTGGTGCTGGCAATTTTTGTGCTCGCCTGCCTGCTGTACGTGCTTACGGTCCCGCCGGAACCAGTCGTCATCGGCTGGAGCAACAACACTGGCTGGAGCCCTGACTACATGACAGTCGGCAGCAACGATACCCTCTACGAGTTCAAGGGTAACGAGATCAGGGCGATCAGCAGCGATGGTAACTTTTTATGGTCCCTGGATGTTCCCTCTGAGTGGAGTGTGCTAAACAACTACAATTTGCCCGGAAATACCCCTGAAGGCTATGGTTACTTCCTGAACAGCTACCCTGTCATGGCCGAAAGCGACGGTTCGCTTTACCTGTTTGCCTTCAAACGGCTCACCTGGCAGGAGATCAACTCGGAATACGGAAACACAACAACGCTCACGATCGTCTACGATAACACAACAAACATCTTTTCCGTGCCGGCCGACCATTACCTGAGCCAGCCTGGCAAGGTCCTCAAGATCTCGAGCGAAGGCCGCGTCGAGTGGGAGTATCAGTTTAACATGACTCTGTCAAAAAATCGTATCTGTGGCCTGAGCGACCCCCGCTACTATTACTTCGAACATCCTGTAAAGATCACCGAGCGAGCGGGCAAAATCTACTTCTTCCACGATAACACCGAAGATGTGCTGGACCCGGACGGCCGGCTGCTATTCAGCATCAGGAACCTCTCAAGCCCCGGAGTCATCGACAATACAGGACGCATCTACGCTGTTCAAGGTACCCGGCTGGAGGTCGTGGATAACGCCGTTGTGGCAGCTAACGGCCAGCCGCTGGAGGCAGAAAACGAAGACTGGTACGCCTGGAAGTTTGCTTCCGATCCTGCTTCGCTCCTCCCCACAGGTACGCTGCAAGCCTGGGACGCAGAAGGAAAGTTCCTCTGGAGCACAGACATCGGCGAACCCGCCATCTGTCCGGTGTTCAGGTACGATGTCTGGGAGAAGTACTATTCCTTGCCGCTATACACTAATGGCACTATTTACGTACCGATCGACAACGGTGTCACCGCAGTGAGCCCGGAGGGTAAGGTCCTGTGGAGCTATACAGAGCCAGCTGGCGAATACCTCCTGTACGAGGTCATGCCGCTTGATAGCAAAGGCAACATTTACCTGAGAAAGGCCTATCCCGCCAAAACCAATGCCGCCTTCTTAAAACTCTCCTGCCTGACCATCGTCGGACCTGACGGGAAAGCCAGTGCAGATCGCTGGCCCTTTTACCAGAGCGACCCTGTCGATGACTTGATAGAGGCGCCTCTGGTGATCAGCGGATACGATGGGATAGTATATGCGACCGGCGCGAGCAAGAGCTTCGGCCTGAACCTGATTGAAAGTGGAGTTTTCAACGAAATATATGCGACGAAAAGTTATCCGGCTGATACGATAACGGCTTATGACGTAAAGAATGGCACGGCACTCTGGCATTTCACCGTACCCCTGGCCGATGTCCATGCCCTGACGCTGAACCGGGAAAACATCCCCACTATTATCGAGCAAAATTCCTGGGCTATAGGGGAGCTCAACGGGAGCAGCTATGTTTTCGGTGATCGCGTGACCGAGCGGTATACTTTAAAGTGTTTTTACTTGAATAACATAGCGATACTGCGCGGTACCGACACCATTTACGTAAATTACTACTTTTCGGTGTCTGAAGCACCCTACATCCTCAACGTGTCTCGGTGCGTCTACGCCAAAGGCCTGTACGCGCTCGATGACCACGGCAAGCTGCTCTGGAAGCAGCCGATCGACGGCTTCGTGACCGGTACGGCCGTAAACAACAGCACTATCTACTACCGGACCAGCGACGGCACTGTCGGTAAAGGGACTGTGAACATAGCTGCCGGGATGGCACTTGCTGCTATAGCCTATCTTATTTTACGCTTCTTCATGATAGGCGCGGTATCCCGGGCGAAGAGCCAGCTCGACCGTAACGAGAACAGGAATCAGGTCCTGAACTATGTCACCGCTCGCCCTGGCAGCACCGCTAATGAGATCTGCCGGGGGCTGGGCATGAACCTCGGCACGATCAGGTATCACCTGCTCATCCTCTCGCTGAACCACCGTATAGTATCGCACCCGGACGGAGATAAGTACGTACGCTACTTCAAGAACTCAGGCACTTTTACGGCAGAAGAGCAGTCCCTGCACTCGCTGATGCGCAGGGAGCCCGTGAGAAGGACGCTGCAAATACTCGCGGAAAAGCCCGGCATCTCCGGCAGCGAGCTATCCCGGGAGCTGGGGGTATCTGATACAGCGGCATACAGGCACGTGAACCTCCTGGTTGAAAAAGGCATCGTCATCAAGGGAGCTGGCGTAGAACGGGGTGTAGGATACACCATCAAGGCCGAGTACGTGCCATTCGTTACCCGCACATCGGAGAAGTAATTCTCATTATCGAATACTCCGATCAATACTTGGTGAGAGACTCAGCGCTTAAGCCGTCACCCCTACCCCACCCTCTTAAAGTCTATAAACCCTCGCTCCACGTCTGTGCCAATCAGCTGCACCCGGAGCATCTGGCCCACGTCCACGCCTTCGTAGCCCCGCTCCAGCTTGCCCTCTACGGGCGGGCTCAGGATGCGGACCCAGGTCCCATGCTCGGTGACGCCGGTGACGAGGGCGTCGAAGCGCTCTCCTATCATAGGCTCGAGAAGCATGGCGGCCGCAGATTTTTTCACCTGGCGCTCGACTTTCTTCGCGGCGTCCTCCGCCTCAGTACAGTGGTTCGCGAGCGCTTCCAGCTCATCCTTCTCATAGGGCGAAGGTTTCCCTGCAAAGGCAGCTTTGAGCAGCCGCTGGGTGATCAGGTCCGGGTACCGGCGGTTCGGGGCGGTGGAGTGGGCGTATTCCTTGACGGCGAGTCCGAAGTGGCCGGCGGTGTCCTCTCCCGGAAGCTGGAGGACGTATTCCCCGGAGCCCAGCAGCTTGATGATGCTGAGCGACAGATCAGGAAACCTCACGGGATCGGCAATCCTGGCGGCGGACAGGAATTGCGTCAGAGCCTGTGCGTCAGGCTTCTCCGGCAACAGGAAGTTCTGCTCGGCGGCGAGCTCGGTGATCCGGTCCCAGCGCTTGGGCTTGCGGACCATCCGCTCGGGCAGCGTGAGGCCGGCTTAGTCAATCGCTCCCTGACCTCTGTACCTCCCTGACCTCCCATTTTAAAGTCCTCCCCGACCTCCATGTACCTCCTTGACCTGCCTCCAGACCTCCGGTACCTCCGTTTCCTCAACACTTTGCCGGTTCATGCGATCCATGGCAATTCCCGAGTAAATGGAGGTATTCGAGGAAAGGAGGCGGTCGGGGAGGTCGCCGAGGTTAAAGGAGGGACTTAAAAGAAGGGAGGTCGGGGAGGTACGGAGGATGGGGAGGACTGTATAATGCCGGTAGAGGCTGAACGTGAGGCGGATTAGGATTGAATTATTGGTCTGACTACCATTTAACAATGGCAACTTATACCCGGAATCATAATCCTATATAGGCAGAAGAACCCAAATATTAAATATCTGCCCGACTGCATATTACCTGAACCACTGGTACCATGAGGCTTACTTCCCGAATTTCACTTCTGATAGCGTTACTCTCTATTCTCCTGCTGACTGTTCCTGCCGCAAACGCGTACGAGCCGTTCAGCCCCGATAAAATCGCACTGGGCGGCTACGGCAACGTCTACGCCAGCTTCGGGGGCAACCTCAGCATGCAGAGCTACATCCACGTATACACTCCCGAAGGCAGGGAAATTCGCCTGATCGAGAAAGGTACCGGCGGCGACTTCGCAGTCGATCGTCAGGATAGCGTGTACTTGCTCGATTCCGCCAACAAAACGATCACTAAGGTGAGCAAGGATGGCCAGAGAAGCCTCTTCTGGGAGAGTAACCGATCCAGCGCTTACTACTGTGGCAGTATCGCTGCGGATGACGCGGGAAATATCTACGTGACCGAGTACGCGCCGGACTTCAATAATTCCACCGGGCATAACCAAATGGCCAACCTCACCGATAGCCGGATTCTAAAGCTGAATTCCAGCGGCGACGTTGTCAAAATCTACGGGGGATCGCCTCCGTTCCCGATGAACAACCCGCTGATGCTGACCATAGGTTTTTACGGGACTGTCTATGGTACCGATCTGGACAACCGTATTTACCTGCTCACTCCCGACGGCAACATGAGTACCATGGGCAAGCCTGGATTGGAGAACGGCACCTTTAACATGATCACCAGCGTGACGTTCGGCGAGGATGGCTACCTGTACGTGACGGAGTATGGCAACCACCGGGTCCAGAAGCTGTACCCCAACGGCACTTTCGTCGCAAAGTGGGCCGGATGCGGCCCGGATGCCTTCATCTACCCCTCCGGTGTGGCCGCTGATAAGAACGGCCGGGTGTATGTGGCTGACTTCCGTGACCAGCGCATCGTGTGGCTCGACGGTAACAACTACACGTTCGGGGAGAACAGGACTGCTAACGTAGCCGGCAAGGGAGTTCTCTGGGATAATGTTGTCGCAGGGGACAACTATACTGTCATGACGCAGAAGATCGAAACGGAGAATGCAGCGGCAGAGACGCCGGGCTTCACCGTAGTAATACTGGCTACGAGCTTTATTGTGCTTTTCCTGATAGCCAGACCTATGCGTAGGTGAATACTTAAGAGATGGAACGGGCTTAGAGATTCAGAATCCGGAGGCTTCTGGAGAACAAGTCATTATTCTTTCAACGTTTGTTGACAGAACCCTTATTTAAGCCACGCCTTACTAATGATCAGGTAGTAAGCATGAAGAAGGCGCACACGTTCGAGCTGACGATCGTACTGCTCATCGTAATTATGGCATGTCTGCTATACCTAATTCTGACATCCAGGCCGTCTTTAAATAGTGGCTGGGAAGCATCGATCAACAGCACGCCCGACTACATCCTCCCCGGGAGCGATGGCAGGCTATACGCTTTCGCCGGGAACAACGTGACGGCAATCGACAGCAATGGCCAGGTGGCATGGAAGTTCGACGCAGAGCAGGACATCTGGAAAGGGGGAAGAGGCTACGGAGTCGGCGCTGGCGGATCGCTGGTCCGATACTACCAGTCTGTCCCGCTGGCCGCAGAATACGCTGGCCACCTCTACCTGCTTGCGGAGAAACCCTGCGTCGAAGAGGCTAAAAAAGTCGTTATAAACAATATAACCATTATGGACTTCCCCATGGATCTGATAGCCCTGTCTCCCCAGGGCGAGATCGAATGGAAACGAGCCATTAATGAAACTTTTCCGGTATCAGGCTACCTCCAGGTTGTCGAGGGACCATTTTACCCCGACGGGCCCGCCTATTTCTGGTATCCAATTATCTCAGGCCCCATAGTGTCCGGCGATAGACTATACATCTTTCACGATGGTCAGGAAGACGTTTATGATGCAAACGGGACTCTGGCATACAAATTGTACGGTCTCTCCAGCGAGCCGGTAGTCGATGAACGCGGCTATGTTTACGCAGTGCTCGCTACGCCGATTTCGAAGCAGTCTGCCACTTCATCGATCGATGCAGGGGCGTATTACGTGAACGTGACCCCTTCAAGCATAATCGCCGCTTTCAGGCCGGACGGTACGCAGGCATGGAGCCTGGACCTCGGCGAAAGCGCTGCTCCGATCTCCGTCGGTACCGGTGGTTATACAGATGGCCTGAGCCGGCTGCTTTTCGCGAACCAGACGCTATATGTGCCAGTGCAGAACGGCATTGTGGCAGTAAGCACCGATGGCAGAGTGCTCTGGGTGCGCCACTTAAACGATGGCTCGTATACACTGTTTGAGCCGATGCCTGTTGATCCAGAGGGCAACGTTTACTTCCGGCAGGATCGCTCCATAGCGCAAATTTGTGTCATCAGACCCAACGGCCAGGCGCAGGTAAGCCCCTGGGTATTCAACTTCTGGAGCGGAGAAGCCGAGCCAGGCTCGCAGACACCGGTCTTCCTCGAAGGACATGACGGGATCGTTTACGGTACTGGTAGCACGACGTACATGAGCCCCGATCAGTTCAACGAGACCTACCGAGCGGGCTATTTCGACCCTGGCCACGTCACTGCATACGATCTGGCGAAGAACCGTACCCTCTGGACGTTTACCATCCCTGCGGAGGACACGCATGCTCTACTCCTCACGCCGGACAACTATGAGTTAATACACATTCAAGGCTTAGGGCTGGATATAAGGCCGGATAATGCCGGTGCATACACCAGTATCACGCAGAACAGGGTCATCTACGTCTACCCCGGCCAGAACGTCACCTACGTCACCTACGAATATACCATCCATGAAGACCCTATAGTTCTCAACCAGTCCAGGGGCATGTACGTCCGGGCGCTATACGCCCTTGATAATAGTGGCCGGCTGCTATGGAAAGAGCCCATAGGTTCCATCAAGCAGGCCGTCGTGAGCAACGATACTCTATACTATAGCACCTGGGACGGCCAGATGGGCGGAGGAGCGAGCATCGCCGGCGGCATCGCCATTATTGCCTCACTGTACCTGGTCCTGCGTTTTGTCGCCGTAGGGGCCGTCTCCCGGGCGAGGGCCGTGCTGCACGTCAACGAGAACCGGAATGCTCTCATGGAGTACATCGAAGCTAACCCGGGTTCTACCGCGAGGGAGATAACCAAAGGCCTTCCTATGAACATGGGCACGCTCCGGTACCACCTTCTCATCCTCTCGATGAACCACAAGATCACCTCCCATCAGGATGGTGACAAGTACGTGCGGTACTTTAAGAATGCCGGGACCTACACACGAGAAGAGCTTATGCTACTATCGCTGGCGCGCAGGGAGCCTGTCAGAAAGATCCTTGAAACTCTCTCGAAAAACCCGGGGATGACCGGAACCGAGCTGTCAAAAGCGCTGGGCGTGTCGACCACGGCTGTTTATCGGCACCTGAACCTGCTGTCAGAAAGGCAGATCGTGGGCCGGGAGCTTGAGAGAGAAAGCGGGCCTGGCTACCGGGTCAGGGAAGAGTACCTGCCGTATGTCGAGAGGATGATCCGGGGGCAGTAACGACAGATCAGTACCTCCTCAAAACGTCGCTTTTATAGTCGCATGAAAAACTTTTCATTGTTCAAACTTGAGCGTACTGTCACTCATCGATCGGACGCCTGTGAACAATATGTTATATCGGCTATGGTTACAGGGCCGCCAAGCACTCGCCTTATGAAAAATGGGATATTCAGGTAGAGGCTATGAAAAATCAGTAGTTGGCCCTGTATAGGTCGAAAATACCGCCAAGATCGCCAAGGGGCCAAGCTCGCCAAGAGCCAATTTTTCATGGAACGCCAAGGGGTCAGGCCCGCCAAGGACTTTGTGATCAGGATCAGAGATATCGCTAAAATCTTGGCGTGCTTGGCCCTTTGGCGAGCTTGGCGGTATTTTCGACGCACATAGGGCCAACTTTCAATTTTTCATACCCCTACTTGAAAATATCCTTTTCATCCACGAGTCATTACTGAAACGTTTTGTACGAGTGCCCGTACCATTTACACGAAGTACCCGAAGTACACGAAGTACTCAAAGTACGGTAAAAACGGCATGCTGGAAAATGATCTTACAGTAAAACTTCGCGTACCTTGCGTACTTCGCGTAAACGATACCTGACTGTCCTAAAAGTTCCAAGAATGACAATACACAAGGTTGACGAAGTATACTCTTTCCCAAAACATTTTGGACAGTTCCTTTGCCAGGATATTCGCCTTAAGAACGCCTGCCATGGCAGGCGTTCAACAGGCGATTCCCGACAGCCGGTTTATCCTCTCCAATCCTCCGGGCACTCACTTTCCTCCTCTCAGACCTCCTGACCTCCCTGACCTCCCAGTTTGAAAAAAGTCTCCCAGACCTCCCGGCACTCCCCCTCCTCACATTTTGCCGGGTACGTATGCGCAAGCAGGACAAAAGGGAGGTTTAGGAGGCACTGGAGATTAGAGAGAACGATCTCAGGGAGAGGTCAGAGAGGTCTGGAGGTCAGAGAGGAGGACAGTGAGGGACCAGAGGTCCTGGAGGTCTGTAGTGCTACTCTAAAAAAGAAAAGTATGGAAGTCAGTTACTTTGCGTCTGTAACAACGACTTCCATCTGCTTCAGAGACCTCGCAGCGTTGAGGAGCATGGTCTTGTACTCCTCGACGTCGGTCTGGTAGTGCTCTTTGGCCTTGACCGCATCCGGATCGGTGCCGGCCTTCATTGCCACCAGGCGGTCGGCGGTGTTGTAGATCGTATCTTTGACCCACATATCCCGGGTGTCGCCGTCCACGGGTACGATGATCTCCGGCCTGACGCTGAAGATCAGGGTGCCGTCCTGGCCTTTGAAGCTGTTCGGCTTGCCGATGACGGCCACGAACGAGGGGACTTCGATGTCGGCTAACGCTTGCGCGGCCTCGGGCTGGTACTGGCTGGCGTAGATCACAAACGCCCCTGTCGGGTCGCTGACCCGGCCCTTCCAGAACTCCGAGTCGGAGCCGATGTTGGTCTTCTCTGTCAGAGTGCCCACGATGAAGACTCTGTTGCACTTGGCGCCGGTCGGCGTCAGCAGGTACGTCGGGGCGAACTGGTCCTCCCCGTCCTTGTACGTCAGGTTAGCTGCCTGAAACTCTTTTGCGAAAAGCCGCTTTGCTACTTCTCTGGGCATTTAGACAGCCCCCACTTTCTTGAGCACTTCGTCCAGCGTGATGTCCTTTACCGTCCGCTCCATCTCTTTGGCCAGCAGGTACCGGCCACTCATGATCGGGCCTTTCACGGTGAAGTACTTGCCCAGCATGATCCTCTTGATCTCGTCGAGCACGACGCCCGGGTCGACTGCGTCCATCGCCATCTTCTTGGCCATGTCGACGTTGATGCCGGTGACTCTGTAGGTCATCTCCTGGTTCAGGATGATGTCCTGCGCCACTTTACCGTCGTCCAGCACTGCCTTGACCCTGAGATCGTACTCGCCTTCCTGCTTACCGTGGTCGGCGCAGGCTCCCTTGGTCAGGGGTCGGTTGCACTCGGGGCACCGCTTGATCAGGCCGCTGCCCTGCTGCACGTCTACAATGGCCCCGGTCATGACGGTGTCCCGGTCGGCCACTTCCACGTCTTCCGTGGGCACGATGGTGGTGGTCTTGTTGAGCTTCACCGAGAAGCGGCTCTGCCACGAGTCGGTGACCATGTTGGTCAGATAATAGCTCTTGCCTTCCTCCAGCTTGGGGAGGTCTGACTTGGCAAAAGCGACGAACTTGATGGTACCTGTCTCATCGCCCAGGACTCCGATCTGAGAAATGCTCGGCTTGTCGTTCTCCCAGACCTGCAGGACTTTCGCCTTAAGCGATACCCACATGCCGTCCTTGATGATGTCCTTGATCTTCACTAGCTGGGCTTCTCCGCCGCCTCCTGTCTGAGGGCGCTGCAGCTTCAGGTCCCGGACGTACTGGTTCATGACCGTCCGCTTAGCCTCGTCCTCGGGCACTTTGTACTGGTTGATCAGTAAGTCCAGCTTCTGCTCGATCTCCTTCAGGGGCACTTCCGCGCCCATCTGAGAGAACTTCTCTCTCAGTTCCTTTGCGATGTCCTTTACCATAATTTTCCTCAAGTCTCCATTTTGGTAGTCGGGAGACAATAGTGAGTAGAGCAGGATAGTATATAAGCCAGTTCGAAGCGCGGTGAAAGTATTCTGGATTGTATTGAATGAGCCTTCGGCTCTGGCTAGTGCTATTTTACGGCTACCATAAATAAGTGACAAGAATGACAACCGCCTAAGTTATCGACACTCTATTAATGGCCCGGTTCAATGCCATAACTTCAATCCCATTCGTATCTATAATAAAGCTTATTTTATAATAATCATATAATTATATTTGAGCCATAAGTATTCAATCAGGAGGGTTTGAGGTGAGGTTAAATATTCTTAAAATACTGTGCATAGTGCTTCTGGTACTGCCTATGATCGCAGCGCAAGCCGGCGCCATCTACCTTGAGGGACAGGCGCCGCCGGACGACACGTCTCCGCATATTCTGGCGGCCAGCAGTGGTCCCGCGGAGAGTAACGGGCCGGCTACGGCGATTCCGGAAGAGCTTAGCCAGGGCGATGCGGTGGTGCTGTTCCACGCCAGGTTTCCATACCTTGATGTAAGGGCTATGGATCTGCCGAAAGTGCCCACGCAGACTATGGATATGGGCTCCCTGTCGGGCTTAGCGACCGTGGGCCGGCCATCGATCGGACCTGCCGGATATGGAGAGGGACTGAGCAGCCTGAAATTCCCGGCCTGGGGGACAGAATCTCCGTTCAGGTGGGCTTTATTGTAGTCTGGCAGGCGTGTACTGTGGATAGGCTGTGCGGTGCCAGGACGCCGGGAAAAATAAGGAAATGGTGTTAAGCCTCTAATATCCTGGCGCTCTGGCGCCGGGCCGATTCGCTCGCTATCAGTTTTGCCGGGAAATTTTTCGATAGTAGTCCACGATCACTTTCGCCGATGCAGCGCCGTAAGGGCCGAGGCCGGCGAGGTCGAGGATGGTCTGCTCGGGGGATACTACCCTGATATCGTTGATGAGGTGGATGTCTTCCATTTCCCGGTCGGGGCTGTAGATCTGGAAGCTCACTCCGCAGCCTTCGCCGAGCAGGCTTTTTACCACCAGGGCGGCATTCTCGTCTGCGTAAAGCTGGATGCACCCGCCCGAGGCGACGCCTTCGAGATAGAGGTCGGAAGCCGTAAAAAGTGCGCAGGCCGAGCTGGGAATGATTCCGGAGACATTACTGTACAGCTCGTGCAGCGCCTCCTGCTCGTCCTCGTAGG
This sequence comes from Methanocella arvoryzae MRE50, assembly GCF_000063445.1. Taxonomy (NCBI): domain Archaea; kingdom Methanobacteriati; phylum Methanobacteriota; class Methanomicrobia; order Methanocellales; family Methanocellaceae; genus Methanocella; species Methanocella arvoryzae. The sequence continues at coordinate 2,372,978 of NC_009464.1, forward strand.
CGCTACAGAATTCGAGACTGCGCAGGCTGTTGATCGGCCGCTCCCACACCACGTACTCGAACAGCCTGTCCAGGCTGGCAAGGCTGACTTTCCGGCCCTCTTCCTTAAAAGCGCCGATCTCTACGAGCTTTTTGATGACGGCTCTCGCCCATGGATAAGAGACGCCGGTGTCGACCGAAGCCTTGTTCATGGTGGCCTCTTCATTCCTTAAAAAGTAGCATACCACCTTCCAGGACCCCGGAGAGGTGATCTTCACCGCGTCTGACGGAGCGCCACGGGGCTTGCCTGTCGGCAGCTTCTGGAACGTCCACCCGGCCTTGATGAGAGCAGCTTTGGCATCGGTCGTAATGGCGGGGGCGAAGAGCTTGATAGCCACCTTTTTGCCCTGGAACCGCTGGCCGATCGTCTTGGCGTACAGGCTCAGCTTGGCCGCCGTCTGCATGTTGGCCCGGGTCAGCTTGATCCCCACGAAGTAGACGATGGTTTCATGTTCTATGATCAGCTCGTAAGTGTCCCCGTCGTAGCTCACAGTCTCTATGGACGCTGAAGGGTGTTCCTTGCGGAGAAGATCGATTACCGCCTGCACTTTAGGATTGCCCGGCTGGTTCTTCAGGCTCATTAGGGGGCTTATTGGGGCCAGAGAATATAAATATATTTCACCTGCCAGGGCCTTCGGCCACCGTCATGATCTTTTCCAGGTTTCCAGAAAAATCTTATATATTAACTCACATTATGACTCAAACATGGATAAGCTGAAGCTGCTGGTCATCAACAACTACGGGCAGACGTGCCATCTCATCCACAGGTCTCTGAGGGATCTGGGCATGGACGCGAAGCTCGTTTCGAACACCTCTACTGTGGAGGATATCTTAAAGCAGAGCCCTGACGGGCTGGTGTTCAGCGGCGGCCCGACGATGGAGCGGGCGGGCAACGGGGAAAACCTCATCAAGATCGATCTGCCTATACTGGGCATCTGCCTGGGTCACCAGCTCATGGCGAAGGCGTACGGCGGGGAAATCCGGACCGGCCAGTACGGCGGGTTCGCACGGGTAGACATCGACATCGTAGAAGAGGACGATATCCTCAGGGGTATCGGGCCGAAGACCGTGGTCTGGGCATCTCACCAGGACGAGGTGGCGAAGCTGCCTCCCGACTTTGTCCTCCTCGCAAAATCGAACATATGCGACATCGAGGCCATGAGGCATAAGACTAAGCCCTTATTTGGAGTACAGTGGCACCCCGAGGTTTCTCACACCGAGAAGGGCACTCTGCTGCTCCAGAACTTTATAGAGGTGTGCAGGCAGCGCAAATGAGCCTGAAAGAAGAGCTTCGTTTTTTACGTGCAGAGCTGGCAGAGGCCCGTGCGACTGATGTGCAGACGCTGGCCGGCAAGCTTAAGGAATCCTGCTTCTCCTGTACCAGATGCGCGAAATGCTGCCGGGGAGCATTTGGCGATAATACCGTTGCAGTGTTTCCCGGAGAGGTCCGGGAGATCATGGCCGCTTCCGGAAAAGCCTGGTTCGAGGTGGCGGTGCCTCCGGAAAGCGACGATTTCGACGCCCAGGGTAATCGCCATGCTTTTGAGTGGGTGCTGCGACGCACTCCCGGGGGCGACTGTATTTTCCTCGAAGGCGGCCGCTGTACTATCTACGAGGCCAGGCCGCACATATGCCGGACGTACCCGTTCAGGCTGGACTCCGGGGCGATTGAATCGTATGACTGCGAGGGACTGGGCGCATGCAGCACCAGTACTGATGACCTGCTATCCCTGGCAGAGGCGCTAAAAGCCCGGCTCATCAGGGAGCTGGAGGAGAGCATAGCGCTGCTGGAGCAGTTCGAGCCTTTCGAGCAGGGTATGAGGAGCGGTGGCCAGTACATTGTGGTTCACGATAGCGAGGGCTCGAAATACGTTCGCAGATCTGCAGACGGCAGCTACTCTTTTTGCCGGCACCCGGGTGCCATATCTGGCTGAGCCAGGTAAACATAGGCCTGGCATACCTGCATTTTCGTCGGCACGGGCTTTTATCCCCGCGGCCGAAAACCTTCTTGAGCGCATATGTACAGGATGGACTACCGGATCGAGGAAGGCGAGATGGCGCCTGATTTTACGCTGGGGAGGACGGACGGGAAGAAGGTGAGGCTGTACGACTGCAAGAATAAAAAGGCTGTCGTGCTGTTCTTTTTCAACCACGAGGACGAGCGGTGCCTGACCCGCCTGTCGGCGATCGGAAAGGACTACCAGCAGTTCAGGGACGCGGGGGCGGTCATCTTTCCGATCAGCATCATGACTGCTGAGGAGGGCTCGAAAATAAAAGACCAGCTGGGCCTGCCGTTTCCGCTGCTGTGCGACTCGGACCATAGCGTGGCCCACATCTACCGGGTCGCCCAGTGCAGCGAGGTGCAGTCGCACGTCTGCTTCGAGATCATCACTCACATAGATGACCCGAGGATACTCATCGTGGACCCCAGCGGCATCATCAGGCACATACATCGTCTGAACCTGCCGGGAGGCAGCCCGGGTAACGAAGTGCTAATCAGGGAGTGCCGGGAAGCGTTCCGCTGAGCGAGCGATCGAGATCGATTATCAGCCGCTCATAGTATTCAAGCCGATTCCACCGAAGGGAAGTTACGGCAGACTTCCGGGCGGGTATCGTAGATGCTGCACATCGTGATCTCGCCATCGATCAGGTATTTACAGCCCCTTGTTTTGGGTATGACGTAGCTCGCCCTGCCCGAGGCGATGTCCCGGACGATGGCCATAGCCTTTGCTACCTGTGCATCTGCGTGTGCATCTGCATGTGTGGCTCCATTCTCCAGTGTGGCCATGTCTTCATCAGCGTAGATACTCCTGCCGGGCTCAGAAGGAACCTGTTTCTGTGGCTGGCGTTCGAGCGATTCAATGATGTCGAAGCGGCACTCGTCTATCCATCGCTGTACGTCTTCGAGGGACACCTCGATGCGCCACTGGCGGCGGCAGCAGTTGCCGCACCGGCCACAATATACATGGGAAATATGCACAGGGTCCCGGGATAGGGGACAGATCTGGTATACCTCGTATGCATAATAGAGTTGCTCCGTAGAACATTGCGCGTAAGGGCCGTTTCGGGCCTGTGTGAAAAATTCCTGACGGCTCAACATATAAAAAACTATTTTATTACGAATTTATTTATCTTACGATCACTATCCCCCGGCTTGTGGGGTTATCGCCGCAATAACAATCGTACGTTCCGAACTCGTGGAAGTTTTTGGTGTAAGTATCACCGTACTTTAACACCGGGAGTCTTCTGTCTTCGATGAAGAGGTACCGGTCCTCCAGATCCCGGTTAACCCAGACGACGGTCGCGTTTTTATAGACCCCGATACTGTCCGGCACAAGGGTATTGTTTCTGATTTCCACCACTGCGAAGGAATATGTCAGGTCTCCCCGGGGAAAAGGTGTCATGGCCTGTACCGTGAGGGTGATCAACAGTACCATTGTAAAGGCGATGAATGCTATGACAACTCCGTTGGTGGTGCACACGAAAAGGAGTCTCAGCAGCAAAAAAGATAAGCTCGATGGAGCCAGCGTGCGGCTAAATCTCGCATTTTTCTCTCTATTGCCGGATCCGGCTCCGCGTTGGGCATATAGACGGTTACATGAACAGGGAGGCGGCCAGGATGGTGTGCGCCAGAGCTATGCTGATCGTAACGATCGCCAGGTTTCTGTGGAAGAAGATCGAGCCCTTGATCTTTCCTTTGAAGAGCAGGTACCCATAGGTTGCCGTCGCAATCATCATGATCAGAGTGGCCAGGCCGAGCCACGCCATCAGTGGGATGCCTGCGATATCAGTTAACGCAATGTCTGTTAGCGCGCTCACTGGACAATCACCTTACCTTTCATGAACGGGTGGATCCCGCAAACGTACTCGTAGGTGCCGGGAGTGTCAAAGGTTCTGGTGTATTGTTCCCCTCTGCCCATCGTGCCTGACTGCTGCCCGTCAAACTCTACGGTATGGACTAAGCTTTCCTCGTTCGTCCATGTCACGCTACCGTGGACCGGAATCGTGACAGTATCGGGGCTGAACGCCGAGCCAGAGATGGTCACGTTAGCGGCTGGTGTCGGCGACGTGGGCTCTATTGTTGGCTGAGCGGTGGGCTCGGCCGTGGGTTGGGCTGTGGGCTGAGATGTCTGTTGAGCTGTCGGCTCCGCTGTTGCCGCCGGTCCAGCGCAACCTGCACATGCTGCTGAAACCGCTATCAGGAGTAGAACGAGGACTAGATTGGTTTTGGACAAGACCGAATCACAATTTATATTAATCGGCTGAATTAAAAAAAGTTGGCCGATGATGCAACGGTTTACTGGACAATCACCTTGCCTTTCATGAACGGGTGCACGTCGCAGTCGTAGCTATATGTGCCCGGCATGTTGAACGTGTGGGAAAATGTCTCACCCTGCTTCAGCATCGGCGACTCGATATCCATGTCGTCATAGTCGTCATAGTCGTCATCGTCGTCGAAGTCGACGTTGTGGGTGGCCGGGTCCTGGTTCGTCCAGGTGACCGTATCTCCCGCCTTGATAGTGATCTCCTGGGGCGTAAACATGTTGTTCTTGATATCGACCATTGTAGTCGCTGCATGGGCGCTTGCCGGGGCCAGCAAAGCCACGATCGTGATCGCGAGTAATAGTATCCACAATCTCCTCATATCTGACACCATGCCTGAGATGAGCGCTCTGCAAGAAAAATTCTGCCCGGGAAATCGGTGCCGGCACTGTTATGGGACCACGTTATTTGTAATGCTATTTGTACTCGAAGTATTCCAGTAAACTCCGGGCTATCTCCGGGTCATCCAGAGCACCGCGAACTTCTTCCGGAGTCATGTACGGCCTGCCTGCGGCCAGCCTGGTCGCCCTGCTTTTTCCGACCCGGGGCAGGCTCTCCAGGGTTTTCAGGGAAGCGTGGTTGATGTCCAGGGGGTATGGCACCGCTGTGATCGACCTGTAGCCGTGGCTGACTACCTTTGCATCCAGGACAGCCCCGGCCTCCAGGTCTGCCGGTATGCCGACCAGCAGCGGGTAAGAGGCTATCTGCCTCCCGAACGCGACGCTTCCTTCCTTCAACTCCATTCGCACCCCTCTCAGCACAGTGCCGACTGGCACCACCCTCTTGAGCATCTCCAGGTCGATGTGCTCCCGTATCTTTTCCTTGTAGGCGTGGAAGACACCTTTGTGCTTGTTGGCGATCTTCTCTCCCACGTCAGCCATGCACGTGCCCTCGAACGGCATGACCTGGCGGACGTTAATCCTCCTCACCAGCAGGTTTTCGGCGAGCAGCGATTCCAGGAACTCATAGTTCAGCCGGAAGGTCTGCTTCGTCTCTCCCATGAGGCCGTGGACAAAGTTGAGGCCGGGCAGCAGCTCTGGTAATCCCGAGGCGCCTCTGGCTCCCCCGATCTCGTTGACTATGCGGATTGCATCCTTGACCTCTTCCGGCTGCGCCTTGAGGTTGTTAAGCCTGATCACGTGGGGGTCGGCGCTCTCCATGCCGAACGCCGCCACGTCGCCCGACGTGTGGTGCCTGACTATAGACTTGAGCACCGCCCTGCTCTCGTCCGGATACCTGGCAATAGTGCCAGGGTTGGCGTTGTCCATATGTAGCACCTTGAGTTGCGGCGCTACCTTCCTTATACTGGAGTAGAGCCGCTCGATCGCCTCCGGGTTAGGCCGGGGAAACTCCTCGTCGCCGTCCGCCATGTAAGTCAGGATATCCGGCTGTCTGCCAAGCCTGAAGTACCGGGCCCCCATATCGTACAGTGCTGAGACTTCTGCCGCTATGTCGGTTACCGGCCTGAAGTCCGGCCGACCGTAGAACTTTTCCGTGCAGAAGGAGCAGTTACCCCTGAAGCAGCCCCGGTAAGTCTCCAGCTCCAGCATCGTATGCGGGAAATCCGGGTGTTGCGGGACGATTCTCGCTCCCTTTACAGACCACTGTGCGATATCTCTGGCAGTTCGACGTACGTCGGGGTCGACAGCCATTCCCTCCTGCACGTAGCCGGCGACCACCGCTTCGATGTCTCCGGCGGCCACGATGTCGAAGACCCCGCTCGCCTTCATCCGCTTCGCTGACCTGCCGCCTTCGGTGCCGGCCCCAAACATGGAGACCGGGCCTCCGAGGATTTTCACGGTGTCGATCCCCGCCATGAACCGCTCCAGTTCCTGCAGGGTGGCCGGAGTCCCGCCGAGGTACTTGCCGGGCACAGTCACGCCTGAGATGATGACGACGAGGTCTGCGCTGCTCATGGTCTGCAGAATTGACCGGTCTTTCCGAAGCTGATCAATCGTGTAATAAAGCACTTCTCCCGGCAGCGCTCCCGCTACGTACCTCGGATAAGGCGCCATATACGGAGGTACCCCGAGGCAGGCCGGCTCGTCCACGTAGCCGTCGAGAATGACGGTGCGGCTGATATCAGGCATCAATACACTGAAGGCGGGCTACTGTATAAAAATGATGCCCGGAAGCATGACCCTGGCTAGCAGGCAGCTATATTAGTTAGCAATCGGCTACGTAACAATTTAATACCTTCAAAGCCATCTATCCAGTTAAGGTGGTTAAATGGAAGAAAAATACAATAATGCTATTAAAGCAGGTATTATCGGCGGAGTGACTCTCGCACTATACTACCTGTTGCAATTTATACTTGGATATATACCCGTAGTAAACTTCTTGGTAGCTGTACTTGCATGTCTGCTATGGCCCGTTATCTTACTGGTTTCGGTAGGTATCGGAGCATACGGAGTCAAACTCGCTTCCCAACATGTTAAGACTCTTGTGGATGGTATCATCCTGGGAGCGGTCGCCGGAGCTGTTGCAGGTTTAATATCTGCTGTTGCCCAGATTATCTTCAACATTCTGAGTGCGCTACTAAGCAGCTCTACGAGCGATATCGTGGGATCCGCAATCGGCGTGGTATTTTCTGGCGTATGTGGCAGCGTTGCCGCAGTGGCGATCATCGTCGTTGCAGCAATACTCGGTGCTATCGGCGGAGCCTTATACACTTTCTTAGTACTAAAGATTCAGGCATAAGGGGTGGCAGGTACAGATACCTGCCATATTTTATATGTGCCAATATTTTTTATTTGTTCATTGTAGAACATAAATATTATCAAATATCTGTACAAAATCAGTTATTATTCACAAAAGCAATAACCTATATTATGGCTTTGTGAATCGTCTGTTTATTCATTTTATATTTTTTACAAACATTCAGACAGCAATTATGTTACATAATATCATATGATGTTTTGTAGGATTGAAAGAGACTTTTGCATAAATCGGTAAAAAGTATATGGGCATCTTAGCCGTATCGGTTTTATGCTCAGTAAAAACGATTGTACGGGCTGGCAGATGCCCGTTTCTTGCTTCGACTGCCAATGCAAAATACTTTCTGACACGTACCTTGAGATGATAGAAGCGGTTGACTGGCAGCGTTTCAGCTTCGTTGAGAAGAATAATAAGCGTGGCAGGCCATCGATTTACAGTAAAATCGCTTTACTCAAAGCCCTCGTCTACATGGAGTTGGCCGGTATTCCGAGCGTTAGTAAATTGGTAAGAATACTGGCCGGTGATTTATATAAATTAGAGATCCTTGGCTTTAATCAATTGCCGAGCGAAAGCACGTTCAGCAGGTTCAAAGAAAGCATTGAGATTGACAGGATCATGCGGATTCTGAGGAGCATGATACGGGACAAAGACCCGGATTTCATGTGCATGGTCGGAGTGGACAGCACGAGCCTTCCGGCGTTTAACAAGACAGATCCGGACGCTGCGTGGGGCTACGATCATATCGCCGACGAAATGTATTACGGGTACAAAATACACCTGCTGTACGATCTTCCCACGTTAGCGCCCATCTGCAGTGTAGTGACTCCAGCCAATATTCATGACACCACACAGGTCTTGCCGCTACTAGAGAAAATGGGCTCGCACAGCCTATTGATGAACGGGCTGTTTGCTGATATTGCCTACGATTCCAGAGAGCATATCGAACGTCTTTACCCGTTGGGCATACCTATGATTAACAGGACTAACCGTAGAAACACTAAGAAAGAGCTTCCCAGGTACCGGATACAGGAGTTCATCCCCTTCCACGATATCACCCTGAACAAATTATATAAAAACCGGATGCATTGCGAGTACACCAACTACCTTTTAAAAGAACACCTCACCCTAACACGAGTAAAAACTACCAGAATCCTTCGAGTTACTATAAAGACCGGACTCACACTGATAGCACGACAAATCCAAGTACTCTACCAGCTAGTTAAAGGAGCAAACCCCCGGACCACAATCATCGGATAAATTATGCAAAAGTCTCGGATTGAAAAATACTAAATAGTAATAGTTGTATTTTTTTATGAGGTTAGGTATGGTTGATTTATCATTTATATCTCAAATATTCCGGTGCGGTACTTGTATAATCATACCAGTACTATTCATTATGTTAATTATAACTTTAATACAGCCTAAATATGGAACATTTTTCTTAAAAGATGTCGATAATAAATTGAGAAAAAGAAATGGCGTATTAATTTGGACTGGAGCTATTATACTCTTCAGTATCATAAATGGCTTTTCTATTGGCACATCAGGCATGGGCGATAGTAGCGCGAGCCCAGTCTTTTTAGGAATAGTGGATGCAATAGTTTATCTTATTATATCGCTATTTTTAATCGGGTTTATCCTGGTTGTTTATGTCATTGGTGTGTTTGTATTCAAGATGTTGACTTCTAAGCCTATAAATAATTCAGTCGTGATAGAAAAAGCAAACGCCAAATCTGATGCAAAACCAATTAATCAGCCTAAAAAGCCTGTTTACAATGTAAATAACTTACTTAGACAACTTATTTACGGTGAACAGCAGGCAAAAGTAAACGCTGCATACTTATTAAAAGATGTAAACCAACCCCTCCTTCAAAATATTCTGCATGCGTGTGTTGTAGAGTATAATAAATATCAAAATAGTATTAACAATTATAATAATCAAATAAGGTTATCTCCATATGGCAGTGCCAGCTGGGTTATCGGGTATGAAATTGGTCAGAGCATATCTAATAACGCAATGAAATCTGCGATCCTCAATAATGAGAGACGGTGGAAATCGGCACTAAATGGTGCTCAAATATACATTTATCACTCTTGTGAATCTGTTGATGCAGGATTACTTGAGCTTACCAATCTCATGTATACAGGTAGTGCTGAAATCGTTGAACAGGGTCAATATGTGGTTAAATCCTGGGGTGTATCACTAGTCGAGCCTTTAATAAAACAATACGATAATCCTCATGCGGAAATTCGATACGGTACGATATTACTGCTTGCTGCATTAGATGATATCAGGTCATATGATCCCATTAGAAGGGGGTTACAAGATTCTAGCCAGAATGTAAGAGATATATCTGCAATAGTAATAAAACAACTAAATATTCCCTTAAATCAACCAATACAGAAAGAAGTTATCAAGGAAATCGTAAAAATCCCATGCAAATACTGTGGCACTTATATTGAAAACACGGCTACATTTTGTCCAAGTTGTGGTGCACCTTTGGGTAAGTAAAAATGGATTTGCCCCACCTAACGTGGGGCATATATTAGGGGTTCGGCATAATCCAATAACAAGTTGTTGGTGGATTTTTACTGCATTATTTTTCTTATGGGCAAAAACCTTAGTACAGACGAGCAGGCGCCCTCTTCTTGCCCTGATAACTATCATAATATATTTTCCAACGTATGCCTCTTAATGATAGAAGCGGTTGACTGGCAGTGTTTCAGGTACCCATAGAAGAATAATAAGATGGGCAGGACTCCCCAGTACAGTCGGATCGCTATGCTACGGGCACTTCTCTACATGGGGCTAGCAAATAATCTGGGGGCAAAAGAGGACTTCATGACCACGGTTGGTGCGGACAGTACCAGCCTCCCTGCGTTCAGCCGACATGATCCGGATGCCTCGCGGGGTACGATCATATCAACGAGGAAATGTATTACGGGTACAAGATCCACTTACTGTACGATCTGATTACACAGGCGCCGATCTGCAATGTTGTTACTCTGCCAACATGCATGACACCACACAACTCATACAATTGCAGAGGAAAATGTGCAGTCGTATCCTCCTGGTTATGGGTTTGTTCGGCGTTATTGCCTACGGCACTAAAGAGCACGTAGAACTCATATACCCGATATGCTTACGCATGATCAACAGGATTAATAGGCGGAACACGAAGAAGGAGCTTCTCAGGTACCAGATACAGGAGTACATCTCCTTCCACGATATCATCCTGAGCAAATTATATAAAAACAGGATGCATTGCGAGTGACGAACTACCTATTGAAAGAGCCTCTATACCTAAAACGAGTAAAAACTACCAGAATCCTTCGAGTCAGAGCGAAGACAGGACTCACCCTGATAGCACGACAGATACATGTACTCTACCAGGTTAGACATGGAGCAAGCCCCCTGACCACAACCATCGGATGACTTATGCAAAAGTCTCAGTTAATGAGAAAAAAATATGGTTGCCAAATTCTATTTGGCATCAGGTTAGCTAAACAGTAAACCAAATTTTATCATTGTTGAAGCCGATAAGATAATGATCATATCCTTCCTTGACACAGAACGTTACCCAACCGATAGTACTGTCACCCTTGAACAATTCCTTACTTAATTCAGGTTCCATAGTTGTAAACCATTCATGGTCATACTCTCTAGTATTATCCGGAGAATATGCTGTAAAATCACTACCTGATATGTAGTAGCTTTTTGGAGTGTCTCCGACTTTATAATCAATGAATTCAACTTTGTATTTTACTATTAAATATTCTTCACCAGCATCAGGTTCAGCCGGTTTCATATAGGTATATCCATCATTGTCATTTATTAAATTATATGCTTCTGCACCTCTCTTTGCATCTATACAAGTTATTTGGATTTTACTCTCTGGGATACTTCCAGCCTTAAACTGCACAGTTGTTCCAATAGGAGCGGGATTTGCTTTTGCAAACCCAGTAGGTACTGGAGTTGGAGTCACTTTTGTTTGCGATTGAGATGAGTACGTTGATGTAGATGCAGTGGGATTTACCGTAGATCCGCTATCCGAGGAGGTATTTCCAGTAAAACAGCAGCATCCGCAAAGAACTACTGTTACTAATAGCAGTAAAACAAAGGTAGATACTTTAAATAGATTCAATTATTACACCCCTTATTTTTAACCATGTTAAATGTTAATCTGTATTTAATCTTTTCGGCTCTTCTCCAAGGTTGGGATTGAGTCCTGTTGGCTGATCGGTAAGTAGTAAGGCATCGTTTGCTCTTTTAGTTTTGGCAAACAATCATGAGTAAACGATGCAAATACTCGATGGTATTCAGTACCGTGTATAATTTTCCAGGCTTTAAGATTGTTGGTCTGAGCGTGATGACCATGCTGGTTGGCATGGTGGTCATCCAGCTCGGACGATCGAAGCATAAGGTCCGGTGTCCTTGCTGTAACCGTGTGGTGAAACGTTTTGAAGGCTCGTATGGCCGGCTTGTCCGTCACCTGGACTTCTCGGGGTTCGAATGCTACCTGTACTTTGAGGAGTACAAATTGCATTGTAAATGTGGGTACCGTGGGTATGAGGATGTGGGTTTCGTAAGGGATTACAGTAATTGTACAAGGGCGTATGAAGCGTATGTGGGCCGTCTCTGTGATCATATGAGTGTGAAAGAAGCGGCGAGCTTTGTAGGGTTGGACTGGAAGACGGTTAAGAACATCGATAAAGAATCTATTCGGTCAGCCCTGAAGGGTTTGTCCGAGGTGCATCCTGTCAGGATTGGTGTTGATGAGATCGCTTATCAGAAAGGGCATAAATATCTCACGGTCGTCCGTGACGTGGACCATGGTTATGTCCTCTGGGTTGGCCTGGACCGTAAGAAGGAGACTCTGAACGCCTTCTTCCAGGAGCTTGGACCTGAGAAATGTCAGTTGATCAAGGTGGCAGTTATGGATATGTGGGATCCCTTTATCGCTAGTGTGAAAGAGTACACGAGGGCGGACATCGTCTTCGACAAGTTCCATGTCGCTAAAAAGGTGAACGAAGCGTTGGATTCGATACGCCGACACGAGTTCAGGAATGCTGGTAAGGATGAGCAGAAGGAGTTCAAGAAAAAACGTTTCCTGATCCTCCTGAGAAACGAGAATGTGCCACCTGACCGACGAGAAACCCTCAACAGTCTCCTGGAGAAGAATCAGACCCTGTACAGTGCATATGTGCTAAAAGAGCAACTCCTCAGCATCCTGGACGAAAAATGCTACGATGTCGCCATACGACGATTGGAAACCTGGAAGGCCAATGTTCAGGAGTCCGGCATACAAGAATACGACAAAGTGGTGAAGACCATTAACAATTACCTGTACGGCATCCACAACTACTTCAAACACGGAGTGACGAATGCCGCCAGCGAGGGGTTCAACAATAAGATCGGGCTCATCAAACGTAGAGCATACGGTTTCCGGGACATCGAATACTTCATGCTAAAAATAATAAAAATATGCGGCCTCTAACCCCGATCCCAAACAGGGAGAAGAACCATCTTTTCATTATTTGGAAAAGTAAAATTTATCATGGATTAAAACATTGCTAATTAAGATTTCAATTTATGGATGTGATGTTATAGAGGAAAAAAGTTTTTTATCAAATGCTTTTAAATTTTTAAATTCAGCATTATTAATGGTATTATCCGCAGGTGTAATTGGAATCCTTGTGATTTTAATAATTGCTGCTATTGTAGTTCTTCTGGCGGTTGCATTTAGCTGCTTTATAATGTGGGCTATGTGTAATGCATGTTCTGATTATTCAAGTGTCTCACCGGCTGCTATAGCAATTTTAACGTCCATATTGCCCTTTTAATTTTATTTTATATTTATTTTGAACCATATGTTATTATTAACGTATGAAATATATACATAGTCGGTATTTTTATTAATTTTAAAAGTAACCCACCCTTCTATCGAATCGTTTTTAAGTAACTTCGATTCAATTAGCGGTTTCATTGAGGATGCTTGCAACCATTCCGGTTTACCTGAACTGTTTGAGGATTGATACAAATAAAAATGGCCATTCGATGCATAAAAATATCTATTTTTTTCATTACTATTTACAAATGATATATTAAACTTAATAATTAGATATTCATAATTGCCATTTGGTTGTATAATAAAAGCATCTTTTGAATTTACTAACATACGATTATATGCTTCGATACCATGATATGACTCAATACACACTATAGACAACTTGCTGCCCTTAATGTGATCATCCTTAAATAATACTATATCACCTATGGAAGCTGGGTTGTCTTTTGAAAATCCCAATTCCGTCGATGGCGGTTTACCCATAGTATTATTGCTCTCACTCTGAAATATAACTACCATTAAGGAAAATAATATTGTCAAGGCGATAAGGATTACAACAATATATATAGCTTTATTTATTAACGAACTCATTCTAATACCATATCAAAGTTTTGACGATCGATTTTATTTAAGATAATTGTCAAATAATGTCAGAGGGTAACTGATGAACTGGTATATGTATTTACCCTATGAAATAATAGCCATCTATTATTTTTAAACCTTAACTCTTGGTTTTAGGGAATATGTCTATTTGTAGTGCGTAGTTCAGAGGCTCGATCTTTTTCGGTATGTCTGATACCAGGCTGCCTTCATCCAGTTCGATCATGTAGATTTTGCTATACTGTTGCAGGATGTCTTGCGGACTGTACTTGTCAGCGAGGCTTGCCTGTTCGATTTAGTTTAGGTCTTTAAGAGTTACCTATTTATCGCTTCTATCCCAATATTATCTCATAAGCCCGGGCTATCGTAACAGTCGCTGTCGCTGATATTGTGCTGTCGCCAGTAGCGTCTGCTGCGAAGTCCTGTAAGAAGGCATAACATGAACGTTAATTACCTCAACACGCTTATCGCTGGTATCGCTGTCTCCGTCTTCATCGGAGGCATGCAGTTTCTCGGCTGCTGCTGCTGGCCGGTTGACCTCGCCCTGCTGATCGCTGCGGGTGCCCTTGCGGTGCACCTGTCTGCAGTTTCGATCATGACCCGGGACGACGCACTGGTCACCGGCGGGCTCGCGGGCTTTATCGGCGGGCTCGGGGGCGGAATCCTGTATGCTATCATGGGCTTGATCATGAACCTGCTGTTCGGCACCCTCTCTTTCTTCAGCACCGAAGATCCCGAATCAGTGATCGCAGGCACCAGCATCTTTACTTTCTTCTCCGGCCTCTCCACTATCGTTTGCTGTCTGCCGACTTTCGTCGTCGCCGGCATTGCCATGGGCGCGCTCGGCGGACTGCTCTACGTGAAGATCAGGAAGTGATCAAGGTGCATACCCGGTGGCTGCGGGACGCCGCCTGAGCCCTTTTCTCACTATCTCCTACATTTCTGCTGCACAGTCCGCCCGATCCGACCGATAGTAATTACCTGTCAGAAGTGAACCTTTAACTCATGAGGCACGGGTACTCTCAAGCCGTAATGATCGGAGTCGTCGCCGGCATGATCTTAATCGTCTCTCACCTGATCTTCGTCATCACAGGTGTTGCTGGCGGCTTTTTCGTGCCGTTATTCGGATGCGCCCTCGGCTGCATCGAATGGCTTCTAATAGCGGCGTTTCTAGCAGGCGTGGGCTGGTATACTGCTAACTATACCTGGGCCACAAAAAGAGATGCCATAGCACTCTCCGCCATGGCTGGCCTGATCACTGGCGTGGTATACCAGAGCATCGGCCTGATCATCGGATTCCTGTTGATCCCGATCGCCGGCATCGCCGCGGCAATTGCAGGCTACGCCATTGCCGGCGACAATAATCCGCTGTTCACCGCAGGGCTGGCCGGAGCCGCCGGTGCAGCGCTGGCCCTCGGCATAACTATCCTCAAATTCCTCTTCTGGGCTGGCTTCAGCACTGTCTTCGGCGCGATTGGGGGCGCCATATATTCAGCCCAGTCCAGAAAATAGCGCACTCCTCATACTCTGCTTATTACTTTCAGGGTTCTCTGACGCAAGCTATAAATAACTAATGTGCATTATAATGAAAATAAGTTAGATATGTTGGTGATTATAGATGACAGGGCAAAAGCTCGAGTATCTCTGCAAGCTCGACTACTCTCCGGCAGTTGAGTCAGGCATACGGTGGGGCAGGATTGCCGCCATAGTGATCGCAGTCGATCTATTGTTCACGCTTGCCAGTTTATCCGTTTACTCTTTGATCAGGCAGATAGATCTTAGCATTAGCGTAGAAAGAAGCCTGATCTCGATAGTGAACACGGGAGAAATCCTCGCGGCAATCGTCTTTTTCCTGTTAATAGTCGTATTTATGGCAAGCGGCATCACTGGCTTAAGAAAGGCTCAATGTACTGGCTCTCTTATCCAGGTTGCCTGCTTATCTGCGGTATCAGGCCTCATCACTGGGGCAATGGCAGCCGCTGCCCTGGTAGTCAGTAACGTCGTCATAAGACTGTATACGATGCCTCAGACCGGCTACGTCACGATGTTCAGCCAGTTTTCCCCCGATAGTATCTTCAATATCCTGCTATGGGTTCCAGTCATCGCGCTTGTCGCTATCGTAGCTGGAATCTGCTATACGGGTTTCTTCGTGATACTAAAGAAAGTGTAAAATTTCTCAGCATACTGGCCAGGCTTAACTGGTCAGCCTTATATGCTCGTCTGAAAAATGGGATTTTTCATGTAGAGGCTATGATAAATCGAAAGCTGGCCCTGAATAGGTAGAAAATACCGCCAGGCACGCCAAGGTGCCAAGCTCGCCAAGAGCTAATTTTTCATGTAACGCCAGGAGGCCAGGCTCGCCAAGGACTTCCTGACAGGATCAGAAGATACCGTAAAAAATCTTGGCGCTCTTGGCCTCTTGGCGTGCCTGGCGGTATTTTCGACTCACACAGGGACAACTATCAATTTTTCCCCTAATTTAAAATACCCCTCTCCATCCACGAGTCGTTCCTTTAACTTTTAAGGTGTCGGGTACCATTTACGCGTAGTAGGCGAAGTTTTACTAGAAGATCAGCCTTCAGTCAGCCCTTTTATTGAACTTTGAGTACTTCGGGTACTTCGTGTAAATGGTACGGGCACTCGTATGAAAATTAAAAAGCCTAAAGCTCTATATCCATGAGCTTCAGTAATTTCTTCGCCCACTTGAGCTTCTTCAGCTTCTTCGGCGTCACGTTCGTGTCATCTAAGTCGAACCCGATGATCTTGATGCTTTTAGCCCCGAATTCTTTAGCCAGGAACACGCACCGGTCGCCGTCGGAGAAACCGCCGAAATTAAATACGTTTTCCAGCGGGCGTGCCTGTGTAGTCCCCACGACGTGCTTCAGCTGCGGCACCAGCGACTTCACGCTCTCTACGTTATCAGCATGGGCATGGGCCAGTATGATCGCGCCGTTTGCGTCCGCTTTTAGCAAATCCTCGTGCGACCCGTCGAGGTCGGAGACGACGATGTCGGGTACGATACCCTGCCTGAGCAGAGTGGAGACGGAGCCATCCGCCGCGATGACCGTGTACCTGTACCACCAGTCGATCTTTGCCATGTCCTTCTCGAGCGTGGGCGCTTTGCCGCACACGATCACGTCACGGCCCCGAATTAGATCTTCGACTTTTCCGAGCCAGGGAGAAGCGGCCGGGAGGAGGGAGGAGAGCAGCCGTGCAGCTGCCTCATCCCCTTCAGGCGTCCACCCGAAATCGGCCAGGATGGCCTTATAGTAGGGCTCCCACTCTTCGTACTTCATATCTTTTCCAGCCCGATGGTCATGGGAATGCCTTCTACATCCCAGTCCTTGACGAAGCCGGCGGCCGGCTTCTCAGTTTTGAGGTCCAGCGTATCAGCCCTGACTTCACCGGCAGCGTAGTCCTTCATGCTCTTCACCAGGTCGAGCACCTTCTCGTCGCCCACGTAGACTTCCACCTTGATCCGGTCCTCCACGTTGAGGTTCATCTCCTTCCGCATGTCCTGGATGCGGCGGATCAGCTCTCTGGTGTAGCCCTCCGCTTCCAGCTCTTTCGAGAGGGTTACGTCGACGTAGACCTTGCCGCCCGGGAAGTCGGCCATGGCGAGGCTCTCGGGGATGACGTCCCGGAAGCTGACCATGTCCAACAGGATGTCGAACGAGCCTTCGGGTATCTCGACGATATACTTCTTCTCCTCCTCGATCGCCTTTTTCACAGCCCTGCCATCGGCCTCTTTGAGGGCTGCGGTCACTTTTCCGGCCACAGCCTTAAATATGGGGCCGATCAGCTTCGGGTTGGGCACGACTTCTACTCCGAGCTCGGTGTTCGCCTCTCCGGGGGCCAGCACGACGACTTCCTTGGAGTTGGTCTGCTCCCCGATGACTCCCGACAGGTCTTTGACTGCGGTCACCACGTCCGGGTTCTCCGCTGCGACCACGATCTTCTGGACCGGCCACCTGAGCTTCCTCTTCGCCTTCTGCCGGGCGTTGGAGGAGGCTTCCACGATCTTCCGGGCGATGTCCATGTCCCTGTTCAGCTGCTCGTCGAGCAGGCTGCTGTCAACGACAGGCCAGTCACACATATGTACAGAAACTGGCGCCTCTGCGCTGACGTTTCTGACGAGGTTCTGGTACATGCGCTCCGCTATGTACGGAGTAAACGGCGCTATCAGCTTGACGGTAGTCACCAGCGTGTCATATAAAACCCTGTATGCCGCCAGCTTGTCCGGGTCGTCCGCCTCTACCCATGTCCTCTCTCTGGCCAGCTGGACGTACCACCTGGACAGGTCTTCGAGGATGAAGCTTATGATCGAGCGTGTGGCCCGGTGCAATTCATAGGTGGCCATGTAGGTGTCCACGTCCTTGATGACGGCCTGGAGCTTCGACAGGATCCACCGGTCTTCCACGCGGAGGCTGCCCTTAACAGATTCTAAGGTGACCTTTGCCGGGTCGAACTTGTCGAGCACCATGTAGGGCAGCGGGAACCTGTAGACGTTCCAGAAGATGTTAATGGCCCTGTTGATGTTGCCGCATTCCTCCCACGAGAAGCTCAGGTCTTCCCACGGGGCGTTCTGCGATAACACATACAGGCGCAGCGTGTCTGCGCCCAGCTTCTCCACCACGTCCTCCGGGGCGACTACGTTGCCCAGGCTCTTCGACATCTTTTTGCCCGTCTCGTCTAACGTGAAGCCGTGCATGCATACGCCGTTGTACGGCGCCTTGCCGAAGCCCACCATGCCAGCTCCCAGCTGCGAGTAGAACCAGCCTCTTGTCTGGTCGTGGCCTTCCACGATGAAGTCGGCCGGCCACCAGTCCATCAGGTCTTTCCTTCCCGGGAAGTGCAGGGTCGCCCACGACGCCACTGCGGAGTCGAACCACACGTCGAAGATGTCCTCGACGCGGCGCATCGAGCCGCCGCACTCGCACTCCAGCCTGACTTCGTCCACGAAGGGCCGGTGCAGGTCGGGGACTTCCCTGCCGACTTTCCGCTCCAGCTCTTCCTTTGTGCCGATCACGTCCAGGCTGCCGCATTTCTCGCACTTCCATATGGGTATAGGTATGCCCCAGTACCGCTGCCTGGATACGCACCAGTCCCTGGCGCCGTTCACCCAGTCGTAGAACCGGGCGGAGCCGGCCCAGTCGGGATACCAGTTGACCCGCTTGACCTCGGCGAGCATGTCTTCCTTCATCTTGCTGACCGCGATGAACCACTGGTCAGTTGTGAGGAAGATGATCGGAGTCTTGCACCGCCAGCAGTGGCCGTACCTGTGCTCGATGGTCGTGGCGCCGAGCAGCAGGTTCCGCTGCCTCAGGTCTTCCATGATCTTCGGGTTGGCTTCGCGTATTTCCATGCCCGCGTAAGCCCCCACCGAGTCGTCGTAGTGGCCGTTCGCCTTCACAGGGCAGTAAGCCCTGATGCCTTCCTTGAGGCCGAGCTCGAAGTCGTCGAAACCGTGGCCGGGGGCGATGTGGACCATGCCGGTGTTCTCGCCGACCACGAAGTCTGCAAGGTAAACCTTATGCTCTGTCTCCTTCTGGCAGGGGATAAGGTCTGCGAGGGGGTGCACATACTCTGTGCCCTTTAGCTCTTCGCCGGTCATAGTCTTGAGCACCTGGTAGTCTGCGTACCGGCCCATCTTGAGGACTCCGTCCACAAGGTCTCTGGCTATGATCAGCTTCTCGCCGTGCTTCTCATATAGTTCCTTGACTTTCTCCTCGCCTATGGCCTCCTTCATCTTCGCTACCTTGTCCGAGTAGCGCATCGGCTTGGGCCGGCCGTCAGAGTGATGCTCTACCAGCGTGGTGTGGTCAAGGCCTGCCTGCATGGCGGCTTCTTCCAGCACTGCCGCAGGAAGGGCGTACACCATCGCGTAGGTGAAGTCCTTGTTGGCGGCGACCGCCATGTTGGCCGGTATGGTCCACGGGGTGGTGGTCCATATTACCAAAAAGCCCTCTTCGTTTTTCAGCGGGAACTTGACGTAGATTGAATCGTCCTTCCGGTCGGCGTACTCGACTTCCGAATCCGCGATCGCAGTCTCGCACCGGGGGCACCAGTTGACGTTGCGCAGGCCTCTCTCGAGGAGGTGCTTTTCGTGCGCCTGCTTGATGGTCCACCAGGCGGCCTCGATGTACTCGTTTTTCAGGGTCATGTACGGATCGTCCCAGTTCATCCAGACGCCGAGCTTCTTGAACTGCGAGGTCATCTCGTGCATGTTGCCGATGGCGAACTTCTTGCACTCTTCCGTAAAGCGGGCTACGCCGAACTCCTCGATGTCCTTCTTGGTCTTGAACCCGAGAATGCTCTCGACCTTAACTTCGATCGGCAGCCCGTGCATGTCCCAGCCGGGCCTGTCTATGAGGTCGTAGCCGTTCATGCTACGGTATCTCAATACCGAGTCCTTGATGATCTTATTCCAGGCAGTGCCCAGGTGAATGCGGCCGGTCGTATACGGCGGACCGTCCACGAAGAAAAATCTCTTGCTGCCCAGCCTCTTTTTGCGGGTCAGGGCGTACGCATCGCTGGCCCGCCAGAGCTCATCGACTCCGGCCTCCAGACTCTTGCTACTGTACTGCTCTTTCTCTTCCTGTATCACTTCAATTCCTCGCGAAATCGTATACACTAAATGAGATGTAGTGTGAAAATTTTTGCATGTGCAGAACGGGGATCGGGTTACAAAACGGGGCCATGGCGGCCAATAAAGCAATCCCACGCATTCAAGTTCATATGCACCGTACTAAAATGATGCCTGCTATACATAAAGTTTATTGTCCGGACCTCTGCGGCAGTACTGCCGATATAATTGTATCTGAAGGCGAAAACAAAGGACAGTACTTTAAATATACGTGTGACTAAGAAGTTATTGTGGTCATATGAAGCCCATTTCAGGCCTGCTATTACTCCAATTGATTCTGATGGCTGTTACACTCGCCGGATGTTGCGGCCCCATCAACTCTGTCAACTATTCAGGAGATCCTGTCATCGGCACCTGGAACTGGATGAGCCCCGGCGGCAGTGCTGGCATAGAAGCCTCGTACACTTTTGCCGCCGACGGCACCTTTACCCGGACCTACAAGGAGGGCTCCGTAGTAGAGACGCATTCCGGGACATGGAGTAAGACGGATACCAATACGTATGCACTGGTCTACAAGGGAAAGAACCCCGGCTTCGACTCCGAGAACCTGTACTACCTGAACCAGACAGGCCGCCTGCGGAACGACTCGAACGACTTCTTCAAAAAGGCTGCATAAGCCCGGCACTCATTTTTTATAAATCGAGATCCGCACGGGCACGTGGTCTCCGGTGAAGAACCGCCCCGCAGCCTCTGCGGCACACTCGACAACCGGATCCAGGCCTTCCGCCACCGGGCCGAACAGCTCTACGTCGACCAGGTCGCCTTCCATTTCCCGGTCGATGTGCCAGATACCAGTGACTGCACCGCCGATCACCGCCGTGCTGACCGACTCCCCGAACCGGGTGATCATCCTGTCTAAATAAAGGCCTGGCACAAAGCGCTCCCGCCTGGCATACGCTTTCACATACGGGTCATCGGCGGCCAGTATGGCGATAGCAGTGCCGGGCTCCTTATCCCCGATGTCCTGCCCTGCCGCGGTGAAATATTCTCCGGCGCAGCCCTCTATCTCCACCTGCTCAAGCGCCTTTCGATCCAGAGTTGCCTGCGCTTCTTTCACTGAAATACCCAGCCACCAGGCGATGTCATCTACGCTCACCGGGCCATAAGCAGCAACGTACTGCCCTGCCAGCTTTCTGACCGCTTCCTTCCGGTCCATGTCAAGCTTCATCCTGCCAAACCTGCGAGAGAATAGCGAATATCTCCCCGGGTCCTCGCACGGTGCCCTGCCCGTTCCGCCCCTCAGGAGTTCCCACCGCTCCCACATAGCCGTGGCCACGACAGCGACGTTCGTCGACCGCTCCTTTTTCTTACCCTTAGTCTTGACCAGGTCCCTGGACACGCCCGGCTTGAGCCCGTTCTTGAGCTGAGGCAGCGTCTTCTCTTTCGTGCCCAGCGCTTCGATAATCGCTGCACTGGTCCGCCGGTACTCGTCCTCCCCGATGCCCCACCCCTGCAGCAGCGACTTCGCCCGCGCCTCCCGGGACTCCGCCGAGGCAGCAAAAACAGCGGGCATCAGATCCGTGTGCATCACCTGTAAATTACCCTTTAAGCCTCTCACCCTGGCCAGCCTTCCGCCAGAGAGCGATTGCTGGAAGGCAGCAGGGTTGAAATTTTTCACACGCAGGCTGAGGCTGTAGCATGTATTGGGCAAGCTACCGGAGTCTATGACCAGAAGATCTTTCACCGCCTCTTCCAGGCTGGAAGCTTTACGATTGGCGAGCATCTGCTTTTCTAGAATAAACGCGTTGACTGCGGTGGGTGAGTAGATCTTCATTACCATTAGATCGTTTTTGGTATGCATTTAATCTTTGCTGATTTGTTGGGGATAGTGCGCCAGCATTACGGGCTTTGCCCGCATATCCCGGCCCTAACTTTCCGGGCGCCCTCAGGGCGCACCGGTAAGTTATATATCATGATAATACATGCTTGCATAACAGGTGATCTCAATGGAGAAGAGCTCTCAGATCTCAGGCTTTTACAAGCTTCCTCCGCAGGAGCGGCTGGCTAAGGTGAAGGAACTCGCCGGCCTGACCGACGAGGAAGCGGCAGTCATCGGCGCTACGGGCGCGTTAAAGTGGGAACAGGTCGACCGCATGGTGGAGAACGTCATCGGCGTCATTCCAGTACCGCTGGGCGTGGCAGTGAACTTTAGGGTCAACGACAAGGACTATCTCGTGCCGATGGCCATCGAGGAGCCCTCGGTCATTGCGGCGGCATCCAACGCGGCCAAGATGGCCCGGGAAAAGGGCGGCTTCAAGACCAGCAGCACCGGGCCTGTCATGCGCGGCCTCATCCAGGTGACCGAGGTCAAGGACCCGTTCAGCGCCCGGCTCGAAGTGCTGGCAGCCAAGGACAAGATCATGGAGCTGGCCAACGCTGTGGACCCGATCCTCGTCAAGTTCGGCGGCGGGTGCAAAGATGTCGAGGCTTACGTCCGGGAAGTACCGAACAAGCCCGGCCACACCATGCTGATCGTCCACCTGATCGTCGACTGCCGGGACGCCATGGGCGCCAACGCAGTCAACACCATGACCGAGACCGTCGGCCCGCACATCGAAAAGATCACCGGCGGCAAAGTATACCTAAGGATCATCTCCAACCTCGCAGACAGGCGCCTGATGAGGGCGAAGGCCGTATTTGGCAAGGAAGCCATCGGCGGCGAGAACGTGGTTGACGCGGTGATTAAGGCGTACGAGTTCGCGCTGGCGGACCCGTACAGGGCAGCCACTCATAACAAGGGCATCATGAATGGCATCTCTGCCGTAACTCTCGCGACGGGCAACGACACCCGGGCCATCGAGGCAGGCGCCCACGCTTATGCCGCGATCACCGGCACCTACAGGCCCCTGACCACATACGAGAAGAACGCTGACGGCGACCTCGTGGCGACCATCGAGCTGCCTCTGGCCGTCGGCTTAGTCGGCGGCGCGACCGCGTCGCATCCGACTGCGAAGGCGAACGTGAAAATCCTGGGCGTCAAGACGGCCACCGAACTGGGAGAGGTCATGGCCGCAGTAGGCCTGGCGCAGAATTTCGCGGCGCTCCGGGCGCTGGCGACAGAGGGTATCCAGCGCGGCCACATGCAGCTGCACTCCAGGAACGTCGCCATCCAGGCCGGCGCCACGGGAGACCTGATCGACCGGGTTGCAGAGGCGATGGTCAAGGAGAAGAAGGTCCGGGCTGACCGGGCTAAAGAGCTGCTGGAAGAGTTCATAAAACAGTAATCTGAACTCTTCTTTTTCTCTTTTTACTAACGAATCTTCCGGCAACCGGGTAGTCTTTGATATAAAACTCTTTACAGGTACCACGCTGTGAGCTGAACCTCGACGATCTCCGGGTAGCGGTTATTTCTCGAATCGCTCCAGAAACTGTTCCCCGGTATGTCGTCATCTTTGTTGATGGTCACCAGCTTTCTGACCTTGACGCTGTTGTCGCCCGGATCGCCGTGCTTGATGATGTTCATAGTCCTGTAGCCTTTTGGATTATTGTAGTTGTCATAGAAGTAGAAGTCTACATTATATGCAACATCCGAGGGCAGGTAGCCATCGATAGACTCGTTCAGGCGTGCGATACCCGGGTCATCTTCACCGGACAGGTTTGCGGGCAGGGGGTTTGCCAGGTATCGAGTTTGGCCGCCTTCCCATTCCAGGACGCAGTTCTTTAGCTCACTCGTGTTCTTCTCGTCAAGCCGATCAATGCAAATCAGGATATCGCTTGATTTCTGCTGAAGCTTCATGTCCAGCGTCATCTCTGTCTGGGGAGTGACGACTGATACCGACTGCAGGATGAAGATCAGCAGCCCTATCAGTATGCCTGCAGCGATCAGTCCTTCAAGTGTATATATCTGGCCCCGGTCACCAGAGGTCATCGGACCACACCTCCAGAGTAAACGTTCCCGGGTAACAGACGCTTTGTCTTATATATAGTGGGTCATTGATGAAGCCTACCTCATTACCGGGTAATACCGACTCAGGATCAGCGCCCGACTGGCTTATCAGGAGATAGCTGATATCGTTAGCTGATATCGTTTCGTGGAAGAACTTAACTTCCACCGTATCGCCCTTTCCTATCGCGATCGGGGTGCCGGGCATGGGGCCGTATGGCAGCTCATCTCCGTTTACCATGATGACGTAGTCCATCTGATAGAATAGATCGTTCATCGGGAAGCTGGTCTCGTCCCCCCGGATCGCGCTGATCGTCCAGTCCTCTTCTGCGTTGTACAGGCGTATTATGACGTCGTGCTCGTCTGACGAGGGGCGGCCGGCCAGATTTACCCGGAGCACCTTACTTTTGGCACTGGTATCAAGGGGGTTCTGGCAGTCTATGAACAGCTGTTTTCCCGTGTCGACCTGCACGTACCTCTGCATCTTTTCCATGTTGTCGCCGGGCTCTGATGAGTCTATGTTCAGCAGGGTGATGTCTTCACCTTTCATGTTTGTCATTACCAGGTCCATGTTGAAATCATACGTGACAGTGCCGGCAAGCCCGATCCTCTGCCTGATCTCGTCATATTTGCCCTTATCATAAATACTCTGTAACTTCTCCACTTTATCAAGGGACAGCACGTTAGGCGACTGCTTATCTCTTGCCAGCCCGAAACGCTGGAAATTAGTAAAAGGATACTCATCGCTGTAGGTTATTTTTTGTAGCTCCCACGAAGTATAACCATCGTTTTCTGTATAGTTATACCAGCCCGGGTCTTCAACTAGCACAGCGCATGTCTTATATGCCACTGCGCTCAGGTCCACCGCTCCCGGCTGGTACGGGGTGAACAGGGTGGGCACGAACGTCAGCACGTAGAGGAAACCGAGGAGAAAAACACCCATCCCGATCAGGAAGTCGATATTGGACTGTCCGCGGCGATTTTTTAACTGTAACATCTGCGTGTGCTCCTGTGCCTCTAAGATGAGATCGACATCGGGTCGATCCGGACGGTATGCTCGCTTATGATGAGCTTTTTGACGTCCTTAAACGTAATCTCTACTCCGTCAGACGTATCGGAAACCGTGGTGTCTACGGGGTTGTCCTTAAATGCGGCCGACCACGCGCTCGGGTAGTTTGTTTGTATCTCTAGCTTGACCTCATCGTTACCAGCCGGCGGATTATCATACGCTTGCACCTGGCTGTTCAAATGTTTCATATACAGGTTGATAGTGCCGGCGCCCGAGAACTTTTCAGCCTCGCAGTCCAGCCTGATCACATTTATTACAAGGACACCGTCAGGGCTCATGAAGATTCTCGGGGCAGTGATCATGGAGTCATAACCGCCCTCCATCTTCCACAGGCCGCCGTTCTCGATCGATATGCTGCTCTGCAGGCCGGCAGGCTGATAAGTGATCTCTCCCACTTGGGCGTCATAATCACAAACATAAGTATGGTTCTCAATATCTTTCCCCGCATAGGTGATAGTGACCCTTTTTGCAGGGTCTTTACTGATAGTGCCGCTGTCGATGTGTATCCGGGTCAGCTTGACCGGCATCTCCTCGAAGGCCACACGCTTAATGTCGCTCTGGACCAGCTTGAAGCCCTGCTCGACGTTCTGGAAGTTGCTGATCTCTTTACTATTGTTAAGGATGTTCGTCCCGAACAGTAGTATCATTGCGATGCCAGAGACTATGATTCCAAATACCAGTATGGACCCTAATGTTTCCGATACTCCCTTATCGTCCCTTACTCCTCGCCCCTTACCTGCCATGTGTTGTGAATCCTCCTGTTTGTCCGGGATACATCCGGTTTTGTAATAGTCCTTTTACGTCTTTTTCTCGACCCTTTCTCTATCAATCGGTTTACAATCTGCCGAACAGCTCCAGACTTCTCTTCTCCTGAGTCCAGATCACCGGGGGGTCGATTCATAGGATATCCAGTGTGTATCGCTGAGGCTCGTCGTCGTACCGTTCAGGTTGATAGTGGAGTGCACCCCGTTCACAGTGATCTTCCGGCTGACGCCGCTCTCGCGGGAGTATACTTCTACCTCTGCGTCGCTTCCGATCGGCTCGATCTTAACCGTATAGCTCTTGCCAGCCACATCCCGGGGTATCTCAAAACTGGTGTAAATAGTGCCATCTGCCGGAGCCACGAGGTACGTATCGAGAAGCTTTGCCGCCACCTCGTTTCCTACGTCCGTGTACTGGACGGAACAGACTGACTGAGTCGGGGAGTTGACAAACAATCCGTTGAACATCACCAGCAAGATCGTGAAGAGTATGAACGCAGTGATGAACGTAATCATATACTCCAGAACTGCCGATACGCCAGCCTCATCCCTGCTCTGATCTTCCCCGGCCTTTCGATATTGCTGCCATAACGTTATACCTGGTTTATCGTGTTTCTCGTTCGTGCCCTCACATCCCCACCATGGATCTTTCGCTGAGTCTAACCCTCATAGCAAGTAGACGACAGTTTTTTCCGTATACGTAGTGCCACCATCGCTGTAGTAAATCTCTAAAGCGACTTCGCCTATCATGTCACCAGTCTGGTGCGGCTGAGCATCGACGTCCAGGTCAACACCCTTCATGGCGTACATGTGTTCCAGGTCTGCCTTAAAGTACAGGTCAAAGCTATCTTTGAACGCCTGGCTTCTGCCATTGTAATCGCTACCTTCCTTGTTAGCCGCAATACCGAGCGCGTAAGCTTCGTTGACGACTTCTGACCGGATTTCCCGTATGTCATTTTTTGGGAAGTCGACGATCGAGCTCGACGAGGCGCTGCCTGCCATCACCGACTGGTTAACGAAGACCAGCAGTACAGCCATGCCGACTCCTGCCACGATCCCCATGAGCAGCAGCCACTGGCCGGAATCATCCGTCTTTCTCATCATCTTCCCACCGTTTCACCTGAAATCTGCAATCC